>CAWGNM010000006.1:0-306993 GCA_963823935.1 uncultured Acidobacteriota bacterium
CGTATGGGGCGGCAGGGCTTCTCGCCTATTCCAGAATCGGTCGCCGGATTGATCGCCGGATCGATCGCTGGACAAAAAAAAACGGTCGCTGGATCGACCCTGCCCCCGCGAATTCGCCGAAATCACGCGGATTTCCACGATATGCGTGCCGGTCACCAGGATTTCGCAATTTTCCGAGGCGTCTTCCGGAACTTCCAAGCCCGCCGGCCCGCCGCCCGTGCCCTCCGCCAAGTCCGTATCACTTGTTCCGCGGAAGCTCGCGTAGCTTGCGCCATCTCCCGCGTCGGCCATCGGATCGTCGGGATCATCCGAGTCAAAACCGCCCGCGTAATCGCCCGAACATCCGCTGCACATCGGCTCGCCGGCTCCTTCAATCCCCCTCGGGGTTTCTCTGCTAACTTTTCCACAGCCCTAGGGGAATTTATTTAGTACTAACTGACTCGGTAGTACGGCCTGTGTTAATACTCCCGCAATAAAGGGAGTGGGAACAGTTCCAGGAGGTCGACCATGGCCACTCGTCGCGTCACCCCGCCTTGGGATTATTTGCACGAGGCCTCGGGCCCCTCTCTCGAGAGCTTCGAACTTTCGCGCCTGAATCATGCCGCCAACTTGCGCAAAGAGATTGCGGCACTGCTCGAACAGTGGATCGAGGAAGGGCCGAGGCCCTCCTGGCGCGCTGGCTGCGCGAGAACCACAAACTGCCCCAGCAACCGAAGCAGCGAATCAATGTTCTTCCGGAAATCCAACTTCCGCGGTTACAGCGCCTCCAGCGGAGCCCATGGCCGTGCGTCCACGCCAGCCCGAGCGTCGCATTCGGGCTGCGCGCCGCCCTTCCGCTGCGGATTGAAGCGCCCGCCGCCATTTGAAGCGCCGCCATTTGAAGCGCCGTAGGATTGTCGCGTCCAAAGTATCTACGCTCCCCCATCTCCATTGCTCTCCGTGCAGCTTTGTCGTCGCTCAATCGCCCCACTCCGTATCGCGAACCCACGCTCGCCAGCGGCTCTTTCTTCGCCCCGGGTTAGGCCAATCGCCGTACCAGACCCCATGCCGCCGCCCGTTGTCATCCCGAGGTCGCCGCTCGTCGCAGCGAAAGTCATGGACACAGGAGCTTTCGCGCGCCGAAGGATCTCTCTGCGTTTTTTTTTTTTTTTTTTTTTTTTTTTTTTTTTTTTTTTTTTTTTTTTTTTTTTTTTTTTTTTTTTTTTTTTTTTTTTTTTTTTTTTTTTTTTTTTTTTTTTTTTTTTTTTTTTTTTTTTTTTTTTTTTTTTTTTTTTTTTTTTTTTTTTTTTTTTTTTTTTTTTTTTTTTTTTTTTTTTTTTTTTTTTTTTTTTTTTTTTTTTTTTTTTTTTTTTTTTTTTTTTTTTTTTTTTTTTTTTTTTTTTTTTTTTTTTTTTTTTTTTTTTTTTTTTTTTTTTTTTTTTTTTTTTTTTTTTTTTTTTTTTTTTTTTTTTTTTTTTTTTTTTTTTTTTTTTTTTTTTTTTTTTTTTTTTAATTTTTTCTCTGCGGACGCCCGTGCCTCTCTCCGCCCCACCCGAAGGCTCCGCATCTTTTGTAGCCCAGGGCATGCCGGCCCGGCGCGAAAGCGCACGGCAAAAACAAAAGCTGGCGGCCCTAGGGGATGTTCGTGTGGGGAACCGTGCCCGCCCCCCCTTTCGCCCGCCACAGCGGGCAAGGGTGGGTTGCTTTTGAGTCGCCGCGCCGCCTGTCCGGAGTAGCTGCTTGCTTCACGCGACTTGCTTTCCGATTTGTTCCCAATGCGCCCGCCGACTGCATCGGAACCCGCGCCAGTTAAGCCATCAGTTAATAGGTCAAAGGCGATCATCAATTTCATTTGTCGATTTGAGTCCCAGGCTCTGCTCGGCTCTGCTCGGCTCTGCTCTGCCGCCCGCTCTTGCTCCGCTTATTCTTCTGTTCCTTTCGCTCCCATCTTTCCCCGGTTCCCGAGCTTCCCTCTGCCGTCTGCGCTCCGCCTCGCACCCCTCTGCGTCTTTCGTGCCTCTGCGCTCTTTGCTTCCGCCTCTTGCTTCTTTGCTTGTCTTGCCTCTATTGCCTTTGTTTTTTCCTTTTCCCGCTATTTATTTATTGTGCTTCTTATCCCTCCGGCATGTCTGCCTCGGGATTTACTTCCCCCTTTACCCGTCCTGAGTGGCTTCCTGTTTTCCCCTGCCGTTTGCTTTCCGTGTGCCCTCTTTCTCTTCTTTCTCTTTCTTGCTTTGTCTCTGTTTTTGTTTCGCAAGTTAAATAGTCATATGCGCGGATTCGGAAATGACCTCAGTCGGCCTTTGCAGCTGCCTTTTTTGGGGGCTTTTCCTGGCGCCTTCGTTTTGCTAGCCTCGTCCTCCAGCCTGATTCGCGGTTCCTCTCGGCCTCCCACGTTTGACTTTTGCTTTTGCTTCTGATTTGCGCTTTTCTCGCCTGTCCTTCGTGCTTTATACAGCCGGTTTCACTTTCAGGTTTTCCTTGTGCTTATATTTAGGCTTATGTTTAGTGCTTATGTTTAGCGCTTATGTTTAGCGCTTCCTCCTGGCTTTTCCTCCCCTCGGCAAGCTTCGCATCCCCCTCCAACTGCTCAACTCTCCACCCACTCGCGTCATTCCGTTAACGATCTGCAACTCCCAACTCTTTCCCGCCAAGTCCCTTTACTTCCGAATCGGGCCTCTACTCTGCTCATTCCATATTTTTCTTATTGCACGTCCGTCGAGCTCTGCTCCCTGATATGTTCCGCTATCTTCCTATATATTATCCGGTAGATTACCGGGGACGGGGTGCGGCAGGTTGGGGGACTGCTGTGTGTGGCCCGATTGGACATGGCGAAGCGAGGACGAAATCGCGGCGGAGGGGCGTAATCCGCAATGGCAGCCGCAACTGCAGCAGCAGCGCGAGCCGGCGGGGGCCGGCGCAATTTGAAACAGGCATTATGACGCGGCAGGGGGAAAGTGAATCAGTTTGCAAACTGACCCACTACCGGCCGGGGCGCATTCAAACGCCAATCGCATCGCTGAGGTCGCGACGTGGCGAGTGGCGATCCGCAACAGCGGCACGATCCGCAACGGCGACGCAATCCGCAACAGCGGCGCGATCCGCAAGAGAGGCGCGATCCGGGGGCGGCGGGACACCGCAATGCGCGATGTGTGCACCCCGGCGCCGGGGGCCGCGCTCTTACGGCGAGGGAGCGAGAAGGCGCGGGCGCTTTTCGACGGGGGGCTTGGGAGCTCCGGCTTCGAGAAGCTGGTCCTTGCGGAAGATCATGGAGTTGATGTCGTAGGTGGCGAGCTCGAATCCGTGGCCATGGGTAATCGCGTCGGTGGGGCAGGCTTCCACGCAATAGCCGCAAAAGATGCAGCGGGAGTAGTCGATATTGTAGACGCTGGCAAAGCGCTCGGCGCCCGAGATGCGCTTGGTCGCGGTATTTTCCTCGGCTTCGATATAGATGCAGTGGGCGGGGCAAGCCGCGGAGCAGAGGAAGCAAGCGACGCACTTCTCTAGCCCATTTTCGTCGCGCTGCAGAACATGGATGCCGCGGTAGCGGGCCTGGAAATGCACGGGCTCGTCGGGGTAGTTCTCCGTGGTCGTCTTTCGCCAAAGATTGCGAAAGGTGACGCTGAAGCCTTTCGCCAGGGCTGTGATCGTGCCGCCAACCTCTTCCAGGTAAGAAGCCATGGTCTCCCGTGATCCCCGAGAATCAGTTCTTCAAATTCAGTGTACCAAAGTGCGGATCGCCAACTTGCTCAAGAAATGAAACCGTGCCGCGCCCCTACATCAACCGGCTGGGCCACCGGTATCGGGGCGCCGGTGAGCGCGGCGATGATTTGCTTGCCGTGAAAACGGCCATTCTCGATAAAAATCTCGCTGGTGTGTTTTCCGCCGATGATTACGCCAGCGAGGTACAAACCGGGGACGTTGCTCTCGTGGGTGCGCGGGTCGAGAGCGGGCTTGTTCGTTTCCGGATCGAGATTCACGCCCAACTGGCGCAGGAAATCGAAGTCGGGATGATAGCCGGTGAGGACGAAAACCTGTGCGGCCGGGACTTTTTTATGCGCCACAAGCGGCGTGGTTGCCGCTGAGCCACTGTCGCCGGAGGAAGCTACGTGCACAAATCCGGGCTCGATGCGCACGACGTGAGTATTGAACAGCGCCGTGACCTGGCCGGCCTTGATGCGATTTTCGATGTCCGGCCGCACCCAATACTTGATCGTGGAACCCAGTTCGGCTCGGCGATGGACCAAGGTAACGCGAGCGCCGGCGCGATAGAGATCGAGCGCCGCTTCGGCGGCGGAGTTCTTTCCGCCAACCACCACGACATCCTCACGCCAGAAGGGGTGAGGCTCGGTGTAATAGTGCGAGACGTGCGGGAGGTCCTCGCCGGGAATTCCGAGACGGTTGGGCAGATCGTAGTAGCCGGTGGCAACGATGAGCTTGCGGGAGGAATAGACATTCTTTTGGGGCGGAGGTTCGTCGTGAGTGTCACTGCCGCCGGGGAATGCCTTGAGGCGGATCGTCGGTACGGGTATGCACGCGGAAGTCGCCGTCAGAGCCTTCGACGCGGGTGACCAATTCGCCCAGATGCAAGTCGAGCTCGTAGTGCTCGACGCACTTGCGGTAATACTTCAGCGCCTCCGCGCGAGTGGGCTTTTCGGCGGCGCAGACGAAGGGCAGATCGCCGATTTCGAGCAGTTCGGGCGTGGTGAAGAAAACCATGTTCACGGGATAGTGGTAGAGCGAATTGCACAGCACGCCTTTATCGATGACCAGCGGGCGCAGCCCGGCGCGTTTGACTTCGATGGCGCAGGCGAGGCCGGTAGGGCCGGCGCCAATGCAGATGACGTCGTAAGGGGTCATGGAGTTAGTGTGCCCACCCGCACGAGGGATTGCAAATCGTCAAAGCCTCGCTCACAAAGGCAAAAAGCAGATTCCTCGTCGCCATGGGCTCCTCGGGATGACAGCATCTCTCTGTGCGAGCTGACGAAAATTGATTTCACGTGCGAGGTCTCCCCGCGACTCATACTTTTTGGCCTCCGGCGGAAGCGGAGGCTAGGCGGGCGCGGAGGGCGCGGCTCATGCGCAGCACATCTTTGGGCCAGGCCTGAAGCTGCTCGAGCCTGGAGAGCGCGTCGGCCATCTCGCGAGCTTCGGCGGCACTGATCTCGAGGGAGACAGCGCCATCAGCGGCGGCTTCGGTTTCTGTCCCTGGCGTTGCGCTTCCCTCTTCTTCTCTTCTCCCGCCGCGCGGCTCTGCTGGCGACGGAGCGCCGGCAGCGGCGGCTTCTGTTCCCGCGGTCGTTCCCGCACTGGGCGCCTCTGCTGGCGGCGGACCCTGCATGGCGGCACCGAGCTTCAGCAGCAAGCGATCGGAGTCGCGGGGCGACTTCGAGGCGGCGATGGCCTCGAAATCTATGCTGAATCCGTCGGCATCCTGGCGCAGCATGGCCGGGCGCGTGGCGCGCACGAGGCTCACGAGAGCCAGGAGCAGTTCGTCGTTGGTGAAAGTCATGGCGTCGATTTTATCGCGATTTGGATGCTTACCGATTCCTCGGAGTATCTCCCTCCGTCAGATTCCGCGACTTCGTTCTAATTCTTGGGGCCGACCCCCCTGGGGTATTTCTGTAAGTGCGTATTCTAAACGACTTTAAGTCTAATGATCCGTAAGTGCGCATTCCACGCGAGTTACGTGACCAGATCCCTCGACTCACGTTGTTCGCTCGGGATGGCGATCCTGATCGGATCGCCACTTTAAGTCAGAGAATGATCTGTAAGTGCGCATTCTACGGGAGTTGTGGGCGCATTTTGCGTAACTGCTGATTGCGCGGTATTTGCGGCCCACCGGGCGTGGAGCTGCTCGCGCAAGTGCTCGATCAAAACAGCGCGGGCGCCTTTTGGTTTGGGGAACGGCTCGTAGGGCACGCCGAGCCGTTTCGATGGAGGCTTGGGCTGGCGCGGCGTCATTAGCTCGAGCTCGAGCAGGAGGGCTCGGGCTTCGCGGCGGCCTTCGGGCGTGGTGTCGTATTTGCGGTCGAAGAGATCGAGGGAGCGGGTGAGAAGGCTATCGTAGTCGGGAGGAGCTATCGCGTCAGAGTTCCCTCGCTCTCGTTCGTCGCTCGGGACGACGATCCTGGCCGGATCGTCGAGTTGGGCGGGGAGAAGGCGCTGGCGGCGGATGCGGTTGCGGCAGGCGTGGAGTCCACAGGATTTGCGGAATTAGTGTCTCGCGGCGACGGTTGCTCGGGGATCGGTTTGGAATGAGAGATCCCTTCGCTGGAAGCTCGGGATGACAACGTTAACGGCAAAGGCGTCGCTGGAAGGGCAGAGTCGGCGCGGCTTCCGACCAACGTTAAAGGCGTCGCCTCACCGGCGAGGTCGGCTAGATGAGCCTCCTCGGCAGCGGGTGGGTTAGGTTGTGGACTGAGGGTCGACTTCAATTGAGAGGCCCAGGCTTTATAGCCGAAGGCGGCGACGGATTCGGCGCGAACGCCGTCGACGGTTTGCAGCAGGAGCTGGCCGAGATAGCCGAAGGCCACGGCGTCGCGCTGGTTCACGCGCTTTTGCGCGAGCATGCGAAAAACCTGGGCGAGGGCGCGGTTTACTCCGGTGGCGGTGGTGAGGTCGGTGCAGAGGCCGTCGAGTTCGCGGGCGGTGGCGGATTCGGGGTCGCCCCATAACTCCTCTTCCCTGCGGGCGTGGTAGCGGCAGAGGCAGACGTGAATCTCGTGGCGCGGCATGCGGCATTGGCGTCCGTCGGAAAAGGTGAACTGGCAGCGTGCCGGCAGCGGAGTGGGATCGATGAAGACGGTGCTGGCCGGGACATTGGGGTTGTTGGTCGGCTCGTTCGTCCCCAGGGGCTCTGAAAAATGGTCGAGGGGGGACGAAGGAGGGCGGAACGAGGCGCTGGTTAGTGGTTCTTGTGCGTTAGTCATATACGACGCTACCATAATAGTAAATTCGAAACAAGAGATTTGTTAACTAGGGCGTTAGGAGAATGCGGGGCGAAGCGTTCGAATGCGGGAATTGGTAGTGAGGATGCTCGTTCTCAGCGCACGGAAGGAGCAGGAGTCGCGCGAGGGGCTTTGGAGGGCGCGGCGTAGAATCCGCCAAGCAACAAACAGAGAAATCCCAAAGCAACGAAGACCAACTCGTAAGCGAATGCCGGAGCGTAACGAGAATTGCGCAACGCGTCGATCCCGCCATAGAGCAACCAGGGCGCATCGACACGAAGGGGCCATTGGACAACTCCTCCCTCCACAGGAAAACCGTAAAGGAAAACAAGAGCAGGACGGCGACGCGGCTCGCACGGCAGAAACGACCGACGATCCAGCCGGTGATGAAACAATTGATGAGAGCCACGGTCCACCAAAACAAAGAGGCCAAGACCGGCAGCCTTATGCTCCACGGCATAACCGCGGCTCGCAGCGCCATGACGGAGGCCTCCTTCAGGAAGTACCAGGCAAGCCAACCGACGAGCAGCGCACGGAGCGCCAAAAGTTTGTGCGAAGCGATTTGCTCGAAGAGGCTGGCGAGGATTGCCGCCGTGACTTGGCGCCAATACCACGCGCGCGTGCGACCATCGGCATACTGTTCCATGAGATCGCCGACGATTTGCTCGTTCCGTGGGTCGCTTCCCAAATTCTCTAGCAGCCAAGTTGCCAGTGCCGGGGGTTTGCAGGCTTTCATGCTGTGGTTCCTCGCAATTGGGGGATGCGCTTCCAAAGCCTTTCCAGGGCCCGCTGGGTTTGGCGAGCTTCTCGGAGTCCTTTTGGTGTAACGCGGAAATACATTTTGGCGCGGCCACCCCGCTCTGGAGTGGCTTCGCCCAATTGAGAGGAGACGAGCTCTTTTTTCTCCAGCCGCTCGAGGGCCGCGTAGATGCTGCCGAGCAGGACTTCGCGGCCCGTGGTGCGCTCGATCTCCTTGGCGACCGAAACACCGTACCCCTCGTCGCCCAATTGCAAGAGGGCCAGCACGATCATCAGTTCAAGGGTGCTGAAATGCTGCTGGTTTCGCATTTATTCAATGCTAATGAAGAAATGAAGGCAGGGCAAGGGGGAATGTTGCCCTGATACAGAATTAAGGATATAGGCGAAAACCGACGAGGCTGAAAGGCGCGGAGGGATTCTCCGGCCCCGCATTCCCGGGATGCCGGATGAAACTGCGGCGTTTCTGGAGTCCGGTGGACTCCACCGGAGTCCCGACACCGGACTCGCTCCGCTCGGAATGACAACGGGGAGCGGGTGTGGAGCGGGATGCTACGGGGCCGACGGCGCGGTCTTAACGGAAAAAGCAACCCACCCTTACAAACGAAGGGTGGGGCACCCACAAAAGCTAAACCAGAGCCCGAGGCTGCCCGCCGTGGTAGGCGAAGGTGGGCACCCGCAGGAAATCCAAAACGCAAGAGAAGGGAGCTGTGACAGGGGTCACAGCGAAGACGGGGCGTGAGGGAGCAATGTGGGCGTGGGCAGGAGAGTTATGAATCGAGATCGCGGAAAGAGACGAGGGATACTGGCGGTGATGGCCGTGGTGCAGATGGCGTTGTTCGCCGCCGGATGCACGCAAAAACCGAATGCGTTCGCGCCGGACGACGAGCCTGCCGCGAACGCGGCGCGCCGGCCGGTGGATCCCAAGACGGCGGGTTCGGTGACGGGCGTGGTGAAGTTCGAGGGCGTGCCGCGCAGGCCGCGGAACATCAACATGGCCTCGGTGCCCAATTGCGTCAAGATGCATTCCTCGCCCGCAAAGACGCAGGACGTGGTGCCGGGAGAGAACGGCACATTGCAAAATGTGGTGGTGTATCTGCGGGGCGACTTCGCGGAGTACTCGTTCGAGATTCCGCAGGCGGCGACGCTGGACCAAAATGGCTGCATGTACGTGCCGCACGTGGTCGCGTTGATGAAGGGACAGCATCTGCGCGTGACCAACTCGGACGAGACCACGCACAACGTAAACGCCGCTCCCCGCATTAATGGCGGGTGGAACCAGTCGCAGTCTACGGGAAGCGCGGCGGCGGATGAGGTGTTCGGGCATGCGGAGATCGGCATTCCCGTGAAGTGCAACATTCATCCCTGGATGAAGTCTTACATCGCGGTCTTCGCGAATCCGTACTTTCAGGTGACCGGAGAGGATGGGTCGTTCAAGATCGAGAATGTGCCGCCGGGCGCTTACAAGCTGACGGCGTGGCACGAAGTGTACGGAGGCAAGGAGCAGGACGTTACGGTGAGCGCCAATCAGCAGCAGATCGCCGCTATCACTTTTTCGGACCGGGATCATCCGTAGGCGCGAGGGCGGCGAGACGAGGTCGCGCGGGACGGAACGGAAAAGGCAACCCACCCTTACAAACGAAAGGTGGGGCACCCACAAAAGCGAAAAGCAGATCCCTCACCCCCATCCGCAAAAAACGCAGCTTGGTTCGGGATGACAGCGTCGGGGCGGAAGACGCGAGATGCGGGCGGGATGACAGCGAAATGAGGCTGGGCTGGCGGGAGGCTAATCGATTTTGGTGCTGCGGACCATGACGCGGGTCCATTTGTGGCCGACCGGGCAGCGGTACTCGCGGATCCATGCTGTGGGGGCGGCGCCCTTGGACGCTTTGCGTTTTCGTTCGCGATACTTTACCGACACGGCCGCGATGCCGCACTTGGGACACTTCTCTTCGTCCATGGCTTCAGTCCTTCGGCTGGGGGGAAAAGACTGAAACTACTAGCCGTCACTTATAAGATGTTCAGACGGCAGGAGAGGCGGCATATCTTTTGAGGGCCACGCCGCTGAACGTGCGCACTTTCGAGTGCGGATCTGAGCGCACAGCCACGGGCTCAGAAGCGATTCCTCGGGCGATTCACTAGGCGAGTTTCTTTTTTATCGCTTGGCGCATGGTCACTTCTCGCGGGGAGCCTCCGGCGCGCTTGAGCCAAGCCTCCAGGGCCGCAACCTTTACCGTGTAGAAGGTGGATTCGCAGACCTCCACGCGCAGCGCGCCAGCGTCGAGGGACGCTTCGCGGCTCCAATCGGCGCGGCGAAACTGCTGCAAGGCGAGCGCGCCGGCTTCGTAGAGACTTTCGGCCGCGACTTCGGCGGTATGCTCGACGCCCTCGGTGTCGCGGAAGGTGACGTGGCATATTTTGGGCTGGCGCATGTGGCGACGAGCGCAGTTTACTCCTTCGCCTTGTGTTCGCCAAGGGCGGACGCGGAGGCGAGACAGGCGGATGGCGAGCAAAATTCCGAGGCGTCGCGACGGCTTCCGGGAATAAGGGAAGGCGCGCTACTCTGGTAGCGCGTCTTGTAGCGCGGGGCAGCACGCGGGCGAAGCGCGGGAGCGGGAGTACATGCACAGCGCGCGGGCCGAGCCTGCGCGGGCTGCGTGAGCAGGAGTTAGGCGAACATGGGAAAACTGGACGGAAAATTCGCGCTGATTACCGGAGGCAATAGCGGCATTGGCCTCGCCACGGCGCGGCTCTTCATCGAAGAAGGCGCGCAGGCGGCCATCGTGGGACGCAACGAGGAGACGCTGTGGCGCGCGGCGGACGAATTCGGCGCGGAAGAGCTTTGCGGTGCGCGCGGACGTTACCGACGCGGCAGAGCGCGAGCGCATGTTCGCGGAGGTGAAGAGGCGCTTCGCGGTGCTGGACGTGCTGGTGGCCTGCGCGGGGTATTCCGCGCCCACGCCGCTGGGGAAGACCGAAGTGGCCGAGTTCGAGAAGCAGGTGCAGCTCAACTTTACTTCCGTGTTCTTCACGGTGCAGGGAGCGCTGCCGCTCTTGAGCGACGGCGCGACGATCGTGCTGGTCGGTTCGCTGACCAGCAAAATCGGCGCGCCGGGATATTCGGCTTACGCCGGGAGCAAGGCGGCGGTGCGAACGATGGCGCAATGCATGGCGGCGGAACTGAGCCCGCGCGGGATTCGCGTGAACGTGGTGACGCCGGGATACACGCGCACGCCGCTATGGGAGCGCACGCGCACGCCGGAGCAGATCGCGGCGGTGAACGAGCGGCTGCCGCGCATCGTGCCGCTGGAGCGCTGGGGCGAAGCGGAAGAGATGGCGCGCGCGGTGCTGTTTTTGGCGTCGAGCGATTCGTCGTACGTGCAGGGGCAGGAGATCGTGGTCGACGGCGGGACGAGCGCGCTGCCGGGAGGCACGCGGGCGTTCCGCGCGTGAGTGCGGCTGGGGGAAGCCAGAGAGCGGAAAAGCCTCGCAAAGACGGCGCGGCGCGGTTAGCGGCAAGATTCGGGCGAAGGCCTCAGGTCTCGCCTGCGAACGGCGCAGGCGCGACCTGAGCTACAGAAACGACGGAGCGAGACGCGAGACTCTAGTCTCGCGATTCGAGACGGTTCAAGAAAAGAAGCTCAGCCCATTTTGCCGACGTGGGCCTCGAGCAGCGACCACGCCTGCGCGCCAATGACGCCCTTCCAGTGCGCGTAGTAGGAGCCGAGGCGGGCGCGGAAACCGGCGGCGTCGGGCTGATTGATCATCATGCCGCGCTGAGCCAGGCGCGGGGCGAGATCGTGGTTCATGGTGTCTGTATCGCTGCGCTGCAGCTTGACGTACTTCTCGGCGTTGCGCTGGATGATGCGCTGCACATCGGGCGGAAAGCGCTGCCACATTTTCAGGTTGGCGATGAGATTGAAGCCGGACCAGATGTGATTGGTGAGGCTGATGTACTTCTGCACTTCGTAGAGCTTCAGCAGTTCGACAACGTTTAGCGGATTATCCTGCGCGTCGGCCTGGCCGGTCTTCAGCGATTCGTAGATCTTATTGAAATTCACGGCGACGGGCGTGGCGCCGAGCGCCTTCCAGCATTCGATATAGATGGGCGTATCGGGCGAGCGCATCTTCAGGCCGTTGAGATCGTCGACGGTGCGGATGGGACGAAGCGAGCAACTGATCTCGCGAAAGCCATTTTCAAAGCAGCAGCGCGGCAGGGCGTAAATTCCCTTGGCCGCCATCTCCTTGGCGAGATACGCGCCGAGGTCGCCGTCGATGGCGCGATAGACCTGGGCCTCGTCGTGGAATGCGAAGGGGATGCCCTGCACGTTGGCGGAGGGCACGACGGTGCCGATGATGCCGCCGTTCAGGGTGAAGAAATCGAGCTCGCCGTCGATCAGCATTTTCAGCGCGGCGGGATCGCTGCCGGGGAGCTGGTCATTGTCGGGAAACGTGGCGACGTCCACGCGGCCGGCGGTTTCCATTTTCACGGCGGCCCACATTTCGACCAGGCGCTTGTGCAAAGGGCTGTCGGCGGGCTGATTGTGAAATTGCCGCAGCTTGAAATCGGCGGCAGCAGCGGCGGTGCGGTCAAAGAGATTCATGGCTGCCATTCCGCCGGCGGCGAGCAGGCTGGCGTTGAATTGGCGTCGCGAGATTCCGGGCATGGCGCGCCTCCTTGTAACGAGGACCTTATTGTTTTCCCTAACGGCTGGCCGTTCCCTAACAACGTTACCCGCGCCCGTATCCTTAGTTCCTAGAAGGATTTACGCCACGGGTGAGGCAGCGCAACCGGGAGTATAACACGCGGCGGGCGAAGAGATTCCAGGGGTTTTGGGGGCCGGCAGGGTCCTGAAGGAGCCAGCTTGTGGATACGCCGTCTCCCCTATAGACAGCAAAACCCGTTATGTTATACTTCCGCCAACTCATAGAACACACCCCGGGAAGCAGCGGCGGTCGTACCAAAGCTGCTTCCTTTTTTTTGCCTCGAATTATTTTTGTCAAGAGTTTGTAACTTTGTAAATTTTTTGTCGCGCGCGCGATGGTTGCGTTCCCCGAACGAGATTTGCGCCACTTGTGGAGATCGAGCTGGCTCCAGGCCTGCGAAGCACCCCAGATTGGGACGCCGTCATTTCGGCAGCGGAGCGGCAGCCCGAGGTGAGCGCAGCGGCATCTTTGCGGAGTTTGTCGCAAGCGTCTTAAGCGTTTACCGGTATTTCAGAAGGCGATAGTTATCGCGCACACTAGCGGCAACGGAGGCTCTCCATTGCTCTCGGATCCGAAGCAGGTGCCGAAACCATATTCTCTTGCCCTATATAAGCGGGCCAACTATCTGCGCCAGTGCATCGAATCGCTTCTGCAGCGCCAAGAATTGAAGTACGGCGTACGATTCGATAATTGCAGCGGCGCAACCGAGTTCACCTACTGCTGGCAAATCATGCTGGCAAAGAACTGAAAGCACCGGGGGACAATCAGGACTTCCCACAGGAGGCGCAGACATCTATGAATGCTCCCGACAATGCGGCGAATCAGAAAACGGGCGATGACGACGAGAAAAAAGGGTGTGCGCCCTCATTTCTGAACTTACAGCGGGGAGAGTTCAGCACGCCATGCGGATCAAGCGAACCTGACCCCGAGGAGCAGTATGTGCCGTCTGACAAAGAGCGGGAGGCGGGCGGGGAGGGGTAGAAGCTGAATCCTTTTCGCACGCGGCGTTGAACAAATCGCCCAAACACTTCGCTTCCGAATAGCGGCGCTTCGCCTCTGTCTGCCAAATGGCACGTGAATCTGCAGATCAGCGGGGGCGGTCGGTGTTGCCGGCCGCACAGCGCGTGCAGCCTTCGCCCACTTCCTCAACCGTGTAGGTTTCGCCCGAGCGGCTGATCTTCTTCGCACGCTCCTCGGCTTCGGCTTGCGTATTAAAGGGCTCCCAATCCATAGCCTCGGAACCGGTCCAGCGAATGTGATAGTGGATCATTGGCAAAACTCCAGGGCGGCACTCTGGAAAATGAGTTCGGATGGGCGGTACGTTACCACATGCATTGCCAAAGAACGAGCGCGAGGACGCTTGGTAGCGGGTCAGTTTGAATTTTGAACTCTTGCATCACGATCGAGAAAATTCAAACTGACTTACGACCGAAATGGGGGGGAATCTTGCGCGAAGGCGATGTGCGATCGGGAGAACCATCGCAGCACCAATGCAAGGACGAGCGAGCCGAGGTCGAGCGAGCCGGCTGGATGCGGCTAACGGTGGCCGCCGCCGGAGGAATGGCCGCCGCCACCTGACATATGGCCTGCAGAAACGCCAGCATGCGCGCCGCCCCCGCCGCCGCCCATTCTGCCAACGCCGCCCATTCTGCTAACGCCACCGCGAGCACCGCCGGCACCCATTCCGCTGAAGCCTGAGGCCGACGCACCGGCGGACATCATTCTGGGGAGCGGCGACGAGCGCGGCGCTTGCAGAAGAGGCCGAGTCGAGTTGAAAGCAGTCGAGGAGACCCTTGGCGAAATCGGAGCTGCCGCGGGAGCGCGCCGCTGGAAGCTCGGGCCGGCAGAAACGAAACTATTCGCAGCGGGTCGATTGGCCAACGCGGTCGCCAGCGCGGCCCCTGGCGCGTTCACAGGCGCGGTTCTTGTCACGGTGGCGGGTGCGACGGGAACGACGATGTGAGCCCCGGCAACATCGGCCGAGGCCATCCGCTGAACGCGGGCCGGAGAAATCGTAGCGCCATTCGCGGCGGAGGCCACGATAAGGGTGCGAGCAGGCACCGCTGGCTGACCGCTCGCGGATTTGAACGGCTTTAGAGGCGAGGCCAAAACGGGCGTCCATCCCACTTGATTGCCCGTTTGTACCCAGGTGGCCGTGGCGGGCTGCCAGGCCAGCGGGCCTTGCGGCACCCACATCCAGCCCATGCCGCCCGCGTTCACCCATCCGCCGAAATGGTAAGGAAACCATCCCCAAGGCTCCGCGCTCACCCAATTCCATCCGGTGTTGCCCATGAACATCCACTGCCCGGAATAAAAAGGAACCCATCCGGCGGCCACTCCATAGGGCTGCCAACCCCAGCCGTAACCAGGCACGTCGGCCCAGCCGCCGTAGAGATCGAGGTCGGCAAATCCGGTGGTGTAGGAGTTGCCACGAAAAGCGTCGGACATGTCGGCGCGGGCGTCGGAGATACCGTCGTCACGTTGCGCAACCCATTTATCAAAGGCGTCGCGCGGCGGGTCTTTCTGGATTTGCAGCGAAGCCAAATCCTCGGCGCTCTCGCGCACCGCGTGCCCTCCGCTGACATTTATCGCTGCGGAATCGGAGGCGGACTGAACGGCGACTTTGCCGTGGAATACGCTGACCCAACTCTCGGCGGTGGAGGTGTCTATGCGGAAGCGCGCGTCATGAGGCACGTTCACCTCGAAGTTGGACGCGGCGAGGGAGAGCCGATCGGCTTTGGAGAGCTTGGCGTCGACACTGGCGGTGCCGGCGGTGACGCGCAGCCGAGTGACGTGTCCGCCATCCACCAGCGATAATTCCGTAAATTCGACCGACGAGTTCGTCGCCAGCCTCATCTCCAACCCGGATTCAAACTCCACTTCGGCATAGCCATTGTCGGTGCGCAGCGCATAACCCTGCTCGATGGGCAGGTTCAACTTGGCGTCCTGCCAATCCTGGCCGGGACGCTGATATTGCACGTTTCCTTCGATGAAGCTCAGGCGCACGATGCGGATATGGCTGTAGTCCTGGGCCTTGGCGGGCGTGCCGGCGAAGCAGAGCGCAAACCCAAAACCAAGGCTGGCCGCAAGCCTCCAAGCGTAGGCTTGTTGCGAGTTTCTTGAATTGCGTCGCGAATCCGCCTGAAGGCCTGGCGCGGGGGTCCGCAGCCGGTCGAACGGCGTGACGAGGAAATTCATGAATTCCATGCGCGACACCTCCCTACCACAAGGAGCAGAGCGAGGAGAGTGGACCTATTGCCAGCAGCAGCTGCCGTTGCTCCGCGGCACTACGTTAAGGCCTATCTTAAGCCTCATGGCAACTTGAATGCCAACGAACATTGTCTTTTTCTCGTAAACTTTTGCGCGGGATCCGGGCGTGCAATTGAGGGGAAAAACGAGGACGTCTAGCGATCGGCTTGTTGCGCAGGATCGGAATAGTCGTCGAAGTGATCTTGCAGAAGAAAGGGCGGTTTTCGGCTCCAGGGGAGCATTCAGCTTGTCTGTTTGTTCGTCCAAGAGCCTTCCATTCATGCGGATGCGCATGGTCAGGGTATCGCCTGGATTGGGACGATCGGCGTCGAGTTCTATGTATCCTCCCACGCCTGGAGGCACATCGATGTTCCAGGAACTTGTGCCGGCCGGAATCTTCTCCGAGCTTTGGAGCGACGGCTGCTGGCCAATCGGCTTGCTCAGACTCTCGAAGGAGACGTGCATCGTCGCCGGACAACTGTTTTCGGCATCGATTTGCAGAGTTTGGCCACCCCGTCCGACCTTGGCCGGAAGGTGGCTCGACGCCGCTTTCTTGCCTCGCGAGCCGAAGGTGAACCAAGCCAGCGCGGCAACCACTGCGACTAGAGGAAGTCCCGCTCGCAGCATGAGTTTGTTCATATTCGGTGGCCTCTCGCCAGTACGCTCGGACGATTATGAACCAGGGCGGAAGTGAACAGGGGCGCCGGCGGACGCGGTGTGTCGTGTGTGAGAACTTGGCGATCTAGACACTAAAAAGATTGATGAGGGTGGGAAGCAGCTCCCGCCACAAAATTCACCCCTTGCGGGCTTCGCTGAGCGACGCGGCTTGCTTCGGCCGGCTGGAGTTCAGCCGACGACTCCGCTGCCGCTTGGGGCGCCGGTGCGGGCGTGGATGCCGCGGGCTCGGAACGGACTTCGTGGTAATCCATCTCGGTGTTCACGTCCCAGATGTTGGACTTGTCCGTGCGGCCGGCGAGGATATTTTCCACGGCGGTCATGGCCGTAAGCATGGAGTGGTCCTGATTATTGTAGCGGTGCATGCCGTTGCGGCCGACGAGGAAGAGGTTCTCGAAGCCGTCAAGGAAGTGGCGGATTTCGTCGAAGCGCGAATAAGCGCCGAAGTACGCCGGATAAGCCTTGGGCATGCGCAGCACGACGGAGTCGAGCACCGCGCTCTCTTGAATCATGCCGATGCGGGCCAGTTCTTCGACGGCCAGACGCTTCATCTCGGCATCGCCGCGATTCCAGAGCGAGTCGCCTTCATTGCAGAAGTACTCCACGCCGACCCAAACCTTGCGTGGATCGCTGACCATCCAGGGGCTCCAATTGTTGAAGATCTGCAGGCGGCCGGCGAGAACGTCGGGCTCCTGGATGTAAATCCAGTTGTCGGAAATCAGTTTACGGCCCTGCTTGGTCTCGTCCTTGATCTTCAAATCCTCGAGGAGCAGTCCCACGGTGAGGAAATCGCGGTACATCAGGCCCTCGCTGACTTCGCGCACATTGGCGGGCACGGCGGTCTGCAAAGAGCGCACCAGATGCTGGATGGGCATGGTGGAGAAAACAAAATCCGCGTCGTAGCGGGATAGCTGGCCCTGAGCGTCGGTCGGCGACAACCGCGGCGACGCGATTTTCGCGCGCTTCGATCTGCCGGACCGATTGTTCCATGACGATCGAGCCGCCCATCTCCCGCACCTTGCGCGCGACCTCTTCCCACATCTGGCCGGGGCCATACTTGGGATAGAGAAAGCGTTCGATCAGCGAGGTCTCGGTCTCGCGCTGGGCAATCCCGGCGGGCTTGCGGCTCAAGGACTTTTTCACAAAATGCTTGACGCTTTTCCAGATGGAGAGCTCCTTGATGCGCTGCGCTCCCCACTCCGCGTCGATCTCGGTGCAGGGCACGCCCCACACTTTTTCGGTATAGGACTTGAAAAACGTGCGGTACAGCTTGTCGCCGAAGCGATTGATGAAGAACTGCTCGAGATTCTTCTGCTCCTTCAAGGGAAAGAGCACGCGGCGCAGATAGCTGGCGCCGATGGCGCCGGTGCGAGCCAAGCCCAGCTTGCGAATGGTGTCCGCGCTGAGCGAGATGGGATAGTCGAAGAACTTGCGCAGGAAATAGATGCGCGATTTGCGGTTGCGCACCAGCATCACGCGTTCCTGGCGATCGGGGTCCGCGGATGCCGGCGGTTTCTACGTCGCGCGATTTGCCTTGGTAGCTTACGCGCAGCGGCGCGCCGCCTTTGGCCGGGGCATCCGATTCCTGGAGCGACAGATGCTGCAACCACCAGTTCATGACCCGGTCGCTCTTGGAGAAAAAGCGGTGTCCGCCGAGATCGATGCGGTTGCCGCGATAGTTCACGGTGCGGGAGATGCCGCCAACCTGATCGCTCATCTCAATCACAATGGGGCGAATATCGGAGCGGGTAAGCAGTTCGTAGGCGGCGGTGAGCCCGGCCGGCCCGGCGCCGATGATGACGGCAGTTCGAGCGCGTTTCCTCATCGGATTCCCACGGAAAGCGCGGCGGCGGACGGGCGCGGCGGCGTAACGGCCGCTCCGGAAGCAGGCTGCCGACTTTGGCTCGGATTGGGGTTCGGATTGGCCTGGGAATCGGATTCGAAGACGGCGCGATCGAAGGCCAGCTTGAAGGGAGCGCTCATGCGATCGTAGGGAACCAGGCTTGCGGCCACGTCGCCTCGATCCACGTACCAAACCTGCCGGTCTGGGTAATGCTCGAGCAGGTCCAGATTCTGAAGATATCCCATATCGCGGGCCCAGACGATCTTGGAGTGATCGATATCCGCTTCATTGTAGACCCACTCCTGTGAGGGCACCTCGCGAGCCGGATAGCCAACGATAACCAGGTGCTTTCCTCCGCGGGCCCGTAAATCCGACAGAATCCGTCCCGTTGGAACTGCATGGGGATGGGAAGGAGATTGGTTGGTCACTGCGCCTGGTCGTTGGATTGCGTTTATAAGAGAAAAAGGATTCCACAGCTTGTCGGCGATCGGGCTGATCATCCACAGCGCGAAGATAATACGAGGGCTCGCGAGCCCCACAGCGCGTAGTGCGGATAGCGAGGGCCTGGCGGTGGCTCCTCAAAAAGCGCAGCGCGTACAAAAGGAGCATAGAAGCATGGCGCCAGTAACGGGAGCGGCATAGTGCGGATGCGGAGGCCAAATTTGCGCCAACAGATCGGCGGCCACCAGCGCTAGTCGACGAGCAGCACAATGCGAAGCGCGGCTGTGCGATAGCGCAGAATGCATGGGACGATCAGGAATAAGAAAGGCCAAAGGAAAAACGCATAGTAAATGCCGGCCTTGACCAGCGTGAAGTATCCCGCGTCATTCTTCCAGACGCAGTGCATAGGGCAATTCGTGCTGGACATAAAAGGCGCGCATCTCCAGATGCCGATAGTGCGGAATGGGGTTGGGCTTTTGAAAGAAGAAAGGCTTGGTGATGTGGTAGGTCTGTAAATTCAACTCGATAGGGAATGACCAAAGCATGGCCGGTTCCCCGCCAGTTGTAATAGAGCATCCATCCCACGCCGAGGGCCAACAGCGCGATTGCCGGCAAGACGGCTTTCGCCGTAGCACTCCAACTCACTCTTAGCACTTTTTACCAGCAGGAAAGCCACGGAGATAAGCAAAGGCAGGCTGAACAAAAATCCTTCCAGCGGGCGGCTATTGGCGAGAATCAAGAGGCCCGCCGCAAAGATCAGCGCGACCGGCGCCTTTAGTCCGCGGCGCAAGCGCGGAAAGCGCGCCGAGAACCAGCGCTCCGCCCAAAGCCGCGACGGCCCCTCCCCAATAGGAGTTCACCCAATAGGAAAAGGTCCCGAACCTCACGCAGGCAAAGGCCCCGCCCAGCCAAGCCCAAGGCGCGGGCAGCCAGCCCAGCAGCATCCAGTAGATCGCGGCTGCACATCAGCGCCACGCTGAGCAAAACACCGACCCAGGGAACTCCCGTCAATTTTTGCGCCAGCGCGAGCGCCAGTCCTTGCGCGGGAGGATACATGGATTGGTAGGTGGGCAGCACGTTGATATGAAACGACTCGAAATGCACCCACAGAGGGCTGGGGGGATTCGTCAGCCGGCCATGGGCAAAAGTGTCCGCAGCCAGAAGATAGCTGAACTCATCGTGCACCGCCGGAACAGGAACCGGTATCCAGGAGAGCAATGGCGAGACGAACCAGCGATGACGATGAGAGCGGAAGCCGCCAGCCAGAATCGCGTGTGCTGGCTGATAGCGCGAAGGCGATTCTCGGCCCTTTCCAACAGCACGGGACGGAAGCGCACCAATGCGATGGTGAGGAGGATGATGACCGCCCAGAACAGCAACTCCAGAAGGAGCAGACGCAAATCCGGTCTGTCGTCGATTCCGTAGTTCAGGCCGGGATCAGGCCCAGAATTTCGTCATGTCGCATCGGGAGCAAGGTGATTCCAGTCGGGTGCGGGACGGTGTCGCCAGGATCGACTGTCAGCTTACTTAATAAAGGCTAGAATCCAGCGTAACTGAGCGTAACTGTTTGTGAAGTGGCAGCAAGTACTCATGTGTCCCAAGTTGTATCGACCAAACATGCGCCAAGAGGTTGTGCGTTGTGGGCGAGAGCTTGGGCAAGCAAGGCCGGCCTGAGACGTCTATTAGGATTCCGTTCGCGCTGGTTTGGACGCCTCGACATTGGCTTGGGATTAGCGAGGCGGCGGCCATCCGGCGAGGCCGGCTGCTTTTTTCCATGCTTGCGAAAGGCCGGATATTGTATGATTATTCCATTCGGAAGCAACAAGGGAGTTCCCGGCTTATAATCTTTCGTCTTGGTTTAGCTCGGAGTGTCAGATTCTTTACGAGGTGCTGAATGAAAAGCAAGCTGGTCATGGCGTGCGTCCTGGGGAGTGCTCTTCTCGGTGTTAGCGGGCCGGTGTTGGCGCATCACGGGAACGCGGCGTATGAGAACAAGGTGTCTGAATTCAAGCAAGCGACGGTGACGAAGTTCGCGTGGGCCAATCCTCACAGCCTGATCGAATTCGACGTGAAGGATGCGAGCGGCAAAGTGGTGCATTGGACCGCGGAAACGGCCAGCCCCGAAGCGCTGAAGCTGATTGGCTGGAACAAGAGCTCGTTGCAGCCCGGGGACGTGATCACCGTGGATATGTACGCGGCCAAAACGGGCCTGCCCGCGGGGCGCTTGAATAAGGTGGTGCTCGCCGACGGCACCGTTTTGCACGATACTCAGCTCGGCGGCGATAGCGGGAACAAGAGCGGTTACGGCCCTGACGCCGGCGGCATTCCGGGCGGCGGCGGCAACCAGTCGAAGTAGCGCAGTCCTCGCTGAAGTCTCACTGGCTATCGGCGAGCAATTGGGCCGCGCGCGGACGCTGCCGCGCGCGCCCTTTGCTGTTTTTGCAATGCTTGGTTTTCAGGGGCCCCGCGTAAGTCAAGGAGGGCAGTTTAAATGCGCAATCCGCTCGTCAAAGTAATGGTCGCCTTGTCGGTTCTGCTGACCGTTTCACCGGCCGTGATGGCTCAAGGACCGCGAAAGCCGCCGCCGGGTTTTGTGGCTGCGGGCATCCCCGAGATGCCGACCCCTCCCGGTCCCGCTCCCAAGCACGATCTGACGGGCGCGTGGGTGGGGCCGATCAAAATCGTCATGGGCCCTTACCCTGAAATGACCGATGCGGGGAAAGCGGTGATGAGCCACAATCACCCGGTTCCCGAAGCGGGGCAGCGCCAGCAAGGAGTGCCCGAGGGCGGCGTGAATGCGTCAAACGATCCCTTCATGATCTGCGATCCGCTGGGTGTTCCGCGAGACCTTCTGAACCACGCCATCAGCATGCGCGGCGCAATCGAGTTCCAGCCTTTGTCTAACCGCATGCTTATCCTCTTCGAGCAGCAGCGGATCTGGCGAGAAATCTGGATGGACGGGCGGCAACTTCCCGCCAAGGTAGACGCGGCCGGCGCGCCCGATTCGAGGTTCTACGGATATTCCGTGGGCCACTGGGATGGGGACACCACGTTCGTGATCGACACCGTTGGCCTCGATCCCCGAAGCTGGCTCGACGAGCGCGGCCATCCGCACACCAAAGACGCGAAGATCCAGGAGCGCTGGACGCGTCTGGACCAGTACAACGTGCAGGCGACTGTGACGGTGGACGATCCGAAGTTCTACACCAAGCCATTTCAATTAATGCAGACGAACTACTACTGGATGAAGGATCAGAATTTCGAAGAGACTCTCTGCATACCGTCGGAGGGAATCGAGTACCGGGATAAATTGGCCCGCCGTCTGGCTGGAGCGACGGCGCCAAAGAGGGCGCCGCTAAATAAGTAAGCAGTCAACGCTGCGCTGCTGACGCGCTCCGGAGCCGGCTGTATTTCGCGGATCAGGAAGACCCGCGATACAATGCCGGATAGGGACTCCGGAGGGCGGAATGTACGCCGCAGCGGTGATCGTCACCGTCGTAGCAGCTCTGCTCTTTACTTACCTCTACATCGCGCGCCCTTGGGCTTTGCACTGGGGCGCCTCGCACCTCGACCGCATCGCCGCTTTGCCGGGCGACGCGCTTTCGCCTTACGCCACCGCCGTGGTCACACACGCCGTGAATATCGATGCGCCCGCGGAAGCTGTGTGGCGCTGGCTGGTGCAGATCGGGCAAGACCGCGGCGGGTTTTATAGCTACACATTTCTCGAAAATCTCGCGGGCTGCGAGATGAGCAACGCCACGCGCATCGTGCTGGAATGGCAGCAGCGCGCCATCGGCGATACGGTGTGGCTCGGTTCGCCCAAGCGCTTCGGGGGCCGCGCCCGGATGGTGGCGGCGCTGGTGGAGCCGATGCACTCCCTGGTTCTGGCCACGCCGGGCGATTGGGAGCTGATCCGCTCGGGCAAGGAAGGCTTGGACACCACCTGGGCTTTCGTTTTGCAGCGCAAGGGCGTAAACACGACGCGGCTGACCGCGCGCCTGCGCTCGCCGGCTAATGTCGGCATTGGGGGACGCATCCTCAACTTTATCTTTTGGGAGCCCGCGCACTTCGTGATGGAGCGGAAGATGCTGCTGACCATCAAAAAACTCGCGGAAGCGAACCCACAGGCGACGCTGAACGCAGCTTGACCCCAAAGCACCCACCCAGGCATCTCCGGCTGTCTCCGGCGTCCTGGGCAACTTGACACCCGCGCGACGCTATCTAAAATATTTTTGTACCGCTATTCCCCGCAGTAACGCGGGCTTTCTCAAATCACGTGGGAGGACGTGGAGGAGGTTACCGTGAACCACGAGCATTATCACATCCGCTGGTCGCACTTTTCGGGATCGAACTTAGACTGGGAAGTTTTTCCAAACAGAGATGACGCGGAAGGCCGCGCCAAGGAACTGGTGCGTCCGGGCGAGAACTGATGAGAGTTAAGGGATTGAGGGGGGTGGGGGAGAGGAAACGATACGATCGAGCAGTTTAACGGCGATTGCCCACGGTGCGCCGTGGCGGCGAGACCCGCAAACGCCTAGGCTCCCGACAGCCAAGGGCAGCCTCGCCGTCATGCTCAGCGAATAGAGCCGCGATGCGGCCCTACCGCAGACCTGGTGCAACGAGGCCGCCCTCACCGGGTAAACCGGCAGCCCTTTTTTACCACAGCCAGGTTCAATTTGGAGCAGCCAGTTCAGCTTTCGCCGAATCTGCATCACCTACGGTTTTCAGCTTTCGAGACGGCTGCCGGCGCCGCTGCGGTAATATCAGTCGATACCGGATCGAATCGGCCATGGTGGCAATCCGCACAGAACGCGCAATCTCTCCCCATCCGAGCGCCTCGCGGCGCGGCCCGCTCCTGCCAAGGCTGGGCTCAGGAAGCTGCGCTGCGGCTGCTTATGAACAGCGCAGATCGTTCTGTAGTGAAGGGGCGGTAGCTGAAGAGGGGGAGCGCTTCATCCCCTCCGGCGGCATCGGCAGGCTGGCGCGCGACGGGCAGGCTTTTCATTCACTCCTGGAAGCTTTGCAAAAGCTCGAGGAGAACCAGACGCTGCTGGTTCGCCGCGGCGAGCCCGCAGCCGTTCTCGAAACGCGCGAAGACGCTCCGCGCGTTGTGGTCGTGAACGCGGAGTTGGCAGGCGAATCGCGCCCTGCTCCTGCGCCCGAAATGCGTTTGGACGCACAGGGTGAGGCTGCGCGTTATGCAGCCGACTGGATGTTCACGGGCCCGGCGAGCGCGCTTCCGGAAGCTTTCCGGGTTTTTCGCTCCGCGGCGCGCAAACATTTCGGCGGAAGCCTTGCCGGACGCCTGGTGGTTTCCGCCGGAATGGGCGGCATGGGCGGCGCCCAGGCTCTAGCCGTCACGCTGAATCGCGGCGCATTTCTGGGCATCGACGCCGACAGCGCTCGGATCAAGCGCCGGCAGAAAGCCGGCTTCTGCGAGGTGATGGTCAACAATCTCGATGAAGCGCTGCGCATCCTGAAGAACGCCGTGCGCAGGCGCGAACCCGCTTCGGTGGGCCTGATCGGCAACGCGGCCGAAGTCCTTCCCGAACTGGCGGAGCGCGGCGTGCTTCCGGATCTGCTGACCGACCAAACGCCGGCCGACGATCTTTCCGGCGGCTATATTCCGCGCGGCATCGCCGTTGCGGACGCGCTCGAAATTCGGCAAAGCGACCCGACCGCTTACCGGGAACGGGCGCTGGATTCGATCGCCGCGCAAATACGCGCCATGCTGGAGCTGAAAAAGCTAGGGGCGATCGTCTTTGAATTTGGCAATGGCATTCGCGCGCAGGCGCTCGCTCGGGGCGTGGCCGAAGCGGGCGAGATTCCGGATTTCCTTTCAGAGTATTTGCTTGGCGACCTGGCGCAGGGAGCGCGGGCTCCTGACGGTGATGGCACTTTCCGGCGAACTGGCCGATCTCGCACCCGTGGATGCGGCGTGCCTGGAGCTTTTTCCTCAGAGCGAGCTGAGCGATTGGATTGCCGTGGCCCGCAAACACCCCACGCCGGGCTTGCCTGCGCGCAGCTTGTGGATGACGGCAGCCGAGGGCGCCAAGCTCGCCGAGGCGATCAATCACGCCGTTAGGAACGGTGCGATCAAGGCTCCGGTGGCGGTCGGGCGCTCGATTTACGTCGCGGCCAACTCCAAGTCAGTCGCCACTGTGCTTGCGCCGCCAGGGTCGAATGCCGGTGCGGTCGCGGAGGGCAACGCGCTCGCCGATTGGCCTTCTTTGGCTGCCCTTCTGCGGGCCTCATCGGGCACGGCTTGGTTGGGCGTGCAGGCCGCGTCCAGATGGGGCAACGTGCCCACTCGCTTGCATTTTGTCGCCATCGCCGAGGGCACGCCGGAATCGGCCGAACGCATAGCTCGCGCGTTCGCAAGCGACCTGGCTAACAACTTTCCTGGGGGCGCAGGGCTTTTTGCCTCTTGAGTCACGCCGCCTTTCGATCGCGTGGCGAAGCGCCGCCGAATTGCGTACGATGGCACGGTACAGCCGCCGTGCCTTTTCGCCGCGTCTGAAGCGCCAGTCGGGTATCGACCAAGCGTCCAATGGTGCGTCCAATGGGGCATGAAATGCGGGCGCCCAAGCGGAGACGATCCTTGGAAGGCTTGATCGAATGCGTTCCGAATTTCTCCGAGGGCCGCGACCGCGAGCGAATCGAGGCTTTGGTGCGGGCGATGCGCGGCGTTCGGGGAGCCTGGGTGCTCGACGTGCACACCGACCCCGATCACAATCGCTCGGTGGTCACATTGGCCGGGGAACCGCGGCCCGTGTGGGAAGCGGCATTGCGCGGCGTGGCCCAAGCCGCGGAATCGATCGACCTGCGCCGCCACAGGGGAGAGCATCCGCGGATCGGGGCGGTCGATGTGCTGCCCTTTGTTCCTATTGAAGGCGCGACAATGGAAGAGTGCATCGAACTGGCGCGGCAGGCGGGCCGGGAGATTTGGGCGCGGCATGGGATTCCCGCTTATTTTTACGAAGAGGCGGCGCTGCGGCCCGAGCGCAAAAGGCTGGAGAGCGTGCGGCGCGGCGAATTCGAGTACTTGCGCGAGGAGGCGCCGCGAAACGAAGAGCGCACTCCCGATATCGGCGGGCCGGGGTTGCATTCATCGGCCGGCGCCGTGGCTATCGCCGCGCGCAAATTTTTGATCGCCTACAATGTCAACTTGAATACACGCGACATCTCCGTGGCGAAAAAGATCGCCCGCGCCATTCGCGCCTCGAACGGCGGCCTGCCGCACGTGAAAGCCATCGGCGTGGAGCTGAAGAATCGCGGGCTGGCGCAGGTGTCCATGAATTTGACCGATTTCGAGGAGACGCCCCTCCGCCGCGTTTTCGACGCGGTGCGCATGGAAGCCGAACGCAGCGGCTCTTCGATTCACGGCAGCGAGATCGTGGGACTGGTGCCGCGGAGGGCGCTGGGCCCCGGCGATGCAGGTTATTTGCAGCTGGAGAATTTCTCTCCGGCGGAGAAAATTCTGGAGACCCGGCTGGAAGTGGCAATCAACGAGGAAGCGGCCGACGGCATCTCACTATCCGGCATCTGACGATGTGAAAGCTCGATGATGTAAAGATCAGAGGGGAACGCACAAACGCCAGGCGGCGCGGGCAGCGCGGGGCGGAAAATCCGCGAAGGCGTAAATGGTGGAGAAATGAACTATAGAAAAACTCTCGGCACTGCATTTTTCGTGGCGGTCCTGGCCTGCTCGGCGGCCTCCCGGGCCCACGCCAGCACGCTCAAAACGGACGTCATCGGCATGTTCCCTCAAAACATCGGGGAGTTCGCATACGCGGATTTGAAGGCGGCGCGCGCGCTGCCCTGGTTCCCCCAACTGGAGCAGCAGATGCTGCCCTCGCGCTTCAAGGAGTTCGAGAAAGCGCTGAACGCGGCGGGCATCGATCCCAATTCGCAGGTGGAGGAGGTAGCCTGGGCGACGGTGCCTCCGGCGCCGCCAAACGCGGCAAATCAGGCGCCTCCGGCCAACGGCGCCAATGCGCAGCAGAAGGCGCCTTCCCCCGGAAGCGAACAGATCGTGGGCATAGCGCTGGGCTCGTTCCGTCCCGAGACAGCGGAGATCTATTTCAAGAACCAGAAGATTCCCGTGGTGAAGGTGCGCAATTTTTCGCTCTATGCCTTCGGCGGCGGCACCGGCCCCACCGATCTTTTCTTCTTCTTTCTGGATACCAATACCGCCGCGTTCGGGCAGCGCCAGCAACTCGAGCGCCTGCTCAGCATTCGCGCCGGCGAAGAGCAGAGCCTGCTCAGCGACTCGCAAATGTTTCCTCTGATCAACGAAGCCAACGGCAGCGGCATGATCTGGGCGGTGATGGATTCCGATTACGCGCACCTGGCCATGCAGCAACTGGCCCCCGAAGCCGCGCAATTTCCGCAGGCCCAGCAACTGGTGTCGCGCATCCGCGCCATGAGCCTGACGATCACCGCCGGCTCGGGCGTGCAAGCGAGCTTCCAATCGATCTGCGCCACTCCCGACGACGCCAATACTTTCGCCGCGCTCTTGCAAGCCGGGCTGCTCTATAAGCGCTATCAACTGGGAAGCTCGAATCCCGACCTCGCTTCCCTGCTCGACTCCACGACCATCACCCCGGCCGGCGACCGCCTGAACGTCCGGCTCAGCCTTACGGACGCACAGATGCTGTCGCTGATCCGCCGCAATACTTTTGCCGTCACGATGTAAGCGCCGCGGGTGCGCAGGGCGTCGTTATATAGCTGCGAGTCACAGCGTAGTCGCGCTAGGGTCCAGGTCTGGGAAATTAATCGCCACGCGGGTTGGATAGCGGCTCGGGCCGATGCGATCTCCCAACTTTTAGTTTGCATTTCCGACGGGGGAGGGGGGAATATTGTGTTCTCGTCGCCCCTTAGTCTCTATGGGCGAACTCATCCGTGAGTTGTGCAGGAGATGGGCCTATGCCCGACCAAGAGCCTGCAGTGAAGTATCCCTGGCAACAGTTTGTCCTGGACGCCTTCATGGAACTTCAGCCCGAAAGCTTGCCCGCGAAAATCAATGCGGCCGAACGCGCAATCTCCGCGAGGCTCTGCGAAGCCAACACACCAAGTGTGGAGGAATGTACCGCTCTTCGTGACGCGCTGCGGAGCCTACGCGTGCTCTTCCCCAAAGCAGGAGAGACGAGCGGGTTTGAAATACGACAGGCGGACGGGCATTCCGGCGGCAAGAGGAAAGACGTCGCCTAAGCGGGGCGCGGCGGCGCTCAGCGCCCGTTTGTTCCAGCGCTCTTTCCAGAGCGAAGATACTTCACCAGCGTGGTGCGGATGCTTCCGTTGCGCGCATCGTACTCGACGCGGTCCACGCTGAGCATCAGGCGCGCGCCGGTAACTCGCAGGTTCAATTGGCGGGCGCATTCCGCGATGAACGATTCCATGCCCAGCGAGGGCTGCGCGGCGCCATGGTGCTCGACGACGATCTCCAGGCGATCCTCAAAATCCTCGATGGCCACGTCAAGCCCGTCGGCCTTGCCCTGAACCAAGGGCAGAGTCTGGTAGCAAAGATCCTCGAGCACTTCGGTGAGCAAGTGGCAAGCTCCATCCTCGAGCCCGGCGCGGGCGGCAAAATGCGCCACGGCGCCGCCCACCGCCGCCACGAGCCGGGCGTCCGGCGAAAGATGCACACGGGTACGCGAATGTTCACGCACCGGGTTGGTCCGCCACCTTTACGTCGCAGGCCTCGCGGCAAGCGGGGCAATAGTAAAGCCCATCGGCGCAGAGCCGCACTCCCTCGAGTCCGGTACAGATGCAGCAGTAGCGTACGCAGAGGCATTGGGTTTCGGGTTGATCGCAGATGGAACAAACAATGGGACCGCTGACGCTCATTACCACGACTATAAGCGAGGCAACCGCCGGCCACAAGGCTGAATTCTGGCCGGGAACCCTGCCGCCAAACCCGCTGTGTCATGCCAACTCACGGACCGGTCCCCGGCCGTTACTTACCGATCGTTACTTACCGATAAATGTCAGCCGGCTCGGCAGGCTCAAAAAAGGCACCATTTCGAGATGGGTCAACTTCGTCGGGTTCAGCTTCGCCAAGTTTCGCTACAATGGGGGCGTACTCGGGCCGGCACAGCCCCGGATTTAGGGGACGTTAGCCTATCGGCGGGGCGGCCGGCGGCCACAGTTGTCTTCGGCAGCGGCAGAGTTGTGCGATGATCCACCGCGACGAAGTTTTGTGGCCGGAGCAAAGCGTGAATATTTCGGCCCCATTCATAAAGAGACCCATAGCAACCTCGCTATTGACCGTGGCCGTGCTGCTTGCCGGGGCGGTGGCCTTCCCCATGTTGCCGATGGCTTCCATCCCCGAAGTGGACTATCCGACGCTTCAGGTGAGCGCTCAATTGCCGGGCGCGAGTCCCGACACTATGGCGTCGGCGGTGGCCACCCCGCTCGAGCGCATGTTCGGCCGCATCGCGGATATCACAGAGATGACGTCCGTAAGCCGGCTAGGCACGACGAGCATTACCCTGCAGTTTGGCCTGGATCGCGATATCGATGGCGCGGCGCGCGATGTGCAGGCAGCCATTAACGCAGCGCGCGGCCAATTGCCCAGCGACCTTCCTACCAACCCGAATTGGCGCAAGGTCAATCCAGCCGAGCTGGCGCCGCTGGTGCTGGCGCTCACTTCGGATACGGCCACGCAGCCGGAGTTATACGACGTGGCGGACTCGATTTTGGCGCAGAAGATCTCTCAGATCGAAGGAATGGGCACCATCAATGAGGGAGGCAGTGCTCGCCCGGCGGTTCGCGCCGAAGTGAATCCGTTTCTGCTGAGCAAACTGGGCATTGGCTTCGACCAGGTGGCCACGGCGCTGAATGCGGCCAATGCTCATTCGCCCAAGGGGCAGATCTCCACGGGCAATCGCAGTTTTCTCCTCAACGACAACGACCAGCTCTACCACGCCAGCGAATATGCGCCGCTGATTGTCGCCTACAACAATGGAGCGCCGGTTCGGCTGTCCGATATCTCTAACGTCGTGGACGCCTCGGAGGACGTGCGCAACGCGGGAAGGGTGAATGGCAAGCCTACCGTGCTGATCTTTGCGCACCGGCAGCCGCAAGCGAACATGGTTGAACTTGCGGATCGCATAAAATCCATGCTCCCGTTTCTGAGCGCTTCGATTCCGCCTTCGATCCACATCAGCATCGCCCAGGACCGCACCACGACCATCCGCACGTCGGTGCATGACGTGGAGATCACTCTGCTCATCTCCGTGGTGCTGGTCATTCTGGTGGTCTTCGCGTTTCTGCGCAGCGTGTGGGCGACGTCCATTCCCAGCGTGGCTGTGCCTTTGTCCCTGGTGGGAACCTTTGGAGTGATGTATCTGCTGGGCTACAGCATCGACAATCTCTCGCTGATGGCCCTGACCATCTCGACCGGCTTCGTGGTGGACGACGCCATTGTGGTGATCGAAAACATCACCCGTTACGTCGAGCAGGGATATTCGGCCATGGATGCGGCTCTGCGCGGTTCGCGCGAGATTGGATTCACGGTGGTCTCCATGAGCACCTCCTTGATCGCCGTGTTCATCCCCATCCTCCTGATGGGCGGGGTCGTGGGGCGCATCTTCCGGGAATTCGCGATCACTCTGAGCGCCGCCGTGGCCATCTCGCTGGCCGTCTCGCTGACCACCACGCCCACCATGTGCTCACTGCTCATGAAGTCGCAAAAGGGGCGCAAGCACAATTGGCTCTACCGCGCCAGCGACAAAGCATTCGAAGCGCTCTATGCGGGGTACGCAAAGAGCCTGCGCTGGGTATTGCGAAACCAACCGCTCGTCTTGGGAATTGCCGGGGCTACCGTCTCTCTGGCTATTTACCTCTACATCGTGGTCCCCAAGGGCTTCTTTCCGCAGCAGGATACCGGACGAATCAGCGGCAACGTGCAAGCTTCCGAAGACATCTCGTTCAAGTCCATGGAAGAAAAGATGAACGAGTACGTTGACCTCGTGCAGAAGGACCCGGCCGTGGACATTGTTTCGGCGTTTACCGGCGGCGGAGGAGCCGTAAACACGGCCAGCCTCACGATCCAGCTGAAGCCTTTATCGGAACGCAGCGCGGACGTCTTTGCGGTAATCAACCGGCTACGGCCCAAACTGGCGGCCGTGCCCGGCGCTACCTGTTATCTGCAGGCCGTTCAGGACCTTCAGATCGGCGGCCGCGCCAGCAACGCGCAGTTCCAATATACGTTGCAGGGAGACAACCTCAAGGACCTATACACCTGGTCGCCGATCGTTTTGCAAAAATTGCGCGCTCTTCCGCAGTTGCGCGACGTGAATAGCGATTTGCAGAACCGCGGCCTCAAGCCGGCTTGATCATCGACCGCGACACGGCCGGCCGCCTGGGAATCACCACGCAGACCATCGACAGCGTCCTCTACGACGCCTTTGGCCAGCGCCAGGTCTCCACCATGTACGAGCGCGTCAACCAGTACCATGTGGTGATGGAGATGGATCCCAGGTTCCAACAGGACCCCGCAGGTCTGAACAACGTGTACGTTCGATCCAGAACGGGACAAGCAGTTCCGCTTAGCGCCTTCACGCATTATGCGCCGTCCACTACGTCATTGGCGGTCGCCCACCAGGGCCAATTCCCTGCCGTGACCCTTTCGTTCAATATGGCCCCTAATGTTTCGCTCGGCGATGCCGTCGACGCCGTGCAGAAAGTGGAGCACGACCTGGCCCTACCCAGTAGCATCCATGCCGGCTTCGAAGGCGCGGCGCAAGCCTTTCAAGACTCCCTGGCGAGCGAGCCGTACTTGATCCTGGCGGCACTGGTTACCGTGTATATCGTGCTGGGGATGCTCTATGAAGACTACGTGCATCCCATCACCATTCTTTCCACGCTGCCGTCGGCGGGAGTGGGCGCGCTGCTGGCGCTGATGGTGGCCCACACTCCGCTGGACGTCGTGGCGCTCATCGGAATCATTCTGCTGATCGGCATCGTCATGAAGAACGCCATCCTCATGATCGACTTCGCTATTCAGGCCGAGCGCAGCGGACAAAACAATCCGGAGGAGTCGATCTATCAAGCCTGCCTGCTGCGCTTTCGCCCCATTACCATGACCACCATGGCCGCTCTCTTTGGCGGCCTGCCCATCGCGTTCGGCACTGGAACCGGCTCGGAACTTCGCCGTCCGCTGGGAATCGCGATCGTGGGCGGGCTGCTGTTCAGCCAGATGCTTACGCTCTATACGACGCCGGTGGTGTACCTGTATTTGGACCGGCTGCGTGTACGGGTGAGGGGCAGAAGCGTGCTCCGCCCCCTGCCGGATGCGGGCATTCACGGGCAGACCGCGCCCTCGAATTCCGATTAAGTGAACTGTTTTCTATTGAGTCTGCGAAGCGGGCTTGTCGCGTTGCGCCTTGTTCTGAACGAGGTGCTCCTTCAGGCGTTGTGCGACGTCCTGTTCCTTGCCTAGCGCGAGTTCCTGCTTGACCTCATTGAGGGCAAAATGCACCACATCGTGATGGTGTAACTCCTCGGGCCTGACGAGATCGCCCAGCCGCAGCCAAAGCTGGTGGACAAGGTTGACTTCATTGCTCGTCAGGTTAGGCGCGTGCGGACCGAGCAGAAAGAACTCGTGCTCACCCTGAGGAGTAAAGATTTCCAGGTTGAAAGGAGGGCGCGGATCGGGCAGCGCTTCCCAGGCGAGGCCGAATTGAAGGGCCTGTTCGGCAAGGCTCATCTTCGTGGAACGCCCGAGAACGATCGTTGAAGATTGCAGATTGACCGCGGCTCGGAGGATGCCGTCCCACAGGTCGTTTGCGGCGACCACAGCCAGGCGAATCGGTTTGCCGCGCTGTTCGGCCATGGAGAGAGCTTTCGTGAACAGATATTGCTCGATGCTGCCAAACAGCTGGTCGCTCTCGAATTCCACTTCGCTCGAGCCGCTGCGCCGCAAGACCTGGACATGCAGCACCACGATGTCGCGGCGTTCCGTCTTGACGCGATCCAGCACGGCCCCGAGTTGATACAGGGCGTGGTAGTTGCTGATGGGAACCAATACGCTCGCAGGGCGAACGCCCAAAGTCGCGGTGCTCAGCTCGGTACGAGAGGTGACGTTGAACTGATCGAGTTCCGCGCCGGCGCTTCCGCGTCTTTTGGTGATTCCTTCAGCGATGGTGAAGGTGGCGAAGAAGGCGGCGGTAAAGATAATTCCGGAGATGGTGGCAATCTGCTTGGTGAAAAGATTAATCGTGCACAAGCCCAGCAGCATGAGGGTGATGAGGACCAGGCCGACGGGGATTTCCACGCCCGCGATCGTTACATTCAGCGGGACCCGGAATTCGCGGAATCCCGGCTGCTTATACCGCAGCGCCAGGACGGCGGCGCTATTCATGGCGAAGCTCCACATCACGCCGAAGGCATAGGCTTCGCCGAGCAGGAAGATATTTCCGCGGCTCAGGATGATCGTGGCGATCTGCAAACCGACCACCAGGTTGATGATGCGATACGAGGTGCCGAAGCGCCGATGCGGCTGCCGGAACCATTGCGGGAGAATCCCGTCCTCAGCGACACGGTTGAGCACGCCATTCGACCCGACAATGGCGGTGTTCACGGCTCCGGCAAGCATCAGCACACCAACCAGCACCACGAATGCCTGGAACACCAGGCGCAGGGTGTAGGGGCCGGCGAAATTCATCGCCAGACCGCCGATCAAATTTCCGAAATATTGAGACCGGGTTCCATCCGGAATGATCATCACGGCAAAGAAGGAAACGCCGGCGGTAAACACCAGGCTGTACGCGAAAATGATGAAGCCGACTTTCTTGAGGTTGGGGATCTTGGGATGCTCGAGCTCGCGGTAGACCTGAGCCAAAGTCTCCTCGCCGCTCATGGCCAGCACCGAATGCCCCAATCCGATAAAAATCCCGATCAGGCCGATGGTATAGGGCCAGTTCTTGTGCTGCAGCCAGCCGAGGGCCTGATCCGAGAAGTGCATGTTGTGCGGTTCGGGCCAGGGCGGAAGGTGGGCGCCGCGCATCCACAGCGTATAGCCGCACCAGGCGAGCATGAGCACGACCATGACGGTCGTGACGTACATGATGCGGAGCGCCTTTCCGCTGGATTCGGGGATTCCTTTGACGTTTTCCCACCAGAAGTAAATCGTGACCGCGATGGCGAAAAGGGCGGCCGTGAGATTTCCCGGCAACACGATATTTGTGTGTGCGTAGCGGAAGAGATCGTTCAAGAATCCGGTAAGGTACTGGCCCGCGGATACGCCGCTGATCGGCCCCGTCAAAATATAGTCGAACATCAGCGCCGAGACGGAGATTTTGGCCAGCCTGCTGCCCATGGCTTCCTTGACTACCCGGTACACGCCGCCGCGCACAAACATGCTGCAGCTCTCCATGTACAGGGCGCGAACGGCGTAGGCAAACAGCATGATCGCCAGGATGAACCACGGCGCGGTTTTGCCGAAGGCTTGCTCGGCGATAGCGCCGGCGTAAAATGCCGACGAACCCATGTCGTTCAGAACGATGGCGGCAGCTCGCCAGAAAGAGATAAAGCTGAGCATGGCGGTGGTTGCAACCAGGACCTTGGGGATAGGCCGCACACCGCTCTGGGGTTGTGTAAGTACGGGATCAGGTGTCATGTGGCTAGAGGAAGTGAAGCCGTCGAATCGGTCGAATCGGATCTAGCAATGGGAGGGGTTGGTGTTTCTTGATACATGAGCTTATACATGGGCTCGCGCATGGCTTGAGACCAAAGCTGGCTTCGGCGCCGACCCGGTATCCCACCAGACTACGGAGGTGAGTTCTCTGGTCTTCTCGAACTGCCCGCACTGCACTTCCAGGAGCACACAGAAATCTCTTCTCTGCCCGAAGCTATCGAAGCGTTTACGCAGATCCTTCCAGTTCTTCGTCAGATAGTTCACCGCGGCCAGGCTGCCCCACTCCGTGAGCCCGGCACAGACTACATGAGGGTGATTGGATTCGTGGCGATTGGTAAGCCTCAGGACGATCGCCTTGTCATAGATCGCGTCCCCGCGGCTCTCCATGGAATGAAGCTGTCCGGCCAACCGAAAGGCGCGCTGGCCGCTTTCCGTGAATAGAAACTGGCACAGGCTGCTTCCCGACCAGGCTTCAACGTCAAAAGTCTTAAAGTTCATGTCCGGGGTGCCATAACAGATCAAAATGGCGTCTCTTTTCAGGCTAGGCTCCGTATCGTTCGCGATACGAAGGACTTTTCCGGAGTACCGCAGGAAAAGAGCGGTGAGCATGGCGGCGGCTTGCGGGCAGAAACTGCCGCGGATGAGTTCCGTTCCGAGGAACGCTCCCCGATCTTCCGGGCCGCCGGAAGGCTCAGCGTTGCGGAAATTGTTCCTCAGGCGGACATTCTCGTAGCTGTCCATCACAAAGTAAGCGTCTGTGGAGAGGATCCCTTCCCCCCAAAATCGGCGAAAGTTGAATCTGTCCACGGTTTCAGGAACGATGTTCGACACCCGTTTGGTTAAGTCCCAAAGGACCAGCAAAGGCGACATCGCCTGGACTCTGAGGAAATTGGCGAGAGCCGTGCTCGGCGTCAGCATTTGTCGACAAAAACTCCCGTAAAGACCAGGGCAGCCTTCGCGGATCATGCGTCACTCGCCGCGATTGGCCGCCGCGACCAAAGCAGAAAGCGCGCCTAAGTGCGCGCAATTCAGCGCTGACTTAACGGCTCTGCGTCGAGCCTAATGTGTAAAGGGTTTGGACACGGCGTCGTGTCCAAGGCGTTCAGCCAGAAAGACCTGCTGCCCTCGTTTCAGCGTCGAAAGAGGGTTAGAACGACTCGACCTGCCGGTCGCTCCAGCGGCAGTTTGCAGATTTTCGGGAGAAGAGTCAATCCGAAACTTAGAAGATCTGATCCTTAAATCCGATCCTGGCGGAGGGAAAAGAACTGTGGCGACCTTATTGGCCGCTACGGTTCAACTGGTCGTTCAAGACAATCGATTCAGCGATGTCGCGCATGGACCTGCGCCGTTGCTGGCTCTCGCGCTGCAGCCTTCGGTAAGCTTCTTCCTCGGTGATCTTTAAGTCCCGTTGCAAGATGCCTTTAGCGCGATCCACAATCTTTCGCGTTTCCAGCTTATCCGAAAGCGCGGACTTTTCGCTCTCCAGGAGCAGGCGCTGCCGCTCCTTTTCCTGCAGTTCAGCCAGAGACTTCTGAAGTTCGGCCGTCCGTTCCGCGACCCGGATTTCCAGCTCATCGCGAGCCTGCCGAAGGGCCTCCTCGGCGCTTCGCATCGAGGAACTGGCCCAGCTTGCCACCACGGAACAGACGATAAACGAAACAAAATAGGCAACATCGCTGGCTTCGACGGCAAAGGTATGGAACGGCGGGAGAAAGAAGTAGTCGACCAGAAGAGTGGAAGCCAGAACAGCCAAAAATCCAGGCTTCGAGCCGCCGAACCAGGCACTGGCCATCACCGCGGCAAAGAAGACGAACAGGAACGGATAGGGAAAGAAGCGTTGTAGGAAAAGGGTTGAGACGAACGCAATCGCCACGAACAATAGCGCTATCCCGTAGCGGCGAATCGCCATCATCTGCAGCGCGCCAGGGGCTACAGCTCGGTCCTTGCCAACATTGACTTCGACCGGTATCGACATCGTTTGCCCGGCCCCGGCGAGCTTCTCAAGCTAACAAAAGCCTTATCCGGGCGTCAATTCCCGGTTCCACTCGGAGATTGGTGACGACATCTCTCGCGCTTTCTTGACTGGGTTCGCGCGCGCGTGTTAGCTTCGCTTACTCGCCTGATTCTCGGGTCACTCGTGATCGAAGCCACCAGCACGCAGCTGCGCAAGACCGCTCTCAACTCCGCGCATCGCCGCCTGGGCGCCAAGATGGTCAACTTTGGCGGCTGGGATATGCCCGTCGAATATTCCGGAATCGTCAGCGAACATCTGGCCACGCGCACGGCCGCCGGGCTTTTCGACGTCAGCCACATGGGCGAGATCGAGCTGCGCGGCGCGCAGGCGCTGGATCTGGCGCAGTACGTCACCTGCAACGACGCCGCCAAGCTTGCCGAGGGCCAGGCGCAGTACTCCGGCCTGATGACCTCCGCCGGCACCTTCGTGGACGACCTGCTGGTGCACAAAGTTTCCGGTGAGCACTATTTTCTGTGCGTGAACGCCAGCAATCAGGATCAGGACTTCGACTATATCCGCGGCCTGGGCCGCGGCTTCAGCGCGCTGGTGGAAAATGCCGGAGAGCGCTATTCGCAGCTGGCCATTCAAGGACCGAAAGCGCTGGGCATACTTCAGCGCTTCACACGCGCACCAATCGCCGCGCTCAAGTACTACCATTTTCTTTTTGGCGAGGTCGATGGCGTCTCCGCCCTGATCGCCCGCACAGGCTACACGGGCGAGGACGGCTTCGAAATCTACTTTGCGCCCGAACATTCGGAGAAGCTGTGGAACGCCTTGCTCGACGCGGGTTCGCCCGAGGGGCTTTTGCCCTGCGGCCTGGGCGCGCGCAATACGCTGCGCCTGGAAGCGGCCATGTGCCTTTACGGCCACGAAATTGACGACACGACGACGGTCTGGGAAGCGAATCTGGGCTGGATTTGCAAGCTGGGCAAAGGTAATTTTCTGGGCCGCGATGCCTTAATGGCGCAAAAAGAGAAGGGAGTCCGGCGGATTCTCGCCGGCTTCGAGATGCAGGATCGCCTGATCGCGCGCGACGGCTATCCCGTGCTTTCCAGCGACTGCCACGCCGCTGCGGTAAAGATCGGCAACGTCACCAGCGGGTCGCCTGCTCCCTTTCTCAAAAAAAATATCGGCATGGCCTATATCCCTGTAGAATCGAGCGCTCCGGGAACCGAAATTCGCATCGGCGTTCGCGCGCAGGAAGCCATCGCCAAAATCGTGCCGTTGCCGTTTTACAAGCGGCCCCGGTAACGGCACGGGAGAAGAGACCAATCGATGTATCCGAGCGACTACCGTTACACCAAAGAACACGAGTGGGTGCGCGTCGAAGGCGACGTCGCCACCGTGGGAATCACCGACTACGCCCAGCACGAACTCGGCGACGTCGTCTACGCAGAGATGCCCAAGCCCGGAACGAAGCTCAACGCTGGCCAATCCTTCGGCACCGTGGAGTCGGTCAAGGCCGTGAGCGATATCTACGCGCCCGTCGGCGGCGCAGTCACCGAAGTGAATGCAGCGCTCGGCGACGCGCCCGAAACAATCAATAAGGATCCCCACGGCGCCGGCTGGCTCATCAAGCTCAAGCTCTCCGACCCCTCCGAAGTCGCCAAGCTCATGACCGCCGCGGCCTACGAAGCTTTTATTGCCGAAAAGCAAACGGAAGCCTCGGCCTGAACTCCTAGTGTCTGAGAAGGCCCGCCATCCGGCAGTGACGCTCCAAACAAGGAAGGGATTCAGAGCGGCGGGAGAAGATTTACAATGTCTGTATGGCCGGAGCTACCTGTGACAACTCCTAAGCTAGCGTGCATCGCCCTTTTGCTTGTCGGTGTGAGCACTGCGGCACAAGCACCGCCAAACAGTTCTTTTCCGAAACCAATGTACTCAGAATTCCCTATGTATCCCGAACAAGCGCGGACTGCGCATGTCGCTGGACCTGTGAAGTTGTGGTTTATCGTGAATGAGAGCGGTGTGGTCACCCAAGCGGAAATCACATCTGGAAATCCCTTGCTACGGGACAGTGCGCTCAGTGTTGTAAAGGGTTGGAAATTTCGATCAGGAACCATTCAGCCCAACGTGAGATACGAAACCGAGTTTATTTATGATCTGAACGTGCAATCAAAACAGAGCCAACCGAAGCTGACGGTCTCCATGACAGATTTCCGACGAGTAGAAGTGGCGTCGGAACTCTACGTCGTCACTATCTATTGAATAAGTCCTGGTTATCGGATTCTGACCGACTACGAGCGCCTTGCTCTGGCAGCACTGAAAAAATCCTGCTATGATCCGGAATTCCGATGAGCTTGCTATCTCGTCCCTACCTTGTCCCTATTTCCGGGCTTTCGGGCGCCAAATTGCTGCAAATTAGGATCAACTCCTAGTGCGTTATCTCCCGAAGAGCCCTTCCGAGCGGCGCCAGATGCTCGACGCCATCGGCGCGCGTTCCATCCGCGATCTGTTCGGCTCCATACCCGAGGAGTTCCGCCTCGCGCGCGACCTCGACTTGCCCGGACCGATGTCCGAAGCCGAGTTGATCCGCTATTTTCGCGAGCGCGCCGCCGAAAACTCCCTCGGCTACACCAGTTTCCTCGGCGCCGGCGTCTATAACCACCTGCGCTCGGTGGTGACGGACACGATCCTGCTGCGCGGCGAATTCCTCACCTCGTATACGCCGTATCAAGCCGAGATCAGCCAGGGCACGCTGCAAGCCATCTTCGAATTTCAAACGCTGGCCTGCGAGCTTACGGGACAGGAAGTGGCCAACGCCTCGATGTGGGACGGTTCGACCGCGACCACCGAGGCTGTGCTCATGGCCGAGCGCATCACGCGCCGCCGGCGCGTGCTCGTGGCGCGTTCCGTGCATCCCGAGTACCGCCAGGTACTGGACACCTACGCCCGCAATCTGGACATGAGCTTCGAGGAGATCGGCTGCACGGCATCGGGGCAGATCGATCTCCAGGCGCTCGCCGCCGCCATCAACAACGAAACCGCCGCCGTGCTGGTGCAGTCTCCCAATTTTTTCGGCGTGCTGGAGCCGGTGCCGCAGATCGCGCAAATTGCGCGCGGCGCGGAAGCTTTGACGGTCGTGTCTATCGCCGAGGGAGTCTCGTTGGGCGCCGTGCGCCCTCCCGCGGAGGCCGATATCGTGGCCCTGGAAACGCAGAGCTTCGGCATGGCTCCGAGCTACGGCGGACCTTACGCCGGAGTGATCGCCGCGCGAGAGAAATACGTCCGCCAGTTGCCCGGCCGGCTTGCCGGAGAGACCACCGACAGCCAGGGCCGCCGCGGCTTCTGCCTCACGCTGGCCACTCGCGAGCAGCACATCCGCCGCGAACGCGCCACCTCGAACATCTGCACCAACCAGGCGCTTTGCGCGCTGGCCGCCACCGTTCATCTTTGCCTGCTCGGTAAGCAAGGCTTGCAGGAGCTGGCCGCGCAAAATATCGCCAAGGCCCAATTCGCCCTCGCCGAACTGGAAAAATTGCCCGGCGTGCGCCGCGTGTTTCGCGGACCTGTCTTCAACGAGTTTGCCGTACAGTTTCCGCGCTCCATGCGCATGATCAACGCGCAGTTGCTGCGCGACAAAATCATCGGCCCGCTGCCGCTCGGTCCTTATTATCCCGAGCTGACGAAGTGCGGGCTGGTTTGCGTTACCGAGACGACCACGCGCGAGGAGATCGAACGGCTGGCCTGCGCCGTGCGCGACACGCTGGCCGTGCCGGTTTAGGAGCTTTGAGAGAAAGGTTTAAGAATAACGTTGGCCCATAAGATTAAAAAAGCCGCGCGCAACATCAGCCAGAACGAAGGCCTGATCTTCGAGAAATCCGCGCCCGGAAAGCGCGGCATGGAACTGCCTCCCGCCGACGTTCCCGCCGTGGACGTGCAGGCGCTGCTGGGCGATTACGCCCGCGCCGATCTCGAGGGCTTTCCCGAAGTGAGCGAGATCGAAGTGATCCGCCACTTCACGCGGCTCTCCACCTGGAACTACGCCATCGATCTGGGCATGTATCCGCTGGGCTCCTGCACCATGAAATACAATCCGCGCGTCAATGAGCACGTCGCGCGCTTGGAAGGCGTGGCCACCGAGCATCCTTATCAGCCGCAGCAATTGGCGCAGGGCTGCCTGAAAATCCTGGCGACTCTGCAACGATGCCTGCTCGAAATCACGGGCATGGAGGCCGCCACGCTCCAGCCCGCCGCGGGCGCGCAAGGCGAATTGACGGGCCTGCTGCTGATCCGCGCGTACCTCGAGAGCCAGGGGAATCCGCGCAAGAAGGTGCTGGTCCCCGATTCGGCTCACGGAACCAATCCCGCCAGCGCCGTGATCGCCGGCTACGAAGTCGAAAACATTCGCTCCGATAGCCGCGGCCAGATCGACGTCGAACAGCTAAGAAATATCGTCACCGAAGACGTCGCCGCGCTGATGGTCACCAATCCTTCCACGCTGGGCACCTTCGAGCCGCGCATCGCCGAAGTCGCCGAACTGCTGCACGCCCGCGGCGCCCAACTTTATATGGACGGCGCTAATATGAACGCGCTGGCCGGCGTGGCCCAGCCGGGGCGTTTCGGCGTGGACGTCATGCATCTCAACCTGCACAAGACGTTTTCCACGCCGCACGGCGGCGGCGGGCCGGGCGCCGGGCCCGTGCTGGTGAAGAAGCACCTCGAACCTTTTCTTCCGGTGCCCGTGCTCGTGGAAAGGAATGGCCAGCTGGCGCTCGATCCGATTCGGCCCCGATCCATCGGCCGGGTGCGCGCTTTTGGCGGCAATTTCGGCGTTCTGGTTCGCGCTTTGGCCTACATTCTCGCCTACGGCCCGGGCATCCGTCAGGCCACCGAAGACGCCGTCCTGAACGCCAACTACATCCGCAAAAATCTCGAAAGTGTTTACGACCTGCCGTACTCCTCGCCGTCCATGCACGAGGTGGTCTTCAGCGATAATCGCCAGAAGAAATTCGGCGTGAACACCATGGACATCGCCAAGCGGCTCATCGATTACGGCTTCCACCCCTACACCACGGCGTTTCCGTTGATCGTTCCCGGCGCCTTGATGATCGAGCCCACCGAATCCGAGTCCAAGGAAGAGTGCGACCTCTTCATCGACGCCATGCGCTCCATCGCCGAAGAAGCCGCCAGCGAGCCTGGTTTAGTGAAGACCGCGCCGCACCACACCCGCGTTGGCCGCTTGGACGAAGTCACCGCCGCGCGCAAGCCCATCCTGCGCTGGAAGCGTAACAGCAACAGCGACTCCGAACCTTCTGCCTGAGTATTCGCGCCCGCCCGGTTTCCTCGAATTTTCTAACTTATTGTCGTTGCTATTGGCGGCCGTAGACGAGCACGCGGAAGGTGCCCAGGACCGCGGCCGGCCGCGGATTCGGACGTTCGGCCGTGGCTGCGCCGGCCTTGTTGAAGTCGGACGTATCCAGGAATAAGCGGTGCGTCTTGGCGTCGAGTCCCATCGTTTTGGCCCCGAACTGTGTTTCGACGGTATCGACCTGGCTGTACTGGTCAGGCGAGTCTTCGTGGAAGATGTGGATCTTGCCTTCCTGGGTCGAAACAAAAATCAGCTTGCTCTCGGGATCGTAGGCGGCGGCATCGGTCCCGGCCGTGATGGGAAAGGACTGAATGACCTTCCCGCTGTCCGCATCCATGATCACCAAAACTTGCGGTTTGCGGCCGGCGCTGAAAAGCCGCCGGTGCTCGCGATCCATGGCTAGCGCCGTCGAACCTCCCGACGGCGCGGTGGGCCAGCGCGATTTCACTTCCATGGTGCGGGTGTCGATGGCCGCGACTTGATCCTTATTGGCAAGATTGGCGTAGATCATTCCCTTCCCGTCCGCCACGGCGAATTCGGGAGAGCCAATCAGATCGATGGTCTTGATGACCATGCCGCTTTTGGCGTCGATCACCGTGGAGCTGTGGCTATCGCCGTTCATGGTGAAGACGCGCTTCGACGCCGGATCGTAAACGATGCAGTCGGTGTCCGGATCGGACTTTGCCTGGCCCACTGTTTTCAGGGTTTTCAGATCGAAGATGGTCACTTGCGCCAGGGTCCCGTCGCTGATGAAGCCTCGGCCGAATTCCGGCGCCAGCGCCACCCCATGCTGCCGTTTGAATCCACTGACATAGCCGACTTCGGCTCCGGTGTCTGCGTTCATTACCTCCACTGCGGTGCCCCGCGAGAGGTAAACCCGCCGCGCGGCGGAATCCACGGTGATGTAATCGAAATATTCGCCGGTGCTTCCGGGCGCGGCGCCGAACGTGTAAGTCTTGAGGAGGTGGTAGCCGCTGTCGGGCGGGCGCGATACGGCCAGCCCGGCAACGAGGAGAACGATGGACACCATTCCCGCCAAGCGCACGAACAGCCTCATGAGGCCTCCTTGAGATTCATACTGGGCGGGAGAATTGTTCCTACGGTCGGCTTAAAGCAACGTTAAGCTTTTTCAGGAGATTGGGGCGGGGTTGGGGCGCGACTCCCGGCGGCGAGCCGAAGCTCGCACGTCTAACGGGAAGTTGCGCCCCGAGGTGGTTCTTACGATTCGTTCTTCCTGCGGCTCGCGGGAGCCGGCAAGGGAGATAACGGCACGGCAATGGGCGCCTTGGCTTCGCGAGCCGCGATCGTCGGAGCCGTCTCCGCGGGCTTGCCGCCGGTCGCCCGGGCGGCCTGCGCGCCAGCCGCGGCGGCTGCCGCGGGAGGAGCTATCGGCAGCACCGCGCCCTCGCCTTCCTTCTCGAAGACGAGCCGCTGCTCGTTCTCGTCCCAGTCGATGCACAGCAGATCGCCCAGATGCACCTGGCTCGTCGCCAGCAGGTTGGCCAGCGGGTAGACGATGTTCCGCTCGATGGCGCGCTTCAAGTGACGCGCGCCATATTTCAGGTCCGTGCCCTCCCGCAGCAGGAAATTGCGCGCCGCCGGCGTAACCCGGAAGAGGAACTGCCCCTTGGCCGTATCCAACACGCGCCGCTGCACCATGGAGAGCTCGATCTCCAGAATTTGCTCCAGCTGCGTTGGCCGCAGCGGATGGAAGACCACCACCTTATCCAGGCGGTTCATGAACTCCGGCGAAAACTTGCGCCGCGCCGCTTCCTGCGCCGTGCGCGTCACTTTTCCGTCCAGCGTGTCCGCCGGCTTATCCTGCGGCTGCACAAACCCCATGCCGCCGTTCATCAATTCGGTGATCTCGCCGCCGCCGAGGTTCGAGGTGAGGAAAATCACCACCTGCGAAAGGTCCACTCGCCGGTTATCGCCCAAAGTCAGCGTAGCCTTATCCAGCATGCCCAGCAGCAGCTGCCAAAGCGAGTCGGAGGCCTTCTCGATTTCGTCGAAGAGCAGGAAGCTGAGCTTCAACTGATCGGTGTGATATTTCGCCAGCTCTTCCTGGGTGATCAGCGGATGCGTCTCGCGATGCCCCAGGTAGCCTGGCGGCGAGCCGATCAGCTTGGCGATTTCGTGGGAGTGCTGAAATTCCGCGCAGTCCACCTTGATCACCGCGCGCGGATCGCCGAAGAGAATCTCCGCGGCGGCCTCCACGATGCGCGTCTTGCCCGAGCCCGTCGGCCCCAGAAACAGCAAATTCCCCACCGGCCGTCCGTTCGGGCACATTCCCGCGCAGAAAACCTGGTACAGGTCCACCAGAGCGCGAATGCCCTCTTCCTGGCCCACGATCTTCTCGCGAAGAGCGTTCTCGAACTCCTGAGACTCGATGCTTCTCAGGCTTGGGTCCAACGACCTACGCTGGCTGGCGCGCATGGTTTTTTGCCTCCTCACCCCTTACCGAAAGTTCCTCTCCGCCATCACGGCCCGGTGCGGCGCGCGATCGAACTGGTCCAGCTTCACACCCACCGTCGAGTGCAAAAGCCGCAGTTGCGTCACCAGTTCGTGCCCAGTCGCGGGCGCCTCGGACACGTCCAGCAGAGGAGGAAAAAGATCGGCTAAGTCCAGATTGAGGGTGCGAAGCGTCGCGATGAGCTTGCGCAGATAGGCGGACTTCGAGTCGAACAGCTCTACGCGATTGTTCACCTCTTCGCGCAGCGCTCTCCAGTTGATGTCCACGAATGGATACGCGCGATTGACCTGGCGCATCACCTCGTCCGTGATCCGCGGACGTTCGCCCAGGCGCGCCAGGTAAATCTGCTTCACCTTGCCGCCCTCGCGCACGTTGTGCACCAGGTAGTACGCGTTTCCTTTGCGCCGTACGAAAGCCATACTTGGCTCCTCAAGCCCCCAATCAATGACTGTAGTGTAAGCGCCGTACACTACACAGTCAATCTCCCATCGCTTCGCTGCCTCTTAACGGTTACTCCCCGAATTGGTTACTGCCACATCCAAATCCGCACAAATGGCGGCAAATTCGCGCTTTCCCGCCGCCGTCTCTCTTTAATCGATGAACTCCATCGATTTTTTTCATCCGCTCTTCTCCTGCCGATGTTCGCGACACGCCTCGCCGCGCGCTCTTGTGTTCTTTCCTCCAGCGACACCCGCAGAAAAAGCGCTTTTTCTCGTATCGTCAGCTCTGCGGGAGAAATCGACCTGGAATGATGGAGCGTTGGGGCCCTTCTTACCCTGACTATTAGATGCGGGAACTATGCTTTTTTCTGCCTATTCTGTTTCGGAAGGTGGCAAGACTGGCAAATCGCCGTCCTTGACGTTATCTTTCTGCGCATGGCCGAAGGCTGGAGCCGCGTCTACATCCTGGTCAAGCGCATTCCCAAGGGCCGCGTCATGACCTACGGACAATTGGCGCGAGCCACGCGCCTGCCCGGCGGGGCTCGCGCCGCGGGCCGCGCGATGGCCGCCTGCCCGCGCGGGCAAGGCATTCCCTGGCATCGCGTCCTCGCCGCCGACGGCCGTATTGCCGTGCGCGAACCGTTCGCCAGCCTTCAGCGGCGCCTTCTTGAAAGCGAAGGCGTACGCCTGGTTAACGGCCGCGTCCCTCTCGCCGAGCACCTGTGGGCGCCGCCGAAGGGATCTCCGAAGCGGCCTCCGAACCGATGCACAAAACTGGCATCGAGGAAACGGGCATCGAGGAAACCCTCAGAATAAGGTCGCGCCTCCCGCGATAGCGGAAGGCCATCCGAGCCAAATCCGACCGGCGTCGCCGCGCGAGGCCTTCGCCGGAAGAAATGAGCGCCGCGCTTTCCTCCCCCTTTTTCTTTGAAAAGCATCGAATCTGTTGGGTGGGCATATGAAACCAACTTTCCCCTATCGGTCTTTTATTCTCCTTGCTTTGTGCCTAGCGTGCTCGGTCGTCGCGAGCGGGTGTATAGGCGCTGCCCGTGCGCGCGTCCAGGCAAACAAACCAGCCCCTCAGCAGACGTTTCTCAGCCCCTTCTCCCTGGGCGTCGGTCCAAACTTCCGTGGCAAGAACCTCCAGGAGAGCTTTTTCCTGAAAGGGGAAAAAGCCCCAAAAGCCGCAGCCCCTGGCCGGAACGCCGGCCTCAGCCAGTCATTATCCGCGCATAACTCCCGATTTACCGCCTAACCCGCCACTCAATTTCGCTCCCCTGGCCGCGTCCATCCCTAAAATGTGCTATAGATAACCGTTCGCACCGTGAGCGCTCCGATCATCCAGGTTGTTAACCTGACCAAACACTACGGCCCCGTGCAGGCCCTGCGTGGCGTCAGCTTCGAAGTCGAGGAAGGCGAAGTCTTTGGCCTGCTCGGGCCGAACGGCGCCGGCAAAACCAGCACTGTGGAAATCCTCGAAGGCCTCCGCCCTGCCGATGGCGGCATCGTCAGCGTGTGCGGCCTGGATCCGCAAAGCTCCGGTTCGGACTTCAAGCAGGAGATCGGCGCCGTCCTGCAGGCCACCGCGCTTCCCGATAAGCTCCGCGTCGGCGAAGCCGTCTCCATGTTTGCCAGCTTCTACAAGCGCCGCCGCGATCCGGCCGCCTTGCTCAAGCGATTCGGGCTGGAGGAGAAGCGCAATACCTTCTACTCGCAGCTCTCCGGCGGCCAAAAACAGCGCCTGGCCCTGGCCATGTCTCTGGTGAACGAGCCTCGCGTGCTCTTTCTCGACGAGCCCACCGCCGGGCTCGATCCGCAGGTGCGCCGCGAAATCTATACGATCATCGAGGAGCTGAAGAAGGAGCGGAAGACCATCCTGCTGACCACGCACTACATCGAGGAAGCCGAAAAACTGTGCGACCGCGTGGCCATCGTCGACCAGGGCCGCGTGGTCACCCAGGGCACTCCCCGCGAGCTCAAGCAGCGCTCCGCCGGCACCACCCGCATCGAACTGCGCCTGGCCCGGCCGGAGTCCGACGCCGCGCTCAAGCAGCTCGAGGGCGTCGCCGATTGCCACGCCTCCGACGGCGCTTACATCGTGCACTCCACGCGCGTCCCTGCAACCATCGTTTCGCTGGTGAAATACCTCGAGGCGCAAGGCAACGAGCTCTCCAGCCTGGATATCGCCGCGCCCTCGCTCGAAGACGTCTTCCTCGAGCTTACCGGAAGGAGCCTCCGCGATTGAGAAACGCCTGGACACTGACCAAGATCCGCATGCGCCTGGCGCTGCGCAATCGCGCCTTTATTTTCTTCAGCCTGATTTTCCCGCTGATCTTCCTGTTCCTGTTTCTCGGGCTCTTCGCCCGCAGCAACGTGGCCGCCGTGCCCTACATGCTTGCGTCGGTCCTGGCCATAACCGTGATGGGCAGCTTCTGGGGTTTGAGCGTGCAGCTGGTGACCTTCCGCGAACAGGGCATCCTGCGGCGCTTCCGCGTGGCCCCGGTCGGCCCGGGAGCGTTGCTGCTCTCGAGCATCCTTTCGAACTACATCCTGACCCTGCCGACGGTGGCGATCGAATTCGAGCTGGCGCGGGGAATCTTCCACATGCAGGGATGGGGAAACCTGGGGGGCATTTTCCTTCTGGTCACCCTGGGAATCGTCACCTTCGCCGCGCTCGGCCTGATCATCGCCAGCGTCACCAACAGCACGCAGGAGACCCAGGTCATCAACCAGATCCTCTGGTCGGCCTTTCTCTTTCTCTCCGGAGCCACGCTGCCCCTACCCATGCTGCCGGTCTGGCTGCAGCGCTTCGCGCTGTTTCTTCCGGCGACCTATCTCGTCACCGGCTTCGAGCGCGTGATGGTGGCCCGCGTGGGCATCTCGCAAATCGGGCCTGAAATCATCGCCCTCTCCGTCAGCGCGGCCATGGCCTTCTTCCTCAGCCAGCAGCTCTTCCGCTGGGAGCCGGAAGAGAAGGTTGGCCCTCGCGCCAAAGCGCTGGCCACGGCGACCATAGTTCCCTTCTTGCTGCTGGGCCTGTGGGAAATCGCGCACGGCAATCTGCGCTCGGCCGCCCGCACCGACTTCCTCACCATCGAGCGCACCGTCGAGCTTGCCCTTAACAACTGCGACACGACCCCGCTCGAATAATGCATCGCAGCCCAGCAAGCACATTGGGACGATATTCGCCCAGTCCCGCCGCTCCTGATCCGAACATTTGGCTCGCGGTTTAATGTGAGCGGCCGCGAGGAGTTCGACAGGAAGGTCTGCTCCACATATAACGCACCTGCCGTGATCCTTGCCTCCGAGCAGATGCTTTCTCAACAAGCTCTGCTCCGCTCGAATTGAGCCACGATGCTTTTTATCAAGCTCACCAAGATTGGTTAAATCGGTTCGTGAAGCGGCTGATCGATGCTGATCATCCGAAGCTTTGGGCAGCCGTTTTCCCGTTATCAGTCTATGCAGCCTGGGCGACTCGATAACAGCTACGGTCTTGTAGCGCCAGTCTTCTTGGGCCGGAATAGTCTTCGCTTCATACGAAGTATCCCAATCGACCGGGACGATGTGGGGACAAGACCAAGCACTGTGCTCTGGATGGTGATTTGCGTTCCAGCGATACGGTTCCGTCAGTTCCTTCACTCTGCCTACGCCTACGATAGTGTCCATCCCCTTGTTCGCAATCACCTCGTCCCCGGACTCTAAACTCTTCAAAATCCATAGTTGTTCTGCAGTTGCTAACGCAGGGCCACGTGTGCCCCGGTATTGGTCCTCCTTGACCGCATCGCGCAATTCCTCTAAGGAGTCAAAGCGTCTCAGGTTTCCTACCTTGCTCCAGCCGACACAGATATGCTCGTTCTCACGACAATCATTCCAATACTGGGCGTTTTTGCCCGGCGAAATCTTCACGACCTTCATTTTTAGCTCCTGCGATGCGGCAGATTCTGAGCAAACAAAGGCCACTTATCGCGCCATTGACCCGTGCGGTAAAATAGATGTACACGCACACCAGAGGAGTTCGGGCGCGTGGGTGCCCATGCGTCGGCTTAACGCACGGAATGCGGAGTTACGTTTTCCGAACATTGGGGAACCGCGCTGGCGGCGTATGTGCCTGGAGCTGTCATCGTGTCGCCACGAATTGAGGGCAGGGCGTATGCAGATAAATGAAAGTCTTTGAGATGCGAAGCGATAAGCTTTTTAGAATGATAACGTTTACGGAAAGCAACGAGCCGTCCGAGAACGTGAGCATCGAAGATGGCCCAACCCCCGTAGAATCTGCGTTTACCGCCAGTATCGCTCCAAAAAAGGGGTGTGCGCTAACCTCTTTGAAATGACAACGTTTGCCAACGTGAGGGAATAAACGTTTTAGAATGACAACGTTTGCAAAAAAGGTGGGGGGTAGGGGGCTGGGCGCACTTGAGATGCCAAACTCAACCCGTCGCTCTCCAACTCAACCGTCGCCCAGGGGTCCGGCATCCAAAATGTGCTCAGCTTGGGCGCACCGAGGACAGGTGGGCAGACGCCCGCGACGGCGGCAATTCGCTCGCGCCCAAGTGACCCTAAAGCCCGTGCTATAATTTTCCGAGGAGCACCTCAGATGGCACTCAAAAAGACCGAATGGATCTGGCACAACGGCAAGTTAATCCCCTGGGACCAGGCGCAAATTCACGTGCTGTCCCACGTCGTGAGCTACGGCTCGTCGGTCTTTGAGGGCATCCGCTGCTACGAAACCAAGAACGGCCCCGCGGCTTTCCGCCTGCGCGAACACATGCAGCGCCTGGTGCACTCCGCCTACATCTATCGCATGAAGAGCCCCTACACGGTGGAGCAGCTCTCCACCGCCGCCACGGATATCGTGCGGGAAAATCACCTCGGCTCCTGCTACATCCGGCCGCTGATGATTCGCGGCTACGGCGACGTCAACGTCAACCCGCTGCCCTGCCCGATCGAAACTTACATGGCCTGCTGGGAGTGGGGCGCCTATCTCGGCGCCGAAGCCCTGGAACAGGGCGTGGACGTGTGCGTCAGCTCCTGGGCTCGGCTGGCGCCCAATACGCTGCCATCGATGGCCAAGGCCGGCGCGAATTACATGAATTCGCAGCTCATTCGCATGGAGGCGATCGCCAACGGCTACGCCGAAGGCATCGCTCTCGACGCCAACGGCTACGTCAGCGAAGGCTCCGGCGAAAACATCTTTATCGTCCGCGACGGCGCCATCTATACGCCGCCGCTGGCCTCGAGCGTTCTGCCGGGAATTACCCGCGGCACCATCATGACTCTTTGCGAGGACCTGGGCATTCCCATGCGCGAGGAGATGATCCCGCGCGAAATGCTCTACATCGCGGACGAAGTGTTTTTCACCGGGACCGCCGCCGAAATCACGCCGCTGCGCTCGGTCGACCGCATCACCGTCGGCGCCGGCCGTCGCGGCCCGATCACCAAGCGCCTGCAAGAGGAGTTTTTCGCCATTCTCACCGGCGCCAAGCCCGACCGGCACCACTGGCTCACGCCCGTTGCCGCCCCGGTCGCCACGGCGCGCTAACTCCGCGCCGCATGCGGCGCCGGGCGGCCCCGCGCGCGTGGTATATTTCCCCCGTGCGTCGACGTGAATTCCTCCGCCACTGCGGGGCCATAGCCGCCGCATCCGCTCTTCCGCTCCGCGCTGCGCCGCCGGAAAGGCCGCGCGTCGCCGTCACCATCGACGACCCCGCCACCACCGTCAGCGCCAGCCTCTCCTGGAAAGCGGCCAATCGCGCATTCCTCGATACCCTGGAAAAATGGAACTTGAAGATCGCCCTTTTCGTTTGCGGCATGAGGGTGGACTCCGCCCAGGGCAAGGAGCTTTGCGGCATGAGGGTGGACTCCGCCCAAGGCAAGGAACTCCTGGGCCAGTGGGACGAGGCCGGCCACCTGATCTGCAATCACTCCTATTCGCACCTCAACTTCAATTCGGAGAAAACGACTTACGACGACTTCGTTGCGGACTTCGACCGCAACGAGCCGCTCGTCAAGCCCTACCATCGCTTCACTCGCCTGTTTCGGTACCCATTCCTGAAGGAGGGCGACACCGCCGATAAGCGCGACCGCTTCCGCGCCTTGCTCAAGCAAAAGGGCTACGCCGTCGGCCACGTCACCATCGACGATTCCGATTGGTATGTCGACGACCGCATGACGGCGCGCCTGGAGAAGCAGCCTGCCGCGGACTCGCAGCCCTATGGCGATTATCTGGTGCCGCATCTGCTCGACCGCGCAGCCTTCTATCGCCAGCTTGCGCTCGACGTCCTGGGCCACGAAATCCCGCATACCATATTGCTGCACTACAGAACGATCAACGCCCTCTATCTCGAGGATGTGCTGGCCGCGTTCGCGGACAAGGGATGGCAATGGATCGATGCCAAGCGGGCTTTCGACGACCCGGTTTTCAAGAAGCAGCCGCAGACTCTTCCCGCCGGCGAAAGCCTCGTCTGGGCCCTGGCCAAGGAGACCGGCCGCTATAACGACCGCCTGCGCTACCCGGACGAAGACGATACGTACGAAAAGCCCAAAATGGACGCCCTCGGCCTCTGACTGGCTTCGTCCCCAGCCATCGATTTCGCTACAGCCGGTTCCGGCGCCAGAGGCAATCCAAAGAAAATGGAAGGGAAGGTATGTGCCGAGCGCGAAGATCAAGAACAGCTTGTGAGGATTTCAAAAGGCCCGCCGGGCGGCCTTTTAAATCCGACCCGTACTTAAGGCCGCGAACACGCCCCTAGGCGACGGCGGGATCGCTGGCGGCGTCGGCTTTGTCGCGCTCCAAGGTAGTCGAGAATCGCGCGCAGCGTATAGATCAGTTCCTGGCGCGAGACGTTGCTCTTGCGGAATTGAATGCGCAGGCGAAAGGCTTCGTTCTCCGGCTGAAAATTGAAGATGAAGGGCTGCGGCCGCGGCCCGGCGGACTTCTCGTCGCGGCGTTCGCGCCGCGCTTCATCGCGCGTCAGGCCGCCCTGAATGATGCGCTACCAGCGTTTCGGCCATTTTCTTTTCGTTGGGCTGGCGGGCGATCTGCAGGAGCAGGGATTTGGAGACGATGCCGTGTTCGACGCACGCCGCCGGATCGGCTTCGGGAATGTTGCGCAGCGAAAGCGTCTCCGTCACCGACGAGCGCGCCTTGGCGATCTTGCGGGCGATGTCTTCGTGCGTGTAGGCGAACTGCTCGGCCAAGCCGGTAGAGGCCGTCGGCTTCTTCAAAGGGCGTCAGGTCCTTGCGCTGCAGATTTTCGATCAGCGCCAGTTCCAGGGTTTCCGCGTCGTCGGCGATCTTTTCGATGCAGGGCAGTTCGCAGCAGGCCCGCCGCGCGCGCGGCGTGATAACGGCGCTCGCCGGAGATGATGTGATAGGTGTCTTCGCGCGGCATGTAGCGAACCAGCAGCGGCTCGAGCACGCCCTTTTCCTTGATGGATTCGGAGAGCTCGCTGCAGGTCGCCGATGTATTTGCGGGGCTGTTCGGGATTGGGGCGAATCTTGTCGATGGGGATCATGCGGCCCACCGCCGCGCCGCTGAAACTGGTCAGCTGCTCGACGTAGTGCGCGTCATGCCGCATCTTCAGTGTGACTGGCAATCCGATCCTCTTCGACACGTTGAATGACCTCCAAGGCAAGCTTGCGGTATTCCTGCGCGCCCGGCGATTTGGGCGCAAACGTAAGGATGGTCTCTTTGTAGGCGGGACTTTCCTCCAGCCGCACGTTCTTGCCGATGCGCGTTTTGAACAAGCACCGGCCCGAAAACGGAACGAATCTGCTCGTGCGTATCGCGCGAGATGTTGGTGCGCTTGTCGAAAAGCGTGATGACCACGCCCAGCACTTTCAGCGCCGGATTGGGACGCGCCCGAATGCGCTCGTAGGTCTCCAGCAGGTCGTCGGTGCCCTCGATGGCGAAATACGCCGCCTGGATCGGCACGACCAGATGCGTGGACGCAACCATCGCGTTCACGGTCAGAATGCCCAGCGCCGGAGGCGTATCGATCACGACGTAGTCGTAATCCTTGATGCACCGGCGCGAGAGCGTCCTTCAGCTTGAAGGGCGCGTCGAACTGGCCGGCGAGCTGCTGTTCGAGCTTGGCCAGCGCCAGTTTGCGCCGGCGCCACGAACAGCATGGGATCTTTGGTGGGCTTGATGGCCGCGGCCAGTTCCGCGCGGTGATCGCCGAGAACGTCGAACATGGAAATCTGCACGTCGGCCGAATCGAAGAAAGCGATCGTGGCGTTGGCTTGCGGGTCGAGATCGATCAGCAGGGTTTTCTTTTTGCGTTGGGCGATGGCGGCGGCGAGATTGATGGCGGTGGTGGTCTTCCCTACGCCGCCCTTCTGATTGGCTATAGTCAGGATGGCTGTCATAACATGCCCTGCGCTCCTCAGCGGCAGGGCCCGCGCCTCCCCGGGCCGATAGGCTGCGAACTTTGCAATGTACCTTCGCGCCCTCCTCACATCGCACTGCGACTTCGGCCCAAACCCTTTGGGTGCCAGAAATCTAACTGGCTGCGCCCCTCAACGCAAGCAAAAAATGCGCAAAGGATAAACAACCTGCCAGCTGGGGCATCCACTCTTAACGAGGAGCTAGCGCTCAGCCCTCAAGAACATAAGGCCAGATGCGCACTTCCGGTAATAGAAGGAGGAATGGGAACAAAGTAGATCACCGAACGCAACGACTCACTTCTCCGCAACGTAAATAACCGCTGCTACGGGTACGCAACCCCCGAAACCGCAAGCCCCCTCGTTGATTAGGAAAAGTTTCGCGCCATTTGTGATCGCTACTGAGTTACCAAGAACCCCACCATTAAGAACGCCAGTTCCATCTGAATTGATTTGCGAAACAGCGAAACCTATCTTTGCGAAGCCGGCCGCTTGGGTACTCCCGGGCTCCCTTACCGTCTCGTAAATGCCACTCGTCGCTCCATCTGATAATACTCCAGTCGCTTCGGCTATGGTGTTGTCTCCCGGGTCTTCGGTTCCCAGGAAGTATGTCCCCGCGACGCTGGCGTTCGTGTAGGTCTGATTCGGCTGTAACTCCAACGCTCCAAGAGCGTCACCCGGCTCGCCAAGCAGAAAGGCGGAGACGCCGTCGGTTGGCGCAGCTAGGTAGGCGACGAAGCTTGCAACGCCGGTGCCTGAGAACGTCACGCGTCCCGACGATGGATCCACGTTATAGGTTGCGCTAGTAACGGCCGTCGTTGTGGCACCGCCCGGTTTACCAAAAGAAAAAAGAGTCCCGCTGACTGTCCCGTTGGTAGCGCCACCCGGCGTGAATGTGAGCAGGCCAAGACTGACCTGAGCAGCACCGCCGGCCTGTCCCGTCATATGAAGGATGTAATTCCCGTTCAACAAACTGGAGCTAAACGAGCTTCCGGTCGCAACGGCTCGACCGCTGATAATTGGGGACCCGCCGCCAAACTGAAGGCCGCCGCCGAACTGGTCGGTCTGGACGAAGAAAAACTCATCTGCATTCACAACATAGATTGCTTCGTGCGCTGAACTGGAAAATGCGCACCCTGGTGTGAGCGTCAGAAGACCTCGTCCGTCGGCGCCTGAAAGAGACGTAATCAGACCCGTTCCGTTGCAAGCGGCGCCCAGAGGGCCTCCTTCTTCAAGATCGTACCGAATACCTTTCGTGGTAAGGCTAAAGAAGCCCGAAATGCCTGTGTGACGCCCGGAAGAATCGACTCCATCCGCTCCGAAGGCATAATTCGGCTGCAGCTGGCCGATAGCGAATGCTGCTGGATCCTGCAAACGCAGGCTGCCAGACACAGCATTGCCGTCAAATCCAATAGCCCACCCCTTGGATGCGACGCCGTTGCTGATTCCTCCCAATGTGAGGCGGAACATCGCCGCGCTAGTCGCCCCGCCCGAATATGCCAATTGGAGACAGGCATCATTGCCCAGGCCAACGGTGTAAGAACTGCCCGCGGCGTTAATAGTGACGTGCTGAGGCGCCGCCGAATTATTCAGATCTCCTTCGCCAGCGGTGATGTGGCCGCGCCCATCAGCCGTGAAACCGACGAGCGCGGCCGCAGGGCCAGCCGCGTCGAAGCCTTGGGCCAGGACAACATACTGACCTTGTAGAATACCTTCATTGCCTGAGTCGCTTCCGGTGCAGCTGTTTAGGAAGACCGTGTCGGTTGACGACTTAGGCGTGTTACCAGCAGTGGCCACGGTCGCGGTGTTGCTAACCGCGCCGGGTGGAACAGCATTCACCCCTACCTCCAGAGTAAGTTGTGAAGTGGCGCCAGCAACAATCGAGCTCATGTTCGTGCAGGTAACGTTTTGAGGGTTCGTCGCCGAGCAGCTCCAACTTGGGCCCGTGCCGTACATCAAGAAGAGCCCATTGGGGAGGTTATCGCTCACCGTAGTGACGGCCGAGGTGGCCGCGTTGCCGGAATTGCTGACGGCAATGATAAAAAAGGCTGCTGCCGTTCCCGCAGCAAAGCTGCCGCTGTGAGTCATGGAAATGGCCAGGTTAATCCCATCCCCGCCTGTGCCACCGCTTCCGCCGTGGCCACAACCGGCTATGAAAATGGAAAAGACTAAGCAGACTATAAGGACTGCGCATAGCCTAGAGGAAGAAACCGCGTCCACTGCGCTTCCGGCTTCAGCCATCGACGTCCCCCAAGATCGACCGTACCTCTGACGGGTCGGCATTCTTTAATCCCGGTCTAACCGCAAGCAGGCCCATTTACTAACCTATACTGCGAGGCGGATAGACATACTTATATACCGCGGCCCTCCCTAACGCCACGCGAACTACGATTGGCCAGCTTACGAGAATTCCATGCGACCTGGAGCTGCGGATTCCTGAAGTTCATGCCAGAGCAGTGGGAAAACGCCGGTGAGCAGCATCGGGGACTTGTTCTTTTGAATTATTAAGGCGGCGATGAATGAAAGGCGTTGCTCGTCATTCGACGCGGGATGACGACAACCCGAGGCTACATCTTATAGCGGCCGAGGTCGTCGTCGGAAAGGCCTTCGAGCCACTTGCGCAGCTCTTCGCTGGTGGACTTCTCGTTCACGGCGCTGGAAATCTTGGAGCTCTTGAGCACGGTCTCTTCGACGAAGATGGGGCAATCCACACGCAGGGCCAGCGCCAGGGCGTCGCTCGGGCGCGAATCGATGGACATGCGCTCGCCGTTGCGCTCCACCCAGATCAGCGCGTAGAAGGTGTCGTCGCGCAGCTCGTTCACCACCACTTTCTGCACCTGCACGTTCAGCCCGAACAGCACGTTCTTCAGCAGATCGTGGGTCATGGGGCGCGGCGTCTGCACTTTTTCGATTTCCAATGCGATGGCGTTGGCTTCGTAAACGCCCACCCAAATGGGAAGGACGGCGCTGCCGTTGGCATCCTTGAGCACGACGATGGGCATGTTCGTAACGGGGTCCATCATCAAGCCGCGGATCTTCATCTCAACTTCCATCGGCTGCCTCCCTTGGCTCCTATTCGATGCACTGCTCGCCCGTCAGGCTATTGGGACCAGCACCCGTTACGCGAACTTGTACGTATTCTCCCAAAAGGTCTGTGCGCGACGAAGTGAAATTTAGAACTCGGTTGCTCGATGTGCGACCCGTCCACTGCGACTCTCTTCGCGACGCGCCTTCCACCAGCACCTCAAACGTCTGTCCAACCAAGCCCTGATTGCGCTGCACCTGAATACCGCGCTGCCGCTCCTGCAGCGCCTGCAGCCGCCGCGCCTTTTCGCTCTCCGGCACGGGATCGGCCATCAGCGCCGCCGCCGTGTGCGGCCGCGGCGAATACTGAAACGAGAACGTGCCGTCATACTGCGCCACGTCCAAAAGGCTCAGCGTCTGGTCGAAATCCTCGTCGGTCTCGCCAGGAAAGCCCACGATGAAATCCGTGGTGATGCTGATCGGACGGCGCGCCCGGCGGATGAGGCCGATCTTTTCGAGATACTCCTCCCGCGTGTAGGTGCGCTTCATGGCGCGAAGCACGCGCGTCGAACCCGATTGCACCGGCAGGTGCACGTGATCGCAAAGCGCTGGCGGAAGCGTCGATCGCCCGCACGATATCGCCGCCCAAATCCCGCGGATGCGAGGTCATGAACCGGACGCGCCGAATCCCGGAAATTTCCGCCACGGCCAAAAGGAGCTCCGAAAAAGTTAGATGCCGATTCGATGGATCGCGATAGGAATTGACGGTCTGGCCAAGCAGTTGGATCTCCGTATAGCCGACGTCGGCAAGCTCGCGAACTTCCCGCAGGATCGAATCGCTGGCGCGGCTGCGTTCCGGCCCCCGCGTGTACGGCACCACGCAATACGAGCAGCCCTTGTCGCAACCCTCGATGATCGTCAGATAGGCGCGGAAGGGGTGATCGCGCCGCGTCAATTCCGTCTCGAAAGTCTCGTCCGTATCCGTTTCCAGGCCGCTCACGCGCCGCTCGCCCGACTCCAGCCTCGCCAGCAGCAGCGGAAGCTTGCGGTAGCTGGCCGATCCGCACACCAGGCTCACCCACGGCGCCCGCTCGAAAATCTCTTCGCCCTCCTGCTGCGCCAGGCAGCCGAGCACGCCGATCACTTTGCCGGAATCGACGCCCCAATTGTTCTTGGGATTAAACTCGCCCAGGCGCGAGAAAACCTTCTGCGCGGCTTTCTCCCGAATGCTGCAGGTATTGTAAAAAACCAGGATGGCATCGTCGGGCGAAGCCACCTGCCGGTATCCGCGCCGCAGCAGAACGCCAGCTACTTTCTCCGAATCGTGATCGTTCATCTGGCAGCCGAAGGTCTCGATGTAAAAAGTGCGGCCAGATGAACCCAGTGGACTTGCAGCCAGTGGATTTTCTTTCGCGGATGCGGCCGCGCCGGGAAGAAGAGCCGAGAGCGGAACGTGAATCGGTGCGCCCATACCGATTTGATGTTATCACGTCCCTCGGCCGCCTATGGGCGAGCGCTCGCGATAATTCGTCGCTTTTCGACAGTTTGACGATGATGATGCGGTCAGGCAACTACCGGTAGGCGCGCACGTCGGACTGGATCAGGCCCTGATACTCTGCGACGCGCGCCTTCGCAGGTTGTGCTTGCTCGGGCACAAGTTGCTCGGCGGCTCGCGCCTCGGCCGGGCGCCGCCCCATGAAATACGTTCCTGCGGCTGCATCCACGGCGCCGGGTTTATTGGCCAGCAGCAGATCGAGATATTTCATCCAGAATAGCGTGCACTTGCAAAAGACGCGCATGGCCGCGCGCAAAGCGGCGCTTTGGACGAAGCTGAGCATCAGGTATTGGATCGACCACGCCGTCGCCATGGCCGGCCCGCCGCTCACGCCGCTCGACACCTTCTCGAATTGCCGGAATTGGTATTCGTGCCCGCGCAGCGTGAAGCGATAAAAGTCGTAGGCCCCGCCCACTACCTGTTCCATGAAAGGCGATTCCGAATAGATAATCCCGCCCGGTTTGAGCACCCGAAACATTTCCGCGATGCAGCGGCCGTACTCCGGCAGATAGAACAGCACCGCCTGGATGACCACGCCGTCGAATGTCTCCTCGGCAAACGGCAGGTTTTGCGCGTCGCAGACCAGCGTGGTCCGTTCGTCGATAGCCACGTCCGACTCCACGAACTCGATGCGTTGGTCGGCCAGCAGTTCACCGGTGCCCGCGCCCGCGGTCGCTCCGCCCACGATCAGAACGCGCGGCCGCGCGCTCTGCGTGAAGAGCAGTTCGCGAAACTTCCGATAGTTGCGCCGCGCGGCCACGTTCAAGCTGATTCGCGGAAGCAGATCTCGCGCCGTCCGCTTGGCCCGCTCGGCGCGGCTCAGCGGCCGAGGGCGTGCGTAACTGTGGATGCGAAACGCGCTCGACGACTCATCGATAAGGATCGGAATGCCCGCGATCACCGGGTAATGGTTTCCGCAGCCTTGGCATAAAAACGATTCCCCGCGAGAATGCAGCTGCGACCGGCAGTGCGGACAGATGAGCCGCTCTTGTACCTGCGTGGTAATTTTCATCGCTCCGACCTGGAAGCTTCCGACAGGCTCCGACCCGCCACAAACCGGCCCGGCTCGCCCCGATACCGCTTCTTCCCTATGCCCGTCGATGTTCCTGGGAACCAATGTATTGCCAAGGCCAAGCTACCAGTGCGGCGTTTCGGAGAAAATACGGTAAAGGGAGTAGGAGCGGAACAACCGTTCGCTTGCTTCTTCTTGTGATGGCTTCAACTTCGACGACAGCCGCCAAATCGCGAATGGGCAGCTTGGTGTACGCCCTCGGTCGATGCACCTTGGCTTGCCGCCCCGTCCCCAAACCGAAGTGCTATACTCCGCCGCATAACCATGTCTTTCTCAGAGGAGGCGGACAGATGATTCACCGGCGTACATTCCTCGGCTGCGGCAGCCTCGCTGTAGCGGGCCTCCTGCTTGACGATCGTTCGCTTTACTCTGCTCGCGGCGCCGTCAGCCCCATCGTTGCCACCACCGCGGGTAAAGTCCGCGGCATCACTGCCGGCAAAGTTCACGCCTTCAAAGGAATCCCGTATGGCGCTTCCACCGAAGGCTCACGCCGATTCCTCCCTGCGCTTCCCCCGCAGCCCTGGACGAGCGTGTTTGAAGCTTTCGAGTACGGCCATCGCTCGCCTCAAGGCCCTTCGGGGCTGATTCCTGAAGTAGCGGCCATGGACCGCCACGAACCCGCGGGCGAAGACTGCCTGGTTTTGAACGTCTGGACCAACAGCCTCGAAAGCTCCGGCAAACGCCCCGTGATGGTCTGGCTGCATGGAGGAGGATATAGCGGCGCCTCCGGCAGCTTCATCATGTATGACGGCACCAATCTCGCGCACAAACACGACGTTGTCGTCGTCACGCTCAACCATCGCCTGAATGTTTTTGGCTTTACCTACCTTGCCGGGCTCGGCGGGGAAAAATACGCCGACAGCGGCAATGTTGGCATGCGCGATATCGTCCTGGCTCTCGAATGGGTGCGCGACAATATCGCCTCCTTCGGCGGCGATCCGGGCAACGTCACCATCTTCGGCCAGTCCGGCGGCGGCGGAAAAGTCGGCACCTTGCTCGCCATGCCCGCTGCCAAGGGACTATTTCACCGCGCCATCGCCGAAAGCGGCGCCGCCGTCACCGGCGTTCCTCGCGAAGCCGCCACGCAATCGGCCGAAGTCTTTATCTCCAAGCTCGGCCTGAAACCCGCCGACCTCGATCAACTGCAAAAGCTTCCTGCCGACCAATTAATCGGCGCCATGCGCGCCGCCGGAAACTCCTTGCACCTCGCGCCGGTCGTCGATGGCGCCTCTCTGCCCGCGAATCCGTACTCTTCGGCTCCGCAGCTTTCCGCCAAGGTCCCCCTGCTCACCGGCAGCGTCGAGACCGAAGTCACCTTCTTTCCCAATCAGCAGCTCGATCCCATTGACGATGCCGATCTGCACGCGCGTGTGAAGCAGGTCGTCGGCGCTTCCGATGCGGATGTGGACTCGCTGATCGGCGTCTATCGCAAGGGCCGGCCCGGCATCAGCGACATCGATTTATATCTGATCCTGGCTTCCGATAACTTCCGCGGGGAGACCGTCGCTCAGGCCGAATTCAAGGCCGACGCCCACGCAGCGCCCGTCTTTATGTATTACTTCAACTGGAGATCGCCCGTGCGCGATGGCAAGCTGCGCACGTTCCACACCCTGGAGATTCCCTTCGTCTTCGATAATGTGGCTTTGGATGAAGCCATGACCGGCACAGGAAAAGATCGCCAAGCCTTGGCCGATAAGATCAGTGGCGCCTGGGTGGCTTTCGCGCGCACCGGCAATCCCAATCACAAACAGTTACCGAATTGGCCCGCTTTTAATACTTCCGAGCGCGCCACCATGATCCTCAACGACGACTGCAAAGTCGTTAACGATCCGCACGGCGAAGAGCGTCGCGCTCTCGCCGCGCTTCGCACTCGCACCTGAGCAAACGGGAGCCGCCGCGAATCCGCTTCCCAAACCGGCGAACGAAGAGTTCACCTTCGCGTCTTAAGCTTCAGCCTGCCGGCGTCGGCTTCGCTTCGATCGGCGCGGAGACCGGCAGCGGCGCCTTCGGCACGATCACCCACGCCACCAAGTAGGCCACGATTCCTCCCACGACCCCGCCCGGCACTACCGCCAAAACCGCCCAGAAGAGCCGCACAATCGTGGGATCCACATTCAAATATTCCGCCAGCCCGCCGCACACGCCGGCGATCTTCACGTCCGTCGACGACCGCATCAGCCGCCGATGCGGAAACGCAGGACGCATTCGCGCTCCGCAGTAGGAACAAAAATTGGAGTGCTCGTCGATTTCTTTGTGGCACTGCGTGCAAGTCATGGTCTCGCCTCCAAGTCCACTTCCTCGCCATCTATTATCCCGCCTATTCCGGCAAAGGAAGCTAACCCTAACGAACTTCTTCGTCGATTGAGCTGCGGGCTATCGCCGCGTTATGTCGCAAGGGTTAAGCCCCCGAAAAGCCGCCCTAGTGGCGTTTCATGTATTGACTTCCAACGGCCCGAGATTATTTAATGCGCCCATAATGTGCGGGGGTCTTATTCCAGGGCCAAACGGGACTAATAGGGATCTCGGCTTTTTTCTGAGTTCGTATTAAAAAGGTGGAGGGGTGTCCTATGCTGCGTCTCGGTACGTCTTCTGGGGACGCGATTCGCTGGCGAGGGGTTCAATTATGCTATCGTGGTGACTGCTTTGACCCTTGCGCTCGTTGATGTGGTCTTTGCGGTGTTTTTCGCAAGGTAGCGCCGGCCGCATTCTCGGCGCCGTCACCGACCAGAGCGGCGGCGCAGTCGTTGGGGCGACGGTCACGATCCTCGATACAGCCAGAGGAACAACCCGCACTCTCACCACCGACCAGTCCGGCGAATACAACGCTCCTAACCTCCTGCCTAGCACCTATACCGTCAGCGCCGCTTTCCAGGGATTTAAGACCGCCGAGCGCTCGGGCGTTATCCTCGAGGTCGGTCAGGAATTGCGCGTCGACCTGACGCTGCAACCCGGCGAGCAGAGCCCAGAAGATCATCGTCACCGAAGCCTTGCCCATGGTGGAGACCACCAACGCCGAACTGGGCGGAACCTTGCAGAGCGCGATCATCGCAGACCTGCCCATGAACGGCCGCAATTTCGCCAACCTGATCCAGCTGCGCCCCGGCGTCACCATCTATCCTGGCGGGTCCGGCTGGACGCAGAGCAGCAACGGCATGCGCGCCACCGATAACGTTTACTTGTTCGAAGGCGTCAATGGCAACGATCCCTGGATGTCCCAGCCCATCATCAGCGCGGTCATGGGCTCGGGCGATGCCGGAACGCTGATCTCCATCGATGCCATCGACGAATTCAAGACCGAAGAAAATCCCCGCGCCGAATATGGCTGGAAGCCCGGCGCCATCGTCAACGTCGGGATCAAATCCGGCACCAATGCCATGCACGGCACGCGCCTTACGCCTACGGCCGCGACGGCTCTTGGGATGCCAACAACTTCTTCAACAATGCCACGGGTGCGCCAGCCTCACGCCGGTGGAACTGGAGCAGTTCGGCGCCACCTTTGGCGGGCCCATCAAGAAAGACAAGCTCTTCTATTTCCTGAGCTTTCGAGGACCAACGGTACTCTGTCGGCGCGACGGGCACGATTGACACCCCCATCACCGCGGCCGGCATCGGAGATGCCACAACACAACCTTATCGCTGCCTGCAACGCTGCGTTAGCCGTAGGTGCGGTGGGATCGGGAACACCGGGTGCGCTCACGCATTTGAGCGCCTCGCTGGCAGGCCTCAGCGACACCTGCGCGCCGCTCGGCAACTACCCCGGCATATTCCCTGCAAACCCCGGAACGGCCTCCCTCGGCTCCATCTTCATCCCCAACACACTGCCGAACACCAACCGGATCGATTCCGGCCTCGGCAAGGTCGATTACCACCTGAACGATAAGAACTCCCTGAATTTCATGTACGAGATCAGCCCGGGCAGCGGACAATTGAACGACGCCCCGGTGTCCAAACCAATCCAGCCTTCGAGACCAACCAATACGCGCGCTCTCAGGTTTTCGCCGGCCGGCTGGACTTGGACTCCGAACTCCACCTGGGTCAATGAAGCTCGCGTCGGTTACTCTCACTATTATCCAGCAGTTCCTTAGCGAGGACAGTACCCAGAACCCTGCCAATTATAGTTTCAACGGCTCAACCTACAACTTCTACACCGGCCAGACCAATCCTCTCTATTTCGGTCTCCCGGGGATGACCATCACGCCCTTCGGCGGAAATGTCGGGGCGGGCTGGCCCAAGGTCGTTGGCCCCAATGGAGTTTTGCAGATCCTCGACCACATCTCCTATCTCCGCGGCAAGCACGCCTTCAAGTTCGGCGGCGAAATTCTCGATAATCGCAGCACCTCGGACGTCACCGCCAACACCAAGGGTCCGATCACATTCGACAACCTCCAGGACTTCTTCGATGGCTCTCCGGATGGGTATCCTGGCTGCGGCGCCGCCTGCCCCGGAGGCGGGACGGCCACGATTCTCGGTGGGCGATCTGTTGCGGCACTTCAGCTTCCAGGGCTATGCTGCCTTCCTCCAGGACGACTGGCGCGCCACTCGCAAGGCTGACCGTGAACCTCGGCGTCCGTTATGAAGTCAATACCGTTCCGGTCGAACGGGATGGTTATCAGGGCAATTTCTTGCCGGGAAGTGCCACTGGACTCGCGCAGCAAGGCATCGGAGAGACTCTTCCCTATCACGGCGACCACAATAACTTCTCCCCGCGCCTCGGTTTTGCCTGGGACGTCTTCGGAAATGGCAAAACCGTCCTTCGCGGAGGCGGCGGCATCGTTTACGAGCAGTTGGCTCTCGATGTTTTCAACGGCATCGGCAATTCGTTCGGCTTGCGCGCAACCGGGACGGGCGATCTCCTCTGCTCTGGAGGCGCCGCGGGTTCGTGCGTTCATGGTCCGGGCAACATCTCGGTGGCGAACGTCAGCTTCGCGGGCACTGGTGTAATCGACAATTACGCGCCGGGTACCATTCCCTACAATTGGGCCCATAACTCGCCCTCGACTCCGATCTACTCCTTCACTGCGGCTTGCGGCGACGGAGCCACGACGAGTCCATTACTTCCCGGCGGTCTTGCAGCGGGCTTCAAGCCGCCGCAGTGCAACGCCATGCTCGTCGATCCCAACCTCCGTACCCCGTATGTCGGCGAATGGACGCTCGATCTGCAGCGCTCCATCACCAGCAACATCTCCATCGACATCGGTTACGTCGGTAACCACGGCACCAAGCTGGTCAGCGCGCTGGACATCAACCAACCCATCGCCACGACCGCACTCGTCCCGGGTGTTGGGGTCACCACATTCGGGCCTGGCTACACGGCCGGTAACCTTTCCACCTGCGCCTCTTCACCCCAAGTCTCTAGCAAAGGGAAGCTCGTTGCTAACTCGGCTTGCAAGCCCATCGCTGCCCTTGAACAAGCTGGTCGTCCATACAACGGCTTGTATCCGTACTTCAAATTCATCGACGACTACGGAAACCTCGATAGTTCGAACTACAATGGCCTGCAGACGGTGCTCACCGCCCGCAACTATCATGGCCTGACCTTGACCGTGGGCTACACCTACTCTCATGCCTTTGGGCATCAACGCCGGTCAGGGCACTGCGGGCAGCAACGTCGTCCCGATCAATAGCTACGGAAGCCTCCACGGCCAGCTTTACTCCCCGACCACCTTCGACATCCGCCATAAGTTCACCATCTCCGGGACCTACAACCTCCCTGGACGCAAGGGATTTGCCCAGATGCTCGAAGGCTGGTCGCTGAATGGCGCGGCCGTCATTCAGACCGGCTCACCGTGGCATCTTGCTGATACCACCACTGATTTTGCAGGTACCGGCGAGCAACTCGGCAACTCGTCAGCCAGCGAGGGTGGTCAATGGGATTTCTTCGGCACTCCCAGTGATTTCACTCCCCATAACAACTATGACAACGTGACGCCCGGTCCTACCGGCGTGCCAGGAGTTCCCTATTACCCGGGCACGAGTAACGCCAGCTGCCATCTCCCACGCCGCAGCGATGGGTCCGCTGGCCGTGGCTTCGCTAACGAACCTGGGCTGCTACGCACTAGGCAGCTCCATCCTGATTCCTCCGCCCTACGGCGGGTACGGAACCGAGCAATACAACCTGTGGTATGACCAAGGCTTTCGCAACGTGGATTTCTCGGTCACCAAAGCATTCAAGATCAAGGAAAGCCTCTCGGCCTCAGTTCCGCGCCGAGTTCTTCAACGTTTTCAATGCGGTCAACTTCGTTAATCCGTGGGGCGGTCCGGGCGGTGGCGGCGGCAGCTTGAATCCGATTCGCGCGCCTCCGGTGGTGCCGGCCTTTTCTTCGTCGGCGCGACTCCAGATCAGGCCAGCTCCAACCCTGTCCTCGGCTCGGGTGGTGCTCGCGACATTCAGCTCGGCTTGAAGCTGATCTTCTAAGAGAACGCAAGCAGCAGGAGCACAAGCTGCTCCTCCATCCTGAGGAGGAGCACACAGCAAAAAGGCCGGGAGAAATCCCGGCCTTTTTGTGTCTCTGCTTATCGGCTGGGTCGTGGATCGTTCCCCATTTAATCCCTCAGGCAGCCTCGAGTCGTGGAGCCGGAGCCCTCAGGTCTCTCCCGGATTGCGCCCCGTGCATGGGAGCCATGTACTGTTTCTCGGTAAGGTCCTTTTCCAGCGGAAGTTCGAAGAACCAGGGGTAGTTTTCGCTTATTCAAAAATAGGGGAGGGTGTCCTATGCAGTATGTCACCACATCGCCCCGGCGATGTATGCCGAGGTCGTTCGATAGCTTTCTTCCCGTCGTCTATCTGGCCGTTGCTCTACTCCTAGGTTGTCTGCAGGCCTTTGCGCAAGGCAGCGCCGGCCGTATTCTCGGCAGCGTAACCGATCAATCCGGAGGCGCGGTCGCCGGAGCTACCGTAACCATCCTCGATACCCAAAGAAATATCACGCGCACTCTGATGTCGGACAGCACGGGCCAATACAACGCGCCCAACCTTTTGCCCGGCTCCTATACCGTCAGTGCCGCCTTTCAAGGCTTTAGAACCGCCGAACGCGCCGGCATCACTCTGGAGGTCAATCAGGAACTCCGCGTCGATCTCACTCTGCAGCCTGGTGAGCAAACTCAAAAAGTCACGGTAACGGGTGAACTGCCGCTGGTCGAGACAACCAACTCTGTCGTCGGCGGAACCATTCAGAACAGCGTCATCAATGACCTGCCCCTGAACGGCCGCAACTTCACGAACCTACTTACACTTCGTCCCGGCACCACCAAATATGCCGGCGGCTCCGGCTGGACCCAGAGCACCAACGGCTTGCGTCCGCACGACCAGAACTACATGGTCGACGGCATCGATAGCAACGATCCCTGGATGGCCCAAAGCGTCATGAACGCCGTTATGGCCGCCGGATGACGCCGGCACGATGCTCCCCATCGACTCCATTGACGAATTTCGAACCGAACAAAATCCGCAAGCCGAATACGGTTGGAAACCGGGAGGCGTAATCAACGTCGGCCTCAAATCGGGAAGCAACAATATTCATGGCACGGCCTACGCTTATGGGCGCGACAGTGCGTTTGACGCCCGCGACTTCTTCAATCCTCCTGCCGTCGGCGGCACTTGCTATGTCAATGGTGCCGCGCAGCCTCTCGTCAGCGCATGCAACCAGGCGCCTCTGAATCTGGAGCAGTTCGGCGCCAGCATTGGCGGCCCCATCCTTAAGGACAAGCTCTTCTACTTTGCCAATTTCGAAGAACAGATGTACACCAACGGAAATCCCACCATTCACAATGTGCCGATCACTTCGGGCGGTTCCGCAGCTCTGGGAACCGGCGCGTATGATCCGGCAAACGGCCTGATCGGCGCCTGCCTCGCCGCGGGTGCCAGCCGTGCGCCTGTTGCCGCCCAACTCGCGGGACTCAGCCCCACTTGTGCTCCGTTGGGGAACTATCCCGGCCTCTTTCCGGTTGCCACTTCCAGCAGCATCCTTACGGACCTGGACACCACAAACACGATCCACGCCGGTGTTGCCAAAGTCGATTACCATCTCAATAACAAGAACACGATTAGTGCGTCTTATTTCATCAGCCCAGGCAGCGGAATTTTCGTGGATAGCCCCACGACTGAATTGGCCAATCAATGGCTAACGAATCAGTATGCGCGATCCCAGGTTTTCACGGGCGACTGGGCCTATACGCCGGGCTCTAGCTGGGTCAACGATTTCCGCGTCGGCTATTCCCACTACTATCAGGCGTTCCTTAGCAACGACTACACCCAAGATCCGGCGAACTATAGCTACAACGGCGCCACCTACCACCTCTCTACCGGCCAGACGGATATCGGCACCGCCAGCAGCCCGGCCTTTGGCGGTCTGCCGCAGATCTCGATCCGCACGCTCAGCAGTATGCAGTTTGGGCTGAACTGGCCGAAGTATGTCGGTCCCGATGGCGCGCTCAACATCGTCGACCACGTCTCTTATCTGCACGGCAACCACTCCTTCCTGTGGGGTGGCGAAGTTGTGAACAACCGCAGCACGAACGCGGTCACGCAGTATGCGAAAGGCCGGCTGGCGTTCAATAATCTGGACGGCTTCTTTACCGGCTCGATTCACAATGCAAACTTTTCCACTGGCACTTTCGGGGATTGGAGTCGCAATCTGTATGACAGCGGTTACGCCCTATTCGCTCAGGACACCTGGCGCGTTAGGCCGCGGGTAACGCTCAACCTAGGGCTCCGTTATGAGCTGGATACGGTAATGAAAGACCGCAATGGGCTATTGGGAAATTTCGATCCGAGTGCGGGCCTGGTGCAGCCACCCAGTCCTTATAATGGCGACCACAACAACTTTGCGCCGCGTCTCGGCTTAGCGTGGGACATTCGGGGTAATGGTAAGACCGTCTTGCGCGCCAGCGGCGACATCATGTACGAGCAATTCAGCTTCGACACGATGAACGCCCTGGGCAATCTTCTGGGGCTGCGCACAATCCCGACCGGCGACACCTACGCGTACTGCAGCAATTTTACGGTTTTGGCAACCGGAGACACTTGCCCTGCTGCGAGCACCGTCGTCACCAAGGGATCGGGAGGAATCGATCTGGGCGCGATCTCCTATACCGGACCTGCCGTAAAGACACTGGGCACGAACTGGGTGGCGAACAGCCCCACCACTCCTCTCTTTTTCGGTTTCCCCACTTGTGGCGATGGAACCGTCACTCTGACAGGAGGTATCACTCCGGCGCCGTGCTCCATCATGGCCGTCGATCGCAACCTGCGCACTCCCTATGTGACGATGTGGACCGTCGATCTGCAGAGGGCGATCACGACGAACCTTTCGCTCGACCTCGCTTACGTCGGCAATCACGGCACGAAACTGCTCGGACTGACCGACTTGAACCAACCCCCACTGGGATCCGGGTGGGATCCAGCGACCCTGGCCGGGTGCGAAGCCGCGCCGGGTCCAACCAATTGCGCCCCGAATACCACTGCTGAAGTCGCCGCTGAACCGTTTGCGAGGAAGTTCCCCTACCTCGGTTACATCAACTGGATGTCCAACGTGGGCGACTCCAACTATAACGCCTTGCAGGTCACGCTGACTCAGCGAACCTCGCACGGGCTGTCTTTCATCGCCGGCTACACCTACTCTCACGCTCTGGATATGTCTTCGGATAACTGGGGCGCAGGCTTGGTGAGCCCGATCAACAACGCAAACATCGGCAATCTGTATAGCAACAGCGTTTTTGATCTCCGGCATCGTTTCACCTTGTCCACCACCTACGCCCTCCCGGGCAAAAAGGGCGTGGGCCAGATACTGGAAGGCTGGTCGCTTAATTCGGTTGTCACTCTCCAGAGCGGAACGCCTTGGGGTGTAAATGATTTCACCACCGACTTCAGCGGAACGAACGAAATCAATGCTCAATCGACGGAAGGCGAGTGGTGGAACTTCTACGGAAATCCCAATGACTTCAAGTCCACGACGGCCTTCCTGAACACCAACGGCGGATCGGGCGGTATTCCTTATTATCCCGGAAATTGCGCCGGGGATTGCACGGGACCGGTTGGCGGTGCCGGCGCACCCGCCACAGCCAACGCAGCCTGCAATGCGAAAGCTGCCGCGCTCGGACCGGCTGCTATCGCATCACTGGCTACCCTGGGTTGCTACGCAAACGGCAGTTCCATTCTGATTCCGCCTGCATACGGCACACTAGGGAACTCCGGCCGCGACACCTTTTACGGCTTCCCCTTCTACACATGGGATTTGTCGATAACCAAGGAGTTCAAATTCAAGGAACGGCTTACCGCGCAGTTCCGTGCGGAAGCGTTCAACATTCTCAATCGTGTTAACTTTTCCAACGTCTTCGGCGGGCCTGGCGGCGACAACACCTATTCCGACCCCACTGCGGATGCAGGTGCATCGTTCGGATTCCGGCCGCAGACCCCAGACATCACCAGTTCCAATCCTGTGCTGGGCGAAGGCGGACCACGCGCCATCCAACTCGGTTTGAAACTGATCTTCTAAGCAACTTCCTAACAAAACGCGAAGAAGGGCTGCGGCGATTCGCCGCAGCCCTTTTGTTTTGCCCAAGACTCTGTGAGCTTGAATGATGCTCAGGGTACGAGCAGCAGCTTCCCTGTCGTCTTCCGCGCTTCCAAATCCCGCTGCGCTTGCGCCGCCTCGCTGAGCGGGTAGACGTGCCCGATCCGCAGTTTTAATTTTCCCGCGGCAATCCACTCGAAGATGTCGCGCGATCGTTGCTCCAGCTCTTCGCGAGTCGCGATGTAGTGCGCGAGCGACGGGCGCGTCAGGAAGAGCGAGCCTTTTTGCATCAGCACAATCGGGTCCACCGGCGGCACCGCCCCGCTGGACGCCCCAAACAACACCAGGTATCCTCGCGGCCGCAGCAGGTTCAGGTCTTTGTCGAACGTGCTCTTCCCCACCCCGTCGTAGATAACGTGCACGCCCTTTCCTTCCGTCAGCCGCTTGGTCTCCGCCTCGAAATCCTCCTGGGTATAAACAATCGCCTCGTCCGCGCCCGCCGCGCGCGCCAATTTCGCTTTCTCCTCCGTGCCGGCAGTGGCGATCACGCGCGCGCCGATCTGCTTGGCCATCTGCACCAGCAATTGGCCCACGCCTCCCGCCGCCGCATGGATCAGCGTCGTCTCGCCTTTCTTTAGTGGATAGGTGCTGCGCGTCAGGTAGTGCGCGGTCATCCCTTGCAGCATGGCCGCGGCGGCCTGTTGGTCGCTGATCCCCTCCGGAACGCGTACCGCCCGATCGGCCGGTATGGTCGTGTACTCCGCATAGGAGCCAAGAACGCTGGTGTAAGCCACGCGGTCTCCCGGCTTCCACATCTTCACTTCGGCGCCCACGGCATGCACCTTGCCCGCCGCCTCCTGCCCTTCGGTAAACGGCGGCTTGGCCGGATAGCGCCCTTCTCGAAAGTAGACGTCGATGAAGTTCACGCCGATCGCCGCCACTTTCACCACGATTTCGTTCGGCTTTGGTTCCGGAATGGGAAGGTCGGCCACTTGCAGCACTTCGGGACCGCCAAACCTTGGCACTTGAATCGCTTTCATGATTGTCAGCCGTCTCCTCTAACCGCGGCGCAACTCAATGCGCCGCTGGTCGTTTTGCGCTCTTGCGTCAAAAGTCGCGCCAGCCGCAGATCCTCGATAAACTTGGCCGCGCGCCAAAACATACTTACGGCGCGCTAATATACACTGAGAGGCCTTCCCCGCGTTACCGCCCCGCTGGCCGAAACGGTTCGCCGAAACCACACCGCCGTCACCAGCTCCAGCCCCAAAGCCCAGCCCCAAGCCCAGAACGATGGCTCAACTCCTGGCACGCCTGTATGATGCTTTCTACGCTCGTCACTCGCGCATAGAGGGCAAAACCATGGCCATGGAAACAGCAGCGGCAATTCTCACAAAACTTGCTTTCGAACAGAACACAGACTTGAAGTCGAAGTTGGCTGTCGTCCAAGGGAAGGACAAAGAGCTGGTCGCACTGATAATGCCCTTATTCCGGCAGATACTCTCTGGGATGGAAAGCGACCGGCAGACTCACGACAAATTCCCCTCCGCGGTCCCTGAACGCTCGCCGCGCCAAATCGATAAGCGTCCGCAGCCGAACCCAGGAGGCGCGACGAACGTGCAGGGTCACGATGAGGAACACAAACACAGCGAGGAAGACGATATCGGCGGCGAAGGCTGAGCGCCTCATCCTTCGCGGTTGCTTCCGATTCGCCGTGCCGGCGGCCAAGGGCACACCCCGAGCGGCGCCCGAAAGGAAGCGATCCGTGGCAGCTTAGCTTTGCAAGAGGAAATGGCCTCTTACGCGAGTACCGGTTCTTTTGCCATCCGCACGTTGCCGTTGTTGTAGTTCTTTCCACAGGAATCGCAAAATAGCGCCCGGTACGTGCTGCCGTCTTTCGAGCTGGCGTTCGGTACCGGATTCCAACCCTTTGCCTTTGTCAGCTTGCCAGCCTGCGTCAACCCCTGAAACAGGTGCTCGCAGATGTACTCCATTCCCTCTGCCTGCGTCTTTTGCGTGTCGGCGAGCCTGTGGATCCAGATTGTTTGAGCCATGTGGTTCCTCCTGGTCGAGGTTCCACTGTGGCATACGGCCGCGCCCGCAAACACCTGCCCGGAGGGTCAGTTGTTCTCTACAGGAAAACAAGGCTTCGGCCGCTTCCTCTCGCCGCTGCTTTTGCCGCGACCACCCGAACCAGCCCGGCCCACGTCCACTAGATCCATAGCTTCCGCACCAGCCACACTTTGATGACCTGCGTAAGAGCCACGTAGCTGAATAGAATGAGCGCCAGAATTGGCCAGTACAGAGGAGGCAGGTGCGTAAAGCCCAACGCCGAGGCCAGGGGCGAATACGGCAGCCACATCCCCAGCGCCATGATGGATACGGTGGTGGCCGTCAGCGCCAGACTCGCTCGGCTCTGTATGAAGGGAATCTTATTCGTGCGAATGACGTGGATGATCAGCGTCTGCGTCATTAACGACTCGACGAACCACCCTGTCTGAAACAGAGGCGCCCGGGAACGATCCCAGCAGTGGAAGAGATAAAGCATCACGAAAAACGTCACGTAATCGAAAATCGAGCTGATCGGCCCGACGAATAGAATGAATCGCTTGATCTCCCCGATGTTCCAGGGCCGCGGCCGGGTCACTTGCTCCTCGTCCACGGCGTCTGCCGGGATGGGCACTTGCGAGAAGTCGTATAAAAGGTTGTTGGTCAGCACCTGAATGGGAGCCATCGGCAGGTAAGGCAGGAAGGCGCTCGCCCCCAGCACGCTGAACATATTCCCGAAGTTCGAGCTCGCCCCCATCCGAATGTACTTAACGATATTCGCAAACACCTTACGGCCTTCGATAACGCCTTCTTCCAGCACCATCAGGTTCTTCTCGAGCAAAATCAGATCCGCCGATTCCTTGGCTATGTCGGTGGCGTTGTCTACGGAGATCCCCACGTCCGCCACTCGCAAGGCGGGAGCGTCGTTGATTCCGTCGCCCATGAATCCCACCACGTGTCCCTTCCCCCGCAGGGCGCGGATGACGCGCTCCTTATGCGCGGGCGAGAGGCGCGCAAACAGCACCGCCCTGTCCGCCGCTTCGGCCAATTCGACGTCGGACATTTTCTCCACGTCGCCGCCCAGCAGCATGGGGTCTGCTGAGAGTCCAACGTCTTTGCACACCTTCCGGCTGATGAGCGCGTTGTCCCCGGTAAGGATTTTCACGCTCACGCCATGGCTGTGCAGTGCCGCCAGGGCCCGGCCTGCGGTCTCCTTGGGAGGATCCAGGAAAGCGACGTAGCCCTTGAGTACGAGATCGCGCTCGTCTTCCTTCGCGCAAATCTGCTTTCCAGACAGCTCCTTCGTAGCCACCGCCAGCACGCGGAAACCGTCGTCGCTCAGGCTGTCGTACTCTTGCTTGAGCTCTGACATCTGATCCGCCTCCATTTTGGACAGCGCGCCATCGAGTTCAAAATGCGAGCAGCGCAGGAATACCTCCTCTGGAGCGCCCTTGGTAAGCAGGATCGACTTGCCTTCGGGGCTTTCGACAAGAACCGACATCATGCGTCGCGTGAAGTCGAACGGAATCTCGTCCAGTTTCTTGTACTTCTCGACAACCACCTTCTCGTGGAAGTCGGAACTATCTAGAATTGCGCGATCGAGTAAGTTCTTGAGGCCGGTCTGAAAGTAACTGATCAGGTATCCGTCCAGGAGTATCTCGTCGGACTCGTGCCCGGCGACGTCGCAATGCCGCATGAGAACCACCCGATCCTCGGTGAGCGTGCCCGTTTTGTCGGTGCACAGCACGTCCATGCCCCCAAAGTTCTGGATCGAGTTGAGCCGCTTGACGATCACTTTCTTCCGGCTCATGGCCAGCGCCCCGCTGGACAGGCAGACGGACACGATCATGGGCAGCATCTCGGGAGTGAGTCCCACGGCCACGGCCAACGCGAAGAAAAAGGCTGCCCTCCAATCCCCCTTCGTAAAACCGTTAATGAGCAAAACCAGAGGAACCATGACGGCCATAAACTTCAACATAAGCCACGTAAAGCGGTTGAGCCCCTCATCGAAGCTCGTCTGTGCCCTTTCCCCGGTGATCGAATGGGCCATACTGCCGAAGTAGGTCTGCACCCCTGTCGTTACTACGACCGCGGCCGCCGTGCCGCTTTCCACGCTCGTCCCCATGAAGCATATGTTGTTGAGTTCAGTGGGTGAACACTCCCCTTTGGTTTCGGGATCGTGGAATTTCTCCACCGGAAGCGACTCGCCCGTGAGGGTGCCTTGGCTGACGAAGAGGTCTTTCGACGACAGTAGCCGCACGTCCCCCGGAATCATGTCGCCCGCGGCCAACCTGACGACGTCTCCAGGCACCAGGTCACGGAGCGGTATCTCCCTGGCTTCGCCGCCCCGAACAACGGTCGCAGTTACATGGATCATGGCCTTGAGTTTCTGCGCCGCGGCATCCGCTCGAACTTCCTGCCAGAAACGGAGTACCACGCTCAGCGCCACCATAGCCGCCATCACCGTACCGCCCCGAGCGTCTCCCGTAAGGAAGGAGACGATCGATAGCGTTGTCAACAGAATGACGAGCGGGTTGCGCGTGGTTTTCAGAAGGCGCAGAAGCCAGCCTTGCTTCCGCTCTTGTGCGATCTCATTCGGACCCGCCGTCCGCGCCCGTTCTTCCGCCTCAACTTCGGTTAAACCGTTGAGCGACGTGCGCAAATCCACAAGCACTTGCTCGCCGCTCTTGCTGGCGGCGTCCACGACTGCGGGAGAAACACGAATATTCTGCTTTTTCGTTTTAGCTGAAATCGGGTGCTCGGCCGATTGAGCTGGTGGCGTCGCGGCCGTGGAAGCCGGCGTTCCGCCGCCGTTAGCCAGAGCCGTTCTCGCGCTCTCCCCGTCCGCTGTGGTCATCGTTTCTTCGCCCTCTTAGGGTGAAAAGCTTTCTGCGATTGAGCTGGATAACTATAGCTCGGCTGCAGGGCGCAGTCGTTACGCTTCCATAAATCTAGCGTGCGCCAGCAGAGACCTCGCCGGGACATGCTCGAAGGTCGGATTTAAACTTACGCAACATCCCGTTCGGACCGTGCATTTCCCGTATTTGCTCGCAAGAATCGCGGCGTTATACTAACCGCATGCGACAGGTTCTTCAGTCGACGAACGCTGTCGACATCGGCGCATTTGCCGAGAAGGAGGTGATCCAGTGAGGTTAGGTTTACCTTGACGCAGTAGAGGAGGCGCTTGTGAATCCTTACCGAGCGCCTCTTTCCTGTAGGGCATCACGTCATTTTCCTCGGCGCAAATTTCCCGCCCGGGATGCGCCGATCTTCGAAACGCACGCCTCTTCTGTTCGTTAAGCCTGCCCGGCCAGCAGCGTCGTCACTCGGAAATGGAAATCGAATCCACTTTAATCGTGTGTTTGCTCTCTTCCCCGGTCACGGTCACGGGAAACACGGACCTCTTCCCGCTTTTCCGTACGAGTTCGGCCGCTTTCGCGTTCCCCTCGGAATCCAGTTTCAAACCCATCCAATCTGAGGGCACGACTGCAAACGATTTTGTTTTCGCGTTCGGTGAGCAAAGCCGGATTTCTAGGTCCTTGTCGCTATCGGCAGCCGGGTTTGTGTCGAAGCGATTCACATTCTGTTCCTCGATCTGGTAGCACTTGGCATCGACCGAATATCCCGGCCAGCTTCTCGCAAAACTCGGCGTGGCTGCCAGGCAAAGCAGGGCCGCAAGACTTATCGTTATTCTCATGGCTGGTACCTCTCTTCACTTGCTTCTTTTGGTTTGATTTACGGACGCCCCGCAAAGTTTCCCGCCGTCGCTTAAACACGCGGAGAATTGCCCGTCTCTTCCGCGTCACGCAATCGTCGAATCGGTAAAACTTACCTTGATTGCTGCCTGTCTTATATGGAACCGGTACTGCGCTAGTCCGAGATGAACCTCCTGCATCCCGCTGAAATAAAACCGGAAAGCGGAATCCGAGACGTTGGCCAAAGACTTGCCTCAGCATGCGCTACTGCTTGTATGTTGGTGCGCTAGCCTAAGGAGATTAAACAGAATGAAGAGTTACTTGAGGCCTGCCCTGCTCGTCGCCATGCTGTTCGTCGGCATGTCGGCAGCTCGCGCGCAGGTTTCGATCGGAATCAGAATTGGTCCACCCCCGCCCCCACGTGTCGTCCGCGTTCTGCCGGCACGACCAGGTCCCGAGTTCATGTGGGTAGAAGGCTATTGGTACCCGGTGGGACGACGCTACCGGTGGCATGAAGGTTATTGGACTCGGCCACCGTACGAAGGAGCGCGCTGGGTGCCGCCGCACCACGATGGGCAGCAGTTCTTTGAAGGCTACTGGGAGGGAGATCGCGGGCGGTTGGAACATGATCACCGCTGGGACCATGACCACGACAGGGACTATCGAGGCCACGACCGCGATGATCGCGACCGCCGAGACCACGACGACCACGATCGTTAGTCGAGCTTCAGATTGCGAACAAGCGTTTGGCGATTTAGTGCTAGGGACAGCGTTGCTAGGGACGGCCCACCCGGAACGACGTTCCATAGCGCCGTCCCCTCGCTCTGAAGTTATTAGTTTCGGTATGGGCGGCACTTACGCTGGCATTTGTGGCGGAATGTCGCCCAGATCGCCTTAGCTGTCGCGCGTTAGTGGTAAACTCTTCCCGTTCTTCAGCATTGCTCCGACAGAAAATGAAGCTCGCAAACAAAATCTTCTCGATCGTACTGGTGATCTTGCTCATCGCCACCGTGTATGGACTCATTCGCACCGGACGCGAGAGTAGCCTCCCCGGCGGGAATGGCGCAGCCGTAGCCTCCGGAGCTGAGCAGGCTGTCTTGGTGGATCAGACGCCCCTGTTAACAACCCAGGCGTTCGCGCGCATGCCTACTAGCGCGGTAGAGCTGCCGTTCGCGCAGGAAGCCCTGCAGCTGGGCGATCAGGAGATGGACCTCGCCTTTGCGCTCGCGGTGCTCGACGTGACGCAGCATCCGCCCGTATTGACCCCTGAGGCGAAGCAGATACAGGCACGCGTGCTGAAGGCGGAGGATGCGCTTGCGGCGGAGCAGGCGCAGGTCACGCAGCTTACCACGGCCGAGGTAAAGGCGATTGGAGCCCAGAAAGATACGCTGGACAGCCAGTTGGATCTGGCCAAGGCGCAGCTCGAACTGCGCCAGGACGAAGTGGATGATGCGAAGGAAGACCTGAGTCGTGCGGGAGGCGACTCGCAGGACCGCGTGCAGGCGATGGTGCAGGAGCACGAAGCGGCCTCGCAAGCCTCCGACGCAACCAAGGTCAACGTCAGCGCGCCCATTGAACCGCGCGGCCTGATCCACCGCTTTCAGCAATGGTCTGCGCTGCACCAGAAGCAGTTGCAACTGTGGAGCGCGAGACAAGAGGCCCTCTCCGCGGGAGCGGCCTTGGCGGCGCAGCACAACTCTCTTTCTCGACAGATCGAGCCACAGAACCAGAAATCAACGGGTCCCGCTGCGCCAGCCACTGCGGCGTCAACATCCACCGCTGGCGAGGAGAGCAATAACCCCAGTAAGGAAGAATCGGCGGCCATCCTGAAAACCACGAAACGCCGCGCCGCTGATGAGAAGACCCTCTCCACTCTGGACAAGCGCATCGAAAACGAAAAACAACTGGCCAATGTGTACGGCCAATGGATCGCCGTGGTCGCTGCCGAACAGCGCTCGATCGTAAACCTGGCTTTGCGCGGCGTGCTCATCATTCTGGTGATCGCCATCCTCGCCCTCTTCCTCGATGACTGGATTGGGAGTCTGCTCGCGAAGCTATCAATGGACCGCCATCAGGTGGAGACGCTGCGTACGGCCACGGGAGTTACCCTGCAGGTTGCCGGAGTGCTCTTGGCTCTGCTGGTGCTATTCGGCTCCCCGAGCCAACTCGGAGCGATGGTGGGGCTTGCCACTGCGGGCCTGACGATCGCGCTGAAGGATTTTCCCGTCGCCTTCGTTGGCCGCTTTGTCTTGATGGGAAAAAACGGCATCCGCGTCGGCGACTGGGTGGAGATTAATGGCGTCACCGGCGAAGTGGTGGAACTCAGTATGTTCCATACCGTGCTGCTCGAAACCGGCAACTGGACCGCCTCCGGCCATCCCACCGGGCGCAGGGTGACCTTCATGAATACCTATGCGGTGGAAGGCCACTATTTTAATTTTTCGACGTCCGGGCAATGGCTCTGGGATGAGCTCACCCTGGTTTTGCCCACCGGGCAGAATCTCCATCCTGTCGTCGATGCCATTCATAAGAGCGTTCTCGAGGCAACCTCGGAACGAGCGCGGCAAGCCGAACGCGAATGGCATGGAGCAATCAAGTCGCGCGACTTGAAGGCTCTCTCCGCGGAACCTGCCATCAATGTCAAGTCCGTCAGCGGCGGAACCGAAATTTCCGTGCGTTATATTACCAGCGCAAACGAGCGCGCTCGATTGCGTGAGCAGCTGAACCATGCTCTGGTTGATCTGCTCGGGTCGGGGCTTGCGCCGCAGCCCCAGTCTGATTCGCCCAAGCCTGCCCTCACAGCAAATTGATCGCCAGCAACCCCCCGGTGTCTCATTTTCTCTTCGGGAATCCCTGTCCTTCCGTCCAGTTGGAAACAAGATCACCTTTTCGCAAACTAGTGAGAACTTCTCGCCCGGGGCCGTGTTCTATCAAGTGTGGTCAAAGCCGTTGACATCGAGCGCGGGAAGCCGCCGGCGCGATAGCCGGAAACAAGGAGAGCAACCGATGCGATCTAACTGGATGAAGTGGACCGTATTGCCGTGCGCGCTGCTGCTGGCTGCTTCGGGCGCGCTGGCTCAGAATCAAGGCCAGAATCAAAACCCGGCTTCAGGCAACCCGGCCAAGCCCGATCCCACGATCGCGCAACGCAAGGATAACCAGCAGAACCGCATGGCCAATGGCGTGCAGAACGGCAGCCTGACGGCGGGAGAAACCTCGAATCTGGAATCGAAGGAAGCGGGCATCAACGCGGAGACTCGCGCGGATCGTGCCGCCAACGGCGGCAAGCTGACCGGTTCGGAAAAGACGCAGATCAACAAGCAGCAGAATCAAGTCTCCAAGGACATCAATCAAGATAAACACAACGCCAATAATGCCCACTACGGTAACAATGAGGTTGGCCAGCGGCGCGAAAACCAACAGGACCGCATCGCCAACGGCATGCGCAGTGGCCAGTTGACCGCCGGCGAATCCGCGAAGCTCGAGAACCAGCAGCGCGGCGTCAACCGTCAAGTCGCGGCGGACCGCTCTGCCAACGGCGGCAAGCTGACGGGCGCCCAGAAGACGCAGATCAACCACCAGCAAAATCAAGCGTCGCGTAACATCTACAACAAGAAGCACAACGCCGCAACGCGCAAGGGCTAATACCAGAGTCTCGACAAAATCGGCGCCGCAGTATCTAGGGAAGAGCAATTCCCGCATGCTGCGGCGCTCTTTTGATTCACGTTTCCGAGGTGTCCCGAAAATCGTTGCACCCGCTTGGCCTTTCCGTTCCGCATTTTCTCGTAGCGGCACAAGTCACATCCGCAACACTTCGCCTGCGCGGCCTGCGGCGGATAACTTCCTCGCCGGGCATACTCGCTTTTTTTGTTATATGATGGCCTTTATTACGGAGAACACATGAAATCAAAATCCGTCGCCTTCTTTCTCTTTTTTGCGTTTCTCGCCGTTGCCTCTCTCGCGGCTCAGACCGATAACTCCAGCCCCACCAAAGTCGAGGGAAAGCCGAAGTCCACCGCTTCCGGCGTTCAATATTGGGACCTCAAGGCTGGCACCGGCGTCACCGCCACCAATGGAAAAACGGTCACCGTGCACTACACCGGATGGCTCGCTTCCAACGGTAAGAAATTCGATAGCTCAGTGGACCGCGGCCAGCCCTTCATGTTTCAACTCGGCGCCGGCCACGTGATCAAGGGTTGGGAGGAAGGTGTCGCGGGAATGAAAGTCGGCGGCAAGCGCCAGTTGCGCATTCCCCCCGAACTCGGCTACGGCGCGCGCGGCGCCGGCGGCGTCATCCCGCCCAACGCCACGCTGCTCTTCGACGTGGAGCTCCTCGACGTCAGCAAGTGACCATCCGGTTAGGATGGTCATCCCGAGCGACGAACCGGAGCGAGGGATCTCTCCTACTCTTTTCGCGGCTAACAAAACTTTGTAGCTCAGGTCGCGGCCGCCGCCGGGCACGTAAGCGACGCGTTAGCAAAAAATGCGGCCGAGACCTGAGGCTTTCTCCACCCCTTGCACGATTCCGGCACTCATAGCAAAGTATCCAGGTGCCCAAACCTGAAAAACCCCCTCTGCCCGACCTGGGCCGCCAATTCTTGCAGCTCCACGACCGCCGCAAGATTCTCGTCCTTCCCAACGCTTGGGACGTCGCCAGCGCCCGCATCTTCGAGGACGCCGGCTTCCCCGCCATCGCCACCACTAGCGCCGGGATTGCCAATGCGCTCGGCTATCCCGATGGAGAGCGCATCCCCCGAGACGAGATGCTCGCCGTTGTCCATCGCATCGCCGAAGCTGTCGCCGTTCCCGTCACCGCCGACGTGGAGGCAGGCTACGGACTAACCCCCGAAGCAGTTGCCGATACCACGCGCGAAGTTATGTCCGCGGGAGCCGTGGGAATGAATCTCGAGGACAGCATCCCCGGAGCGCCCGATCGGCTCTTCGAAGTGAGCCAGCAGAAGGAAAAAATCCGCGCCGCGGTCGAAGCTGGGGAAACCATGGGCGTTCCCTTCGTCCTCAACGCCCGCACCGACGTTTTTCTGCACGGCATCGGTCCCGCGGAAACCCGCCTGGCGCATGCACTTGACCGCCTCAACGCCTATCGCCAAGCGGGCGCCCAATGTTTGTTTGCCCCCGGAGTGATCGACGAGCGGGTCATTGCAGAATTGGTCCGCGGCCTTGAAGGCCCGCTGAATATCCTGGCAGGCGCAGGCTCCCCCGCGATCCCGGCCCTCGAACGCCTCGGCGTCGCTCGCGTCAGCCTGGGCTCCGGGCCCATGCGCGCCACGCTCGGCCTGCTCGCGCGCATCGCGCGCCAGCTCCGCGAGGAAGGTTCCTTCGCACTTATGACCCAGGATGCGATCAGCTATGTCGATGCCAACCGCCTCGTGAATAGGTAGTGCGGCAGTTTGAATAGGAGACCACGGATGGAAAACGACTCGCAGCACGACTCGAAACAACCCGCGCAAGGCAAAGACGCCTGGTCCAAGCAGCTCGCCGGCGGCACGTTGACCTTCACCACCGAAGGGGTGGGCAATCCCGTCGCCGCTTACGCCCTCGAGGCAAAATTTGAAAGAGGCACCAGCTCTTATTCCATGACCCGCCAAAGCACCGAAGCCCTCTCACGCGCCGAAGTCGAAAGTCGCTTCGCCGACTTCATCTCCGAAATCCGCCATGGCCAATAATCCGCCGCTCCCGATCTCGCTTTTCCACAAGGCGCAGTTTATTCACAACTTACTATAATTGACCCGCACTTAACACGACGCTAACGTACCTCAAGAGTTAGCAAGGGCGCCCTCTGCAGGTGAACGAATGAATAAGCTCACAATTAACCTTGAAAATTGCTACGGGATAAAAAAACTCCAATACACCTTCGACTTTTCTGACAGTAACGTGTACGCCGTCTACGCGCCGAATGGCTCTATGAAAACATCACTTGCGCTTACGTTCGCGGCGGTCGCGGCGGGAAACAAACCGACAGACCGACTGTACCGGGAAAGAGTGAGCCGGTGCGAAATGAATGACGAAAGCGGAAAGGAGTTGGCTAAAGAGGACATCGTGGTCCTGACGCCGTACAAAGAACCGCTCGAAGAAATGGAGAACACGGCAATATTGCTCGTCAACAGCAAGTTGCGCGAGCAATATGAGCGGCTCCATTCTGATACCGAAAAGGCCAAGAAGGCTTTGCTGAAGGCCATTAAAGCCCAGTCCGGCATCAAAGGCTCAGATTTAGAGAACGAGATGTCAACCGCTTTTACAGGCGCCCCAGGAGATTTTTACGTCGCGCTTGGCCGCCTCCACAAGGAACTGCAGGCACAAACAGATACGCCGTACGCGGATCTGCCATACGATACCGTGTTTAGCGATAAGGTTTTGGAAGTAATGAAAGAGTCAGACGTCAAATCTGCGCTCGACGCCTACATTGCACGATACAACGAGCTTATATCCAAATCGGTTTATTTCAGAAAAGGTACGTTTGAATACTATAACGCGTCGTCAATTGCCAAACATCTCGCCGACCAAGGATTTTTCAAGGCGAAACACTTCGTCACCCTGAGCGGAGCACAACGGAAGGAGATAACGAGCCGCGAGGAGCTAGAACAGCTTATCGCGGAAGAAAAAAAGAGGATCACAACGGACGGAGATCTCCGAACCAAGTTTGACAACATAGATGCGCTTCTCACAGCCAATCAAGCTTTGAAGGCATTCAGGACATATATCCTAAACAACGAAGCTATCCTCTCCCAGATGGGTGCCATCACAAAGTTTAAACAGGAAGTGTGGAAGTCCTATCTCAAGTCGAACGCTACGCTCTACGAAGACGTGGTAAGCAAGCGCGATGAAGCGGAGAAGAAAAGCCGCGAAATCTTAGAGGCAGCCAAAGCTGAGCACACTCAGTGGGAGAACGTCATAGCCACGTTTAACGAGAGGTTTTTCGTCCCGTGCAAGCTGAGCATCAAGAACAGAGATGCGGTGGTGGTGGGCAATGCAGAACCCCTACTAGCCTTCACGTGTGAAGACGATGGACAAGTGGCGTCGATCGAGCGGAAAGCGCTTTTGGAACTACTCAGCCAGGGCGAAAAAAAAGCTCTATACATCCTAGATATCCTCTTTGACGTCCAAGTACGTCTTCAAAACGCACAGGAGACGTTTTTCGTAATTGACGACATTGCGGATTCGTTTGACTATCGCAATAAGTACGCCATCATCCAGTACCTGCTCGATATGGCCAAAGAGCTTAAATTCAAAATCCTAATTCTTACCCACAACTTCGATTTCTTTCGCACCATACACAATCGTAATCTAGTCCGCTACCCCAAATGCCTCATGGCCACAAGGATGCCGACCGGTATCAGTCTCGAACGCGCTAAAGGTATAGAGAACGTATTTGTCAACGATTGGAAGAAGCATTTCTTCGACGATGAGCGTAAGAGGATTGCGTCCATTCCCTTCATCCGAAATCTCATCGAGTACATGCGTGAAGATACTGATCCTGATTTTCTTACTTTAACCTCGCTGGTTCACTGGAAGGCCGATACAGAGAAGATTCTCGAATCCGAGCTAGACAAGATTTTCAAGAATTTATTTTCGGGAAATGGTGCTGTGGCCCCTAATCCTGCAAAAAGCGTCGCTATCTCGATCAGGGACGAAGCTGAGAAATGCCTGGCCGAGAACGCAGGTGTCAATTTCGAGAACAAAATCATATTGTCCATGGCGATTCGACTAGGGGCTGAGCAATTCATGATAGAGAAGATACACGACGACGCATTCGTTGCGGGTATCAGGAAAAATCAAACCCGTATCCTTCTCAACAAATATGAACAGATGTTCGGCGCAGCAATCGAAACGGTCAAGGTACTCGAACGCGTCGCTCTGATGACGCCAGCGAACATTCACCTAAATGCCTTCATGTACGAACCAATCGTCGATATGTCTGATGAGCATTTAAAGAAGCTCTACACGGACGTAAAGACGCTGCAATAGCGCGCCCTGCACGCTCCTTTTCCACAATGCGCAACTTATTCACAACTCGCTGCGATTGACCCGCATTTACCACAACGCTAACCTATCGTATGACTGTCGCGCAGGGAGAACTACGTCCCGATTTTGGCCTCCCTCCGCCTATTCTGAAATCTGAAATTTCAGATCTTAAATCTCTTTCGCTCTCGCTGGCTGCCTCGGGGCGACACCTCGGACGGCTCGCGATTCCGTTTTCCCATCTTCGGCGCAACCCCCTCAAAATCCGCACTTACGCAAATGGTACATCTAACCCCTTTAGAATGTGCACTTACAAAATCATTAGACTTAAAATCGTTTAGAATGGACTCTGATAGACTCCCCTAAGTGACGCCTTAGCAACGTAGTACCAACGAGCTATTTTCATAACGTACATCTAGTGGAAACCTAGACTCAGCTGGCCAGAACCAGCTGCACATGAGAGGAGCATCATGAGCGAACTCGCGGTAATTCCCAATAAAGTGACCCGACACGCTTACGTCAAGGTGCGCCATTCGCCGGACTGCCCCGCACGGCTGAAAGAAAAGCCATACGAAGAAGCGGGCCAGCTGATTTACCCGGAATTCGGCGTCCATGAACACTGCCGCTGCCGCAAGTGGGTGTTCAAATACGACTCCAGCGTCAGTACCGAAACCGAGCGCGAATCAGCGCAAACACGGGACTGGGCCGAGGCCGAGCGAAAGGCCCAGGAATGGATGGATCAGTTTAACCCGGACAAGGTCGAGAACAAGCGCCTGCGAGAGCAGGAGGCAGCGCGAAACGCCGCCGACGCGGCCAAGACGGTAACCATCGAGGAGGCGATTGGGCAGTTTCTCAACAATAAAATCTACGTCGAGAAGCGGGAGCCTGGAACCATCGAGTCCTTGCAGACGGTCATGGGCTACGTAGACCCCAAGAGCTTCGAGGTACGCCGTCCTGGAAGGCTGTTGCTGTGGCTGGAGACCCAGTCGCCGCGCCCGACCCTCGTCTCCGATTTGACGCCGATCATGGTTGAATCGTTTTTGGCGTCCTGGAAAGTAAGTGAGACAACCAACGCTCATGATTTTGGCAAGATCAAACAGTTCTTCAACTATTGCCTAAAACACAAGTGGATTCCTGAGAACCCCCTCGCACTTTCGAAGCGTCCGTCGATCAAGAAAGGCAATCGCACAGGCGCATTCGAGCCGGAGCAATGGATGATTATCCGCGACTACGCCCGCGCTGCCGTCATGCAGGCTGAAGAGGCTGAAGAGGCTGCAGTCAGGAAGGCCATGGCGGAGGGTGCGGTCAAGGAAGTCAAGGCAGCCGAGCAAGCGAAGGAAGAACTTGAAGAGGCCCAGCGCCTGCTTGCCTTCATCGAGCTTTTAAGATGGTCGGGAATGGCGCTGATAGATGCCACGCTGTTCAGCTTCGAGGACGCGCCCAAATGCCGCGTAGACGCGAACGGGGTCCTGACGTATGAGCGCACAAAAACCGATAAGATCGCGATCACGGGCCTGCCTGCACACGTACTGGATTTGCTTCGCAACATCCCCATTGGCCGCGCAAGTTCACGGCATCCGTTCCTGGAGAAGGGCAAGCGGGGTCAAGCTATCGAAGTTGAGTCCGTAGAAAACTACTGGTGGCAACGGCTAACCGAACTCCATAAAGCCGCTGGCATCGGCAAAATTAAGACAGATATCGGTACCTACAAGAACCCCGGCGCGCACGTTTACCGGGACACGTTTGCGGTCGGGATCATTTGCTCTGGCATCAATGACTCGATCCAGGTGGCCGCGAAGGCGCTGGGCGACACTGTCAAGATGGTCGAGGACCATTACAGCCCCTGGATTCAACAGATGAAATCGAAGCAGGCTCAGGATTCAAACACAGCCATCGCGGCCCAACTACGACAACTGAAAGCTCTGGAAGCAGAAAAACAACTCGCGGGTGTGATCGAGATCGGAGGCCGCCGATGAGGGATGCTCGCTCTGAAGCTCTTCGATTGCGGCAGGAACTGGGCTACAAAGTTATCGAGGGCGACGAATTACTGAGGATAATCCAAGAGGGGAAAAACCCGTTTCGTAAATTCCGGCGACATCTTCGGGCAATTCCTCGGCACAATCAGGACCGATTTGATGTGCATGACCTGATTGTGCTCTGGGAGGGGTTATCGCGTTCCTACATCTACGATTTCGTATGGGCAAAGGCGCAAGCCGGTCGAATCAAACTTATCGGGGTTGAACGGCTAAAAATCGACACCAAGAAAACAGACAAGCGAAGCTACATGCGCTTTTGGATATCGCGGCAGGATAAAGAGAAACTGGAAAGAGAGCTGGGACTACCAGTAGGCGGGAAATAAGAGGATACAAATATAGGGAAGGACCCGGCCCCGTTCAGGCACAACTAGAGTTACTCTGATTTGCGGCGAAACCGGAAAATCAGCGCTCCAATCGCTCCGTAAAGCGCGGCGTTCATTAGCCCAACTATCAACCACAAGACGGCACCCTGAGACGTATATGGTTCGATATCAAAAAGCGGAACGGTCAGGAGACCAGGGGGACAAAGAACGACCGAAAGAACACCCAAGAAAGTCTCTGCTCGACTTGGAGTTTCCGAGTGAGGCACGAATAACATAACTGCATAAATTGAGGCCGTAATTGCCAACCCCAGCAAAGAAAACCCTATTACAAGTCGCCGCTTGTGTTCAACAGCTCCCAAGCTCTCCTCCCGTGCCGGTCCATACTTAAAGAGAGCAAAGCCGGGCCGCCACAACCAGTCGCCTGCGACTGAAATTGTGGGGTTTGCGCCCGGACTTTCATGAGATTTGTAAGCATGAAAAACCGACGACTGGCTGCGTTCCGAAACCGAGACTATCGGCAGTGCCAGCGTAGCGCTCCAGCCCGGCACGAGGCAAAAACTTAAACCTTCGAGTACCAATAATCGGGGTCCCGCTCGGCCCGTACACGGTCTGCTTCTCCTTCGGCGTCTGTTCTCTTCAAACGCCGGGCGAACTCAGACACAGCGACCTTAACGGCCTCTTTAACAAGTTGCCGCAAAGTTTCCGGTTCGTTCACTACCTCGCGGAACATCGCGATTGCCTGCGCTTTGGACACCACCCCAGCTGGACCCTGCGGGCCAGGGACAACTGAATCTTTTCCGGGGTCGCCCTTCAAGCCAGGTTCGCCGCGACGCGAAGATTGTTGGCGTTTCAAAAGATGAATCTCGGATTGCAGTGTTCTGATCTCGTCACGCAATTCCTTGACTTGCAACGACACTTCTGCTGCTTCCATATAAACTCCTCGGCCTTCCGGCCTTTGAAGGGGATGCCTTCGGTTAGTTGTGAATTTACTCAGCGACGAAACAGATCGACACCGTGACGCAATTTGTCCAGCGGAACAGGAGCCATCGGCGGCGGCGTAATCTTTACCGCAGACACTTTCGGGCCGCGTCTCTTATTTCGCGGCTTTGGAATTCTCATCGATTTATTTCTCATGCCGTTTTGAGCCGTGCAGATTGACGTACTTGTCGTGCTCAACATCACGGCGAGCTTTTTCAACGGCAGGCTTAACTTCGCTGTGTTCGTAGGATTGGAGTCGCGACTCAACGCCAAACTTGCCCTGGACACGCTGCTTGTCCTTTCGGCTCCGGTCTTTCATTGAATCTGGCGTTGACGTAACTTCGCCGGTCGAAGCTTGATGATGTCCGGCTGGGCGCGGCGACCGACTCACTTTTTCTAGGTGGGGTCGTGGCGACATCTCCGTGCCAGAAACCATTGAACTGCTGTGGGATTTATCTGAATACACAATTTTCTTCATGGTCGCCTCGATTAAATCTTGCGCAAGAAGTCTTTAGGCGACTTGCTGCGGGCCTTGCGATCTAACGCTTCGCCGGGATTGCTGATTGCCGCTACGGCAACATCACGAGCGCGCTGCAACTGCTTTCGTCCCTTCAGGTGCTCCGACATGTCTGAGCCGCTCTTCCCAACGCCCACGGACTCATGCACGAGAGGAATCCCGTAGCTTTTGTCCTCACGATTACTAGACTGCAACCTTTGTTTCTTCATGTGACTTCCTTTGCCGCAATGCGGCTACTACTTACTGCTTGTAAAACTCGAAAACTTCATTAGGCCGGTATATGTTCGGTACTTTCGCCATGAAAACCCCAAGCTCTGGCTAGACCGTCTGCAGGAAACTCTATTTGATAATTGGGGACGCGGCTGTACTGCCTTCGCGTCACGTGCCCCAGATACCAGTGGGCGATTTCGTGGGCCACGACGAAGTTCACGTAGCTTTGTGGTCGGTTCTCCAAACTCGGAGACAGCCACACAACGAATCGGTTCTTCATGCGTACAGACGTTCCATCAACGCCGGTCGGGCACCAAATTGTTAGCAACGGTAGCGGAACCTGTCGCACATGTCGTTCAACCCGGCGTAGCGCCGCAAACCGCTTGTCATACCGGCGAATAAATGTTTCCTGGATGGATCGGTCGATGGACTTCCCGAGTGCCGACGTTTTTTCGTCGTCACTTAAAGTTGGTACAGTCCGATCACGCATCTGGTTACCGTAGCGGCGGGAACGGGGCATTGGCTGGCAGCGCACCTTCCCCGAATACATCGCGATTCGTCCGCTTTGAAGGTTCATGTTTGGGCAGCTGCGTCATGACATCAGCGAAGCTACCCGCAGTGGTGACCGTCCCCTGGGAATCCTTGTCATACACGCGAATCGCCCCGCCTGACGGGCTGTGCTTTTGAATCGCCTTTTCCAAGTCCGCCATCATTTTTTCGTACATCGGCGCTAGCTCGCCGTTGAACTTGCCGTCATAGCGTTTCTTCAATTCGGCGAAGCCTTGGCACTGCCCGGAATACGTGGCTGCATGGGAGATTTCCCCATGAGACCCAGTGCCTCGATAGCCCTCTACTGCGTCATAGTCTCGGGAGAACTCAGCGCGCAGCTTCCGAATCGCCTGGACATCGCCACGCTGGTCCTTGTGCCGTTCAGCATTGGCTTGCTGAGCGTCACGAACGGACTGCTGGGTTGCTGGCGCATCATGAGTTTTGCGCTGCTCTTTCGGAAGCGCGATAAGCTCGCCCTTCGCTAGCAGATTTTTGAACGCCAAAAGCAACGTATTGCCATCGACCAAACCGGCGCACTCCTGGCTGCACCACTGAATCATCTTGTCGAGGTTATCTACGCTGTTATAGCAAACGGCGAACGGAGCGCCGCTCGAATCACGCCCATCGCCGCGCCAGGACCTATCCAGCGCGGCCAGTTGTTCCTCAGCCTGCTGACGCTCAGCTGCGGTCGGAGGCTGCGGTGCTTGAGGCGCAGGGCGCAGTAGCAATGGGGCCAGTTCAGCCGACCGATTACACGCGTCAAGAAATTCCGGGGTAACCGTGCTGTTGTACTTCAATGTGCAGCACCAAAAAAGACCGGCATTAACCGAATAGGCGTCCTTAGCTTGAAGCAAACTGGGCTGTCGAACGTACCACTCGTTAAAAATCTTCGTCTCGTCGGGCGTAGGATTGATCGGTCGCTTGTTCGCGAACGATTTAAAAATCTCGCCACAAAGCGTGGCGTACTGCTGTTGGGCTTCGTTGTACATTGGATTTCTCCTTAAATATTCACGGCGACCCGAAGTTCGGATTCCTGGCCGTTTAGAACTTTAGTGATCGACTCGCGCAAAGCTTCACTTCGATACTCCCAGCGCCCATTGCGGTTTACCTGGAAGTTTTCTCGAAATTGGGGACGTGGCATGTTGACCAGCTGGCCGCGATTGTAGGAAACGTAGGCGTCCGGCTCCTGCTTGGCTGGCTGCCGCTGGTCCTGACGGATCGTAACCGGCTCCCAGCGATCACGTACCCGGCCCGACTCAGGCGGTATGAGCGGTGTTGAGCCGACGTGCTCCTGATGCTGCGCACTATCGAACCGAACGGCTTCCTCGGCCAGTTCTTGCGGGGTTGCGTCTTTATGCTCGGCGACGAAATTCAGGTTCGCACCGATGACTTCCAACTCTTCGATCCGCAAGTCGAGCAAACGTTGACGTTCGGCGGCGAACCGTTCTTCCCAGGCGGCTTTCGTCTCCAAACAAATGCGCGGATTGTACGCAGGAAACCGTTTCAGTTTTTCCTCGACGATCCACGGGCGCTTCGTATCGCGTTCAACCAGGTCCTTCAACTCAGCTCGCGTCATGCGCATCAGTTCGTGGTGATATCGCTCGCGGGTCATAGCGTAAACTTTAGCGTTCCAGCGATCACGTTCGAACGGTCTGAATTTCCGCGTGGAACAGTGCGCTACCAGTTCATCCGCCATCTGCTGCTTCTCGCGCTGCTGCTCTTCAGCGGAGATGGGGCGGATGATTCCATTTCGAACCAGCTCAATGGCCAGTTCCTCGATTGTTTCGGCGGTCGGGCGAACCCCACCGTGACGTTGTAGAATCGAGTCTGCGCTTGCTTCTGAATCGAACTCGGGATGCTCGCGGCGGAAACTGCCAAACAACGCAGCTACGCGTTGAACTTCTGCGACAGCGTCATTCTCTTTTCGAAAATCGGTTAGGGTTTTCATTATTGTCTCCTTATATCTTGATTCCGAGCGCCTTCAGTTCATCAGGTCGCTCGCGAACAGCCTTCCAGAAGGCCGGTCCATTCATCTTCGCAACGTCTTCTTTCGTCAGCGCCGGTTTAGGCGCTATAGGCTCCGGGGCAGGAGTTGCCGGAACTGCTGACGGAACAGGGGCGAGACGACCGGCGCGCTTTAAAAATGCGAACGCGGTCTCCAGACCATCGATATCCCAACGCAGACCGTTGGCGCGTATGTACTGAGTCATTGCGGCCACGTTGGCTTGAACCGGAAGAAAATCCGTGACGTGTCGACTTCGAAACTCCAGCGTCGCAGCGACTTCCAAGTCATCGGTGCTAGGAATAACCCGACACTCCTGCGCGGCGTAATGGTTCATGACCGGACTCCTGACGCCGGTTACCTCCACAACGACATCGCCGTTACTTTTAATAGACTTCACCTGTCCCCTGCCGTCTGAACCGGCAAAAACAAAATCACCAATTTTTAAACTCATTTTTGCTCTCCTCGACTCCTTGCTTCGATTACTACGAAGTTTCCGTCGTCCCTAACAACGTTTGCCGTTCGCGCCGGGTTGAACATTTCCCTCGGCGCATGCGATTTGAAGATATAGGCGTGCCAGCCGGGCGGCAGTTCGTCAGCCGTCGGGGCTGCTGTCTCGGCTACTGTGGCCGGGGCCGTGGCTTTGGGCGCGGCTGGGACCGGCGCCGTGCGCGCCAGGCGTGCTTGACGTTCCGCTCGGGCCGCTCGGGTCTGCGCGTTTCGCCGCCCACGCTGATGCTTTTGCTTTACTTGAGGCCCCCACTCCACGTTCGATTCGCCGAATCGGGGAGCATGATGCAAATTGACAACCATATAACCTTCTTTATTTTTCTGTTGTGGGCCGCGATAGATCAGCGTTTACGGCAGAGCAGATCGCGGCCCGGCCCGGCGATGAGGAGCAGCTCGATCCCGCCCGCGTACGGGCAGAATTCTTTGCTCCAGCTGACACCTCGGCCTTTGTTTTATTAAGGCGTTGGTGTCAGCCAGAACTTCGGCGCGAATATCCGAAAGACCATCTATCTCTCGAATACCCGCAGATGGTGCCGATATCTTTTTGGATTTACTTTGCGGCTAGCGCAGCTTCCAGCTCTGCTTCGAATTCCGCGTGAAACGTTTTCGGAACGCCTACGATCCCAGCTAGTCCGATAAAATGAAGCACATGCTCCCGTGTAAGCCAGTGCTCGTGATCGCCGTAATCATGCTGTTTTATAAACTCGACGGTGGCAGCGATTTCTTTTTTTCGTTCCACTTTGCCCGCTTCGGTGCTCCAAAATGTGAGCGTGCGCTGCGCGGCAAACGTCGGGTGCGACCCGAAACTCGCTTCCAGATTTAACTGTTTAGCAGTGTACTCAAGACATTCAGGCGGCCACAGACACGCGGCTATCTCGCTGATGCCGGTACAAGCTTGCTCATGCTTACCCGAGCAACGGAAAATGAAGAAATCACCACCCAATTGGCGGAACTGCTGATAGGCCGACCAAAGCGCTTCAAACAACTCGTCGGTTAAGTCGGTGCCGACTATCTTCCGCATACGGTCATGAAACGACGGCTCCGGCGTTCGAAGTGTTGGCGGTCTCCCAACAGGACGCGGCGGGTCGATGCGTTCGCCTTCTATATACACGATGGGCGACTCAGTTTCGTGTTCCATTTCATTTGCTCCTGAATTTCCAAACGTCACGTCTGCCGCGATTTTAGGGTCTGTCGCGCCATTAGATAACCGGCTCCAAATCGTTTTCCGGCCTTCCGAAGTGCTAATCACCCTGGGCTGCCACCCTTGTTCTTGAGCCAACTTTTTAATTCGAGAGTATCCGATATGAAGCTCGTCCTTCAGCTGTCGCGTGCTCGTTGCGGCATTAGAAGACAGGATAGCCGACAGCCTGTTGCCCAAATTCGCCGACGCTTCTTCGGGCTGCACGATCTGAAGATCACCCGTTTCATCGATAACGGACACCGGCTTTCCGTCTCGGACGCGCTTCAAACGAAGACGGAAAGTAGTCGGACGTTCAGGCGCACGGGTTTTAACACAGGCACACTCGATCTCTTCCGGGCCGTCGCCATAATCAAACAGCGATTCGTCGCGTCGTAACCCGAACACACAATCAGCCATGGCGGCGAAGTCGCCCGTACCTCGCAAAGCGTTTTCGAGAGTCAGTTCGGCTTTCGCGGAGACCTTCGTACTGTGATGGAGAAAAAGCACGTCCGCGCCAGCTGCTCGAAGAACTTCGGCGTCATGCGCCAGCGTGTTATCCGTGGCGCTCTTCTCATCGGAACCCTCCGTCATAAAGCGAATGGCGGTGTCGATAATGACGAGCACCCGACGACCCTCCGACATCAGGCGGATCGCGGCTAATGTCCTTTCATCCGTCAGTGCAAGCGTAGAACCCTGACTGACGGTTCGATATCGAAACAAACTCGCGTCCTGCGTGATTTTCATAACACCCAAACGGTATTTGAAAGTACTCTCATCGCTCTCCGGGCACAGGTAGAGGACAGCTGTCGGCGCAAGAACTTGAAATCTCGGATCGCCGAACAGATTTTTGCCGGTCGTCAAAGCCTTGGCGACACTGAGCGCAACCCACGACCTTCCAACGCCGGGCAACGATCCGAAGAACGATGTGCCACTTACCAGAAAATTCTCGATCACCATACGAGGCTTGGCGGGAGCTTTACCATCGTAGGCAGGAAACTCTCGATCAATCGTTTCCCGTGTGATCGCGTTCGCAGCGACTGGCTGCGGCTCACTCTTCGCTTGCGCGGTTCCGGTTGATTCGCGCTGCTCCTGAACTTTCTGAGCAATCCGCTCTTTCATCGCCGGAGCAAGATTATCTTTGTCCACATACCGCATAACGCTGTGGGCGATCTTCGAAGTCATCTGCTTGTAGTCCGAACCAAACGACTCACACCGGGCTTCACAGATTGCGATCAGTCGTTCGTCCAGTTCATCCTCAGTCAGGTCCGGCTCGTTGCGATGAATCTTCCCGGCGATTTTGGCGAGCGTCACGTCATGCGAATGATACGGAATCTTCGGCCCGTCCGGTGTCGTGTCGATATCTACCGACTGGACGGAAACAACGGCGTTACGTTCGGTCGATTCGCCGTCCCGGAGGCGGCGCATGTACTCGACTAACTTGTCCGGCATCGTGACAATCGGACTGGCGTCAAACACGTCATAGAATGCGCCGCTCGGATGCTGGCTACCTTCACTCAAAACGTAAAGGTTGTGCTGACGAAAACTAAAAGATACGCCGTCGCGCTCAACTTGAGCGACGTTGCCGAGCCGTCTGGTCGCATCGGTTTGCAGCCAGTGCGATTGGCGATGGCCCGGCCTTGACTGCGTCGTGAACGTTCGCGGAAACGGTTCACCGGCAAAATGCTGGTATCCCTTCCGAAATTCTTCGGACGCATCTTCATCAACGAAGCACTCCTCATACAGCTTCGCGAGAACACATGCATTGGCATTCGGAAACTGAGCGTTGCACTCGTTGATCCACTGCTCCGAATGTCTGGCCCACTCTTCACTGTTATCCGTATCGATGACGGAACCTTTCCACTTCGTCGTCGGATTCTTGGCCCCAACAGCAATCGGTAGCACGCGCTCACCGCGAGCGTGGGCGCGCATCGCGACAGCTAGAAACCCTTCGTATTTCCGTACGACCGGAGCGGGGGCAGCAGGTGGAGCCGCTGTCGTGGCAGTATCGCTAAACAGATCGTCCAGATTATCCGTTTCAGGAGCCGAAACTGGCGCGGTTGGTTGTTGCTGCGCGTACTCCGCAAACGACTTCCGAAGAATAGCGTTTACATCTACATTCGCGCTCATTAGAGCGCCGCCTTTGGCTCGACTTTCTCAGGCTGCGCTAATGCTGACGCCCCGTTCGCCAGAACCTGAACGTCGACCGCGACCGGATAACCACCAGGCATGTGTGATGGCTGCGTGCTTGTGAACATGACCGTCAGACCGTCTTCCGGCTCGACTTCTTTTCGGATGATGCGCGATTCGAGCATGAAGTACTTTTCGAGCCAGCCGCCTGCGCGCTTGACTTCGATGAACCCGAAACGGCGCGCTTTGTTCCAATGCAAAATGCGTCCAATAAATGTTTCCATGTTAGTTTCCTTGTTTGAGCAGCCAGCGCTCGTCAATCTTCGGAACCTCAACGTCGTCCTGATCCAAAGGCCGTCCGTAAAGTTCCGTTTCAAACTCATCTAACGCTCGTTCTTCTGCTTCGAGACTCCGCTCAACCCAGTCGGGTTCGGGCGGAACGTATGGGCGGCTCCAGTCGGGAGCTTCGCGCTCGACCAGAACGTAGTTGCCGCTGGAGTCCTTGCTCCAGCACTGCATCATCTTTGACATCGCCAGTTCACCTTGTTCGTTTCATGGTCAGTACATGATGGATTTTTCCCTCCTATTGTTTGTGCTGCACCGGGTATTTTTTATTGTCTTGCTGATTGGTTTTACCGCTGCGCTGCTTACATTTGGCCGCCATCGCCGAGAGCTTGTGCTCCGGCCTGCTGTTGGGCTGCGCGCCATGCGCTTAACAGCTCGCGCCACAGGCCCGCATCTTTGAACGACAGCGGGATGCAACGATCACCGAGCCGATGCTCGTTTGCGATGCTCTGAAGATCGCGAATTGTCTGCACGAGCAAGCGCGATTTTTCCGGGTCCAAACGACCAAATCCGCAGAGCCAGTTATTGACAGCTGTGCTGCATGGTCCGTTGTCTGTCACAGCGCTAAGAAACGCATATGAGATGTTCAACTCGCGCATACCTTCGGAGACGAGTGTCTCGTCGGCGAAACGTGCAAACGGCATTGCTAAACTCCTCTGACGGATGCCCGTCATCATGGCGTTGAAATAGATAAAGAGGCGCACCTGGGTTTGTTGCTCAGGAAAGTTGTTTGGAAGTGTCCTACCGATGCCAGTCGGTGGGTACAACGTCTCGTCTTGCTGCCAGTGTCGTGCGTCAGAAAGTGTATGCGGAGCCGGGTTGGTGTCCGACTCCGCTTCACTATCGAGACCCTGTCGTACTGGCGGACGACAGAACTTACGCCGGTTCAACGCGGAACGTTCGGCGGAACCGGGAACTTGTCAAACTACTTGGCGCGTGCGCCGGGAATCTTCGGGCTGCGCGCACAGGGCTTCTGAGAGATGCAGGAGCTGTGGCACGACTTATTTTGCAACTCGTTTATTTTCAACGCCAATGTTTAGCCAAATTCATGTGGGCGCGTCACAAGTGCTTACGGATAAATCTGTTGCGCCCCAATTTTCGTTTTTGCGCATCGGGCTGAAGAATATTTTTTCTGCGTCACTCGGCTTTTCGTAACGCTCGGGCTAGACTGGAGGGTCTACCTGTCAAGAGATGCAGGAGTTGCCCCACAGGCTTTCGTGAAGTGTTCACGACGTGTACAACGGAGGGCCGGGCGTCGTATGCCGACACCATTGCTCTACCCCTCCTGAAAGATGCAGGAGTTGCCCCACGACTTTTTGTAACGCGTAACATCGAGCCGGGCTGGCGGGAGGGTGTCACCATTGCTCTACCCTCCTGAAAGATGCCGCAGTTAAGGCGCGACTTTCGTGCGTCGGGCCATTCCCTCCTGAGAGATGCAGGAGTTGTGGCACAGCTTTTCGCTCGGGCCGGAGACGCCGGAGCCTGCCCCTTCCTACAAGAACTGGTTATTTGGGTCACCATTTGCGACCGGGGCCACTCTCATACAAGTACCAGGTATTTGGGTGGCCAATTTCATCGGGCGGACGGCGGGGGCCGCTCCTACAAGTACGGGTATTTGGGGCATCATTTCGACCAGGGCCGCTCTCCTACAAGTACTGGGTATATGGGTGACGAATTTCGCCGGGCGGCGGCCCTCTCTACAAGAGCCGGTTATTTGGGCCGCGAATTTCGACCGAGGCCTGCCCACCATGAAAAGATGCCGCTTGTTAGCCCATGGCTTTCGGGACAGCCGGAGCGTACCCCTCATGAAAGAGGCCGCTGATACCTCACGGGCTTTTCGGGCCGGGCGAGCCGGGGAAGGGATTGACGGGTGGATGGTCTCAGGAACATCCGATTTGCGCTTAAGTACTTTTGAAATCAACCATGGTCCCGAGACCATCCTCTTTTTGAACTCAGGACGACCGGGATGTTCCCCGTGTGTTTTACCGTAGGTAAACACGGGAACAACCTCCTGCGGGAACAACCTGCCGACAAACCCCTGGCATACAGGCGAGGTTTACCCCGGTTAACCCGGCGTCTTAACCCCGGTGAAGCTCGCGCCAGGGATGGCCGGTGCGCGCATGCAAACAGGCTACGCTGCTGCGTCCGGGCGAAGTGGGTATGTTGGCGGCTCCAAGTCGAAGCTGGCCCGGCAAATCGCCTGGTATCGCGAAATCAGCCACGTCTACACCTACGGCGTGTTCTACAGCCAGACATACCCTGGGCGGAGCCAGGCGGGTACCGGGCCTGTTTCTGCCAAGCGGGAGTCGATGTAAATTATTGAAAGATAGCTATTTAGCTTGGCGGCGTCGCCTCAGGCTCAGACCGTCACGGGGCGGGGCACTCGGGGTCAAAAGCCAAAAAGCCTACCTCCCCCATAAACGCTTTATTTCCAGCTGCTTATCGTCGTCCAACTCGCCAGCAACCGACCAGCCTGCTTGTGAATTTGGCCTGATGCCGGATTAGCCGATGCGATCCGCCGACCGTCTGCAGCGCTGGCTTGCAGGAGGGTTACCCTCCGTCTGCACGCCAATCCATGCACAATCAATAGTCGATTGATTGAAGATTAGTGGTAAGTCGTTCGTTATCAATGCGCGTAAGAGGCGCGCAAGTGCTTAGGACGAACGCTTGCAGCTCAATCAATGCTGATTTGATTGAATTTCTAGCGAGAGTGTCCACTTTTGACCACAGGTATACCATTTCACATATATTTTGCAACGAACGCGCACGCTCGCGGCCTGGTACATTCGAACGTGAATTCAAGCACTTAGCCGTTCAACCCCGGTCACGGTTTACGACTTATTGGCAGCCAACAATGTTAACTACCACGGAATCTATGAGCTATTATTGGCAGACAACAATGTGACATTCCTGGCACCTTAGACTATTCTTGGCAGACAACAATGCCACGACGCACAAAGCTCGGACGCCCGAAGGAAGCGAACCCGCTCCGCTACCGTCAGACCATTCGCATGGACCGACGAACCAACCAGGCGTTGCTGGAGATTAGCCAAGCGGAACATTGCGACGTGGCTGATGTGATTCGCACTGCAATCGAGTCGTACATCGAAGACAAATTCGATGAGTACGGATATCTTCCAACGGAGGACAAATAGGACGGTAAGACAGCGTGCCAGAACACGCTGCAAACGCTGAATCAAGGAGCGAACATGCAAGCAAACACACCCGCATCTACACCCGTAGTCGATGTCCTGATCCACAACGAAGGCAGCATTTTCCTGTTCGAATTATTGACCACACAAGCACGTGATCGCTCAGTTTATCTTGGGCAACCGCCCGCTACTCCCATCCTTAAGACAATGCGCAATATCTTGGTTAAAACGTACCTTCACCTGCTGCGAATTAGAAGAGCGGTAGCTCTGCAACAAGGTTAAACAAACCTTGAGATTCACCGCACGCGAATTAGCATTCCTCATGTCCGTCAAATCCAAGACATTGTGATCTTCAAATTCTTCATACGTACCGACAGCGGCGGTGGCCGCGTCGTAGTTCGGACCAAATGTAGGAGCCTCCGCGTCCTTCAGCCCAGCAGCGCGGTTATAAGCCTCTCGTGCGTTCCGATAAAGACGGTCCAGCCTGTCCTGATTCCATTTTTTCTCGATTTGAACGTGAAAATATATGACCGCAACGGAGGCAATTGTGAGGCAAACACTAAGCATGAAGCTCTTTGGATTCACGCCTACCTCCATTGGGAGGGATTCTACCGGAACGGTAAAGAAGGTTGCCGCGCTCTCCGTCGCCCGGCAACTCCGCCGCATCCCGGATTATTGCCGGGCAGGCGGATGCTCGGCGCGATAGCGCTCAGTAAATTCCTTGACCCATTCGACCATGCTTTTGTTGACGGGATGAATGACGAGATACCCCAGCAACGCGACGAGAAGAAACGACAGCACACTATAATGCGGCACATGGACAAAGCGATGCACTTCCTCTAACGCAATGGCCAAGGGAATCAACGTCCAGACGAACACTCTAAGCCGCGTCCATTTGAACTTCATGCCCGGCATATTAACACCCACTCGCCCCGGCCCGCGAATGGCCCGTCTGCCTGGGGCCGCGCTTTGCTTTGGGCGAACGCAAAACAGGAGGGCGAGAACCGTCAAGTTGGGCTTCTGAGCACGCGAACAATCATCGAGCTGAGCACCGAACCTGAGTACATCGGCTGGTCAGCCATCGATTCGAACACGTACGACGCTGACTGCGACCAGGACGGTTATTTCAGCACGTCGGCATATGCACTGGCAGGACGGAAGCCGAGGCCATCGAAGACTTATTTGATAAGTTGGAGCCACAGCCTACGTGCCCAATTTGTGCCCATCGGGCCGTTGGCCTGAAGTGTTTCTGAATCGTGCGTACGTGAGCACATACGAAATTACACATCCCGCAATGATAGAAGCCGAGCCAACCCATGCTGTCAACCTCAGCGCCGCCCGGCCATTGTGAATGATGCCGGGCAGGACACGACTCAAAACCAGCCAAAGAACGCCCGCCAGCAGCAATGCTATCCCCAAGACCTTATTCGCGTAATACCAAATCTGGTCGGATGATGTCGTCAATGCCGTGCGGAAACCGTACAGGCCGTTCGGTGGAACCTTTTGGAAAATCAGCGGAACGGCCAGAACAATAATCGTCAAGGGGACAACCAGAGTCATCATTTGGCGTGCAAGCATCTGGCCTCCAATAATTCCAGCTTACGGGCCGCCTCGGCCAAGTCCTGCGCGTCCACGATATCATACCGATCAAAAATGCTATGCTGCGGTGATCCGAGAAGCTTGACACCATAAGCCGCTTTCCCTAATGTCGGAATGATGGACGATATCATCACCGCATATCTCCGAAAGATAGGCCGTCGTGGCGGCAAGTCTAGCAGTCCAGCCAAACGTTCAGCCGGACGTGCGAACGCCAAGCTCGCATCTGCAGCCAAGCGCAAGTATCCGCCCTGCCCGAAATACAAGAACAAAGCGCATCGATTCCGCCGAAGGGAGTATGTTACGGCTGCCGATTCAAGCGCAAAATCAAGTCTTGACATATCAAACCAGCTTTGGTAACTTTGACATGTAAGCAGCACCGGGCGGTTGCCAGAACAATCGCCCAAACATTCCGCAAGAACGGAATGCAGGAGCAACGCCCGGCCAGTGCCAGAACACAGGCCGCTAGCGAATCGGAGGACGCCCGATGCGAGTCAGAGTCAACGCAGTTTACGAGTACCAGCCCAACGGCTGGGACCGTTTCCACCCCACAAGCAATAACACACTTCAGCCCGGACGGCTTGTCCGCGTAATCAATCTTCCGTCTGCTCCGCCTGCCAACACGATGGGCCAGTGCTACGTCGCCGATCCGCGACCGGGAAATTTCTTTGCATGGTTTCGACCGGGAGCTTGCAGCCCAAGCCGCATTCATGCGCACATTGAACCTGGAGACAGGCGAGATTGTTGACTGAGGAGGGCTGATGCTGCGCAACGAGAACGGCAGATTGGTAGGCACGCTTGATGATCTATTCGAGGCGGTGACGAACCCGAGCCGATGCATTCAATGTGGCATTACGCTTTCGAAGCCGCTTGTCCGGGTCGAGAAACTCCGGTGCGACGTATGCGAAGTCATGCTTGCCGCGATCAGCACGCCTTACTTCACTGAAGTCCACCGCGAATGGGTTCGCGAGAACGAAGAACTTATAGCAGCGAAACGCCGCATTCTCGGGCGCGGGACAGACAGTGCGAAATAACATGACTACGGAGCAGCTGGCGAACCGCGTCGCAAGGGACGTGCGCAAGATGTCGCCCGAAGAGAAACGACAGGTGCGCCAAGTTCTGGAGAAGGTATTCCCAAAGAAATAAAGGAGGTGTCCGATGCCGGTGATAGTCAAACCGAAATCGCAGGCGGATGTACTTCGCAACCGGGCCGCCATCTTGGAATATGTGCGTGGTTTGACGGCAGCGGCCAAGCTCTTCAAGCCTCGGCCAGCCGTGCCGCTACAGATGCGGTTTCCATTCGAGAAGCGGTGACTGAAGGAGGCCCAATGCCAACACGTGAACAAATGCTGGAAGCAAACGACCCCATTTGCGATTGGATGGTCGCGAACGTCAGTCCTGAACAATGGACACGGCGGAGTTACATTGAGCTGAATTTTCTCGGTGCTCCACCGACAGAACTCGGGCCGGAGGAAGAGGCGGACATCCCGGACATTTTCCAACGCTGGTAAGACTGTACGCGTCCGAAGCAGGCTGTTAAGATCGTAGGTTTTGCTGTCCTGGGAGTAAATTGTGAGCGCCGGAGCCAGAACTTCGGCGAGCAGACAGTCGAGGAGCCGACTATGAAGCGTCCGCTACAGGTTTTACCCTGCAAAAATCCCCATCGTGGCGTTGAGCAGTTCCGCGTTGTCTCCGAAACTGACCAGCGCAAGCAATACTTAGTTACACGAATTGGCCGGGGAGAAAAATGATTCCGTTCATCGAAGCTGTCCAATTGCTCTGCGCCGATTACCCGCAAGTCGCACGCTCGGCCACGCGCCGACTGGCGCAGGCAACGAAACGTCGGCCAGTTCACCCGCATGTTGTTCACGCTATCGGAATGGCATCCATGGGGAAGAAAGTGCGGTACAGGATCAATCCACGAAAGAAGGCTGCTTAATGGTAGCGGCCCTAATCCTTCAAAAAGAGGAAATGAATGAACCGAATCCTAATTGATCATCCTCGTATCGAAGCTGCGGACTTACAGCGTATGCGCGAACGTCCCGGCGCATGGCGTTGCTATCAGGACCTTGACCTTCACAGCGCAGGATTCGGCAAGCTCGACTTCGAAATTGACGGTGCATCGCCACCACCACACTGGGGCTGGACGTTTATGGGCTTTGTGGATGTACAGCACGGCCATGTTTTCGAGGAGCGGGAATGATCATTAGGCTCGGCAATAATCCACCGAGAACTGCCGGTCAGTGCGTGACATGCGGCATAGTAAAACGCAATCCGGCGCAGCCACTTTGTGATGTCTGTGGCTGGATGGCTCACGTCGTGTTTCGATTCGAAGAGGATGTCGTGCAGAAAGGGATCGATCAATACATGGCGGAAAAGCGCGCCACACCAGCATACGAATTTACAAAGTATGACCAGCGCCTACTGAAAGGGATGGGGATTTCCGAATGAAAATCTGCCCGAACTGCCATAAGCAAGCCGCCCACCTGTACATCGACTGCACGTTGAGCGGCAAAGAACGCGAAGAGAAGAAAGTCTGCCCGGAATGCCGCCCGGAGATTCTTACGAGGAGTCGGCGCTACGTAAAAGACATGCGAGAAGAATATCCGTTAGAGCAGCGGCTGCGAGACTTGGCCGGGAGCAACTGATGATGCGCGCACACTACCTGAAAATTCTGAAGGGCAATGTCCGGGCGACGGTTTACGCCGGGAAGCAACCTTTGGAATTTAACTGGCCGGAAGGAGTCACCATTTCCGTTGTCAGTGAAGAGCCAGCGGAGAACATCGTTGGCGGATTTGATGAACTAAAGCCGAAACCCGGCATGGAGTTTATTGAAATATGGCCGATTCGTTAAGCTTGACAACTCATGATCTGCTTTTTCTCCGCGCCACCGGAATTCGTATCGATGCGGAAGATTTTGCCAAGGTACTGCAATTTGAAAATAAACATAGGGACTTCATGCCGTGCGCTGGGTGCTGCGCTATCACGTATACCCAACATCAGCCCAGCTGCCCGCGAGCGTCGCTCTTATTCGAGCCGGACTGGTTCGACAGAATGCAGTAACGGGTCCACCAACTAAATAACGCAACACGCGGTCCAGAAACCGCGAATACCAAACATGAGGAGCCATGCATGCCCAGCCAAAAGCACGTCCAGTTCCAGCTACAGCTACGCTTCCCGAGTTTCCGATTCTAGCTCCCGAGGAATTGGCTGACCTGTCAAAGCTCGCTGGTCGACCGCTGCAAACTTCCGAGGAAGCTCATGAGTTTCGCCGCACAAAACTCCGCGAGCAGGAAGCTCAGCATTTCGTTTACGGCACAAACATCCAGCCAGACAAGGGCGCGTCGCTTCTGGAACTCATCGTGGTTACCGGGATAGTGCTTGTGGTCGCAGCCATAGGCGTGCCCGTGCTACTGGGTGCAGTAGATGCGGTCAGGGGATTCGCGGTTCTCTTGAACGGAGTCGTCACTCATTAAAACGCCGCCAGAACGGCGAAATTCGAAAGGAGCTTCGAGTGCCTAACATTGAAAACCTTGCTGACTCTTTCATTCGCGAACACCTTCGTCGGAATCCCGGTCTGGAGGTGATGTCGGTAACTTGCGCCGTGGATAAACACCAAGCCCACGCCGCCGACGCAGCCACGGTTAACGCGTTCTTGAAGACGCTGGACACGGATTCCGCGATCCGTTTTGACGTGAGCGACGCGGAAGCAGCGGACGAATTGGTTCATGCCGAACCCGTGCCCGAACCCGAAGTGGTGGATATCGACCTGGACGCGCCCGCCCAGCCTGTGATCCTGGCACATAAACGCGGTCGGACGCTTTACTACTTCTGCGGCGTCCACCAGCGCAGCAAACGCCTGCTCTGGACGACACAAGCCCATTTGGCGCACAAATTTCAAGGCGAGAGTGAACTCATTAACCTTGTCTTCGGGTTCAAGGACGATCAGGACCTGGTCCTGAAAGAGAGCTTCGAGTCGCTGCAGTTGATGGCATTGGCTCCGCCGCCGTTACCAGCTTTCTGAAGGACGCCAGGGAGGTTCTGGGCAGGACGGTGACAAAGCGCAGCCGGGCAGTACCAGAATACCGCCCGGCCACTTAATGGGACCTTCACAGGAGCGTGAAAGTTCCCCATCCGACGAGCATTCTAACCAGCACAATCGTCCGCGTCCAATCGACGACGAAGTTCTCCCCCGAGAAGCAATCCTGGACGGGGAAGCGAGCGAAGAAACAGAGGCAATAAGGTTCAGTAAGCGGGACGCCCGGCTGTTTGAGCAGCCGAACGCCCCTAAACCCCAACGGAGGTGTAGTCCGAATGGAATCTGTCAAAGGTTGTAGCATTGCCCCTGCGCGCCATCAAGACAGTCAACTAGACCACGAATCCGAAGCTCGAATCCTTTCCATCTGTGCCAGAGCCGGAGTTTGCTGCATCGGCATCCAGCGCGGATTCGGCATCGCACCTGATTTCGTCTTATTTCAACCAATCGTTACAACCTTAGCTGTTCCGCTGGCCGCATTTGCAAATCCTGACGAAGCCATCGCAGCTATTAAGGCGAAGCTAGCCCACGCCGGTGCGAAATGACCCGGCGACAGCGTGCGCGAGTCGCAGCCGCAGCAATCGCTCCGGCGACTATCGCCGGGATGGCGCTCATTCGGTGTGGTTGTTCACAAGCGGCCTGGACGATTGAGATTGCGACAGCAATTGTTTTTGGGCTATGGGTCTTAAGGACAGGCCGAAGATGGTGACCGTGATTTGGGGCCAGGGGCTTCCGAAGATGGCCGGGAGGTGTTCGATTCCGTGGAGCAAGCGCGTTCGATGCCGGAGCTTTCGTCAGGTGTAGACTTGCCCGTCTCGAAGAGACGATCCGATTCTTCGGGAGTGAGGTCGCTGTCAAGCGGCTTCTGGATCGTGGTCGAGTGACGGGGGGGTGCGGAGTGCGAGGCGAGAACGTGCAGGAGTAGCAGAGCGGCCATAGCGCCGAATCCTCGCTAGAGCGATAATGCGAGAAGGTGGTTCCGCAAAAGGTTCAGTGCTGGGGTGCAGGGGACTGAGACTGCTGTTGAGGCGGATTCGCTGCAAATGCGTGTGGATTTGCGTTAAGCCGGAGCAAAGTCGCGACGGTCATCTCGGCGTTCTTCTTGACCCTAAAATCGGTCGCCTGACTACGCATCTGTAGCAAGTACCGCACGGCTGTGTTCGTATTCAGATACAGCGCGGACTGAAAATCTCGAAGCCGCCATTCTGTGGGGCCAGTCACCTGTTTCAGCGTCGCCCCGTCAGGCCCGAATTCCCAGTACTTGTCCGTGCGAACAAGATTGTACTTGATCGCATGCCAGCTTCCAGGAGATACAGGGGCGCTGCTTGAAGATGGCTGAGAGCGAGCCAATTGGAGAGAAGCATCTAGCCGTCCTAGCATTCGGCAGAGAACATAGACCTCTGCTTCGTCGTCAGCAACCGTAATGCTAGTCACCTGAAAGTGATCGGCAACAACAACGACATCCCGTTGCTTTGGCGCTGAACTGGGCTGACCTGAAAAGAGCCCAGTCATCTGATTCCAGCCTGAATCAGTCAGCCGTCCGCCCTGCGTCTCTCGTGTCCAGAATTCCTGAACAGCAGTTTTCGGTAATTTTTCGTCTTCCGCACCGGACCGCGCCGTCAGCGTGGCACTCGCGAGAGCAATTACCGTAAGGATCAAAACGATTTTCATGTCACACACCTCTGTGAGGAGTACCCATTGTGAATTTGTCAACTACTTGCAGCGGGCGTTGTTTGTATCGTCTGGCACTGGACTCGGTCTTTTTCGTGTGCTTCTTTTTTCACAATCGAACCATGCAGAAGGCACCAGTCTCGCAAGCGGCACCACAGCCGCGAAAACTGCCCATAAGGAAGGTCAAAGTCGAAAGCATGTTGCCGTTCACCGCCAACAGCATAGATCCCACGCGCTGCGCTTGCGACCAGGAAAGAGCGACCAACCATGATGATATTTGTAAGTCATTGGGGATGTACCGATTTCTCACACCACGGCTCGTTCATTTGTTGAGGTGAAGGATTGCCATGAGCTTGCCAATCGAGCCAAGCGGACGGTAATAGTTCGCAAGCGACGTGACAGCCACCAAATGTGCTCAGACATGAGAGGTCGAACGCAAAGGCCTTGCGCCGATCTTCGAGGGAGGCATCAGCTGTAGCCTGTGCATTGAGTATGGAATGATTACCGCCGGCCTCAAAGCTGCGATAGGGCATAGGATGATCGTATGGAAACCCCACAGTTTCCCGGGGAACCATGGTTCCGGATACCGTCAGCCGCCATTGATGTGGAGCGGGGTAAGTATCTACCGCGTACTGAAGGTAGCAAAGCTTGCCGTCCTTGACGAAAAAATCGGTGCCAGCACCCCGCGGCCTTATCACAAACCAAAGTGACGGAAAGCGCATTCCTAAGCGGTTCAACAGAAGGTTTGTTACTCCGGCATAATAGGAAATGTCGGGCATCGGGCATCCCGGATCTGCGGAGCCTCCCTCATATTCGATACCGCCGTATTTTTCAACAATGCGCTGCACATCTGCGCTCGATGATACTCCCACTCGAAGGGTACGCACATCGTTCAAGAGGGCCTGGGCGCGGAGCTTATTGCGAAAGTAAACGATGTGAATAAAGGATGCTGTTAGACAAAGCATCGCCAAAACGAGAACTGCACACCATCCGAAGATGCGAGCTATTGAGTGCAACGTCAATTGCATGCGTCGTCTACGCGACTGCTCGACCCAAAGTCCTCACAGTCACTCAAATTAGCCGTTCGCGGCACAACAATCAATGTTCGTATCTGGAATCGCAGCCCGGCCCCACCTCCGGGCTCGAAGTCAGTATGCAGGGTGTCGCTTGAAATCCGGTGTCATTGTCCAATTGCTGGACCCTTCCATAGGCACCGCCAACTGTAGTCGCTTGCTGGCCTGGCTTTCCGAGGTTCGTTGCTTTCGGCGTTCCTTGCCAATAGGTATATCTTCGAGCCACCGGCCAAAAGACTTGCACCGGCAACCGGTCAATGTCAAAAGTTTGATTCACGGAAATTGTGGTGTTATGGGGTTCGGAAAGTGCATCGACGAACCACTGATTCTGGTCATTGAAGCACTTTGGGGATTGCTTTGACGGTTGGCAAAAATCGGGATTATTCGTGTCTTTATTTTGTGGGGACAGAGTTTCTTGCAGCGAGATCGCAAAAGTTCGACCGCTTGTTTCGGCACTCCCATATTGCGGTGTGAGCGTCTGTGTTTGGCCTAGCGTATAGACCGCATAGGTAATGTCCCTACCGCGGACAAGAGTATCCCTATTGAAAGTCAAATTATTTGACGCCGGTACGAGGACACAACGTTGGGCTACGCAGAAGGAAGAGCTGCCCTGAGCTTGATCATTACCCTGCGGCTCAGGCCACGGAGACGGGTCGCCAGGCAGTTCGGTTATAATTCCGTTTGCTCCAGTTGGGTTCCAAATCATATCTGCCACGCCCGTCGAAATCCCCGCCCAATCGAAAAGATTAAACGGACTGGCATTTTGAAGACTCGCCACAGGGCTACTCGAATTGCCATTCGAATCGAATTGGATAACGCCTTGTTGGTTGTCATCGATGGCGACACCTCCCCCACTTGTCGCTTGGATGATTGAGAGTTGGTCAGTTGTCCCCGCTGTGTAAGTCCATAGGACATGGCCAGAGCTAACGTCGAAGGCAGCTACGCTTGGGCCATTCACGCCGTCACCGGGACCGCCGTCCGCGACGAAACCGACTCCTCCATCCCCAAGAACCATCGGGAACGGGACTTGAGAGGAGATCTCAGTCATTGGTAGCTGATATGTATTTACTCCTTGGGAAGAAACGGCTGCGATATCAAGTGGGGAAGTGGGAGATGGCCAGCAGAAATCGTAGGACGTCGGTGCCGAGGCGCCAAGAACGCCGTCCTCAGCAAGGATCAAACTTACTGGAATCAAAACTGAGCCGTTACAAGTATTCGGAAAGGTCAGGTTTGAGTTCGAGGCCGTGAAGGATTGGAGGTTCTGGGTCGAACCTGTACCATCGGGGCTAACTTTCAACAGATACATCGTACCGGTGGTGGAGGATGTAAAGTAGTTGCTGCCGTATTCGCAGGAATAGAGTCTCGAATAGGTCTCTTGCGAATAAAGAACATATGCGTTGCCAGACGCGTCAAAGATCGGCCCAATTGTGGGTCCACCCGATGATTCCTGAACAGTATCGGACGAGCAATCCCACCCAAAGATGGAAGTAGAATTGGGCAACTGCACACTCCAAAGCTTCTGTCCTGAATTTCCATCGATAGCTGATAAGGAAAAGGTAGTACCCGACGCATCGACTTCAGTAATTCCGATAGTGCCGTCAGGCCGAACCGCAATGGGAGTGTAGTTTAAGATCGAGCCAGTGTATTGCCAACGTGTCGCGCCCGTCGCAGCATCAAGATCAGTCAAGAGGTGGATTTGGCTATAAGTGGATAACTGATCGGCATTTATCAGCAGGCCGCCCTTATTATCTGACACGGCTCCCATTAACAAATAGAAATAATCACCTGAAGGAAGTGGTGCTTGCTGCCACATCTGCCTCCCATCAGAAGTAAACGCACGAAATAGATAGTTGCCATTGTTGTCTGTATCTACAGAGTAGAGTCCCGGCCCATTGGTGGTAGGAACAGCATAGGCTATCTGCTGCGTGGTAAATCCTGACAGGGCGGGCGCGGTCCATAAGATGATCCCCGGAGAGAACGTTCCTGAAATTACGGTCACCGTGGTCTCGCCGCTGATTCCTTGGACCGTTGCGGTTAGGGTGACCTGGCCGGCGGTAATGCCCTTCAGTGTTCCCGAACCATCAGTCGAGAGAGTTGCGATGTTTGTGTCGCTCACCGACCAAGTAGCGTCAGGACGCGGCATTCCATTTTCGTCGACGGCTGTAAAGGATTGGGAATTGCCGACCGATATGCTTGCAGGGCCGGGGGTGACCTCAATGGACATCGGTGCGGCCATACCTATTCCAACGTTCACCGAAGTGGACGCGAAGTTACCAGCAATATCTGCGGCTGTTACTGTGATTGTGTTCAAGGGAGACGATAGCCGAACCGTACAGGAAAAAGTCGAGCTTGAAAGCGTCGCAGGGATATTGTCACAGACCGCGCCAGCCAAACCGGAGAGCGAGTCTGAAAGAGTTCCTGTGACCGTCACGTACGGAGTGCTGACGAACGCTCCATCAGCTGGATTAGCAATGCTAACCGCTGGCGGTGTCGTGTCCACGCTAACCGTTGCGGTTGCTGTGGCCATATTGCTTGCGGAATCCGTTGCGGTCCCAGACACCGTCTGATTAGCGCTTTGCGTACTCACCGTGACCGGAGAAGGGCAACTGCTCAATTGCGCCCCTCCCGGTATACAAGTAAAAGAAACCATTACCGCCGAATTATTCCAGCCGCTGGAATTCGGCTGAGGCGAAAGGGTCGCCATGATGCCCGGATTCGGACTCAAGGGAAACTTGGCGATGAAGGCGTTATACGAGCCTCTGAGTGAAGTCTGGTACGCATTCGATGGGTACGTCGAGAAGTCCGTGGAACAGGTGCTTCCATCAAGGTACGGGTTCCCGATCCAGTCCAAAGCCACAGCCGCCCCAAGGTCACCGTTTACGCAACTGCCCCCAAAATACGTCGAATAGACCAAGCCCGTGCCGGTTGGATTTACTTGCGTCAAAAATGCGTCCCAAGAAGAATTCTTTAGAACGGTTTGGAACGCTCCTGATGAGGTTGGAAAATCGCTTGACGAGGTTGAGCCAGCGGCAAAAGCGTTGCCATTCTCGTCTACGGCGAGCCCGTTGATGACTTCACCTTCGCCGCCGTTTGTACCGCCCAGGTAAGTCGAATAAACGAGAGAATCGGTTCCTGTCTGATTGGGATCGAACTTAGCGACGAACGCCCGCCCACCCGAACTGTTTGTGGTTTGAAACGCGTCGGAAGTTACCGGAAAATCGGAAGACGTGGTGTCGCCGCCAACGTAGATTTTGCCGCTGGGATCGATAGCAATGCCGCTACCCAAGTCACCCACTACGATCGGGCTGGAGCCACCCAGATAAGTCGAATACAAAAGTGATTGCGCACCACTTTGCGTCGTCTGGATCACGGCGACAAACGCATTGCCGTAGCCGCTATTGAGCGTAGTCTGATAGGCACTGGAAGTTGTGGGAAAGGCAGTGGGAGCCGCAGATGTCGTTTGCCCGGTCACATAGGCATTGCCCGATCCATCCACAGCCACGCTCATGCCGTAATCGCCGAACCCTGCACTCGCACCCCCCAGATAGGTTGAGTAAACGAGCGAATCGGCCCCGCCTTGAGTGGTATTGACTACGCTAAGAAATGCGTTCCCATTCCCGCTTGCAATTGAGGATTGCAACGCACTGCTCGTTGTTGGAAAGTTATTGGAGGCCGTTTGGCCCGTAACGTAGGCGAAACCAGCGCTATCGACCGCAATGCCAAGGCCAACATCTCCAAGATAATTCGCACTGTTGCCAGCCCCTCCCAGATAAGTCGAAAAGACCAATGACGCGGTGCCGGTCTGGGTTGTATCGATCCGGGCGACGAACACGTTTCCGTAAGGAGACCCAAGTGATGTTTGGAAACCGTTCACTACGGGAAAATCACTGGATAGCGCCGTGCCCGCAATGTAAACGTTATTCGAAGAATCCAATGCCAACGCTCCGCCCCAATCGCCGCCCGTGCCGCCCAGGTAAGTTGAGTAAAGAACCGCAGTGCCCGTTGGATCTAGCTTAGTTACGAACACGAGGCCGTTAGAGTTCCCCGAAGCCGAGTAGCCATTGGATGTCGGAAAATCCGTTGATGTCGTGTCGCCGGCTAGATAGCTATTCCCTTGAGAATCCACTGCGATCCCGGAGGCATAGTCATTGCCAGTACCTCCCAAATATGTCGAGTAGCTCAGCGATGGATCGATAACTAGGGGTTCACTAGAATCGTACTTCGAAACCTGAAAGCCAAAGGTCTCGCTGCTGCCGTTTCGCACAAATTGGCCAGTTACCGCAGTTCGCTGCCCATCTTTCATTTGATAGATATTGGGCGGCAGTAACTCCAGGGACCGATCACCAATTCGGATGCTGATTCCTCCATCCTTCCCAGTCGAGAGCCGCCCCGGTCCATCGAACTGCAATTTAATCGCCTTTGGATCAGCGCCGGGAGAGACTACGAAATCGAATTCGAGCCGCCCTTGCTTACCGTAGTAGACAAGATCAATGCCAGGATAAATTCCAAGGTATTTGACCTGCCCATAGGTGGGTATACCGGTTCGCCACTTCTCCGCTTCATTGCCAATGAAGTAGTTAGCTTTGCCGGGTAATTGATCGAGCGCTTGAATCTCAGCAGAGGAGTTCGCGCCAGCCATCGCAATTTTGATGATGTCGGGCTTGTGGGCACGATGAAACCGCGGCGATAGTCTGTAGAACTTTCGAGACTGAAACCGCCGCTGCGTTCGTGCGTCCATTTTCTTGAGAAGCCGTTCCGATTCCTCTGCTGCTTCTGGCTCTTGTAAAGAAAGCATGGCTTCTTTGCCGGTCAGAAGGACCGCATACCCGGCGCCATGCGCCAGAAATCGTACGGGCTGGCCAGTCTGGCCTTCGTTAGGCTCAAAGCTCAGAGGCAGCGCACCAAATCTGTTTGCCAAGGATTGCTTTGAAGGTGGGTGGTCCAAGGCCGTTCCAGATTTAGGCGTGGGCGTTTCTGGCGTCTTGGCAGCGCCACGAGGGTTCGGACGCGCAAAGGTAAGTACGCACACTGCGCCGATCAGCAACAAGGAAGCTGCAATCTTTTTCATGTTCGCACTCCGCAATTTGGGCACACCACGCCGGCTGCTTGGCGTTCAGAAAGAGAAGAAGCACTGGGACGTTCAGTCAAGCAGTACAGCAGTCGCTTATAACAGCGACTTTTTTTGCTGCCCAATATTCCGACAAGAAGAATCGGGCGGACTTATAGCACAGGTGAGTAGAGCGTCAAGTTGTTTATTGATAACCTGTGGAAAATCCAATTCCGCTCTGTGCCTAATGAGATAAGTAGGATTAGCTCCTACTGCTTCACAACCCGAATCCGTGCCAGCACGACCGCTCGCGTTGCCACCAAATTCCTTTTCTTCGCGTGAGTGAGCAAACACCAGTCCGGCCAATCTAATTGACGCAGCCTCAACTCGTCCGTGAAAATCACGAATGCAGCACAGTGCCCGCAAACGCTGGGCTCGCCGGGTTTCGGCTGAGTCGATCTATGCAGCGACCAGTCCAGCGAATGTCTACATTCGGGGCACTTCCACGTAGCTGTGCTCCTCAACATCGCGGAACTGTGTAGCGCAAAAAGAATTTCAGGTCAATGCAGCAGAATTAGTCATCATGGAAGGATCGGGCCGGATCAGCACCCGAGTCACAACTTGACCTTCTTCAATTCTGACGATCTGTGCACTCAGAGTTGACGTGCGAATTTGTTTGCCAATTCGCTGCTCGATTTGAAACGCATGGAACGTTGCTGGAGAACTCTTGAATGCCCTGATGAATGGGGACCCATCGTCAGCTTTGACACGGAGCCAGAAGCCGGAGTCGTCGCTCAGATCGGGATGGGCCTTATGGCTTTGAAAGCCAATCAGGGAGATCGCTATGTCGTGGGCGCGGGACACGTTGCTTAGTTATGACGCATCGGATTTCACGGCTTAGTGCAGGTGCCGTCACTGTATTGCCAACAGCTAACGCCGCCGTGATGAGAACAAGCGCCGCTGCCAGTTGCTTTGCTGCTAGTGCCGTCATTACAGACCGCACCGATCCTGTGACGAGGGGTCTGGGCTGCGCTCCCACTAAACGCCATTACACTGGCGAGAACGACTGTGGCTAACATCTTCCAAACTGGACATTTTGTTAGCAATTGGGCTGGCCCTCCGTTGCGGCGGATTATATACCAAGGTAATGCTAAGGTGGCTCGACCCATCGACCATTGCGGGAGCAGAGCCGCTTTTGTTTGGGGCGAGGCTTTAGGTAAGAAGTCTGCGGCCAGCGTTGCGCGAATTCTTTAATTTTGTAACTCGCCCGCTCGCATACGGTAGAATTCCGCGCTTTCCATAAATGGCTTGAGCAAAGAGGAAGGAGTCCGAGGGACATTACGGCGTGGGCGAGGGTGCGGGAGATTTTGGCGCTGAAATAGGCGGGGTGAGGACGGTCTTTCCACACCTCCACGCTCTCGCGAACCGAATTGAGATGGTAAAATAGGCGCAAGAACAACTCGAAGATGAAGTGCTCAGGCAGCCGAAGGCTTCGAACCGGAGCGTCCCATGGATAGCAATAAATTAAAACTTACTTCGGGCTTTGCAGTCTGAAATTCGCCGCCAAACCTTATGACAGCGCTGAACCAATTCAAAGTATCACTATTGTCTGATGTAGGGTCTAGCCAGCCCTTCCTTGCACGTTCGCTTGGGCTGACGGACATTTTGGATGCTACTTCCTATGAGAAAAGAGATGAGATTAAGGAATCCATCATGGGATTGACGCTGGATTGTTTGATCCCAGCATTCATGTCACTTAGAGAATTTCGCAAGATTGCCGCCGATGATAAAGCGCCGCTGCTGACGAAAAAGAAACACTGCGAGGACATGTACAAGTCTCTATGGGCCGCGTACAAAGATAGAATGAAAAACACGGCGGGATTAATGGGCGTTGAACTTGGTTTTCTGTTTCAGAAGGATTCACAATTCGAATATGGTTGTAAGCAGTTTGCGAGCGCCCATCCCGAAATACATTCCGACCTTATTGAGCTAATGAAATACAACCGAACGACTTGGCAGTCAGAATTGGCACGATTCAGAAACGACTATCTGGAACACCACACGATTCAGCAGCAGGACGTTCTCAGTTTTTATTCCTTAGAACGTGCAGAATCAACTTTCGAGAATGTATGGATAACGATTGAAGAAACCTTGGCGGCACTTATGACGCTAAAGCTGCCTGCCAACGTCTGCCTGAACGAGATTCCCGAGGCCGAAAGGAATCCGAGTATGCCCAAACGTTTCATCTTCGCGTGGATAAATCCACCACCAACCGCCACAGCAGGCTGAGTGCCCCGACTGCTCTCTTCTGGGAATTATCAAATGCATAAATCCGATCTGCTTCGCGCCTTGCAGGCCGAGATTCGCCGCCACATCTTCGACACCTTCGTGGATCAGCCGCCATCAACTGAGGCTAAAGTTCCTCCAGCGCCGCGCCCATTTTGCTTTTTTCACCTCTAAACCCTTTCGGTCAACCCACACGCACGCGAATTCCGCTTTTCTCGTTCCAAGTGCAATACTTTTACTTTCTTCCTTGAGACGAGCCTCCACTTCCTTCCTGGCCTCCCGCCCAGTTAGCATGAACGCATCGAAGGACGGTCCATTTCTGCGAAGCAGGACATAGTAATCGTCCGGTCCAACACATACTTTGTCAGGCCACGGCATCGGCCAGAATCGAGTTTTGGAATTTTGCGAAGTCTTGACTTGAACGTTGGCATGTTTCTCACCGTTTCGGCTCGCCACGATCAAATCGTAGCCAGGAGTATTCTTGATCGTTGGCAATGCCAGCATTCCGCGAAATGATAATTCGGAGGCTACGTAATGTACGCCGGAGGCTCCAACCAGATCGTTAGCTATTTTCGTCCTGTTCGTTTTTTGCATTGGCATATCATCGAGACTTGATGCCAGAGAAAGCTGTGCGCTGGATCACATATGAAGAAATCAGATTTGCTGAAAGCTCTACAGACTGAAATTCGTCGTCATACCATTGACACCTTCGTGGATTCGCCGCCATCTATAGCGCATGGAGTGGTTACGCCAGGGTGCCCGGCCTGCCGGAAGCGGCTGTTCACGATGGCATTTTATGGATCATCTGACTGATGCATACTGCCAGATTTGCTTGAGATGCTTCCCGTTGTCACTGCGTAGATTGAGGTTGCTCACTAACCATCACACGGACCGTACCGGTTGGAGTGTCCTTGTAAGGAATGATAGCTGTTATCGGAGGAAAGCTCACCTTGGTACCACATTCATAAAGACTCTTCTCTGGAGAATCATTTGCCAGAGCAACTTGCCCCTCAACTACGGACGCATCATGGACGTTGATGTGTACCCCGGACCACATACCGCCGCCAATCATGAAAATTTGGATCGGGATGTCTTTGTGTTCAATCTCCCATCCCGCAGACATGAATACCTCACGCCAGTCCTGAGCGTATCTATACGCCTCGCCGTTGTTTGATATTGCGCCGATAGAGAATCTGCCGGGCCTTGCTTTTATGCACTCCACGAAATCATTTTTCTGCTGCGCAGAAAGCCTACGTGGTGGAGGGTAGTTGTTAACAGTTGCCTGATTACCAGTGCCACCGACCTGGGCGATGCTACCGGGACCCTGGGTGATGCTGCCCACGGCAGGTCCGTTGATATTCGGTGATGACGTGTTCGTCTGATTGTTGTTCCCAACGACGTTGCCATTTCCGGCGACGTTATTTCCGGCCACGTTCTTCTTTCCATTCGTGCTCGATTTTGCCTGCTGGTAAGTCTGTGGCTTAGGTTGCGGATTCGGCTCGTTCTCCGGGGGCACCACAGGCTTGACCAGTCCTGCGGGCGTCGCTGCCACTGGCGGAGCTGCCTTTTCGAGATGAAGTGCTCTGCGGGCCTCCGGCACAGTTAGAGTAAGACCGGCAGCGACGATAGCTACCAGCAAACCGCCAGCCGTCAACTTCTCACTCCTACTCCATTTTCTGCTCATCGATTAGCAATTTTACCACGCAGCTCCAGTCCCGCAATTCGACGCCTTTCCAGGCAGCCAGGATAATTAATCAATGCTGCCCGCATCCAACCCATCAATCCCTCTCGAATCGCTGCAGCCTTTGACCATCAGGATTGGGCCTTCGATAAAGCATGATGGGTTCAGAGCCGTCGCCTACAGGACGTGATACCATCCGCCGCACGGAAGCCAATGAAAAAGATTGAAGACCATGACCGCAAAGACTTCTACTGGCGCTGTGAATCGTGCGGGTACGAAACCGAAGAACGGAAAACGAGCAGAGAAAATATTAGTGAGCCTTCGCCACGTTGCCCGTGGTGCGGAAAGTAGACAGTACGCCACAAAATTGGTTCAAGGTCTTGCATCCTGATTACAGTCAGAAGCGCGGACGCCGGGAGATGTTCGACAAGTTCCACCGGCGCAACCACAAAACGCCTCTGTTCAATAGCGTAGCTTTCTTGTGGTAAAATCTAGCCCAGTTGCATTTATCCCCAAGGCGGAGCCTTCGGTTCCTTGGAGACTTCGATGGAAAATCTGGCTGACTCCAAGACGATCTGTCCGCGCTGTCACGGTTCGAGAAGAGAACCCAACCAACCGGAAAAAGTGTGCGATACGTGTCGCGGTAAAGGAAGGATTTACCATGAGCGACGGAGTTAAATACCCCTGGCAGCAATTCGTCGTGGACGCTTATCTCGCTTCGCTGGACTCTCTGCCATCAAAAATCAACATCGCCCACCGAGCGATTGCCGCTAGACTCATAGACCGAGCCGAGCCGGATGCAGAGGAGAGATTGGCCTTGAACGATGCTCTTCGTGCTTTGAGCATTTTGGTCGACGACACGCGCAGACCAGAACGGAAGGAAGAACCCCAAGAAGACATCGCCTAGTCACGCCATTTTGGTTCAAAATCCTGAATCCCGATTACACGCAGAAGCGCGGCAGACGCGAGATGTTCGACAAGTTCCGCGAGCGCCGGGTTCAGGCTCCAGCGCAATCAATAAGCGATTGATTGCACTCCGGCGTTGGTTAGAGAGCGACTGGGCCAGTTGCCGAGAAGGTGACTTCACGGGACTAGGGCTTTAATCTATGCCATAGAATCCTTCATAGGAGCCACAATGCCAACACGTGAGGACGAGTCCCGCCCTGAAGGCGGCAAGCTCAAAGTGACGATGTCCAAAAATGGCGAAGTGGAAATCGTGGGGAACCGCCTTGGATTGAAAGCCCTCTCCAAAATTTGCGCCGCACTGAGCGAATCGGTTGGAAAGCCGGGAAACCACTATCATTTAATGGACAATGAGGGTTTTTGGGGAACCGAGACTGGATCAGTTGGCCTAATTATCTACGGTGAAGATTGGTGATGCCGCTGGAAGTCTCGCCAGTGTGCGAGAAGGTGACTTCACGGGACTTGACCCGGGGGCGCTCAATTTACTTTGAAGCTGGCTGACACAGCGCTCGCGTACTTGGGAGCGCGAGGCGGCGGCCCAAGTTCCGGCGGCGAGATGACGTACCATACGCGAACGCGATATTCGCCAGCACCAACGAGACCGAATTGATATTCCTTCGTCTGCCCTGCTTCGATTTGTGGCGAAGCGCTTGGAGGCCTACTATCCAATCCAACTGGGATTTCAACCCAGTGTCTTCCCTTCCTTTGCTCAATATCCAGCGGGGCTGAAGCCAAAACTTGACGATACAAGCTTCTTCGACCGTAGAAGTACAACGGGAGAGCCAATTGCATAGTCTTCGTCGTCAGGTTCGTAACACGGACGAGAATTGGATCACGCTGCTGCGGAGTGCCCGTTACAATTTCCACGCTCAGAGCTTTTTGAGCCAACGATGGCTGGCTCGCGAAAAGGAGCAAGGCTAAGAGCGCAACCGAGTCCAGTCTGCGCATGAGGGGATCGGAAGTATTCTAACGCCAGAAATAGGGCCCGGGCCAAGTTCCGAGAAGGTGACTTCGAAGACTTGGCGTTGAATATTCGTCGTTGGACGCGAAACTAGGGCAAACCTTTAAGAAATGCCCGCATTTCGCGGAGCACATCGGCCTCGTTGCTGAAGAACACATAGTGATCCGCATTGTGCAACTCTATGATTCGAGCGTTGGGGGCTTCGTCTTTCAACGTCTGTTCCAACTGCTTCGTGCAAGCTCTATCCGTGGCGTATATCTTGTCAAGCGCCACACGCTCTTCGTCAGTCATTGGTTGAAATCGATAGTACTCCGACCATCCAGTCGATTGATTAGGCTGGGTCGGGATAAAGGCGAGAATGGGCACTTTGATTTTGGAATAGTCTCTCTTCTTCGAGCCTTCGGCGATGGCTTTCCTGACAGATGCCGGAGCCCGGACAGAACCCACTGATCCGTCCGGCTTTTGATCGAACTCACTGCGTATCTCCGACTCTGGGAACGCAAAGTTAACGATGCGCCTCCTCCAATAGTCGTCAAAAGCCTGGAAAGATTTCTTGTCCGCATCGGTCGGCGGCGCAGGATGTGTTACGGCGGTGGGCAGCAGCTTAAAAAGTGCGTGGTACTCAGGGTTGTTCCAGCAAGTGTCGGTCGGGTCGTCGTTCGCGTCAAGATAGATCAGCCCTGACAATCGGGCGGAGTGCTGCTCGCCCAGCGTAGTCAATTCCGACCCGGCCATTGAATGCCCCACCAAAATGGGCTTGCCAATTTTCAGTGAGTCCAGGACGGTAAGAACATCATCAGCCAGTCGTTGATCGTCGTAGCCCTTCTCCGGCTTACTTGAATCCCCAAAACCCCGTCTCGTGACTCCGTAAACGTGGTACTCGGAAGTGAGTTTTAGGGCAAAATTGTCGAAAACGTGAGCACTGTTACCGGAGCCTGCCAGAAGCACAAGGGGTCGGCCAACGCCGCCCCAATCCAGCACTTCCAACTTCACGTTCTCGTCCACTGTTACGAACTGCACCGTGTGCGGTGAGGGATCGTGCCATGGTGCGGGTTGTTGGGCCGATACGCGTGCCGTCAACGAAAACAGCAATAGAACAAAGGCAGGAACCCAGCGATATTCACTCATTGGAGGGTGCACCTCCGTGCTATCAGAACAACGGAGGGAACAGGTTACGCCCCAAAGTTCTGTTTTGTCAGCGGGAAATTCGCTTGAGCGAGATTGCGCCAAACGGCGTTCTCGTCAACTGGGAATCGGGCCACATGACGATAAGAAGACCTGTCAAACCAGGCTTCGCCGAGAATGCGATTCGAAGTCCTTGCGCATTCCTAGGGAACCTATAAAATTCCGCGTCTTAGCCTTCGTATGATCGGATGGGACCGCCATGTGTGCCCAAAAACCTGACGTAACCAGCAAGCTGAACGGCTTCGATGCCTATATGGAGCAGCTTCTGAAGGACTGGAATGCGCCCGGAGTCGGCGTCGGTATTGTGGTCGGCGACAAGCTCGTCTTCGCTAAAGGCTATGGCTATCGCGATTACGAAAAGAAACTCCCCTTCACGCCCACAACGCTGTTCCAGATCGCGTCCAACGGGAAACTGTTCACAGCAGTTGCAGCGGGCATGCTGGTCGAAGAGGGGAAGCTAACCTGGGACAAACCTATCCGCGAATCTGTTCCGAGCATCGAGTTCTACAACGATCAGCTCAACAATAACGTGACTCTGCGCGACATGCTGTCGCATCGCACGGGAGTGACTCGGCATGATCTGATTTGGCTGAGATCGCCGTTTACGAGGGACGATCTATTTGAAAAGCTGAAGTACTTGGAGCCGCAGGAGCCGTTGCGGTCGACGTTCCTCTACAACAACCTAATGTTTTCAGCCGTTGGACACCTCATCAAGTTGAAGTCTGGGAAGAACTGGGAGGATTTTGTTCGGGAGCGAGAACTCATTCCCCTGGACATGAATACGACGACCTACACGATTGCCGAAATGTCGAAGCATCCCGATCACGGCGTCCCGTTCTGCGAGAAGCGCGATTCTTTCGAGTTGTACAAAATACCCTACTACGAGGACACCCAGGGTGTGGCACCGGCTGGCGGAATCGTCTCCAATATCGAGGAGATGTCGCACTGGCTGATCGCGCTGATGAACGATGGCAAATACAACGGGAGGCAAGTGCTGCCGCCGAATGTGCTGAAAGCCACGATTCAGCCATCGATTGGCTTGCCGAATGTCTTGGGAGACGCTCTGGGGTATTGGGAGTTGATTAACGCGGCCTATGGCATGGGACGACAAACCGGGTCTTATCGAGGGCGGCTGTTGACCTACCACGGCGGCAACCTTCCCGGATTTCACTCCCAGGTTTCGTTCATGCCCAACGAGAAGATAGGCGTGCTAGTGGCCGTAATTGGGGACCACGCCGCTCCTTTGTACAACGCCGTCAGCTTCAATGTATACGAGCGGCTGCTCGGCATGGACCAGACGCCGTGGAGTCAGCGCTTTCTGCAACTACGGCTGGCCGATAAGAAAGCTGGGACGGAAGCGCGAGCGAAAGCCAGTGCAGACCGCATTCCGAGCACCAAGCCTTCTCATGACTTAGTGGATTACGTCGGTGACTATCAGAACCCCGCTTACGGCAATCTCACAATTGGTTTGAAAGACGACCAGCTTCAGTTCAATTTCCATGAATTTCAGTTCCCCATGAGCCATTTCCACTACGACCGCTTCGACACGCCGGATGACGAACAGTGGGGGAAATTCTCAGTGAATTTCCAAACCAATCCGCAAGGTGATATCGGGTCCGCCACGATTTCGCTGGACCAAGCGGAGGCCGTTTTTACGCGGAAGCCGGAGGCCCTAGACTCGAAGCTGATGGAAAGACTGGCGGGGGCGTATCTGACTCCGTCCAAGGTGAAATTTGAAGTGCAGTTTCAACCCCGGGCGGGCCTTTCGCTGATGATCCTGGGAGCGCCTCCTCAAAAGCTTGTTCTCGTAAAGGGGCTGCAATTCCGAACGCCTCAATTTGCCGATCTGATCTATGAATTTGTCTTAGAGAACGGCCAGGTGACCGCTCTAAAGCAGCGCGACCCTTCGGGCGAGTACACGTTTTCCCGGCAATGAGACCATCGGTGTGAGAGACGAAGTTTTCGAGAAAGCACTAGGACCGGAGAAATCGAGCAGGAACGCTGTTGGGTGCGTGCCCAGGTTGGGCGCTCGCATAGTGGTGAGAAACGCCTCCCAAGTCCTTCCATGAAACGGGGTTCTCGGCAACTGGCTTTTCGCCCCGGCCACAGCCCGATAAGCGGCCTTCCTTTCTCGGAACTGAGAATCAATAGCGGATTGATTAGCCCAGTGTGGAAATCGCGGAGGCCCATGGAACATTGATCGCTGGAAGTAGGATAGAATCCGGCCACTGAGGGAACCGATGGACATTCGAGATTACAGTAACGGATACGCTGAAGGACAACGGGTAGCGGAATACGTTGACGAACGCGAAGTTCCAGACCCGAAGTTCGAGGATAGCGCCAGCGCAATATATCGCAAGGGATGGTGGGATGGGTTCAACAGACTCGAATTCGATCCGGGCGGCCAAGGCCTCTTTCGTCAACCCACAGAAGAGGAACGGCTCGCACAAGACGCTAAGCTAGAACATGAACGAGAGCGACAGCTTGACGGGGAGTAATTTGCATCAATAGCGCCTTAATTGAAACACGGACGCTGACCGATTTGCACTGCGTTTGAACTGCGGACCGCAGAATGCTCAGAGCTTCAGTCTGCATATGCCCCAAATTACCAGCGTGCCGAATACGACAAGCAGGACTAGTTTGCAGGAGCGTGCGATAGGAAACCACGACTCATCGGTCATCCCAGTAAAGGCCCCAATCTCTTTGAACGGTATAACAACGCCGATAACCGCAACCACAAGCGCACCGAGCCAATACTTCAGCGCTTCCCGATGGGTAGGAAACGCAGCGACCAAAATCGGGCCGATTAGTAAGGCCCATCCAAATTTGTTGTTCAGCTCGTTGAGTCGCTCATCCAACTGTTGAAGTGCTTGGTTGCCTTTGTTTATAGGTTCGTTCATCCGGTGCCAGGACCGTTTCATCCATAGTGCTCGCTTAACTGATGCGTTAGAGATGGTGTTCATGGGGTCCCGATATCAGCACGTGATGGGGGTTGTCAATGAAGAAAAGCTTACTGCGGAATGGATCGTGCGCCGCGCTTTGGAAATGAATCGTACATGAGACGGCGGATTTGTAGGATTTCTAGTACGCTGAGGACGAGTAAGGCTCAAATCATCTCGCTGATTCTGAAGGGTTTGATGAAAACAACGAACTTATCGAAATGGCGTTGACATATAGAATGCGCACTTACGAAAAAAGAAGGGGTGGGGTCGTCGATTATCGTTACCTCGTCACTCGTCCGAGCCACGAGCGTCAGCGAGTAAAACACACTCCGAAGGACCGCCAGCTACGCCTCCACCGATTCGCCCGCCAGCCAGCGCCGGCCCCGCGCATACAGCGCCTCCACCTCCGGCCCCTTCAGTCCCGGCATGTCCGGCTTCACCTTGTGGCCGATGATCGTTTGCACGTAAGCAAGGTGCCGGTAGCCTTCCGGAAAGCGCTGCAAAATCCCCGCGTCGAGTTCCAGCTTCGCCGAGGGATCCACGGGATCGAGCCGGTCTTTTTCGTAGATCGGCTGCCGCAGCACGATTCCCCATCGCCCGCCGCGCTTCTCCAGGAAGTCGCAAAAGCGCCCCGCGCACACCACGTCGCACAAGACGTCGTGCACTTTTGCCCGCTGCGAGATGGTCATCTTGGTTTGCGAAAACGCGCGCCGCGCGGCTCCCTTGCTGCCCGAGTCCGCGCCGAATTCGATCCCCAATTCAATCGAAGTCCCGCCCAGAAAATGCAGAATGCTGGCGCCGCGCTCCCAGCCTTCCCGGCTCACGCGAATGAATTCGCTCGCCGGCCCCTGAAACCACGTCGCCATCATCCAGCCGTCTTCGTGCCACACCGTGCGGAAGCGCTCCCACTCTCCGGCATCGCGCCACAGCACCCAATTCTCGATCAGCTCCCGAATCGCCAGCTTCTCAACGGTCTCCGTCTCCATTTTCGTTTCGCGCTCCTCCCTTCGTGCTTTCGCCAAGTCCGCCTCGCTTCTTCACGCTTCGCGCGCGTTCTCGGCCGCGAACGCGTTCGCCTGGCCGCCCCGCCTGCTGCTGGCCAGAATCGCCAGCGCGCCGCAAAACGCCGGCGCCATTCCCGCCAGGAAGATCCGCTGCGGACTCCAGCCCATCTCCAGCAGCATTCCCCCAATCATCGGCGCGACAATCGATCCCACGCGGCCCACGCCCAGCGCCCAGCCCACTCCGCTGGCGCGGATCGTCGTGGGATAGTAGCTCGCGGCCAGCGCGTTCAGTCCTCCCTGCCCGCCCTCGATGGCTACGCCGAGCACAAACGTCACCGCCAGCAGCAAGCCGAACGAGCTCGTCAGGAAAGCCAGCGCGCCAATCAGCAGCGTGGAGATTGCGAATTGCCCCAGCAGCGTGGCGTACGCTCCGCAGGAGTTCATCACCCGACCTTCGCCCAGGTTCCCCGCGATTCCGCCCAGGCTGAAAAGCAAAATCGCCGTCACTCCCGCGCTCGCCGGCAGGCCCGATTGCTGCAAAAGGCCCGGCAGCCAGTTCACGATGAAATACATGATCATCAAATTCATGAAGAACGCGGTCCACAGCAGAATCGTTCCCGCCGCACGGCCTTCCGCGAAAAGACGCCCCAATGCCGGGCCTGCGCTTTTGCCGGCAAAGCTGTCTTCCGCATCGCCGCTGCCCGCCGCGCGCGGCGAAAGATCGAGTTCGGCTTCGCGGATTCCGGGAGCAACCTGCCGCATGATTTTAGAAAGCGCCGCGGGATTTTTGCCACGCGCCGTCAGAAAGCGCACCGATTCCGGCAGAGCCTTGATCAAAAGAAGCGCGATGAGCAGCGGCAAAATTCCGCCCAGATAAAAGACCGACCGCCAGCCCCATCGCGGAATCATCACCGAACTGGCCGAGCTCGCAACCAGGGCTCCCAGCGGAATGCCAGAGAAAAGCATGGCCACGAACACAGCCTGCAGGCGCTTGGGCGAATATTCCGACGTCAACGCAACCACATTCGGCATGGTGCCGCCCAAGCCCAGCCCCGTCAGGAACCGAAAAACGATGAGTTGCTCGAGCGAAGCGGCCCGCGCCGTCAGCAGCGCGAACACCGCAAACGTAAGCACCGACAAAATCACCGGCCACCTGCGTCCCCAGCGGTCGGCCAGCGGCCCCATGACCATCGCCGCGACCATCAAGCCGACGAGGCCGGCGGAAAACACGGGCCCGAAGCTTTTCAGGGGAATGGCCAAATTTTGCGAGATGGAGGGCGCGAGAAAGCCGATGCACTGCGTATCGAAGCCGTCGAGCAGCAGCACCAGTCCGCAGAGACCGATGGTCAAAATCTGAAGGCGGCTCAGCGGCTGCCGATCGATGATCTCGCTTACCGTGAGAGCCCGCGTTCCGGCGCCGGCCACGAATCCTCCTGAGGAAAATCCTCCGAGCGCCTTCGAGAGCGCCCGGCGAGAAAAAAGTGTAGAGCATTCGTGGAGCTTCTACCACCGGGCCAAGGGCGCCTCGCGTTTCTCCGGAGCATCGGTTGGACCTGCTCCACACCGCGCATATACTAGGCCCCGAGAAGGCCAGAAGACTGACGAAAAAGATGTCATGACCCAGCCCTCCTCCAGCCCGCGTGCAACCGAAATTCCGCCGCCAGGAAATTCTCCGGCGAAAATCAGCATCTGGCGCATGACTGCCACCGAGTGGCTGATCTGCGCCGTCGCCTGCATCGGCTTCGCCTTCGATACTTACGTGCTGCTCGTCCTCACGCTGATTGTTCGCCCGGCGCTGCTCGAAATGCTGCCGCCGACCGCGGGTCCCGCGGTTTTCAACCGCTGGGTTGGACTCCTCTTTTACGTCCCCGCGATTGCAGGCGGCGTCTTCGGCTTGCTCGGCGGTTACTTGATCGATCTGCTCGGACGCCGTCGCATCCTGCTGTGGAGCATCTTGCTCTACAGCGCCTGCACCTTCGCCAGCGCTTACGTGAGCAGCCCCGGGCAATTCCTTCTGCTCCGCTGCGGAACCTTCGTCGGCGTCTCGGTCGAGTTCGTCGCCGCCACGGCCTGGCTGGCCGAGGTATTTACGCACCGCGAGCGCCGCGAAGCCGTCATTGGATACACGCAAGGCTTCGCCTCCACCGGAGGCTTGCTGATCAGCGCCGCTTATTACATTACCGTGACCTACAGCCAGCGCCTGCCCTTGATCCACGGCGGCCACGCTGCCTGGCGCTATACGTACATGTCCGGCCTGATTCCCGCCATTCCCCTGATCGTGCTGCGCCCGTTCCTGCCGGAATCCCCCATCTGGAAACGAAAGAAGGCCGAGGGAACCCTCAAGCGGCCCAGCTTCGCCGAGCTCTTCCGTCCCGCATTTCGCAAGACTGCGCTCATCACCTGCCTCATGATGGCCTGCTCTTACGCCGCGTCTTTTGGCATGTTGCAGCATTTCGCCAGAATCATTCCCGGCACTCCGGGCGTGCGCATCCTAGCCGCGGCCGCTCAGGAGCAGCGCGTGAGCGCGTTGCAAGGACTACAGGAGATGGGCGGGCTCGCCGGACGCCTACTAATGGCTTTTCTCGCCGTGCGGATATTGAGCCGCAGGCGGCTGCTGCGCTTGTTTCAAATCCCCGGCTTGCTGCTGATTCCGCTGGTGATGTTCATGCCCGCCGCGCGAGATGTGGACATGTCCACGATCGGAATCTTCGTGCTCGGTTTCGTTACCGTGGCGCAGTTCAGCTTTTGGGGAAATTATCTGCCGCTCGTTTACCCAACGTACCTGCGCGGCACCGGCGAAGCTTTTGCCGCCAACATCGGCGGGCGCATGCTGGGCACTTCGGCCGCCCTGCTGGTAACGTCCATGGTCGAATATATGCCCGGCGGCACGGGCAGCCGGCAGCTCGCCTATGCGGCCGGAATCGTCGGCCTGCTTGCGTATTTGGTGGGATTCGTGGCCAGCTTCTGGCTGCCCGAGCCCTCGCTCGAGTCAACCCCGGATTAGGAGCCGGCAAGTATCACGCTAAGGGATGATGTTCGCTCAGGATGATGCCGCTCGCATCGTCACGCCGGCAGCTTCAGGCGAAGCATGCGGCGCGCGTTGCCCTCGTAGATTTTGCGGCGGTCCGCTTCGGGAATCTCCAGCGCGTCGACGCAGCGGATGGTTTCGCGAATGTAGCCCGCGCCTTTTTCCGGATCAAAAGGCGAATCCGACGCAAAAAGGACCTGGTCGACGCCAAAGTAGTCCAGGCCGCAGCGCAAGGCGGCACCCGAGCCAAACGTCGCGGTATCGGCGTAAAACATCTTGAAATATTCTTGCGGCCGCTTTTTCAGACGCCGCAAATAAACCGTAAGATCCTCCTCTTCGGTGCGCGCGCCCAGCTGATCGAGGCCCGGCCCTGTGCGTCCAGAAAAGTAAGGAACCATGCCGCCCAAATGATGGGTGATGATTTTCAGCTTCGGAAAGCGGTCGAAGTATCCGGCAAAAATAATGCGGGCCATGAAAATACTGGTCTCGTAAGGCCAGCCGAAAACCCACCACATCTCGTACTTGGATTTCTTCTCCGTCTGGTAATCGGGAAAGCCCGCGCCGCGCGCCGGATGCACCCAAATGGGCGCGTCGAGCTCGGCCATCTTCTCGAAGATGGGCAGAAAATCGGGTTCGTCCAGCGGACGGCCATTCACGTTCGTATAGATCTGGATTCCCACGGCGCCGAGCTTCTTGATGGCCCGCTCGATCTCCTTCACCGCGGCTTCGGGATTGTTCATGGGCATCGCCGCGATGAAGCCCGCGAAGCGGCTGGGATGCTTGGCCACCAGCTCGGCCATGCCGTCGTTCCCCAGTTCAGCCAGCTCCGGCGAGTGCTGCGCATCGCCGAGCGCTTCGATGGGCGGCGCCGGCAGGCATACCACCTGGATGTATTCGCGGAACTCATCCATGATCCGAAAACGCACATCGAGATCGACGATGGAAGGAATCTCCGTGACGCGCTTTTTGATCGTGGAACCGCGCTCGGGAATCTTCAGCATGCGGTCGTAGAATTTTTGCGGAAAGATATGGCAGAAGATATCGATTTTCATTTACAGGCCCCGGTTCGTCCGATGCTCACGAAAAAAGGAGACTCCTCGCCGCGCCACAAGGCGCAAAAAAGAGCGTTGCGCCCCAGAATGACGAGGGTTCGCTATGACTCGGCTGCGCGTGGAAATTATCAGCCAACTTCCCTGGAAGTCAATCCCTTGTCAGGCCAAGGCGGTGGCCGCTTTGCAAAGAATGTAAGGCGAGAGCGGACACTAGTCGAGCGGTTCGACCTTGACGATCGCCGCGCCGTGATTGTTGCCGATCCACAGCGTGCCAGGATTCTTGGAATCGTCGACATAGACGCGGCGGATGTTGGTGGGGCGCGGCAGCATGTATTCCGTATACTGGCCGGTCTTGACATCAAGACGTGACACGCGATCGGTTAGCATGGACCCGGTCCACGCGTCGCCATTGCGGTCGAGCACGGCGTCATACGGCGCGCTCCACGGCGTGGGCACCTTCCACTCGGTCATGCGTTCGGTCTTGGGATCGAACATGCCGATGGCGTTGCCCTGAAATTCGCCAAACCACAGCCGGCCTTCGCGATCGACGCGGCCGCGCCGCGGGCGGGAGTCCGGCGTCGGAGTTTGATAGACGGTCGCCTTCTTCGTCTTGGCATCGATCTTGACGATATTGCCGGCGGCAAAATCGAGCAGATAGGCGTTATTCTCGGCGTCCGAGTGGATGCCGTAAGTCCCGATGCGCTCGCCGGTCTGCGGATCCTTGAAGCTGCCGAGGTTCTCCATCTTGTTGGAGACGAGATCGAGGCGGTAGATATTGCCGCCATCGGAGTTCTTGATCCACACCTTATTGTCGGCAGGAGTGCCTTGAACGGCGAGATGGCCGAGTTGGCCGGCGTCGGTGTCCCATTCCTTGGGAGTGCTCCACATCTGGAACTTCTCGGTCTTTTTGTCGAACTTCGCGATGGCGCTCTGATACATCACGCCGACCCAGGGATTGCCGTCCTTATCGATTTCCAGATCGAGCGTGCCCACGGGCGATCCCGGCTTGACTACTGGGATCGGATATTGCGTCACCTTGCCGGTCTTCGGGTCCATCTTGCCGAGGAACATCTGGCCAAAGTCGGAGTACCAGACGTTGCCGTCGCGATCGAGCACCACGTCGTGCGGCTGGATCAAGGGATTCGGCAAATCGTATTCGGTGATGATCACATGCGTGGATTTTCCGGTGAGCCGCGGTTCGGTCTTCAGAGGGAAGGCCCACGTCGGCTGCTCGCTCAGATTGACGCTCGCAAGCCACTCCGCGGTCTTCCTGCCGCTGCCGCCATGTTCCACGTCGCGGCTTGCGCTGCCCACGAGCCGCTGCGGCTTCAGGGGAGTGCTGCCGGGATAATAGAGGCTCATGCGGTGGATCACTTCCATGAATTCGTCCGCGTCGTGCGTCGACTTCATGATGCGCTCGAGCGTGTGGCAGCCGGTGCAATTCAGCAGGAACTGTTTCTGCTTCTCCGTTCCCGGAATGCTCAGCAACCATTCGGCATTGGTGAGCTGCGCGGAGAGATTCTTCACTCTTTTAAGCTTGATGTCAGCCTTGGCTTCCTGGCCTGAGGCCACATCGGCAGCCACTCCTCCGTCCAGCTCATAACCGGCGGCGCGCGCCTTCAAAGTGTAGTGTCCGGGTTCGAGCCTCGAGGCAGGGAAAGCAAAGCGGCCTGCGGCGTTACTGATAACGCTGACGCTGATTGTCGAACTGTCCTTCTTCGCGCTGACCACCACGCCTTCCATCGGGCCTTCCTCGGCGGAGGTGACCTGCCCGCTCAGCGCCGATGCCGTCTGAGCGTCCGCGTGGAATCCAGCGGGCGCGAGTTGAAGGAGGATGGCAGTAAGAACGCCGCCAGCGATAAGCAAGACCCGCTTGGTTTGCATCAGCATCTCCTCGCGTTGGAATGCGTATTCGGCCGCTATTATAGACTATAAGCGCAGCTCAAAAGCCGGGAACACCGTCACAGCCGCAGTCTTGACGCAGCCGATCATCGCCATCCCACAACATCGAGGATTTGCCGCCCATATCTTTCCGCTTTCATTTCACCGATTCCGCGGACCTCGCGCAGCTCCGCGAGTGAACGGGGACGTTTGTGGCAAATCTCCTCAAGCGTCGTATCGTGCAGTACCACAAAGGCAGGCACTTGCTGCTCCTGGGCTGTATCCCGCCGCCATCGGCGAAGACGATCGATGAGTTCAGATTCGGCCGCCACAGCCGTCTCGGTTCCGGGCCCTTCCTTTCGGGACGCTGGCGCGGGGGAGTCGCGCCGCAACGGTTTCCTTTTGCGACCCGGCCGCTCTTGCGCGACGCCGCTCGACTTCGTCGACGCACGGTGTTCCAACCATTGCAGGTCGCAGCCGCAGACATCGCATGCTCCGCACGACTCCCATTTCGCCACCTCGCCGAAGTGCTGGCAGATTTGGCGATGCCGGCAAACCGGCGTATCCACGAAGTGGCGCACGGCGTGGTATCGCTGCCAGGCGCGCTCCTTCTCTCGGGGGTCTTCGGTTTGTTCGATGAAGTGAGTGAGCAGGCCGACGTCGCGCTTCTGCCACAGCAGAATGCAATCGGCCGGCAAGCCATCGCGTCCGGCACGGCCCGCCTCCTGGTAATACTGCTCGACCGACTTCGGCAAAGACAGATGAATCACGGCCCGGACAGCGGGCTTATTGATGCCCAAGCCGAAGGCGATGGTGCCGACGAGCACGCGCACCTCGTCCGACATCCAACGTTCCTGGTTGATGCGGCGTTCCGCGGCGTCCATCTTTCCGTGGTAGGGCAGCGCGGGTATTCCCTCGCCTTGAAGAAAGGCGACCGTCTCTCCGACACGCCGGATCGTGGGCGAATATACGATCACGCTGCCTTCCGCGTGCCGGCGCAAAGCCCTGACCAGCAAATCTTCCTGAGTGTGCGAGTCGCATTCCTTGACGATGTAGCGCAGGTTCGGCCGGTGAAAGCTGGCGATGTACTTGTGTGGATCGCGCAGGCGCAGCTGCTCGATGATGTCGTGGCGCACGGGCCGCGTGGCGCTGGCGGTGAAGGCTGCGATGGTGCAGTCCGGAAAATGATCCCTCAAGCCGCTCAATTTCCGGTATTCCGGGCGAAACTCGTGGCCCCATTCCGAAATGCAGTGGGCCTCGTCAATCGCGAAGTGCGAGATGGGAACGCGCCTGAGCCATTCGATCGTGTCGGGCCGCGCGAGCCGTTCTGGCGAAAGGTACAAAAGCCGAACCTGTCCCGCCTGTGCGCGCCGGATGACCGCGGACTGCTCCTTTTCCGCCAGCGTGCTATTCAAAAACGCCGCGGCGATGCCCATCTGGCCGAGTTGCGCCACTTGATCCTGCATCAAGGCAATCAAGGGAGAGATCACAATAACGGTCTTCGCAGAAGCGATTGCCGCGGGCAACTGGTAGCAAAGCGACTTCCCGCCGCCGGTCGGCATGATCACGCAGGTATCGTGGCCGCCGAGCAGGCTGCACACAATCTTCTCTTGCAGCGGGCGAAACGCATCATATCCCCAGTACTGCCGCAGCGCGGGGAGAAGGTCTGCTGTGGCAGTCACCCGAGAAGTATAAGACCGGAAAGTGCCCTCATCACCAAGCATTCAGGAGTGATATTCCATGGGGAGGCCGACGTAATTTTCGGCGAGAGACTGCGAGGCGGCACGCGAACTGGTGACGTATTCGAGTTCAGCAAGCTGGCGGCGCTGGTCGAAGGCGTTGTCGTCCGCGAAGCGGTGCAGCATGGCCGTCATCCACCAGGAGAAGCGCTGCACCTTCCAGACGCGGCTCAGGCAAGTTTGGGAATATTTGTCGAGCAGATCTTTTCGCCCCGAACGATAAAACTCAACGATGGCCCGGGCCAGGACGCGAACATCGGCCACGGCCAGATTCAGCCCCTTCGCACCGGTGGGCGGAACAATGTGGGCCGCGTCGCCGGCCAGAAAAAGCCTGCCGTATTGCATGGGCTCGACGACGAAGCTGTGCATCTTGGCGACGTTCTTCTGCAGCACCGGCCCTTCGATCAATTTCCAGCCTTCCACGGAAGCCAGGCGCGCTTGCAGTTCCTGCCAGATCTTTTCGTCCGGCCAGAGCCGAATATCCTCGTCCGGCGTGCATTGGATATAGAGCCGGCTCAACTGCGGCGAGCGCATGCTGAGCAGCGCAAAGCCGCGCTCGTGATACGCGTAAATCAGTTCCTCCGAGGACGGCGGAGCCTCGGCAAGAATTCCCAGCCAGCCGAAGGGATAGTCCCTCTGATACGCGGTAAGCGCGCTGGCGGGAATCGAAGGCCGGCAGACGCCGTGAAAGCCGTCGCAGCCGGCAATGAAATCGCAGTCCAGTTCCTCATGCTCGCCTTGCTTTTGAAAAAGAATACGCGGGCGCGCGGAATCGAAATCGCGCAGGCTCGACGTTTTCCACTTCAAAGAAGAGCGGCCCTCCGAAAGCCAGCCGCGCGTCCACGAGGTCCTTGATCACTTCGCCCTGCGCATAGATGGTGATGCCCCGCCCGGTGAGTTCCGCGAAATTGATGTGGTGGGTGCGGCCCTGAAAGCGCAGGTTGATGCCGTGGTGGACCAGCCCTTCGCGGCGCATTCTCTCGCCGAGGCCCGTTTCGTTGAGCAGATCGACGGTGTTCTGTTCGAGAAGCCCGGCGCGGACGCGCTCCTGGCAGTATTCGCGGCTGCGCGATTCCAGGACCACGGATTCGATGCCGCCGAGATGCAGCAGATGCCCCAGCACCAGACCGGCGGGCCCGGCGCCCACGATGCCGACCTGGGTGCGCATCCTGCTCACGTTTTCGCTCGGTTTGCCGAGATGTGGCTTGCGAAGCGCGAGCTGATCGCTACACCGCCGTCTGCGCGGCGCGGGCGAAAGAGTCGCGCAGAGCGGAGGTGAATTCGGCGGCAGACTCGATGTTCGACAAATGCGCCGTCTCCAACTCGATGTAACGCGCGTCCGGAATCATGGCGGAGAGCACGCGCCCTTGCGCGGGAGTCGTGGAAACATCGTACGCGCCGGAGATTACTGTCACGGGCACGCCCATTTGCGGCGCTTGCATGATGAGATCGGCATCGCGAATCGCTTCGCAGCAGGAGATGTAACCCTGCGGAGGCGTATCGAGAATCATCTGGCGGACGGCGGCGATCGTTTCCGGTGCGCGCTCGATGAATCGCTTGGTGAACCAGCGCTCGATGATGGCAGAGACAATCGCGCCCATTCCGCCGGCGCGAATGGAGGCAATGCGCGCGTTCCAGGTTTCGGGTTTGCCAATGTGCGCCGCGGTGTTGCAAAGCATCAGCCGCTCGAAGCGCTCGGGCGCGTTCGCGCCCAGCCAAATGCCCGTCTGGCCGCCCATGGAGATGCCGCAAAAATAGGCGCGGGAGACTCCGGCGGCGTCGAGAACGGCAATGACGTCGCGGCCGAGGTCCTCTTGCGTGAATGCGCTTGTGGCCACGGAGGAGAGGCCGTGGCCGCGCGTGTCGTAACGCAGGATGCCATACTCGTTCCGAGAGAGCGGAAACTTGCGGCTCCCACATGGAAAGATCGGTGCCCAGCGAATTGGAAAATAGGATCACCGGCGCGCCCGGCTTCCCTTCCAGGCGGTAGCGCAGGCGTACTCCGTTACTTTCGGTGAAAGGCATAGGCGCAATCCTCGCTTAAGTTGGCAGTATTTTCAGCTTTTTCGGCTGCGAAATCATTTTTTGACGCCGCTGCGCGCGGACAAGACATTGTCGATCATCTCCGCCGCGGAGCCCAGATAATGCGCGGGATCGAGCAGACCGGAGATCTCCTCCGCCGAAAACTGGCTGCGCACCTCGGCGTAAGACAGAAGCACATCGGCGAAGTCGCGGCCGTCCTCGGATGCGCGCCGAGCCGCTTCTTCGACAATCTGGTGCGATTTTTCCTTGCCCAGCCGCTTCCGTAAAGCAAAAGCGACGGCTTCGGCCAGAACCAGGCCGCGCGTCGCGTTCGCGTTGCGCGACATTTTATCGGCGTGCACCTCGAGGCCGTCAACGACTTCTCTCATGTGCGCCAGGGCGCCGGCCACCAGCCGGAAAATCTCCGGCAGCGTTTCCCATTCGGCGTGCCAGCCGCCCAGGCCGCGTTCGTGCTCCTGCACCATGGCCGTCAGCATGGTGGAAACGAGCGCGGGAACGCGAATGGCGGCGGCCAGAATGATCGCCGAGCCGACGGGATTGCGCTTGTGCGGCATGGTGGACGAGCCGCCGCGGCCTGGGCCGGAAGGCTCGGCGACTTCGTCGATCTCGGTCTGCGACATCAGCGAAATATCGCGCGCCATCTTGCCCAGCGAGCCGGCCAGCAAACCGAGAGATGCGGCGACCTCCGCCAGGCGGTCGCGATGCGCGTGCCAGGGAATCTCGGGCAATTCCAGCTTCAGGTCGCGCGCGAGCGCGGCAGCCACAGCCGAGCCGCGGTCTTCGAGCGCGGCCAGCGTGCCCACGGCGCCGCCAAACTGCAGCGCAAGCGACTGCTTGCGCGAATCGCTCAGCCGTTGGCGATGCCGTTCGATGGCGGCGAGCCAGCCGGCGGCTTTGAGCCCCAGCGTCACGGGAGGCCCCTGCTGCAACCAGGTGCGGCCGGCGACGAGCGTGGACTTGTGCGCCTCCGCAAGGCGCGCCAGCGCGTCGGAAAGATGCGAAAGATCGCGGTCGAGCAGATCGAATGCCGCGCGCAATTGGAGCACGAGGCCGGTGTCGATGGCGTCCTGGCTCGTGGCGCCCCAATGCACAAACGTCGAGGCCTGCGCGTCCGATTTGGCAACGAGCTGAGTTAGCGCCTTCACCATGGGAATGGCCACATTGCCGGAGAGCGCGGCGGCGCGAGCGAGCGACTCCACATCGAACAACTCGGCGCGACATTGGCACTCGATCGGCCCGACCGCGTTCTTCGGCGCGATTCCCGCGCTCGCCAACGCGCGGGCCAAGGCGGCCTCAAAATCCAGCATGCCCTGCAGGCGCCGGCGATCGGAGAATACCTCGCGCATCGCGTCCGTGGTGAACAGCGGGTCGAGCAAGCGAATCGAATCCGGAGCGCCCAAATGGCTCGTCCTCGTGAAATGCAGCCGCGGATAGTGAAATGCGGCCGCGGATGGAGTCTAGTAGTCGAAAAACACGGTCTCGCCGTCGCCCTGCATGACGACATTCCACTCCAGAATATTTTCGCGCGAGTTCCCGGCGTCTCTCGCCGGGACGCCGGGCGATCAAGGTCGCTCGCCGCTCAGGCGGGACCAGCTTCAAGATCGGATCCGCGGCGTTGCCGGGCTCGTCCGGGAAATAGACGCGCGTCCAGAGCGGCTTCAGCAGGCCGCGCGAAAAAACGGTGACCACGATGTGCGGCGCCTGCATGCCACCGTCGAGATACGGCACCGGTCCGGGCTTTACGGTGGTGAAACAAAAAGCGCCATCCTGATCGGTTTCCACGCGACCGAAACCCTGAACGCGCGGTGACGAATTTCCGTCCGAACGATCGGCCCCGTACCGGCCCGCGGCATCGGCTTGCCAAATTTCGAGCAGCGCATCGGGAAGCGGCTTTCCGTCTCCATCGAGAACTCGCCCTCGAATCGTCACCAGCTCTCCGGCAATTCCGCGGGCCTCGAGATGTTCGCGCGTGAGGAAAGAGACGCCCAGATGAAAGAAGGGGCCGACGGTTTGCGACGATGTGGGCGTAAGCTTCATCGAGACTGCTCCACGGGAGTGGCTTCGCGGCCCCGCAGAACGATATCGAAGCGATAGCCGAGCGCGTGTTCGGGAATCGTATTCTCCCAATCGAAAAGCGATACCAGCCGGGTGCGCGCGTTCTCGTCCGGGACGCTATTGAAGATCGGATCGAAGGGAAGCAGCGGATCTCCGGGAAAATACATTTGCGTGACCAGGCGCGAGAGCAGCCCCGCGCCGAAAAGCGAAAAGTGAATGTGCGCGGGACGCCAGGCGTTGGGATGATTTAGCCAGGGGTACGCTCCGGGTTTTATGGAAACGAAGCGATAGCGGCCGTCGCTATCGGTAAGCATGCGTCCGCAGCCGGTGAAGTTCGGATCGAGCGGCGCTCCATGCTGATCGACGCGATGGCGGTAGCGCCCCGCCGAGTTGGTTTGCCAGATCTCCACCAGCGCGCCGGGAATCGGGCGGCCGTCTTCATCCAGCACGCGCCCGTTGACGATGATGCGCTCGCCGATGGGTTCGCCGCCGTGCTGGCGCGTAAGGTCGTTGTCGTTTTCGCCGATGTCGCTGTGCCCGAAAACGGGGCCGCTCAGCTCGGACAAAGTGTGCGGGACCACGATCAGCGGCTGCTTCGGAGCGCGCTTGCATGTGGCGCCGTACGGAGGATAAAGATAGCTCGGCTGCGTTTCGGGAACCACGCGGCCGTAACCGCCGCACTCTGCCCGCAGCCATCTTTTCCATGGAATCTTTTGGCATCGATGCTATTTCCGAGGCGCCAGGCTGCCTCTTCCCTCTTCGGCCTTCGCGCTCCCGCGGCCGTGCGCGACCGCCGTGCGCCGCTCGAGATCGCGCAGCGTTTCGAGCTCCCACCCGTTAGGCGGCGGCGTTTCCTTTATCATATCGGCAAAGCGGATCGGCCAGCCAGTGGCCATCTCACGAATCCTCGGAGGACTGCGGGAAGTGCAAATCGAAGCCTTCCAGGGTCTCCAGGATAATCTGGGAAACGGCGAGGTTGCGGAACCATTTGTGGTCGGAGGGAATAATGAACCAGGGCGCGTACTCCGTGCTGCAGTGGTGAAGCATGGCCTCGTAGGCGGTCACGTAGTCGTCCCAGAGCTTGCGCTCTTTTTCGTCGGCCTTGGATAGCTTCCACTTCTTGCGCGGGTCGTCAAGCCTCTCATCCAATCGCTTCTTCTGCTCTTGCTTGCTGATATGCAGGAAAAACTTCAGGATGGTCACGTCGTTTTCCGCGAGGCTTCTTTCAAAGCGATTGATCTCGTCATATCGGGCCTTCCAAATATCCTTGGGCACCAGCTTGTGCACGCGCACCACGAGAACGTCTTCGTAATGCGAACGGTTAAAGATGCCGAACATGCCTTTTTCGGGCACCGCCTTGTGAATGCGCCAGAGAAAATCGTGGGCCAGCTCTTCGCTATTGGGAACTTTGAACGAAGTCACCGAGCAGCCCTGCGGGTTGACGCCGGACATGACGTGGCGAATGGTTCCGTCCTTTCCGGCGGTGTCCATGCCTTGCAGCACAATCAGCAGGGCGCGGTTCCGTTCGGCGTAGAACATGTACTGCAAGTCGTCGATGCGCCGGACCGTCTTTTCCAGCTTGGCTTCGGTCTTATGGTCGTGCTTGTACCCGTGCGTCTCGGCCGGATCGAATTTGGCGAGATCTATCTTTTTGTCCGGCGGGACAATCATTTTGCGGCTGAAATCCATGGGCCAGAGCTCCTCGGTTGTCTCTTGGAATTGTAAACCGCTCGAGCGCCGCGACGAAGAAGGTTACCTTCCGGCGATCGGCTTCACGGTGGAGATGCTGGGAAAGGCCGCCACTCCTGCGCCGGATTCGAAGCCCCAGAAATCATCGCGGGTGAGGAACCCGAGCCCCGCCTCGATCTCTCCGGACTCCTTGGCACGCACCCAGACGACGCGCGCGTCCAGGCGGCGGCCCGTGTCCAGGCGCACGCAAGTAAGCACCTGGTCCTTGCTCAGTTGGTGCCGGCAAAGGAAGGAAAAGCCGTGGGTGCTCAACATGTGGGTCTCGCTCTTTTCCTCCCAAGGCCCCTCGGGGGCTTCACACCGGACCCAAATGGGGATGCGGGCGCGAACGCGGGGTCCGCGGCGCAAACGTCCATAAAGTTCGGAGGCCCACAGCAGGATATCCAGCAACTGGGCGCGTTCCAAATTTCCCGGAGGCTCCGCGCCGCAAGCGATGTTGGTCGCTTCGCGCATGCATTGCTCCAAACAGCGGGCGGCCGACTCGTCGTGATTCTCGTGGAAATTAGGCTCGTGAATCTGCGAGGCGATGGACTCCAAGTGCCCGTAGGCGGAGGCCAGAAAGTGCGCGCGGCATACGGCGCGATCGTCGAACGAAGCCACGGCGGCTTCGGCGCACTGGTTGGCGGCGCATGGCGCGGGCATTTTGTCGACGCTCCGAGGGGAGCCGCCCCCTGAAGGGCAGCGGGCCATAGTACAGCAAAGAGGCGGGGATCAGAAGCAGGCCGAAGGCTTGCTTTCGCGAATGAATTACCGCGCTAGACGCTCTTGCCCGCGGCGGAGCTCGCCGCAAGTTCACGCACGGCGGCCTCGGCCGCCGCGCCGAGAAGAGGGGCCTCCTCATTGAGCGCAATATGAATGGGGATATGCGAGAGCAACTCCTGAAATCTCTCCTTCTCACAGAACGCCTGGAAGAAGGCCCCGCTTTGCATCTTGGGCAAAATTTTGGGCGCGATACCGCCGGCGACGAATACGCCGCCGCGCGCCAGAGCCTTGAGCGCCAGATTGCCCGCTTCCGCTCCGTACAACGTAACGAATAGATCGAGGGTCTCGACGCACACTGGACACTTGCCCTCGAGCCCCAGGCGGGTGATCTCCGGCGCGGGATCCGCTCCCGGCTCATCGAAGCTCGGATGACGGACATTCTTGTTCAGAAATTCGTGCAACACCAGAAAACCACGCCCGGAGACCACCAGCTCGAAGCTGACGAACGGATGCATGGTTTTGAGGTAGCGCAGCAGCTCGATCTCCCGCTCCGTGCGCGGCGCAAAGTCGCAGTGACCGCCTTCGCTGGGCGATACAATGTAACGGTTGCCATTCCAATTGAGTATGGCTTCGCCCAGGCCTGTGCCCGCGGCGATCAGCGCCTGATTTCTCTGGGGCACCGGCGTTCCTTCGTTAAGCGTGCAAAGGTCCTGCGGCATGAGGCAGGCCAACGAATAACCGGTGGCCTCCAGATCGTTCAGAAGCACGATGTGGCGCGTGCCGAGCTGCCGTTCGAGTGTATCGGCGTCCAGCCCCCAACTCAGATTTGTGATGCGCACGCTGCGGCCCATCACCGGGCCGGCCACCCCGAATCCCGCGGCGGCAATTCTTCCGCGAGGCGAACCGGAAATGTACTGGCCGGCGCGGCTGAGAAAATCGTCGATGATGTCGTCGAATCGCGTGAACTCGTGATTGGCGTAACGGTGGATAAAGGCGACGGAGAGGCAGCCCTTGATTACCCGACGTTGAATCGGGCGTTGAATCCATGAGGGCAATATTCGACTTGGTGCCGCCGATATCGCCCGCCAGGATCATGGCTTCGCCTTGGGAACCGATTCCGGCTGGCAGGAAGCAATCTTCGCCGCAGCCGCCTCGTCCACCAGGAAGAGCCGTTCCCCCTCGCGGGGCTTCACCAACTGCGCGGGCAGTGGCGGCTCCGGATGGCCGCAGAGCACTTCCTGCAAGATCGCGGCTTTTTCGGCTCCGGAAACCAGGAAAAGCACGCGCCGGGCGGCTTCCAGCACGGGAAGCGTGAGGGTCATGCGCCGAGCCCCTAGTTTTGGCACCAGCGGAGTGCTCACCCAGCGCGAGGTCTCGCGCAAGAGTTTGGCGCCGGGAAAAAGAGAGGCGGTGTGCCCCTCCGGCCCAAGGCCCAGCAAAATTAAATCAAAGCGCGGAAAGCCGCGATCGTCGAGCGGCAAAAACTCGCGCAGCGTGGCCTCGTATTTGTGAGCGGCGCGCCCGATATTCACGTCTTCGGCTTCCATGCGATGGACATTGGCGGGGGGTATGGGCACACGCAACAGAAGCTCGCGCCGGGCCATGCCGTAATTGCTCTCCGGACTCTCGGGCGGCACAGCGCGCTCATCTCCCCAGAAGAGATGCACACGCGCCCAGTCCACCTGGCCGCGAAACTCGTTCGAAGCCAGGACGCGATAGAGTTCCCGGGGCGTCGAGCCGCCCGAAAGGGCGACGTAAAAATGGCCTTGCTTGGCAATGCTCTGCCAGGCCCAGTCGACGAACTGGCGCGCGGCCGTGCGAGCCAGTTCGGCTGCGTCGGCACAAACGGATACTCCAGGGAGGATTTCGCGCGGGATCATGTCACGGTTTGCGCCAGCTGCGGCCATCGCGACTCAAGAGTTCGTCCGCTTCGCGAGGACCCCAGCTTCCGGCCGAATAAACGGGCACCGAACGCCGCTGGTCCTGCCAGCCCTTGAGAATCGGGTCGATGAAGGCCCAGGCAGCCTCGGCGCCATCGGCACGGTCGAAGAGGGTAGCGTCCCCACGCATGCAGTCATTTAAAAGCGTAGCATAAGCGCTGCGTTCGCGGGCCCCAAAAGCGGCGCGATAACTGAAGTCCATGGCCACGCGGGTCAGGCGAAGTTTCTGGCCGGGCACCTTGGCGAAAAAGCTGATCGAAATCCCCTCGTCGGGCTGGATATTCAAGACCAGGGTGTTGGTGTCGAGCCCCTGGCCGCGAAAGAGCAAGTGAGGCGCGCTGCGAAAGTTGATGGCCACTTCGGTCACCCGGCGCGCCATGCGCTTCCCGGTGCGGATGTAGAACGGCACGTCCGCCCAGCGCCAGTTATCGATAAGCACTTTCGCGGCGACGAAGGTTTCCGTCTTCGAATCGGCGCTGACGCCGGGCTCTTCACGGTAACCGGCCACGTCTTCGCCATCGATCTGGCCGGGGCCGTATTGGCCCGCGACGACATCCGCGACCACGGTTTCCGGCGTGTAGGGGCGGAGAGCCTGCAGGACTTTCAGCTTCTCGTTACGCACGGCGGTAGCGTCGAAATTCGAGGGCGGCTCGATGGCGATCAGCGAGGTGAGCTGCAGGAGATGGCTCTGGACCATGTCCCGCAGCGCGCCGGTGGTTTCGTAGAACGCGGCCCGCTGCTCCACGCCCAGGCTCTCGGCGGCGGTGATCTGCACGTGGTCGACGTAGTTGCGATTCCACAGCGGCTCGAATATGCCGTTGCCAAAGCGCAGCGCCAAAAGATTCTGGACCGTGTCTTTTCCCAGGAAATGATCGATGCGATAGACCTGCGATTCGTCGAAAGCGTCGAGAACGATGCGGTTGAGTTCCCTGGCCGAGGCCAGGTCGCGGCCGAAAGGCTTCTCGATGACGATGCGTACCCAAGACCCGTCCTTGGCCGGCTTCGCCAGGCCGGCCTTCTTGATCTGGGCGATCACCTTGGGGTAAACGGCCGGCGGCGTAGCCAGGTAGAACAGGCGATTGCCTTCCAGATGGCGCTCTTTATCCAATTCTTCCAGGCGATGCGAAAGCTTCTCGAACCCGCCGGGCTGGTCGTATTCGCCGGCGACGTAAGCGAAGGATTGCGCAAAGTTGCGAAGGCTCTCTTCGCTTACTCGGCAACTCTCGCTGTCGCTGCGCACGGCTTCGGCAGCGGAATCCTGAAACGCGGCGTCGCTCAGCGGGCTGCGCGCGAAGCCGACAATGGCAAAGCGGCTCGCCAGCGACCCGCAATTGGCTAATTCGAAGAGCGCCGGGATGAGTTTCCGGCGCGTGAGGTCGCCCGACGCGCCGAAAATCACGATGGCGCAGGGATCGGCCAGGGATACCGAACTCTGCGGCTGCAGAGCGCCAGCTTCGGCGATGCCATTCGCAATAGACGCCATATCAACCTCCCGCCAGCGCGCGCCTCACCCCGCTATGCTCCAAGGATGCGCGCAACTGTTCCGCGGATTCAAAAAGAATTGTATGCATGCCCAGCGCTTTGGCCGGATCGAGATTCTTGGGACGATCGTCGATAAACACGCACTCCTCCGGAGCACGTTGCGCGATTCCCAGAGCGGCTTGATAGATGCGCGGGTCGGGCTTGCGCAGGCGCAAATAACAGGAAGTAAAAAAGGCCGCGAAGTTTCGGCTGCAGATCGAACTTGCGGATGCGATAGGAGTTGAGCTCCAGCGATTCGTTATTGAGGGTGGCCATGAAATAGCGGCGCGAGGCGCTTAGCTCGTCGAGGAGGGCGCGCGTGTCTTTTTTTTCGCTGGATTGCGCGAACATGAACTGCTTGAACTCCTCGCGAGTGAAGGGCCGCTCGCGGAAAAATATGGTTTGATCCAGGTAAGTTTCCAGGGTGATGCCGCCGGTTTCCAGCTCGTCTTCGGCCCGCCTGTGCCTCTCTTCGTAATCGGCGGAATTGAGCGCAAAGCGCTTGGCTGCTTCCGCGCGGGCGTGTTCGTCCCAGCCGTTCGAGAGGATTACGCCTCCGACATCCCAAAACAGCGCGCTGACGTCACTCATAGCTAAATCGCTAACCCCTATCAACAGATTCCGCTGCCTGCGCTCGCGTTTTCAAAACTCGGAGATTCACAGCGCCGAACGCGATGCGGAGAGCGCCTGATCGACGGCTCTGCGCAAACTGGCCAATCCGGCGGGAGCACCCTCGGTTAGATGCAGGCGCAGCGCCGGTTTGCCCAGCCTTCCGAGCGACTCCAGGTCGCCCAAAGCCTGCGCCATTTCCAACTGGCCGAAGGTATATTTCGCGCCGGGAATGGCCAAATCGCTGGACTTCTCCGCCGTGATCATCAGGAACATACCAGAGGTCGGTCCGCCCTTGTAAAGCTGGCCGATCGAATGCATATAGCGCGGCCCATAACCGAGCAGCACAGGCAGGCCCAGCCGCTCGCCGAGCGTGGCGCGAAGTGCGTCTAGTTCCGCGCCGTTCGCGGCGTCGCGCGCCACGTACGCAAGAATGGCCACGTAATCGTCGGGACGGCTCTCCGAAAAGAATGTGCGCAGCGCCGCCGAGAGTTGCAGCGTGGAAATCGAACCTCGCACCGCGCCATCGGCATAAAGTTCGATGCCGGATTCAACCAGGCGCGCCGATCCCAGCGGCATCTCTCCGGAAAGCTCAAAATGCTCGAGAATGCGCGCGGTATTGTCCTTGCTCTCCTGCACGTTGGGCTCGTCAAACGGATCGATGGCCAGCGAAGCGCCCGCCAACGCCGTGGCCGTCTCCCACTTGAAAAATTCAGCGCCGAGCTGCTCGGGTGCTTTGAGGCGAATCTCCACAAAAGCCGCGCCTCGCTCCTCGAGCGAGTGCAAGGTCGCTTCAAGAGCCGTCGGATCGTCGCCCTCAAGGAACAGGGCCGCGGTAACGCCGCCCCGCGCCAGCACGTCCACAGGCGGCGAGACGCCTCGCCGCAACGGGCACGATTCCGCGCTCCTCTTTGCCCATGCTTTCCGCGATCAGCTGTTCGATCCAATTGCCCAGCGGCGTCAGCTTGGGTGTTGAAAGCAAGAAAAGCTTGTCGTCGCCTCTGCGTGCAGCCGCGGCCAGCAACGATCCGAGTTCCAAGGCCGGATTCGCGTCCGCATCCCCCTCCGGGCCGCAGGCTTTGCGCATCTCCAGGGCGGAGTCCAGCACCCGGGCGATATCCACGCCCCACAGCGCCGCCGGCACCAAGCCAAAATAGGAGAGCGCGGAATAGCGGCCGCCGATATCGGCGGGATTGCGAAACGTCATGCGGAAGCTGTATTCGCCGGCCAAGCTGTCGAGATACGAGCCGCGATCGGTGATGGCCAGGAAGCTGCGGCCCGCCGGAGCCAGTCCCGCCTGAGTAACGCGGTGATGGAAGTAGAAGAATTGGGAAAGCGTCTCGATCGTCTTGCCGGACTTGCTGGCGACGATGAATAAAGTGTGCGCGAGGTCAATCGAGCGATCCACTTGCTGAATCGCCGCCGGGTCGGTTGAGTCCAGCACAAAAAAGCGCCGCCCCCCTTGCGCCGGAAATATCAGCGAGAAAACCTCCGGCGCCAGGCTCGAACCGCCCATGCCCAGCAAAACGATGTCGCGCACACCCGATTCGTCTATATCACGGGCCAGGTCCCACAGCCCGGGCGATTCCGCGCGCATGGGGTCGAGCACGCTGATCCAGCCAAGGCGATTGGAGATGATGCGGGCATGCTCGGGATCGTGCTTCCAGAGACCCGGCTGCCTGGTCCATATCTTATGGATGGCCTCGCCGGCTCGAAGACGCGTGGACTCCTCCCCGAACGCGTCGATCAAAAGACCGGGCGAAACTCGCTGGATCGTCAGGGGCATGGGGGATCCTTGGGCCGCGGGAGTTGAAGCTCCGTCTGGCACGAGATTACCTCTTTTCGACGAAAGCGAACATACCCAGGAAGCTCCTAAGCTGCGCGGGATTCCCCCGATTTCACCGCCTAAGGCCGCCGCGACACCTAGGAATTTCCATGCCGATGCAGTATGTTTAGAGACGGAAACGATGAGTTGGTTATTCGGATTGGAGGCGAAACATGGCGGATGACAGTTGCAGCCCCCCGAAACCGGCGGTAGCAGCCCCCAGCCAGGCCGGCGGCCACACGGTAATGTGCGTGAAGTTCGGAAGAAAAATGGAAGGCCTGGACCGAGCTCCCTGGAAGGGCGAGATCGGCCAGCGCATCTACGAAAACGTGTCCAAAGAAGCCTGGAAGATTGTGGATCGAACACTCCAAGATGATCATGAACGAGTACCGGCTGAACCCGCTCGATCCGCAGTCGCAAAAGATCATGGAAGAGCAGATGGAGCAATTTTTCTTTGGCGAAGGAGCCAAGCTTCCGGAAGGTTACATTCCGCAGCGAGCGAAAGGCTAGGGTCCGGCCTCAGTTCTATCCCGCCAACATCCTTATTCAGCCAGGCCTGGGCCACTCGCAGCCTACCCGTGGGTCGTCCCCGAAACCGGGTGCGCCACGGGTAATCTAGGCGCGATGGTGAAGCGCAGAGCGCGATGCGCTTCGCGCAGCGCCGCCTCCGCCGCCTCGGGCGTTGCGCCCCGAGAAAAAATGAAACCCAGGTAGCTGGACCCCTCTGGCCAGGCGGCGATGTAGTCATGCAGGCGCGCCGTGATTTGGATCTCGTTTATGCCTGGAACCGCGCCGGCATCCTGCGTTCCTTCCACCTTTTCGAGAATGCCGCTCCGCGGTACCGGAATCATCATCACGGCCGCGGCATCCGCTTCCCGCTGCACGTCCGCGCCAGGCAAGCCCAACGCTTTGCGGATCAGCAACTCCTCGAGAAAAATTCGCTCTGGGCCGAAGCGCAGCACGCGCGAACAGAGTCCGCCAATCGGGCGCGGCGCTATTTCCAGCACCCACGGGCCTGCATCGTTCACCCGAAATTCCGCGTGTACCGGACCTTCGCTGAGGCCCAGCGCCCGCACCGAGTCTGCCGCGCAGCGCGCGATCCGCTCCTGCGCTGCTGGCGGAAGGCGCGACGGCGTGACGTAAATCGACTCCTCGAAGTAAGGGCCTTCGAGCGGGTCGGGCTTGTCGAAAAGAGCCAGAACGCGCAGACGCCCAGCTTCGAGCAGGCCTTCCACGGCAACTTCGACGCCGGGAATATAGCGCTCCACGAGCAGGCGATCGAGATCGCCTTCGCGCGTGACTTGAAGCTCGGCGGACGAAAGCAGCCGCGCGATTCGCTCGACCGCGGCAATGAATTCGCCGCGATCGTTGGCCCGAATCACGCCTTGGCTCGCCGATAGCCGCAGCGGCTTCACCACGCAGGGAAACGTCACGCGACGCACCACCGAATCGAGCGGCTCCGCGAGTGCGAAGGAGAAAAAATCCGGCACCGGCAACCCCGCGCCGCGCAGAACTTCACGCTGGCGCAGCTTGCTGCGGCAATTCTCGACCGCTTCGGGAGAGTTGTAAGGCCATCCCAACAGGCGGGCGGCGTACGCGGCGGTCACGGTCTGGCGATCGCCGAGCGCCAGAATCGCCCCGCTGCTTTTTCCGCCCGGGCGCGCCCGCACGGCTTGCGCGAGCCGCTCGGCCGCTTCCGGCGGCTCCTCGAAGTGAAGCGGGATGGCGCCGTCGGACCAGGGATCGTCGAGTTGATGGCAGCGATCGCTGCCCAGGATCACCTCGACGCCCAATCGCCGCGCGGCTTCGGCAAAGCTGCGCGTCTGGTAACCCAGTTTGCTGGCAAGCAAAAGCAGGAAGGGCGGCTCGTGTTGGGGTGAATCTGCCAAGCGATTCAGCTTCAGACGAACGTATCGGGCGACGCTGCAAACCGCGCCTCCGAAGCCATGGCCGCGAATTGATCGCGCGTGGGTTCCGCGCAGCAGTACCACGGTTCGGCGAAGTGCGGAATCTTGCGCGCGGCCGAATTCGCCGGAACGATATCGAAGCCGGCGGTCTCGCCGGCCAACTCTTGCGCGGCGCGCCAGATGCGCTTGAACGTCTCGGTGCGCGAGCGGTTCAGCCTGTGACCGTCATTGGCTAACTCCTGCACCCGCTCCGAGAGCATGTCCATGCGGGGATCGGTATGCTTCCACGGATAGGCGAGTCCCGAGGCGTCGAAATCGTCAACCGCCGTTCGCACCTCTTCCAATTCCAGCAGGCGCGAGCCCGCGGGAATGAGCAGGCGAATGCCCAGCTGAATGGGCGCGACATTTTCAGCCAGGTCCTGTTCCGCGATGAGCGCGAGGAGTTCGCGATAACCGGCCAGCGTCGTCCAAGGCGTGAACGGCACGAAAGTGGGCTGCAGGATCAACCCCAATTCGCGGAAGTCCGCAACGACGGCGAGAAAATCCGCCCGCGTATGGCCTTTTGCCAGGCGCGCCAGAATCGCGTCGTCGACCGACTCGACGGCGCTGGTGGCGAACAGGCAACCCGTGTCGCGCAGCTTGCGTACAGCGTCTTTATGCCGCAGCAGGTGCTCGATCTTGATGGTGACGTCATAACTAAGCTGCGGGAATTCCCGGTGCATGGCCTCGACGATGGCCAGCGCGTGCGCCGGGCCATTGAAGAAATCGGGATCGCCGAATGTGACGTGTTCGGCGCCCGCATCGACCTGGCGGCGAATGTCCTCCATTACCACGTCGCGCTGCACGATGCGAAAAACTCCGTTGTAAACCGGCACCACGGGGCAATGGCGGCAAAGGTGTTTGCAGCCGCGGCTGGCTTCCGTGTAGCCGGCGACCTTGAATCCTCCTTCCGGCATCAGCAGGTGCGCGTACTCGCGCAGCGCCGGCAGGCCGCTGCGGTCAGGCGCGATGAAGTTCAGGCGTTCGAGCGAGATCGCGCCACGCGAACCGCTCGCGGCGATTTGCTTCGATGCGTTCTTATTGGCGCCGCTCCGCAGGTTCGCCGCCGCGCCGTCCCTCTGCCGCTTGCTCGAGCCAACTTCGCCATCGGCAAGCTGCGTAACGAGTTCCGCCAACGCCCCCTCGAACTCGCCTCCCAAGATCGTTTCCACGCCAAGATCGCGCAGGTAAGCTTCGTTCACCGGAGCGTACAAGCCGTAAAAGCAGAGATGCGCGCGCGGATTCAAGCGTCGCACGGGTTCGATCAAAGGTATCGCCAGGCGCGTCGCCGTGTGCATTGGAACATAAAACGCCACCACGTCCGCTGCGCGAATCGCTTCTTCGTGCAAACTCTGGCGAGACAGATCCAGGCAGATGACTTCGGCGCCCGCGCGGCGCAGCCATGCGGCCGGAGACGCCAGCCCAAAGGGCTGATGGCCGAGTTCGTACGTCGAGATGAGCACAACCTTCACGAAGAGCACCTTTCGCAAGCGCCGCTGCGCGGTCGCTGCAGAGCGGCAAAATCCATTCTAGACGATCTGCGGCAGCGCGGCGGCAGCAATGCGATTGGCAGAGTGCGAAAAGCGGAGATCCAACTCCAAATCACATTAGCGCGCCTAATGTCCAAAGTCCGTCCTGTTTGGGGTATATTCTGTCGCAAGGTAGGGCTCCTAAAATTCAGTCGCATGCTGATACGAGGAGAAATTCAAATGCGAACGTTTCGGCTAGTATTTCTATTGGCAACAGGCATCGCCCTGGCGGCGTCCATCGGCTTGGCGAGGCCTGCCTCGGACGCAGGTCCTTACAAAGTTCTCAAGATGGCCAAGGTCGGAGGCGAAGGCGGTTTTGACTATATCTTCGCGGACGTCACGGCGCGTCGTCTGTATGTCCCGCGCAACGGCGCAATGGGGCAGCTCATGGTGTTCAACCTCGACACGCTCGATCCGGCCGGATCGATTCCAGAGATCCATTCCGGCGGCGCAACGGTCGACCCCAAATCCCATCACGGCTTCTCCACCACCAAGCCGGTCACCATGTGGGACTCGACCACTTTGAAAGTGATCAAGACCATCGACGTGGACGGCCGTCCCGACGGGATCATGTTCGATCCCTATAACGAGCGCGTGTGGATCTTGAGCCATCAACAGCCGTATGCCACGATCATCGACGCCAAGGAAGGCACAGTCGTGGGAACGCTTGACGTGGGAGGAGGGCCGGAGCAAGCCGCGACGGACGGCAAGGGCACGGTCTACATCAACATCTCGGACAAAGCCAACATCGCCGTGGTGGACGCGAAAAGCCTCAAGGTTACAGCGCACTATGACGTCAGCTCGAAGGGCGTTTCCGGCGGAAGCGGCTTGGCGCTCGATGCGAAGAACCACGTGCTCTTTTCCTATTGGCGCCAGCCATCGCCCCTCACCGTGATTCTGAACTCCGAGAACGGAAACATCATCACCACGCTGCCGACGGGGATCAACGTGGATACCGTCGCCTTCAACCCCGCCACCATGGAATCGATCAGCGCGGAGAATGGCGGCACCATGACTTTCATCAAAGAGAGCAGCCCCACCAGCTTCGAGGTGGAACAAACGCTGGAAACCAAGCCGGTGGCAAAAACGATCGCGCTGGACACGAAAACCGGCCACCTGCTGACGATGACCGCCGATTTCCAGCCGCCGCCACCCGACGCTCGCCCGCAGCCGGGAGGACGCCCCCCGCGCGGCCCCATGGTGCCCGGTTCGTTTACCGTCATCATGGTGGGCAAGAAGTAAGCGGCTAGCTCGCGCCGAATCGGAAAGCGTTCATTCGCCCATTTGCGTTCGCGTAGCAGATACCCCGTACATCTGCGCGCCAGTTTGCGTTATGATGCGGAGTTAGCATAGAGCTAAGTTTATCCGCATTAGATCACGCTTCAGAGAGGACTTCGCAACCATGGCGGCTGGATCAAAAAACTCATTTGGCGCGCGCGACACTCTAAAAGCCGGTAGTCAGAGCTACGAAGTCTATCGCCTCGACGCCCTCGAGCGCAGGGGAATCGGGCACGCCAACCAGCTTCCCTTCTCCATTCGCATTTTGCTCGAAAATCTGCTGCGCCAGGAAGACGGGCGCTTCGTGCACGCCAAGGATATCGAGGGGCTGGCCGAATGGCAGCCGGTCACGGAAAAGCGCGCGGAAATTGCCTTCATGCCGGCTCGAGTCCTGCTGCAGGATTTCACCGGCGTGCCCGCCGTCGCCGATCTCGCGGCCATGCGCGACGCCATCGCCAGGATGGGCGGCGACGCCAAGAAGATCAATCCCCTGCTCCCCGCCGAACTGGTCATCGACCACTCCGTGCAGGTGGACCAATTCGGCACCGACATGGCCTTTGCCTTCAACGCCGAATTGGAATTCCAGCGCAACGTCGAGCGCTATCAATTTCTGCGCTGGGGCCAGAACGGTTTTCAGAATTTCAAAGTCGTGCCGCCCGATACGGGCATCGTGCCATCAGGTGAATCTCGAATATCTGGCCCGCGTGGTCTGCGACCGCGCGCCGGACGGCCGCCTTGCCGCCTATCCGGATTCGCTGGTGGGAACCGATTCGCACACCACCATGGTCAATGGACTGGGCGTGTTCGGCTGGGGCGTCGGCGGCATCGAAGCCGAGGCCGCCATGCTGGGCCAGCCGCTCTCGATGCTGGTTCCCGACGTGGTCGGTTTCAAGCTGCACGGCCGCTTGCCCGAAGGCGCCACGGCCACCGATCTCGTGCTTACCGTCACCGAGATGCTGCGCAAGAAAGGCGTCGTCGGGCAATTCGTGGAGTTCTACGGGACTGGCCTCTCCAATCTGACGCTGCCCGATCGCGCCACCATCGCCAATATGGCGCCCGAGTATGGCGCGACGATGGGATTCTTCCCCGTGGACGCGGAGACGCTCGCGTATCTGCGGTTCACGGGCCGCAGCGCCGAGCGCCTCGCGCTCGTCGAGGCTTACACAAAGATGCAGGGGATCTTCCGCACCGATCAAACGCCCGACCCGCTCTTCTCGGATACGCTCGAACTCGATCTCGGCAAGGTCGAGCCCACGCTGGCCGGACCCAAGCGTCCGCAGGACCGCGTGCCGCTGCGCCAGGCGAAGAGCTTTTTTGCCAAAGCGATGGAAGGCACGGCGCAAAAGCACGTCGAGGTGAAGAACAACGGCGATCGCTTCGAGCTATCCAATGGCTCGGTGGTGATCGCGGCCATCACCAGCTGCACGAACACCTCGAATCCTTCGTTGATGCTGGGCGCCGGGCTGGTGGCCAAAAAGGCGGTCGAGCGCGGGCTCGAATCGAAGCCCTGGGTGAAGACGAGCCTGGCGCCAGGCTCGAAAGTCGTGACGGATTACCTGCAAGCGGCCGGGCCTGACTCAGTATCTGGAAAAGCTGAAGTTCAATCTGGTGGGCTACGGCTGCACCACCTGCATCGGCAATAGCGGCCCGCTTCCGGAAGCGATCGGCGCCGCGATCAAGGAGAATAGCCTGGTCGCGGTTTCCGTGCTCAGCGGCAATCGCAACTTCGAGGGCCGCATTCATCCGCTGGTTCGCGCGAACTATCTGGCTTCCCCGCCGCTGGTGGTCGCGTACGCTCTGGCGGGGCGCATGGATTTCGATATGGACAACGATTCGCTCGGCAACGACCGCAACGGCAAGCCCGTCTACCTGCGCGACATCTGGCCGACGCCGAAGGAAGTGGAAGAGACGGTGCGCAAAGCCGTCACCACGGAGATGTACCGCAAGGAGTACGGCCAAGTCTTCGAGGGCGATGAGCGCTGGCGCGGGCTGAAAGTGCCGGAAGGCGACCTTTACGCCTGGGACGCCAAGTCCACTTACATCAAGCGCCCGCCATTTTTCGAGGAGATGCCCAAAACTCCGCCCGAGCTTTCCGACATTCGCAATGCGCGCGTGCTGGCCGTGCTGGGCAATAGCGTCACCACCGACCACATCTCTCCCGCCGGCTCGATTCAGCCCGACGGCCCTGCGGGCAAATATCTCATCGCCAATGGCGTGAAGCCCTCGGAATTCAATTCCTACGGCGCTCGCCGCGGCAATCACGAAGTGATGATGCGCGGCACGTTCGCGAATATCCGCCTGCGCAATCAGCTGGCGCCCGGCACCGAGGGCGGCTGGACGCTGCATCAGCCAGATCGGCGAGAAGATGACCATCTACGATGCGGCCATGCGCTATAAGCAGGAAGGCGTGCCGCTGGTGGTGCTCGCGGGCAAGGAGTACGGCGCCGGCTCCTCGCGCGATTGGGCGGCCAAGGGCACGCTGCTGCTCGGCGTGCGCGCGGTGATCGCCGAAAGCTACGAGCGCATTCACCGCAGCAACCTGGTGGGCATGGGCGTGCTCCCGCTGGAATTCAAGCCGGGAGAAAACGCCGAATCGCTGGGGCTCACCGGGCATGAAACCTTCTCCATCGACGGCGTCAGCCAGCTGGCGCCGCGAGCGAAACTGCGCGTGCATGCCCGCGACGATCAGGGCAAGGAAAAAATCTTCGAGGCTGTGGCGCGCGCGGACACGCCGGAGGAAGTGGCCTACTACCGCAATGGCGGGATTCTGCCGTACGTCCTGCGCCAGATGCTCTAAGGCCAGACGCTCTAGGGCTTGCGCAAAACGGGGCGGCGCACAACCCCCGACGAAGTTCCGATCACGGTTTTAGGGCCAATTCGTCGCGCCAGCAAAATCAGCAGGACGATCCCGAAAATAATCGAAGCCACGCTCGCCGTCTGCGCGTTGGTCAGCCCGAAGAACGAGCGCGGATTGATGCGAATGATCTCCACTAGGAAGCGGGCCACGCCGGTGAGTATCAGGTAAAAACCAAACACTTCTCCCGCGGGGCGCAAGCCGCCCACGGCGCGCGCTCCAATGCGCCATAAGATGTAGCCAATCAGCATCGCCCCCAGAAATTCATAAATCGGCGTGGGATGCACTCTTTGCGTCGTCGGCACCAGGCCCTTCGGGAAACTCATTCCCCAGGGCAGCGAAGTCGGCGTGCCATAGTCGCCGTCTCCCGAAATCAGGCAGCCGATCCGCCCGACGCCATAGCCGATGGCCGCGGCGGGAGAGGCGATATCCAGCATCAGCAGCATGTTCATTTTGTAATGCCGCGCCAGCAGAACCAGGGCCACGAACCCGCCAATCACCGCGCCAAACCAGGCGAAACCCATGGTGCTGAAGAGCAACGGCAAGGGATGGGCGAAAAACTCGGACGGCGACTCCAGCAGATGATAAAGCCGCGCGCCTGCCAAGCCGGCCAGGCCCGTCGTGCCGATGATGTTTTCGGCGTCCGCAGTGTATCCCCGGCGGCGCAGATCGGCACGGATCACAAAAAATGCGCAGATCAGGCCCAGGGCCACCATGATTCCGTAGGAGCCCAGCGTCACAGGGCCGATGTGGATGAATGGATACACGCTTTAGGGTAGATGCGATTCGAGTATAGCGGATGGCGACAGCCGAAGCATTCTTCGCGCTCTTCCTGCCTTACATCATCTCAATGCGGCAAAAAAGCGATGCAGACTCGTCGAGGTTGCGGCTGTTTTTTTGCCGAAGAAAGAAACGCGGCCCTCCACTGCCGGAAGGCCGCGCCACTCTGCTCTGATGCCGTACTCTAGCGGCGTCCGCCGCCTCCGTGCGAACCACCGCCCCCGCCACCTCGCGAGCTTCCGCCGCCACCGCGTGAGCTTCCCCCGCCGCCTCCGCCGCCACCTCGCGAACTTCCTCCACCCGAATAGCTCCGAGATCCGCCGGGGCTAGAGCCGCCATAGCCGCTCGAGCCGGATGATCGAGGAGCCGGGGCGCTGCGATAACTGGGCTGGTTGGAAGGATAGCTGCGATAGCTCGGCTGCACCGAAGGCGAACTGCGATAGCTCGGCTGCACCGAAGGCGAACTGCGATAGCTCGGCTGAGTTGAGGGCGAGCTGCGATAACTGGGCGAAGAAGGAGCCGAGCGATACGTCGGCGATGCGCCGCCGCGATTTGCTCCGCCATAGCTCTCGGTGCCGCTGCCGCGGTAGGAGCGTTCGTTGACGATAGGCTTGTTCATATCCAGCGCAGGCCGGCTATTGCCTGCAGGGGAGCCCGAGAATCGCTGCCAACCTTCCGATGCGCCCTGGCTTCGGTTGACGCCATTCGTACCGAAGCGCTCGGCTCCGTTAGCCGTTTGCCCCGCGCTGCGCTGTCCCTCGATACTTCGGTTTTGCGCTGCGGCGCCGGTATTTTCGTTCGTAAAGCTACGCGTGCCCGGAACCGTTGATCGCTCGGAACTGCCCGCTGCGCGTGATCGCTTCATTCACGTGCGACGCTTGCGAGGAGAACGGCTCCGTCCGAGCCGCCGGGGCGGTTCTGGAGTAAAAGCTATGCTGCGAGCTCATGCGCGACGCAGTCGCCGAATTGACCGCCCGGTCGGAGGCCCGCAAGCTGTCGCGGTTCGGAACCACCGGCAGATTGCCCGTCATCATGCGGCCGCTGCGAATGTCCGACGCCGCCACGCCATGCGCCAAGACGCCGCCGCGTCCGAAGCTTCCCGCCGCCACGCCGGAGACGCCTTGGCGTAGCCGATCGTTCGCCGCCAACTCTCGCAGGTTCGAAAAGCCGCCTCGCGCGTACAGCGGCGCAATGCCCTCACGAAAGCCGCCAATCCGATCGAACCCTACCACTGCCGAAACGGTCGCGAAAACCGCCCCACCAGGGATGGAAGAAGTCGCCGGGCCCAATCGGCAGCCACCCGATCGAACCGAAGCCAAACCCTGCTCCGAAACCAAAGCCTCCGCCAAATCCGAAGAAGGAGACGTACGCCGGCGCCCAGATCGGCCGGTAAGCCGGGAAGATCGGCCCGGGCCACCAGGCCCACGCTCCGCCATTGAGGAACCAGCGGCCATAGTGATAAGGCGCCCAGCCCCAAGGCTCAGAGGAAGCCCAAGTCCAGCCGTAATACGGCTCCCATAGCCAGCGGCCGTCGCGGTAAGGCGCCCAACCGGCGTCCACCTGCGGCATCCACACTTGCCCGTAGTCGGGAACTTCCGACCAGGTTCCATTGCTATCCAAATCGCTGGCGCCGGTGTAATAGCGATTCGTCTTTTGGTAAGAGTTGGCGTTGTAGATGGTGTTGTCGCGATCCCGATTCCAGCTGTCGAATTCGTCGCTCGGAGGAGCATCGCTGATTTTGTACTGCGCGTCCGTGCCCGTTCCCCGGATGGTAATCAGCTGCCCCTTCTTGACCGTGGTGCTGCCTTCAGAGGTGGAAGTCTGAGCTTCGCCTTCGGCAACGGTTACGATGGATTGCCCATCGGAATCGATCTCAACGCGATAGCGCCCCGGCTTGGTGGGGTGAACCGCGACGTTTGGCGTATCGATCTCCACATCCGCCTGAGCACCGTTCAGAACCGAGTAGACCGCTACTCCCTGCCCGACCTGCACTTGGATTCGATTGTTATCCAGCGTGGCGATATTGGCTTGGGAATGCTGATCCAGCCGCAATATGTTCGCGTAGTCCAGCTGCAGCTCCGCTCGCGAGCCATCGCCCGTGGCGACTTTGTCGCCCGCCATCAACGGCGTATTCAGGCTCACAGCGGAGAAGTCGCCGGAATCGCCTCGTTGCATGGTAACGTCGCCGCGCATGAAGCTCACGCGAGCCACGCCCGGACCATTTTGCAGCTGGGTAGAAGCCTGATCAGGAACTTGGCTGGCGTCGGACGCGGGTGCCTGAGCGTCCGGCCCTGGAGGAGCCTGGCCCAGCGCCGGAATCACCATCGAGAACACCAAAATTGGAATTGCCCAGAACCCCGCCCTACTCGCTCGCATAAGCCACCTCGCCATAACCCACCAGATAAAGGGCAAACGGCGTGCCAAATAGGATCTCTGGGGCATCTGTATCTGCTTTTCTTGTAGCGACTTAGGAGACGACACTAAAGCTCGACCGCAAAACTCTGGTGGGAATCGAGCAACTTGGTGGTTTTCAGCCACCGTAGCCTCCGCCAGCCCCGAAAGAAATGACGACACCCGCAACCCCGCTTACTTGGAAGCCCTGGTCCTCTGCTGGACGTTCAGGTCTTTGAAAATTGGCTTCAGGACCGCGGCAATACCTTCAGCCATCTTCAGGGAACCTCCCTCGTTGGGATGCACCTGATCGATGACCATCAGGTACAGCGGGTCGTTGATCAGGCTCAGGCCATCCAGAAAATAGAGGTTCCGATCCGTTTGCCGGCGCTGCTCCACGAGTTGATGAACGGCGTCGCGATAGGCTTGCGGAAGATCTCCGTTCTTGTTCTTTTCGTGAATGATATCTTGATGGGTCGAGAATCGGAGTGATGCACAGAATCGGCTTGGCGGGATATTTCGCGCGCACCACATCGAGAAACGCCCCGTATTTATCGCGATACTGCGCCACCGTCTCCGGCTTCCCTGCCGAATCTCTGCCGCCAAAGGAGTTGGTGCCCACCATCAGGACCAGCACATCCCAATCGTTGCGGCTGGCAATGTAATCCGCGACGGAAACGTCCGTCCAGGCGCTGCCGCCGAAGCCCAGGTTCAACGGCTCGCAATTGGCCATCTCGCACGTTTGCCAAACGTAGGTTTCCCGCGGACTCGTCACGCCATGGCCGTGCGTAATCGAATCGCCGTGGAATAACACCACCGGCACGTTTCGCGGCGAGGGCGGAAGCACTTGCGCGTCCTTGATCCAAGCCAATCCCGCCGACGATGGCCTCCGCGTTGCGGTAGTAGTGCGGAAACAGGATGGAGAACTCCGACTCCTTCTTCGGCTCGCTCGATCCGTCGAACACGATTACGTCCTGCTGGTAATAGGCGATCTTCGCCGGGACGTTCGCCAGGAACTTGCCATCGCGATACACGTCGAAATAGGGCGGACGCGCGCGTTCCCAGGCCGACTCTGGACTGGCGTTGGCCACATCGGGCACGTCGAGAAATGTCACTCGAATGGCGATCCGGCTGGAGTCGGTTCGAAACCGCACGGCAACTCCCGCTGTGGATAGAGCCCGGTCGGCGGATCTCGCCGGAATTTTGTCGCGCCAGTCCTTGGGAATTCGCACCGGCTGCAAGCCGCCCGTCTTCGCTTCCCAATCGGCCACGTTGAGCCATCGCAAGCGATTGTCGTCAGGAGCGAGCCACTTCAAATTATCCGGAGCGCTCCGCTGTCCGTGCGCCGTGGCCCCAAAGCTCAACGCAAGCAACAGTAAATAGCCCAGCGTTCTGCGCGAAGGAGATGACATCGTCTTACTCCTTTCCCTCAACAGCGATGCCTCAAAAATGACGATTTCATGGCCGCGCCACGGCACAGGAATTGAGCGGCCAACCTCGACTCCGGCTCCCGAGCAGTGAGTAGACGTGCATAGGCCCCAGCCAGACATCGCTACAACCCCTATGAATAACGTTGAGTGTACAATGGCGCCCAGCAAAGCAGGTCGAGGAAATTTCAGCTTCGCGCGTCCCCACGCGCCTTACAGGAGCATCGCCGTGCACAAACTTTTCCGGCCATCGAAATCCTGGTCCACCATGATTCTTGGCGCGGCGTTTGCCGCCGCACTCATTGCCGCTGCCGTAGCCGCGGATACATCGAGCGACTCCGCGGGCGTTCTCGTGCGCACCCGGCAGGGCATGATCGCGGGGCTTACGCTTGGCAAAGTCGAGCAATTCCGCGGTGTGCCCTATGCTGCGCCGCCGCTCGCCGACCTGCGTTGGCGCGCTCCGCTCGCTCCCAAGCCGTACTCAGGCACTCTGCAGGCCACCAAATTCCCCGCTCCCTGCGTGCAGGGCAGAGTTGCGGCCGATCTTCCCACGCCAAGCGAGGATTGCCTCTATCTGAATCTTTACCGGCCCGCGGGCAGCAAAGAAGGAAAGAAGATGCCCGTTCTCATCTACTTCCACGGCGGAGGCTTCGCCGCCGGTACTGGGAGCGCGCGCGATGGCGTCGAGCTCGCCGCGGGCAACGACATGATCGTGATCATGCCCAACTATCGCCTGGGTTCGCTGGGCTGGCTGGGGCTCTCGCAGTTGGATGCGGAGACGGCCAACGGTTCCTCCTCGGGAAATTACGGTTTGCTGGACATGCTCGCTTCGCTGCAATGGATTCAGGACAATATCGCCGCGTTTGGCGGCGACCGCGATAACGTGACCATCGCCGGGACATCCGCCGGCGGCATCGCCGTTTGCGCGCTCCTCACCGCGCGCCTTCACCAACGGCTCTTCCATCGCGCCATCATCGAGAGCGGCGAGTGCACGCCCACCTCCGCCTATATCATCAGCCACCAAACCGCTCTGCTGCAGGGCGCCAAGTTTGCCGCCAAAGCGGGATGCACCGACGCGAAAACTTTCACCTCCTGCCTGCGCTCGAAGCCGGCTTCAACCCTGCTCTCCGCCTCGGAAGGGTTGGGCATGTTTACGGCCAATATCGGCGGAAGCCTGATGCCGAGGGCGCCGCTGGAGGCCATCGAGTCGGGCGACGTGGAGCGCATTCCGGTAATCGTGGGCGCCAATCACGACGAGCAGAAGCGCAACCCGGTGCAGACCACGGGATTTCCGGCGACCGCGCAGACCTACGACAAGTACCTCAAGGACGCCTTCGGCCCACTCGCGCCACTGGTGGCCGCCGAATATCCGCCGAGCGCCTTTAGCGATCCCGCATACGCGGCTGGCGCGGCTGCCAGCGACAGCGGAATTCCCAACGGCATTGGCGTTTGTCCGATGCTGACCGAACTCGGAGGGGCGCTCGCCAAGGCCACGCAGACGTTCGCTTACGAGTTGAACGATCCGCGCGGCTCGGGCATGCCGGAATCCAACGGCTTCGAACTGGGATCGATGCACACCGCCGAGATCGGCTTTCTTTATGCGGAGATCAAACCGGGAGCGCGCACGCCGGAGCAGATGCAGCTCGCGGCTCGCATGCAGCATTATTGGGCGACCTTCGCTCGTACTGGACGGCCCAAGGATGGCGCCACCGAATGGCCCGCTTTGCAGCCGGCTTCGGGGAACATTCTTCGCTTCCAGCCCAGCGGTGACGTCGCGGTTTCAGCGGCGATGGTTTCGGCCGAGCACCATTGCGATTTTTGGGCCCGCGTCGGGTATTGAAGCTGCCCGTTTACCGGCTTGGGTAGCAGGGGCTCCTGGCCAGCGGGTAGCTGTTGGTGAAGGCGGTCAGAATCCCGGCGGTCGTCGAATGCTGACCGATCAGAGCGGCGAGATCGAAGGCATCCGCTCGCCAAAAAAATTGAGGGCTTGCACATAGGTCTCCGAGGTCACGTGTGTGCCTCCGAACATCTCGCGGCCTAGTTCGATAACGACCGTCTCCTTCTCGCCTAGCCGTGGCGGGCTTGCGATAACGCACTACGTCAATGATCGCGGGTTCGAGCCCCTGCTTGCGCGCTCAAGTTCATGGAGGGTCCACTCGACCTGCTGGTCCATATTCGCGAGACGGTCACCAGGATCGCCAGTTCCATCAGCTGGCGGCCAGAGATCGGCTTCCAGAGACTTGACCGTTGCCTGGCGTGGAGTTGGATGCGGTCCCGGCCCCGGGATCGACCGTTGGGCGTACAGCGTGCTGGCCCTGCGGAGTCACTGCGGTTGGCCGGGAATCTCAGCGGAAGGCGGCTCCTAGAATCCGGGTAAATATCCGGCGGGAAAGTAACGGTAATGGGCATAGGCGGCGACGAACTTCTACAATCGCAGCGGCATGTGTTGATCGAACGCAGTGAGTCAGCGTCGCTATGTTCGACCGCTACGGCGCAGCGAGTAGCGACGATATCCACAAGATTGCTCTCTCCGCAGCACTTTCAAAGCATGCGCAGAGAGGTCGCGAGGTCAAGTTGTGCTTGCTCGGCCATTTCACGGCCCGAGCTCAATAGATGGCTGTCTCTTTGTCGCCGAGTCCGCGTGAGGGGCTTGCGATACCGCACGACGTCGATGATCGGCATCTCCAACTCTTGCCGGAGACACCTCGTCTACATGAAGTGTCCACTCGATAGTTCTGCTCCCCTTCGCGCGCCCCGGTGAGGATGGCTAATTCCGTCAGTCGGCGCCCCAGATAGGAGACGAATAAGCGGACGTCTTCGCTTCCTATTCCATGCAGGCGTATTCCGCCTTCGCCTTGAAGATCCGGCGGACCAGGAGTCGGTCGTGGCAAAGAGCGGCGTCGTAGGCTTTCTTGCCTTTTTCATCCAGGTCTTCGCGTTTGACTAGAGGAAGGCGGTTGCGCGAATCGGGATAGACGTCATTGGGAAGCGCTTCCCGGACTTAGGCCGGCCAAGGGTTTGGGTCTTGCCTCGGAAGTTCCTTGACCGGGCCGGTCGATGCGTTCGTATCCGGCCGCGCTCATTCCGCTCGCGAGCAGTAGCTTAGCAGAATTCGGAGGAATCTGATTTCCCTTCCTGATTTCACTGAAAGTAATCCACCGGGTGGGGCGATGTGCTAAACATGCAGGACCCACGAGTAACATGACTGTGAACCGCTCGGCACTCACGAATAACGAATCGTGCACTACACGCCACGCGCGTCGCGACTCGCTGATCTAAGACCTTGCTACCAGACGCCCGAGACGGTCGGGGCGGCGACCGCCCAAGCGAGCTTACAAGTCTACGTGAACGCCAAACTTGATTAAGCACCCTGGCAGAACCTGGCCGCATTACTAAGTCAGCGAGCGTGGCGACGCTACGGCGCTGACTACGCAGGTTCCCCGAGAATCGCTTTCAGGCCTACAGGAATCTCTGCTACTCACGGTATACGATGGGTTTATCGAACGATTTTTAGCGCGTTACCAACGCAGCTTCAATCCCAATTGAATCTCGCGAGGGTCTGTGAACAGAGTGGTTATTGTCGCCGCAGACCGAGAATGAGTAGTCCCGTACGATTGGAACAGAGTATAATTGGGCAGCCCGAAATTGGAGTGATTCAGGATATTAAAAAATTCCGCTCGAAACGTCAGATTGTATCTTTCGTCTGAGCTTCGTATCCTTTGACAGCGACACATCGCCATCGATAGTCCGGGCGCCCTCAGGACATTTCTCCCGGCATTCCCGTAAGTCCCCGCCGGGGAGAGCATAAACGCACTAGGATTAAACCACTGATTGACAGTCTTTGGATAAAGAGTCCGGAGAAGTTGGGATTCCAAGAGGGCCGATCTGGCGTACCAGTGTTTCCGTCCTGGGAATTGTTGAAGCCATCTAAGGGTGAGAAGGGCAACCCGGTTTGCCACGTAACGATACCACTTAATTGCCAGCCGCTCAGCAGCTTTCCAGGCACGCCTCTCACTCCGCTGAAGAGCGCCTTTCCTTGCCCAATCGGCAAAGCGTACGCCCGTTAAAGGAGAATCTGTACTTGATGTCTTGACACGATACGCTATAGTCCGCCTCGCGGATTAAAAAAGCCTGACTCTGCGTGTTCGGACAATTAACTGAGTAACAGCTAACGGGGAAGGAAGGAGTTGTATATTAGCTTTGGAACAAGTGAAGTTAGCTCGGAAGTTCAATCTCTTGGTAAGACTGCTGTCTGGCGTACACTTGTAGCGCGTTATAATAGCTGTGTATCGTATACTACCACACTATAGCAAACACCGTAAAGAGGAAAGAGACTAGCGCTCGAGGATATAGAAGGAAAGTATTGTGTTACGGCAGGTATTACAGCAGGAGCATGGTGAAGGCTGGACAAATCACAGAGTGAGTGGGATTGTTGATAGCTAGCTGTCAATAAAGTGATAGATATGAGAACACACATAGCAGACGGTGAGAGCGGTGGATAAGAGTGATTTGCTGCTGGATAGAAAAACTACACTACTGCACGGTGGGAGTTTGTGCGTTAGAGTATAAAGACTACAGAAGGCAATAGAGAAATAGCAGGCAGAGGGCTATATGGGCAGTACAGGAAGCTGCTGTGGGAATGTAGTATTATGAAATGAAGACGCTACACTGAGAGGGTAAGAACTCGGTAATTCTGAAATTATAGTAATATAACTAGCTAAAGTAAGTAAAAAAAAAGGAGTGAAGAAAGGTCTTACATAAAAGAAGATGTATAAAGATAGAAAGAATAGAGGAGAAAAATAAAGCAAGGATGTATAATACATAACAGTGGGGAAGATGATCTCAAACTGAAGCGGATTCGTTACTCCCGCTCAAGAGTGATAGATTGAGTTTGCAATAATAGAATATTCGAATACAGAAGAGAGATTTGGTTACGCTCATCGATCTCATGCCAACCATTAGTAAGTAGTAACGCAACTATAAGGTAACGATAAGAGTATAAGTAGCTATTATGGTGTATGAAACATAAAAGGATGCTAATAATAGATTAGAAATAAAAACATAGAAGAGTACTATAATAGAAAGAGTAGAGGAATGAATTAGAAGGAAATGCTGAAAAAAAGAGAAAGTGACACTAACATAAGAGACTAAGACAATAGCAGAGTTTTGTTGGAAAAATTACAAAGAAATACGCACATTGAACATATAACTGCTTTTTGAGATCTGAATGGTATATATATAAGTGAATAAATAACTGTGTTAATGGGAATTAACATCGATGTTTATAAATACACTAACAGCGGAAGCTTGTGCTGAGCCGACACCATATCAGATAGATACAGAAAACATAGGTCTAAAAGAGTAATATGGATAAACTAGGAAAAAAAGAGGATACGAGAAAAAATATCCGAGAAAAACGAAGCGCGGGAGAAACCGAACCTTGAGGTGTTGAGGAAGTTAGAAGAGAAAGTATGGGTTTCTTGCAAACCAGCACCTGTTGTCGAATCGCGAGCACGCTTACGCTGAAAGGATTCGCAAAGGGCTGTTGCTTAGTGCCATCATCAACTGTATAAGCCACTGAGAAGGAATCTTTGTCGGAAAAATACTGGTCCACTCGCAGGTTTACCGAAATCTTCGAGGACTGGAAACGGTTGCCGGATTAAAGCTTTCCGCAACTCCACCACCGCAGTTCCGGCACATTTACGACGCGGATATATAGCTAAATAAGGAACCATCGCCGGCGCTACTCCCACATGGACCAAAGAGCCAGATAGGAGCTAGTCGGCAAAAGACCATGCCGAGCATTGGCATCCGGCACAATGGCTACTTGCGTCTGTATCAATGTCTGACGATATGCTTCGTAATTGCCAAAAATGAAAGTTTTATCCTTACGAATAGGCTCTCCTGCCGCTGCGCCAAAATCATTTCTTAGAAAGCGCCGGCTTCGTTTTGTTAGCCGCGTTGGTAAAAAAGTCTGTTGCATCGAAGGAGCTGTTGCGCAAAAACTCAAACGCCGATCCGTGAAATTGGTTAGTGTCCGACTGGGTTATGATATTGATCTGACCGCCGTTGCGCTTGCCATATTCGACACCGTAGGTGCCGGATTGCACGTTGAATTCCCGTACGGCATCGACTCTAACAGTTGCCCGCTCGCCCCTCCGGGCATGGCTCCGATCCTGGAAGCGCCTGTGAACTCAATCCCGTTCACCATAAATAAATTGTCGTTGCTGCGGTTCCCATTCACGTTGAAGAGGTACCCTTGAGAAACTAGGGCGTCGTCGGCCTCAGCTGTGTCGTCACGACAGATGGTACCCGGGTTGAGAGTGATCAGTTGATAGTAGCTTCGGCCATTGAGCGGCAAATCCTTCACTGTTTGCTCTTCCACCAGTCCGGAGGTGGAGGAGGTAGTGGTGTTCACAACGGGAGCCTCGGCGGTCACAGTCACCAGTTGTTGAACTTGCCCTACTTCCAACCGGAAGTTGATTACTGCTTGCTGCCCCACCCCAGATAGATTCCTTGCCGGAGTGCCGTCTTGAAACCTTGTGTCTCGGCAGAGACTTGGTATTTACCTACCTGCAACGATAACGCTTGGTAATATCCTTGATCATCGGTGGTTACCGATCGTGCCGCACCCGTCTCCACGCTCGTTACTGTCAACATAACGTGTCGGAATCACTGCCCCGGATGTATCTGTGCACCGTACCTGCAATAGAGCCAGTAGTTTGAGCCTGACTAATGCCCACAAAGAAACCGGAAAAAGAGAATCACCACTAGCTAGATAAAAGCCTCAGCATAACCCCTCCTATAAAAATTCTTTAACAGGAATTTCTACTAATAATTTGAGAAAAATATATAATTTTAGAAAAAAAAAAAAAAATGAAAGAGAAAAAAATTAAGAAAAAAAAAAAGAATTTAAAAAAAAAGAAAAATAAATAATAAAGATAGGAAAAAAAAAAAAATAGAAAGAAAAAGAAAAAAAAGAGAAAGAAAAGAAAAAAAAGAAAAGAAAAGAGTAAGAAGAATGAAGGAAAGTTATGAAAACCCGATCCAGCGTCCCCCGATGCCCACCCCCGACCACAACAGCACCGAAACCACAGCCACCACTTTGCCCCACCGCGGCGCCAGCCGAGTCTCGTCGGCCATGACCACTTTGCGCTGCACGGTAAAGGTAAAAACGATCGCCAGAAGCAGCGACGCCATCTTGAACCAAAAGGCGCCGTGGTAATAACACTTGATCGCCTCCGATAGAAACAGCAAGCCGCCCGTGATGATCATCAGGATGAGACTGCCGATAAGCCAAGGCTGCGCGTCGCGTGAAAGTTGCGCCACGGACTGGCGCCGCAGTCCAAAACCCAAAAGGCGCAGGTCCACTACCAGCACGGCGCCGCCGATGAATCCCAGGCCAAGCAGGTGGATGGCCTCGATCATGGGGAACAACCAGGCCGATCGGCGTATGGCGGCGCCGATTCCCGACTGCTCACACCATTGGAAAAAGGCCAGTAGCGACATCAGCGCTCCGTCGACGCACTGGGCACGCAACTGGTCAGGAAGTTGACGATGGCGCGTTGCGGTTGTCTATCGCAGTCGAACCAGTTGTACGCGATCATTCTTCCGGAGAGCACGATGGCGATCCACAGAACCAAAGAAAGCGCGCCCGCAACTCGAGCCGCCCGCGGAGGCACGCTGGCCAGATCCCACTTCTCCACCCGCCGATAGATACCCGAGTGAAAGATCCACACGTTCACCCCTGCCAGTAAGAGCATCAGCATCTTGGCGCGGAAGAAAATGCTCTGGTAGGAGCGCAGAGGTATGGCGGAAAAAAGCAGCGCTCCGCTGATCACCATGATGACGAACCCCAGCATCGTCCACGGCAGCAGCCGCCGCGCAACTTCAGACACCGGGACCTCCCGCATCACCCAGCCGAGCAGACGCAAGTCGAACATCACGGTCAGCCCGAAGAAAAGGCACAGCGTCCACACGTGAACGGATTCAATGAGGTCGTAGGCGTAGCGAGATTCGTGCAGGCCGGTGCTCCACGACGAATCGCCCATGCGTTGAAAGAAATCGAGAAGCCCCTCGCCAAAAAGCGTTGTTGCGGGCAGTACGGGCTTGCGAGAGGCGAGAAACGCCGCCCAATCTCCTCCCGAATTTTCCGAAGTTCTCGTGGATTCGGTCGCCGGCCTTATTCGCCAAGGCCGCCCTCGGCACCGTAAGGAAGCAGCAAAGCATCAACGCCGAGGTAAAAAGCAGGATAAAGAAACATCGCGTCAAATCACTTCGCATTTGCGAACTTGTCCCTGGTTCGCGATCGCAGCCCGCAGCCGTATCCGCCGGCTGCGTGTCCTCTCGCGAGGCGCAGGCCGTTTTTCGCCGCCCCGTCTACCGCTCGTAAAGCTTGTCGCCCTGAGGAACTTTGCGCGTCACATCGATCACGATCGTGTCGCCTTCCCAGTGCTTCACCAGCTGCTGCTTGCGCAGATGGCCCAGGTAAGTCTCCTCCACCATCTCCACGCACTTGTACTCCATCAGCTGCGCATTGGGGTCGATCTGGCGATACAACACCATGCTCATCTTCCACGGCCGCGTAAACACATTCGGATCTTCCACCGTCACCTCGTACCGCAGCGCGTACGGATTCATCGGCGTCAGCCGCTCCACCAGATGCAGCGCGTCGCTGTGGTAATCGCCGGATCGTGAGAACCAGGTGCGGTCGTTGAAATGGTCCGTGTTCACCACCAGAGTGTTTCCTTCCCAGTGGCCCACCGAAAAGCCCATCCACGTGTCGGCGGGCGGCGGATCGACCGGGTCGAGGTGAATCGTGCGGCTGGCCGCGTTAAATTCAAACGCCATGGCGATCTTGTTCGTGCCCTGCGTGATCTCAAACGGATACGGCATGTACATCGCCCGTGGAACCCCGGGCATGTAGCAGCGCAGTTCGGGATCGCGATCCAGCCAATGTTCGGCATTCTCTTTCTTCTGCGCCGCCGCCTCCGGCTTGTACGGAATCATGTCCCCTTCCACCACACCGGGTCCGGGCGGCACGCCCCCGGCCGCCCCCAGCGCCAGCACCGGCGCGGCCAGCACGGGAACGTCCGGATAAACGCCCGGCTGCGAGACCATGGGCCGCGTCGTGTGCGTCAGCAAATCCCAGTTCGCGGTGGTCGTCGCCTCCCATATGCCGTTCAAGTTCGGGTGCCCGTTTATCGTTGCCGGCCGAGCCGGAGTGGCGGCGGGCGCGGCCTGCGCTGAGGCTCGCGGCGCCTGGGCGGTAATCGGAATCGCCGTCAAACAAAAAGCGGCGCCCACAACCGCGGCGCTCGCAATAAAAACAGTAAAATACCCAAATGTTTTCTGCATGCGGTCTCCACTGCGCGTCTCTTACGATTCAGTTCAGCTTTAAGCCCAACGCTACTGGGCTACGGCGCCGCCCCCGGTCGCATTGTCTTCGCGCGCCGGATCGGGGCCCTTCCCCTCGGAAAACAACTTCTCCGCGGCGCGTGTGTTGATCAACATGTCCTGCAGCGCGTAGTTCCCCTCCTGGCATCCGCCTTCGTACACCATGTTCGGTTTATCGGCGTTCTTGGTCAGTTCCTGCACGAACGTGAAGGGTTTGACCCAGGTGGTGGGATCCTCGGCGGTAATCGTGATTCGCAAAGTTTGCGGATTCACACGCTGATAGCGTTCGATCAAGTGCAGGTTCTCGCGCGAACCACGAAAATCGGTCTCGTGCGTGAAATTGGTGACGTCCACCACAAGCGCATCGCCATCCCAATGCGCGATCGAATCGCCCCAATATTGGCGCACGTCCTGCGGCAAGTGCGGCCGCGTTCGTGCGATCGGCACCACGCGATTGAACCCTGAACCCTGGCCGACGTCGTAGTAGAAGTCCACCGAGTCCGGACTCTCCACGATCCGCATCACGCCGCTGAAATTGCCCACGGGCCGCCCATCGGGCGTCAATGGCCCAGGTCCGATAATCACGGGGAGGTGGTCCAGAAAGCAGCGCTCTTCGTCGCTGCGGTCCTCGGGACCGTCGGAGCGATTCATGCGGTCGAGATTGTAGTCCGGCGGCGGCTGGTAGCGTAGCGGTGAGATCGGTCCGGGTTTCCCGCCGGAGGTGCCTTGCAGAAGCGCGTCGAGGTACTCCTTCTGCTTTTTGATCCGTGCTTGCGCCTCAGGCGTATACGCCGGCATCCGCCCGTCGGGCGGGTCGATGATCTGCGACGTGCGATAGCTTACCTGCGTGGGTTTATCGCCGAACCAGTGCTCGTTGTACGCGCGCGCGACGTCCTTTTCCGTGCCGCGGATATCCTTCCCCTGGCTTTCTCGGCTGTCGCGCCCGGGCTGTTCGTCCTGCTTCAGCAGCGCATCCACGGCTTTCTGGTGCTCGGCCTCGGTCAGGAGTTGACGGTCGCCGTACTGCTTGGGGCGCTCGAACGGCACAACCGCGACATTGCTCCACGTGCCTTGCAAATCCGGCGCGCCCCACGCGGTCTTGAGCGTCGTCGCGCTTGCGGAACTCTTCGCGCCCGATTCACTCCGCGAACTGCTCGCCGGGGTCTGGCCGATCGTCCTCTGAACCAGGCCAATGGCGACGATAGGCACGGCCGCCAGCGCCATCAGCAAAACATAGCGATTCCCTCTGACTCTCATCTTTAACCTCCCGATGATCGCCGCCGGAAATTCTCAGCGCTACTTGGCTTTCGGATCGTTCTCGTAAGGCGCGCCTGTTCCCGAGGAGCCCAGGAACAACGTCCGCCCGTCCGGCAGCGTCAGATCCCGGCCATTGGCTCGATGCGACCCGTCTTTCGCCTGGTAACCGTCCACCACGATCACCGTCCCCGCCAGCAAGGACTCTTTGGTGAAACCACGGCGGTAGAGAACATTCGGCGTGCCCGCTTCGATGGCCCAGTTGGCCACCGTCCCATCCGCGCCCTTCACGTCCACGTGAATCCACGCATGCGGATTCACCCACTCCATCTTCGTGACCGTCCCCGTGAAATGCACCGGCTTATTCGAGTCGAACTCCGCCGCGAAAGCGTGGTGCGCCGACGCCGAAATTGCCGCTCCCAACATGGCCATACCCAGGACGCTCACCGCCACCACCTGCTTGGTTCGCATCAACTACACCTCCTGCCGCGCGGGTCGGAGATGGCATCTCTCCCGGCGGCTCAATATGCTGTCTTAGAATCCGCGGAGCCCGCCCATGCCTCGGTTGATATCAAGGTTTGTAATGTCTTTCGCTGGAGGCGAGGCCACATGATGACTCCCTACTGCGCAGGGCCGGTTCCGCAAAAACTGCCCGTATATTACACATCGACAATAGCTAACGCAAATACTTCGCGGCAGCTGACCTCGGTAACTCTTCGTTAATTCCTGACGCTCTATCGTGAAACGAACTGTAGTTTGCTGCGGGCTACTGCTGCCCGGCGAAAGGAGTATTCGGAGTGTCCTCGCCGCCGCCGGTGGCGTTATCCTCGAGCGCCGGGTCGGGGCCCTTCCCCTCGGAAAACAACTTCTCCGCGGCGCGTGTGTTGATCAACATATCCTGCAGCGCGTAATTCCCTTCCTGGCATCCGCCTTCGTAAACCATATTCGGCTTGTCGGGATTCTTTCTCAGGTCCGTCACGTAGGTGAAGGGTTTCACCCACGTCGTGGGATCCTCGGCGGTGATCGTAACCTGCAAGGTTTGTGCATCGGCGCGCTTATAGCGCTCGATCAAGTGCAGGTTCTCCCGCGAACCGCGGTAATTGCTCTCGTGGGTGAAATTGGTGACGTCCACCACGAGCGTGTCGCCTTCCCAGTGCCCGATCGAATCGCCCCAGTATTGGCGAATCTCCTGCCGGCAAGTGCGCGCGATTCGTAATCGGCACCACACGATTGAATCCCATCCCCTGGCCGATATCGTAATAGAAGTCTACCGAATCGGGACTCTCCACGATCCGCATCACGCCGCCGGTCACTGGAAGTTCATTCAGGAAGCATCGCTCCTGGCTGCTGCGGTCCTCGGGACCATCGGAGCGATTCATGCGATCGAGGTTATAGTCCGGCGGCGGCTGGTAACGCAGCGGCGAAATCGGTCCCGGCTTGCCGCCCGACGTGCCTTGCAAAAGGGCCTGCAGATACTCCTTCTGCTTATCGATTCGCGCCAGCGCCTCGGGTGTATACGCCGGCATCCGGCCGTCGGGCGGATCGATGATCTGCGAAGTCCGATAGCTCACCTCGCTCAGCTTGGGGCCTGACCAAAAATCGTTGTATGCGCGCGCCACGTCCTTTTCCGTGCCGCGGCCAGCTCGATTGTCGCGCCCAACGCGCGCGTTGCGCTTGGCCAGATCGTCCAGCGCTTGCTTGTGCTCGGCCTCGGTCATGAATTGCCGCTCGCCGTACTTCTTATCGCGCTGGAACGGGATGACCACTCCCCCGTTACTCCATATGCCTTGCAGATCCGGCTCGCCCCATGCGGTCTTGAGCGCCGTTCCGGTGGCGGAAGTCTTGGTCGTCGACGCACTCTGTGGACTGCTCGAAGCGCTCTGGCCGACGGTCCTCTCAGCCAAGCCCATGGCAAGAATAGGCACCGCCGCCAGCGCCATGAGAAAAACATAGGGATTCCTTCTGATTCTCATCTTTAAGCTCCCCATGATCTTCATCTGAAAACCTCCTCGCTACGTCGCAGTGTCCCACCGATGTTCCAAATCGCGGTATGTAATGGACTGAAATTGAGGGCAAAATCACCAGCCGCAGCAGGTCAATCGCGCAATCGACATCCTGGCCGCAGGCTATAACTACCTCGTAGAACTGTCAAGACGAAAGCCCCGTCGGGGGTTTGCCTATGGCGCCGCGGTCTTGGGCAACACCGCTTCGCCGAACTTGGCCGCGTCGATGGCCACGTTCGTTTGCACGTCGGTCATATCAAACTCGGAGCGCCCGTCGGTCCAGGTGAGAGTCCAGTGGAAGGGCACCTTGACGCCGCCCAGGTCCCGGTAGTCGGAATAATCCACTTCCGACGGATTCAGGCCCAGCACCGTATTGGCAAAGCGCGTTACCCGCAGCAGCAGCCCCGATTTTGAGTCGAAGAATAATTTCACGCGAGTGCCTCCGGGAGCCGTCGCTTGAACAACCTGGGTTAGCTGATCGTCCACGGTGATGGGCGCAAAGCCGGTGCGCCAATCGTGCAGGTATTTCTTGATCCCAGCGGGGAAAAACATCTCCGCGTCCAATTGCGCGTTGTCCAGTTCCCCTCCGCTCAAGGGTTTCACCGGCAGGGCTGTATTGGTCATCACGATCCATCCATTGCGGCCGTCGTAGGTCGTGATGTTCTGCGCCTTCTCCGATCGGTGCACGATGGTCGTGCTTTGGCCGGGGGATTTGGCAAAAACCTCCACGGGAACCTTCCCCAGATCTGTGTCAAAACCGGCGTATGTCCCTTTGGCGGAGATGCTGGTAATCCGAGCCAGCCGGTCTTCCCCGCCGAGCGCCTGGATGTACTTGTCGAGAATCTGCTCGGCCGTGGGTGCGCCCGGAATGGGCTGATCCAGCACCTCAACATCGTTCGGGTCCTTGTCGGGCACGGTGCCGTTCTGCACCATCAGGCTCGGCGTCTCCGGCGGCTCGGTGTCGCTGCGATGGCAGGTCCAGCAAGTGACCCTGTGCCCTCCTCCGAAGTTGGCCTGATTGATGGTCTTCACCATGATCATCATCTGCCGCGCCTTCTGCTTCTTCGGAGTGTCCACGGAATAGTCCCGGGTGACATGGCATTCCGTGCAGTTCACGCTCAGCGACGCGGCAATGAAGCCCATGGTGCCCAGGAATTGGTCCACCGGAATCCCTTTGAGCACTTGCACGTTCTTAAAGAACTGATCCGACATCGGCGGTTTCCCTTCCGTCGCCGCTTTATCGGCTGCTTGCGGCTGGACCTGCCCGCCTGAAGCCGTTTGAGCCCCTCGCGAACCGCTTGGCCATGCACCAACGCCACCCCGGCCAGGCACGCGACTCCGATTCTTACGACTCCAAGAACGTTTCGCTTCCATCCGAGTTCCACGTTGACCTCCTCCTCGCGGTCCGCGAAAGCCTATGCAAGCGAACGCCAAAACACGCTCTGCCAGCCTGGATGGGATCTCTGGCCCGTAGCATATACCCTTTTGTTCCGATTGGGATTGGCGTCTCCACTCATTATGCGCTGGAGTCCGGTGCGCGGCCCCGCGCAGTGCAGCCCGAGCGATCTGGCCGCAAAACTCAGCAGCCCGCTTCTCATATTGACTCGAAATTGCCGTAGGCATATGGTTTCACGCATCACCAAAAAACGCGGAGGAGCGCGCGCCATGAAGACGCCTTTGCTTGTGCTGATCGCATTCACTTCAATCGATCGCGTTTGTCGCCACGTCCGAGTCGGCATTTGCCCAAACCACCGCCGGTGTGATGGTGTTCGAGAACAAGTGCGCAAGCTGCCATCAAAGCGCCCAGGCCCAGAAGGCGCCCGACGTCTCCGTGCTGCGCAAGATGACGCCGGAGGCAATTTACGCCTCGCTTTCCAAGGCGCCTCACACGCAGATCCAAGGACTCTCCGACGACGACAAGAAAACTGTGGCGGCTCAATTGGGCGGCCGCAAGATCGGCGTTACTGAAATCGCGGACGCCAAAAAGATGTCGAACCGCTGCGCGAGCAACGCACCCATGGGCGATATCGCCACGCAACCGATGTGGAACGGCTGGGGAGTTGATCCTACCTCGAACGCGCGTTTCCAGCCGGCCAGCGCGGCGGGCTTGACCGCGGCCCAAGTGCCGTCGCTAAAACTGAAGTGGGCTTTCGGGCTCCCTCTTGCCGACGAGGCGCATAGTCAGCCCACCATTGTGGGAGGCCGCGTCTTCCTCGGCTCGGATGCGGGCACGGTCTACTCCCTTGATGCGGCCACTGGCTGCGTCTATTGGTCCTTTCAAGCCGATGGCGCCATGCGTGTGTCCGTCAGCGTTGCGCCAGTGAAAGGGCCGGGCACAACGAAGTACGCCGCCTATTTCGGCGACCAGAAGGCCAACATGTTTGCCCTCGACGCCGAGAGCGGCAAACTGCTGTGGAAGGTAAAAGTTGATGACCATCCCGTGGCGCAGATCACCGGCGCGCCCACGTTATACGAAGGCCGGCTCTATGTGCCCATGGCATCGGCGGAGGAGCGCACGGCAGGGTTGGGCATGACGTATCCGTGCTGCACATTTCGAGGCAGCGTGACCGCGCTCGACGCCGCCACCGGTAAACAGATCTGGAAGACGTACATCATTCCCGATCCGCCAAAACCCGCGGCTAAGGGCCCCAAGGGCGTGCAGCATTATGCCCCCGCGGGAGGAGCGGTATGGGCTGCGCCCACAATCGATACCCAGCGGCACGTGCTCTACATTGGGACAGGCGACTCTTACACCGACCCGGCACCCAAGACCACCGATGCAGTGATGGCCCTCGATATGGCCAGCGGTAAAGTCGTATGGTCGGTTCAAGACACTCAGGAAGATGCCTGGCTTTCCGGGTGCGGCGGTGGCGGCGCCGATAATCCCAACGGAAAATCGGAAAACTGCCCGCAGCCTCTGGGCCCGGACTTCGATTTCGGCGCGTCCATGATTTTGCGAACACTGCCTGACGGCCATCGTGTTCTGGTGGCGCCGCAGAAGAGCGGCATGGTTTGGGCGCACGACCCGGATCAGCAGGGGAAGCTGCTGTGGAAGGCGCAATTGGTGGATAAGCTGGCGCTCGGTATGATCACCTTCGGCGGGGCGGCCGACGACCAGAATGCCTATTTCGGACTGCGCAGCGGCGGAATCGCCGCCGTTTCGCTGAAGACCGGCGAGAAGAAGTGGTTTACTCCCTTGCCCGGCCAGCACTCCGGTGCCCCCAATCTCGGACAGACGGCGGCGCTGACGGTGATCCCGGGCGTGGTCTTCTCGGGCGGATGGGACGGCATTCTGCGTGCCTTATCGACCGAAAACGGACACGTGATCTGGGAGATCAATACGGCGCACGATTACAAGACGGTAAACGGCGTGAAGGCTAATGGCGGCTCGATGGCCTCCGCTGGTCCGACAATCGTGAATGGCACGCTGTTCGTGGGATCGGGCTACCTGTTTGGCGCGGCGGGAATAGCGGGCAACACGCTGCTCGCCTTTTCCGCGCAATAGCCTGGCCGCCCGACTCACGTCGCTCGTGGCTATTCCTGAGGCGCCTTCGCGGCCTCATCGCCAATGCCGATCTTCTCCAGCCGATAACGCAGCGCGTTGCGGGAAAGGCCCAGCAGCCGCGCCGCCTCGCTCTTGTTGCCGTTGGCGCGGCGGTAAGCCTCGCGGATGATTTCGTCTTCCCATTGATCGAGCGTCTTCCCCTCGGGCAGCAGCGGCCCATTCTCCGAACGGTTGCGCTCCGGCATGTGATCGAGGTGGATGTCGCACGGCTCGATCAGCGGGCCCGCCGTGAGGGCGCAGGCGCGTTCCACGATATTTTCCAGCTCGCGCACGTTCCCCGGCCAGTAAAACTCCATCAACTTCCGCATCGCTTCAGGCCGGATGCCGTCCAGCTTCTTCTGCGATTTCTGGGCCAGCCTCGAAAGAAAAAGATTCGCCAGGTCGGGAATATCTTCTTTGTGCTCGCGCAGCGGAGGAATATCGATTGGGCACAACGTTCAGCCGGTAATAAAGGTCCTGCCGGAAGGTGCCCTCCTCCAGCGCCGCGCGCAGGTCGCGATTGGTCGCCGCGATCAGCCGCACATCGACTTTGATGGTGCGCGTCCCGCCCAGCCGCTCGAATTCGCGCTCCTGCAAAACGCGCAGCAGCTTCACCTGCGTCGCCGGCGGCACGTCGCCGATTTCGTCGAGAAAGAGCGTGCCCTTATCGGCTAACTCGAATTTCCCCGGCTTGCTCGCGACGGCTCCGGTGAACGCGCCCCTCTCGTAGCCGAAAAGTTCGCTCTCCAGCAGGTTCTCCGGAATCGCCGTGCTATTGATCTTTACAAACGGGCCCGCCGCCCGGCTGGATCGTTGGTGAATCAGCCGCGCGATCAGGTCCTTGCCCACGCCGCTCTCGCCGCCGATGCAGTACAGTCGAAGGCGTGGCCGCCACGCGCTCCGCCAGCGCCAGCACCTCCTGCATCCTGGCGCTCTTGCGCCACGATATTGGGGAAGTCGTAGCGCCGTCCCAGCGCTTCGCGCAGATTGCGGTTCTCCTCGCGCAAGCGCCGAACGTCGAGCTCCTTTTGCACCACCAGCCGCATCTCGGCCAGCGCAAAGGGCTTCAGGACGTAATCGCTGGCCCCCGCCTTCATCGCTTCCACCGCCGTCTCCACCGTGCCGTAGGCGGTCATTACGATCACAGGCAGCCCGCCATTGATGCGCTTGGCGGCTTGCAGAAATTCCAAGCCGCTCGAGCCCGGCAGCTTTAAATCCGTGATCACTAGATCCACCTGCTCGCGCCGCAGCAGATCCAAACCTTTTTCCGCATCGGGCGCCGAAAAAGTCTGATATCCCGCCTCGTTCAGATCGAGCTCCAGCAGGCGGCGCATGCGGGCTTCGTCTTCGACGATCAGTATGTTGGACACGAATAATCCTCTGAAATTCTGCTGCTTGGACCTGCCTTACTTTGCTGCTAAGCGGTTACGCACGCTGCGGCGCGGGAGCCACAGGCTCTTCGGCCAGCGGCAGAAAGATCACGAAGCAGGCGCCAACTTGTGCGCCGGATTTTGCGCCGGATTGTGCATCGACCCGCTCTCGTCCGGCAAGGGTTTTCCCGGCCTGGGCGCTCCCGGAGCCACCTTTCGCGCCGCGCACCTTGCCCACCAGTTCGCCATTCCCGTACTCCACTTCCGCCGGATTGCCGCTGAAAAGCTCAATCGAGCCGTGATGTTCATCGACAATCTTGGAAACAATGGAGAGCCCCAGCCCCACGCCCGTCTTCTTGGTGGTGAAAAACGGATTGAAGATCTGTTCCCGAAGCTCCGCGGGAATTCCGGGCCCTGAATCGAGCACTTGCACTTCGATGCCGCGCCGTTCGCCTCGTTTGCCCTCTCCAATCGAAATGCGCAGCCGGCCTCCCGTGTCGCCCATGGCGTCGTAGGCGTTCTGGATCAGATTGACGAAAACCTGCTCGCCGAGATTTTCGTCCAGCGCCGCCGGCGGCAGATCGTTTTCGTAGCTCCGCTCGACCTCAATCGGCGGGCCGTTCCAATTCGCGGCCACCGCCCGCAGCGCGCGATCCACCACCTCGGGAACCGAGCAGGGCTGCGTCTCCACACGAAGCGGGCGGGCGAAATCCAGAAAGCGGCTCACCAGCGCGCTGAGCCGATTCACTTCGCTCGAAATATACCCGGCCAACTCCGCCGCCAGCGGCTCCGCGGTCGCCAACCTCTGAATCAGCATCTCCGCCGAACCCTTGATGATGCCCAGCGGATTACGAATCTCGTGAGCCAGGCCGGCCGAGAGTTGCCCCAGCGCCGCCAGCCGTTCGGAGCGGCGCGCTTCCGCCTGAACCTGTTCGAGTTCTCGATTGGTTTTTGCCAGCTGTTCGGCGACTTCCCGATAACGCCGCGTTTGCCGCTTGTTCTCCGTGGCGAACCGATTGACCACCATCGCCGCCAGAAAAAAGAAAAGAATGCGCAACATCAACTCCGTAATCGCGTCCGGAGCGAGCTCATAGTTCTGTACCGCCACTGCCGGATAGAGATAAGAGCAATAGGCGGCCGAAGCGATCAGCGTCCAGAGAAGCGTCCCCCAGGCGCCGAAGTAAACCGCGGCAGTGATTACCGGGACATAGAAGATCGGATAGTAGCTGCTGTTTATGCTGATTTCACCGGTGTGGCTGATCAGCAGCATGGCCAGCAGAATCTTGAGCAGAACCGCGTAGTTCCGCCCGCGCGGCACCTGGTTCACCAGCCGTCCTTCGAAAAGCTGGAGAACTCCGATCGCCAGCAGAATTAATTGTTTGTGGATTTCGCCAACCGGAGGCAGTAACGCCAGCCCTAGCAAAAACAGCAGCCAGAGCACGTCCATCCAGTCGAGCCTGCTCTGGCGTTCTGCGCTCACACTGTCTCCATAAGCGGCGATCGCTCGCGGCCATTCCCGCACACTACCACGAGCGTACCTATGCACGTCCTAGGCCCGCGCGGTCCTTATTCTATCTCGGGAGAGTCGCGAAAGTGAGAGATGGGGCGTCCGTCGGCTCCGCGCGTAGGTCTACACAAATGGATCGCGCCCAGCGCTCGCTGGGCAAAAACTCCCATGCCCTTCCCGAAAATCCGCTACCACGCACGGGGCGAAAGCCTTTCTCCTGTTTTTAACGGATAGAGTCCGTCGCCGGAGCCGATAAGCTCTCCAAAGGGCACTCGTTCATGGCGACGGCGATACCGGAGGTCAGCCGGCCAATCGCCGCGGTCTCGGGGCGCAGGCAGCGCCGCAAGGCGGGCTAATCGCGTCGAAGTCGCCGTGGGCGTTTCTGAATCGGGGCGTGTGCTCGCGGCGAAGGTAATGCAACCCCGTTTGGTTTGCACGAAGCTCTGAAATCATCTTCATCTAGGACAGCCACGTGGATTCCGATCCTCTTGACGGCGCGGCCGACTTAAGCCAGCCCCCGGTGATTGAACCGGGATACACGATCTCGACCGTCACCGACAAGATCTCCTCCATCGTTCTCGGCCAGCGGCGCCGCCCCGGATGGTTTCTGGGATTCGCCGTCTCCTTTCTCCTGCTGATGGCGCTGCTCTACGCCGTCACCGTCCTCTTCGCCGTCGGCGTCGGCATTTGGGGTGTGATGATCCCCGTCGGATGGGGCTTCGCCATCGTTAATTTCGTCTGGTGGATCGGGATCGGCCATGCCGGCACGTTGATCTCCGCCATCTTGTTGCTGTTGCATCAGAAGTGGCGCACCTCCATCAACCGCACCGCCGAAGCCATGACCATTTTCGCCGTGCTCTGCGCGGGGATGTTTCCGGTGCTCCACATGGGCCGGCCTTGGCTGGCTTATTGGCTTTTTCCCTATCCCAATACGATGTGGTACTGGCCGCAGTTCCGCAGTCCTTTGGTGTGGGACGTCTTCGCCGTCTCCACCTATCTCACCGTCTCGCTTTTGTTCTGGTTCGTCGGACTGATTCCCGACCTGGCCACTTTGCGCGACCGCTCCCGCACTCGCGCCAAGCAGATCGTCTACGGTTTCCTGGCCATGGGCTGGCGCGGTTCGGCCGTGCATTGGAAGCGCTACGAAATGGCTTCCCTGCTTCTGGCCGGGCTGGCAACGCCTTTGGTCGTCTCCGTGCACACGGTAGTGAGCTTCGATTTCGCCATTGCCATCCTGCCCGGCTGGCACACCACGATCTTTCCGCCCTATTTCGTCGCCGGTGCCATCTACTCCGGCTTCGCGATGGTGCTCTGCCTGGCCATTCCTCTGCGCAAATTCTATGGCTTGGAAGACTTCATCACCATGCGCCATCTGGACAACATGGGAAAGATCATGCTGGCCACCGGGCTGATCGTGGCTTACGGCTACATGATGGAAGCGTTCATGGCCTTCTACAGCGCGGATGTTTACGAAAAATACGCCACGCTGAATCGCATGGCCGGCCCCTATGCCGCCGCCTACTGGAGCCTGATCGCCGTCAACGTGGTTATTCCCCAAGCGCTATGGTCCAAGCGCGTGCGCTCCAGCGTCCCTGCGCTTTTTGCGGTGGCGCTGATCATAAATTGCGGCATGTGGCTGGAGCGCTTCGTCATCATCGTGATCAGCTTGAGCCGCGATTTCGTGCCCTCGATCTGGCGCATGTACGCGCCCACCCGCTGGGACTGGATGACCCTCGCGGGATCGCTGGGCCTTTTCCTGACGCTGCTCTATCTCTTCATCCGTTACATGCCCATGATCTCCATCTTTGAAATGAGAACTCTCGTCACCGAGACCCAGGGAGAGGGAGAAAGCCAGGGAGAAAGGAAGTAACGCTGCAGGCCGGGCACCGTCATGGCTCAAGTCTTCCATCACAGCACCAATCTGATTTCGCGGGTGACGATCTACGGCTTCTTTCTCTTCGTTCTCGTCGCCGGCCTGATCCCCTACTGGATCGACGGTTCTCCCTACGTCACCGAGGCCAATGTTCCCCGCGTGCAGCCCGTGCCTTTCAGCCATAAGCATCACACCGCCGAACTGGGCATCGATTGCCGCTATTGCCACACCTCGGTCGAGGACTCCTCCTTCGCCGGCTTGCCGCCCACGGAAACCTGCATGACCTGCCATTCGCAGATCTGGAAGGACAGCCCCATGCTCGAGCCGGTGCGGGAAAGTTTTCGCAGCGATCGGTCCATCCAATGGCTCCGCGTGAACGCGCTGCCTCAGTTCGTCTACTTCAATCACAGCATCCACATCTCCAAGGGCGTTGGCTGCACCACGTGTCACGGTCCCATCGGGTCCATGCCTCTCACCTGGGCGGCTAACTCGCTGAAGATGGAATGGTGCCTCGATTGCCACCGTCATCCGGAAAATAATGTGCGCCCCAAGGACCAGGTTTTCAGCATCGCCTATCAGCCGCCGCCCAATCAGGCCGAGCTGGGGACGAAGCTCGTCGACGAATACAAAATCCGTTCGCTCACGGACTGCTACACGTGCCATCGGTGAAAGCGCGGTGACCAAGCGGTGACTAAACCATGACCAACCCATCTCCGCGCGACCCGCAAAGGGAGCCTCGACCAATGCCTTCCGAATCCAGAACGCGTCTTGACCTTGAGGCCATCGCCGCGCAACTGGAACGCGACGGCAAGCAGCGCCTCTGGACCAGCCTGGACGAACTTGCCCGCACGCCGGAATACGAAGCCGCCCTGCACAACGAATTCCCGAGCGCTCCCACCGGCCGGCAAAATCTGGGTCTGAGCCGCCGCGAGGCGCTGAAGCTGATGGCCGCCTCCGCCGCGCTTTCCGGGCTCACCGCCTGCACCAAGTTGCCGCCCGAAAAAATCGTTCCCTACGTGCGCGCTCCCGAAGAGGTCATTCCCGGCAAGCCGCTTTTTTACGCCACCTCGATGCCCGACCGCGGCGTGGGCATCGGCCTGCTCGTCGAAAGCCACATGGGACGGCCCACCAAGGTGGAGGGCAATCCCGAGCATCCCGCGAGCTTGGGCGCCACAAATATTTTCTGCCAGGCTTCGGTGCTCACGTTCTGGGATCCCAATCGCTCCCAAGTACCGCTGCACGAAGGCCACGTCAGCGATTGGCCGGCGTTCCTCGCCGTCATCGACGCCCTTCGCGACACCCTGAAAGACGCCAAGGGCGCCGGCCTGCGCATTCTCACCGAGACCACTACGTCGCCCACGTTCGCCGCGCAGATGCAATCTCTGCTCGCGCAATATCCACAAGCCAAGTGGTACACCCACGAACCCTTCGGCGAGTACGCCGCGCATCAGGGAGCGCAACTCGCCTTTGGCCGCGACGTGAATTCCGTCTATCGCTTCGATAAGGCCGCCGTGGTCGTCTCCCTGGACTCCGATTTCCTCAATCAAGGACCGGCCAGCGTCCGCTACGCGCGCGATTTCGCCAAGTGGCGCGGCATCGAAACTCCCGCCGCGCAGATGAACCGGCTCTACGCAGTCGAAAGCACGCCTACCCTCACCGGCGGCATGGCCGATCATCGGCTGCCGGTCCGCTCGAGCGAAATCGAGCATTTTGCGCGAGCCCTCGCCGCCGCGCTGGGCCTGTCCGGTGCCAAACCGCGAATTCGCCGGTTCCCGATGCCTGGCTGAAAGCTCTGGTGCGCGATTTGCAAAGCCATCGCGAAACTTCCGTGATCGTCGCGGGAGCTTCGCAGCCTCCCTCCGTGCACGCGCTGGCCCATGCCATGAACGCGGCGCTCGGAAACATCGGCGCCACCGCGATCTATACCGATCCCGTGGAAGCCAGCCCCGCACAAGACTCCCTGCCGGAATTGGCGCAGGAGATTGACGCCGGCCAGGTGACGGCCCTCTTCATCCTCGGCAGCAATCCTGTCTACACCGCGCCCGCGGACTTGCAGTTCGCCCAGCGCTATCTGAAAGTCCCGCTGCGCATTCACTTCGGGCTTTACGACGACGAGACCGCCGAACTCTCCCACTGGCACATCCCTCAAACTTATTTCCTCGAGTCCTGGAGCGACGTTCGCGCCTACGACGGCACCGTCGGCATCGTTCAGCCGCTGATCGCTCCGCTCTATCGCGGCCACTCTCTGCACGAAGCCGTCGCCCTGCTTACCGGCGAGACCGGCAAATCCGACCACGATCTCGTTCGCGATTATTGGAAGGCGCAGCAAGCCCGCCTTTCCGATCGCGATTTCGAGAATTTCTGGGAAAAGACCTTGCACGATGGCGTGATGGCCGGAACTGCCCTTCCCGCCATTTCGCCCAAGCTCAACCTGGACTACGGCAAATTGCCCGCTGCGCCCGCGCCCAATGCACAGGCCATCGAGATCGTCTTTCGTCCCGATCCCACTATCGGCGATGGCCGCTGGGCCAACAATGCCTGGCTGCAAGAGCTGCCCAAGCCTTTATCAAAGGTCACTTGGGACAACGCTATCGCGCTCAGCCCCGCCACCGCTTGGCGTCTCGGCCTCACCACCGGCGACATCGCCACTCTCAGCAATGGAGGATGGCAAGCCGCCGGCCCTGTCTACGCCACGCCCGGCCAGGCCGATAATTCCGCCACCGTAACGCTCGGCTACGGACGCAAGCGCGCCGGCAATGTGGGCAGCGGCATAGGCCTCAACGGCTATCTCCTGCGCACCTCGTCCGCTCCTTCCTTCGCCAACGGCTTGCAGATTCAAAAGGCCGGCAAGAACTATCTCCTCGCGGAAACGCAAATTCACCATCCCATCGACCGCAATCGCCAGCAGATCGAGGAAGAGAGCGAAAACGCTTTTGAGCGCGATCTCGTCCGCATCGCCACCCTCGACGAATTTCGCAAGAATCCCCAATTCGCCAAGGTTGCCGACCAGGATGCCGGCAAGGAAACTTCGATGTACCCGCCGTACAAGTACGAAGGATACGCCTGGGGCATGTCCATCGATCTCAGCCGCTGCACCGGCTGCGAAGCTTGCGTGGTGGCCTGCTACGCCGAAAACAACATCGCCGTGGTTGGCAAATACGAAGTGATGGCGGGACGCGATATGCAGTGGATTCGCGTGGACAACTATTACCGCGGCGATCTCGCCAATCCCGAAATGTATTTCGAGCCCCTGCCCTGCATGCAATGCGAACAGGCGCCCTGCGAACTGGTCTGCCCCGTGGGAGCCACTTTGCACGATTCCGAAGGAATCAACCAGATGGTTTACAACCGCTGCGTGGGCACGCGCTATTGCTCCAATAACTGCCCCTACAAAGTGCGCCGCTTCAATTTCAAGCTCTATTCCGATTGGGTCACGCCCAGCCTCTATGGACTGCGCAATCCCGACGTCACCGTGCGCAGCCGCGGCGTCATGGAAAAATGTACCTACTGCATCCAGCGCATCAACGAAGCGAAAATCACCGCCGAAAAACAGGACCGCCTGGTGCGCGACGGCGAAATTCAAACCGCCTGCCAGCAGGCTTGCCCCACCGAAGCCATCATCTTCGGCAACATCAACGATCCCGATAGCCGTGTTTCCAAGTTGAAGCGCCAGCCGCGCGATTACAGCTTGCTGGCGGAACTGAACGTGCGCCCGCGCACCACCTATCTTGCGAAATTGAGGAATCCAAATCCGGAGATTTCAGCCACCTGACCGGCACAATCGCCGGCGCCCCATGCCATGGTCAATAAACGCATCTACGGCTTAGTCGCGGAGTTTGAAACTCCCGAGCAGCTTCTCAACGCCGCCCACACCGCCCACGCCGCGGGCTACCGTGCCGTGGACGGTTTCTCGCCCATGCCCATCGAGGGATTGGCGGAAGCCGTCGGATTCCATAGCACGCGCCTCCCGCTGGTCGTCCTGCTCGGCGGAATGTTCGGCGCGTCCGCCGGCTTCTTTCTCCAGTGGTACGCCAATGTGCTGAGCTTCCCCTTGAATATCGATGGCAAGCCGCACAATAGCTGGCCCGCTTTTATTCCCATCACTTTCGAGATGACCATCCTCTGCGCCGCCATTGCGGCAGTTTTTGGCATGCTCGCGTTGAACGGCCTGCCCACGCCCTATCACCCGCTTTTCAACGTGCCGCGCTTTGCCACGGCCTCCCGTGGACGCTTCTTTTTCTGCATTAAGGCGCGCGACAAAAAATTCGATTTGGCCGCAACCCGGCAATTTCTGGAGAGCCTCAAGCCATTTGGCGTCTATGAAGCCGAAGTCTAACTCGCGCAAATTTCCGCTCGCCGTCGGGCCAACGCTCGGCCTGTGCGCCATTCTTTGTGCGCTCGCGCTCGCCGGCTGCCGCCAGGATATGCATGTGCAGCCGAAATACGTGCCCGAAGATCCCAGTTCGTTTTTCCCCGACGGGCGCTCGGAACGCCAGCCCGTGGAGGGAACCGTCGCGCGCGGCGAATTGCGCACCGACGAACTGCTCTACACCGGCAAAGTGAACGGCGCCGTGGCCGATCTTTTTCCCTTTCCCATCACCGCCGCCGATCTCAGCCGCGGCCGCGAGCGATACAACATCTACTGTTCGCCCTGCCACGATTACACCGGCAGCGGAAGCGGCATGATCGTCCAGCGCGGTTTCCCTGCGCCGCCTTCTTTTCATCTCGCCCGCTTGCGTCAGGCGCCCGCCGGCCACTTCTTCGACGTCATCACCAATGGCTTCGGGGTGATGTATAGCTACGCCTCGCGCGTTCCGCCTGAGGACCGCTGGCGCATCGCCGCATACATCCGCGCACTGCAGTTGAGCCAGCAAGGCTCAACCGCGGACGTTCCCGAGCCGCAGAGGCCCGCGTTGGAACAGCCCCCAGAGCAGCCCCCGGCACAACCCTTGGAGCAGCGATGATGGCCAACCACACTCCAGCTCCGCTCGCCGCCCGCTTCGATCTCGTACAGAAGCGCGCTCTTATCCTGGGCATCGCGTTGCTCGTTCTGGCCATCCTCGACGGCCTCCGCGCCCCCGAGCAATTCTTTCGCTCCTACCTGCTGGCCTACGTCTTCTGGCTTGGTTTTCCCTTGGGCTGCGCCGCCTTCCTGATGGTGCACCACCTCACAGGAGGTTTTTGGGGACTGCCCATCCGCCGTCCGCTCGAAGCAGGCGCGCACACCATGCCTCTGCTCATCGTCTTGGTCCTTCCGCTTCTTCTCGGCCTCGGCCGCCTGTACTCCTGGATGCATCCCGATCTCGTTGCCGCCGACGCTGTCCTGAAATTCAAGCAGCCGTATTTGAACCTGCCGTTTTTCCTGATCCGCAACGTCGTCTATTTCCTGGTGTGGCTGGGCATCACCCGCAGATTGACCCATTGGTCGGACGCACAGGACCGCACCGCCGACCCGCGCCTCGCCGTTCGTCTCGAAGCCATGAGCGGACCGGGATTGGTCCTTTACGGCCTGACGGTCACCTTCTTTTCCATCGATTGGCTCATGTCTCTCGAGCCCCATTGGTTCTCCACCATCTACGGCATGATTTTCATGGTCCTGCAAGTGCTCTCCGCGCTCGCTCTGGTCATCCTCGTGGTCGGCTTGCTTTCCGGCCGCGAACCTGTGGCCCAGGCCATCACTCCGGACCGCTTCAACGATCTCGGCAATCTCGTGCTCACCTTCGTGATGCTCTGGGCCTACCTGTCTTTTTCTCAATTTCTGATCATCTGGGCCGGCGACCTCGACAAGGAAATTCCCTGGTACCTCACCCGCGCCGCGGGCGGCTGGGCGGGCATCGCGCTGGTGATGATCTTCCTTTCCTTTGCCATTCCCTTCTATCTCCTGCTGATGCGGGCCATCAAGCGGAGCGTCCAAACGCTTGCGATTCTCTGCGGCGCGCTGATCGTGGTGAATTTCGTCGATGTCTACTGGATGGTGGTGCCGTCTTTTTATCCCAGCCCGCGCTTCTACCTGCTCGATTTTCTCTTGCCGGTTGGCATCGGCAGTATCTGGGTCGCGGATTTCGTTCGCCAGCTGAAGAGCCGTCCTCTGCTGCCGTTGCACGATCCTCGCTTCGAGGGAGTGCTCGAACATGGCGACTAGCACCAACGCCGCGCCCCACAACGGCTACGAGAAAAGCGATGCCAGCCCGCGCGGCTTGGTCGCTTTCGTGCTGATCATGGCCGCGATTCTCGCGGCCACTTCGCTTTCGCTGATCTGGCTATTCAAGCATTATGAACGCGCCGAGAACCCCGGCTCCTTTGTGGCTGCGCCCTTTGCCGCCACCCATCCGTTGCCTCCGCCTCCGCGTATTCAGCCCTTGCCTGGAGTCGATATGCAAAGCTATTACCAATCGCAGCAGAATCTCCTCAACACCTACGGCTGGGTCGATAAGCAGAACGGCATTGTCCGCCTGCCCATCGATCGCGCCATGGAACTGCTTCTCCAGCGCGGCTTGCCGGTGCGCCCAGCCCCCAGTTCGCAAAATGCCGCGCAGGCGCGATCAAAAACTCCGGCCAAGCGAATCGCTTCGGCAGAAAAACTTGCTCCGGGCAAAATCGCCGCCGGCACAATCAATGCCGGCAATGAAGGTTCGGCGCCATGAAACCTCGCATCTTGCGTCTCTTGATCCTTGCGCCGGCGTTGCTCCTGCTAATGCTGGCCGCCCTGCCTGCGAAGGCTCAGCTTGGCGATGGCCCTCCCGTGCAGACCGCCGGCGTCCGCCCCGAACTGCTGCGCGACGTAGGCCTCGATCAAAAGCTGGGCGATGCCCTTCCCCTCGACCTCACCTTTCGCGACGAGCAAGGCCACACCGTCGCCCTGCGCCAGTTCTTTGGGCAAAAGCCGGTCATCCTCACGCTTGTCTATTACCAGTGCCCGATGTTGTGCACGGAAGTTCTGAACGGCCTTTTGAACAGCGCCAAGGAGTTGCCGCTCGAGATCGGCAAGGATTTCAACATCGTCACCGTCAGCATCGATCCCAGCGAGAGAACCGTCCTCGCCAATATCAAGCATCAGCTCTACTCCGGCCTCTATGGCCGCCCCGGCGGTCTCCAGGGCTGGCACTTTCTCACCGGCGACGAGCCCCAAATCAAAGCCTTGGCCGCTGCCGTAGGATTCCGCTACGCCTACGACTCCGCGTCCGGCCAGTTCGCTCACCCCAGCGGAATCATGCTGCTCACGCCCGAGGGCAAGTTGACGCGCTATTTTTACGGCATCGCCTATCCCTCGCGCGATTTGCGGCTGGCGCTGGTGGAAGCGTCCCAAGGCAAGATCGGTTCGCCCATCGATCAGGTTTTGCTCTATTGCTATCACTATGACCCCCAAACGGGACGCTATGGATTGTTGATCTCACACGTCCTCCAGGCCGCCGGCGGTCTCACGGTGCTCTTGATGGGGGTGGCTACCCTCATTCTCTTTCGGCGCGAAAACTACGGGCCCGGCAAAAAAGCTCAGGCCTGGAAACGGAAAACGTCCATGGAAGGCGTCAAGTGAACGCCTTCTCTAATAGCCTCGCGCTTCTCCTGGCGCAATGGCCAAACCTGCGCCCGCCCGTCGCTTCCGTCGGCGCCGAGCGCATGGACCAGCTCTTCTTCTTTCTCACCGGCGTCACGCTTTTCTTCACCACCCTCATCTTCGCCACCATCTTCTACTTCATGATCAAGTACCGCCGCCGCTCGCAGGACGAGGTCCCGCCGGCGACCAAGCAGTCCCTGGCCCTCGAACTCACCTGGATCGTGATTCCCAGCATCATTTGCGTTGTTCTTTTCTTCTGGGGCGCCAGCCTCTTTTTCGCCGCCGCCCGTCCGCCCCAAGGCGCCATGGAAATTCTTGTCGTCGGCAAGCAATGGATGTGGCACCTCCAGCATTCCGAAGGGCCGCGCGAAATCAATCAGCTGCACGTTCCCGTGGACGTTCCCGTCCGCCTGGTGATGACCTCCGAAGACGTCATCCACGATTTTGCCGTCCCCGCCTTCCGCATGAAGATGGATGTCGTTCCCGGCCGCTACACCGAGGAATGGTTTCAAGCCACCCAGATCGGCACCTATCGCCTTTTCTGCGATCAATATTGCGGCGCTCTTCACTCCGCCATGGAAGGTACCGTCGACGTCATGAGCCCTACCGACTTCGCGGAATGGCTCCGCACCAATGCCACCAGCCAATCGCTGGTCCAGATGGGCCAGGATCTTTTCGCTCGCCTGGCCTGCAACACCTGCCATATTCCAGACGGCTCCGGCGCCGGTCCCTCCCTCGGCGGCGTCTTCGGCCAGCAGGTGAAGCTCTCGAGCGGCGAAACTCGCGTCATCGACGAAGCCTTCATCCGGCAGTCCATCCTCGATCCCGCTTCCGTAACTCTGCCGAACTATCGTCCGGTGATGCCCACTTTCCGCGGCCAGGTGAGTGAGGAGCAAGTTCTCCAACTGATCGCCTACGTCAAGTCGCTCAGCTCCGCAGAAAGGACGCCAGCGCCATGAGCACGGCCGTCGCCGAAGTTCCCGGTACAGTCCCGCGTTCACTATCTGAACGCCAGTTACGGAATCAAGTCCTGGCTCTTCACCACCGACCATAAACGCATCGCCCTCCTCTATCTCGGCTCGATCACGCTGATGTTTTTCATCGGAGGCGCGGCAGCCGTCATGATGCGGCTGCACTTGATCGAGCCCGCCGGCGCCCTGGTCGAGCCCGAAACCTACAACAAGCTCTTCACCATGCACGGCGTGGTCATGGTCTTTTTCTTCTTGATTCCTTCCATCCCCGCCACCCTCGGGCAATTTCCTCGTGCCCATGATGATCGGCGCCCGCGACCTCGCCTTCCCGCGCCTCAATCTGCTCAGCTGGTACGTCTACATCACCGGCGCGGCTTTCACGCTCTACGCCCTGATCTCCGGCGGCGTGGATACCGGCTGGACCTTTTACACTCCCCTGAGCACGCACTACGTCACCACCCACGTCATCGCCACGGCCCTGGGCGTTTTCATCACCGGCTTTTCCTCCATCCTCACCGGCCTCAACTTCATCGTCACCATCCACAAAATGCGCGCTCCGGGCATGACCTGGAAACGCATGCCGCTCTTCCTTTGGTCCATCTATGCCACCAGCGTCATCTTTGTTCTCGGCACGCCCGTCATCGCCATCTCCATGGTCCTCATCGGCGCCGAACGCCTTCTGCAGTGGGGATTTTCGATCCCGCCCTCGGAGGCGACCCGGTCTTGTTCGAGCATCTCTTCTGGTTTTACTCCCATCCCGCCGTCTACATCATGATCCTTCCGGGAATGGGTGTGGTCAGCGAACTGGTCACCTGCTTCTCGAAAAAGAAGCCTTTCGGCTACATCTTCATCGCCTATTCCAGCCTGGCCATCGCCTTGATCAGCTTCTTCGTCTGGGGCCATCACATGTTCGTCTCCAGCCAATCCATATACGCTGGATTTATTTTTTCCGCGCTCAGCTTCGCCGTGGCCATTCCGTCCGCCATCAAAGTCTTCAACTGGACCGCGACCCTCTATCAGGGTTCCATCTCCTACGACGCGCCCATGCTCTACGCCCTCGGCTTCATCGGCCTCTTCACCATGGGCGGCCTCACCGGCCTTTTCCTGGCCACGCTCGCCACCGACGTCCATCTGCACGACACCTATTTCGTCATCGCCCATTTTCACTACATCATGGTTGGCGGAGCCGTGATGGCCTACATGGGCGGCCTGCACTTCTGGTGGCCGAAAATCACCGGCCGGCTCTATCACGACGCCTGGGCCCGCGTCGCCGCATTCATCATTTTCATCGGCTTCAATCTCACATTTTTCCCGCAGTACATCCTCGGCTATCTGGGCATGCCCCGCCGTTACGCCGTCTATCCCGCCGAATTTCAGGTGCTCAACGTGATGTCCTCCGCGGGCGCATCCATCCTCGGCGTGGGATATCTGATTCCGTTCATCTACCTGCTTTGGTCCATCCGCTATGGACCCATCGCCGGCCCCAATCCCTGGGGCGCCAAGGGACTCGAATGGGAAACGCCTTCGCCTCCTCCCACCGATAATTTCGAGGAGCCGCCCATCGTCCCCGCCGAGCCCTACGGCTACGCCGAGGAAGAGCACGCCCATGTCTGACGCTGCCGCCAACCGTCCCGCTCTGCCGCCGGCCGGCGCGCGCAGCCCCGCGCTGCACCACCAGTTCGAGGATCTCGAGCAGCAGTACGACGCCAGCAATTTCGGCATGTGGCTCTTTCTCGCCACCGAGATGCTCTTTTTTGGCGGTCTGTTCACCGCCTACATCATCTATCGCTCGCTGTATTACCCCGGCTTTGCCGCCGGCAGCCACGGCTTAGACGCTCCCTTCGGCGCGACCATGACCTTCATCCTGCTCATCAGCAGTTTCACCATGGCCATGAGCGTCCACGCCGCGCGCGAAGGTAAACGCGCCATGCTCGTAGCGCTCCTGATCGTGACGATCCTGCTGGGCATCGCCTTCCTCGGCATCAAGTTCACCGAGTATGGCCAGAAGTGGCACGAGCACATGGTCCCCGGCCTGAATTTTCATCCCGCCGCCGTAGACTTGCGCGGCGCCCCGGCATCCGCCGTCGAGCTATTCCTCTGTTTTTACTTCTTCATGACCGGCCTGCACGCGATCCACATGATCATTGGCATTGGTTTGCTCTCGGTGATGACCGTCCTCGCCTGGCGCGGCAAGATCAAACCCGAGAATTACGACCGCATCGAAGTTTCCGGCCTCTACTGGCATTTCGTGGACGTCATTTGGATTTTTCTGTTCCCCTTGCTCTATCTCATCGGCGGACGCTACAAATGAGCGCGCAAGGACAAAACCCTTCGGTCCGAACATACGTCCTCGTCTTCGTGGCCCTGCTCCTTCTTGCCGCGGCCACCACCGCCATCGCCTACATCGACCTCGGTCCGTTCAACACGGTCGTGGCGCTGGCCATTGCCGCCATAAAAGCTTGCCTGGTGGGGCTTTTCTTCATGCATCTTTTGTATACGCAAGGGCTCACTCGCATCGTCGTTTTGGCCGGATTTTTCTGGCTGGCCCTCATGGTCTCCTTCACCCTGGCCGACGTCTTCACCCGCCAGTGGACCGGCTTTCGCGGCCCCTGAACGAGTGGCACAGCCACTCCTCTCTGTGCGGAGAAAGTGGGAGGGTGCTGCACCCTTCGTTTTCAAGGGTGCGCGCTTCTCTGTTATACACGCCAGCCAAGGACACGGAGTTTTCGCTAGAAGCGCAGAGTCGGTTCTGGCAGAAGAAGCAGCGCCCACAGGCAATCGGAAACGGCACCCCACGCGGTCCCTTTCTTCAGCCTCTATCTCTGGCCCACAGCGACAACTGGGTATTGGCACTATCCGTCGAAGGATGAACGAGCTTGCGGAACTTCCTGTATTGAGCCAACGGCCCTAATGGTGTAAATGTATTGGTGAATCCCGCCCTTACACTACGTTTGAAACGCAAGGAGGCGAGCCTGAGCCTTCCCCAAGATCGGTTTGTGCATCCAATGAGGCGTAATCCAAAAACGCCGTTTCAAAAGAGGCTTGGACCTTAAAATGGAACGAAGGAAAACTCCGCGAACTTCCATTCGTAAGGTTGCGTATGTGAATTTCGAGCCCTATAACACCGGCGGCGTGGTCACCGACGTCTCTACAGCCGGGCTTCGTTTTCATACGGTTGCGCCCCTGCAGCAGGGCGGAGTCCTGCGCCTCTCCCTCACTCTGGGTGCGACGAAGCAGATTGAAGCCGTTGGAGAACTCGTCTGGACCGATTCCACCCGCCAAATCGGCGGCGTGCGCTTTGTCGTTCTGCCCCCGGCCGCAGCGGAGCAAATAAACAATTGGCTGGAAAATTCGGCCAGCGAAAATGCCGGCGAAAACGACGCCAAATCCGAAACCGAGGCCGTCGAACCGATCGCGCCTCTTTCCGGCAGCCCCTCCGAATCCGCGAAAATTCTGGTCGCCGAATCCGCCGGCGCCCAAGGCAAGATCGATGGCAAGACCGGTGACAAGCACGCTGCGCCCGCGGTCGCAGTTCCCGCGCAAAATATCCCCCTGCCCGCTCCGCCGTTCGACCCGAATGCGCGGTCCACATGGGTGCCTCCTTCGGCCCGCCCTTATTCCGCGGCGTCATCCATCGGCCCGCAGTCGTCCGATTCTGCAAAGAGCGATTCGCCAAAGGGAAGCACACTGCCGCCACACGGCTTTGTTCTGCCCGGCCAGCCAGGCACCATGCCTTGGATCACGCACTTCGATCCCGATCCTCCCAAGCAAAGATCCGCATTCGCTCGCGGGCTGATCGCGGCCGTAATCGTGTGCGTCCTGCTGGCGCCGGTGGTTTGGTTTGGGCTGCACCGCTACGTCTGGCACAGCAGTTCGCTTTGGCCGGGTAATTCTGTCGCCTCGAGCCCGATTTCAGCACCCCCTGACGCGGCTGCGACGAATCCCGTCGCGCCCGCTCCCGGTCTTACGTCTCCCGCTGACGCCAGTTCCGCTGCGACGAATCCCGTCGACACCACGTCGGTGACGGCTGCCAATCCAGCGCCGCCCACAGAGCAAAGTCCGTCGACGCAACCACCTTCCGCGGCTGCTCCAAAGCCCGCGGCAAATCCACCGGCGACCTCGGTCGCCCAATCCGCGCAAGCTTCCCCGCCGGAAGCCAAGCCAGCGACGAAGCCCGAAGCTGCGGCGTCGGTCCCCAGCGAACCGGCGCAATCTCCGGCCGCACAATCGCCGACAGCGCGATCTCCCATCGCGGCAAGCGGTCCGCGGGACATAGCGCCGGATTCGCTCAACTTGGCATCGGAGCGCGTGGCCAAGGCTCCTCCTGCGCCAGCTCCCGAGGCGGAAAATCCCGGCGAATCTGAGTTGATTCTGGCTTGGCAGTATCTGGAGGGCCAAGGCGGCAAACCACGCGATCCCACAGCGGCCTCGCAACTCTTATGGTCCGCGGTTAGGAAGGGCAACCTCACCGCCGAGACCACGCTCGCCAATCTCTATCTGCGCGGCGAAGGTGTTCTTAAGAATTGCGATCAGGCGCGCGTGCTGCTCTCCGCCGCGTCCGACAAGGGCGATGCCGAGGCCAAGCGCAAGCTCCTCGAGTTGGACCACACCGGCTGCCACTAATCGGCGCTTATTATCAAGAGTAGCGGCGCGATCTCTCCAAACGCCCCTCCAAATGCACGTTTGCCAATTCCTCCGCACCCTGAGACGCATCGTCTCTGCATTCGGCTTTGCACTCGACCCTCTTCCCAGGAGCCTAAAGAATGTCTGCGCCAGCCAACGCCAGCTCGAGCGGGCTTTTCGATGAGATCAAGATCCGCGACATAACCTTTGCGAACCGCATCGCCGTCTCTCCCATGTGCGAGTACTCCTGCGAGAACGGATTGGCCAACGATTGGCATCTGGTGCACCTCGGCAGCCGCGCCGTGGGCGGCGCGGGCCTGGTAATGACGGAAGCAACAGGTGTGCTGCCGGAGGCGCGCATCAGCCCGCAGGATTTGGGCATTTGGAGCGAAGCGCACGTCGAGCCTCTGGCGCGCGCCGTGAAATTCATTCACGCGCAGGGCGGCATCGCGGGAATTCAGCTCGCGCACGCCGGGCGCAAAGCGAGCACGGCGCGTCCTTGGGAAGGCGGAGCAAAAGTCAGCGAGCAGCAAGGCGGCTGGAGCAAAGTGGTCGCGCCCAGCGCGATCCAGTTTGCTCCGAATTATCCGATGCCCATCGCGCTCACCACCGAGGGCATCGCCGAAGCCGTGGCCGGCTTCGGCAAAGCCGCGCAGCGCGCGCTGGACGCCGGCTTTCGCGTGATCGAAATCCATGCGGCGCATGGATATCTGCTGCACGAGTTTTACTCGCCGTTCAGCAATCGCCGCACGGATCAATACGGCGGCTCATTCGAGAACCGCACGCGCATCGTGCGCGACGTAGTTGAAAAAGTTCGCCGCGTTTGGCCGGAGCGGCTGCCGCTCTTCATCCGCATCTCGTGCACGGATTGGGCGGAAGGCGGCTGGGACCTCGACCAAGCGGTCGAGCTGTCACGAAGCTTGGGAAAACTCGGCGTCGATCTGGTGGACTGCTCCTCGGGCGGCAATGTCGCCGACGCGAAAATTCCCATCGGGCCGGGCTACCAGGTTCCCTTCGCGGAAAGAATTCGGCGCGACGCGCGCATCATGACCGGCGCGGTGGGCATGATCACGGAAGCCGATCAGGCCGAAAAAATCATCCGCGACGGACAAGCGGATATCGTGCTCCTGGCTCGCGAGATGCTCCGCGATCCGTATTGGCCGCTGCACGCCGCCGCGCGCCTGGGCAAGACGGTCTCGTGGCCTGCCCAATATCTCCGCGCCGCGCCTGCCGGAAGTCCCGCGCGGCGTCCGGCTGAGGACGTCGCGGTGCAGACGGCGGACGCCGGCAGAAGCAAAGCCTAAGGCGTCGATCCGGGCTCTCCCTCGCCCCGCGTTGTCATCCCGAACTCGGGGTCCCCGAAGCACGTCGGTTCTGCGTGATTTGGGTTGGGAACCCGGCCGCGAATTTTTGCGGCCGTCGGTGAGGGATCTGCTTTTCTGCCACGGCCCCGGGGCGAGTGCCAAGAAAAAGCAGATTCCTCGTCGCTGATGCGCTCCTCGGCCTATGCTCCTCGGAATGACACGCGGGTCGCGGTTGTAGCTCAGGTCGCGGCCCGTGACTTTGGGGCCGAGACCTGAGGCCTTTTCCTCTCCGCCGTTATGAGCGGCCTCGCGCGCGCCCGAGAAGTCGCGCGCTTTGGGGTGGCTTTTACGCGGTCGCGCGCTGCTCTTTCGCCGTGTACGTGTTCAGAAACGCCAGCGTGAGCGGCCAAGCCTGCTTGGCTGCGATCGGGTTGTAGCTGGGGCGCGCGTCGCAGTAAAAGCCGTGATCGGCGTCGGAGAACTCCACGTTCACAAAGCTCTTCCCTGCCGCTCGCAAGGCCTCGACCACGCCGTTTCGCTGCTCCGCCGGAATATGCCCATCGCGTCCGCCCCAGAAGAGCAGCACCGGCGACTTCAAATCCTTCACGCGGCCGAGCAAGCCCGGGTTCATCTGGCTGGGCCCAATGCCGCCGCCATAGTAGGAAACCGCGCACTCCAGCGGCAGCGTGATCGCGGCGAGAACCGCGGCGCGTCCGCCCATGCAATAACCAACTGCCGCAATCGGCGAACCTGAGGCAATCCCATTCGCGCGCAGCCAATCGTGGGCGGCTTTAATATCGACTTCCAGGTTGGGGTCGCGCAGCTCCTTCAGATGACCCATGGCGGAGCCGAAATCGTCGTACCGGCCTTCAAAACCGGCGCCGGTGCGATGGAAAAGCTCGGGCGCCACGGCGAGAAATCCCTCTCGCGCGAAGCGCTCGGTGATGTCGCGGATATGCGCGTTGATGCCGAAAGCTTCCTGCATCACCAAAAGACCGCGCGCGGGGGCCGCGCCCGCGGGACGCGCCACGTACAGCCGCATGGACGTGCCGTCACTTACGTTGACCGTGACAAATTCGCTGCGAATCTCCATTGTCGTCCTCCTCAGGTTGTCTGCGGAACTCTTCCCTGCTTGGGGTTCCCCAGGGGTTTTGTGCCGGGCGGCAAGAATTGCACACGCCCGCCGCGCTTGTCTAGCGTTGAAGCTCCGAGAGCCCCTCCCCCCTGATCCCAACGTTTCTTGTAAGTGCGCATTCTAAAGGGTTTAGGTACCCCGATTCGTGTAGGTGCGCATTCGGCGCCACAAGCTTTGGCACGATAAGTGCGCCGTACCACCCCTCCCCCCACCTTTTTTTGCAAGGATATCATTCCAGGCGGCTTATTTTTGTGATTTTGCAAGGATATCATTCCATGGCATTTATTCTGCGCCCCTTGCAAGAGTATCAATCTAAGTCGCTTACTGTTCGATGTTCTGCAAGCACAAAATTCCCGGCGCACGGCAAGGATCGAAAATTCTTGCCCCGTGCTGACCATTCTATCGAGAAGAAACAAGGCCGTGACGACCGCCCACAGGTTCGCGAGCCTGAAGGCCACGCGAACTCGCCTAATTCAGACGTATATCTATTTTACCGCGCGAGTAAAGAGGCTCGGCAATTCAAACCAGGGCTATGCAGGCAATTTTCGCAATTGTAACTTAGCCGAGAACAATCCCGTTAGGATTCATTCCCAATAAGGTGGCGTACCGTTTGTCATACATCTCCTTTGCCACCACAATGTATGGTGTCGCAACGCCCCATAAGTACTGCGCTCTCTCTCGAAGACGAAAACCAAAATGGGCTTCGAGTTCCGAAGCAAGCGCGAGCATCAACGAAATGGTCTCTCCGACGTGTGCGCGTCGGTACCTCTTCAGGTTCTCTTCGGTCTCAGGATTCCGACGATAATCACTAATGAGCGCGCCGGCTCGCTTCATTAGCCCGCCTCCGCCAAGGTGTGCCTGCTGCGAGAGGTCAGCGTAAAACCAATCGTTTAGGTATTTCAGGAAGGCCCGGCTCAGGGGAAGCGGCAACTTGGAGCTTATCCCATAATTCACCATTCCCCCTGGGTTAGGCCATCTCGTGATCGAGGCAGGGGACACAACTTCCGAAGGAGCTATGCCCGCGATAGATACACCCAGGTCGGAATAGGCGCTCAGTCTGCCTAACCAGTCTTGCCACTCTGGCAGATGGCCGTATTCGCGTTTATACCGTTCCAGTTCAAGACGTGTCTCGCGCCAATCTGCTTTGAAGAACCAACGGCATCGTGCAGGAAGGTCTTCCAAGACAAAAACGATCGTGAACAAGTGGTCCAAAATCGTTCGGTTCAACGGCGGCACGGAAACGCAATAATCAAGCCTTCTGTCCGGATCGGATGGTTTCTCAGCGCAGAGCCATCGAACCGAGCGGTATGTGGCGTTTGCGGTTCGTAGAGTGAGGAGAAAGAGTTCGCGGGCGCCAGAAACAGAGGCGAAGCGAGCAGGCCATTCTCTTTCGATTTTGTGCTCCAGAGCAGCGAGTAGTGAGTCAAGCGGCTCGCCAATGACCTTGAAGTCTATGCTTGCAGGGGTCGTTGATTGAGTCGTCATTCGTCGACCTCCGTCGCGGCCATTATAGCGAAGAGAAGGCGAAGAATGATAATGTTGGAAGACAAGTGATTGACCAAGAGAATCCCGGAGCGGGGAGTAGCCGTGTTTTCCGGTATTGGGAGCAATGAAGCAGATGGAGAGAAAAATAATCTGTGTGGAATATGACATCCCGGGATTTAGTGATCGGTGTTACGCGTATTGTAGCGACCAGTCTTTACTTGACGCAGACATCATCGTGTTTCAACCCTTAAACTTTGGCGCTTCCGGTGGGGGGAAGGCATCGTATGGCGAATCGGGATCATTCCGAATACAGCAGAGTACAAGTCACTGGCGGACAGAGTTATCGACGGCTCTGGAATATGGCAAGACAGTCTTCCTGATCCTCGGGAAGTATCAGGTTGCGTCCATGCAAACAGGTCGAAGCGATGTCAAAGGCAGGACGGTAATAAACTATGTCGCGGACTACGACAATTACTAGTTCTTGCCAACAGCGTTACCGTCCATAATTGCGAAGAGTGGAAGCGAGATGGTCTTTAAGGGAGATCCTGTCTTCGCGGCATTGTGGAAGGATATCGGCAAGCACCTGAAGTACGAGTGCTATCTGAACGACAAGGTCAAACGCCCGATATTCGTCACAAGAACAGGCGAGAAGCCGACAGGGGCAGTGTACAAGGTAAATAAAGGGCACCTTGTGCTATTGCCGTTGATCGACTACGACAGGGATAAGTTCGTCAAGAAAGACAGAGATGGCGAAGATTGTTGGACCAAACTAGGTATAGTCTTCGGCCACAAACTCATAACCCTATTCCAGGACATTGATAAGTCGCTGAGGTCCGAGTCAACGGAAACTCCTCCCCCGCTCTGGGTAAAACGTGCTGACCTCGTAACATCTCAAGAGGCAAATCTACTAAAGATGATCGGCGATAAAGAAAAGGAGGTTCAGAGGCTGAAAGAAGAGGAGCAAGCGCTTCGTGCCGATCTTAAAAAGGAACAGCAGCTCAAGAATCTGCTTTTTGAAACAGGAAAGCCGCTGGAAGCGGCGGTTATCCGCGCACTTCACGCGCTTGGGTACTCGGCAGAGAATTATGACGATGGAGAGCTCGAGCTAGATCAGGTCATCCTCTCCCCCGAAGGCGAGCGTTTTATTGGCGAATGTGAGGGCAAGGACAATTCAGCGATAAACATCGACAAACTGCGGCAGCTTTCGGAAAACATACAGGCCGATCTTCAAAGGACTGACGTACAGAAACCGGCGATCGGGATTTTGTTTGGGAACGGGTTTAGATTGACCCTTCCGGCGGATCGGCAGGAACAGTTCACACACAAATGTCTCGCTAGCGCAAAGCGGGATACCATCCTTGTGCGAACCACGGACCTCTACCCGGTTGCGCGGTATGTCTTGGAAACTCAGGACCAAGGCTTTATGAAACTGTGCCGCGATGCGATAGCAGCTAGCATTGGGGGCGTTGTTCAATTTCCTAACGTGCCAAAGCCCTGACCAGAGATGTCCACTCCATTGTAAGCTTGGCAGTTCTGCTACGGAGAGCCGTGTATAATCGCGTTATGGCCAAGCATGTAATACACATCTCGGACGCGGAGGCGGCGAGCGACTTCGCCTCGCTTCTCGACCGCGTTCGTGCGGGTGCGGAGATCGTAATCGAGCACGACGCGCGGCCTGTGGCCGTGGTGCGTCCTGCCGAGCCTGCCGTGCGGCTGCTATCGGAATCTCTGCGTCTGGCCCGAGAGCACGGCTCGACGGTGACGCTCGATTCCGAGTTTGGCAAGGATGTAGAGGCGGCCATCGAAAGCCATCGCGAACCGCTCAGCCCCCCTGAATGGGACTGATTCTCGATTCCAGTGTACTCATCGACGCAGAACGGCGCGGAGAAAGCGTCGAGCGGCTAATAGAGCGAATCGTCGGCGCTACGGGCGATCCAGGATGCGGCGCTCTCTGCCGTCGGTCTCACCGAGATCGTGCACGGCATCTACCGCGCCTGTCACAAGCGATACGATCACGCCGGAAGTCGTTCCTCAACGAGCTGCTGGCAGACCTGGCAGTCTATCCTTATACAAAAGAGACGGCGATGCTGGCGGGGAGACTCGACGGCGAGCAACGGAGCCGCGGCGTGATCATTCCCTTCGCCGATCTGCTGATCGGTGCGACAGCCTTGGCGCTTGGCTACTCAGTGTTGACGGTCAACGCCCGCCATTTTGAGCGAATCCCCGGGCTTACAGTCGTGAAACTCTAAACGAAGTAGTGCCCCGTCAGCGGCTAAAGCCGTTCGCCTGCGGGCGGGTTGATGTCGCGGCTGAAGCCGCGACCCACAACGCAAAATCGGTACTTCAGGATGCGAACGCGGGACACCCCGACAGAGAGATTCTTCGACTTCGCTCAGAATGACAACGGGGCCAGCAGGTTGGCTCCGCGTTGCGTACACAGGTCAGCGGCTAAAGCCGTTCTGGCTGCGGCGGCTAATGTCGCGGCTAAAGCCGCGACCCACAAGGCGCGTTCAATACCGATAGTTGATGATGAGGTGGGCCTTGTTGGAGGTGCCGTTGCCCCAGGGCTGGCCGGTGTCGCGGCTCAGGGGCCAGGGGTTTTTCACCACGAGATCGAACCAGCCGGCGTCTTTCAGCAGGCTGGCGTCGATGGTGATTTGCAGTTCGCCGGGATTGACCACTTTGTAGGGCACCGGCGCGTCTTTGAAAAGCACCTGCGATTTGCGGACGAAGTTGAAGCCCTTGATGGTGACGGTGGCCGAGGGAGTTCCCTCGGTCAACATCACCGGCTCGATGGTTTCGATGGCGGGCTGCGGAGCTTCCACGGGATCGGGCAGCGCGGCGGGGCCCTTTCCTTGAGGGAACATCGCTTTTCTGAACGCTTCGGCCCACGCCAAACCTTCCACCGGAGGATTGTAGCCGGAGATTCTGCGGAAGGGGTCGGAGTACCAGGAGTGATAGCCGAGCTCGACGACCTTGCCGTCGAAAATCACGGTGTCGATGGCGCGCAGATTGGTGATGTCCGCGAGCGGATCCTGCTTCACGACGATCACGTCGGCGATTTTGCCGGCCTCGACCGTGCCCAGCTCTTTATCCTTATCGATCATCTGCGCCGACCACTTCGTGGCGCCCTGAATAATCTGCATGGGCTTAATGCCGGCTTCGGCGTAGATCATCATCTCGTGGTGCATGTTGATCCCGGGAACCTTGGTGGCGTTGGTATTGCCGCCGGGAGTGAGGTGGCCGCCGGCGTCGACGAACATCTTGTGGAAGCGCAGCGCGTTCTGAAATCCCTTCATCCGGCGCTCGCGCACTTCGGGCGTCTCGGGCACGTTGTAGTCCGCGCATAGCGCGCCGCACCACGGCGGAATGCGGATGGCGTTGTACGTGGCCATGGCGGTGACGGCGCGATCGGCCGGGTAATAGGCGGCGAGGTTCGGGTCGCTCGAGGAGCTTGCGGTCTTCCTGCTCGAAGCGCGCCCAATCCTTGGGATAGCCGGGATACTGCATCTTGAACGTGGGAGTGAGCGCGGTGCCGTGTTCCACCAAAAGCTGGATCAGGTCCTTGGCCTTGGCGTCGTCCATATCGGCCCAGACGTCGAGCTCATTGACGCCACGGCCGGCAGGAGGATTTTTCGCCACGGCCTCGGCAATGCCCACGGAATGCGGGAAGTTGCGCGAGCCGAGCATGGCCGCTTCGCGCGCGCCGAGATTCGGTCCGGAGGGGCGCGTGAAGACGGGCTTGCCCGCCTTCTTGGCTTCGTCGAAGCCAGCCTGGTAATACTCGAGCGGCAGGCCGCCATCCTGAAAGATGATCATGTCCGCGCCGGCGGCGACGAAAGCTTTTACCAGATCGCGGGTCTCTTGCGCGGACTTGGGCGCGCGGCCAGGCGTGAGGGGCGTCTCGAAGCCGGTGTCTTTGTTGGAGCGCGTAACGATTTGAGACATCGCGGTGAAGGGGCGCGGGCCGATGAGTTTGCCGTGCAGGATGGCGTCGCGATGCGGCGCGCCGATCTCTCCGGAATTGCCGATGCCGATGGTGGAGGTGATGCCGAAGTTCAGCATCGGCTCGGCGTAATACCAGTTGTAGATGGTCTGCGCGTCCCAAAGGCCGGGGAGGATGAACTTGCCGTCGGCTTTGATTACCTGCGCGCCGGCCGGGTAGGTGGCTTGACCCTTGCGCGAAACGCTGGTGATGCGATTGCCCTGGATGATCACGACGGCGTCGCGCACGGGCGCGCCGCCGTTGCCGTCGATCAGCGTGCCGCCCTCGATGACGAGGGCGGCGGGTCGTGGCGCTGGCGCTTGGGCTTGCGCTTGGGCCGCGACGCGGGGAGCGATTGCGCAAATTGCGCAAACGAGAGCGAGGAAAACGACAGGGACGAGACGGGCCGATCTGGTCAAGCTGGTCAAGATTTCTTCTCCTGGGCGCCGGCACACGGGACGCACAAACGAACTGCTCGATGTCGGTCACGCGACTATGAATTAGAGCGAGGGCGGAGGGCAAGCGGGATTTTGGGGGCGCTCGGGGGCGGAAGGCCCCGCGCAAGGCGAGTGCACAACCAGGAGTGGCTGTGCCACTGAGCGAAAATCTCAGGTCTCGCCTGCGAAAAGCGCAGGCGAGACCTGACCTACAAACTTTCGCGCGAAGAGGCTAGTCAGCGGGCGGTTGGCGATGGGAGGGAGCGCAGGTAGGCGACGATGGCTTGGGCGTCGGCGTGATTCAGGTGGTAGATGTGCATGGGCGGCTGGATGGCGCGGCCGTTGGCGGCCTGGCCCATTTCTAGGACGCGCTGCATCTGCTCGTCGCTGTAGCCGGGCAAGCCGGCAAGCGAGGGCGCGAATTGCGCCCAGTTTTCGATGTGGCGCGAAGGCTGAATCCAGATGGGCCCGCCCTGAAGCCACTGGGAACGTTCGAGCTGCATATCGGCGTCGCGCGGCGTGTGGCACTCCGAGCATTTGGCGACCTCTTCGACGAGATAGCGGCCGTGCGCGAGCTGAGTATCGGTCGCGCGCGCATCGGAGGCGCGGCTTTGCGCGGCTTGTGCTCCGCGCAGAACGCGCGCCGATTCCGCGCCGAAAATCAGCAGAAGGCAGATCGCCGTCAATAAAGTGGATGGCCAAGTTGATCGCATGTTCAGCCTCGTTTCATTTATGCCAATATACGCCGGGCGGCGCTTTTCTCTGGCATCCGGGCCCAACTATCCGCTTGCAAGGTATTAGATTACAGCGAAAGGGCCGAGGTGATTCAGGGGAGGCTTTATCTTCAATCATTGACGCAGGCAACCCGAATCATTGACAAAGGCAACCGGGATATGTAGTCTGCTGGCGGTTTCGTTTATGATGCAAACTTCAGGAAGCTCCGCTCGGCCTTCGCTTCTCATGGGCGCCCCCACGGGCACAAGCCTCTGTTGTTGTCGCCTCTAACGGCTGTCCGCTTTTCACCGGCAGATTTTCTCTGCCTCAGCTAAAAACCCAGAATCAAGAAGTGGCTTGCGAATTGAGGATACGAACGTGAAGGCGCAGAACGAATTCAGGTCTAGGCAACTCCGAGCAATCGTTCTCTTCCCTACCGAGAGCGCCTCCCCGCGCTGTCGCCGCTGTTGTTGATCCCTAACTAGAAGCCGATAACGAATCGGCACGCCTGCGGTAGTGCAAACAAATTCAATTTCTTGGGGGATCGAAATGGCTTTTCACGGCAAAGGAATGCGAGTACGAGGGACGGTAAGGATATTCGTGTCGGTAGCAGTCTTCTTGATGGCGATCTGGTGCGTGCTCGGTGCGACGGCGGCTTGGGCGCAGGACACTGCGTCGATTCGCGGAACGCTGAGCGACGCCACCGGAAGCGCCATCGCGGGCGGGACAGTCCAGGTGAAAAATACCGAGACCGGGCTGGCGCGCGGGTTGACAACGGATGAAGCGGGACGCTATGAGGCGCCCGAACTTCCCGTGGGAGCTTATGAAGTGACGGGCGAGAAGGCCGGGTTTCAGCCGGCGCGCGCCAAGTTGAAGCTGGACGTGGGACAACGGGCCAGCGTTGACCTGGTGCTCTCCGTCGCGGAATTGCGGCAGAGCATTCAGGTGCAAGAGACGGCCATCACCGCCGATGTAACCACCTCGGAGACTTCGGGGCTGGTGGGCGAGCGGCAGGTGAAGGATCTGCCGCTGAACGGCCGCAGCTACGACCAACTGCTGACGCTGAATCCGGGCGTGGTCAACTACACATCGCAGCGGGCCGGAGGGACGGGCACGTCGAACTCGGTGGTTGGCAACATGTTTTCGGCGGCGGGCCGGAGGCCGCAGGAGAATCTTTACCTGCTGAACGGCGTGGAGTACACCAGCGCTTCGGAGATCAACAACACGCCGGGAGGGGCGAGCGGGCAGCTTCTGGGCGTGGATGCGGTGCGGGAGTTCGCGGTGGAGACGGATAGCTACGGCGCCGAGTACGGCAAGCGTCCAGGCGCGCAGGTGAACATCGTCACGGCTTCGGGCACGGATGCGCTGCACGGCAACGTCTATGAATTCCTGCGCAACAGCGCGCTGGACGCGCGGAACTTTTTCGATTTCGGCTCGATTCCGCAGTTTCAGCGCAACGAGTTTGGCGGTTCGCTGGGCGGGCCGATCAAGAAGGACAAGAGCTTTTTCTTCCTGAACTACGAAGGATTCCGGCAGAACCTGGGCCTGAGCGACGTAACCCTGGTGCCGGACAGCAATCCCGCCGATCCCCTGGGGTGGGCGGCCGCCGTGCCCAGCATCAAGGCGCTCGAACCGCTGTGGCCGGTGTCCAACGGCCCAGTGCTGGGCGGCGGAGTCGCCGAAGCCTTCACCAATCCGAAGCAGCACATCCGCGAGGATTTCGGCAGCGGGCGATTCGATCAGACGTTCTCGGACAAGGATTCGCTGGCCGCCGTCTATACGCTGGACGACAGCATCGGCAATTCGCCCACCAACAATCCGATCAGCTATGACTACGTGACGGAACGCGAGCAGGTGGCCAGCCTGAGCGAGACGCACGTGTTTTCCACCCAGCTGATCAACCGCGCGACGTTCGGATTCTCGCGCGGAGCGTTCTATTTCAACAGCTCGGTGACCGATGCGGCGTTGCAAAGCGGCCGGGGTGGATCAACGCGGCGGCGCCGATCGGCGCGATTGTGGTCGGCGGGGGCACCACGCTCAACGGCGCGTCGGAAATCACCAACGGAGGCACCAACGCGGGAAGCAACCTGAGCGCGGTCCGCAACCTATTCACGATCAGCGATCAGGTCACGCTGACCCACGGCAAGCACCTGATCTCGGCCGGCGTGTGGCTCCAGCCGATCCAGGCCAACGACACGCTGGTGCAAGACCAGTACGGGCAGGCATCGTTCTCGAGCCTGGCCAGCTTTCTGGCGGGATCGGTAAGCACCTACACGTATGCGCCGGGCTATACGCCGCTGGGCTGGAGGACGTTCGAGGGCGCGTTCTTCGCGGAGGACAGCATCCGTTGAAGCCGAGCCTGGAGCTGACCATCGGGTTCCGCGGCGAGTCCACCAACGGCTGGAACGAACAGCATGGCCGCGCTTCAAACTATCTCTTCAATCCGAATGGGGTGATCGAGACGCAGCCGGCGGTTGGCAACTCGGCGCTGGTCGTGAACAACGCGAAATTCCTGCCGGAGCCGCGCGCGGCCATAGCCTGGTCGCCCGTGCGGTCGAAGAAAACGGTGCTGCGCGCCGGCTTCGGGATGTATTACGCCCTGCTCGACAATCTGAGCTATCGATTGGATCAGGACCCGCCGTTCAACGCCGTATACGCCGTGAAAGGAACGTCGGCGGGCGCGGCGAAGACGTTCAGCTATGCGACGATCGGCCCCGCCGCGAACTATTCGGCGCTGGGGTTCAACGATTCGGTGATGCCCAGCGGCGTGCAGCCCAACTTGCAGACACCGACAGTGGAATCCTACACGCTGAAAATCGAGCAGCAACTGCCCGGAGGAACGACGCTGAACGTTGGCTATATCGGCTCGCACGGGTACCACGAAATGCTCTCGATCGATACGAATCTGCCCGCCGCGGCGTATCCCTATCCCACGCAAACGATCACGGCGGGGAGCACGGGGCTGGCCAATCCCGCAGTGTGGAACACGACCACTGGATCTCCGAGGGAGTCAGCTCCTACAACGCGCTGGAAGTGGACGTGAACCACCGGCTGGCCACGGCTTGCAGATTCCGCGGCGTCTACACTTATGGAAAGGCGCTCGACGACGGCGACAGCATGAATACCAGCGTGGCCACCAATTCGCCGGCGTTCGCCGCCAACCCGCTGAATCCCAGGCGGACTACGGCCGCGCATCGTTCGACATCCGGCATTCGGGCGTGATCAACGCGACCTACGATCTGCCGTTCGGACGTGGCCGGAAAGCGTGGGAGCGGCGAATCGCCGGAGACTGGCAGATCAGCGGGATCGAAACCTGCAGTCCGGACTGCCGTTCACGCCGCAACTTTCCTACAACCCTTCCAACGACGGCGACACGCGCAATCCGGTGCGGCCGTCGTGGAATCCGGCGTTCACCGGGCCCGTGATTCTCGGCGGTGCCGGGCGAATATTTCAACCCGACGCTTTCATTCAGCCGGCCAGCGGAACCTACGGCAACGTGGGGCGCAACATGCTCAGGGCCGGGACTGGCGACGCGGATTTTTCGCTGGCCAAGAAGTTCGCGCTCACCGAGCGGGTGAACTTGCAGTTCCGCAGCGAGTTTTTCAACATTCTCAACCGGACGAACTTCAACAACCCGAATCCGGTGGTGTTCACGCCGCGGCACCGGCGGTGCCGTCGCCGACGGCGGGCGTGATCACCTCGACCGCGACCACCTCGCGGCAGATTCAGTTTGGGCTGAAGCTGCTATGGTGAGAAGCCTGCCGAGGGATGCTTTCGTCCGCGGTCGCGGCTAGATGAGCGGCGGCCGGAGGCGGCATAGCGAGAAGTTTTTCTTGTCTTCCCCGAGAGGGCGCGGTCGCCAAGTGGTAAGGCAAAGGTCTGCAAAACCTTTATCGGCGGTTCGATTCCGCCCCGCGCCTCCAAACTTTGTCAGTCAATTTGGCCATCGCCCACGGCGGGGCGCTTGGGCGCGAATTCAGCACTCTGCCCGGCAGGACAAAAATGGTCGAAATCCGCACCCCTAGAAAGCGAAGGGTGCGGCACCCGGCATTATAAGCATGCGTAATCGCTGAGTTGATTCCTGCGGCGGAACGTGGATAATTTGGCCATCCACGGCAAGGCAGGGGGCACCCATTTGCAGATACCATGTAACTAGACGTTGACGTTCGGGGCTGCAAATGAATCTACGATTCCCACCGAATACGTCAAGGACAAAAATGAAGGCGCTACACCGATTATCGACACTGTTCCGGCAAATACCAGGAATAAAAGCACAGGATACGAAATCGGCCGATACAGCCAGCACCACTGGTGAACCAACGACTTCGGAGGTCCGCGCTTCAGCAAAAGCGCCGGATACGAGGGCTGAGGCGGCTCAGAAATATAGCAACATAGAAGGATTGGAGCTGATCACCAGTATCTCCCCGGAAGACGGGATGTTCGTTGGCAATATTGATCATTATTTCAATGTGGGGCTCTCTGCATTGCGGTGTATCCGAATAGCCCTCAGCACGGCGAAGAAAGAGAGGGTCGAGAGGATTCTTGATTTGCCGTGTGGTCACGGTCGAGTGCTGCGAATTCTTAGGGCGGCATTCCCCGAGGCGCAACTCACCGCTTGCGACCTCGAAACCTCGGGGGTGAAGTTTTGCGCTGCGACATTTGGGGCTACTCCTGTCTATGCCAACGAAGACCCCGCCCGAACAAGCATTCGAGGACCGTTTGACCTCATTTGGTGTGGCTCGTTATTAACTCATTTGGATGCCAACCAATGGCAGAGATTTCTCGGGTTCTTTGAACGACTGCTTTCTGCCGGCGGGGTCCTGGTCTTTACCGTGCATGGTAGGCGCGGCATCCGGCACCTTCGCGAAGGCACTCTTAATTACGGACTTGGGCCTGCCGAAGTGCACGCAACAATAGCGGCCTATGAACGTTCAGGGTTCGGCTACGGTAATTATCCCGACAGAAAAAACTACGGTATCTCAATGTCATCACCGTCGTGGGTACTCTCGCAACTAGAGCAGCACGCGAACTTGCGAGTTATCACGTATATAGAAGAGGGATGGGATGACCACCAAGACGTGATTGCGACCTTGCGGCGTGGATATGCGTAACGTGGCGCGTGTCGCAAAAGAGCACGTCGCTTAAAATAAAGACCGGGCTGTCCGCATAGGCACGCCAGAAGTAGTCAATGCTGATCTCGCTCAAGACGCGGTAAACCCCCATGCAGACGCACAGCCAGGAGTGGCTGTGCCTTCTCGGGATCGCCAAGGCGGCGATCCCGAGAAGGCGGTCTAGACGAGAGGCTTTATTCGCTGTCGCCGGTTAGCTCGGCCGGAATTGGGGTGAGCGTGCCGAACAAACCATTGGCCTCGCCATTGGGCCCAGCGGTAAAGAACAGCGAGTTATAAGGACCGGAGGCTCCGCACTTCGGCAGACCGACGTCCGCCGCGGGCGCCGTGGGCGGCGTGCTCGGGCAGCCGATGCGCGCTATTCCCAAACATCAAGGCCCACAGGCCGTCAATCTTGATCACGTTGCTATTGGGATCTTCCATGAAGCCGATAAATTTGCCATCGAAGCCATCGAAGACGGCAATCTGGCCGCTGCCGAAATTGCCGATGAGCACGCGATTGCTGAATGCGCCGAAGTCACGAGGAGCCCACACCGCTCCCCAGGGGGCGTTCAGCCATGGGCCGTTTTGGAGGCGAGCCTCGAGCCTGCCGCCAGGGGTGTAAATATCCACAAAGCCGAGGCCAGCTCCGGCGAGGTTGTCGTGTTTGGACTGATCCTGCTTGGCGTAGGTGACGAAAAGACTGCCGCCGATATTTTGCACGTTGAAGGGAGCGAAGCCTCGAGGAATCAGAATATCCTCGAAGGGCCTGCCGAAGAGGTTGCCGAGCAGCCAATCGCCCAAACGGCTGAACTCGTCTTCATTTTCGCCGGGAAGCGTAGCGGGATGGAAATTGGTGTCGTAGATTTCGATATGGCCGGAGCGGAAATTGGCGACGTAAAGATAGAGGTTTCCCTGAAACTCGCCGATCGTGGCGCCTTTGTAGACGGCTCCGTTCGCCGGGGTGGGATTGACAGAATTATCCACCTTGAGTACCGCGGCGGGGCCGCTTGCCCATGAGGAGATCGTTCCATCCTCGGTGACAAAAATGAAATGCGCTCCGCCAAAATCGGTGGTCCCATTGGAAACGATTCCAGTGGGAGCGGATACGAAATCCGCAGGGCTGCCCATGGGTCCGGGAACGGTGACGGTCAAAGCCGGTGTACCACTTGCAGGCGTGCCGGTATAGACAGTGGAGACGCCGGCATTATTGTCGCTCACCCACCAAGGGCTGGTGGTGCTGCGCGCGAGACCCCAGGGATTCTTAAGATGCGGATCGACAAACAATGCGTTCGGGGCGGTGGTGGCTGCATCGGTAATCAGATTTGTCTGGATGTAGTGTTGCGCGAAGGTCAAAGCCGGAAAGATCAACAGAGCTAGCCCGAGCACGGTGCACGATCTTGCGACACGAATGATGAAAGTCATCGCTCTCTCCTCCTGGCATTTCTCGCTGCAGCGCCGATAAGCAACGCTGCGTGGCGGTGGTAAACAATTCCCGCTTTACAAAGTCGCTGCGGCAGGCACGGATGGCTGGGTTGGAACCTCTTGCGCCAGCACTTTGCAGGAGTTTCCCGGCGCGGTTGTCATGGCCGCGTCATGGGCATGTAAACAAATTGTCAGAGGAGCTAATCGGCGGGGCTGCGGTTGGGCTCGCGAACTTCTCCGGCCATGGCGTCGAGCGATCCGGTTTGGGTACGTGGGAATCTGATCAGGAAGACCGTGCCCGATTCGGAAGTGCGCTCTACGCTGATCGATCCGTAATGGTCGTGGATGATTTTGCTGACGATGGCCAGGCCCAGCCCGGTGCCATTGGACTTGCCCTCGCTGATAAAGGGATCGAACAAGGTGGCACGGATTCCCGGCGGGATGCCCATGCCGTCGTCGGTGACGCGCACCTCGAATGAACTCCCCGAATTGCCGATCTCGATATCAATCCTGCCGCGCTCGGAAGTGGCTTCGCAGGCGTTGAGCAAAAGATTAAAGAAAGCGCGCTCGATTTTCCGGGAATCGAAAACGCCGGTGGTATCGGCGGGCGCCTGAATGGAGATGGAGCGCTTGCGGAATTCGGGCCGCGCCAGAACGGAATCCACGGCAGACCTGGCCACCGATTCGAGCGAGGTGGTTGCCAGGGAGAGCGTGCGATGCTCGCGCGCGAGCTCGCGCAAGGAGTCCAGCAGTTCGGTCATCTGTTCCGAGGCGATCTTGATCTCCTGGAAGATTTCGTCGCGATCGAGCTTGAGCTGGTCGGCTTCGTAAAGAAATTCGGCGTTGGCAACCACTGCGGCCAAGGAATGGCGCAGGTCGTGCGAAATCGAGCTGGCGGCCCTTCCCAACGCCGCGATTTGCTCGGTTTCGATCTGGCGGCGCTGGAGAGCAAGCAGGTCGCTGCGCATCCTGGAGAAGGCAGTGCCCAGTTCCACGACTTCGGTGCTGCCACGCGGCGTGATCGAGAAGGTGTAATCGCCGCGGGCCAAGGCGCGGACGGCGGCCAGCAGGTTATCCATGGGCCTGGTGATCGTGCCGGCCACGAAGCTGAGCACCAGCGTGGCGAAAACGAGAGCGGAGATGCCCAGCGCGAGAATGGTGCGATCCAGTTTGCCGATGAAGCTCATGGGGCGCTGCAAAGGAATCAGCACAAAGCATTGCACGGGCCTGTGAGGGTCGGCGTGGAGCGAAACCGCGGCGACCTCGTAGGATTCGGCGCCCAGATCGACCTCGCGCGTGCCGGAATTCAAAAGCGCGGTGTATTGACCGAGATGCTCTTGGAGTTCGCTCTCTTCGCGGGCCGATAGCGTGGAGGCGATGACTTTGTCGCTGGTGACCAGCACGATCTTGCCGCCGGCCACCAGCGCAAGCTGCTCCGCGACGGTGGAGTCCACCTGGTAGCCGATCGCCAGAACGCCGAGCTGCTTTACGTCGGCGCCGGAGCCGGCCGTGATCGGGCGCATGAAGACCCAGTACAATTGATCGTCGGCATACCACCAGGCGGCATCTTCATCGCCGCCGAGCGATCTGGCGAGGTCCTGGCCGACGTCCGCGCTATCGAGAGATTTCCTGGAGTGCAGCGCCATCATTTCGGCTTTGGGATCGGCAAGAACGAAAAGATCGCTGCCGGCGAGCTGCCAGAAAGGAAGCGACCCGTCGCGAATCGTGGGGGCATGATGCGTGGTCATCAACGCCTTCAAAGTGGGCAGCTCGGCCAGCATGGCCGTGGTGCGGGACAGCTGATCCTGGCGCTGGTTCTCGACGCTCTCGAACGCGCGCACGGAGGCGGCTACGCTCTCGCGCACTTGATCGTCGATCTCCGCACGCACGGTGTGACGCACGATCAGGAGCATCGCGCCGGTGAGGGCGCAGATGATCAGGAGCGTGGAGATCAGCAGTTGCGTCTTTAAGCGCAGGCGGGACATGGTCGTGGTGTGCTAATTGCCCTTCCCGGCGGCGGCGTGGCCCGGCACGAACTTGTATCCCGCTCCGTGCATGGTGAGGAAGAAACGTGGGTTGGCGGGATCCGGCTCCAGCTTCTGGCGCAAGCGAAGGATGTGGTTGTCCACGGTGCGAGTAGAGGGATAGTTGTGGTAGCCCCAGACTTCGTTCAGCAACTCCTCGCGCGAAATCACTTTTTCCGGCCAGCGCGCCAGATAGCGCAGGAGCTTGAACTCCTGGGCGGTCATGGCGATGAGCTTGCCGCCGCGGGTGGCTTCCATGCTGGTGAAATCGATCTGCACGCCGTTCAGGAAGAGCAATTCGTGATCCACCTCTTCGGCGGCGACGCGGGAGACGGTGCGCGCATGGGCGCCGTTGCGGCGCATGGCGCGGCGCACGCGGGCGAGCAATTCGCGCGGGCTGAAGGGCTTGGTGACGTAATCGTCGGCGCCCAATTCGAGTAGCAGCACCTTATCTTCAATCTCCGCATTGGCGCTGAGGACCACAATGGGCACCGACGGCATGTGCGCCTTGAACGCGCGGCAGAGCTCCTTGCCAGAAAGCTTGGGCAGCTTCAAATCGAGCACCACGATGCTGGGCGTCTGCTTCTTGAAGCTTTCCAGCCCTTCGACGCCATCGGAGGCGATCTGCACGCCGAGCGAATCGGCCTCGAAGAGGCGCTGCAACGTTCTCTGCATGGCCCGGCTGTCTTCGATCACTAAAACGGTATCCATATAGTCCTCGCCGTTCTTCAGTATCTTTTCTTCATGGCTTCATGTTCGGAACGCGGGCCTCACTTCAGTTCGCTGCTCTCTCCTTAATATGCCGGTGATGACGCCCTGGGATCGTAGTCATTCCCATACTTGTCTTTGTGCGAGCGGTCATGTCTCGCGACCGGAATCGACACCGCCGGGAGCACATTTTCGGCGGCGCTGACCTCGATATTTTTCGCGGTATCGGTGAATTCGGGCGCGGCGTTTTCATACCAGACGTGCATCTTGTATCGCCCGGCGGGAACCTGAGGGATCAGCACGCGACCGCTTTTATCGGAGATGCCGAAAAGATCCGAATTCACGGTAAGAATCACCGCGGTCATCTGCGGATGGATATTGCAAAACAAAAACGACGGGCCGGGGCGGTCGAAGACGACTTGCTTCTCCGATCCGGCCTGGTAGAGGCCGAGATCGAAACGCTTGCCTTGATAGAGCGAAAAGACGTTGTGGAACCAGGGATCGAGATTCGGGAAATCCACGATGCTGCCGAGCGGCACAACCAATAACTCCGGCTCGAACGTTTTGTTTTGCTGCACCATGCGGAAGTGAGACCTAGCGGACGCGGGTCTCGAAATCGTCGACATCGTGTCCGGCGCGCCGAGAGTCGCCAGCCAGATGGCAACGCGAGAAGCGTCGGTGGCAACGCGGCCGGAACCGTTCTCAACCAGGCGAACTTTGCCCGAAACATCGATCTTGGGCGCAGGCTGTGTCAACTGGCGTGTCTTCGGGAATGGCGCCGCTGCCGCCGGTGACGCGGCGCGCGTTAGGAAAGCCGCCGACCGGCTGCAAAGCAACAGCCGCCAGCAAAGTCGCGATGAGGACTGGTTTGAGCATGGCTAGAAGAGAAATCCCGCCGCCAAGCCGACCTGGCCGGCCAAGTTCGGCGCGCCAGAAATCGCGGCGGTATTGAACCGGCGATATTCGGCGGAAAAGAGCAGATCGCCGCGGGGCCGGAATATGTAGTTGAAGAAGAAGACGCGATTGCTGGGAGGAATGGTCAGCAGCAAGGGATCGAATTGCGCGGCGGCACGCAGACGTCCTGCTTCTCTTTGCCCCAATCCGCCGGCCAAGTTGAATTCGCTGCGGCTATTCAACGTGAACTTCAGCTGCGACCATCCCCCGATCACGGGAATGCCGGCGAGAGTTGGCGCGGTAACGTAGAGATAATGCACGTAATCCGTAGATGAGACCGCGGGAAGCGCAAGGCCGCCAAAGCCGTCCAAGCCCTTCCCGCTGAAAAAACCGCCGCTCAATTGCAGCTTCGCGGGCAGCGGGAACTTCCAATCGGCAAGGAGGCCCGAGGCCGAGATGGTCTTTCCTGGGAAACTCAAGGGCGCGTAGATCCCCGAAAACCCGAAGGAGATGGCGCGATCTTCCAGTCTGTTGTTCCCAGATAGGCGCACAGCGTAGACAGGTTGCCTGGAAGCTTCGCCGGCAGTGGGTACGCGATTCTGCGAGGCGCTCGCCGTGTAGCCCACTGAATCCAGGAATCCTCCCTCTATTTTCAATTCCGCCGAAGCGAAGTCAAATCTACGCTCCGCCCGAAGGTCGGGAGTCCAGTTCCAAAGATTTCCGGCCGATGCAAAGGCGGGAACGGCGAGCGAAAGGTAAGACGTTGGAGAGTTAGGCGCAAAGAAAGGCGTCTCGAGGCCGCCGGTGATGGAGGCATTCTGCCAGTCGAACTGCACGCGCGCGATGCGCAGACCCATGATGCCGGCGCCGTAGCCGTAGGGCCCTGCCGTCCCATTCAGAAAATCCACTTGCAAGTCCGCGCTTGTATTTGCTCCGAAGACGCGCGGTCCTATGCCCCGGAGTCCCAGAAGCGATTGGCGGAAAGACGCGGAGAGGCTGCCGGAGCCGTTCGCTGCCACGGCGATGGCTGTGCTCGGAGCGTCCAGGTTATCGACCTGACCGGAGGTATCGAACACGTTGAATAGCGCGATACCGGAAATCGTGAGGCGATACTTGGAAGCACTCGCCACCTTCACTTGCTCGTGCTCCTCCAACCGGGCGTTCAGGACCTGCCAGTCGTCTTCGGATATCTGCGCAGGAGGCCCGCTCGCGGCGGGAGCTTGGGGATTGGCGGGGAGTGAGACGCGGTCGCCGCCGGCGGGAGTTGCAACACTCGTTGTGCCCTGGATACCCTGGGCGCCCTGGGCTCGAAGAACCTCCGCGAGCATCTCCCGGAGCTGCTGAATCTCGGCTTGAGACTGCTGAAGCTGGCTCTGCATCTGCTCGATCGAATGCGTCAGCGCGGCGATCTTCACCTCGATATTGGCCTCGATATTGGCGCCCAGTTCGGCCTGGCTTTCGGCGGGCAGTTGGCTCGCCGGCCCTTGTGCGCAGGCCGGCACAACCGCGAACGCCAGGAGGCACAGCGATGGCCAGAACGAGCGGAGCGGGTGTTGGAGAATGGCACGCATCAGGCACTCCTCTGTCGCAATGAATGGAAGGGGCGGACAGGCGAAGCTATCACATTTGGAGAGATCGGGGCTGATCTCGCGAGGCCAAACACCTGAAGCCACGGCAACTTCCATGGGCGGCAGCGGTCAAGACGCAGCGCGTGCGCTCGGCCATCTATGAGTACTCTATTCACAATCGTAAACCGGCACATCACGTCGATCGGGCCTGGAAAAATCCTTTGGTTCTAGATGCTTAAAACGTTGTGAAGCTCTACTTTAGGGTAGAAGCGAGCGCCGAGGGGATCTTGGGACAAACAGATTACGGACTGTTGACACAAAATTGACAGAGTTCCAGACCAACTGCCTTTTGGGCCGCTCGGCATTGGCGAGGTTTCGTTGGGCACCCGGGCGATTTGCCAACCTTCGTGTTGAACTGAACATCTCGGCGCACTTCACCTTGGCTGAGCCGCCGCCGGGATTTCGGCAGCGGCGTTGGCTTGCGCCTGGCACTCGCCCATATCCTTGGCGACACTCTTTACTTGGAAACTGGGATTCCCAGACTCCTTCTTCCTGATCTTCCCTTTCAATTCAAGGCGCTCGCCGGAGTTTACGTTCGCCGAGCCTTCCACAAGTTCAAACGTGCGCTTGCTCTTATCGTCCGTGAGGAGCAACCCCCCATCGCCTTTCACCACGCAGCCGGTAATCTTGCTGGAGCGGTGGCTGACGAAATAGATGGCCCCGGCCCCCGCGGCGGCCGCTCCGACGCCAATTCCGATCGCCGCGCCGTGTCCGTAGCTCGGCGCGCTCGACCCCATTCCCGTAGTTCCGCCATATTGTGCAAATGCGGGCAATGCAACAAGAATGATGACAGCACATTTCATCGCCCGCCAAAGCACTTCGCTCGCTCCGCGGCGTGCTGCGCTTATCCGCGCGTCGAAACCGTTCGCTGCCTCCGGATTCATGGTGATCTCCTTTTTCGTTTGGTGAAATTTACGGCCGCCTGCGGGTTGGCAGGTCCATGCCGCACGGATCTTATTGTTAGCTTCGTCCGACCACGGACTTGCCACACTGGTGTAAACAGCCAGTCATTTTTCTGCTAGGTCTTGTCGGCTCTTAACCAGCTTTGGCCGGTTCTGGCCGGCGTTCGTTTACTGGCGCGTCGGCAAGGACAGCGTGGAGGGCGACAGCTTCGGCCGAGTGGCGCTCCGCAGGATTTTGCGAAGGCGCATGCGGGCCTTGTGGAGTTGCGATTTGGATGTGCCGATGGAGCAGCCCAGCGCCTGCGCGATTTCGTGATGTTCATAGCCGAGAACGTCGTGCAGAACAAAAGCTCTTCTGTATCCGCGCGGCAATTCTCCCAGGGCGCGTTCGAGGTTGAGACGGTCCACCAGGCCGGAGACAGCGGAGTCGACGGTTCCCATTTCCCTTGGAGGCAAAGTCTCGCCGTCCATCTCGAACGGGGCGTCGAGCGGCGTCTCGTTCAAATGCTTGACGCGCCGCCGCATCAAGACGATATTGACGGCCAAGCGATGCAGCCAGGTGGAGAACGCCGATTCCGCGCGAAAGGTGTGAATCTTGCGGAACACTTGCAAGAAGGCCTCCTGCGTCAGATCCTCCGCGAGGGGCGGGTTTCCCGTCATGCGCAGACAAACGGCGTAGACGCGCCTGCTGTGTTTCACGTAGAGATGCTCGAAAGCCGCTGCGTCCCCGGCCTGTGCGAGCCGAATGATTTCCAGTTCGGTCCGCTCGCCCAGCGGTGTTCGGTTCGGATGGGCCTCAGCCGCCGAGGCCGGTAAAGCCGAGAGGAGTTCCTGGTCCCACGTAATCGTACTCACGAGATCGCCGCCTTTAGGGCCGCAGCAGCCTGGTTGTCGTAGCTTTCTAGTTGGCTCTGCGGCAGTTCCACAAAAGCCGGGCACGCATACTCCCGGCGGTTCTTCCAACCTCGATAGAAATGCTAGGGGATTCGAGGGAGGATATTTGTCACGAAAGCGTCAAATGCATGTCACGGGTCCGCAAATTTGGCGAAGTTGGGGCGTAGGCCGGGGGTAGAAGGTACAAAAAAGCGTCTCAGTTGAGCTTGCCAGATAGACCTGCGATTTCGGAAAGCGCCAGCGAGCTAAACGGGGATGGCGGTGCCTTGAATCAGCTTGGCGTCGTCACTGCACAGGAAGAGGATGACGCGAGCGATATCGCGCGGCTTGGGCCATTTCGCGAAATCGGCGTTGGGCATGGCTTTGCGGTTCTCTTCGGTATCGATGATGCTTGGGAGAATCGAGTTGGCGCGGACACCTGTATCCTTTAGATCCGCGGCCAGCGAATCGATCGTGGCCACAGCCGCCGCCTTGGACGCGACATATGCCGCCGCGGAGCCGGCATGATCGATTGCCGCCATCGAGGCCACGTTGACGATTGCGCCGCGCCCCTGCTTCAGCATCACGGGAACGACGGAACGCGCCAACAGATAGCCCGAAAAGAAGTTGAGGGATAGCATCTGTTGGAAAACCTTCGGATCGGTCTCCCAAAGCTTCTGCCCAGCCGCGTAACCGCCGACGGCATTGGTCATGGCGTCCAAGCGTCCGTGCTTGGCGATGATGGCGGCCACAAGCTGATGAACGGCGCCGTCGTCGGTAACATCGACAGGATGGCCCTCCAGGCGAGAAGCTAGGGAGCCTGCCGCGGAACGCAATGCGTCGAACTCTTGTTGGCTCCGGTAAGGGACAGCAACCGTGGCGCCTTCCTCCAGAAAAGCGACGCTTACGGCACGGCCCAAGCCGCCGGTGCCTCCGGCGACCAACGCGACCTGTCCCGTGAATCGTTCACTCACCGCGGCTCCGCTCCTAAACGCTCAGTGCGGCCCGTTCCTTAAGAAATCAAAGCCTACACCAGTTTTACTGTGACGACGAGGCGCGCCGCCGCATCGAAGCGAAAAGCGGCTGTGAAAATCAGGTGAAAGCTGTATGTGCAGCCCGGCCTGAGCCGTAGTACGACACAGGCTGATTCCCGCAATTGAGGACCAATCACCGAGGATCCTCTTGAGTTCAAGGCCGGGTGGAGTTCCATAGGTCCGGAAAGCCAGTAAAGGCGTCAGCCGCCGCATCAGACTGTTGCCCGCGTTCACGCCCTTGACTTCACGTTTTGATCAGAGAGTTCGAGAACCACACAACGCAGGAGGCAGCCATGAGCACGAATGTAGTCCCCGCTAAGGCCACGAGTGTCGCTCGAGTGGACATGAAGGTCGAGGTCGTGGTCATCCCGGTCTCGGATGTCGACCGCGCGACGCAGTTCTATCTCAGGCTGGGGTGGCGGCAGGACGTCACGCCGCCAGGCTCGGGCATCGTGCAGCTTACCCCGCACGGCTCGTCGTGTTCGGTTCAATTCGGCGCGAACCTCACGTCGGCCGCGCCCGGTTCAGCCAAATCGTACCTGATCGTTTCCGACATCGAGGATGCGCGGAACAAGCTGGTGGCCGCGGGCATCGAGGTGAGCGATATTTTCCACATCGGTCCGGGCGGCCGCGTCAGCGGTCGCGGATCCCGAGCATCGCAGCTACTCTTCGCGCGCCACGTTCAGCGATCCCGACGGCAACATCTGGCTGCTGCAAGAGGTCACCACCCGGCTTCCGGGGCGCGTCGATTCGGGCGTGACTTCGTTCGGATCGGCAAGCGACCTGGCGAGCGCGCTTCGGCGCGCGGCGGCCGCGCACGGCCAGCACGAAAAGCGCATTGGCCATGCGGATCCGAACTGGCCCGACTGGTACGCCAAATACATGGCGGCGGAGCAGGCCGGGACGGAACTGCCCACGTGAGCGACTACAACGTCATCGTCATGGGCGGCGGCTCGCCGGGCGAACACTGCGCCGGCGCGCTTGCCGAAGGCGGCCTGCGCGTCGCGGTCGTGGAGCGCGAACTGGTGGGCGGCGAGTGCTCCTACTGGGCGTGCATTCCTTCGAAGACGCTGCTTCGCCCCGGCGAGGCCGTCCACGCCGCGCGTGAAGCGGCGGCGAAGGCCGAAGTCGACGTCGGCGCGGCGCTCGCCTGGCGCGACCTCATGGTCTCGAACTACTCCGACGCGGGCCAGCAGCGCTGGCTGGCCGATCGCCGCATCGATCTGCTTCGCGGCCGCGGGCGGCTCGCGGGCACGGGCGTGGTGGAGGTCGACGGAGTCCGCCACACCGCGGATCACGTCGTGTTGGCCAACGGCGCGGACCCCGTCATGCCGCCGGTTCCCGGCCTGCGCGAGCTCGAGGGCATTTGGACAAACCGCGAGATCACCGGCATGAAGGCGGTCCCACGACGCCTGCTGGTGCTGGGCGGCGGTCCGGTGGGAGTGGAGATGGCCCAGGCTGTCTGCCGGCTGGGCGGCGCGGTCACCATCGTCGAGAGGTCCGCGCATCTGCTTTCCCGCGAGCCGGCCCCGCTGGGCGAAGCGCTCGGCGAGGTGTTCCGCCGCGAGGGAATCGGCGTGGCGCTCAGCGCAAATGCGACCGCGGCTGGGCGCGAGGGCGACGACTATGTGCTGAAGCTCGACGACGGGCGCGAACTTCGCGGCGACCGCCTGCTGGTTGCCACCGGCCGCCGCCCGCGCGTCGATGGCATCGGGCTGGAGACGGTGGGTATTGCCGCGAACAAGCACGGAGTCCCGGTGGACGCGCGCCTGCGGGTGAGCGACCGGCTGTGGGCCATCGGAGACGTCACCGGAATCTGGCAACTGACGCACGTCGGCAAGTACCAGGGCGAGGTCGTGGCGTCGAACATTCTCGGCGTGCCGCGAGAGGCCAACTACGAGGCCGTGCCGCGCGTCGTCTTCACCGACCCGCAGGCGGCTGCCGTGGGCGCGGCCGAGGCGCGCTTCAGCGCAACCGTCGCGCTGAAGGATCTGCCCAAGACCGCCACCTACACGCGAGCCTTCGCGGAGTCGAACGGGTTCCTCACGCTATTGAGCGACGGCGAGCGGCTGACGGGCGCCTACGCGCTGGGCCCGGAGGCGGGCGAATGGCTGCAGCAGGCCACGCTGGCCATCCGCGCCCACGTGCCGCTCGCAGTACTGCGCGACACGATCCAGCCGTTCCCGACCTTCTCGGAGATTTTCGTCAGCGCGCTCCACGCCCTGCATGGTGAGGCGGCAATGCGTAAGGCGGGGGCGTCATGAACTCGATCGCAGCGATGCGCCCCGACGCCGCCATCGGCGGCTCGCCGGGCGAGCAGTGCATCCTGACTTAACGAAGGAGACAACCACATGAGCACGAACGTAGTCCGTAGTGTAGCGGCGAGCGTCGCCAGAGCGGGACTCGCCGGGCAGAAAATCGTAGTGATCGGCGGCAGCTCGGGGATCGGGCTGGAGACGGCCCGGCAGGCACGGTCCGAGGGCGCGGATGTGATTGTCGCCGGGCGCGACCCGGAACGCCTGGAGCGCGCCGCACGCGAACTCGGCGCGCTGAGCAGCGCTGCGTTTGACGCCACCGACTTCGCGCGCCTCGACCGCTTCTTCGAGGGGCTGCCGACGCCGATCGACCACGTGCTGGTCACGGGGCCCGGTCCATACTATGGGACTTTGGCGGAGTTCGACTTTGACAAGGCGCGGCGCGACGTGGAATCGCACCTTTTCCTGCCGATCGAGGTGGCTCGCCTGGCCGCAAAAAAGGTTCGCCCAGGAGGGACTCTGCTCTTCATGACCGGCACAGGCGGCCGCCACACAGCGCCAGGGATGGCCCTCAGCGGGGCTCTGACCGCCGCGCTTCCCGCGCTGACGAGGAACCTCGCGCTGGAGATCGCGCCCGTACGCGTGAACCTGATCGCGGCGGGCTTCGTGGACTCACCACTCTCGGCCTCGCTGCTCGGCGATCAGCTGGAGGCGCGCCGCGAGCATCTCCGCAAGACGCTGCCGATCGGACGCGTGGTCGGCCCGGCAGACATTGCCGCGCTCGCCGTTCACCTCATGACCAACACAGCGGTCACCGGAGCAACGTACGACATCGACGGCGGCCAGCAGCTCACGGAGGGGTGAGCCCGTAGCTTCAACAAAAGCAGAGGCGCGCACGGGATGCTTTGTCTGTTGCCGCTGCTCGCGCGAGAGGAAAAGGAGTTGGGAATGGCAGTTGCGCGGAAAACGGCCATCGTGACTGGCGGATCACAAGGCATCGGGGCGGGTCTGGTGAAGGCGTTTTTGGAGCGGGGTTACAACGTGGTGGCGAACTCTCGAAAGATCACCAAGTCGGGCGCGTTCGAGGCGATCAGACCAGCTGGCATTGGTCGACGGCAACATCGCCGAAGCCGAAACGGCGAAGAAGATCTGCGAAGTTGCCAAGAGTAAATTCGGATCGATCGACGCGCTCGTAAACAACGCCGGCATCTATTTCGCGAAGCCTTTCACGGATTATACCGGCGGCGATCTGCGATCGCTCTTCTCGGTGAACATCGAAGGCTTTCTCTTCATCAGCCAACTGGCGATCGAGCAGATGCTGGCTCAGAATACCGGCGGAAGCATCGTCAATCTCTCCACGGCTCAGGTGAATCATCCGATCGCGGGAGTAAACTCCACGGTTGCGATGATCACCAAAGGGGGCCTGGAGGCCGTCACGCGCAGCTTGGCGATGGAATATGCGAAGCACGGCATACGCGTGAATGCAGTGGCGCCGGGCGTTGTCGATACCTCCATGCACGACGATCAGCCCAAGGATTTTCTCAGGACGCTGCAGCCGATGGGACAGATTTGCCGCGTGAAAGACGTCGTGGACGCGATCGTCTATCTGACGGAAGCCGGCCAAGTGACCGGGGAAGTGCTGCACGTGGACGGCGGCGCTCACGTAGGCAAATGGTAACGGGCCAAGCCCCATCAACGGCCCAGCATCAATGAAAGGAAGCTCCCATGGAACACCCAACTTTTTACCGCACCAAGCAGGTCGACGGGCTCTCCATCTTTTACCGAGAGGCCGGCCCGAAAGACGCGCCAACGCTTCTGCTGCTGCACGGACTTCCCTCTTCGTCGCGGATGTTCGAGCCTCTCTTTGCGCGGCTTTCGGATCGTTATCACCTGGTTGCGCCCGATTACCCGGGCTTCGGACACAGCGAATGGCCGGACCCGAAGAAATTCGCGTACACGTTCGATCGTTACGCGGAGATCATGACCCACTTCACCGAAGCGCTCGGGCTCCCGCGCTATACGCTTTACATGCAGGATTACGGCGGGCCGGTGGGTTTTCGCATGGCCTTGGCCCATCCGGAGCGGATCGAGGCTCTTATCGTTCAGGACGCGGTGGCGCACAACGAAGGCCTGGGCGCGAATTGGAAGCCGCGGCGCGCCTTTTGGGCCGATCGCGCCTCCAACGAAGGCACGCTTCGCACCAATCTCCTTTCGCTCCCGACGACACGGGCGCGCCACGTCGGCGACGATCCCAACCTTGAGCGGCATAACCCTGATCTCTGGACCGATGAATATTATTTTCTCAACCAGCCCGGCCAAGCCGAGATTCAAAGCGACCTCTTTTACGATTACCGCACGAACGTTGACGACTACCCCAAATGGCAAGCGTGGATGCGCGAAAAGCAGCCGCGCCTGCTGGTGATCTGGGGCAAGTATGAAAGCTCGTTCGATCCCTCAGAGCCGGAAGCCTATCGTCGCGACGTGCCGAAAGCCGAAGTGCACATCGTAGACGGAGGGCATTTCGCATTGGATACAGCGGCAGGTGAGATCGCCGCATTGGTGCGAGAGTTCGTCGGGACTCCCGCAACCACGAACCCGACCCTTTCGGGCCGGGCACACGGCGCGTGACTCTGTGCGCATCGCACGCTTGGCCGCAATGTAACGACGCGAGGGTACAAATGACCGAATCGATACGCACGACCGGGCAATCGCAGGCGCAGCCGCGCACGCGCGCCAGAGCTAAAGCAAGAATTACCGTGCAGAGTTCCGAAGCCAAGCCCTACGACCAAACCGCGAGCCCGGCGCCGCTGGAGGTCCTGCTCAGCGAAACGTTCAGCGGGGATATCGACGGCGAATCGCCGGTGCGGGCTTTACAGCTCCTGCGCGACGATAAATCCGCCTCGCTCGTCAGCATGCAACGATTCCGCGGAAAACTGGGCGGACGGCGGGACACCTTCGTGCTTCGAGGTTCAGAAATGGTGAAGAACGGCAAGATCAAAGGGACGTGGTTTGTCGTTCCCGGATCGGGAACAGCCGATCTTTCCGGGCTGCGCGGCGAGGGCGGCTTTGAAGGCAGTTTTGGCAAAGGATCCGACGGATGGCTGGATTATTGGTTCGAGTGATGTAGCTACGATCCCGGAGCCGTCGCTCCAATGCGTCCCGCCGGTGCGCAAACCGCTGTTCCCGCCGGCAGAAAAGCCTTTGGTCGGGGCGTGGAGATTTGAACTCCAGACCTCCTGCGCCCAAGGCAGGCGCGCTACCAGGCTGCGCTACGCCCCGACATGAACTGCGTAAAGATTATAAGGGAGTTTCACCGAGGCAATCCGCGTTACTTTCGAGCGCCGAAAGACACGCAAGCGCGCTTCCGCACGATGTGGAAGCTGCGGTGGATAGCGCCTTTCTGCTGACTATCGCTTGGCCTGAAGAAGCAAAAACAACCTGACTGTAATGTCGTGCGTGCAAGATTCCGAAGTATTGTTATAGTCGCTCCGTCTGGGAAGCTGCCGGTCGAATCCCGATATGGGAAAGCAAGAAACAGCTGTGCCCAATGGCGCGGATCTGGCGCGTTTGGGCCGTGGCGTGCATTGATGCGTGCGCGGCGAGGAGAACATCATGAACGGTTCGGCAAGACGCGCATTGCTGGTTTCAAGCGGATGGATGCAGGCAGTTGTCATCGTTGTCTTATGTGGCTTTCTTATTCTCGGCATTCTCGCCTATCGCACATACACTGACGAGCCTCCGATTCCTTCTCAGGTTGTCGATCCGAGCGGACAGCTCATCTTTTCAGGAGCGGACGTAATTGCGGGCCAGCAGGTCTTTCTTCGCAATGGCCTGATGGAATATGGCTCGATCTTCGGACACGGCGCGTATCTCGGCCCGGACTTCACGGCAGACTACCTTCATCGCGCGGCCCTGATCGCCATCGACCATTATGGCGGCTCGTCTTCCGAAGCTGCCAAACAGCAGACGATTACCGACTTCAAAACAAATCGCTACGACGGCAGCACGGGAGTGCTTAAGTACTCCGCCGCACAGGCAGAAGCATTTGAGAAGCTCGACGCTTACTATGCCGGTTTCTTTGGAACGCCGGATACCAGATTTGGACTGCGGCCCTCGGACATCACCGACCCCCAGCAAATCAGACAACTGACAGCCTTCTTCAGCTGGTCGGCTTGGGCTGGTGCGGCCTTGCGCCCGAATCTCGCTTACTCTTACACAAACAATTGGCCCCCGGAACCGCTGGTCGGGAATCATCCGACGGCAGACGCAATCGTTTGGAGCGTGCTTTCCCTGATAGCTCTGCTCGGTGGCATCGGGCTCCTCCTCGCGGTGTTTGGCCGTTGGAATTTGTTGGGGTGGCACGGTCGAGAGGACCAACGCGTCTCGTTCCGTCCTCCTGACGAGGTGGTCTTGACTCCCGCGCAGCGTTCCTGCGCCTGGTTCTTTTTTGTAATGGCGCTTCTCTTTACCCTGCAAGCGCTTCTGGGAGGTGCCACACAGCACTATCGTGCTGAAATCGTGAACTTTTTCGGTTTTGATCTCGCCCGATTCTTGCCCTTTAACATTGCGCGCACTTGGCATCTTCAGCTTGCGATTTTCTGGGTCTCCACTTCGTTTCTTGCTGCGGGTATCTTCCTTGCTCCCATGATTACTGGCAGAGAGCCACGCCGCCAGAACTGGCTTTCCTTCGGGCTTCTGGGTGCCTTGGCAATCGTCGTTTTCGGAAGTCTGGCCGGCGAATATGCGGGGATTAGTGGTTGGATTCAGCGTGGGTGGTCCTGGTTCGGAGCCCAGGGTTTTGAATACCTTGATCTTGGTCGCTTCTGGCAAATCCTACTGACGGTCGGCTTGGTTTTCTGGGTGATCATTCTTTTCCGGGGTCTTCGTGGAAGGCTGGGATCGGAGCATGTAGGGAATATGCCCTGGTTGTTCTTCTTCTCAGCGCTTTCAATCCCTGCCTTCTATGCCGTTGGCTTGCTTGCCCGGACGGACTCACACTTCACTACGACGGATTTTTGGCGCTTCTGGGTGGTCCATTTGTGGGTGGAGGATTTTCTTGAATTGTTTACGACCATCATGGTCGCCTACATCTTTGTGCTGCTCGGCGTCGTGTATGAACGGGTCGCCCTGAAGGTGATTTATCTCGACATCCTGCTGTATTCCGCGGGCGGCGTGGTTGGGACGATGCACCACGTTTATTTCTCCGGCGAGCCGTCGATTCATATGGCGCTCGGAGCGTTTTTCTCGGCTGCGGAAGTGATTCCGCTGACATTCCTCACCCTCGAAGCGTGGAGCTTTCTCCAGCTTGGCGCGCAACAAGATACAGACTCGCGCGCGCCTTTCCCTCATTTCTGGGCAGTGATGTTTCTCGCGTCGGTGGGCTTCTGGAACTTTCTTGGCGCGGGGATATTCGGTTTCTTGATTAACCTTCCGATTGTTTCCTATTACGAGATCGGGACCGCCCTGACAGCGAACCACGGACACGCGGCAATGATGGGAGTCTATGGGATGCTGGCCGTGGGATTGGCGCTATTTTGTTTGCGATACATGATTCCCGAAAAACGATGGAGCGACCGAGCGGCCAAGATCAGTTTCTGGTCGCTGAACATCGGGCTGGCCTGGATGGTTTTTGCCACGCTATTCCCGCTGGGCATCGTGCAGCTCTATCACTCGGTCAGCGTCGGGTATTTCGACGCGCGGTCTCTTGAGTTCCTCTCGAATCGTACAAACGCTTTGCTGGAGTGGTTGCGCCTTCCCGGAGATACGCTTTTCATCCTCGGCGGGACGCTGCCTGTTCTCTATCTTTCTTGGCTCGGCGTGCGTCACATGAAACCTCGAACCACGCTTGAAGAACCGCGCGATGTATTGTTCACTGAAATTGTGGAAGTAACGAGATCCAATGCATGATTTCCGGCGTCCATATCGAAGTAGTCCTCGCCGCAAGCTATGCGGTCTTCCTGGCCGGGGTGGCTTTCGTCTTGGAAACGCTGGCGCAACATTCCCATAAACGTTCGGAGCGCTACCGGAACTCCGGGTTTGTTTACTTTCAGAAATTGGATTTATGGGAATGTCCCGCAGGACGGCAATTGCTGCGCATCGACACAGATTACCAGCGCCGCATTGTCCACTATCGTGCGCCTGCGGACGCGTGCAACGCGTGCTCCCTCAAGAATAACTGCACCGACTCCAACGAAGGACGCCTTCTAAAAAGCCACTTGGATTCGTGGGTCGAATCGGAACTTCGCCGGTTTCATCGAGGAATCTCTCTGGTGTTGCTGCTCCTGGCCACGATTATTCTCGTCGCTGAGGCAGTTCGGAACGCTGCACCCCGTGACTTGCTTATCGTCGGTTGTTTGCTGCTTCCTGTGGGCCTCGCCGAGACAAAGCTTTTTGCCTCGTTCCTGACGCACCAAGGATCATAGTCGGGGCGCACAGTCGCCGAAACGCTGCGCCTTCTTTCAGCTCAACGAACTACTTCTGTGAAATCGGAACGCCTGCTTTTTCGTTGGCCTTGTCCTTGGCCTTCTTCTCGAAAGCGCGAGCTCCCGCAAGAATGTTCACCGCATCGTAATCGTCCTCGGTGCAGGCGAACTCGAACAGCGGCCCGTTCTCGGCGCTCAACGGGAGGATCACCGACCACGGTTTCGTCCAGGTCGACGGGTCATCGACTGTGAATTTATATTCGATCGTCTCCGCGGAGATACGCGTAAAACGCTCGGTGATTTTCAGAGTCTTGGGATTCGCGCCGCGGAAGGTATTTCCAGGGTGGAAATTGGTGGTCTCCACAACCAGCGTGTCGCCCTCCCAATGACCGACCCCATTTCCGTGCCATTCGCGAAAGCTTGCCGGCAGGCCCGGGCGGCCGTCTATGGGGATCACACGGAATCCGTTCACGCCTTGAATCACCACATCGTTAGCAGTCTGCATGATGTACATATCCGCGTTGTACTCACCGGGGAAGATGGGCGGGCCGCCACCCGGGCTGACGCAGGTGGTGCCGTATCCCAAATCCAGCGGCACATCCGCGTGCACCACGCCGCCGCCGTTGTGGTCGTCCGCGACGTAGCTCTGCCCCTCAACGGCAGTGCCCGCCCTGGATCCGGCGAGATCGACGCTCTCGGCTGCGGCAGGCGCCACCGTGCGGGCCTTTGCCGCTTGGGCCTGGGGAGTCATAGGAGGAATCTTGCCGTCCGGCGGATCGACGACGAGCGAAGTTCGCGGATTCGGCTTGATCCCGTTTTGCCAGGGGCTCAGGCCGAAAGTTGTCGGATCGTAATCGACGGAATTGGGATTGAATAGCTCGTTCCCATAGTGCTCCTCATCTCCGTCGCGGGGCTCAAACGCGGATTGCAAGCCCTTCTGGAAAACGTCTTTCGTCTCTTGCGGCGTCAAGAATTCCCGGTTTCCATACTTGGCCGGGCGCTGCACAGGCGTAACCGTAAGAAAATTGTAGTAGCCGTGCAAGTCGGGATGTCCGTCGGCGGTGCGCGGAATCGCGGATGTCTTGGCAGGTGCAGCCGATGGTGTCTTCGAGTTGGCGCTATTACCTGCTGCGGCGGCTTTCGCGGGGGCGCTGGACGGCGTCTGAGCCGCGGCGAACGACGGCGCCAATAACCCGGCTGCCAAAACAACACCAAGAGCGGCCGATTGAATCCAGTTGCGATTGCTCACGTTAACCTCCTCGACTCGCCAGCGAACCTCTTGCTTGCCCAGGGTGGTTTACTTTTTAGGGTACTTGCTATATTGGCCGTACACCAGGTCCAGCACGAATTCCGTGCAGTTAAAGTCTACCAGTTGGATGTTCTTTTCCATGCGCCGATACAACGGAAAACTCATTTTCCAGGGACGCGTAAAAACGTTGGGATCCTCAATCGTGGCTTCGTACATTATATGATACGGGCTCACCTGCGTGTATCGCTCCACCACGTGCAGGGCATCGCTGTGGTAATCCCCCGCTCGATCAAACCAGGTGTAGGGAACGAATCCCGTGGAGTCGATCACTAGCGTGTCGCCTTCGAAGTGTCCATGGGACCAGCCCATCCAAGTGTCGGCGGGAGATTTCTGGGGAATGGACTTCTCGTTCGCCTGCATGTAAACCGTGCGCAGGCTCCGCGCATACTCGTAGGCCATGAGGATGCGGTCCGGACCCTGGACAATCTGAAAAGGAAAGGGCATGTAGTTCGCGCGCGGCACGCCGGGCATATAGCATTTCAATTCGGGATCGCCCGTGTCATGGCGATGATCGTCGCTGGTGACGTTCACGACCATGCGCTTTGCAGCGTTAGCTTTCTTTTGCGCCAGCGCTTCCGGCTTGTAGGGGATTTCGCCGCCTTCCACGATCCCTTGTCCCCCCGGCCACTGATCGTAGGCGCCCATAGTGTCCGGATGCGGACCGGCTTGCGCATCGTGGTCCTGAACATCGATGTCGGCAGTCACAAAGGCTTGCCATATTCCATTGAAATCGGGTTTGCCATCGGCGGTGCGCGGCGGCCTATAAGGAGGAAATTGGCCCGGCGTGGGGGGCTTCGCGGAAGGCGCACTGGTAGTTGCAGCTTTTGCGCCTGCCGGGGACGGCGCTTGACCCAAGACGGGCTTGCTCACAATCAACAGGAAGAGAACCGCAGCGGGAACTAAAAGAATCGCCCGCATTTCTCGTATAGTTCGCGCGGTTCGCGTAGTTCGCATCGACACGCTCATTCGGATGGCAACCAGCTTCTGCAAAAGTGGCTGTACTCTAAACCTCGCACCCGCTTCTAGTCAAACGCGAATTTCCGCCCGCAAAGCTGTTCTTACCCCCTCGGCTTTGCCGACGCTTTCGGCTGGGTCGCCAACTGCAAGGTTTACTTGACACGCACACGCTCACCGAGATAAACGGTATGCGCTAGAGGCACGCCGATGGCCGCCAGGCAGAAAGCTTCCGAAGCAATCAGGAGGTAACGATGAGGGCGAAGTTGCTCGTCTTGATGTTTGTGACAGTGCTAGCGGCTGTGACACTGACCGCCGATTCAGGCGATGCGATTCCCGCCGATGGCGGAGACATTCAAGTTACTCCCATCATGCGCACGGGCGTGCAGATCGAATATGGCGGCAAGGTCATCCAGGTGAATCCCCTGTCGAAGTATGACGGCAAGGAAATTGAGTACGTGGGCAAATTCGACGCTTTGAAGCCAGCCGATCTGATCCTGGTGAGCGACGTGGGCGCGGACAATTTCGATGTGGATGAGATCGTGAAGATTCGCAAGCCCGGAGCGCCTGTGGTAATGCCCGCGGCGGTGGCCGCCCAGGCCGGAAGCAAGATTGCGGAGCCCCACGACAACGATGGCCAATGGCGATATGGCCACCGTCGCGGGGATCAGCATCCAGGCATTGCCTATGTACAACGTGCAGCACGGTCCGAAACCCGGCGAGGTGTACCATCCGAAGGGCCGCGGCAATGGATACATTCTTACGTTAGGCGGAAAGCGCCTGTATTTTATGGGCGATACGGAGTGCACCCCTGAAGTGCTCGCCCTCAAGAACATCGATGTAGCTTTCGTGCCCATGAACATGCCCTACACGATGACTCCGGCCGACGCGGTCCAATGCATCATGACGCTCCAGCCGAAGATCGCCTATCCCTACCACTACGAAGGACAGAGGCGGGATGAAACGCTGTTCAGGGCATTCCTGAAGGGCGCGCCCGTGGAAGTTCGCATCAATACGAAAGGCTAACCCTGAACGAGCGCACCTGAAGAACGGGCCGGGACGTCGGCATCTTCCGCTCGCGCATTCTCGTTAAGACGCCCATGAAAAACCGCAGAGAGTTCCTGAAAACGATCGCTTATACGTCGGCGGGATCCTTGCTTTTGAGCAGTGGCCTCAGGAGCGAAGCGCCGGCCTTGCCGCAGGCTGATAGCCCGCTGCCTAAGCACAAGCCTGTGCTCGTGGCCGGCAAGAAGGTCAAGACCGTGGACATGCACTGCCACGTGAACCTGCCCGAGGTGAGGCGATTTTCTCAAGGGCACGCCGCTCGAGAAAAGCGTCCCGGCCATTACCGTAATCGACGCCAGGCGTTTGCAGATCATGGACAAAGAAGGCATCGACGTCCAGGCCGTGTGCGTCAATCCCTTCTGGTACTCGGCCGACAGGGATTTGGCCACTCGACTGATCGACTTTCACAACCAGAAATTGGTAGAGATGCTGCAATCCGCGCCGGCGGGACGATTCGCGGCTTTCGGCACCGTGGCGCTTCAGTTCCCCGAATTGGCCGCTAAGCAAATGGAAGATGCCATGAAGATGGGGCTGAAAGGCGCGGCCATCGGCGGCCACGTGGAAGGCGAGGAGCTCTCCTTGCCGAAGTACGATGTCTTTTGGGCCAAAGCCGAAGAACTGCAAGCGCCGATTTTCATGCATCCGCAGGAGAGCGCGCAAGCCACGGGAATCACCAAGCGGGTGAAGGGGTTCGGAGGCCTGGACGCGATCATCGGCAATCCTCTCGAAACCTCGATTTTTATCGGGCACATGATTTTTGAGGGCGTGCTGGAGCGCTTTCCCGGACTGAAGCTGTGCTGCGCTCACGGCGGCGGTTTTCTGGCGGCCTATCCCGGCCGGATGGATCACAGCTGCTTCGACTCGCCGGCGCGCTGCGAGGGAGCGCCAATCAAAAAGCAACCGACGGAATATCTGAAGCAACTCTACGTCGACTCGATCGTCTTCACGCCGGAGGGCCTGCGCCACCTTGCCGCTGTGATGGGACCCACTCACGTCATGCTGGGTACCGACTATCCTTTCAAATGGGTGGAAGACCCGAAAGCCCTTGGCCCGGTGGATCACGTGTTCGCCACGCCGGGATTCACCGACGCTCAGAAAGTGGCCATTCTAGGCGGCACTGCCTGTAAGTGGCTGAGTATCCCCACCTAATAGCTCGGTCGCATGCCTAAGTAGGAAGTGGTGTATATTAGGCACATGCTTGGCTGCGCCTATTGTCGCGGCCGGTAGTGATCGAAGTTGACGCTGCGTTTGTCGTTTGGCAAATCCAGCCGGCCCCGCGAAATGAGAACAATTCCCCGAGAGGAGTCCTGATGACAACTCGCCTGCGGTTTTCATCCAGCGCTTTCGCCATCGCGCTCTCGATCGTTTTGTTCGCGCCCCTGACGGCGCCGGCGCAGACCCAATCGGCTCCAGCCGCAAATAGCACGGCAAAAGCCAGTGCCAAGAGCGATGCGAAACCTGCAGACGCAAAGTCGTCTGTCATTCCCCGCGACGCGGATGGCCATCCCGACCTGCACGGGTATTGGACCAGCCTCAGCTTCACGCCACTGGAACGGCCCGCCAAGTTTGGCAATCGGGAGTTTCTAACCGACCAGGAAATAAAAGATATCTTTAACGCCGGCGTGCATCGCACCTTCGACTCTGCCGGCGACGATCCGCAGGGAGAGTTGTTCAATCCCAATTCCGCCGACTACGACGTGGTTACTTTTGGGCTGGCGCCATGGCAAAACGGGGTCAAGCCCAACAATCGGACCTCTCTGATCGTGGACCCGCCGGACGGCAGGATTCCTCCCTTGACCGCTGCTGCCAAGGCAGCGAGGGACGCCGCCAGAGAAGGCCATGGCTATATCACCGAGGACCATCGCGGGGGCGGGGACGTCCATGCCGACACTCCCAAGGATTTGGGAGTGCGTACCGCTTGCATCTCCATGAGCGGCGGACCGCCGATACTTCCCGGCGAGTACAACAGCGGGCTTTACATCGTGCAGAACTCCGGCTACGTCCTGCTCGAAGCGGAATATGGCACCGAGGTTCGCATCATTCCGCTGGATGGACGTCCGCATCCCTCGAGCCAAATCCATCAGTGGCGGGGCGACGGGCGAGGCCATTGGGAGGGCGATACGCTGGTCGTGGAAACCACCAACTTCAGGCCCGAGGACGCCTTCCGCGGCGCCAACCCCAACACCTTGAAAATCACGGAGCGGTTCAAGCGCGTGGCCGCGGATCGGATCGAATACAGCTTTACAGTGGACGATCCGTCTACCTGGACGAAGCCCTGGACGGCGATTGTTCCCTTGAATGCCACCGATGGCCCGCTGTTCGAGTACGACTGCAGCGAAAACGACAACGACGCGGTCAATATCCTGGCGGGAGCTCGAATCCTGGAGCAGAGAGCCAAAGCCAAGCCGCAGGCTCCCCGATTTCGCAGAAGTAGATTCAACGCAGAGCGGCTGCCACTCCTCGCACCGCCGCAGGAACTACAGTCCAGAAGGGCGCTCATTGCGAGCGCCCTTACCTAGTCGGTCCCGCCGAATTCTGAATTCTGTCCGCCGAGCCCCTCGAAATCCTAAAAGTCGAGGTGAACGCCAAACTTTATCAAGCGGCCCTGGAAGAAGGCCGGTTACGTTCTGCCACGCTCCGGCCACGCCGGGCGTCGTCTGATTGAACCCCGTAGCGATGCTCAAGATCGGGCTGGCATTGAGCAGGTTATAAAAATCGACGGTAGGCTCGATCTTCCATCGCTCCTTGAACTGAAAATCCTTGGCCAAGCGGAAGTCGAGCTGATTGTTGCGCCCGTAAGGGAAAACGGTCTGCGGCGTCACCACTTCGACCTTGCAGGAGGTGCAGCCGTTAAGTAGAGGTCAGCGACCGCGTGGCCGGTCGGGTTGACGTACGATACGCTGGTGCCAGCCTTATAGGACAGCGTGCCCTGCAGCGGAATCGAGGGCAGGTTCTGCTCGTTCGCGCTGACCTTGATCTTCCACCACGGGAGCGTGTACACCGCCGCCATCTTGAACTGCAGATCCTGGTACCACGGTGGATTGATGTAGCAGGGCGCAGCATCGTTGACCGTGTTGAAATTGTTGTTGGGGAATTCGATTACGGACGTGCTGGTTGGCGTTGGAGTCGAGCTCCAATACAGGTCCTGTGGAGAATTGACCTCGACGCAGTAGTTCGTCACCTCGTGCCCCGCGCGTAACTCCCCCCTGAAGCATCACGCCGTGAGTATCTCGCGGTAACCAGGGTATCGACTCCAGTGAAAACGTCCGTCTCGTTGCCGCAGCCGGGCGCGTTCACTCCGCCATTGGGATTCGCCGAAGACGAGCACGAGAAATTCGAAGCGGGCTGTACCAGATAGTTGGCCTTGCCCTTGTTGACGTCGGTGGGATCGTACAGGTTGCACAGCGGCGTGGTGCCGTATCCGGAATAGCACGGGCTCGCCGTTGGCGTTTCGCAGTATTGGTCGTACCCCGTCGCCGGGATCGCCGTGTTCTGCGCCACCATGCGGTTGCCGAACCAGGTGCGGTAAAAACCAAAGCTCACGGCGACGCCCTGGGTGACCTGCTGCTGCACGGAAAATGACATCATCCAGTCGTCGGGGCGAGCCTGCCAGCCATGCGTCAAATCATTTGCGTATGTCACGCTGGCTGCGTTCGATTGGCTATAGAAACCGGCAGTGTTCGCGGCGCCTAAGGCGCAATTCGTCCCCGTTGCAGGGGCGCAGCCGAGCGCTCGGTATATTGCCGCTGCCCTGCGTTGGCAAAATTCGCACCATCCAGGGCGGGATTGAATGTGCCGCTGTAATCGGTCCAGCTCCTGGTGGTCGCCGTAATGAGTCCGTTACCGGGATTGGTCAGTTGGGCGATACCGGTATTCCCTTCGGTAAGCACCCCCCGCGAGAGAGACGCTTTGATGGCCGTTTTGCCATTGCCAAAGAGATCGTAGGCCGCGCCCAGCCGCGGATTCAAGTCTTTCCAATCCACCACGTTCTTCTGCGCGCCATAAACTCTTGGCGGGAAGTCCGTACTGCGGATTTGCAGGCACGGTCTGCTGCGGGTCGCTCGCCTGGAACCAATCGAAACGCAAGCCGAGGTTAAGGGTCAGCCGCTTCACTCTCCACTGGTCCTGCCCGAAAACAGCATGATCCTCTTCGCGATTGATATTGAAGTAGGGAGCTAAGTTCTCGGTTATTTGAACGGGCAGAAGAGCTTGCGTCGTTGTCTCGGTGGTGTACCGCAGCCCAGGCTATTTACCGTTCCCGCGGCGATCGTCGGCGCAGCGAGAATGCCGGCCTTACCACTGATCTCGTACGGCGTGGTCGGCAACCCGGCTGCATTGAGCAACGCGGGATTATAAGGTGTGACGCCATCGGTCGTTAAAATCGTCTGGCACTGCATGGTTAAATTCACGCCTATGGGGAACGCCGTTGGCGCCAGAGGGATTCGTATAATTGTAGGTATTGGACCCTCGGGCCTGAAGTTCGGAATATCCAAACTTGAAGGCATGCGCCCCGCTTACATAGGAGGCGGTGAAGTTCTCGTTGATGTTGGTGAAGGGTTCGGTGATGAGAGATGTGTCCTGCAGGCGCCGAGTAGGTAAAGTTGGCGGTAGTATCCGCGACGGCATAGCTCGTCAAGGTAGGTCCGCCCTGATCCGTCGGCCTCACGTTCATGTTGAGGTTCCCGATCACCGCCGTGAAACCGGCCCACAATACGAGTTTGTTGTTTACCGGAAAGGTCCAGGTGGCTTGCTCGCGCCAATTGGGCTGGTAATAGTGGTCGGTGGTCGCTTCCGGCGCCAACAATCCCTGGTTAATCGTGTAGAAGCAGTTGCAGTTGTTCTCCTGAATAAAATTTTCCGTGAACTGGTTCCGCTTGGTCGCTTGCCACGTCAATCGCAGGCCGCCATCGGTGTACGTGTTGCTGATGTAGGCTGGCCGGCTGCTATCCGCGGCGTAATACAAGTTATTGGGATATGGAGCAGACTCCTGGGCATCGAAGAAGTAAGTAGCCCCTGCCTGGTTGGAGGCGCTCACCCAGTGCCGCGCGTCGGCGAAAAACCATAGCTTGTCCTTGACGATGGGGCCGCCCACCCCGCCGGCAACTTCGTACAGGCTGCGGATCGAAGAGGGCGTCGGTACGCCGAGTGCCTGGAGCGCCGGCGTCACGTTCGCCGACTCCAGGCCTTTGGTGCCGAAATCGGCTTGCAAGGTGCCGTGCAAGGCGTTGCCGCCGTTCTTGGGAATAATGTTGACGTGGCCGCCCAGGTTCCAGTCCTCAGCCGCATACCCGCTGGACTCCAGTTGCAACTCCTGAGTGGCCGTGGGGTTGCTGCTGGTCATCTGGTTGGTGCCGCCGCTATGCATCGTTCCGTAGTACATGCCGTCCCGTATCAACGCATAATCGCCCGAGGCGCTGCCATGGATCCGGAAGCCTTGGGCCTGCTCGCCCTGCAGCCCGCCCACGTCCTGATTCCCGGCCGCGGCCACGGCCCCAGGGAGCAGCGATGGATAATCGGCGGCGCTCTTTCCGATCGGCAACGACTCGAGCACCGCGCTGCTGACGATGGTCTGTACCACGGAGTCTTGCGTATCGAGCACCGGCGTTTCGCTCGTGACGGTCACGGTTTGCGTGACGGCCCCCGGCGTCAGGCTGAAATTCACCGTCGCGGTGAATCCTGTGGTGATCTCAACGCCATCGCGCCTGGACACGCTGAAGCCCATTTGCGTGGCGGTTACGCTGTAAACGCCCGGCGGCAGGTTTACGATGCGGTACAGGCCGTCATCGCTGGTGACCGTACCGCGCGCTCCTTGGATCAGCGCCGGACTGGTGACTTCCACCTTCGCGCCGGCCACTTTGGCGCCTGAAGAATCGTTTACTTCTCCGGCGATCACTCCAGAATTGTTACCCGCCTGTCCCCAGGCCGTTGTAACCCCAAGCAGAAACACGACTAGTAAATAGCCGTAGAGGTATTTTCTCATCACTCCCCCTTCACACCGAATTCGCTCGGGCCCAAATGCTAGAAGCTTAAAAACTAAGGATGGTTGGCGCGGAAAATATACCGGCATTGCGGCGATGTCAAGCTACAACTGTGACTTGTCTCGAGACATCCTCAGACTAGAAAAACACGGACTCGAAGATTGACCGCGGATGCCGCCCAGAGAAAACTGCAGATGTGAGCATGGCTCCAGTGACGATCGCCCGGGGAGCGCTGCCGAGGGTTGCTGAATGAGCATTGCTCGAGGAGCATTGCTTGAGGAAGACCCGGAAGTGTATATTGCCGGCCACGGACCGGCCAAATTCCTAAATAACGGAGAACAGCGCTATGAGACTCCTAGGGTTGCTTCTTCTCGTCTCAGGTGTGGCCCTGGCCCAAGCTTCGCCAGCCCAGGCCCCTGCGGCGCAAGCCCCAACGGCGCAGGCCGGGCCCGCTCCCGCCCTTAAGCCCATTGGCACCGTCGACGATCTTATGATCGGCGTCATTTGGCCCCTCTCGGACGATCTCTTTTACGTGGCCACCAGGGACACGCCCAGTACCCAGGAACAGTGGAGGCTCTTTCAGGGCAAGATGCTGATGCTGGCGGAATCGGCCAATCTGCTGATGATGCCGGGACGCGCCTGGGACAATAATGGGTGGGCAAAGGATTCACAGCGTCTTTACGATGCTGGGAATGCCGCTTTCAAGGCCGCGAAAGCAAAGGACCTCGACAAACTCGTCGGCCTCAACGAACAGATGTACGCCGCCTGCGTGGGCTGCCACAACGACTATCGTCCCGATTATCGCAAGCGCCCGCTCACCCCGCCTAAATAAGCGGCCCGCCGAAGCGCACAACCGAACTGCGGTACTCTGGAAAAACGCGAGCCAGCAAAATCGGCCGAGAGTCGTGCCGCCCCAAAAAAGACGCGGCTCACAGGCACTTGGGTCAACCATCTCCAAGCACCTCTGAGCCGCGAAAGGGTCGCGCCAAATACCGACGCGCTCTTGGTTACTTCTTCTGATCTTCCTGAGGCTTTACGTCGTCCTTTGTGGGCAACGCCGCCTGGGACTCGGCCCCAGGCGCCGATCCGCCGAACAGGAATTTACGCCCATCGGCAAGCGTCATATTCACTCCGACGCCTTTGTGATCGAAGGCCTTCGATTGGTAGCCCTGTACGATCAGCACAGTACCAACCGGTATGGTGTCCTTGGTTACGCCGTGGCGGATCAGCGAATTGGGGCTTCCACCTTCGAATCCCCAGTTCACCGTTGTCCCGTCCGTCTCGGTGACGTCCATCCAGAACCAGGAGTGGGGATTAATCAGCTCCACCTTGGTGATCGTTCCCTTCACGGTGACCGGCTTGCTCGTATCGAAGGTCGCCGCAAAGGCGTGATGCGCCACGGCCGGTTTTGCCGCCAGGAACAGGGCCGCACCTACCAGTATCGCTGTCAAAGTTCCCTTGAGTCGCATAGTTACGGTGCTCCTTTTTCACGAAGTCCAGTGATCCATCCTTGGGCCCGAGCCTCCGGCCGGCGTTGGAATGCCGAGGCCGGCGGCTCACTTCGACTATTTCTGCGAAATCGGTCCAGCGGGCTTCTCCGCCGCTTTTCTTTCCGTGGCGCGCGCTCCAGCCAGGATATTCACGGCGTCGTTGTTATCCTCGCTGCAATCGTACTCAAACATCGGACCCGTGGTCGCGGACAAAGGAATAATGGCTGACCACGGCCGAGTCCAAGTCGCGGGATCGTTCACCGTAAACTTGTACTCGATGGTGTCCGCGGACGTGCGCGTGAAGTATTCGGTAATCTTTTGCGTGTCTGGTTGGCCGTTGCGATAGGTATGGTCGGGCCGCATGTTGGTCGTCTCCACGACCAGCGTATCGCCTTCCCAGTGGCCCCGCGAATCGCCATGCCATTGGTGAATGTTGGCTCCCACATGCGGACGCGGAGTGAGAGGAATAATGCGGAACTCGCTTCCGGTTTCGGTTTCGATCACGATGGAGTCGGAGTTCTGCGCGATGAATACGCCGGCATTGTACTCTGGCGGAATCAGCGGCGGCCCGCCCGATTGCGTGACGCAACTGGTCCCCTGCCCAAGATCGCGGGCGTTATCCGCGTGTACCGTGGCCCCTCCGTGATGGTCGTCCACCACGTAAGGGAAGCCTCCCCGGGCCTCGTGCCGGCAGCGAGCCGGGCTTTCGCTTCTGGAGTCAACGGAGGAATCCGGCCGTCCGGAGGATCTACCACCAGCGACGTTCGCGGGTTCGGCTTGACGCCATTTTGCCAGGGACTGAGCCCGTAGGTGGTGGCGTCGTAATCGGCCGAGTCCGGATTGAATAGCTCGCCGCCGTAGCGGTCCTCGCTGCCCGCGCTGCCAGGATCGTAGGAACCCCGCACGCCCGACTTGAAGACCTGCTCCATCTCCTCTTTTGTCAGGAACTCCCGACCCCCGAACTTGGCGGGACGCTCCATGGGCGTAAACGTCAGCTGGTTCCAATAGCCGCTGAAATCCGGATGGCCGTCGGCGGTACGCGGCATGACCCAGGCTTTTCCGCTCTGTCCAGATTTCGCAGTCGCTTGTGCAGCGGAGTTAGACGAAGGTGCGGCGGCTTTCCCGGTTGTCGCGGAAGATTGCGCCGCGACAAACGCCGGTGCGCATAGAAGCAAGGTCGAAGCTATCCCCAAAGCACTCGATAAAGGGCCCCGGTACTTTTGCATCGGACGGCCTCCTCTTAAGGGACGATCGCGTGCCTACTTCTTGCTATATTGGCCGTAAAGCAAATCTAATACAAATTCCGTGCAGTTATAGTCTACCAGTTGGATGTTCTTTTCCATCCGGCGGTAGAGCGGAAAACTCATCTTCCAGGGACGTGTAAACACCTTCGGATCGTCGATCGTCGCTTCGTACATTATATGGTAAGGACTCACCTGCGTATAGCGCTCCACCACGTGCAGCGCGTCGCTGTGATAATCCCCCGCCCGGTCGAACCAGGTGTAAGGGACGAATCCCCTGGAATCCACCACCAGAACGTCGCCCTCGAAGTGGCCGTGTGACCATCCCATCCAGCTGTCCGCCGGGGCGGCCTGCGGGATGGTTTTGTCGTTCTCGATGTAGACCGTGCGCAGGGCGCGCGCATATTCATAGGCCATCATGATGACGTGCGGGGTCTGGATAATCTGAAAAGGAAAGGGCATGTAGTTCGCGCGGGGCACTCCCGGCATGTAGCACTTCAGCTCCGGGTCGCCCGTGTCGTGGCGATGATCGTCGCTGGTGATGTTCACGACCATGCGCTTTTCGGCGTTCGCTTTCTTTTGGGCCAGCGCTTCCGGCCGATAGGGGATCTCCCCGCCCTCGACGATGCCTTGTCCCCCAGGCCACTGATCGTAAGCGCCCATAACGTCCGGGTGCGGACCGGCTTGTGCGTCATGATCCTGAACATCGATATCCGCGGTCACAAAGGCCTGCCAGATTCCGTTGAAATCGGGCTTGCCGTCAGCCGTGTGCGGAGGCTTGTAGGGGGGAAACTGCCCCGGCGTAGGAACCTTCGCGCCGCCTGCGACCTGCGCGGGAAGCTTTGCGGCAGGCGTGGCAGAGGGACTCTTCGCGCCGGCGGCGGGCGTTTGGCCGGCCACCGGATTCACAGCTAATAACAAAAATGCGACGACGGCCGTTGAAAGGACAGCCGCCGCCGATCGAGCGTACCTTCGCATCACGGTCTCCAGGGCCCTGTCGAACAGGCGCGGTCACATCTCAATTCGGTTAGCACGATCTTCAGGCCATCGATGGCGCAAAGACTACATTCGAGAAAACCGAGTGTCAAGCTGCCTGAGCGCTCAAGATCGCCCAGGAAGCCTACTGCTTCGCCGACGACAATTGCGTCGGGCTAAGCGCGTTTGGCGGCGGCGTCGACGACAGTCCCTTGAATAGGAAGCGCTGGACGCGAGCGCCCGGAGCGACTTCCGCGGCATACAGATTGCCCTTTGAGTCCACTGAAATCAGGTGAACTCCCTGGAAGTTCCCCGGCTCCTTGCCCCTATGCCCAAATTGATAGAGCACTTCCAGCTTTTTGCGGTCCAGCACGACGATGCGCGAATTGCCATAATCCGCCGTGTAAAGGAATTGTTGATCCTTGTCGGGCGATAGGGCAAAGCCGGAAGCCGATTCCTTGGCCGGGCCGCCTCGATTGATGAATACTTCCTTTAGGAACTTCCCTTCCGTCGTGAACACCTGGAATCGCCGGTTATTGCGGTCCGCCACATACACCATGCCATCGTTGGACACGATGATCCCGTGCACCGGGCTCGCGAACCGGTCCGGACCCGGCCCTGTTGTTTCCAGCGCCGGCTGGGTGCCTTCTGCCACCGGCAAAGGAAGCTTGCCCGCCGGCCGGACCGCCCGATGGCCCAGGGCCGCCGGAAGTCGCGTCATCTTGCGGCGGTTTCCCGAACGCGCCCCACATGCGCTTGAAGGCGCCAGTCTCCGCGTCAAAAACAATCACGCGGCGATTGCCATAACCGTCGGCCACGTACACTTCGTGGGTCTTCGGGGTGACGAAAATGTCGCCCGGCTTATTGACGCTCTTGGTGTCCGTGCTTCCTTTACTTACCGTGCGGCCGCCGATCTGAAAGATGAACTGGCCCTTGTTGGTGAACTTGATGAGCATGTCGTCGGATCGCTTCGTCTTCGATTGCCCGCTGGGACTGCTGCCGCTGATCCACACGTTATCCTTATAGTCGACGAACACATTGTGCTCGGCGTCGGGCCAGTCGTATCCGGCGCCTTCTCCGCCCCAAGCCTGAACAAAATTCCCATTGGCATCGAGCTCCACCACCGGCGGCGCCGGCGTCTTGCCTGCGGGAGCGGTGTGCGGCCTATGGATCAGCCATACGTTGTCGTGCTGATCGACGGTAACTTTGGAGACGTTGCCCAGCACCCAACCGTTGGGCAGCTGTGGCCATGTAGTGTCGACCTCAAAGACCGGCATTTTGCCGCCGGCGTTCGCCCGCGGTGCGGCCAAGGCCCGGCTAATGAATGTTGAGCTCACAGCTATGCCGATCGCGATGGCGATCAGCCCGGCGCTCGCTATCCATCCCTTTTTGCTCATCGTTTTCTCCTCAGTCGATGCGATTGAAACGCACATCTGCCGTCAAAAACAAATCCCTATTTCAGGCGCCCCTTGAATCCCTCGGCCAGCATGGGTATCTCGTATACCGAGTCCACCGCCAGGACGTATAACGTCTTCTTGCCAGGGCCCGCGAAGGCCAGCTGCCCCGGTTTCTTTGGAACCGGAATCGATCCGAGATACTTCCCTTCCGGGCTGTAGATTTGCACCCCGGAGTTCGCCGCCACATAAAGTCGCCCGGCATTGTCGATGGTTAGCCCGTCGGCTCCGCTGGCCATCACGCCCGCGTCATTCTTCCGCAAGCCTTCGGTGATGGTCACGAACGTTCGTTCATTCACGGCGCTGCCGTCGGCCTTCACGTCGAACGCACGGATCGAATCGCCCTGCGTATCGTCGACGTACAGCGTCTTGCCATCCTTGCTTAGGATCGCCCCGTTGGGAAATGCGAAATCCTCCGCGACCTTGATAACCTTTCCGTCGGGTCGCAAATAGTAAACGGCGGGCTTCACGCCTTGGGCGGGTATTCCCCGATCGTCGGTAAAATACACGCCGCCCCTCTTATCGACCGCCAGATCGTTGAGATTTCCAAAAACGTGCCCCTCGAATTTGTCCGCCAGAGTGGCTCTGGCCGGGGCGAGCACGCCCACCTGCGAAGGCATCCGCTCTACCGCGATGACGCGACCCTTGCGATCGAACAAAAAGCTGTTGGTCGCGTTGGTGTTCTCGATGTAGCTCGAGAAATTTCCCTCTTTGTCCAGCTTCCAGATTTTGTTGGCCGTCCGTTCCGTGAAGAGCAGATTGCCATCGGGATCGGCGGTCGCGCCTTGGGCTCCCCCCAGTCCGCCCTTCAGGAACTGTACTTTCGTGCCGCTGGCCACGATGCCCGGAATATCGGAGGCAAACGTGTCTGCCGGGGGCGCCTTATCCGCGCCGCCGCGTCCGCCGCCCTGGCCCCAAGCCAACACGGAGCCAAACATGCACCATGAGACCGCAAGCAACGTTCTCGAATTCATTGCCCTCTTCCGATGTGCCTAACCAACGCTCTTTCCAGGGGATTCCCAGTGGCCCTCGACGCTGGCCGAGATAATACACCTCATCCGCAAATTCCACGCCTATTTTGTGGCCCACCCGCCGAGGCTCGTGACCCTGTTCATGGTGTTGCCAATGACCGGGACAGGTGTGGTATGTTGCCGCCGCTGCCGGATTCCGTGGTGAGCCCCGAAATCGCTGCCGCGCGTCACGACAGCGCTGAAGGCCGAAGCTCCTATTCTTATGACGGCTGCACCTGGCGCGCGCGCCCCGCATAAGGGACGATCGCCGCATAAGGGGAAAGGAACGCGGAGCGCATGAAGCTCGGAAGAAAAGCACTGGTCGCCTCATTCGGAGCAATCGTGATTTCGCTCCTCAGCGGTTCGTGCGCCGCTCTCGTGGCGCAAACTGCGGGCGCGGCGCAAACCGCGTCCGATACGAAGCCGCTGATGGCCGAGCAGGTTTTCAAAAACGTGCTCGTGCTGCGCGGGATTACCGTCGCCGAGTTCATGGGCACCATGGGTTTCATCTCCGCCTCGCTGAGCCTCAACTGCCTGGATTGCCACGTAAACGAGAGTGCCGACGATTTCGCAAAGTATGCCGTGGACACCCCGATCAAACAGACCGCGCGCAAAATGCTCTTGATGGTTCAAGCGATCAACAAGCAAAATTTCGGCGGAGTTACCACGGTCACTTGTTACACCTGCCACCGCAGCGACGTGGCCCCGCGCTTCACGCCGAGCCTTGAGGAGCAGTACGCGACTCCCCCTCCGCGCGATCCCAATGACATCGAAGTCGTGGCCCAACCCGATCCGCATGCTCCCACCGTCGACCAGATTCTCGACAAATATATTCAAGCCGTCGGCGGCGCGCAGCGGCTGGCCGCATTGAAGAGCTTCACGGCTCGAGGCACCTATGCGGGCTACGACACCGATTTCGGAAAAGTTCCCGCCGAAATCTACGCCAAGGCGCCGGCCGAGCGCACCACGGTTGTGCATCTGGCCGGCGGCGACAGCACCGCGGCGTACGACGGGCGTACCGGGTGGATCGCCGCCACCAATACGCAGCTGCCCATGGTGGCGCTCACGGGAGGAGATCTGGACGGGGCCGTGCTTGACGCCGAGTTCGCCTTCCCCGGCGGAATCAGGAATTATCTGAGCGGATGGCACGTCGGTTTCCCGCCGACCAATGTCGACGGGCACGATGCCGTGGTCGTGGAGGGCGCCGCTCCCCAAGGCTCTCGCGTAAAGCTTTTCTTCGATAAGGATTCCGGCCTGCTGTTGCGCATGGTGCGCTTCACCAAGACGGTTCTCGGCCTGAACCCTTCGGAAGTGGACTATACGGATTTCCGGGATGTCGCCGGAGTAAAAGTGCCCTTCAAATGGACGGCCACTTGGACCGACGGGCGTTCCGAATTCGAGATGAGCGATATTCAGGCCAACGCGCAGATCGACGCCGGCGAAATTTGCCAAGCCCGCGATCCCGGCATCGCGGCCGTAATCCGCGCCCTGCTTATTTTGCCTTGGTCAACGTCGGATCGATAATGTTCTGGCGAAAGTGTTCGTTTTCAGACATGGAACAGCTGTGTTCCACGAAATCTCTCTGGCTCAGCTTGAACACCTTGCGCCCGTACCAAGTCTTCGTGTAGGCCTTTGGATCGTCGATCGTGAGATCGAGCTGCAAGTTGTCGTGATCGATTCGACGGAAGCGTTCGATCAGATGCAGTTCATCGCTATGCGGACGGCCGACGTGATCTAGCCAGGTCTTGTCGTTGAACCCCACGGTATCGATGACCAAGGTATCCCCCTCGTAGTGTGCGACCGAATCGCCCCACCATGTGGGATCGGGATCTTTGGGATGCTGCCGATTCAAGGGGATCTGACGGCCCAGCGTATTGTATTCAAAAATCTCGTAGACAGTGTCTGGCGTTTGCACGAATTTGAAGAGGTTCGGAACAACATAGATTCGAGGAATCCCAATCGGATCGCAGTAAACGATGCGCGGGTCGTCCGTATCGAACGTCCCCCGGGGACCGGCTTCGGGCCGTTCCGATTTTAATTTCGCGAGGGTTTCCGGCCGGTAGGGCGTGTCGTCTTCGGCCGTTCCGGCCTTTTTGCCGCTGGGATCGCTGATGCTAAAGGTCGGCGGACTACCTAGCCAATTTCCAGAGAGGTCCGGTACGGCGGTTTGCTTCTGTGCTGGGGCGCCTGCGGCAGGGGCTTTTGTCTGCGCGTGCACAGCGGAAAGGCAAAAAAGAGCCGCGCTGAGCAGAAGCGCTGAAAATAAGGACGTATATCGCATTTGAAAACTCCTCCCGGTTTCTGCCGTGGTTGCTGTCAATCGAAGCCTAGACGGCCGGCGCTACGTTTTCACTTGGGATCCGGATAGGCCCGCAGGATAGAACCGTCCTTCGTAAAGATAACCTTCTGGATGATGCCCACTGGCGCGCCGTTTTTCGCGGCATGGAAATAAACCGTAACTTCGTCTCCCGCATTGAGGGATTTCCTGGTCCAACTTCTTGGCGTAAGCTCACTCGGAGGCGGCGCCTCAACCAGCCAGTGCTCCACCGTTCCCTTGTCGTCGGTTACGTCGAAGTGGATTTGGCAATGAGGATTTCCCCATTCCACCTGCGTGATCGTGGCCTTCTGAAGGACGGTCATCTTCGCCATATCGTATCCCGCGTTTCCGTGATGAGCGAACACCGGGACGGAGAACAGAAGAAGGACAACAACGGTCGCGCGGATTGGGTAGTTCTTCAAACCTCACCTCCTAAAACCTCTCAGCTTCGGGTGATGTCTCGCTTCCCTGTTTTGGAACCGAATCAGTCGTAAATAGCTATGGCTTTCCGCCTGCACCACCTTCAGTATTGGCGACTTACTTGACTTTCACAGATGCCTCCCTTTTCCAAAGTCCTTGAGACTACTTTCCGGGCGGACGATTGGTCGGTTGCCCACTGTCCTTGTCGCTGGCGACATTGCCATAATCTTTATCGTATTGTTCAATCTCCGATGGGATGCACAACATTTCCGTAACATGGTAATCGGAGGATTGCAACTTCATAGGAAATTTCATGGCCACCCAGGGCTTCGTGTACATCTTCGGATCGTCAATCGTTACCGTTAACTCCAAGTTGCCTTGGTCTACGCGGTGGAACCTTTCCTCCACCTGCATGGCATCGCTGGCCGGACGACCCGTTTCGTCAAGCCAGAGTTTCTCATCCCCCGTTATCCCAGTCGTCCGGACGACCAGTGTGGTATCGTCCACCCACTTGCCAACCGAATATCCGTAATACTGCGGCTGCGGAATCTCTTTGGGGAGTTCTCGTCCATCCGTCCAGATCACGCGCCACACCTTTTGAAATTCATACAAGATCACTACCTTGTCTTGGGTCTGAAGGATTTGCGTGTGTCTGATTTGATAAAAATCCGCGCGCGGAAACCCCAGGGGATCGCACTTGTTTCTAGGGTCATTGCTAAGTCCCGAGACAACCCTAATGTACCCCTCCAGCGGCTTATGGGACTTCAAGGTTTGTAATCCCAAAGGAGTGTAAGGCGGATCATGCTCCGGTTTCCCGTCATAAGGCATATCCCTCGGGCCAGTCGCCATGATTCCGTCCCCGGGCCCGCGGGCTGGTTCCCAAGTCCCGGAAATGTCATGGCGTGAAGCGGGGCCCGGCTTCTGGCCATGGAATGGATCGGTTACGGACCGACCCCAGCCGTCGACAAGCTTCAACTGAGCGGGATTTGCTGTCTGATCCTTCGCCGCGTCCGGCTGCGCGCGCTGGGCATTTTGAGCATGCATGGGTGCTAACGACAGCACTAACGTCACAAATACCAAAATCGCGCCGATGTAGCCTCTTCGCATTTCAAAACCTCTCACGAGCTGAATGATTTCGCTACCGATCAAACCTCTCATATTCACTTGCCGTCCCGGAATACAGATCGGATCCCTGGTTATTACCAAAGGCTTCCGTCGACGCGCAATGGTACGCTCGCTGCGAGGGCGACCACCGGGATTATCGACTCGTTTGCGCCAGCTCTAAGCTGAGTGATCTCTGCCGAAGTCGAGAATCCGGCACTTGCAGCCACGCCAGTGATATTGTCGAGGCGCAGCCGGGTTCGTATGACTTTCAGGATGGACGATTCCTAGTGATGCTCTTTTGTCACCAGGTGCTGCGCGTCCTGCTCCACGCAAGGCGGATCTTCATCAATGGCGGCGTGCGGATCGCTGTTGAGCTTCAATGTGCGCGGATCCATGATCCAGGGCCGCGTGAAGACGTTGGGATCCTCCACGGTAACTTCATACTTCAGGCTATCGCCCTGGCGAGTGAATCGCTCCACCACGTGCAGCGCGTCGCTGTGGAACTTGCCATCGTCGGATAGCCACGTGAGATCGTTGAATCCCACGCACGTCGATCACCAGAGTGTCTCCTTCCCAGCGACCCACTGAGTCCCCCAGATAAGAGGGATCGGCGTCGGTCCGATGTGGCTGGCCATCGACGGGTATCACGCGGAACGTGTTGATGCTGGACTCGCCCCCCTGATACAGAAACACCATGTGCCCCGGGTACTCCACAATTTGCCGGGGAGGTCCCATGCGCGGCACTCCTGGAGGCTGGCAGTGCAGGGTTCCGTCGTAGTCGTTGGTGTTTTCGTCCAGGGATTTCACCTTCTCCAGCAACTCAGGTTTGTAAGGAGGCTGGTTGGGAGCTGCCGCTCGCTCTGCGCGATGCTGAGCATCTCCCTTGGAAAAGTCGGCGTCGGGCTCGGCGAATAGAAGCTTCGTGGTCCTTCCCTGGTCGTCCTTTCTTATGATCAAGGGAGGACCTCCGCCCAGATTCCAAATTCCGGAAAGATCTGGTTTTCCGTCTGGAGTACGAGGAGTCACGGCGCTCTGAGCGGGCTTTTGCGCTTCGTGCTTTGCTGCCGGTTTGGGAGCATCTTGCGCGGCGATTGATAATGAAGATATCGAAGCCAGGCAGAAACCTACAACTCCCAGCATTGCGCTAATCGAAAGGCGGCTCATGGCACGGCCTCCGTTAAACTTCATAGTTCATTTGTAATTCTTGGGGTCGCCGATCCAGATCTCCACCGAGTGCCCATCCGGAAACGTCACCTGCTTGAGGTACGCCAGGCTCTTGGTACCGTCTTTGGGAGGAAAGGCGTCGATCGTGATTACGTCTCCCTCTTTGAACGCATTTCTCAAAACTCCTCCTCGCCGCAATACCGAGGGCGGATAGGTTTCGAGCGCCCAGTTCACCACCTTGCCCGCGTCGTCTTTGACGTCCACGTAGAGGTAGACGTGCGGGTTCACCCAAAGCACTCTCGTGATCGTGCCCTTCAGGACCATCGTCCTGCTGGGATCGAATTCGGCGGTGATCGAGTGATGCGCCAGCGCTGGCAACGCCGGCAGGCACAACCCTAAAACCAGCACAAGCAAGAACCGCTTATTCATCGTCTATGCCTCGGCGTAGGGAAAGCACTTCTGCTGCTAATGGAATACTAGGAGTCGTTTCCCTTTGTCAAGCAGAGTTGCCCGTGGCGCACGAGCACCTTATGGATTTCACGTACGGCGACCGACGCCCGCCGCCAACCATTGAGCGGATTTGCTCACTGTGTTAAGTTACGGCGCAAGACGAGCCTACGAACTGAGCGGGCTGAGTAAGGGGGCAATATGAGGCGTTTTAGTCCATGGCTTGGATCCGCCTTTTTGTTGGTCTTGATGTCGGCCGGCGCTGCATGGGCGCACCACTCCGTGCAGGCTCAATTTGATATCCACAAGACCATAACCATCTCTGGAACCGTCGCTAAGATGGAGTTCATCAATCCGCACTCTTACCTGACGCTGAACGTAAAAGACGCTGACGGTAAGGTCCAAAAGTGGGCCTTTGAACTTGGCGGGCCGGCCGCGCTCCGCAGAGCCGGAATGAGCCGCGCGGATCGCGGCGGACTGAAGCCTGGGGACGAAGTAACGGCCATCGGGCTCGCCGCGCGCGACGGCTCCAACAGCGGCTTTCTTCAGCAACTGAAGTTATCGGATGGGCGCGTAATCAAACTCGCGACGGACGCCAACGGCAACTGAGCGTGCGATGACCTGAGAGGAGTTGCATATGCGTTCCCATGGGCATCACTTCCTTGCTGTTGCGTCCCTCCTTTGCCTGCTTCCCGCTGCCCTGTTCGCCCAAATCAACGCCGAACCCGGACATGCCCTCGTCGCCCGTACGGTCAACTCCGCGCCCACGCCTTCGGGCCCGACGCCGCGCACGCCTGACGGCCATCCGGACCTGAGCGGCGTCTGGAATGCCTTGGGAGACGATCTGACCGGCGTTCCGAACCAAATGGCCAATGACGGTATCTCCATAGACAGCGCCACTTCCTCGCACGACGTTTTCAATGGCGCGAAAATCGCCACCTTCCCGCGAAATACGAACCGCGGGCTCGATACGGAAAAGGCGGAGCGCGCCGCATCGTTGCTGCGCAGGCTAGGCGCCAACCGTCCCATCTACAAACCCGAGTATTGGGAGATGGTGAAAAATCTTGACGAGAATGCCAACGAAGAAGACCCCTCCAATAATTGCCTGCCTTCGGGGATTCCTCGCGCCGGTTATCCCTCTTTCATCGGACAAACCCCGACCTATTTCATCTTCATTTATCCCGGCCAGGGCGGCCTGATCGCCACGCAGACGATGTACCGCATGGTTCCCGCCGATGGCCGCAAACACACCCCGCTGCAAGACTTGGACGGGACCTATACGGGAGAAGCCATTGCCCACTGGGAGGGAGATACCCTCGTCGTGGACTCCTGGGGTTTTGACGCCAATACCTGGTTTGACCAGATCGGCGGCTACTTTCACAGCGAAAACATGCACGTCATCGAGCGCTTTCATCGCGACGGAAACACGCTCACCTGGACCGCCACCGTCGAAGACCCGGACGTCTTGCTTGAACCCTGGACCACGACTCCGAGGGTCGCGCTCCTCAACCCCGATCCCCATGCCATTCTGCTGGAATCGCAACCTTGCAGCGAAAGGGATTTGGGTCACATCGTTACCAAGGAACATCACTAGGGGGAACATCGCTAGGGCGCTCCCGGCAGATGCCGTGATCGTTGGTCATCGCTTTCTGAGGAAAAGTTCATGCGCGCGAAAATAACGTCTTCGACAATCTGGATGCTCGCCGCAATGCTCACCGCAATGCTCACACCGATGGCCCATTCCGCTTTCGCGCAAACAGATAACGCCGCGAACCGGACCAAGGTTCTGCGAGCAGCCGCCGATGCCCTGGGCATGGTCCGCTGGTCCGATATCGGCTCCGGCCCCATCCATCTTCCGGGAATCGATGCCGTCAACACCATGGACATCCGGGCCACCGGCACGGTCGGCCAATCCACGGATGCCGAATATCACGTCGCCCTCGCTTACAATCCGCCGGCAATGCGCGTCGAAATAACTCGCAAAGGGGCCGCGGGCGGCCAATCGCAACACACCATCCAAACCGTCCGCGAAAAATATGCCTGGAATGAATCCGAGATCGGCGCGGGCCTGGAGCCGGGAAAAGGCACAGCGACCCCAGCGATGGCAGACCTGAAGGAGCGGCTGCTGCAACTCTGGATCCTGCCCTATGGCGTCGTCAAAGCTGCCCTAGCTGCGGGCGACAAGACCACACTGTCCACCGAGAACGGGGCTACCGTCATCACCTTCCCGCTAAGCGGGATCCTCGCCGACGTTACGGTGAAGGCCACGCTCGATTCCAAGAGCCTGGTGGCCAAGGTAGAAACTCGGCCCGGCAATCCAACCCTGACGAACTTGGTCACGGAAACGGAATACTCCGATTACGCCGACCATGGGGAGCTCTTGACCGACATAAAATCCCCGGGCCACATCGTCGAGAAGCAGGCCGGCCGCCCCATGCTGGATATCCGCGTCAAGGGAGTTGACGCGAACAATCCCTATTTGGTTTTTCCGGTTCCGGCGAACGTCAAAGCGGCGTCCGCTACCGGCAAGTGACCTTCCCTGTTATTGGACGCCATTAGGCAGAGACGTCATTAGACAGCGTGATCATTAGACGCGGAGAACTTCAGCGGACCGGAATCGTGCCGTTATACGACTGGATGTAGCGACCCAACGTAATCACCGCAAACCACAGAAACAAAGTCGTCCCCGCAAGGAACTTGGCTGACATCGGCGCATCCTCGCCCGCCCCGAGATGCTCCACCGTTGGGAAAACATCCGTTAGATAGAAGACCGCCAGATTCAATCCCACCAGCAGGATCGCCAGAATCTTCAGCCAGAAGGCGATATTGAAGGTGTAATAGCCCGGCATCCCGATATAAGCCAAAAGGCCCGTGAGCACGTTGATGCCAAAACCCGCCATGGCCCAAGGCATCAGCCCGTGCAGAGGAGCCACCGGCAATCGTTTGAGGAATCCCAGCAGGCGCAGATTGAGGACGCCCACCGTTCCGACGAGCAGCGCCAGTCCAATGAAATGCAAGTCCATGATGAACGCCCACCACCACTTGCTGATGAGCATCAACTCCGTGAACCCGTCCGGCGACGGCTCGAAAATGTGCACAAAGGCGGACAGTCCCGTCTCGTTGGCGCCTTCGCCAACCCGAATCTCCGGATGACGAATGTCGCCGCCCGTATTGCCCACCCTAGCCATCAGGCCAACGGTAAGAATCGAAAAGATCAGTATCGTAACGATGCTCCCGGACCATCGCTGTTGCCCTGAAGTTCGTTGCATTCGCCAGAGTCCCACCAAGGCCAGCGCGCCGGTAATCTCCATCACAAACAGCGCCAACATCGCCGCGCCTTCGTGCCGATCCATGAGCGCCGCGGAGATGCCGGGTTGGTCCTTAATCGCCGCCCGCGCTCCGATCCCGCTGAAAAACGTCGGGAGCGTCAAGAGAGCCAGCGCCACAAAAAGGATCAGGCTGGCGCGCCTCAGACCCTCGTTCTTGCCCACGAAGCCGGTAAGGAATAAGCCCAGCGCAATGATCGCGCCGATGATCGGAAAGTGATTCAGCAATAGGTGCAGGTGCGCGAAACTCATAAGCCGCTCTTCGCGTGTTCCGCCGCCCTCAATCGGCCCTCGCGCATCATCACGGGTACACCAGATATTTATACGTGTAGGCCAAAAGGCGTCCTGCGGTGATCGCGCCAATCCACAAACAAATCGACCATTTCGCGAGCCCTGCGCCTCGCGCCATCATCGACGCTTCATCCAGGCGCGAATCGCCAAACACGCGGTCCTCGATCATTTTCATGACCCATACCGCAAAACCGATGATCGCCAGCTTCAGGTAAAAAACGGGATTCGTGAGAGCCTTCGTTGGGTACGCGATCAGCAGGAGGACACCGGTGCATGCGTTGATGGCGAATCCCAGCCACATGATTCGGAAAAGTCCCTTGAGCGGCGGGAGAGGAATTTCGGGCACGTAGCCGAGAATGCGCAGATCGACCACCGTATTCGCGCCCACCAGCAACGCCAAGCCGAATGTGTGAAAGAGGAGAACGAAATAGAACGCAAACGGCGACTCGGATTCGCGCAGCCAGGTACTGAGGCCGCTGTCTTCGATGCTCTGCAAAAATAACGGAGGAACCACGTCATCTCCCCGGCGGTAGGAAACCCCGCTGGCCGAAGGAATATACACTAGAAGGCGGCTGTCTCCGCCGAGATCCTCGTTCACCACATTGCCGCCGGCGCCTCCAATAACTGATACACTTCCTTGGTCTCATGAATCCCGCGCAACTCCGCAAATGGATTTTCCTGGCCGGCTTGGCCGCGCTTCTTTTCTTCTGGGGCGTTCCCGCGCTGGCTAGTCTCATTATCGATTACAACTGGTGGAAGGAGATCGGCCAGGTCAGTACCTGGACGGAAATGCTGTGGTACGCCATCGCTCCGGTCGCGGTTGGCACGGTCGCGGCCTTCATCGCCTTGTGGATCGCGCACAACCGAGGGATTCATTTCGCGGGAGTTCGTTCGCGTGATTATCCCCTGTACTCGTGGCTCGCGCCGGTGGGGCTGGCGCTGGTGGCCTTCGTCTTCGCCGAACTCTCCATCGACTACTGGGCGGTCATGCGCTTTTTTGGTTCGCGCCGGCTCACGCTCCCGCCGGATGTCTGGAAAGACCCCGTATTTTCCCGGCCTCTATCCTTCTACTTGTTCAGCTTGCCCTTCTACTCGCAAGTGCTCAGCTTCATTTTCGTGCTGGCGATCCTCGGTGCGCTCGTCTTTTGGGCCACGGCGCGCGGATGGCAGTTAATGGAACGCTTCCGTTTCGAGCGCGACCGCGTGCTGCTGAGGAAGCCAGGCACTTTCGAATTCGAACCACGCACTCTGCTCCTTCCCGGCGCCAGCCGCACCGGCTTCCTTCGCACCATCGCGGTGATTCTCTTGCTCGGCCTCGCCGCCTGGTTTTTCCTGGGCAATTACGACCTGTTGTTCAACTCGCACGCCTTCATGACTGGCGCCGATTACGTGGACCAGAAAATCACGCTGCCGCTTCGCTGGCTCCTCATCGTGGCCACGCTGGCCGGCATCCCCTGGGCTTGGATGGGCAAGTATAGGAATGCCTTTTTCCTGCTCTTCTCCGCCTTCGTTGTGCAGTTGATTGTGCCCGGCCTGGTGCGCGCCGTTTACGTCCGCCCCAACGAAATCTCCATCGAGCGGCCCTACATCCAGCGCCATATCGAAGCCACCACCCTAGCCTTCGGCCTGAACCGCAATTCCACCGAGCAGCCCTTCATCCCCTCCGCTCAAGGCACGGTCGATCCGGCGCAGGACGCCGAATTGCTCGATAACATCCGCCTGTGGGACCTGCGCGCTTATAACGCCACCATCGCGCAAATCCAGGCTTTGCGTCCCTACTACACCTTTCCCGATACCGACGTGGACCGCTATTTCATCAATGGCCGCATCAAGCAGGTGCTGATCTCCGGCCGCGAACTCGACGTCGGCCAGTTGTCCGCCGAAGCCAGCCAAAGCTGGATCAATCCCCGCTTCATCTATACCCACGGCTTCGGAGCGGTGGTATCCGAGGTGAATCGGATCACTCCCGATGGCTTGCCGGTGCTGCTCATCGAGAATGCCCCGCCCGAAATCAAATCTCCGGGATTCCAGCTCACCCGTCCGGAAATCTATTACGGCGAAAAAACGCAAGATCCCGTCTTCGTTCATACCGCGCGCGAAGAGTTCGATTATCCCTCCGGCGATCAGAACAAATATTCCACCTACGAGGGCACGGGAGGATTCCCGGTTGGTTCTTTCTTCCTGAAAACCGCCGCGGCCATCTCCGAGGGCGAGCCCAACATCGTCTTCACCGGCTACCTCACGTCGCAGAGCCGCATGATGATCCACCGCACCGTGCAAGACCGGTTGCAGCATGTGGCGGATTTTATTCTCTGGGACCAGGACCCTTATCTGGTCATCACCGACGACGGAAGATTGGTCTGGATGGCCGATGGCTACACGACTTCCAATTCGCATCCTTATTCCGCAACGCTTCCGGTCGCCGGTCTGGACGATGGGGCCAACTACATCCGCAACGCGGTGAAGGCCACAGTTGACGCCTATACGGGAAAGGTCGAGCTATACGTCTTCGATCCCAGCGATCCCATCATTCAGGTGTATGAACAGCTTTTCCCCAATCTCTTCCAGCCGGCCTCCGCGATGCCGGCCGATTTGCGCCGCCACGTACGCTATCCCGCCGGGCTGTTCCGCACCCAGGCGGAGGCTTACCGCACCTTCCACATGCGCGATCCCCAGGTCTTTTACAATAAGGAAGACATCTGGGAGATCGCCCGCAATCTCTTTGGCCAATCGGGACAGCCCGAACCCGTTCAGCCCACCTACATCGTGGCCACCCTGCCGGGAGAAAAACAGCCGGAGTACTTGCTGATTCTTCCCTTCACCCCGCGCGGCAAGGATAATTTGATCGGCTGGATGGCCGCTCGTTGCGATGGCGATCAGCTGGGCCAGCTGAAGTTCTATCAGCTCTCCAAGCAGCAATTGATGTACGGCCCCATGCAGATTGAGTCCCGCATCGATCAGGACCAGAACATTTCCAAGGACCTGACTCTGTGGAACCAGCAGGGCTCGCACGTCTTGCGCGGAAACATCATCGCCCTGCCCGTCACCGGCGGTTTCCTCTACGTCGAATCCATCTACATTCAGGCTACCGAGGCCCGCATGCCGCAGCTCAAGAAAGTTGTCTTGGCTATCGGCGACCGGCTGATCTATCGGGATACTTTCAGCGAAGCCTTCGCCGATTTGACGGGCACTTCCCTGCCCGCTCAGCCTGCGCTTGCCAACGCCACTTCGTCGTCGCCTCCGCCTGCCGCTCCTCCGTCGGCTGCCGCCAAAGCTTTGCCCGCAATGGCCGAACAGATCCGCCATCTGCGCGAGCAAGCCGAGGAGCTGGCCCGCGAACTCGAGAGCTTAGAAAAAGAAGCCAACAAGAAGTAACGACGGCACGATTCGGCATCGAAACCGTCGCCTCGCCCCTGGGCGCCCCGCTTCAAAACCTCCCGCGCCGCTCGTCTCTACAGCTTTGCCACTCCTGGCGAACCCCAAGGCTAGGTACTTTCCTGGACCCTCCATCCCGCAGCAACTGTATAGACTTTTTTGATCCAGCCGGAATAATTCAGGCATACGGGATGAGTTCCGCGGAAGGCAATCAGGGCACTTCACTCGCGGCATTTTCGCCTTGGTCTTTCCCGTGAGATCGCTCCGGATCGCCTTCTTCAGCCCATGCGCTCAGCGGGGCATTTAGATCCCGTAAGTGCCGGCAGCGGCTCGGAAAGGAGTAGAACAACATGTGTGACTATTCTCTGATGGGTGTACCCAATCGGCTGGTTCAGGAAGGCGAGGATCTGGTTACCCACAGATTCCGCACCGGCTCGCTGGGGCTGGCTCCGGCCGGCACTTGCACGCAAGCGGACGCGGTCGGGACGGGAACCGAACTCTGGTCCATGCTGAAAGCCTTCCTGCGAGGCGAACCCACTCAAGCGGTTGCCGTTTGCGTTCCTCCCGGCGCTCGATTGCTTTTGGGAGATATCCCCGAACCGTTGCAGCAGTCGCTCTGTGTCGGTCCCGCGGAAGAAGTAACCTTCACGCAGTTGACCGCCACGCCGCACATGTATCGGGATGCCTTCCGCTTCAAGAATGGCGCCGAGCTGCTCCTACAGCGCTTGAGCGAGGGCCAGCGCGTCAAGGTTCTCGACTGCGCTTGCGCCAGCGAAGCTCCTCGGAACAAGCAACTGGAACCGGCGGAACTGTAATCGACGCGGACCCGCGAGCGCCAGAGGCTGGCGGGTCCGTCTCGCCTCCGTCTCGTTTGTTTTGGGCCCCCAGCGCTCACAATCACGCTCGCCGATTTTCTCCCCACCCACCGGCGCCCATTCAGTCCTCGCGTAATCAAATCTAATGAGACAAGAATTGGGAGGTTATCGTGGCGGGAAAACTCGTGAAAGGTTTAGCTTGGGGCGGATTCGTCGTGGGCTGCGCATTGGTCAAGTCGATTTTGCAGCAATCCCGGCATTGGGACCTGAACGAAAAAGTTGTCTTGATCACCGGCGGCTCGCGCGGCCTGGGCCTGGTGATGGCCCGGGAGTTTGCCACCCACGGCGCCCGCGTCGCCGTTTGCGCGCGCGACGAAGAAGATCTCGCCCGCGTTCGGGAGGAGTTCGCTTCACGCGGAGACCACTTCTTCTCCGCTCCGTGCGACGTCTCGGATCGCGACCAGGTTCAGTCGCTGCTGTCCTCGGTGGAAAAAGCGCTGGGCCCCGTCGACGTCCTGGTCAATAACGCCGGAACGATTCTCGTCGGCCCTCTCGAGCATATGACCCTGGAAGATTTCCACGACGTCATGCGAGTCAACTTCTGGGGCGCGGTTCACACCACCTTGGCTGCCCTTCCCGGCATGCGACGCCGCGGCCAGGGCCGCATCGTTAACATAACTTCCATCGGCGGCAAAGTGGCTTTCCCGCATCTTTTGCCCTACACCGCGAGCAAGTTCGCTCTGGTCGGATTCAGCGAGGGCCTCCGCGCCGAATTAGCCAAGGACGGCATTTGGGTTACCACGGTGGTCCCCAACTTGATGCGCACGGGAAGCCCGCGCAACGCCGAGTTCAAGGGCAACTATCAGCAGGAATACGCCTGGTTCACCATCACCGATTCTCTTCCCGGCGCCTCTATGAGGGCCGCGCGCGCCGCCAGGCAAATCGTCAGAGCTTGTCAGAACGGGGAGAGCGAAGTGGTTTTGGGTTTGCCTGCAAAACTTGCGGTCATCGCCAATGGCGTCGCGCCCGGACTGCTCGGCGACCTGCTTGCCGCCGGCAACGAATGGCTCCTGCCTCAGGCCGCCAGCGAAGATACCGGCCGCCACAAAGGCTACGAAAGCGAGAGTTCTGCGACGCGGAGCGGCCTCACTTCGTTCACGCGGGCCGCCGAACGCGCCAATAACGAGATTTGAAATCCGGGCTGGGTGAGAATGAGGTTAAGACTTTACCTGCTCGAAAAGCCCCTAGCTCGAGCGCTTCTTCCTCGGCACCTTGGCGCCCTTCTTGCGGGCTTCGGAAAGGCCGATGGCAATGGCCTGCTTCCGGCTCTTGACGCGGCCCCGCTTTGCCTCCTGGGCCTGAATGAAGCGTGCCTCTCTTCCGCCGGTGCATCGCACTCTTCACACTCTTGCGTGACGCCTTGCCGTATCTCGCCATCTCCCTTTCCTCCGAAGTTTCGATTTACAACTCCTCGTGCCACGTTCCGATCCTAACTTGTTGATGATTTCTTTCCGCGTTCGGACGCGTTCGGACGCCTGTTCGTACGTTGATCGAATGTGGCCCCGGCAACGAACACGTGCCGCACATGGCTATTCTCTGCCGGGCGCGCGCCATTTCAGAAATCCATTTCAGAACAGAACTTCAGAATGGATCGACTATAAAGAGCACCTCATTCGGCCTGCTCTTCCCGCTGCGGCTTTCTTTCCTCATTGGTTACGGCTGTCGAGGGTAGCGTGAAGAAGAATGTCGCGCCCTTATTCACCGCGCCTTCCGCCCACAGGCGGCCTCCGTGCCGGTGAATAATGCGCTGCACCGAAGCCAGTCCCACGCCCGTGCCCGGAAATTCCGTGGCCGCATGCAGCCGCTGAAAAGCTCCGAATAACCGCTGGGCATAGGCGGGATCGAATCCCGCGCCATTATCGCGCACGAAAAATGCGCTCTCTCCATTGGCCTGGGTGCGCCCGAATTCGATGCGCGCGGCGGGGCGCCGCGAAGTGAATTTCCAGCCGTTCCCCAGCAGATTTTCCAGCACGGCGCGCAGCAATCGCGGATCGCCCTCGGCCTCCAGGTTCGGCGCGATCGCGAACTCCGCCTCTCGCGCCGGATCGAGCTGGGAGATCTCCTGGGCCACCGCGCGCGCCATCTCGCTCAAATCGATCTGCTCGCGCTGGATCTCCGCGCGCGTAATGCGCGAGAGCTCCAGCAAGTCGTCGATCAGCGCGGACATGCGCTGGGCCGCGGCGCGTACGCGCTCGAGATGCTGCTTGCCGGTCTGATCCAGGTTCTGGGAATAGTCTTCGAGCAGCGCCTGGCTGAATCCATCGATGCCTCGCAAGGGCGCCCGCAAATCGTGCGAGACCGAGTAGCAAAACGCCTCCAACTCATGGTTCGCCGCCTCCAACTGAGTATTCGATCGGCCCAGCTCGAACTTCTGCTCCGCAAGTATTCCGTTGATCCGCTTCAGATCCGAGGGGCTCGGTAGCGCCAGGGCGGCAGGAACAAGCTGGACCAGCAGAATGGCGGTCGAGACGGACGCCACTGCCGTGACCGCCTTCGCCGCTCCTGCGATCCAATAGTCCGCATTCCAGATGTTCCATACTTCCAGGAAGTGCGTCGCTCCGCAGGAGACGATGAAGATTCCAAAGCAACCGAACATCCAATGAAAAGGCACGTCCCGCCGTTTCCGCACGAGATAGATCACGGTCACGGGGATCGAAAGATACGAAATGCCGATCAGCGAATCGGAGACCACATGCAGCCAAACCAATCTCGGATTCCACAAATAGCAGAATCCGTGCGGCATGAAACCGCCCGAAAAAAGGTGCCTCAGCGTTTCCATAGATCCCCCGAAATGAATATCGACCGGCCTCGCATAGCGGGCTCGCCGCGCGGCGCCAATGCGCCAAATGAAGCGCCAAGCCCTGCCGTCGCTACGGTCGTAATAGGTAGTCAAGAAGCCGAATAAACGGCTACGAGGAAGGGGAATCCGTCCCGCCTATTGTCGCTTAACTCCGATCCGCGGTCTCCAATCCGCCCCGGGGTTTGTGCCTTTCGCGTCAACTAAAACTACGCTCACTTTGTCGTTGCGCCCAAATTTTGCCGGCAAGGGTTGCGCTTGTAGCCCAGGGCGCGCTCACGTTCTTTGTGAGCGGCCCTGGGGCTTTCCTTCTAGGAATTTTGCCGGGGGCACACGTCGGCCGCACGTCGATCACACGTCAATCAAAGCCACGCGCCTTTTCGCGCGTAGAAACATTCGCCCTGGAGATTTCGTTGCCGATTGGTTAGTTCGGGAAGGCGTCGAAGCTCTTACTCGTCGTCCTTGGGTACGGTCTCTTTCTGTTTCTCGCTGCTGTCTTTGAGCAGTTGATAGAGGTGTGTGCGGCTGATCCCCAAAACCTCCGCCGCCCGGACTTTGTTCCCGCCCACATGGTCCAGAACGCGCTGGGCGTGCCGCCGCTCGAGCTGATCGATGGACATCATCACTTCGTACTCGGCATTCCCGGCCGCGCTCTGATTCTGCACCCGCTCCGGCAGGTCGCGCACGTCGATCACGTCCGATTCCGCCATCATGCAGGCATGTTCCAGGACGTTTTGCAGTTCCCGGATGTTTCCCGGCCAGGAGTACCGCGCCAGCACGGTCTGCGCGCGCCGCGTCAGTCCGGCCACGGTTTTGTTGTATTGGGTGGCGAACGTTTTCAGGAATTGCCGCGTGAGCAGCGGCAAATCTTCGGGCCGTTCCGCCAGCGAGGGAACCTTCAGCTCCACGGCGCAGAGCCGGAAATAGAGGTCCTCGCGGAATTTCCCCTGGCGCGACATCTCCTGCAGATCGCGGTGTGTCGCGGCCACCACGCGCACGTCCACCTTGGTGATCGCCGGAGAACCCACGCGCTGAATTTCGTGGTTTTGCAGGACCCGCAGCAGCTTCGACTGCATGGCCAAGGGCATTTCGCCAATCTCGTCCAGCATCGCCGTTCCGCCGTTGGCATACTCGAAAACGCCCACCTTGTCCTGGTTGGCCCCGGTGAACGCTCCTTTGACGTGCCCGAAAAGCTCGCTTTCGGCCAGCGTTTCGGTGATCGACGAGCAATTCACGGCCACGAAGCGCTTTTCCGAGCCGCTCAGCTGATGCAACGCCCGGGCCACTAACTCCTTGCCCGATCCCGTGGGCCCGGTAACCAAAACGCTGCGGAAATGCGGCGCGATGCGCTGGATTTTGGAAAACAGGTCCAGCATCAGCGGGCTGCGGCCGATGATTCCTTGGAATTGAAAATTCTCCAGAAGCTCGTTATCCAGCCGGGAACTGCGTTGCCGCCGTTTGGCGTCCTCCACAATCAGCGCGATGCGCTGGCGAAGCTTCTCCGGCGAGAAAGGCTTGGGAAAGTAGTCCGCCGCGCCCTTCTGGATGGCTTCCACCGCGGATTCGGTGGAATAGTAGCCGGTCATCAAAATGACGTCGATGCCCGGATCGAACTCCACGATTTTCTGCAGCAACTCCATTCCTTGCACGCCGGGCATGATCAAATCCATCAGCACGATCTGCGGCCGCAGCTTATGGATCAGTTCCAGCCCGGCCTGCGCGTCGGACTCGGTATGAATCTCCAGGCCGCTCTCCGCCAGGATGAAGTTCACGAACTTCAGATTTTTCGGATCGTCGTCGATGGCCACCAGCCGCATGGCCGGCGCATTTCCGCTCGTCGCGCCCATAGTCACCTCGCCGCCGCCATCATGGCGTCTTCCACTCGCCTCATCAATTCATCCCGCGTGAAGGGCTTGCGAAGAATCGCCGTCCCTTTCTCCAGCACTCCATGAGTGGCGATTTCGCCGTCGGTGTACCCGGACATATACAGCACGCCGATGCCGGGCCGCTCCGCAACCATGGCGTCGGCCAATTTCTTTCCGCTCATTCCGGGCATGATCACGTCCGTCAGGAGAAGATTTATGGTGTCTGGGCATTTTCGCGAAAGCTCCAAAGCCTCCGCCGCGTCCGCCGCCTCGAAAACCTTATGGCCGGCTTCGCTGAGCGTCTTCTTGGTCAATTTGCGCAACGCCGCTTCATCTTCCACCACCAGAATGGTCCCGCGCTCCGCCGCGATGGTTGCCGCGGGCTTGGCTTCGATCAACCGGCTCGGACGCCCCGCTCACCTGTGGCAGGTAGATTCGGAACGCAGTTCCCTTGCCCACCTCGCTATCCACCCAGATATACCCGCCGCTTTGCTTGATCACGCCATAAGCCGTCGCCAATCCCAGACCCGTGCCCTTGCCCTTCTCCTTGGTGGTGAAGAAGGGCTCGAAAATGTGCGACTGCAGTTCGGAATCCATCCCGCAACCCGTGTCGGTGACCTTCAGCAGGGCGTACGGCCCGGGAATCACGTAGGGATGGCGAAGCACCGTGGAGCGGTCCAGCTGCCAATTCCCCGATTCGATGGTCAGCTTGCCGCCGTTGGGCATGGCGTCGCGCGCATTCACCACCAGATTCAGGATCACCTGCTCGATCTGGCTGCGGTCCGCTTTTATGGTCTGCGTGTCCGGCGCCAGCACCAGCTGCATCTCGATGTTCTCGCCCACCAGCCGCCGCAGCATCTTCTCGATATCCACGATGATGTCGTTCAGGCTCAGAATTCGCGGCTCCAGCACCTGCTTGCGGCTGAAGGCCAGCAATTGCTGGGTGAGCGCCGCGGCGCGCTTGCCCGCGTTCTGGATTTCGTCCACCGCCTCTCGATACGGATCTTCCGGAGTGATCCTCTGCTGCAGCGCTTCGCTATACCCGATGATCAAGCCCAGCAGATTATTGAAGTCGTGCGCCACCCCTCCCGATAATCTGCCGATGGCCTCCAGTTTTTGGGAGCGGTGCAGCTGCTCTTCGAGCTGCCGCCGTTCGCTGATGTCCCGGTTGACGATCACCAGCTTCTCCACTTCCCCGTCTTGATTGCGCACCACGCTGGCCGTCGATTCCACGTTCAGCCAGCGCCCGTCCTTATGCCGGATGCGATATTCCACGGTTCGGCCCATCCCCGTGCGCCGCGCATCGGCCGCCGCATCGATCACCGTTTTTCGATCGTCCACGTGGATTTGCTCGAAAGCCGACGTCTGCCGCAACTCCTCCCTCGAATAACCCAGCAACTTCTCGTAGGAGGGGCTGTTGTAGAGCCGCTGCCCATTCACATCCACCACCGCGATCATGTCCGCCGCGTTTTCGCTGATCAATCGGAAGAGCTCCTCGCGCTCCGCGAATTGCCTGCGAAACCGGGAGATCTGCACCTGCTGGAAGATCACGTAGAGGTCAAAAAGCAGAATGATGCCCACCAGGGCATGTATGGCAACGTTGGCGTCGAATGCGTAGTAGCTGCCCAGTTGCGGAATAAGGGAAGGAAGCAGGAGCGAAACGATACCCGAAGTGAGGATCAGCGAGACCACAATGGCGGACGACGACAGCCACCATTGCCGCCGCTCGTTGAGCCGCCAGTTATCTCGAAACTGTCCTCCGGCATTGCCGCCGGCCACAGGGACAAATATCTTCATCTCACGATTACTCGAGCCGGCCTCTTTTTAGCGCTCGTTACCGGGTATGAACTATTTTCCCAGCGAAGGAGGCCACGACAAGGTTTTCGTTCCTGGGGCGTGTCCGGCTGGTTATTGTGAGGATGGAGCGGCCGCGCCTGCTCACGGCCGCTCTGGTCGCCTGCGTGAAGTTCCTGTTATTGTTGGCCGGTCTCTTCGTTACCCCAGCCTTTGCAGCATCTCTCTTCCCATGGAATGGTCTAGGACCCCCTTGCGCATCAGCTCGCCAATCAGCTCATTCAAGACGCACTTGCTTGGGGCTACCGCGCGCACCCGCGGCTCCTCGTTCTCCGCTTCCATATCCGCTGGAAGTTCGCCGCGAAGCTCCCCCAGCCATCTCCTCAGATTCACCAGCTTGTTCTGGGTCAGTCGACTCGAACCGCAACCCCATGCCCATTCCCGCCACGGCATAGACCACCGTGGCCTGGCTCTCAAACGATCGATTTTCCTTGCTGATGCGCACCTTCACTACTGTCCCCGCCGGTAAAGGGCTCATCGTGTCGGCGTAACATCCGCCTTCGCTTAGATCGGCCGTTCGGCCATGGATTCTGGTTTCCGAGTTCGGCTCGGTCGCCTCGAATGTTCCTGTGAACGAATATCGGGGGGACTGGCGCCTCTCCGAAGGATCAGCCTGCGCTTTCCCTGAAGGCAAACCCCGGATAATTGCCTGCGAAATTTTGGTATTGCCTGTCGATTCGTTGAGCATGTCCATTCTCCAATTTCGTATATTTGCATGTGCAGGCCCACTCTCACCGAGCGCCGATCTCCCTTTATTTCAAGTGATTACGAGTACCGGCCCAACTTGAAACGTCCACCTCGTGTTCATCCCGCCCGCAGGCTGTCCGTTGCGTATACATTCCGATTTCTAGCGGCCATTTCTACCGGCCTCTTCTACCGCCTATTTCTACAGCTTGCTGTCGCCGAGCCCCACGCTAACTTGTAGCGCAGTTCCCAGCGCTGTCCCAGGCGTAGTCCCTTCGTACCACTCCCTGTAGACCCCCTGAGCTATTTCCCTCCGGTTCGGTTCCGTCCAGACTAATCTCGTTGATCTCTGGGGGAGATTGCGCACATGAGCCAGATATTCGAGGCCCTTCGACAAGCGGAATCTTTAGAAGCCAAACGTAAGCAGCGAGCGAAGCCGCCGAGCGAGCTTCGGTCGAGCGCCGCGCCAGCGAACGCCACCCCGTGGGGCCGCGCATCCGCGTCTACGGCCACAAGCCGGAGTTCGGTCCCTTTTTTGACGAAAATCCCGTCCTCAACGCCAGCGACAGGGGCGCCCTGCTGGTGATGAAAATCCCCGTCGTGGCCGGCCAGAAATTGCTCCTGATCAACGAGGCCGCCGCACAGGTACAGGAGTGCCGCGTCATTCGCACCGCTTGCCGGAATACGCACGAACTAGAAGTCGCGGTGGAGTTTCCCGTTCCCCAGCCGGAGTTCTGGCATCGCATGATCGAAGCGGACGCAAGCGGCTACGAAAAGCGCACCCTGCCTCGTATCGCGCTGCCTCGCGGAATGAAGGTCACCTGGAAGGGCAAAGGCGAATCGGTGGTTTCCCGCGTCCAGGACATCAGCGCGGCCGGGCTATCGATTGCCTCCGCGGAACCCCCTCCCTTGGGCGAGGAGATTGAAGTTCAATTCACCGTCCCCGCGGGAGAAGTCAGCGCGCGAGCCATCGTGCGCCACGTCCGTGAGCGCCAGGGGATGGGCGTCGAGCTTGTGGAGATCCCGCCCGAGTGTAGCGCTCGTCTCAACCACCTGGTTCAGAAGTTGCTCGGCTGAGCGTCCCGTTATCGTCCTGGGTGCGATTCCAACAGGCGCTGCTCCGCCCAATCCTCGGCGGCATGCATGGCTTCGTACAGCTGATCGAAGCTCTCGATGGCAAAGAGCAGCTTGTGAATGCGATCCACCCGCACCGGCGTTCTCAGAACCTCTTCCAACTGGAAATCCCTCACCTCGCAGCCGCCCTCGATCACGTTGCTGCATTCGCGATGGGAGCTGATCACCCCGCTGCCGTAAACCTTCACCGCTCCGTCCTGGCGAATCAGCCCAAACTCCACCGTATACCAGAATAGTCGCCCCAGTTGCTCCAGCAACTCCTGATCCTCGATCCGCGCGCAGACGCTGCCGTAGTGCTGCAGGAAGTCGGCGAACACGCGATGCGCGTGCATCGGTACGTGCCCGAAGACGTCGTGGAAAATGTCCGGCTCCGGCGTGTACTCCAGCGAATCTCGGCTCCGCAGCCACGTCGTGGTCGGGAACATCCTCGCCGCCAGCATCTCGAAAAAGGCCGGTGCGGGCAGAAATCCGCTCACGGGCGTCGTGCTCCATCCCGTTCTCGGCCTGAGTTTCTCGCTGATCGCCGCCAGGTTGGGCAGCCGTTCCTTCTGCAGGCCGATGATTTGGTATCCCTCGAGATACTCCCGGCATCCATGCGCCTCGATCTGCGGCCATCTGCGGAGCACCAGTTCCTGCCAGACGCTGTGCTGCTCCTGGGAGTATTCGGCGTATTTTTGTTCGATCAGGAAGGGCGCCGCGGCCTTGAGCTGTTCCGCCGGCATCTCTCGTCTCCTCTGCTTATAGGATGAACCGCCGCAGGCGCGCGGGCAAGCTCGCTGCCAGAGCGCGTTCCTCCATGATGTCGACGGACCCGCGCCGGCGCTCCGCTGTGATTACCCGTGTTAATATTTCTCGCCAGAGCGTGCTCTCGCGCATGGCAGCGGCATCAAATACAACGCCCAACAAGAGAGGGCTCCATGAAGAAGAAAAAATCCGCCAAGAAACGCCCCAAGCCGAAACCGCGCCGGCAACAAAAGGCCCGAGCCAAGAGCCAGCCGCAAAAGGCCCGGGCCAAGAGTCGGCCGCGAGTGGTAGCTGCCGTCGGCCGAATTGAAAATCGGGCTGGTTCGGGCCGAGCCACCCAATCGGGAGACACCCAGGGCCTTTCCGATCGCGCTGGCGCAGATTCTGAGAGCGTCAAAGAGCTGATGGAAGAAGGACAATATCTCGAAGCGGAAGCCGTCGAGGGCGTTGAGGACGCGCCTGATGCCGATGCCGGCCCGATCAGAACGAAGGAAGTTCCCGAGGACGACGTTCCCGGCGAATATCGCGACGACGATAATCGCGACCAGCAAAGCTGATTGCTTCGCCTCGGTCTGCGGAAGTCGCCAGCGTCTATCACGTAACCCCGTCGCCTACCCGGGCGCATAATCCAGTCGCTTAACCCACTACGCTCCGGCCCTCAGGATCGCCGGTCGCCGCCGGTCGTTACCAATAGGCAAACCGCGCCGCCTCCTTGTTTGACCGCTCCGTGCCACGAATCCACAATAGTGCTGCCTTGATTTAACGCGCGAGTCGGCGCGATCCCTTCCTCCCGTCCGACCGCCACGGTTCTCGTGGTGTGATATGGCACCCAAACTTCAAACCGCTGAAGCTCGCCTCCGTGTGGGCAATACCGTCCGCGCCGCGGCGCTCACCCGCTTTGAAGCCGGCCAGGATCCTCCGCGAAGCCGGATCGACTCTTTGGGGAGGGCGAGAAATGGCAAGCAGCGCCATTCTGCTGGTCGAAGATAATCCCGACGACGAAGCTCTCACCCTGCGGGCCTTCCGCAAGAACAACATCACCAATGAGGTGGTGGTGGCTCGCGACGGCGCCGAGGCCCTGGACTATCTGTTTGCCACCGGCGCCTATGCCAAACGCGAAGCCGGCGTCCTGCCTCAAATCGTCATCCTCGATTTGAAGCTGCCCAAGATCGATGGCCTGGAGGTGCTGCGTCGTTTGCGTGCCGCTCCGCAAACCAAGCTCCTCCCCGTCGTCATTCTCACCTCCTCCAATGAGGAACGGGATCGCCTTGAGGGCTATGGCCTGGGCGCCAACAGTTACGTGCGCAAGCCCGTCGATTTCGCCGAATTCGTCGACGCCGTACGCCAGCTTGGTCTCTACTGGCTGCTCCTCAACGAACGCCCTCCGGCGCCGAACCCCCTGCGGCCGGCCGCAAATACCAGTCGGTAAGCCGGGATGCCCACACTTCTGCGCGCACTGATTGTCGAGGATTCGGAGGAGGATTGCGCTTTGCTCCTGCGCGCTCTTGAGCACGGCGGCTATGAGGTGGCGCATCAACGCGTCGATACAGCCGATGGGCTGCATGCCACGCTGCGCGAGAGCATCTGGGATTGCGTGATCTCCGATTTCTCCATGCCCGGATTCAGCGGCATCTCCGCCCTCAAAATCGTTCGCAACGTCGATCTCGATATTCCCTTCATCTTCGTTTCCGGGACCATCGGCGAAGACGTCGCCGTCGAGGCCATGCGCGGCGGCGCTCAGGATTATGTCCTTAAGGGTAATCTGGCGCGGCTCCTGCCGGCCATCCATCGAGAACTCATGGATGCGGAGATACGCCGCGACCACAAACATGGGGAAAAGAAACTTCGCCAACTGGAGAAGTTCGAAGCCATCGGAAAGCTCGCCGGCGGCATCGCCCACGATTTCAATAATGTAATCGGAGCCATCATGGGCTGGGCCGAACTCGGCGAGGATGAAGTCCCCGCCGGCAGTCGCGCCCATAAGTTCTTCCTGAATATCCGCGAACAATCCGAGCGCGCCGGGAATTTGACGCGGCAGCTCCTGGCCTACGCGCGCCGCCAGGTGCTCACTCCCCGCATCCTCAATCTCAACGACGTGGTCGGCGAAGCCATGGCCCTGCTGCAGCGCGTCATCGGCGAACAGATCGAGGTGAAGACGCTGCTGGCCTCCGATCTTCTCGCCACCAAGGCCGACCCCGCGCAGATCGAGCAGGTCCTGATCAACCTTTGCCTGAACGCTCGCGATGCCATGCCCAATGGCGGCCAGCTTCTCATCGAAACCAGCAATATCGAGCTCGGCCCGGAGTTCTGCCGGCGAAACGCCGCCGTCTCTCCCGGCCGCTACGTCCAGCTCTGCGTCTCGGACACCGGCATCGGCATGGATGCGGCCACCATGGAAAGAATCTTTGAGCCCTTCTTCACCACCAAGGGCCAAGGCAAAGGCACCGGTCTTGGCCTGGCCACCGCTTTCGGCATCGCCAAACAGCATCTCGGGCACATCGGCGTCTACAGCGAACTGGGTAAAGGCACCGTCTTTCGCGTCTATTTGCCCGCCAGTGAAGGCTCCGCCGAAGCGCTGCCGGAAATCGTTCAGGCGGAAATCCGCGGCGGCTCGGAGACGATCCTTCTCGCCGAAGACCATGAAGGACTGCGCGAAATGTCTCATCAGGTGCTTTCCAGCCTGGGCTATTCGATCGTTCTCGCCAGGGATGGCCGCGAAGCCGTCGAACAATTCGCGGCGAGCTCCCAGCGAATCGCCCTGCTCGTGCTGGACGTGGTGATGCCAAGATTGGGAGGCCCCGACGCGCTGGAACAAATTCGCCAAATGAATCCCGCAATTCCCGTAATCTTCACCTCCGGCTATTCCGAAGAGTCCGAACTCTTGAGCTCCCTGATCTCCCGGGGCGCCGCCCATCTCTTGCAAAAGCCTTATGCTCCCAAAGACCTGGCGCGAAAAATCCGTGATCTTCTCGACAAGGCCACTCCGCACCCAGCCATCCAGCACAAAGTTCGCAAGCAGAAAACCCGCTAGCTTCATCCCCGACCCCACTCGCGCCTTTCGCCACCCCACCATCCGCTGTCATCCCGTCTACTGTTTCGCCCTATGTCACCTCCCTTCCCCGGAATCCTAGATTCCGCCGATTCGCTCCGCTACCATGGCCTCATGGCCGTAAATCCCTTGCCGGAAAAAGCGCGCCAAGATGGCGATCCTCTCGCCGTTCTTTTTCTGGTTTTGCTCGCGGCTCTGCCCTACCTGAATACTCTGACGAATGCTTTTGTCTACGACGACCGCCAGCAGGTTCTCGAAAATCCCTATATCCACAGCTTTCGATACCTCGGCCGCATCTTCGGCAGCACCGTCTGGACCTTCGAGGGAGCCCAAGGCGCCACGAACTACTATCGGCCTCTGATGACCTTCGCCTATCTCCTCGCTTACAAGGCTTTTGGGCTCATCCCCTTCGGCTTTCATCTCATGAACCTGGCGTTGCACATCGCCATCGTCTTGCTCGCTTTCGCCGTTGCGGAACGCCTTTTCCGCGACCGCCTGCTTTCCCTGATCTCTGCGGGCCTCTTCGCCCTGCACCCGATACACACCGAATCCGTCGCCTGGATCGCCGGTATTACGGATTTGGAGCTGAGCGTCTTTTTTCTGCTGACGTTTCTGCTCTATCTGCGCCTGAGCAAAACGGAATCGGAATCCACGGCCGCGCCATCCTGGCTCTCCTACATTCCCATCCTGATCGCCTATCTCTTCTGCCTTCTTTCCAAAGAGCAAGCGCTGGTCCTGCCGGCCCTGCTCATCGTTTACGAACATTTCTACCGTCCCGATGCCGAGGAAATCCCCTTCCTCGATAAATTCCGCCGCTACCTGCCGCTGTGTCTGGCCGCGGCCGGCTACCTCGCCTTCCGGCGTTTCGTTTTAGGCGGCTTCGCTCCGGCCATCTGGCGTCCCGCGATGCCCTGGAGCAGCGTCCTGCTGAGCGCCGTTGCTCTGATTGGCGGCTATCTCTGGAAACTGCTCTGGCCCGCTCACCTGATGGCCTTTTACGTCTTCCATGAAAGCAATAGCATCCGCGATCCTCGCGTTCTGGCCGGGATCGCCGGCCTCGTTCTGTGCGCCGGCTTATTCGTTTGGCTCTGGCGCCATGCGCGTCCCCTCTCGTTCGCATTGATCTGGATGGGCGCAACGCTCGCGCCCGTGCTGAATGCCCGCTGGATGCCCGCGCAAGTCTTTGCCGAACGCTATCTCTATCTCCCTTCGGTCGGCTTTTGCTGGCTGGTGGGCTGGGCCGCCGCAACTCTGTGGCGGCGAGCCCAGGGCGAGCCGCGCTCCTCCGGCAGGCTCCTCCTGCGCCAGGCTGTGACCGTCGGCCTGGTTGCCGTTGGCTGCGCTTACGCGGTGATCGCAGTCCAGCGCAATCGCGATTGGCGCAGCGATGAGGTGCTTTATCGACGCACGCTCCAGCAGCAGCCCGACGCGCAGATCATTCACACCAATCTCGGCGTCGTCTACTCCGATCGCGGCGATTGGGCGGACGCGGAGCGCGAGTGGACCCTGGCTCTCGGCCCCGGCCAGCCCAACGCCGTGACGCTCACCGATCTGGGCCTGCTGCGCAAGAATCAAAAGCGTTATGGCGAGGCTGCCGATCTCTTCGCGCAAGCCATTCGCCTTCGTCCCAAATTCGCGGACGCCTACAAGGATCTGGCCGAAATGTACCAGGAGACGGGACGCCTTGCCGACGCCGATGCGAATTTCAAGCAAGCCGTTTCGCTCGCGCCGCTGGACACAAGCACTCGCAATCAATACGGCCGCTTCCTCCTGGAACAGGGAAGAAACGCCGACGCGCGCGAGCAGTTCGCGCGTTCCGCCGAAGCCGACGCCAATGGCGAAGCCTGCGACAATCTCGGCGACCTCGATTTGGCCGCCGGCGACGCGCTCAAGGCGCGCTCGGACTATCAGGCTGCGCTGGCCCTGAACTCCTTCGATAACCATGCCGATTTCGGCCTCGCCGCCATCGACGAGCGCCAAGGGCGCATCGCCGATGCCGTGCGTGAATATCGCGCCGGTCTCGAAACCGATCCCCGGAACGAACTGGCGCTCGCCGCCGTCGAACGCCTTGCCAGCCAAGCCTCGCAATAAGGCGCCCTCCGTCATGGACCCAGCGGATCTCAGCTTATCCGCCGCCGAAATCGAACGGCGGCTCCTGGGCGCGCTTTGCGCTCCCGGCCTCGACGACGAAACCCGCGCCCGGATTTTCGAGCGGCTCGCCACCCACACATTCGCCGCCGCGGATCACGAAACGATCTTTCGAGCGCTCCTGAAAATGCGGGGCGCGCCTGCCCGGCACATCCGCGAAACGCTCGGCGCTGGCCTCACGAGGCTCGGCTTTCCCGATATCGACGTCGAGCCGATTCTCTCGCTCGAGCCGCCCTCGGCCCAACAAATCGCCGCCCTTTTGGATCGGCTCACTTCGTAACGCCATTCGCGTTCACCGGCAACAGATCCCGAGCAAAAATCCCTTCGTTAGACTCGCTGAATGCGGCTAGACTATCGCCGAACTTATGCCCGCCTGCCCTCGCCCGAGCAAGACGCTTCGGCTCGCCCTGCTGGCGCTCGCCCTTTTTTCCCCGCCGCTTTTACTCGCGCAAATCGGCACCGGAACCGTCGCGGGAACGCTGCGCGACACCGAAGCTCCCCTGGAGGGCGCCACGGTCGTCATCTCCTCCGATCTCGGTTTCCAAGCCACCGTCAAAACAGATGCGCGGGGAGCATTTCTCCTTACGCTGCCGTACGGGCGCTACGAATTGAAAGTTCAGAACGGCCGCGCTGCCCCGTCATCGATATTCATCACCATCGAGCCGCTCCAAAATCAAGACCTGCATCTCATGGTCGCCGCTTCCGGAAATCTCCAGATCGAAACCCAGACCTCCGCAAATGCTGGCGTCTGGGCCGCATCTCCAAGCGAAACTCCAAGCGAAGGTCATCCCACGGCTCATACTTTCGCGGGGCTAATGCTCGACCGCGAACCCGCCACCGCCGCGCAGCCTTTGAACTATTCCGGCCTCGGCGACAATCGCCTGGCATGGCAGTCGCAAGGGGCATCTTCCTGGACCGGCACGCAATTCAATCTCCTGGGAATGGACGCCACGGACTCGTTTCAGCCGGGCCAGCCTGCGATTCTTCCCGATGTGGACTCTCTCGACCAAATCGTCGCGCGTTCCGGCTTCGCCCAGACCACTTCCACCGCTTACGCCAGCGAGACCGGCTTCTTCCCTTCTCAACCCGCTGCCGCGTGGCACGGCGCTTTTTCCACCAGCGACACGGGCGCCGCGCTGGCATCGAGCAATCTGCCGCCGCCCGCCGATCGCGGTGCGGTGCAGCAGAACGAGCAGTATCGCTGGCTCACGCGAGATTCCGCGGAAGCCGGCGGCGCGCTCGCGAAGTGGGCCGATCTATTTATTTCGTTCGCCGGCCAAGGGTCCTCGCAGACAGTTCCTATCGCCGCGCCTGGAAATAATCTCGGCAGCCGAATGCTCTTTGCCGACATGCGCCTGCGCCTGCAAGCGGGGCCGCACGATCAATTCGACCTGCTCTACAGCGGCTCGCGCGACAATCTCTCCAATTGGGGCACGCCCGCGGGACTCGAAGTGCTCGCCGCTCAGCGCATGGCTCCATCGTTCGTCTCTCCTTACGGCTTTCAGAACTTGAGCGAAGCCGATCAATTCAACTTCCTGCAAGCCGGATGGAGCCACGTCGCGTCGGATACGTACGGCGTTGTGCAAGCGCGGTATCAATATTCCATCGCCCATCTCGAGACCACTCCCATCGATTCCGCAAACGGCGGCTCGGCGCAAAGCAGCATCGATCTGCTGGGCATCAATGCCACGGGAGTCGCTCCGCTCGCAAACGATGCGGCCCAAACTCGCCAGCAAGCCAATGTATTCTGGCAACCGTCCGCATTTCACGCGCTGAAAGCGCGCCATCAGATTGTGGCCGGATTCGGCTTTGAAACGTCGTCCCCGATCAATCGCTTCAGCGCTCCATCCGACATGAACCTCATCACTGCCGCCGGCTCGCCCGCCTTTGTCGAGGAGTTCAACACTCCTTCCGACAGCCGCTCGATGATCCGGGCCTCCACGCTGACCTTCGCCGATCGCATCACCCTGGGAAATAGTTTCTCGCTCGATATCGGCGCGGTGGCGGACTTCTCGCGCGGTTCCCTGCCCGCGCAAACCAGTCCCGCCGGAAGCTTCGCTCCGGCGCGCGCATTCGCCGCGCAGTCCGATCTGATTGCCTGGAACAACATCTCGCCGCGCGCGGGTTTTGCCTGGCTTGTGCCCCACGGCGGTGGGCTGGTGCTGCGCGCGACGTATTTTCGCGTGTATGCGCCGCTGGCCGGGAGATATCTCGACTTCGGCAATCCCAACAGCCTCGGCGGAAGCGAGTATCAGTGGATCGACCGCAACGGCGACGGCCTCTTCGAGCCGGGCGAATTGGGGCCGATCGTGCAGCGCTTCGGCGGGCCTTACTCCTCGATAGCGCCGTCGCTCGAGCGGCCCTACGCCGATGAATTCGACCTCGGGGCGCAAATCCAACCGTTGCGTGCGCTCGATCTGAGCATCAGCTTCTTCCGCCGCGACGATAAACACCGGCTCGCCGCCGTCAACACTGGCGTTCCGCCTTCGGACTTTACTCCCGTCACCATTCTCGATCCCGGATCCGATGGCATCCTCGGCACGTTCGACGATCAAACGCTCACGGTGTATCAACAGAATCCGGCGACCTTCGGACAAGATCGCTACCTGCTGACCAATCCGCCCGATCTGCGCACGCTCAACAAGGGCGCGCATGCGGACATTCGCACCACTTGGCGCAATCTCTTGCTCGATGCTTCGTTCGTTGCGGAGGAGTCTCTCGGGCCAACGAATCCCGGCGATGCCGCGTTTGAGAGCGATCCCGGAGTGGTTGGCTCTCTTTACATGGACCCCAACACGCTGGTGAACGCCAGCGGCAGAAGCTTCATGGACCGCGCATTCCTCGGCAAGCTGCAAGGAACCTACCGATTGCCGCGCGGCATCGAGTTCGCGGCGATTGCGGATTACAACGATGGGCTGGTGTTCGCGCGGCAGCTGCTGGTCACGGGACTCGCGCAAGGTCCGTTCGTGATCGATGCCACGCATCGCGGGACGATCCTGAACGATCCGCTGAGCGGCAATCGCGCTCAGGGCGTAATCAACGCCAATCTGCGTCTGGCGCGGGAGTTCCGCCTTCCGCGCGGCTCGCTCGATGCGGCGGTAGATGTTTTCAATGTAGCGAACAGCCACTACAAGATTCAGGAAAACGATGTGAGCGGAACTTCATTTAATCTGCGCTTGCCCGTGGAGATTCAGCCGGCGCGATTCGCGCGCTTTGAACTGCGCTACTCTTTCTGACGATCGCATCTCCTTCAAGCCATCCGCAGAAGCCATCGACAGCAACGTTGCCCATCGCTAGAGATTGAGGAAATCGTATTTGGAGCGCGCGGCTTGGTTACGCGGCGGAGAAGAAATTGGCGCGCCATTGTCCCAGCGGCCGGCGATGGCCTGTCCGCAATCGGGGCAAGCGCCGTCGCGCAGGCGATTTTCGGGAACGTCGTGCCAGGAGCGGCGAATCAGAACGCTGCCGCATCGCGGGCAGTAGGTGTTCGCGCCATCGGAAAAAATGTTGCCTTCGTAGACGTAGTGCAGACCCGGCTTCGCGCGCGATGGCGCGAGCGCGGTGCAGCGTTTCCGGCGGCGTGCGCGGCTTGTCGCGCAGCTTGAAATCGGGATGGAAGGCGGTGAAGTGCAGCGGAACGTCGGGCCCGAGATGTTCGAGGATCCATTCGGCGAGCTCTGCGCGTCTCGCCGGGATCGTCATTGAGCGTGGGAATCATCAGGTTGGTGATCTCGAACCAGACGTTGGTTTCGTTCTTCAGCCATGCGAGCGTGTCGAGCACGGGCTGCAGATGCGTGAGCGTGATGCGGCCGTAGAAATTTTCGGTGAAGGCCTTGAGGTCGACGTTGGCGGCGTCGACGTGGTCGTAGATGTCGTGAAAGGCTTCGCGGGTGATGTAGCCGTTGGTGACCATCACGGTTTGAGGCCGTGCTCTTTGGCGGCGCGGCAGATGTCCACGACGTATTCGCCCCAGATGGTGGGCTCGTTGTAGGTGAAGGCGATGGAGGGGCAGCCGTACTGCAGCGCGAGCAGCGGCACGTCCTCGGGCGGCATGTGCGTGGAATGGACCTGATCGCTCTTGGACTTGGAGATGTCCCAGTTCTGGCAGAAGAAGCAGCCCATGTTGCAGCCTGCGGTGCCGAGCGAAAAGACCTTGGTGCCGGGCAGAAAATGATTCAGCGGCTTCTTTTCGATGGGATCGATTTGCAGCGCGGCGGGCGAGCCGTAGCCGAGGCTATAGAGCTTGCCGCCTCGGTTGACGCGAATGAAGCAGAAGCCGCTCTGGCCCTCGCCGATGTGGCAGTGGCGCGGGCAGAGGTAGCAGTGGACGCGGCCGTCTGGCTCGGGCTCCCACCAGCGAGCCTCGTGGACTTCGGCTTCGCGCTGCAAAATCTTCAAGTGGTCCATTAGCTATTTAGGGGGTACCCCCCTATTTTTAATTCAAGCACGATTATTCACTTCACAAAAGAAGCGGACGGGAGTAGCGTATGATCCCGAAGCCGCTTCCCAAGTATATCCCAGGGCTGAAACCAGAGCGGCTTGCTGAAAGGAAAGCTGTGACAATTGGGGTAGGAATTACGTGCACGGATGGACTGGTAATCTGTGCTGATCGCCAAATGACAGGAGGCGGTTTCAAGTACGACGAAACCAAAATCTTTAGGACGTTCACAAAAGAGCGAGTCATCATCTTTTCGTATGCTGGTATCCCAGACCAAGCAAAGGCAATTTTTAGGAAGATGTGCGAGGGGCTAGATGAGGACATAACCAAATCTGGCGAGTCCTTCAATATTGATACCGCTCGGGATCGACTGGAGAAGGTATTCAAAGACCCTTTAAGCAAGGGAATGCAAGCACTGATCGGAATTGCCGTCAACGGTTCAACTCCCCACTTATTCAAGGCAAGGGAACGCACAATCACCGATCCCTTGGCAGACATGATTGGATGGGGAGATACCTCGGTGACGCGCTATGTATGGGATTTGCTCTGTCGGTCCTATTTTACCGTTGAACAAGCCAAGGTGATCGGAGCCTACATAGTGTCTGTAGCAGGTCGCTTTGTAGACAACTGTGGTCCTGAAATGGACATTACGTCCATGGCTAACGGAACTGTACATGAGCACGGAGTCGCACTATTCCAGAATCAGAGGGAGATATTCTTGTCTTGTGAAGAGCAGGTGGGTAGAGCATTGCAGCAATTGCTGCTTTCGGGCGGCAAGAAGATACTCGGATTCGTTCAAGAACCAAAGCCTTAGAAGTTGCTCGCTTGAAATTTATTGGCAGTCAGCTTCTCGAACGTAAGGGTTGAGGCAGTCACCATATGGCGCAGCGTATCAATGAACAGATCGGGCCGCTTGCGGCGATTGAATCGGAAGCTCATCTCTTCCAAGTAGGCCGCGAGATGTTTCGCGCTGATTCTATGCCACGTGCCCATGATCCCGCGCTTGAGAAGAGAGAACGCATTTTCGACGGTGTTCGTGTGAATATCTCCATCCACGTAGACCTTGCCGCTGTGGTTGATCGTCTTGTGTTTCTCGGGCGGGACGCCAGCGCGTTTCATGGCGTAGGGAGAGGTCATAAAATCATCCGTAATAATCACGTCCACATCTTCGCTCACGTTCTCACGTATAAACGTCGCAATGGTTCCGGCTTTCGCGTCCTTGGCATGAAAGAATCGGACCTCACCGTTACGCTGCCGGATGCCGATAACGGTTTCTTTGTTGTCTCTGCCAGCCTGCTTTCCGCGACCACGAACCTTGCCGCCGACGTAGGTTTCATCCATCTCGATCTTGCCGTCGAGCATGGGCTTGTCCGCTTCGCGCATTGCGGCTCTGATTCTGTGGCAGAGATACCATGCCGTCTTATAGCCGCCAATCCCGAGCGTCCGCTGAATTTGGAGTGCGCTGATGCCCTTCTTTGCTTCGCACAAGAGAAGAGTTGCCATGAACCACTTTTCGAGCGGAAGATGTGTGTCGTTAAAAATTGTGCCGGTAGTGACAGAGAACTGATAATCACACGGCTTGCAGTAAAACAGTTGCTTTTCGGTTCCAAGTTCGACGGCCTTTTCCTTGCAACGCGGGCATTCGGCACCATTCGGCCAGCGAAGGCGGCAGAGCAATTCACGGCACTTTTCATCGGTGCCGAACCGAGTCACTACGTCTGTTAGGCTGATCGGCTTCATACGGAGGCTCCTACGTGGACGCGAAGAAGAGACGGGAGATGCTGCACAAGGTTCCGATGCGGAAACTTGTTGCGTCGATAAAAAAGGACTTGAAGCGTCAGATTCGCGCTTCTGCGGCTCCCGGTAAGTCGAAGAAGAAGTAGGCTTTATGTCCATGCACAGGATAATACAGCATGGCCCTAGCTTTAGTCAAGTGAATAATCATGAATTCAAGAGTATCAAAACAAGCTACTTATCCCTGGCCATATCACAAGAGTATCAATCTAAGCGACTTACCTCAATTTTCGTAGAGGCGTGGCCGAAACTGTTCGCCGCATGGGCCAGACCGATCATTCTTCTTCTCATTTCCGTTCATAGCAACAGGATCGATGCGCGTACGCTGATTCGTGGATTTGGAGAAGCGCCGAGAGCGCCGCACTCCTTTTCGTTTTTCCTTCTATTTTACCAGACGGGTCAAACGCGACGCCTCGAATCGTGTAGTATCCAGCCGACTGAATTTTGTGAGAGCTATGCCTGCTTGCCGCTACAGGTCCGGCAACATCTGGCAGCCGCTTTTCGTGCTAGGAGTCTCTTTGATCCTGGCCGTCCGGCGCTTCCGTCAGGTGTCTCAGTACGCGGTGAACATCTTCTTTTCCGACCAGTGGGCTATTCACGAAGCTACGCTTTTCCAGAAGCATACGCTGTGGGAGATGTTCCGCTGGAGATACGACGCACATCGCTTGGGCGTGGGCGGCCTGCTCGCTTATTTTCTGGAACCGCACTTTCATTGGAATAGCAGGGGCGAGGCGTTTCTGGCGACATCCATTGTGACGCTTGCAGCCCTCTGCGCGATTTATTTGAAGACCAGGCTGTGGGGACGAATCCGCCTCTTCGATTTAGCCATTCCGATAATCTTCCTCACGCCGGCGCAATACGAAAGCTTATGGGTGACGCCCGACTTCGCCCACGGACCGCTGCCTCTATTGCTGGTGGTGCTTTACTGCATGGCTCTTACCTGCGAACGGGCGGCGGTGAGATACACGCTCGTCTTGATCATGAATTTCCTGGCGATTTACACGGGCTACGGCCTTCTTATGGGCATCATTACGCCGGCCTGGCTGATGCTCGAATATTTTGCGCAACGCGCGGCCCAGCGGCCTGCGAGCATGGTGCTGCTGCCGCTTGCATTGTCGGTTGTATCGCTGGCCTCATTTTTGGTTGGGTACGTACCGGAATCGTTTGTCGATTGCGCGTCGCCGGCGCCACGCTCGCCGGTAACGTACTTCACATTTTTTGTGGGGATGCTCGCGCATAACTTTGGCGCCAGGGGACCTCAGATTATCTCCATACCGCTGGGGGCCGTGGCGCTAACGGCCATGATTTTTGTGCTGATTGCGTTTGGCAAGAGCCTGAAGAGGTCGAAAGAGTGCGCTCCCAAAGAGCTGGTGCCGGCGGTTTTGGTGGGCTTCTGCCTTCTTTTTTGCGCGGCGACTGCCTTTGGGCGCGCGTGCCTGGGATCGAACCTGGCATTTGAGAGCCGCTATACCAACTATCTTGCGCTGGGAATACTTGGCGTTTATTTCTATTTTCTTGGCGCAGGCGGCCAGGGGAAGGACAAGGTTCTTCTCTATTCTTTTTTGGTTTTACTGGCGTTCACAGGGGTGCCAACACTGGCGTCCGACCGTTCCGCCATGCAGCGCTATCACGACATCAAGAGTAAGTGGCGCAATTGCTATCTCAGGACCGAAGAGATCCACGAATGCGACCAGGAAGCTGGATTTTGGATTTATCCGTCTCCGGAGCGCATTGGCCTGAAGGCCAAGCTTGAATATTTGAAGCAAACCAAGCAGAACCTTTACTCCAACGCACGGTAGGGAGCTAAAGGTGAATCGGCGAGCCCCCTTACGGTATCGAATGCGGATATGAAGCTGATCTCGGTGAATGTCGGGCTCCCGCGCGAAGTGGAGTGGCGTGGCGGCATGGTCACAACGGGCATCTTCAAAGAGCCTGTTGATGGGCCGGTCCGAGTGAAGGGCTTGAACCTGGAGGGAGACGGGCAGGCGGATTTGTCCGTACACGGCGGGCCCTACAAGGCTGTCTACGCCTATCCGGCCGAGCATTACGATTACTGGCGAGAGGAATTAAGCGACCCCGAGCTAGCTTGGGCAGCGTTCGGAGAAAACCTCACCACGGAAGGACTCAACGAAAGCGCTATACACATCGGCGACCGCTTCCGGATCGGGACGGCGGACCTGGTGGTCACGCAGCCACGGCTGCCTTGTTACAAGCTGGGGATCAAGTTTGGCACGCAGGAGATGGTGAAGCGCTTTCTGATGAGCCGGCGGACAGGCTTCTATTTTTCAGTGGCGAAGGAAGGCGAGATGGAAAGCGGAGACGGGATCGAGATCGTTAGTGCCGCGACCGGCAACCTGACCGTTGCCGACATTACCAGGCTATACGCGTTCGAGATGGACGATCGCGAGGGGTTGCGGCAGGCTGCGCGGCTCGAGGCTCTGCCGGAGAGCTGGCGCGAATACTTCACCGAACAATTGCAACAACTGGGGCGCTAGCCTTCGGCGAAGGCAGTGCTCCCCGGAAGAAGAGCCCCAGAGAGATTCTTCGACTACGTAGCCGCGCGGCCCCAAACGCAGGCCGCAGGAAAACAGCGGCCACTCCGCTCAGAATGACAACGGTTCCGCGCTTCGTCCGCGCGTGGACCGGAAGCCGCGCGCACCGAGGAACGAAAAGCCCAGGGCCGCTCACAAACCACGTGAGCGCGCCCTGGGCTACAACGGAATCGCGAAGCCGATGACGTGTTGGGAGCGACCGCTATTTCGTAGGGGCGTTCACGGGGTCGACGACGGACTGGCTGAAATGCTCGTATTCCGACATGGAGCAGCTATACGCGTCGTCGAAACCGCCGTGCTGCAGCTTGAACATTTTTTGCCCGTTCCAGGGCTTGGTGTAGGCCTTGGGATCGTCGAAGGTCACGTCCAGCTGAAGCGTATCGTGATCGATGCGGCGGAAGCGCTCGATGAGATGCAGGTCTTCGCTATGCGGACGCCCGGCATGATCGAGCCAAGTCTTATCGTTGAAGCCGATGCTGTCGATGACCAGAGTATCGCCTTCATACTTCCCCACCGACGATCCCCACCAGGTGGGATCCGGGTCAGGCTTATGCGGGACGTTCATGGGAATCTGGCGCCAGGTGGGGCCGTATTGGTAAAGGATGTAAAGAGGGTCAGTCCCCTGCACGATACGAAACTGGGTGGGGACCAGGTAGATGCGCGGCACACCGATGGGATCGCAATACTTGATGCGCGGATCGGTGGTGTTCACGAAAGTCGCGTGGGGTCCCTGTTCGGGCCTCTCGGCATTTAGCTTGGCCAGCGCCCAGGGCTGATACGGCGTGTCGTCTTCGGGCGTTCCCGTCTTTTTGTAGTTGGGGTCGGAGACGATGAAGCTGGCGCCTCCTCCCGATTGGAGGGTAGCCCCCCAATCTCCGGAGAGATCGGGGACCTTGGCTTGAGCCGCGGGTTTGGACTTCGCGGGCGGCGCTTGGGCTCCCGACGCAACGGCCAAGGCGAGAACTCCGAGCAGCACAGCGGCGCAACGCAACCATGGAATTCGCATGAAAACTCCTTGACCTCGCCGAATAGGATTGGAAGCGCCGGCGGAAGTAGAACGCAAACGGGAAACGGACCTAGCGGTCCGGATAAGCGCGAAGGATTTTGCCATCGGGGAAGGTCACCCTTTGTATGATTCCGTAGGTCGAACCGTTTTTCGCGGCGTGAAACTCGATCTTGACCATGTCGCCGGTTTGCAGCGACCGCCTGGTCCACTCCCGCGGCGCCAGCATGCTGGGAGGAGGAGCCTCGAGAGTCCAGTGTTCCAACACGCCCTTGTCATTGGTCACATCGAAATGAATCTGGCAATGGGGATTGGTCCACTCGATCCCGGTGATGGTGGCCTTGGGGAAGGCGGTCATGTTGTCCATGTCATATCCCGCACTTCCGTGATGCGCCATGACGGCGCCGGCCACGGAAAAAAGTAGCAGAACAGCAAAGAACCCAGCTCGCTTCACGTGAGCACCCTCCGTTAAATCTCATTCGCCGACGGCCATTCCTATGTGCCGTAGAGTATACATCTTGCGGCTTCCGTGTCGAGTGCCGGCGACGGCGTCGATCGTTCCTGCGCGTCGAAAGGCGTACAGCTCGGAGGGCAGCCTTCGTTCTTCCCTTGTGCCGATGCGTGATTGGCTTCTGTCCTTCACTGGCTACACTTCCCGGTTACACCAGAGGACACTTCCCGGGGCCGGACCAAATCGAGACCTCGGTACAGTTGTAGCCGACCTTCCCAACGATTAGCTTAGCGCGCCATAGACGGATCACGCCGCGCAGCGAAACGACGCATTGCCTGGCCCCCGCGTCTTGCGCCCCGCGCCCGCGGTCCTAAGCTCGCCAGACCCATGCCCTGGCTCTCAGGGAGCCACTATGAAACGAACGATTGTAGTTGCAGTGTTGTTTCTGTCGTCTGTGGTACTGGCGATTTCCGCCAATGTGCCTGCCGCCGCCGATGGGCCTACCGCTACCACCAGCGCGCCTGTCACCGCCAATGGGTCGGTCAACGATCCCGGGCCACGAGGCGCGCCCAACAGGGGCAGGCGGGTTTATCCAGAATATAAACCCCGCGGTGCTGGCAGGGGCGCAGGACGGCGCTACCCGCTTCGGCGAATTGGAGACATTTCCCGGCGGGCTGGGGCCTCTGTACAATTCCGGTCCCAATGGCGCCTGCAGCGAATGCCACGCGCACCCAGCGATGGGCGGAAGCTCGCCAGCGGCTAATGCCTATCCCTACATCGGCCAGAATCCTCAGGCGACGCTCGATTACAGCGCGGGCGGAGCCAACAATATGATTCCGTCGTTCATTACGCCGTCCGGCCCGGTGCGGGAGATGCGCCTGAAGTATTCTCGCAACGCGGATGGAAGCCTGAATCTCAACGCGCCTGACGGAGGGGTGCACGACCTTTACAGCGTCACGGGCCGGAGCGATGCCGGCACCTGCCAGATAGCGCAGCCCAACTTCGCGCAAGAGCTGGCCTCGAATAACGCCGTCTTCCGGATTCCGACGCCCACGTATGGCGATGGGCTGATCGAAGGCATAGACGATACGACGATTCTGGCGAACGAAGCGGCCAAATGCCGCGATTAAAGCCAGGATGGGCATTTCCGGCCATGTCAACCGCAGCGGGAACGACGGCACCATCACGCGCTTTGGCTGGAAGGCGCAGAACAAATCGCTGCTGATGTTTGCCGGCGAAGCCTACAACGTAGAGGACGGCGTAACCAACGAACTCTTCACGACACAACGGCCCGAGCCCGGGCATTCCCTCCCTCCGGGATGCAGAACGAACAAGAATCCTGAGGATACCTCGAACCCGGGAATGACGGGGCCGGCGGTGAATAGCGACATCACGGCGTTCGCTTCGTTCATGCGCATGCTCGATCAGCCGAAGCCGGCGCCGCCGACTGCGTCCTCAGTCCGCGGGCTGGCGGTATTCGCGCTGGCCGGGTGCGCGCTTTGCCACACTCCGTCGATGACCACGGCGACGTCCACCTTTGACCCGGCACTCTCGAACGTGCAGGCGAATCTATTCTCCGACTTGCTCGTTCATAACATGGGCACCGGCCTGGCGGATGGGGTATCGCAAGGAAATGCGAACGGGCAGGAGTTTCGCACCGCGCCCCTTTGGGGATTGGGCCAGAGGGTCTTTTTCCTGCACGACGGGCGCACGTCTGACCTGGTACAGGCCATACGGGCGCACGCGAGCTCAGGGTCCGAGGCAAATAGCTCGATCACGCTGTTCAACAACATGCCGGCATCGGCGCAGCAGGATCTTTTGAACTTTCTGCGCTCGCTGTGAGGGAGGGATGAGATAGCTTGCCGAAAGTGCCCGACTATTCAAGGTCGCGGTAGTCGGGCACTAGAGGCGGTAACATGCCGGGGGATGAATCGAAAAAAAAGTGCCGGGCGGCTTGCGCCGCCCGGCATTGATCGCAGTGGAGTGAGGCATTTTAGATTCGGTCAGCGATGGTCCTAGTGATCGTCGCCGTCTCGGTGGTCGCCTTGCTCCTCACCCGTGTGAGTGAAGACTGCGACACAGCCCTGGGTTCCCCAACCAACGGAGGTACACACGTCAGTAGCGGGAGGTGTGGCGGGATGGACCACCACGAACACATGGTTATTTTCTCCGAAGGCCGCCAGGTTTCCCGCGCGATCACCGGCGGGTTGGAGTCCGTTCGGAAGTGGCGTGTTTTGGAGCCAACGGCCAGAGTCAGAGTCGATCACGCCGAGGACGACGGGATTCGCCGAGTTGCCGTCCACGTTCGAGGCCACGATGAAGTTGCCATCGCCGGGGTTGAAGTTCACTTCATCGCCGCCGCCGACTTGGGTGACGCCGGGCCCGATTTGCGCGCCGTGGAGATCGATGACCAAGGGGAAGCTCCCGCAGGAGACCAGAACATGATCATCGTCGCCAAGAGCTTCACCGGTGCCGCTGCACTTGAACGGAGCGAGATCGATCACGCCGGTGACGTGCGGATTGGGACCACGCGGATCGACAATAGCAATCTTCCCGAAACCGGTACTGGTCGTAGGAAGAGTCTGGAAGAAGCGGTGGAGAGCGGGAATCCAGAGGGGCTGCTCCAATCCTCCACCCGTTCCGAGACCTTGCGCGGCAAAGTTGATTTGGCCGATCAACGTATGAGTGTCAGCATTCACGAAGCTCACGTACGGAGGAATGGAAACAGGCGAATCGGTGGCCACCATGACGATGTGGTCCTCCGGATCATAGCCAAGCTCGTCAGCACGCTGGCAGGTAGAGCGGCACACAAATGGAGACGGCCGACCGATTGGAAAGCGGGATCGAGTCAATGATCTGCAGATAGGTTGGTGACTTGGGATTCACGTCCGCGACTTTCGCCGTGTTGTCCCCGTCGCCGGCCCAAACTGTCAGATTTGCTCCGTTCACAACGCCATTGGGCCCGCCAAGGTTCCGATTGGCGCTGTTATTTCCCGCAAAACAGACCGCGCTCCCACCGACTGTTCCTGTGGTGATGCGGCCAATGTATAGATCGTTTTCGGCGTCAACGACATCGACGGCGCCGTGTACTTTGGCCCCTGTTGTTAACGGGCACGTGCCGGTAGGGCCGTTACCCCTGATCCGAGAAATACAGTCTTTCCGTGGCTTGGTCAACCCAAGCAATATCGGTACTGGAAATGGGATTGCCTGGTATGCCGATGACCCCGATGAGGGTCATCGGCGTGTCGTTATCTGGTTCATGACGGTCTCGATCGCGATCATGATGATCGCGGTCATGATGGTCACCTCGGCCCCAATCCTGCGCGGCAAGGATCGGAGAAAAAGCGATAGCAAGCCCTAGAAGAAGTGGAACGACGGTTTTCAGCTTCTGGACGGAATTCATCGTGGAACCTCCATTTGAACTAGCCGGAAAGCGTGCTTGTGGCGCGCATGTTGGCGAAAGCGAGGAAGCTTGTCAAGGATTCTGTTTACGATATCCGCTTTGGTTAGGTGACTAGGCGTACCACGACCAGGTGTTCCTTGTATCCGCGAGGGGATCGGCCTTAATAGGAGTAGACCGCGAGTCGATGAAGACCACATTCTAGGGGAGGACCAAATTGGGGGCGCTTTGTTTGGACTTGTCACGACCGCCGGGCATATGGTATTTACCCTCGCCCACCAGCCCGCCTCATGCGGGTGAATCACGGCGTTAGGGCTCCCAGCCCTAGTCTTCCCTGCGCGGTTGCAAAAAATGTTTGAGATACAGCCGCCTTATTCGGTTGGCGATACTCGCGCCGGTTTCTTGCTTCTTGTGCCCGGTTCGCGCAACTTCGACGGCTGGGCCGGGTTGAACGGTGTATCACGGCGCTAGGGCTCCCAGCCTTAAGTGCTCCCTAAGCGGTTGCAAAAAAAGTTCTAAGGCACAGGCCTGTGGACGGCTTAAGCCTGGTTTGGTAGAAATCGGGAGGAAACGAGCATGTTGAGATGCCGGCTGATTTTGCCGCTCTGTGCTCTCGCAGCTTCATCTATGTTCGGGTGCTCGGGAGGCTCCGGGAGTTCGACGTCGACGACACCGACGAGCACGGCTCCGCAGGTAACTCAGGCAGCGGCGGCGCGATTCCTGGAGCAGTCCACGTTTGGCCCCACCTCCGCGCTGATCGCACAGGTGCAACAGACGGGATTTCCGGCGTTTCTGAATAGCCAGTTCAGCGCGCCGATGTCCACCTATCCCGATCCGGCCGCCGGGGTGACCTCGATGCAGTCCACGCAACAGGTGCTTTTCACCAATGCGTTGAACGGCCAGGACCAACTTCGCCAGCGCGTGGCGTTGGCGCTCAGCGAAATCTGGGTAACTTCCGGCTTCACGGTGCCTCCGCAGGGGATGGCGCCCTATATGCGCCTGCTGCTGCAGGACGCGTTCAGCAACTACCGGACGCTGATGTACGACGTTACGCTGAGTCCGGCCATGGGCCGGTATCTGGACATGGTGAATAGCGACAAAGCCCGCCACCAGCACCACGCACGCGAACGAAAACTATGCGCGCGAGCTGATGCAGCTTTTCACCCTGGGCCTCAATCAGCTCAACGAAGACGGCTCTTTGCAACTGGATGGCAGCGGCAATCCGATTCCCACTTACAGCCAGAACGACGTGCAGGCGTTTCGCGCGCGTCTTCACCGGCTGGACGTATCCCACGCGCGCCGGGCGCTACGCTGGTGAAGCACAACCCGCCTTATTGGCTTGGGCGCGATGCAGCCTGTCGAGAGCAACCACGACACGGGATCAAAAACGCTTCTGCCGGTAAACGGAACGCCTACAGTTCTGCCCGGAGGACAATCGTCGACAGTGGAGTTGAATGCGGCGCTGGACAATATTTTCGCGCAGCCGAGCCTGTCGCCTTTCGTGTGCAAGCAGCTGATTCAGCAACTGGTGACCAGCAACCCTAGTTCCGCGTACATCAAGCGCGTGGCTACGGTTTTCGATAGCGGCAGCTTCACCGTCTCGGGCGCGACGTTCGGATCAGGGCAGCGAGGCGATTTGCAAGCGGTGATCGCCGCGATCCTGCTGGATTCGGAAGCGCGGCGCGGCGACGACCCCACAACCGCGAACGGCACCGACGGCAAACTGCGCGAGCCCATTCTCTACATCGCCGGCATTCTGCGGGCGTTCGGCGCCACCTCCGACGGCTTGGGCCCGGTGAACTTCGCTTCCAACATGAGCGAGCCGCCGATGGAATCGCCGAGCGTTTTCAATTTTTTCCCGCCGGACTACAGGATACCGGGAACGAATCTGGTGGGACCGGAATTTGCGTTGCAGACGACGGCGACGGCGCTGGTTCGCGCCAATTTCGTGAACTCGTTCGTCTTTGGATCGATCGGGGCGGGCACAACGCGTGAGTTTCACGCCGTACGCGAACCTGGCGGCCAATCCGGATGCCACGCGGCCAGTTGCTGGACTCGCTGAACGCGCTGCTGCTGCACGGGTCGATGTCGTCATCGACGCGCGGGCAGCATCCTGGCGGCGGTGAATGCCGTCCCGGCCGGCAGCGAATCAGAACCTGCAGCGCGCCGCAGGACGCGATCTATTTGATTCTTTCGTCTTCGCAATATCAGGTGCAGCACTAGCAGGACCGAAAGGGGAAGCCATGGGACTGACACGGAGAGACTTCGTACGGAGCGCTTGCTGCGCGGCCGGCGCGTTCGGCATCGCCACAAATCTCAGCCGCTTTGGGCTAATGCACGCGTTGGCGCAGAGCGCCCCGCCGACGTACCAAGCTTTGGTGTGCATCTTTCTCTTTGGCGGGAACGACAGCAATAACCTGCTGATTCCGAGCGACACGGCAGGCTATGCGAACTACTTCAACATTCGTAACCCGCGGCGGCTTGGCGATCGCGCAGAACTCACTGACGGCGACCGATCACCTCGAAAACGGCGCAGAACGGCAGCACGTCCTTCGGTCTGCACCCCAACGCTCCGGAATTGCAGGCTCTTTTCACATCCGGCCAGCTCGCCTTTCTGGCCAACGTAGGCACGTTGTCGCAGCCGCTCACGCGAACGCAATATCTGGCCCATGGCTGCCCCGTGCCCGCCAATCTTTTTTCTCACGCCGACCAGCAGCAACAGTGGCAGACGCTGGAAATGGACGGGTTCTACAAGAGCGGATGGGCGGGGCGCATGGCCGATAGCGTGGAGCCAGTATTCAATGTAAATTCCGCGTTCCCGCCGATCACTTCGGTGGCCGGTTCGGCGATTTTCACCACCGGTCAAATGACCAAGCCCTATGCAATGATTCCTGGGACAACGCCGGGCCTTACCGGTTATGGCGCCGGAGCGGGCCTGGGGACGCTGCAGCAGTTGCTGACATTCGATACCGGCGTCTCTCTGATTCAGGCCAGCAGTTCGATCATGTCGAGTTCCCTGGCCGACAGCAAAATCCTGTCCGGCGCGCTCAACCCGCCGCCAACGATAACGACGGTTTTCCCGACGACGGGTGGGCCGACGGGTTTGGCAAGCCAATTGAAACAGGTGGCGCAGATTATTGCCGTGCGTTCGGCGCTGGGACTGAGCCGGCAAATTTTCTTCTGCTCGCTGGGAGGCTTCGATACGCACAGCAACCAGATCGCGCTCCAGGGGCCGCTGTTGCAGCAATTGAGCCAGGCGATGAGCGCCTTCTATTCCGCTACCGTCGAATTGAACGTGCCTCGCAGGTGACGACGTTCACGATGTCCGATTTCAGCCGCACCTTCCAGCCCGCCTCGAATGGCGGAAGCGACCACGCCTGGGGAAGCGTGCAGATGATCGTGGGCGGCGCCGTAAAGGGCGCCGACATCTACGGCACCATGCCCGACTTTAAATTGGGCAGCGCGAGCGCTAACGATGCGGGCAGCAACGGCCGCTGGATACCCACTACGTCGATCGATCAATATGGCGCGACGCTGGCGCAATGGTTCGGCGTTAGCGCCGGGAGCCTTCCGCCGATTTTCCCGAACCTGGCGAACTTCACCACGCAGAAATCTGGGGTTTATCTAGGCCAAAGGCCTGTCACCGAAGCCGCCGCTCATGGAGCGTGGCGACGATAGGCGTCGGCCCAATCCATGAATTCGCGGAGGCGGCGGCGCTCGCGCCAGAGCAGGGAGAAAAAACGCGAGGGGCCGGCGGGCTCGGCTTCGGGACCGAAAAAAGTCTCCATTCGCCAGCGCAAATAGGGGCTACGCCAAGGGCGAAGGCGATGGCCTCGCGACAGCTTCCAGTAGTAGCGCAGAGCGCGCATCATTCTTTAGGAACTCCGTGCCGACAGCTGATTTTGCGACCGCCTCCAGGTTGCCAGAGCCCGCCATGCAGTGTACCTTGTAGGACGCGTGGATTCGAGGAAGAGACTTTCCTGGCTTCAGGTAAGCCAGTTTCCAGCTCAGAGGTGATGGATGAAGCGGCGCGACTTTTTGCGTTCGGCGGGTATGGTATCGGCGGGGTTGGCGTTTCCGGAGGCGGCCAAGCGCCTGTTTGCCGCGGACGCGAGCGCCGGAGGCTGGCGCACATTTGAATTGACCACGCGCGTGGAATTGCTCAAGCCCTCGGGGATGACACGCATCTGGCTGCCGGCGGCGCTCATCTCCCGAACGCCCTTCCAGAAAACTCTGGCCAATACGTTTCACGCCGAAGGCGGCTCGGCGAAGATGACGGAAAGCAAGGCCGATGCGCTGGGGATCGTCTTCGCGGAATTTCCCGCCGGCGCGAAGCCGGTGCTTACGCTCACCAGCCGCATCGCCACAAAAAATATCGCGGTGGACGTCTCCTCGCCCGGCGCTGGGGCCAGAGAAAATCCGGCGGCGCTGCAACATTTTCTGCGGCCCACGCACCTTTTGCCGACCGATGGAATCGTGAAAGAGACGGCGGACCAAATCACGGCGGGGGCGAAGACGGACGTCGATAAGGCCCGGGCGATCTACGAATGGATCGTGGAGAACACGTTTCGCGATCCGAAGACGCTGGGCTGCGGGCTGGGCGACATCCGCTTCATGCTGGAATCGAAGAATCTCGGCGGCAAGTGCGCGGACCTCAACGCGCTGTACGTGGGGCTGGCGCGGGCGAGCGGGCTGCCGGCGCGCGACGCCTACGGCATTCGCGTGGCGAAATCGGAACTGGGATACAAGAGCCTGGGCGCGGCTTCGGAGAACGTGAGCAAGGCGCAGCACTGCCGCGCGGAGGTTTACCTCAACGGCTGCGGCTGGGTTCCGGTGGATCCCGCGGACGTGCGCAAAGTGGTGCTGGAGGAGCCGCCGGGAAATCGTCCGCTGAACGACGAGATGGTGGTGCGGGCGCGCAAGCGGCTATTCGGCTCGTGGGAGATGAACTGGATCGCCTACAACTTCGCGCACGACGTGGCGCTGCCGGGATCGACGGGAAAGGCGCTGCCCTTCCTGATGTATCCGCAGGCGGAGACGGCCGACGGACGGCTCGATTCGCTGAACCCCGATAGCTTCCGGTATGAGATCACGTCGCGGGAGATCACCGCTGTGAGCCAGTCGCGAGTTTGAAATACGCGCGACTCCCTAACCCCACCCCATGCGATCCCGCAAGGCCGTGATGTGGGCGACGTGATGCCGCCCGTGCCAGGAGTAGGTCGTCAGCACATCGTCCAGCGTCATGGCGCCGCGCTCCGGATGTACCAGACGGCGCGCGAAATCCTCAAGGCCGAGGCCGCGCAGCAGCGTCACCCAGCGCTTATGCAGGGCGTCGAGCAAGGTGAGCGACACCTCGATGGGCGTCTCCTGCGAATCTTTTAGCGCGGCCCACAGCGCCTCGTCATATGGCTTGATCGTAGGCTCGACCTCCGTGAGCGCGAGTTTGCAACGCACGTAGGAGTTCATGTGGCTGTCCGGGAGGTGATGGATCAACTGCCGCACGGTCCATCCACCCGGACGATAGGGCGTGTCCAGTTGCCCGGGTGCCAGCCCGGCGATGGCGGCTTTCAAGCGCTGGGGCGTTTGCTCAATGGCATCGATGGCCGCGGCGCGTTCCCCGGGAGCGAGCGGCGATTTCGACGGGCAGCGTCCGATGGGATAACGAAGATCTTGCATGGCTCGCTCCTTCCCTTCCGTCCTCTTGCGTCCTCTTCCATCGGGCAAACTTATTCAGGCGTTGACGATGCGGCCCCAGATGCGGGCGGTGGCGGGTTTGCCGAGATAGGCTTTGTGCCCGGCGACGGAAACCGTGGTGGTTTCGTCGTACTCCCGATGCAGCACGCGAATGCGCACGCCGGGGCGCAGTTTGCGCGCGTCGAGAAATTCCAGGAAGCGCGGATCTTTTTCGTAGACGGCCAGAATCTCCACGGTGCGGCCCACGGGCACGTCGGCGAGCGGGACGGCGTTTTGGGTGCGCTTCAGCCGGGCCAATCCGCCGCGCAGGGGCATGCCATGCGGGCAGGCGCTATCGGCGCCGAAGCGGCGAATCAGCAACTCCTCGACTTCCGGCGAGAGGCCATGCTCGAGCCGTTCGGCGGCGGCGTGGGCCAGGGTCCAGTCAAGCCCGAGCACGTCGGTGAGAAGCTTTTCGGCCAACTGATGGCGCAGCGCCAGGCGTTCGGCTTCGCCGCGGCCTTTGCGCGTGAGACGAATGTAGCCGCTGCGTTCGATGCGCAGCAGGCCGTCGCGCGTCATGCGCTTGAGCGCGGCGGTGACGGCGGGCGGGGTAACTTCGAGCTCTTCGGCGAGACGAGCGCTGATGGGAGCTTGATCGTCCTGCTCGAGCTCCCAAATCGCCTTCAGGTAATCTTCGCGGGAGACGCTCCAGCCCGACGCGCGCGTCTTCTCTTTCGCGCGCGAGGACCCGCTCGCGCTGTGGGGCGTGCGCTGGGGACGGCGGTTACTGGTGGTTTCGCGCGGCATGAGGGCTCCTAAAACCGGGGCCGAGGGGCGGACGGGGAGGCGCCGGGCTCGGAAGAAGTGGAACGGGCGGTGCCGTCCAAAGCCGGCGCGGGAGCATCGACTTCGGACTCAAGGCGACCGAAGCCCGAATAGACGCCGGACAGATGACCGGCGGCGAGCTTCAGAAAATATTCGTGCACGGTGGTGTCTTCGGTGAGCTCCGGGTGAAACGTGGCCACAGCATGCGGCCATCGCGCACCAGCACCGGGCGGCCGCCCTCGCTGGCCAGCACTTCGACGTCCGGGCCCGGTCTCCTCGATCAGGGCGCGCGAATGAAGACCATCTCCAGCGGCTCGGCTTTGAGCTTCGAAGGCGCGCTGCGCACTTCGCTGGCCAATTGGCGGCCGTAGGCGTTGCGCGTGATCACCAGATCGGCGAAGCCCGAGAGACTCCTGCGCGGGAGCGCGCACTTCGCGGGCCAGCAGAATGGCGCCGGCGCAGGTGCCGAAGAACGCGCCGCCGCGCGCGGCCAGCGCGCGCAGCGCCGCTTCGAGGCCTTCTTCCTTCAGAAATTTCAGCATGGTGGTGCTTTCGCCGCCGGGCAGGATCATGGCATCGACCTGCGCGGCGTCTTGCGGCGTGCGCACGAAGACGTAGTCGGCGCCCAGGCGCTCGAGCATGCGCGCGTGGGCTTCGTAATCTCCTTGCACGGCGAGGATGCCGATGTTCATGGATGCACGGTCAGCATGGTGGAAGCCGCTTCCGCATGCGGAGCCACCATCCCAAATACACTGCAGATTCGTCTCGCCGCAGCGACCTCGGAATGACACCAAACTAACCGACGAGCCTCGGCGAGCATTCTCGCGAGCGGTGGTTACCAGCCGCGCGTCTGCAGCAGATCCTTGGGATCGAGCTGGCGCACGTCCAGGCCCTTCATGGCTTCGCCCAGCTCCTCGGAGGCTTCGAGCACGGCTTTGGCATCCTCGAAATGCGTGGCCGCTTTGACGATGGCGCGGGCGCGCTATCGCGGGATCGCTGGACTTGAAGATGCCCGAGCCGACGAAGACGGCCTCGGCGCCCAGCTGCCGCACCAGCGCGGCGTCGGCGGGCGTGGCGATGCCGCCGGCGGAAAAGTTCGGCACCGGCAGCTTGCCGCTGCTGCGCCACTTCGCGCACCAGATCGAGCGGCGCGCCCAATTCCTTGGCCGCGTGCATCAGTTCATCTTCGCGCAGCGTGGTCAGCCGGCGCATCTCGCCGGTGATCGCGCGCATGTGCCGCACGGCTTCCACGATGTTGCCCGAGCCCGCTTCGCCCTTGGTGCGGATCATGGCCGCGCCTTCGGCGATGCGCCGCAGGGCTTCGCCCAGATTGCGCGCGCCGCAAACGAAGGGCACCTTGAAGTCGTGCTTCCAGATGTGGTTCTCCTCGTCGGCGGGCGTGAGCACTTCGCTCTCGTCGATGAAATCGACTTCCAGCGCTGCGAGCACCTGCGCTTCGGCGAAGTGGCCGATGCGCGCCTTGGCCATCACCGGAATGCTCACCGTGTCCATGATCTCGCGAATGATGCGCGGCGAGGCCATGCGCGCGACGCCGCCTTCCTTGCGAATGTCGGCCGGGACGCGCTCGAGCGCCATCACGGCGCAGGCGCCGGCCTGCTCGGCGATGCGCGCCTGCTCGGCCGTGGTGACGTCCATGATCACGCCGCCCTTGAGCATCTCGGCCAGGCCCACCTTCACCCGCCACTGATTCTGCGCGTTTCCGTTGCTCGATTCCATTATTGACTCCTTGCGCCTTCATCTGCGACTTCCTCGCCCTTCCTGCGCCCGCCTGCTTCTTCGCATCGTACCGCTCCGGGTCCATCACCACAAACCGTCCGCGGCCCCGCGCCAGCAGACTCCGGCGGCATCGCGAATCTCCCCTTCATGATACAACTGCCGGCCCTCGCGGCGGCGTGGAAACCTTCCACGCGCAGCTCTTCGTCCACGCGAACCGGCTTCAGATATTCGACGGTCAGCTCGGCCGTGACCGCGCGCACGTTGCTGAAGCGGCTGACCTTGCTCATCACTTCATCCAGCACGGTGGCGATGATTCCGCCGTGAATGAAGCCCGTGCGCGCCCTGATATTCCGGGCCCAGCCGGAAGCGGCCGACGATGCGCTGGCCGGGTTCGTCCATTTCGAAAGCAGATTCATGCCGCGCGGGTTGCCGCCGCCGCAGCCGAAGCAGGGATTTGCGGGGTCAGGTTGGCTCATCAATTTGGGAGCTTAACGCACAAGAGATCGACGCGTGCGACCATCCGCGCACGACGTACATTATGAATGCAAAACTTATTTTGTGGCGGCGTTTTCGCCGAGCTTGCGCAGGCGTTCCTGAAGCTTGCGCCGAAGGACCGAGGGCGTATTGGGATTGAAAGCCACCAGATACCAGAGCGGCTGGCTGCGATCGCGGGAAAGCCAGGACAGCGTGGAAGGATCGGCGTTGGGATGCCGGGCCACGTTTTCGCGAATGGCGCCATAGGGATGGCGCGCCAGGCGGCTGAGCGTCTTGGAGGAGACCTTGGGATGCTCGCTGATCAGCCGTAGCAGATAAAAATCGGTCTTGGGCGCCTGCTTGACGAGTTTCTCGAGTTGGTCGGGGCTGGCTTCCGCGCTCAGCACCAAGCCCACCTTCTCGTCCCAGGAGGCGTTTACTTCGTTGAGCTCCTTGGTGCGGGCGTGAATCAATTCCTCCAGCACGCGGCGCTCGTGATTGCGCCGCGCCGGCGCAACGGTGGATCCTTCGAGCGAATCGAGCACGCGCAGCAGATGCTGGCGTTCGCCGAAGACGATCTGGGTGGTGCGCCGCGAGGAGTTCCGATTATCGTTCTGTACCAAGTCTGAGCGCCTCATGCCTGCCTCATCCCAGGATGCCTAGCTCACCGGCCAACGAAGCCAGTTCCAGGTCCCGGATAAACAAATTGTTGGAGTCGAGGCATCTCCCCGCCTCGATATTCCTCTTCAGCATCAAGCCCGCGAGATCGATCTTTTCTTCCCGGCTCAGGCTGCGCCGCCCGTTCCCGAACCTTTTCAGCGCATCGCCAGAGACGCCGACAGCCACATTCTCGGGCCCGTTTGGGGCCGAGTCCTGCGGCTCAGATCCAACCGGCGTCACGCGAAAGAAGTACAGCTCGGGACGGTCACCGACGGTCAAAAAGCCTGCCCGCAGAAACTCAGCAGTTACGCGGGCGCCGCCTGGTGCGGTGGCCTCGAACCGTTCCAAAAGTGGTTCGTATCTCATCAAGAATTATGCCGCGCCGGTAAATGGTGAGTAAAGCATGACTGCCACGAAGGATTTCCAATTCGCCAATACGCGCGGGCTCGGGAAGCGGCTGCCGGAGCGGCAAAGCGCCGCCTCGCGGGCTCGCAATTCCGGGCTAAGCGTGACGGCCCGGATGCGGGAGCTCGAGAAATGGATTGGAGGCGCGTTCCTGGCCGATGGTGGTGATGCCGCCATGCCCGGGATACACAATCGTCTCGTCGGGCAGGACCAGCAGCTTCTGATGAATCGAGCGCAAGATTCGCTCGAGCGAGCCGCCCCAAAGGTCGGTGCGGCCGATGCTTCCGGCGAAAAGCGTGTCTCCAGCGAAGAGCTTTGGGGCATCGCCGCCCGCGTTGTTTATTTGCGGAGCGAGATACAGAGAGATGCTCCCCGGGGTGTGACCGGGCGTGTGCAGGACGCTGGCCTCGAAGCGGCCCCAGCGCAGGGTATCGCCTTCGCGCAAGAGCTTATCGACCTCAGCGGGATCGGGAGCGCGCAATCCAATCCAGGCGGCTTGAATGTCCAGATGGCGGTAGAGTTCCATGTCGTCGCCGTGCATGAGCACGGGAGCGCCGGTGACCTGCTGCATTTTGCGCAAGCCGCCGACGTGATCGATATGCGCGTGGGTGCTGACGATGGCCTTCACGGTCAAGCGATGCTTGGCCAGGATGGCTAGAATTTTGTCCGCTTCGTCGCCGGGATCGACGACCAGCGCTTCGCGCGTTTGCGGGTCTCCGATGATGGAACAATTGCATTGCAACATGCCCACCGGCAGGATTTCATGAATGATCTTAGCGTCGCTGGATGCTGCGATGGGGTCTGGAGCGGGGTGCGCCATGCGGATGTCTCAGAGCCTAAACTATAGCACTTCCAGGCCTTCGGCGGCCTGCGAGGCTCTTCTGTTAGACTGGCTTGGTGAGCGAGCCAAAGACGCAAGAAACTCTCAGCCTAGAGACTCCGCTGGCCGCAGCGGAGCGCGCCGAGGAAGCGGAGTTCGCCGAATATTTTGGGATGCACTTGCCGGCGCAGTTCCGCGATCCGCTGGCGGAATATCGCGCGGCGCGCGAATGCGCAGCGCTGATGGACACGAATTTCCGCTCCGTCTTCGCGCTCTCCGGCCCGGACCGGGCGCGCTATCTGAACGCCGTCACTTCGGGAAATATCCGCGACCTCGCACCGGGACAGAGCGCACTGGGGCTGGCCCTCAACGCGCAAGGCCACATGCTGGCCGAACTTCTGACCCTGGTGCTCGAAGACCGACTGCTGGTGCTGAGCCATGCTTTTTTGCGGCAGAGGACCTTCGAGACGCTGGATAAGTTCATCATCATGGACGACGCCACGCTCACGGACGAAACCTCGCAAACCGGCACGTTAGCCCTCGAAGGGCCGCAGGCGCCGGAGATCCTGCGCGACATCACGCAAGGCGATCTCGGGCAACTCCCGGCGGGCGCGCACGTTGCCGCGCGGATGCAAGTTGCAGGCGGCGCGATTCCCTGCCGAATCCTGCGTCGCTCGCAATTCGGCTTGCCTGGCGCGGAGCTTTTGCTGCCGCGCGAGGCGCTGGAGGCTGCGTGGCAGGCGCTGGGCGCAGCGGTGCGCGAGCGTGGCGGTTTGCCCATCGGATATCGCGCGCTGGATATGCTGCGCCTGGAAGCCGGAATTCCCTGGTATGGCGCGGATTTCGACGAGCACCAGATTCCGCAGGAGGCGGGAATCGAGTCCACGCATATCAGCTTTACCAAAGGCTGCTACACAGGTCAGGAGATCGTGGAACGGGTGCGCTCGCGCGGGCACGTCAACCGGCGGCTCGGCGGACTCGCATTCGGCAGCGCGGAGGCGCCCAAACCCGGCACGGAGATTTTCGCCGTCACGGAAAGCGTTGACGGGGCGGCGCCCGTTAGGGAACGGCTCGAAGCGGGGCACGTTACCAGCGCCGCATTTTCGCCGTTGCTGGGGAAAGCCATCGGGATGGCTTACCTGCGGCGAGAATATCTCGCGCCCGGGACGAAACTTCTGTATGAAAGCGATCGCGGAGAGGCGTCCGCCGAAGTGATCGAACTGCCGCTGCGTGCGGCGGTCGCCTCGAAAACGTCCTGAAGCAAACCTGCTTGTTTCTTGCGGAATTTATTGAGAAAGACCCGCGGGATCAGGAGAGGTTTAAAGCCCGCTTCAAACTGCCGCGCTCGTTTTGGATTTTCCGCTGCAATTGCAGGATGCCGTAAAGCAGCATCTCGGGACGCGGCGGGCAGCCAGGAATATAAACGTCCACCGGGATGACCTGGTTGACGCCCTGCACCACGGCGTAGTTATTGAAGACGCCGCCGGAGGTGGCGCAGACGCCCATGGAGATCACCCATTTCGGCTCGGGCATTTGCTGGTAGAGCTGGCGGATGACCGGCGCCATCTTCTGCGAGACGCGGCCGGCGATGATCATTAAGTCGGCTTGGCGAGGCGAAGGCCGGAAAACTTCGGCGCCAAAGCGGGCGATATCGTAACGGTCGGCGGCCATGGACATCATCTCGATGGCGCAGCAGGCCAGTCCAAAGGCCAGCGGCCAGAGCGAGCTCTTGCGGGCCCAGTTCACGGCATTATCGAGCTGAGTGAGGATGATGCCTTCGTTCTGCACCACCTTGGCCAAGTCCTCAGGCTTATCCAAGACTACTTTTCGGGTTACGTTTCCGCTTACGTTTGGGGCGCCGTTAACGCTCATTCTGACCTCATTGATATTTTCTCATGCGGGCGCGTATTGGCCAAATGGAAGTGCATCTCTATTGTTCTGGATTGTGCCGGGCTCATACCGCCAAGACGATTTTTCCGAATTGCTCGCGCTGCTCCATGCGGCGGTGCGCCTGGATGGCTTCGGCCAAAGGGAAGACGCGGTCGATCACCGGATGCAGGCGCTTCTCGCCAACCAGTTTCAAAACCGTGTATAACTCGGCGCGGCTCCCCATGTAGGAGCCCAGCAACGATAATTGGCGGGCGAAGAGATAACGCAAATCGAGCTGCGCGGCAAAACCGGTGGTCGCTCCGCAGGTGACCAGGCGGCCTCCGATAGCCAGGCTCAGAATACTTTGTTCCCAGGTTGCCGTGCCTACATGCTCGAACACGACGTCCACGCCACGCTTACCGGTAAGGCGGCGAACCTCGTCGGAAATTTTCCGCTGGGCGTGGTTGATGAGTTCATCGGCGCCCAGTTCGCGGGCTTTATCCAGCTTGGCGCTGCTGCCGGCCGTGGCGAGCACGCGCGCGCCCATCAGCTTGGCGATCTGGATGGCCGCGCTGCCTACGCCGCTGCCCGCGCCGAGAATCAAGACCTCTTCGCCGGGCTGCAGGCGCGCCCGGGCCACGAGCATGTGCCACGCGGTGAGAAAAACGAGAGGCACGGCGGCGGCTTCTTCAAAGGAGAGGCCCGCCGGCATGGGCAGCACGTTTACCTCGGGAGCGACGACGTATTCGGCGCAGCCGCCATTGCGGCCATAGCCGACGAGAGTGTATTTGCGGCACTCGTTGTCTTTTCCTGCCGCGCAAGCCGCGCATTGGCCGCAGGAGACTCCGGGAGCGAGCACGACTTTGTCGCCGAGGCTGCACGCGCGTGACGAGTCCGCCAACCGCGGCGACTTCGCCGGCGATGTCACTTCCGGGAACGAGCGGCAGCGGAAAGGTCACGCCGTTCAGGCCCTGGCGGACCCAGAGGTCGAGATGATTCAGCGCGCAGGCGTGAACGCGGACCAGGACTTCGTTGGGGCCGGGCTTAGGATCGGCGATTTCGGCGTATTGCAAAACTTCGGGACCGCCGTGCTTGGGGATGAGGATCGCCCGCATTTGATTTCGGCCTCGGCTGAAAGCAGGAAAAAAGTATATGTCGCGGAGGCTCGGGCCCTCAATGAGCTGTTCCAGGAGTGTGAGAAAGGGGATATAAGAAAAACGATGGTAGCGTGGCGACGATGATACGAGTGGTGGCGGCGATCATCGAGCAGAACGGGCGCGTGCTGATCTGCCAGCGACCCGCGAGCGGAGCCTTTGGGGGCAAGTGGGAGTTCCCCGGCGGGAAGATGCGTCCGAGCGAAACGCCGCGCGCGGCGCTGGAGCGCGAATTGCGCGAGGAGCTGGGCGCTCCTTCGGCAGATCGGGGAGATTGCCGCGACGGTGCGGCATCGCTATGCGGAGATGACCGACGCAGTGCAAGTTTTGTTCCTGCGCGCCGCGCTGCAGCGGGCGCCGCGGAATGTGGCATGCCGAGCGGATGGTGTGGGCGAGGCGCGGCGAACTGTGGCGCTACGACTTTTTGGCCGCGGACCGGCGGGTGATCGCGGCGTTGGTGCGGGGCGAAATTTAAGACGGGCCTTAGGACGGGATGGACCAGCCGCCATCGACGACGAGGACTTGGCCGGTGACATATCCGGCGCCGATGAGGTAGATCACGGCGTCGGTGATGTCGTTGGCGGAACCGGGGCGCTGCATAGGGGCGCTGCGTGTGGCGCGTTCGGCAATGGCAGGAGCATCGCCAGGGAACGATATGGTTCCCGGAGCAATGGCGTTGACGGTAATGGCCGGGGCGAGCGCGCGGGCCAAGCTGCGCGTCAGCATGATGACGCCGGCTTTGGAGACGCTGTAAGCCGTGTAGGTGGGCCAGGCCAGCAGGCCGCCGAGCGAGGCAAAATTGACGATGCGCCCGCGACCGCTCCGGGCGAGCAGGGGTGCGGCGCGCTGGGCGGCGAAGAACTGCGCTTTCAGATTCGTGTCCAGGACCGCGTCCCATTGGGCTTCCGTGGTCTGACCAACCGGGGTGGGCGAAAAGATCGCGGCATTGTTTACGAGAATGTCGAGGCCACTGAACGTTTGTTCGACCCGGTCGAACAAGCCATTGATTTCGGCGACGCGCGTCAGCTCCGCCTGCATGCTTACCGCTTGGCCGCCGGCGCGAACGATTTCCGCGACGAGGGCTTCGGCTTCGGCGCGCGAATTACGGTAATGCACCGCGACGCGCGCGCCTTCGGCGGCGAGGCGCAAAGCGATGGCGCGGCCGATGCGGCGTCCGGCGCCGGTGACGAGAGCGGTTTGTCCTTTTAGCGAACTCATGTTAGCGAACTCATGCCGGGCAGAAAATTTAACACAGGCGTGGCAGCTGCGCTTTGGCGTAAGGAGCGGACGCGCCATGCGTTAGAATCTGGCGGCTCCCGGCTCCCGTTCAAAGGCCGTTCAGGAGAATTTCAGGAGGGACGATGAAATTGGATCTGCTGGCGATGGCCGCGCATCCGGACGACGTGGAACTGACTTGCGGCGGCACGCTGATCAAGATGGCGCGCAGCGGCTATGCCGTGGGAATTTTGGACTTGACCGAGGGGGAGATGGGCACGCGCGGGTCGATCGAAATCCGGCGCAAGGAGGCGGCAGCGGCGGCACGGCTGCTGGGAGTGAAGCATCGCGAAAACCTGGGTCTGCCCGATGCTCATCTGGAGATGCGTATGGAGTACAAGCTGGCCATCGCCGGTCGTATCCGGGCGCTGCGGCCGCATACAGTGATCCTGCCCTACTGGGAGGGGCGCCATCCGGACCACTACAACGCTGCGCGACTGGGTTACGAGGGCTGCTTCCTGGCCGGGCTGAAACGGCTGGACCTGCAAGGCGACGCTTACCGGCCCTTCAAGATTCTGTATTCGACGACGTATGATCGCAGCGTGCGGCCTTCGTTCGTGGTGGACATATCGAGTGAGTTCGCGCGCCGGTCACGCGCGATCCTGGCCTACCGCTCGCAGTTCCAGCCAGTCGGGCGGGAACGGAAATCCAAAGTCTATTTGCCGCTGGACCGGCTGGTGCAGGAAGTTCATCTGGTGGCGCGATTTTATGGAGATATGGTCGGCGTCGAATACGCCGAGCCGTTCCTGGCGAAAGAGGTGATGCAGGTCGAGGACATTGTCGACCTGCCGGTGCGATCGATTTAGCCTTCGCTGCCTAGGTTTTTAAAGCCTAAGCGTAAAGTGCCCGACTTCCAATAAGCGAAACCGAAAAGGCCCACGAAACCCATCCCCAGCAGTACGAAGCTGGAAGGCTCGGGTGCGTTGGCCACGGCGGTGCCTATCGTTAAATCGAACATGCAGGCGTCCGCGATGGTGCCGCAAGTTGGCAGTTGCTGAATGTCAGCGTTGCGTCAGGAGTCCAAATCCCGCTCGTCAGTCCCGATGGGGGACCGTACGCTGCGCCGCTCCCGACGGTGCCTAAGGCTCCCGTAATCGAGCATGTGGTCGCCGCTCCGTCTATCATTCCGTTTACCTTGCATTCCAAGGAGTCGTTGAATGGAAGCGGGAGGTCGAAGGATCCCGAGAGAGTGCCGATCCCGGTATCGTTGTCCAGCAGGTAGGTGCCGGGCGATGAGATGGACTCGGTTCCCCCCAGCAAGTCGTCGACGCTATACGCGCTGCCGGCCAAACACGTTGCGCTGCCGCAGCCGGTCGGGCCGCTGATCCCAATGACCAGAGTGTCCGCCGAAGCATTCGGCGCGAACAAAATTCCCAGAGCGAACACCACAAGCACAACGCCAACAAACTCCCAGCTTCGAACCTTGTTCATAGCAGTTCCTCCCGAAACAGTTTCCAAAACGCACAGAGACACACAACAACTCGGAAGGTGGGCACCACAGTACTAGCAATTCCGGTACCGATCGGCAGGGCGCAACGACGTTCCGCTACTCACTGAAATGACCATACTTGGGGCGGACTGAGGTAGGCTCGGGTTGAGGCCTGTGCAAGCATGTGCACACTTTGGCTAAGGCGAGGGAGCGTTTGGGGATCAGGCAGGGCCCAAAAACTCAGAACTCGTCGGAATCCTGCGCCATGGAGAAGCCGGGAATGGCTTGGCCAGTGCCTTTGCGTTCTATTTTAATCCGAAGGACGGCGGCAGTTTCCCTGCCGGCGGGCCGAAGCACGGCGAAGGTAGCGAGGGCTTCACTATAAAGGCGCGTAACGAGGAAAGGCTCCTCGCTGTCCGACTTTTTCCACACCTGACCGACTTGAACCTTGGAAACAGACATTTTTGGGCGCGTTTCGAAGTGAATCTTGGGGGAAGGGACCTAACCCTGTCAACTGAACTAAGGTACAGGTCCCTATCGGTGTGCCCCTATAACGCCCTATAACCTCTATAAGTGGAGGGCGCCTTTGGCTGCATCTAGCCGAGTGCCAGGCTGAGGACTTGCGGGGCAGCCGTAGCCCAACGATTTCGGCGGAGGCCATCCAACAAGCCGGAAGCAGCGGGCAAACCGGAAACAGCGGCAAACCGGAAATAGCCAGGAAACCCCCTTGAGCGAGAGGCCATCAAAGAGGAGGATTGATGTTTCGGTGTGTCGGCGTGGATGTATAATCGCAAAGAGCTTCGCCGGTCGGAGTAAATCATGACACAGTCGCGCATGGCAACTATAAGCGGCTTCTTAGGACAGGGACTTTTGGGCCTGTCCCTATCCGCGGTCCTCGCATTTCCAGTTTTCGCGAGACCTCAGGCGCCCTCTCAACCGGCGCCCCCGCCGGCGCCGCAGACCGCTCCCTCCGGACCGACGCAGGATCCGTCTGCGCAGCAGCCTGCGCCGCCAGCGCAAACGTCGCCCACCGATTCGCAACAGACGGAACAGACGGATACGAAGTCGGAGAAGAAGGCCAAGGACAACAAGGACAAGAGTAAGGATAAGAACAAGAAGAAGTCCGATTCGGCGGACGACGATGCGCAGCCGGTGGCGGCGACTAAAGATGAAGCTCCCCTTCCGCAGAAAGACAACCCCAACGTCAAGCCAGGATCTAAGGATGATGTGGACGCCATTGGGAATCGCGGGGTGGGCAAAGGCGTCAACTTCTATTCGGTGGAGCGCGAGATCGCGCTGGGCAAGAGTCTGGCACAGCAAGTGGAACGGTCATCGAGGGTCGTGGACGATCCCGTGGTGTCTGAATACGTGAACCGGGTGGGACAGAACCTGGTGCGCAATTCGGATGCGAAGGTTCCCTTCACCATCAAGGTGATCGACTCGGATGTGGTGAACGCGTTTGCGCTGCCGGGAGGGTTTTTCTACGTCGATAGCGGGCTCATCCTGCGCGCCGATAGCGAGGCGGAACTGGCAGGCGTGATGGCGCATGAGATCGCGCACGTGGCGGCGCGACATGGCACCCGCGATGCGACCAAGGGCCAGCTGGCCCAATTGGCGACCATTCCGCTGATCTTGCTCGGCCCGGCGGGCTGGGCGGGTTATGGGCTCTATCAGGGCTTGAATTTCGCCATTCCGCTGTCGTTCCTGGAATTCTCGCGCGAGCATGAATATGAGGCCGATTTCCTCGGTCTCCAATATATGTACAAGGCCGGTTACGACCCGAACTCCTTTGTGACTTTTTTCGAGAAGATTGAAGCCGAAGAAAAGCGGCAGCCGGGAACCGTGCCCAAGATTTTCTCGACGCATCCGCCGACGCCAGAACGCGTAGTGGCGATACAGAAAGAGATCGAGAACGTATTGCCCGCGCGGGACGACTACGTGGTGACCACATCGGAATTCGACAGCGTGAGGGAGCGGCTCCGCGGAATCGAGAATCGCAACAAGCTGATCGACAACAAGAACAACCAGGGGCGGCCGACGCTGCGTACGCGTACCGAGGGGCCCTCAGGACAGGCGGGCGGCGGAGGCGGGCAACAGCCGAACGCGCAAGGCGGCGGTTCTTCCGACGATTCGGACCGGCCGACGCTGAAGAGGCGTCCGGACGACGATCCGAACAATCCGAATAATCCGAGTCCGAACAGTCAGCCGAGCCAGACGCAACAGCCGAGCCAGACGCAGCAGCCGAGTCAGGCGGGACAGCCTAGCCAGAGCAATCCGTAAGATTTTCGATATCACTGGAAAAAGGGCGCTCCTTCGATCATTCGTTCGACCGAGCGCCCTTTTTATTTTCGCTCCCTTTTATTTTCGCTAACTCGGAAGACTGGCGGAAGGAAATCGTCTTACTGCGGAACTACGACGCGCCGCCGGCGGCGCTAGGCTGGTGCGTGATACCCATCCGGCGCATCTCATCGCCGTAATATTTGCGGTAGAGAACCTCCCACTCTTCACTGCCCTCGAGGATCTCCTTCTTCTGGGAGGCGATTTTCTGGCGCACCTGCGCATCGATCTGCTCTTCTTCCTTGAGCAGGGCGATCAGGATATCCACGACGTTCTGGCGAATGGTGGCGCGGTCTTCGATAAATTCGACATCCTCGCCGGCGACGAGAACGTCGGTGATCACGTGGGACAAACGGATGGTCTTCTCGCGGGTTAATCGCATAGGTTGATGGGAACGGCTGCCTTCTCTGCGCGGCTGGGTGCTCTCATGATCATCGTGGCATGGCGCACGGGTTCTAGCGCAAGATCAATTTGCGCTGCCGGGCTAACTCGCCTTTCACCTTTTTGTACATCTCCTGATAGGACGCGCCGGTGCGGCGCATCTCCTCGGCGTGCTGGTTGAGGATTTCGCGGACCTCCTCATTGAGGCGGTCCTCGATGCCAATCTCTTCGGCCATCTTCCCCCGGATGCGCTCGGCAAGCGCGGCCGGGTTGTCCGTTTCGATCATTTTATTGGCGATGAGGCGCTTCACCACCTCGGTGGCCATGTGGCCGACGTAATCGCGTGTCAACAGCATTCCGGCTTTGAACTCCGCTCGAAAAATTCGTGCGTTTTGAGTCTACTGGCAGGTGCGAGAGAGTGTCAAGGAAAGCCCGAAGGTGGTAGATGGGGCGCTTTGAAATGAGGTTCCCCTTCGCGTCGCCTGTTCCTTGGCCTGCGCCGTTTTGTGGGTACTTAGCTGCTGTACCGCGGGCTTTTCCCTGCTTCGGTCATTTCAGACTTAGCGTGCGATTAGTTTTTTGACCGGGTGTGCTGCTTGAAGAAGGCGACGATTAGGTCGGAAGCATTACGCGGGTAGACGTGCCCCAATGGATGGATGTAGGCGATTACGGGAGCGCCGCGGCTGGAATCGTAGGCGGTGCAATATTCGCCGCAAGAATGGCCGGATTTGCCGCTGCCATTCACTTCTCGCGCGATGGCTATGGATTCCAGCTGCTGCTGAAAGGGAACGTTTTCATCCCGCTCGCCGGCGATCTGGAGAAGCGGGATGGGCACGGCCAGATGCACGGCCGGGAATTTTTCTCCCGCCACGGGAGCGAGCGCGGCGAACGTGGTTCCTCGCGCGCCCCAGAGCACGTAGGTGAATATGGCGCCATTCGAGAATCCAGTGGCATAAATGCGATTCTCATCCACCGGAAACACCTGGCGCAACCTGGCCAGAAGGGCGTCGAAAAATTTCAAATCGCGGTCGCCGTATTGTCCGGGTTCCCGCTGCCATCCCGGCTCATCGCCACTAGGGTCTCCGTCTGTTGCCGTCGGGAAGTCCCTGCATGTAAACCACAATGGCCTCGGGCCAAACCTTATCGAAGCGCATCTGCGCGGCAGTCTGGACCATGTTGCCGCCGTGACCGTGGAAGGCGAAGAGCAGGGGCAGTCGTTCCGGTGACCGAGAGGCGTTGGCGGGGGCCAGAATCAGCGCCTGGCGCGGCACGCCGTCGATCGTGAGGTTCATGGCCTGCGCATGCGAGTTGCCGGCCACCGCCAGACAGATTGCGGCGGCAGCCAGCATTGCGGTCAGAGAATTGGGTCGGTTCATAACGTCACCTAATGGCAGGTCGCCGCACGGGAGCTTACCTCACAGGCCTTCCGCCCCAGGGCTAATTTCAAGAGATTAAATCGTAACTTCGGATTTATACAAGCCAGGGGGTATACAAGTGAGGAGCCTCGGAACCCTGATTAGAAATTGCACTGAAGCCTGACCAACGGAGGCGGTTGGGTGTATGCTGTTTGGAGGAATGATCATGCGTGGTTTTTGCTCGGGTCGGAGATTTAGCTGCCTCGAGGTGCTCCTCGCACTCCTTCTGAGTGCTCCGCTCTCTCTGTCTGCGCAAAGCGCGGCTTCGTCTCAGTCGAGGCCGCAGTCGCAGCCAGCGCAACCGGCGACTCCGCGCCGTCGACCTCAGCGCAATCGCAGCCGCAGGATACACCGCCTTGCTCCAACGGGCGTCCCATTTTGAAACGGGGCACGCAGCCGGCTCTGCCTCCCTGTCCCGACCCGCCGCCGGACGCGCCGCCTCGCTGCGGCTTCCGCGCCCACGCGTTCGCCGAATCCCTCCGAAACGCTGATCGAAAGGGCCAGAGATGCGGCGTTCGAGTTTTCACAGAAGCTTCCCAACTTTATTTGCCAGGAGGTCATGTCGCGGTTCACGCAGCGAGGCCGCGAGCCGGAAATGTCCCTGGACGTGGTTTCGGCCGACATCATTTACGACGACGGGCACGAAACTTATCGCAACGTGAAGATCAACGACCGCCCCACGGACCGGGGCATGCAGGAGATCGGCGGGGCCTGGTCTACCGGAGAGTTCGCCTCCACGCTGCTGGAGCTTTTTCATCCCGATACGCGGGCGCAGTTCCGCTCCGGCGGTGCGTCTTCTATTTCAGGCTTCAGCGCCCAGGTTTACGACTTTGAAGTGCGTAGCGAAAATTCACATTGGATCGTGCAGTCCGGCTCGCAGACGGTGACTCCGGCTTACGGAGGCTCGGTTTGGATCGATCCGCAAACCGCGCGGGTCCTACGAATCGAGATGCAGGCCCGCAACATGCCGTCGGATTTCCCCACGGATACGGTCGAATCCGCGGTGGATTATTCGTACGTGTCGATTGGCGGGACATCGTTTCTGCTTCCGGTGCGCGCCGAGAGCTTGGGTTGCGAACGAGGCGCCAGCGAGTGCCGCCACAATATCATCGACTTCCGCAACTATCATGAATTCAAGTCCGAGATCAAAATTGGGAATTGATTTTCGCTCCGACGGATATCGACTCGGCTTTGCCGCAGGGCGTGGACCTTGGGCGCCGATGATTGACAGCGCAGGGCAAGAGTGCGAGACTCCCGATTATTTGGAGGTGTAATCATCATGCGAAATAAGGTGACGTTATCTCTCATCGCGTTGGCTATCTTGTTCGTGGCTTCAGGATCGGCTTTCGCGCATCACGGCGCAGCCGCATATGATTCTTCGAAAATGGTCACGGTGACCGGCACGGTCACGGACTTCCAATTCGTCAATCCTCACGTGATGATCGCCATCGACGTAAAGGATCCCGCGACGGGCAAGATCGAGAAATGGGAGGGAGAACTCACCAGCCCGAACCATCTTGCGCGAGCTGGCTGGACGAAGAGCACGATCAAGGTCGGCGATCAGGTCACCATGACTGGCTCGGCGCTAAGGAGCGGCGCGCCGGCGATGGCTATCCGCAAAGTGATGAGGAACGGCCAGGAAGTTGGGCTTATGGGCGGCTCCGACAACTAACGGGCGCCGCTGTTACCGTGCTCGCTACACGGCGGCCTCAGTTGATTTCTTCCGCGTGAGGGACTTCCCTCTTCCGGCGAACTAAAGACAATCCTGAAATCTATGCAGCGCGAATAATACGTAGGCGCCCAAAGTTGCGAGGAAGAGTGCCGCGCCGACCATCAGGAAGATAATCGCCTTCCACGCGCCGCGGCTAATCTCGGGAGCCTCGATTGCGGGCGCCTGGTCGCTTTGGGCTATGGTGACCTCGGCTGCTGTCGATTTCTTCCGATCCACAACCACCCAAGTTGCCATGCTATTCATGAACTCCTCCTCGAGTGCCGATACGGGACGCAGGATGTCATAAGGCATCTCGTTGCTGCTGTGATCGCCGTCACGCTCCAGATGTGACCCCGCGCACGTAGGACCAGTGATCTGGGTCGCAGCCAGCCGCTGCCGATCCTTGCTACAAAAATGTCTGTTTCAAATTCCCTGTCCAACCAAGCGCGAGAGGAACGGAGGAAGTCAAAGATGAAATTCGGGGCGAGGCGAAATGGCATTCGTGTAATGGAAGCGGCGATCATCGGTCTGATGGGCATGGCGTCTGCATGGGCGCAGACTGGCCCTCAGCGACTGGCCGACGTGGATCCGGAAGCGAAACCGCTGATGGCGGAGCAGGTTTTTAAGAACGTGCAATTGCTCAAGGGAATTTCGGTGAAGGAGTTCATGGAGACAATGGGTTTCTTCGCGGCCGCCACGAACAAGACCTGCACGACTTGTCATGGGGACGAAAGCGCCGGGAGTTGGGAAAGGTATGCGGACGATCCTCCTCAGAAGCAAACGGCACGCAAGATGATGATCATGGTGGACGCTCTCAATCGCTCCTACTTTGGGGGCAAACGCGAAGTGACCTGTTACTCCTGCCATCGCAACGCCGAGCGCCCCAGGATCACCCCGATTTTGGCCGAACAGTACGGCATTCCGCCTGCCGAAGATCCGGAGGACATTGTCAGGCAGGCTCCCGGACAGCCGACCCCGGATCAAGTTCTCGACAAGTATGTTCAAGCGCTCGGAGACGCTCAGAAACTGGCCTCATTCACGAGCTTCGTTGCCAAGGGAACCTACCAGGGATATGACGATCCGGCCAAGAGCCCCGTCGAAATCTACGCCAAGGCTCCCAGCCAATTTTCTCAAGTGGTGCATGGCCAGGCCGGAGCAAGCAGTTGGGTTGACGATGGCCGCTCGGTATGGGTCGCACAATCGCAATTGGATACCCCGGTGCCATTGCTCGCCCTTAGCGCGGGCGATCTGGACGGCGCCCACGTGGAATCGGAACTGTATTTTCCGGGGCAGATCAAGCAACTGCTCAGCGACTTGCGCGTGGGTTTCCCGGTCAGCGGGGTGACGAGCATTCTTCCCAACGATGTAGGCGTCGGAGTGGACGAACGCGAGCTCACGGTCCTCGAGGGAACTACGGCGGCCGGGACCAAAGTAAAACTGTACTTCGATCCCACTTCTGGACTCCTGGTGCGGATGGTGCGCTTCACCAATTTGCCGGTCGGTTTCATTCCCACCGAGACGGATTATTCGGATTATCGCGACGTTTCAGGAATCAAAGTGCCGTTCCGGGTGAACAAAACATGGGTGGACGGACGCTCCGTCACCGAATTAAGTTCGTTCGAGATGAATGCGCCCATCGACAAGTCCAAATTTGCCAAGCCCACACCACCGGCGCCGGCTAGAAGCGAGGCAGCGCGCTAGGCCCCCTTATTCGAGCTCATCGTGCAGGAGTGGGCCTTGACTGCGTCCCACTCCTGCACGATATCGGTCGCTGTTGAGGATGCAGCGAACGCAATGATGACCGCTACGGCGGCGCAACGCCGCGCCATAAAGTTCGCACATTTAACATCGTGCTCTCCTTTCAGAACGAGTCGTGTTATCCAACATGAACCATCGCACGGTTCGATGTTGCGATCCTTATTCCATCATCGTCTCCCAACATCCGTATCGATTGGTCTCTGCTGACACTCCACTGGCAATCTTACACTCGCTATAGTTCCCATTCGGAACGGGTAGTTCCCCTTTCGCACGCGCGCTCCATAGCGATTGCCTTTCATCACTTCACCGTTACTGATTCTGCGTGAGATAGGAGCCAAGCCCGCCGCCTAATTGGCCACCCGCGTGCATTCGCCAGTTATCTGCAGCGCGATTGCGCTCGCAGCTTCCCTTTTAAATGCGCGAATCGAAAACGATCTCGGCGATGTTCCTTATCTACTCGCTATGGTTCACGTGCGCGAGTTTTGCTCAGGTCCGCCAACCCGATCTCAACAAGATGGATCTGGAAGATTTGACGAAGGTTCAGGTGGACACAGTTTCCGGGGCATCCAAATTTCTCGAAAACTCGACCGATGTGCCCGCGTCGGTTACCGTGGTGACGGGAGAAGAGATTCGAGAATTTGGATACCGCACGCTTGCGGACGTGCTGCAGAGCATACGTGGCTTCGACGTGGTCTACGATCGGAATTACTCGTACGTCGGCGTTCGCGGTTTTCTAACGCCCGGAGACTACAACGCGCGAATTCTTTTCCTGCTCGATGGTCATCGCCTGAACGACGACGTCTACGACTCCGCCCTGGTGGGAACAGACTTCCCCGTGGACATCAGCTTGATCGACCGCGTCGAAGTCATCCGCGGCGCGAGCTCCAGCGTTTACGGAACGGGCGCGCTGTTGGCTGTAATCAACGTGGTTACAAAAAGAGGACGCGACCTGGATGCGGCCGAAGTATCCGGCACGGCCGGCAGCTTACGCACCTATAAGGGGACCGGCACCTACGGCGCCCGATTCGACAATGGCATAGAAATGCTGATTTCGGGCACGGATTACCGCAGCCACGGGAACACTTCGCTGTTCTTCCCGGAATTCGACTCTCCCCAGACGAACTATGGCGTGGCGGAGAACGCAGATGGAGACCGCGCTACAAGCCTGCTGGCCGACGTGAGCTATGGGGACTTCAATATTCATGTGGTGGACAACTCGCGAACCAAGCAAATCCCCACGGGATCGTTCGGTTCGGTTTTCAACGACACGCGTGCGCAGACTACCGATGGGCGCGGGTATGTGGATGTTCAGTATAGCCATCGTGAGGGCGAATGGGACCTTATCGCGCGCGGGTCCTACGACTGGGAGAATTATCACGGCGTTTACATCTATGACTATACAAACACGGGGCCGCCCTACACGCAAAACGAGGACCTGTCTCACGGCACTTGGGCGGATTTTGAATTCGATGCGTCGCGGCATTTATTCCGCCGGCACCGCCTCACTATGGGTATCGAGTACCGCCCGGAATTCAGCGCGCGGCAGAGTAACTATGACCTTTCGCCCTATAACTCATATCTGGATGAGCAATACCTCGATCAAGAGGTGGGCGTTTACGGCCAGGACGAATTCCGACTGAGATCGAATCTTTCGCTGGTCGGGGGGCTGCGACTGGATTGGCAAAATCCCGGCGGGAGGAATGTGAGCCCGCGAGTAGGTCTCGTCTATTCACCGGCTGAATCCACGCACTTCAAACTAATGTATGGGGACGCGTTCCGTGTGCCGAACGCTTACGAGAGTTACTATGCAAGTAGCAACAGCGACACAATCAATACCGCTCTAAAGCCCGAGGAGGCACAAACGCTGGAGTTCGAAATCCAGCAAAATCTGGGTAAGCACTACGCTTTGATTGGCTCCCTGTTCGGGAACCGCTTTTATAACCTGATCGATCAATTTTCCACTCCCGCCGTCGGAAATACGCCGAGCACAAACTCCCCGGACGTTCTGCATAACAAAGGCGTCGAAGTGGAGCTCGACGCCAATTGGGCTCGCGCATAAAGGGTCAGGCCAGTTACTCGTTCCAAAACTCGCGGGACTTTCCGGGCAACCAGACCGTGCCCAACTCCCCCGCGCAACTCGCCAAGGCGCGTCTCCTGCTGCCCATTGTGCCGAAGAGGCTTTCGCTTGGACTCGAAGGCCGCTATACCGACCGCACACTGACTTTTTCCGGCACCGAATTGGGTAGCTATGTGGTCGGTAATGCGACGGTGCTGGCGCAAAATCTTCTCAAAAACCTGGACGTGTCGGTGAGCGTCTATAACCTGTCCAACAAGTTCTATGCCGACCCCGCCGGCTTCGGCCTTACGGAAGCATCCGTCCCACAGGATGGGCGGACCGCTCAGCTCCAGCTAACTTATAGATTTGCCACCAGGAATCCATGAGCCGTTCCGAAAAGATGGCCGAGCATCCCGCGCAGCCGGCTTGCCGCCGCAATTGCCTTTACGCGCTCTTGCAAAAGCATCTGGCTTTCAGCGTGCTTCTGCTGACGGCCGCTGCGCTCTATCCGTCGCATGGTCTCGCGCAGGAATACCAAAGCAGCGAATATGACCTGAAAGCTGCGATCCTCTTTAACTTAGTCAGGTTCGTCGAATGGCCGCCGAAGGCCTATCCCGACGCGCGCGCGCCAACGGTGGTGTGTACACTCGGGAAAGAACCTTTTGGACCCGCGCTCGACCGCTTTGCTTCCGGAAATAGCGCCTTCGGCAGGGGGTTCGTGGTGCGTCGCTTGCGCTACGAGGAGGATACTCGCGGATGTCATCTTGTCTATATCAGCTCGTCCGAACGGAAACTTCTCCCGGAAATCCTGAAGGGCCTGGAAGGCAGCCATGTTTTGACCGTCGGTGAATCGGAACAGTTCGCGGCTCATGGCGGCATGGTTCAACTCACCATGGAAGATAAGCAAGTGCATTTCACGATCAACCTGAACGCTGCTTCTCGCGAGGAACTTCGCATCCGCTCGGGTCTGCTGGCGCTCTCCAAAATTATTGGAAGTGCTGCAATCCCGCCGACAGAAAGCGGTTTAGCGCGCTAGGAAAAAGGGACGTTGATCGATTAGAGCGGAAAGCTATCCAGAAATCCTTGGAACGCATCCGCGATCAGGGATGAAGCGCCGCTTACACGAGTGCAGTTCAGGACCGGAGCCGTGGCCGGATGATTCGCTGCGCTGACAGGGAAAAAACCTTCCGAATTTCGGGGTTGGTTGTCCGCAGGCACGCGCCAGAAGTAGTCAAGTTGGAAGGCCAATTTTACGCAGGCGGCCCCGTCTGGCAAATAGAGCCGTCCGCTCCACAAATATCCGCGAGCCCTAACGACCCACGCCCTCCCCGTTATCGGAAGGCGTGGGTCGAGGTAGATCTTCCTTGCCGCCGGCTATTTGCCTGGCGGCGGAATTGCGGGCTTGCCGAACTTCGCGTCATCGATCGAGACGTTGGGCTGAATCTGCGACAGGATCATATCGGCGCGGCCGTCCATCCAAGCCACGGAGATGTGGTACGGCATCTTGATTCCTGCGACGTCGCGATAATCGGAGAAATCGGTCTCCGTGGAGTAAAGGCCGACCTTGGTATCGGAATACCGCACCATGCGCAGGAGCAAGCCCGTCTTCTTATCAAAATAGAAGTTCACCGGCGTTTTACCGTTCATGCTCCCCTGAACCACATCCACGTCCGTATCGCCGATCTGAGTTGGAAAGCTCACACGCCAATTCATAAGCGTTTGCTTGAGCTGCGTGGGAAAGGTAACGGCCGCATCGAGTTTGGCGCCATCCAGGTCATCCGCCGTCAATTGCACCAAGGGCACCGGCTTGTCGTCAGCCGGGGCGAGAACCCAGGCCATGCTGCCGTTGTAGACCGTGGCGCGTTCGCCGCTGGGCGACTGGCTGAAAACAGCGCGCTCACCCGGAGCCTTGGCGTAGATTTGCACCGGGATTTTCTCTTCCGCATATCCCTCGGAAGTTCCCTTGGCTTGAAAGCTCTTCAGATTGGCGAGTTTCTGCGCGCCGCCGAGAGCCCGAATGTAGCCGTCCAGAATCTGGTCGGCGGTGCGTTCGCCGCGGGCCGCGGGCAGAAGCGTATCGGGGTCCTCCGGAGGAGGCGGAGTGGCGTACACGTCCGCGACCGTAGGCGTAACCCGGGGCTTATCGTCGCCATGGTGGCAGGAATAGCAGGTGACTTCGCGCTTGCCGCCGAAATAACTCGTGTTGATCCCGTTCATCATCAGGACCATCTTGCGCGTCATCTGCTTCATGGGAGTATCGACGGCATATTTATCCCAACTGCCGGCGCTCTCGTCGCCATGGCACGTGGTGCAGTTGGCCGTCAGGGACGCGGAGAAGAAGCCCATCTCCTCCATGAATTCGTTCACAGGGATGCCCTTAAGCACCTGAACGTTCTTGAATGCCTGATCGGACATAAGAGGCTTGTCGCCTGATGCGGCCTGGCCGCGCGCCGGCGTCGCAGGAATAAGGCACACAGCGGCGATTCCCATGGCGCAGATACTTATGGTGTAGAGGATCGCTCGCATCGATCCAACCTTCATGAATTTCCTCCTCTGGCTTTCGTACCCCGCGGGGTCGAAATTCAACATCGAACTCCTAATAATAGCAAGTGATAAATGCTTCCGCCCGTATGCCCAAGCAAAGCCGAGATCGTAAAGTTCGGGCTCGTCATTCCCCGGATGGCTCCGACGGCATAGGCCCTTGCGCAGCAGATAATGCACCAACTTTCGACAAAAAGCTAAGTTAAATTGGCGCAAAGCCTCTTAACGCGGATTTAATACGCCGTCGCGTCGCAAGCGCGCCGGAGTACATCACGCGCGTAGGGATGCCGCTGGTGGGTCGAGGGTACGGTGGGCTTCTCTACGGCTAGCCGCCCGGCCGGGAGCCTTTTTGCAGGCTCGCCACCCGGCCGGGCTACGCTCTCATTCTTTACGATAACGAGAAGGTGACATGGACGGTCAGCTCAATGGGCCAAGGAACGCCATTGAGATAAGTCGGCTGGTACTTCCAGTGCTTCACGGCCTCGAGAGCGGCGGGAATGAGCACTCCGGGTCCGCTGATGGCTCGGGCCTGGACTACGTTTCCGTCCTTGTCGATGAGCGCGTCGATTTGGACGTCGCCCTCAATCCTGGCTTGCACCGCCAGCAGTGGATATTTGGGCGGAGGTTTGTAGAGTTCCCTCGGAGGTTTTACTTCCCCACCGACATGCAGCGGCCCGCTAGAAACAACCGCCTCTGCAACAGGAGGGGGAGGAGGAGGAGCGGCAGGACCAGCGCTCTCGACCATGCCGCCAAGCAAGCCGCCGATTTGGCCGCCGGGAACTCCGCCCGCCACGCCGCCAGCAACGCCGGCGACGATATCCGAGGCGGCTTCGGGCGCGGCGGATGGCGCAGGAATTTTCTTCGGTATGGCAATCGGCATGGTCAGCTTGGCTGTCGCCGGAAGAGCCTTGCGCGGCACTTGCCTCGCCACAGCCGCCGCGGGGGGCGGAGGAGGCGGAGGGGCCGGAACCAGGGGAGCAGCCAAATATGTGACTTCAAACTGATGCAGGTCGATCACCTGGGTATATAAGAGAGGCACGATGAGCACCGCAGCCACTATGGCCGCATGGACCCCGATCGAGATCAGCCATTCGGCCGCCGTGTGACGATGTCCTGCAAATGAGTCACCCAACAGGGCATCATCAAGAACATTCGCGCTGGCGCTCGCAGTGACTGGGCTTCCGGCCTCTAGCGGCGCATCAATGTGCGCGCCCGGGGGAACCAGAAGTTTGGGCACCATCAGGCGGCGTGAAGCCGGCGCCGTGTCGCCAGCCGGGCTGATCGCTTTGCTCGGCACGTCGCTCATCCGTGCATCTGCGGAAATCAACCTTCTTGGTACAAGGTGGTCTCGGCGGACTGCTTTGGGCTCATTCGATTCTCTCGAGGAGATGCGTGCGTTGGGGGGAACTACGAATCTAGAGATCATCTTCTCTCCCCTTCCTGCGATCCGCTCACAATAAAATGTTGGCAGGTATCGGAGAGGCGTTCGGTGAGCCCGGTCACATAGCCCTGTGATATCTCGTCTATTGGGCGATGGATAGCTGGTCAGATGAGCAGCGAATCCGGCACGGCTGCCGGTGGTCCCCTATAACCCGATCAGAAGGTTGTTTGTTTGGCGGGCGGTTCGCCGAGCAAAAAAAAGGAAGCAGCTTTGGTACGACCGCCGCTGCTTCCCGGGGTGTGTTCTATGAGTTACCAGTTGGACGCGGCAAAAGCGCGAATGGTTTCACCTACACTTCATCGAGCACCCGTACCAGAGTGGGCTTGCCGACCTGCGGACTTCGACGCGGGGCCCCTAGGTGGCGTGCTCTTCCCGATAGCGCTCGACATGGCTGGCTAATTCGTCCAGCGTCACCTTGCGTT
>CAWGNM010000007.1:0-445170 GCA_963823935.1 uncultured Acidobacteriota bacterium
GGCGCGAATGCTTCTGCGTCCGGCTAATTTTCTGCTACTCGACGAGCCCACCAATCACCTCGATCTGCAGGCCAAGGACGTGTTGCTCGAAGCGCTGCGGAAATATACAGGCACGGTCGTATTTGTCTCGCATGATCGCTACTTCATCGATAACCTGGCCACTCGCGTTTTTCACATCGAAGGCGGAAAGCTGCAGGATTATCCGGGCAACTACGAAGACTACCTGTGGCAAAAAGAGCGGCGCGAGGCAGGGACTATGGATTCTCCCGCGATCACGAATGGACCCGGATCAACAGCACCTCAAGGTCGGGCTGAGCCCGGGAACCGGGCCAAAAAGCAGAATCCCCTTGCCATTCGCAAAATGGAAAAGGAACGCGATGAACTGGAGGAGCAGATTTCGCGCGGAGAGGCGGAAATTGCCAATCTGGAACTCGAACTCGGACAGTTCAAAAGCGCGGAGGAATCGATTCGCGTGAACGCCCTTATTCAGGAACGCCGTGGTCGCCTGAAGAAGATGACCGAGCGCTGGGAACAGGTTGTGGATAGACTCGACCGGGAGGGCTCTCCGGCGCGAGAGCCTCGTGAATCCGAGATTCCGTCGGCAGAGTTGGATTAGGCGCTCTTACCGCGCTGACATCTCTCTTCCCTGAATTGGCGCCTTCTGTTTCAGTATGGCAATAAATTCACGCATCCACGCCGGGTGATCTGGCCAGGCCCGAGCCGAGACCATGTTCCCGTCGACTACGGCCTCGGAGTTCACGAATTCCGCTCCGCCAGCCTGAACGTCGGGTTGTAAGGCCGGATAGGCTGCCGTTTTGCGCCCTTTCAATACGCCGGCCGCCAGCAGAGCAAGCGGGGCGTGACAAATCTGAGCGACGGGCATCTGCCGCTTGAAGAAGCTCTGGATGATCCGCAGACAGTCGGCGTCATTGCGAATGTATTCGGGCGCACGGCCTCCCGGGATGACCAAGGCCACATAGTCGGAGGGATTCACCTCGGCGAAGGAGAGGTCGGCATCCCAGCTGTAGCCGGGCTTTTCGGTGTAGGTGTCAAAGCCCGGCTCGAAATCGTGCACAACAAAATGCAACTTCTTTTTCGACGGTGCGGCGATCTTTACGTCGTAACCCTCCTCTCGCAACCGTTGATATGGGTACATCACCTCCAGCGACTCGGCGGCATCGCCCGTCAAAATAAGGATTTTTGGTCTGCTCACGATTCACCTCCCAATGGAAAGTATAGATCGCTTGGGATTCGTGCTGACGGCCGCTGCTGTTCGCAGAAGTCGCCAGTGTGGCTGACGATTATGTACTCGGCGTATCCGGCCGCGTCACCATATTGCCAACTCCTGCCTTATTCGCCCAGTATTCCCAAGCGCGCCAGGTTTCAGGCGAATAGGGGCCGTAGCCGCGATTGCGCGCGTCGATCTCTCCTTGCGAAAGATACTTGATCGGGCCGCCCAATTGTTTGGCTCGCAAAAGCGCGCGCGCATTGCGTGGCAGAAAAACGGACATACGCACGACTTCGATGAGCGAGCGCCCAGCCGCCGTGAAACCATGGCCGCGCATCAGCGCCACGTTCGACGCCCCGAGGCATTTCGCCAAGTCCCGCGCCTGCTCGATATTTGCGACGAGCAGATTGGTGTCGCCGAATTTGTCGGCGATATCCCAAACAGGAATATGCAAGCCGAGAAAGCTTCCGGAATGGATCACCGGCTTCAAGGGCGTAGCGCTGGCGACGCCAAACGGGAGAATATCTTCGGCATGCGCGTGCACCACCGCCATAACTTCCGGGCGCGCCTCGAAAACGCCGCCATGGATGAAGCGTTCGAGATAGAGCGGACGCTTTTCCTCCTTCACCGGCTTGCCATCAAGCGTGAGCTCCACAATATCGTCGCGGTGAACCAACTCTGGAGCCAGCGAGCGTGCCAGAAAGAAACGGTCCGGCTTTTCCGGATGACGCACGCTGACGTGCCCGTAGGCGTCGACGATGTCTTGGTTGGCGAGGATGCGGTTAGCGATGACGAGATCGTTCAGCAGAGCGTCTATATGATCCATCACAGTTCTCCGGGACCCTTGGGTCGGCGAATTCGGCCATAGGTTAGCATGAACGGACGGCCTGGCTGCGCCGATGCGCAATTAGACGATGGTTGAAAAACACGGCCCAGTGGGGCGGTGCCGGCTCGTTCACGGCGCAATTGACGACAGGGCTTTCGAGACATAGCATGCTTGCGGCTATGAAAATCTGGCAATCGGAAAAAGGGGATCGGGAATGTCAGCAGGAGTAGATCGGTTGAAGGGGTCGATTTGTCCGCTGGTCACGCCGTTCAAGAACGGCGAAGTCGATTACGACAGCTATGCGCGGCTGGTGGCGATGCAGATCGAAAAGGGCAGCCACGGGATCCTGGTCAATGGAACGACCTCGGAGCCCGCGACGCTGACCGTCGATGAACGAAACAAGCTCGTGGATCTGGCCCTGAGCGTGGCTGCGAAACGCGTGCCGGTAGTGGCGGCAACAGGGTCGCAATCGCTGGCGGAGACGGCAAAACTGACGGAACATGCGGCGAAAGCGGGCGCCGACGCCCTCCTGATTGTCACCCCTTACTACACGCGGCCGCCGCAGCGCGGCCTGGTTGCGTATTACCTGGAGATCGCCAAGATCAGCGATTTGCCCTGGATGGTCTACCACATTCCCGGGCGCACGGCGCTGAGCGTCACGCTTGGATACGCTCAAGGAACTAAAGGCGAAATCGCCGAAGTTCGTGGGAATGAAGCACGCGGTCAACGATCTCGGCTTCGCCTCGGAGTGTCTGGGGGCCTTCGGCCCGGATTTCAAGATCTTCGTAGGCCTCGAAGAGCTGTCATTCCCGATGATGGCAATCGGCGCATGTGGTTTGATGAACGCGGTCGGCAATCTTTGTCCGGGCGTTCTACGGGAGATGTGCGAGGCGGTCTGGAAGAACGATTTGGCCGGAGCGCAATTGCTGCATCAACGGCTGTTCGAGATCAATCGTGCCGTCTTTTTCGACACCAACCCAATTCCGATCAAGTACATGATGAAGCGCCTGGGAATACTGGCCACGAATGAGCACCGGCTCCCGATGGTGCCGGCCACGCCCGAACTCGAAAAACGCCTCGACGCTGTTTTGCGCGACGCCGGACTTCTCGAAGCAGACAGAGCGGCATGAAGCTGGCCACGTTTGAGGTGAACGGGCGGGTTTCGTACGGCATCGTCAAGGAAACGGGCGCCGTCGATGTGGGGTCGCGCCTCGGCGGCCAATTTCCCGATTTGCGCTCTGTGATTGCGGCGGGCCAAATCAACCGGCTCGAAGATCTCGCCGGGCAAGCGGCCGATTTCCCGCTTGCCGAGATTCGCTGGCTGAAACCGGTCCCGAATCCCGGAAAGATTCTGTGCGTCGGCGTCAATTACCCGGAGCGGGCGGGCGAGTACAAAGACAATGCCGAAGCCCCAAAATATCCCAGTATTTTTGTGCGCTTCCCTGCCTCGCTGGTCGCTCACGAAGCGCCAATTCTGCGGCCGCCGGAATCGAAACAACTAGATTACGAGGGCGAGGTTGCGCTGGTCATGGGCCGCCGTGCTCGGCGGGTCTCCGAGGGCGAGGCAATTTCATGCCGTTGCGGGATATACGATTTGCAACGAAGGCACAATTCGCGACTGGCTGCGGCATGGCAAATTCAACGTTACGCCGGGAAAAAACTTCGAGGGTTCCGGTTCGCTGGGTCCCTGGATGGTGACGGCGGATGAGATCGGTGCGGATCCGCTGCGCATAATCACGCGCGTCAATGGAGAGATACGGCAGAACGATACGACAGACAGGATGATTTTCCCGATGCCGTTCCTGATTTCCTACATCTCTCGTTTCTGCACGCTGGAACCCGGAGACATTATCGCCACGGGGACGCCCACCGGCGCCGGCGCGCGCATGGATCCGCCGCGGTACCTCGTTCCGGGCGACGTGGTCGAGGTGGAAGTCAGCAGGCATCGGCACGCTAAGGAACCGCGTGATCGACGAGCCGGCAACCTAGGAAGAGATCGAACTAGAGCGCCTCCTCTTTATAGAAACCAAGATTCTTCAACAAGGGAACGTCCTGCGCTGAAAAGAGAATGGCCGGCTCGCCGCTCTTATTGGCATGTTTGTGAACAGCCGAGGGTGCAATCACAAGGACGTCGCCCTTCGACCAGCGGTATTCCGTTCCATTCACGTAGGTCGTCCCCGAACCCTCCCAGGCGAAATAGATCGCGCTGCTATTGTGCCGGTGAGCGCGCGTCTCCACGCCCGGACGAATCATTTGCAGATAAGTCCCTATACACGGGAGCACCGAATTGCCAGTGCGCGGCTCGACGTATTCGAGAATGACGTCGTCGAAAGGATCGCTCTCGACTTCGGCAAGCCGCAGCAGCGCTTCGCGGGCGTTATCGTAGCGATATACCAGCATGCGCTCTTGCTTTTCAGCGTCATGCCCGGCTGGCAAAAGGCCGGCGGCGGAATAGCGCCGTTCCGATACGTCCTTTTTAAGCCCTTCGATTTGCTTCTCGTGCGGATACGGCTCCATGCTGAGCGTTTCCAGAAAGCGCACGACAGGCGAATCGAGAATATCCATCCACATCACCGGGCCGGAGCCCTCATTCCCGTGATCGTGCCATGCTCCGGCGGGCGTCAGGATTAGATCGCCGGGGCGCATCACGCACTTGTCGCCGTTGACGGTGGTGTAGGCATTTTGCCCATCAATCATGAAGCGCATCGCATTGGGACTATGACGGTGGGCCGGAGCCACTTCGCCGGCGAGCAAATACTGGAAGGCGATGGACATGGTGTGCGTGGCCGTAAGCTCCGCAACGCCCGGATTGGCGATGCGCAGAATTCTCCGTTCGGCGCCTTTGCCGGGATCGACAAAGCTCGGCGTGCTGCGCACCAAAGGCTCGATCGTGTCCCATTTCCAGAGACCCGATTGCACCTGGGACTTCTTCTGCTGGATGAGAGGACCAGGATGGAACCAGGGCGCGTCCATGTTCGCCGCGCGAACATCGTGTTCAAACTGCTGCGCATCCTTCTCGGAAATCTTGGTTATCGTCGCCATCACTTTCCTCCCTTGTGCCTGTATCTCCGGATATTCGCCTATTCAGACGGCGGCAGCAATCATTTTCCGCGAGCCACCCGGTCCGCCAAAACCTGGGGATTCATCGCCCCCGCCGGAACTTGGCCATCGAGGTAAGACTCGATATTTTCGATGGCCTGCCTGAAGAATTGCGCATAGGACTCCTCTGTAACGTACCCCATGTGCGGCGTCAGGACCACGTTTTCGAGAGAGCGCAGAGGGTGATCGACGGGCAAGGGTTCGGTGTCGAATACGTCGAGAGCGGCCCCTCGAATCCGCCCGGCGCGAAGGGCGTCAACCAGCGCGGCCTCGTCAATCAGCGGGCCCCGAGCCGTATTCACGAAGCATGCGGTCGGCTTCATCAGCGAGAACTCCCGCGCCGTAATGATGCGGTTCGTGCGTTCAGAAAGACGCAGATGCATCGTGATCACATCGCTCTGCCGGAACAGATCGTCGAGCGTCGCGTAGGTCGCTCCCGCCGCCGCGGCCTTTTCCGCGGTGAGATTGGCGCTCCAGGCCAGCACCTTCATACCCACTTGATTGCCGAACTGAGCGATGCGCGCGCCGATTCGCCCGAGCCCAACCACGCCTAGCACCTTGCCGGCAAGGTCGAAGCCAATTCCCGTTTGCCAGAGCCCGAGACGCATCGCACGATGTTCCTGGGGTACGCGATGCGCAAACGCAAGTATGAGCGCCATCGTCAGCTCGATCGCAGAAGGGCCGGAACCTTCGGTTTGAGTGACCAGAATTCCCTGCTCGGTGGCGGCGACGACATCGACATGGCCTGAATTCTTGCCAGTCAACGAAAGCAGTTCCAGCGCCGGTAACTGCCGAAGAATCCGAGCGGAAAAGCGAGTGCGTTCGCGAATCGGAACCAGAATTTGAAAGGGACGCAGCCGCTCCACGAGCGCATGCTCGTCGTGCAGGGTATCGCGAAAGGCTTCCAGAGCTATCCGGCCGCGCAGCCTTTGCCAGTACGGCTGCGAAATGCCAGCGCCCTGATAATCATCCAAAACCGCGACGTTCTTCACCAAACCGTTTCCCCATGTTCAGTTAATGCGTAAATTCTGCGTCAGCAACATAGTAATAGAAGTGACTACGGGGAGAAAGGGCAGCGCCAGGTTCGGGTGGGCTTACCCTGCTATCATTGAGCGATGCGGGTTTGGCATCTTGAACTCCTGCTCGTTTTGACCGTTGGCTCACTTCCCTTCCCACCTTGGGCAGCCGCCCAAGACCGGGCATCCTTCCAGACCCTTAATCTAAATGAGCCCCTTGCGCTCGATCGGCTCGTCGCGCAACTGGCAACCAAACGCGTCGTTTTCGTCGGCGAGATCCACGATCGCTACGATCACCATCTCAATCAGCTCGAAATTATCAAGCGTCTTCATGAACTCGATCCCAACCTGGCCATTGGAGTCGAATATTTCCAGCAGCCGTTCCAAAAGCAGGTAGACGACTATATCGAAGGACGAACCTCGGAAAGCGAATTCCTTCGCGCCACCGAATATTACCAGCGCTGGGGGTACGACTATCGGCTATACGCTCCGATTTTTCGCTATGCGCGCGATCAACATATTCCGGTACGTGCCCTCAACGTGCCCACTGCATTGACTTCGGCTGTGGCACAAATTGGGATTGCGGGACTCTCCGAGCAGCAGCGCGCATACTTGCCGCGCCAAATCGAGCCCGCTGATGAAGAATACAAAAGCCGCCTCCGCGATGCCTTTGAAGGGCACCCGGGACTAAAGCCCGATGCCTTCAACCACTTCGTCGAGGCGCAATTGGTATGGGACGAAGGTATGGCAGAAAGCGCCGCCGCGTATCTGGAAGCGAATCCAGGCCGCCGGATGGTGATCCTCGCCGGCGCAGGGCATGTGGAATACGGCTCCGGCATTCCCAAACGTCTGGAAAGGCGCACGAAGGCAAGCTACGCCATCGTCCTGAACAGTGGAGAAGACGTCGAGCCGCACATCGCGGACTATCTTCTCCTCAGCCAGAAACAGGAACTGCCGCCAAGCGGCGCCCTCGGAGTCGGCTTGAGAGAGACGAATGGAGAATGCCGTATCGCTTCACTGAGCCCTGGTGGCGCCGCGGAAAAAGCGGGACTGAAGAAGGGAGACGTTTTGACCGAGATTGATGCCGTAAACGTCAAAACAACGGCGGACGTCCACCTGGCCATTTGGGATAAGAAGCCGGGAGACCGCGTACGCGTTAGAGTGCGCCGCAGGCACGATCTGCTGGGAATGATCGATCGCGATTTCGAGGTCCAGTTGACGGCGCCTGGAACCGCTGCCGGAAATCCGAACTGATCTGAATCAAACCTTCAGCAAACCGTCCAGGCGGCTAAATCGCGCGTTCTTTCACAATCGAGTGAAGATTGTTCTTGCGGAATGCCGCAGTGTTATCGATCTCCTGCACTTCCAGAGAGATGGCCAGGGGCGAGTTCTCGTAGACGGCCGCGAGAAATTCGCAGGCTGCCTCGAAAATCTCCTGCCCCAGACGCTTGCGCGTTTCGGCCGGCCGGCCCGGCGCAACGCGGACGCTAATCGCGACGAAAGCGTTGTCCGGATGGCCATCCGCAATGGCGTAAAGGTCGCGGCCCGCGGCGCGCGTACGCACTGCCGCGACTTCGAAGACTCCCGTACGGAGCGCCGCTTGGTGCACGGTTTCAACAAGCTTGCGGACGTCGATCTGATCTTTGAGATTCGAGGAATATTCGATCGTGATATGCGGCATATCGCGCCCTTCCTATGAGCTAAGATAATTCACAGCTTGAGTACACACCCCAAACACCGGCCCGCGCCGAAATGAGTCCCTTCGCCGGGCCAGTCGATGAGTTCATAAGCATACCGCGATTTGCTGGAGTCAGGCGCTCCGCGATGGATTCCCCATCCAAGAGAACAAAACGGGAACAAAACGAAAAGACACACCGTTTGAGTTGGCCTCGATTACTTGATTGGCGGTATTCTCCGCTGTCGCACCTTTATTGTGCGAGAGAGGGCATGCATCGCGTGGATGAGAAATAACTGATGGCCCGCAAACCACTTCCGGCGCCGTACGAAGGCGCGCTGGTTATTAATAAGCCGGCAGGCCGAACGTCGCACGACGTGGTCGAGGCCGTGCGCCGCATTCTGGGCTTCCGCCAAATCGGGCATCTTGGAACGCTCGATCCCCTGGCTACGGGCGTCCTGGTTCTCTTGCTCGGCCGTGCCACTCGCTTGGCCCAGTTTTATGCCGGCCGGCGGAAGCGTTACGAATGCGCCTTTCGCTTTGGCTTTGCCACCGATACCTTTGATGCCGACGGCTCTCCTCTCGGTCCGGATACGAACCCGCACCTGGAAAAGGAAGTCCTGGAGCGTCTGGCCGCCGAATTGACCGGAAGGTTCAAGCAAACGCCGCCCGCGTTTTCCGCCAAAAAAATCCAGGGCCGTCCCGCGCACGAACTGGCCCGCAAGCACAAGCCGGTGGAACTCAAGCCCGTCGAGATCGAAGTCTTCGAGTTCAAGCTTCTTGGGATTGAGGGACCGCTCGCGCGCTTCTCAGTAGAGTGCGCGGCGGGCACTTATATTCGCTCGCTGGCGCAAGAAATGGGCGTGCAGACCGGTTACGGAGCTCACCTTGCCGAGATTGTGCGTACCGCCGTCGGCGAATTCACCCTGGACCGCGCCATAAATCTGCAGGATTTCGCGCGAGCAGCGGAGTCCGGCCGGGCCGCCGATTGGATCCTGCCGCTCGGAAGTCTACTGACGGAACTGCCCCGCGTGTCCGTCCTGCCCTTCATCGAACGCCGCGTGCGCCACGGCTCCCGTTTCCAAATTGCGCTTTCGCAGGTTCAAGCTGGACGCAAGGAGATTCCGCAAGGGGCGCCCGCGGAGCTTGATTCGGGCGAATGGAAGCCCACGCGCGTGCGCGTTTTCAACCAGCAGGATCAACTGATCGCTATCGCTGAACCGGTCGTGCCGCGCACCTATCAGCCAGTGCTGGTGCTGGAAGCGGAAGCGTGAGAACCGAAAAGTTCAGGCTCACCCCGAGAGCACGGGAAAATTGACCGAGAATTCTTTAACGCTCACCTGGCGGCCCATTGGGCTGCGCGGGAGGGGGCCCATTGGGCTCGCCATTGCCAGGAGCGAACACGGTCGGCGCCTGCGGCGCGGTGTTCCCGGTAGTAGGTCCAGGCGCCTGGGCCGGCGGAGCGCCGGGTGGAACGATACCCGGCTGAATGCCCCCGGGAGGCACCACACCAGGCCGCGGAACTCCCGGCGCGGCCCCGGGAGCCGGGACTCCCGCGGGCTGGGGCAGGCCCGGAGCTACAGGTTCGGGCGGGGCAGCCGTGCCCACTCCACGTCCCGCGTAAAAGCTATGGTCCTGATGCGGGGCCAGGCGCAACTGGCGCGGCGTAATGGCGATGACCAGTTCCGTATCCGTTTCCTGGTTATCATGATCGCCGGTCAGCGGGCCGAGAAAGCCTAGGCCGGGCCAGCCGCTAACGCTGCGTAGCGCGCTGGTCTCGATCAGGCCCGAAAGAATGCTGGTCTCGTTTGCGCGCAACCGCACCTCCTGTTCGATGGTGCGGTTGCTCAAAATCGGAATGCCATTCACGTTTTGGCCGCTGAGCGCGCTGATATCAAACTGCATGTTCAGAGACACTTCGCCATCCGGATGCACGCGCGGCGTGGTGTGCACTTTCAGTCCGATATCCACATACTCGGAGCCCGGATAAAGGGTCGAGGGCACGCTCGAAGACCCCGCCGGATTCGCGCTGTTTAGAATCACAGAAACCGTGTTCGCGGATTGATCCACCACCGCAACATCGAGCAAGGTGTTGCCGCTGAAGACGCCCGAGGCCATAGCCACGGGACCGGCTCCTGTGGCGACGCTGATGGGTGGTGAAAACGTGGCGCTTCCAAGCCCGAGAAAAATATCCATCGCGCTGGCCGATTGGCACGTGACGATTAGATCGGCGAACCCGCTGGAACTGAAATTTCCCGCGACGAGAGCCGTTGGACCCGCATCGGTGGTGAAACTGGTTTCGGCGCCGAAGGTGCCGTCTCCATTTCCAAGAAAAATCGAGAAAGTATCGTCGATCTTGTTCGTGATGGCGAGATCCGGCTTCCCATCGCCATTGAAATCGGCGGTCGCAACCGCAGAGGGTCCCGTGCCGGTTGCAAAGTCGATGCGCCGGGAAAACGTGCCGTTGCCGGCTCCGAGCAGCACCGAAAAGCTGTTAGAGCCCGAGTTGGTCACCGCCAGGTCGATCTTCCCATCCGCATTGAAGTCAGCGGTGACGAGAGCCGACGGGCTGAGGCCCACCGAAGTCGTGGTTTTCGTCCCAAACGTGCCGTCGCCGTTTCCAAGAAGAACGATCAACTGTGCGTCCGTTTGGTCGAGAATCGCGAGATCCGGTATTCCGTCGCTGTTGAAATCGGCGCTGATCATGGCCACCGGACTCTTTATGTCTGTAATGGTCGTGCCTGGCGCAAAGGTTCCATCGCCGTTGCCGAGCAAAATCGAAATGGTGTTGTCCGTGAAATTGGCCACGGCGAGGTCGGGTTTTCCATCCTGGTTGAAGTCGGCGCTAACAACGGCATCCGGACCTATGCCGGTGGCGACTGTCGTCTGCGTCTGGAAGGTTCCATCGCCATTACCGAGCAGCAGGGAGACCGTGCTGTCGCCCTCATTCGTGACGGCCAAATCGAGGTTCCCGCTGCCGTTGAAATCGGCGGCAGCGATAGAGCTTGGAGTATGCCCGACGGGGTAATCCGTTCGCGGGAAGCTGACCGCTCCCGTAAGACTGGCGGCGGAGAGTTCCGAAGTGGGCGAGGCCAGGCTCGCGGACAGCAAGGCCAGAGTGATCGGGTAATGCTCGCCGACGAAAAACGTGGCTGGCCGCCCGTCCTCCACCCGCAACAAGACACGCTGGGCGCGCTGCACCATGCTCAACGTTTTGGCGAACGTCGCGCTCGCACCCGGCAGGGTGGCGAGGAAAAGCGTATCGCCGCCTCCGAAGGCGATCAGCGGCGGAATAGCTGCGGCAGCGCCGCCCGCCGAGGCCAGCGGATTTTGCGATCCGAATATGCTCTGAAGCGCCTGGAGAAGGTTTCCCGAACTCTGCGCTTGCTGGAGTTGGCTGAGAATGCCCGTGCTCAGAGAGAATGTCTTGCCGCTGGTGGGCGGGGTGATGCCGAGATTCAGCTCGGCGTTGCGGTCCATCTCGAGGAGATCGACTTCCAGAAGAAATTCGCCCGGTGTTTGCTGCACGTCCTTGAGAATGGCCTCGGTTAGCGCGACATTTTGCGGAGTGTCGCGCACGGTGATGCTGTGGGTCTTGACGTCAAGCTCGGTGCGGCGCAGGCCGACGATATCCCGCACCATACGCATGGCTTCGGTCATCTCATCGTTCGTTTCCGAAGCCGGCAGGAGTATCGTTTTCTTGATTTCGGGATCGTAATCGCGCCGCTTGGCCAGCGTGTCGGCGGCGATAAAAAAGGTCTTCGAGTCCACGGCAAACCAAAACGTGTTGGTTTCTTCGCCGAGCAGGCGCATGGCCGTATCGAAATCGACGCCAGAGACGCGAAATCGGATTTGCCGGTCCTGAAGCTCCGGATCAAACGCCGCTGTAACTCCGAATTGCCGAGCCACTTCCTCGTAGGCGCCGCGTGTGGGCCCTTCGAAGTTGAAATCGCGAGTGCCGGCACCGGGATCTATCCTCGGAAGGTTGGCTTCGAGACCTTCGCCCAGGGCATCTTTTATCGGCATTGCGGAATTTTCTTGCTCAATTTGCCGCAGGCGTTCCTGGGCCACGCTATAAGTGGGATCGAGTTCAACAGCCGATTGCAAGATGGCCCGCGCGAGGCTGACGTTACCGCTGAGAACCTGCTTTTCGGCCTCTTCAGTCCGTTGCTGCATGAGCGCCGAACGGGCGAACTGGGCGTGTGCCTGAATCGTCTGATCATTGGGAGAAAGTCTTGCGGCTTGGCCGTACGCCTGGAACGCGGTCTCCCAATTCCCCTCGGCCTCGGCACGCTCTCCTTCGGCATAAGCCTTCCGGGCGTCGCTCACACCGGGTGTGGTTACGGCGGCAGGCGATGCTCCCGGCGTCGCGCTCAGCGATTGTGCGCGGAGCGGAAGATGTGCCAAGAGGGTAAGGGCCGCGAGCGCGGCAATGGAAATGGGCGCGCCTCGGCGCATGAATCGGACGCAAGACATGCCGAGACATTGTACCGACGGGAGGCGCCAAACGCAGGTTAAAATGCCTTGACTGTGGAGCTTAAAGGCAATAGACTTAGTTTTCAAGTTGCAACTGGGTTGCAACTGGGACTTGCCCTTGATCTCATCCTTCCTAATTGCTCTGCGCGAGGGCGCTGAGGCGGCTCTCGTTGTCGGCATCGTACTCGTCTATTTGGACCGCACCGGACGTTCGCGATTGTCCCGTTTTGTTTGGGCCGGGGTGGCCTTAGCGGCTGCTTTGAGCCTCGCGGCAGCCGTAGCCTTGGAACGCTGGCAGATCAGCGAAGACGGATTTGAAGGCCTTTTGATGCTGCTGGCGGCGGTTTTCGTTGTCACCATGATCGTCTGGATGAACCAGGCGGCGCGCCACCTTCGAAAGACGATTGAGCAGCGGGTGGAGTCTTTTGCCCAGAAGTCGGACTTAGCGGCCGGGCTAGGCCTCGGCACTTTCGTTTTTCTGATGGTCCTGCGTGAGGGCGCCGAGTTGGCGCTGATTCTCCGCGCGGTGGAACTCTCGACCGAAGGGCTTGGGGTATGGATCGGCACCGGGCTTGGCCTGGCGCTGGCGATCGCCGTGGGCTTCTTTTTCTTCGAGGGCACCCTGAAGATTCCCCTGGGCCGCTTTTTTTCGGTGACCAGCGCGATCCTGGTGATTGTAGCCTTGCAGTTGGCGCTGACCGGCTTGCACGAGCTGAGCGAAGGGATGTGGATTCCCTCAGGCAAGCGCGAAATGGCGCTCGTCGGGCCCATTGTGCGAAACGAGTATTTCTTCTTTGTCGTGATTTTGGGAGCGGCGGCTTTGCTGATTTTTCGCGAGTGGCGCTCGATGCGCCTCGCAGCTGCTCCTGAAGGGGCAAACGATGCGGACCGCCGCCGAATTCGATGGGAGCGGCGTACTCAGAGCCGGTGGATGTTCACGGCCGCGGTGGTCTTCGTCGTGGTGATCCTCACGCTGACGGCCGATTTCGTCTACGCCCGCGTATCGGCAGCGCCCCCGTCAGCTCAGGCCGTGGCGGCGCAAAATGGCGTAGTGCGCATACCGACGGCGCAGGTGAATGACGGCAATTTGCACTTCTTTACCGTGGACGCAAACAATACTTCCTTGCGCTTTATTGTCATACGCAAACCCGATGGCACTTGGGGAACCGCGCTCGATGCCTGCATGATTTGCGGATGGGCAGGTTACCGGCAGAGCGGCTCGGACATGGTATGCCGAAACTGCGCTTCGGCAATCTACATACCCAGTATCGGGCAACCGGGCGGCTGCAATCCGGTGGCTATCCCGGCGCACGTCGACGGCGGCGACCTGGTAATCGATGTTTCCGCCATCACCGACGCGGCGCGCAAAGTTCCTCAGTAGGCGGCCCATTGTTTGTCAGAATTATCAAAGATTCTTTCGCGCGGCAGCCGCGGCGCAAGTTGCTCACCATGGCCGCGCTTGCTTTGGGGACCGCCATCGCCACGGCGACTCTAAGCGTTGCCCTGGACATAGGCGACCGCCTGGCGCGAGAGTTTCGCAGCCTGGGTGCCAACCTCCTGGTAACCCCCGAGACGGACACTCTTCCTCTGGAAATTGGAGGCGTCGATTATCGGCCCGTTGATTCCGGCGTCTTCTTGTCCGAGGCGGAACTGGGAAAGTTAAAGACCATCTTCTGGCGCAACAACGTGATCGGTTTCGCTCCCTTTCTGGATGTGCCCATCGCCGTGAGCAACACGAGCTCATCCCCTAGCGACGTCCCCTTACAGACGACCTTGATTGGAACCTGGTATCGCCACGACGTTACGGTCCCGAACGGCGGAGGCATTTTCGCAACTGGCGTCTCTTCGACCGATCCGGGATGGCAGGTAGAAGGACGCTGGTTTGCAGATCACTCCACCGAGGCGGTTATGGGCGTGAATCTCGCGCGTCGCGCTGGCGTTCATGCCGGCCAGACCCTCGAGATCCGCTCGGGCGAGGCGCGGGCGCACCTCGCGATTACAGGGATCATCTCCACTGGCGGACAAGAGGATGACGCGATTCTCGCCCCTCTCGAAGTCGCGCAGCAACTTTCCGGAAAACCAGGGGAGTATCGGCGCCTGTTGGTGAGCGCTCTGACCAAACCGGAAGACTCTTTCTCGGAGCGCGATCCGAAGTCGATGGCTCCCGAGGAGTTCGAGCGCTGGTACTGTTCGCCGTATATCTCGTCAATTTCGCGGCAGATTCAGGAGCAACTACCCAACGTAAGTGTGCGGCCGATACGCCAGATCGCGGAGGGCGAGGGACAAATCCTCTCTCGCGTGCAGGCGCTGATGTGGCTGGTGACGTTTGCGGCCTTACTCGCGGCAGCGCTGGCGGTCGCGGCGACGGCGGGTACGACGGTGCTCGAAAGGACCTCTGAAGTCGCGTTGATGAAGGCACTGGGAGCGCGCCGCAGGCTGTTAGGCGCGGTATTTCTGGGTGAACAGTGGTTCATGGCGATCATTGGAGGCGTGATCGGCTACGCAGGAGGACTGGCGCTCGCGCATGAACTCGGGCAGCGCGTTTTTGGAGTTTCGCCCAGCACAAGACTGATTCTGCTTCCCGTGGTTTTGGGCGTGACCGCCGGGGTGGCCACGGTAGGAAGCCTGCTTTCGCTGAGAAAGGTAATGCGGTTGGATCCCGCACCCGTGCTGCGCGGCGAATAACTCCGCCCCGGGCGCCTTGGCTACTGCACACAAAAGAAAACAGATGTTTTGGCGAATACTTTGGCGATTGCTCTATGCGAGCCGGGGACGGCTTGCCTTGGCCTTGATTGCAGTGATCAGTGGTGCGGCCGTTTGCGCCGCGTTGCTGAACTTGGATCTGGACGCCACAGACAAATTCACGCGAGAATTTCGTGTGTTCGGGGCGAACGTGGTCGTATCGGCGCCGCAGACGGGCGATGCCGCGGGAACGATGGACGTGGCCGAAATCGAACGGATCCAGCAGCTGCGATCTCCGCAAATCGTGGGCATCGCGCCTTATCTTTATCTTTCGGCCGAGGCCCAAGCCGGGGAGAACAAGGCAGCGGCAATCGTTACGGGCACGTGGTTCGACGCAGCCCAGCAGATGAATTCATCGTGGAGAGTGGATGGCAATTGGGTGAGCGGCCGCGAGAACCGCACGGATTGTATGATCGGAGAGCAGGTAGCGGCGCGCCTTGGATTGGTTCCCAGTCATAGCGTGAAAGTGCAATACGGCGGACGGGAGGCTGTGCTTCGGGTCGTGGGCGTCATTACCGCGGGCAGTTCGGAGGACAGCCAAATCTTCGTCGCCTTGCCTTTAGCGCAGGAGTTGGGCGGTTTGGGCGCACGCGCCAGCCTCGTACAGATCAGTGTTCGCGGATCGGCGCCTGAGGTAGAAAACGTAATCGGCCGTCTCAGGCTTGCTTTGCCAGGACTCGAGGTGCGGCCTCTGCATCAACTCGCCGAAGCCGAAGGCCGCCTGCTCGAGCGCATTCGTGGCCTGCTCTTCGCCACCGTTGTTTTGATTCTGGCGCTCACGTCTTTGGGCGTTCTCGCCGCCATGGCGGGGCTGGCTCTCGAACGCCGGGGCGACGTCGGCCTTATGAAAGCTCTCGGCGGCTCGGTACGGAAAATCATGCGGTTTTTCATGGCCGAGGCTACCGTGATAGGTTTTGTGGGCGGAACAATAGGATTCGCTATCGGAATGCTTCTCTCGCAGTGGATTGGCCAACGCGTGTTCTCGGTATCCATAACGCCGCACCTGATTGTTTTGCCCGCCACGCTGGCACTGATGGTGCTTGTGTCGCTCGCCGGTGCCCTTCCCCTGCGGCTGCTGGGCCGCGTGCGGCCATCGGAGATTTTACGGGGCGAATGATGGCGGCCTTGGTTCAGGTGGAGGACATCTCGAAAACGTACGCGGGGTTGCGCGCGCTCGATAGCGTTAGCTTCGAGGTGCTTGCCGGGGAATGGATCGCCATTATGGGGCCCTCCGGCTCAGGCAAGACCACGCTGATCAATATTCTCGGCGGGCTCGATCGCCCGACGAGCGGATGCGCGATTGTGGATAACGTCGATGTGGGGACGTTAGGCGAACGCGAACTGACGCGATACCGTGCCGAGAAAATCGGTTTCGTCTTCCAACAGTTTCATCTCGTACCCTATCTTTCCGCCCTCGAAAACGTCATGCTCGCCCAATACTTCCACAGCATTGCGGATGAGGCCGAAGCGGCGGAAGCTCTCAAGCGCGTCGGGCTCAGCGAGCGGCTGAACCATTTGCCCAGCCAGCTTTCCGGAGGTGAGCAACAGCGCGTCGCGCTCGCTCGGGCCCTCATAAATCATCCCAAGATCATCTTGGCGGACGAGCCGACCGGAAACCTCGACGAGGCCAACGAGCACATTGTGCTCGAACTGCTGCAGGAACTGCACCAAGCCGGGCACACGATTCTCCTGGTCACACACTCGGCTGAGATCGGCCGCATGGCCGATCGCAGGATCGAGCTGGCGCACGGGCGCCTGATGCAAATCGTCGCGAATGTGACTTGAGATTTGCGCTCTTCAAGCAAGAGACGGCCGCCCGGCAGTAAGCTACGATACTAAATAGCTATGCCGATTCCTTTGGACTCTCGCAAGAAACCTGCCGACGTGAAGGTACGTGTCTCCACCGGCGCGGGCGTCGATGTCGTTTGGGCGGACCAACACGGCAGCCATTACGATTTCGCCTATCTCAGGGAGCAGTGCCCGTGCGCGATGTGCGATGACGAAAGGCGAAAAAAGGACGAGATGAAAGTGCATGCCGGCAGCGGGCAGATCTCTGGATTGGGCGCCGCCTTGCCGATGTTCAAACCGCGTCCCACCGCTCGCGCCGCAAAAGCCGTGGGAAACTACGCGCTCCAGATCGATTTCTCAGACGGCCACTCGACGGGAATTTACAGTTACGATTACCTGCGAACCATCTGCCCGTGCGAGGAGTGCGCCAAAGCGTTTCGCTCGTACGAAATCTGAGCGCCACCTCCGCGGAAGCGGCTCCTAGGCCGAACGAACCATAATCGCGGCGGAGACAAGCCCCCTCAGCACGAAGATGCCGCCCGTAGCCAATAACATCCACCCGGCCCATTGGAACGGCGCCCAGGCCAGGGAAAGCATGATTACGCCGGCGAGGACGAGCGATCCGCCCGCGATTTTGGTTACCAGCCGTTCGGCATGATCCACGCTTCGCCGCGCCCGGCGCCACGTTCCCAAGCCCCAGAGAACGAGCACCGCCGACAGCGCGATCCAGCCTGGCTGCCGGGCGTTGACTAGATAGGGACGGGTGAGCGCAAACAGCGCCAGCAAGGCACCCGCGAGCATGAATACAAATTCATTGACCACTCGAAAAAGGTGGCTGGGGCTGGCCATGCCTCCTCACACGCGTTCGATGCGCACGTGCTGCAGAATTACAGGGGTGCGCGGACGATCCTGCGAGTCGCGCGGCAGCTTGGAAATCTTGTCCGCGACGTCCTGGCCCTCCACAACTTCGCCAAAAATCGTGTGACGGCGATCCAGCCAGGGCGTGGCGGCCACGGTAATAAAAAACTGGCTGCCATTGGTATTCGGTCCGGAATTCGCCATGGAGAGCTTTCCCGTGGTGGAGTGCTTCAACGAGGGGTGAAATTCATCCGCGAACTTGTATCCGGGGCCGCCAGTGCCGGTGCCCAGCGGACATCCCCCCTGGATCATGAAATCGGGAATGACGCGGTGAAAACTGAGTCCATCGTAAAAGGGCCGTTTTGCTTTCTGATTTGTTTTTGGGTCCGCGAACTCCTTGGTCCCCTCTGCCAGGCCAACAAAATTCGCAACCGTTTGAGGCGCTTCCTTCTCAAACAGCCGGCAGACGATGTTGCCTTGTGAGGTTTCAAAAACGGCGTAGGTTCCGGGCTCTCTTGTCAACTTTCCCCCTAGAAGGCCTTTTAGAGTAAAGGCCCGAAGATTATGGCTTAATCGCAATTACAAGGCTACAAAGCCGCGCAAATCGCAAGCGTCTTCTTAACACTCCTTGGATGCGAAACCGCTCACAGCCGAACCGGCTGGCATTCGCCGCGTCCATCTGGGATGTTACACTACAACGCTTTCCAGTGGGCCGCTTGCGGATGCCCTACGCGGCCCGCGAAGACATTCAGGAGGAGTTCTGTGCATAAGGTGGCTATTATCGGCAGCGGGTGCGCCGGGCTGACTGCGGCGATCTATGCCGCGCGCGCCAATCTGAAGCCGCTGGTTATCGATGGTTATGAACCCGGCGGCCAGCTCACTTTGACCACCATGGTCGAGAATTTTCCGGGATTTCCCCAAGGCATCCTCGGCCCGGAGTTAATCGAACACATGCGCAAGCAGGCCCAGCGTTTCGGGGCGGAGTTTCACGCCGGCGCCGTCAGTGCTGTCGACTTCAGCCATCGGCCATTTCAGATTACCGTCGCGAAGGAAGTTTTTCCGGCCAAAACCGTAATCGTCGCCGCGGGCGCGTCGGCCCGGATGCTGGGACTGGAATCCGAGCGCCACCTCATCGGCCATGGCGTATCCACCTGCGCCACTTGCGACGGATTTTTCTTTCGGGGCAAAGAGATCGCCGTGGTGGGCGGAGGCGATACGGCCATGGAAGAGGCCATGTTCCTGACGCGCTTCGCCAGCCGCGTCCATCTGCTTCATCGGCGTCGCGAATTTCGCGCCAGCAAAATCATGCTCGAGCGGGCCCGCGCGAATGAGAAGATCCACTTCATCACGCCCGTGGTGATCGAACACATCTCGGACGTGAGTAAAAATTCGGTGGAGACCGTGCTCCTTCGGAATACGGAAACCGGGGAAACCTCGGAATTGACGATGGAAGGGATTTTCGTGGCCATCGGGCACGAACCGAATACAAAAGTCTTTCGGTCCATTCTCAATATGGACGAGAACGGCGTATCTGCTGACGCACGACGGCAGCAAGACCAATGTAGACGGAGTTTTCGCGGCCGGCGATGTGCAGGACCATCGCTATAGGCAGGCCGTCACGGCTGCCGGCTCGGGCTGCATGGCGGCTATGGATGCGGAGAAATTTCTCGAGGCCGAGGGCCATTGAGCCGCGATTAAGCCCCTTTTAAGCCGCCATTAAGCCCCCACTAAGCCTAAAGGCAAGCCTGGAAGCCCGTCGCCGCCGGAGGCCGCATTGGATCAGGCAAGTCTCTCCATCTCTACGAAAATTGCGAATGGCATGGTAAGGTTGGAGACGCACAATATGGGCCGAGCAAGCTTCGCAGACTCGGCTCGTTCCACTCAGTCGGGGCGTAGCGCAGCCTGGTAGCGCACCTGGTTCGGGACCAGGGGGTCGGAGGTTCAAATCCTCTCGCCCCGACCATTCTTTCCTCCACATTACTCATGGTTTAGGCCGCAATTCTCGCGGCCTTTTCCGAGGCCGATTTCGGTACATTCGGTACAATTGGGCTTATTTCAAAGCCAATCCCGACTTCCTCTGCCTTGGCTCTGCGGAAGGCGAGATCATCTCTGATCTTGTCGTACAGGTCGGTCACGTCATTCGCCGCATGTCCCAACCAGAAATCGAATAGACCCTGCGGACAGTTGGTGTAGTTACGCAAGTAAGTCAAACGGAATCGCCGGAACGCATGATTCCCTGCTTTGTGGCCGCCCTTAATCGCGTTGACGTAACCTAATTGCTTGAGCGCCGGGTGTAAATGACGGCGGATGATATTCGTCGGCCATAATGGCTTCCCGCTTCGTGTGCAGAAAAGGAAGCCAGACTTCCGATCCCCGACGAACTCTTTCAAGAGATCAGCCATCGAAGGATGTAAATCGACCTCACGAAAGCTGGCCTCTGACTTTAGCCTTTGCTCGACTCGTCCGCTCCGGACCTTCTGGACGATGGAGATTGTCAAGAAGTCCGGGGAGATGTGCTTGATTTCGATCCCCAGAGCTTCTCCTATCCGAAGGCCAGTTGCGGCGCAAAGGATAAATAACATCCGTTCCCGCTCTTTCGGCCATCGCGCCAGACCCGTAACGATTTCGCGCGTGAATGATGGAGTGTTCTGTTGTTTTCGCATCACTACAGGCAAATCAATGAAGTCGTGGTCCCATCTTCGAGGATAGAGTTCTCTGACCTCTCCGTCATCCTCTGTGACTGCCGAGGCGACCACTTGCTTCACGACTTGTATGTAGCTTTTGATCGTCTTTGGCGAAAGACCTCTCGTGACCATTTCTTCCACAAGTTTTTTCAAGCAGGTGTTATTGACGGCCGCAAGCGGTACATCACCAATGTTTGGGTTGAGCCAGTTGTCGAGGCAGCTTCCCCACCACTCAATTGTTGATGGTGCCACCGGAGACCGTTTACGATTTCGCATCTGGTTAAGCCACCGTGCTGCCTGCTCGCGGAACGTGACTCCGGGTTTCTGCTGTTCGACTACCTTTTTAAAGTTCTCCTCGGAATCCGCTCCGCTTGCTGCGATGATTTCCTTTCTCTTGCGGAGACGTTCAGTCGCGGACAGAGCGCCGGGACCGCTGATGGGACATATTCTTGCTCGCACAAGCTTTCTGTCCTCCTGGCCCGGAACGTCTATCCAGAACCGAACGACGTACCATTTACCGCTCTTCTCCTCATGTCCCGTTTGACCACGTCTGCGGCTCATGCTCTTGCCCCTTCTCCGCTTCCGTGATGTCGCGTCAGGTACATTACCGAGAGGCGAATCCGATTGCAATAAGCCCGCTGGACTGGAATCGTGTGGGACTGTTTGTTTTGTAAATTGAACCTGTTCGTGCGGGGAGCGCGGCAGGTCTGTTGCATCAATCAACTGCGACATTGGAACTCGCTCGCCGTCAACAACCGTAAAAAAGAAAAACCACGCACACGAAGACGGCTAATTGGTCTTCAGCGCGTGGCTAAACGAGTTCCACGTCGCGGGCTCACCCGTAGCAATGGGATCGGCTTAAATAGGCGGCAGGGCCTTAGGAAGGATGTCGCCGGTTATCGGGACTGCTCAGCCCATTCTCTGAGGGCTACCCGGAACCTATTCGCGCGATATAGCTGGTTACCCGCGTCAGATTGTCTGGATTAATTTTAGGGTACGGGACCTTAGCTGTCCAATCCGTGCGCACGCATATGACCCCACCCACGCAGGGTGGTTAGTGGTGACGCGACACTTGCGTGGAGGGGTCACAAGGCTTGAAAAACTGGCTAGACACGTCGGAAGAGGTCGGACAGGCTCTTTTTCAATCCCTTAGAAATCCTCTCAATGTTCACGAGCGATACGTTCCTAACGCCTCGTTCGACACCGCTGTAGTACGTCCGATGAAGCCCGCACCTCTCCGCAGCTTCCTCTTGATTGATTTTCTGCTCTTCACGCACGCGGCGGATTGCGCGGCCAAAACGAATGCGGATGTCGAGCGGCATCGCGCCCGATCTTGGCCGGGGACAGCCGATGCGTAAACACCCGATGAGTCACATTCATTTGTTGACGCTCCTCCTCTTTTAAGGTCCACTATCGCGGCGTTGGGTTTCTCAGGTCCCACGTCACTAAGAGAGGAGAAGTACATGCTAACGAACGTGCAGATAGGTTTAAGACGCATGCGATACCCGACACTTGCCCGGTCGAAATATCGCCTGAAGGTTGCGTTAGTGATTTCTCTGATTTGCGCGGGTTGCGCTGACTCACCATTTAGAACGCAGCCGCCCGTCACGCCGCAACCAGTCACTCCAATTGTGTACAGGCAAAGTTACCAAAGATTTGTGCCTTTGGGCCCTGGAATCCAGCCCAACTATGCTCTGGACACGAAAACCGGCCAGATATGCCAAACTTGGCCCTTCGAGTTCGATAAATCAATAAGGGAAGGAGTAGACGGGGCCGTCCAGGTAAAAGCGGTTCTACCGTGTGTGCAACTTTATACCCTGTATCCCGACGATACGAAGTGATTCGACGCAGGCCATGGCGAGTCTTCGCGAAGAAAGTCGAACCGTGCCGTCATCGATTCTTCCGCCCGACCGTGACAAGTTCTCTTCGCGCGGCATCTCCTGGACTCAGCCGCACTCGAATGCCGCAAGCAGCCAGAAAATCTAAGTCAGCGTCCGTAACCTGGAGTCGGCAATCTGCTCTCGGAGCCTCCCCAACCTGATTAAGCAGGATACCGGCGAGGCCGAGATGTCGGCCATACGTCAGCACGTCCGTATGTATTCCGCATGCCCTCAAAAACTGCACATCGGAGTAGAGAACAGCCAGGGGTGACTTCACACATATTTCGCAGGCTGGTTTCTCGCCGCTGCGAATGGCTGAGCGCGCCTGCTCGAACGCTCTCGACCACAGGCAGCACAGGTCACACTTGAAGATTCGCTCTTCCAGATAACGCTGGGAGACCGAATCCAATTCGTCCGCAAAATAACCGGGTTCTTCCGCGTCGATGTAGCAAGCATGAAGGGCAGCATTGATTGAAAGTTCCGTTCCGAGCAAATAACTTACAACCGCTGAGATTTGACCTTCTGTTAACGGGATACTTTTCATGGCGGGTTTACCTTTCGGTCCTATCAGCCCCGATTCGGGGCTTTAGCACCGCTTCCTCATCAGAGGTACGGTTGCCGCTCGGCTAACGTCACCGAGTCTCTTGATAGCTGATTAGAAAGCTAGCATCCCTTCCGTAATGTCGTCAAGCTAGCCCGGCAGACTTCACAAGTCCCAACGAAGCCATTGCCGCGATCAAGGCGAAACTGGCTCAATCGGACTTCGTTGGTGAATCGAAATGAATCGGGCTCGACGCGCAGGCCTTGCAGCACTCGCCATTGCTCCGGCAACGGTCGCCGGTATTGCGCTCATACGGTGTGGTTGCTCACAAGCCGCGTGGATGATTGAAATTGCTACCGCTCTCCTGTTCGCGTTCTGGATTCTGGCGAGCACACGATAACAAAGCAAAAGAGAGGAGTTGCTCTGCACTGGCAACGGAGGGCATCTCTTTAGCCCTCACTTGTGTGAAAGCCAAGACTCATTGGCGTATCATCTCGCTCAGCGCACCCTATGGAGGGAAAGGGCATGAAACTGGGTTCCATTGCGGCGTTGTGGTTTGGACTCCTCATGGTCCCCGTTCCGGCTCTGGCGAATGGAACGATCAAGGAGGCGGATTATCCGGTCCAATATGAGGTTATGAACGGCAGCAAAACAACCAAGCTTGTCATCGAGAAACAGTGTTCGATGACATTACGCGACCGAGCCAAAACAAACGTGGACTTGAATGTGGCGCGAACCGGCTTCGGCTCGTGCCACGTTCTGGAGAAAAGCAAAGTCTATCGGGGCCGCGAAAACCAGAAGAAAAATCAGATCGAACTGGTAATACTCGTCGGCGAAGACAAGGCCAGAGTCGAAAACTGGCAGATCGTAGGAACCGTAACCTACCCCGCCCCGGCTTCCGGTTCCGAGTAGCGATTGAGTGACATCCAGCTTCGACGGGTAAATGTTCGAAGGCCCAAGTCCTGAGACACAGGATTCTCGAAGACTGGGAATCGGGTTTCGCCCACTTGAGACAGCTTTGCCAATCGCATATATTCTTTGACTAGCTACATTGCTCCTCAGCGGATGCTCAGGATTTCTTCGGAGCGGGCATGACGATCTTCGACACAGTGATCGTGTCACCCTTCATCTCGCCCGTAAGTCTCACGGTGCGACCTGCATGTGTCTGCAAGGCCGCGAGGTCCTGGTTCGAGATGTTATAGACTTTTCCGCCAGTGACGAACACATATTTGGCTCCAGCTTTTACGCAAGCCAGCGTGCAGTCTCGGTCAGTCATCTTGGCCGCTGGGTGTGCGGCAATCATTTTCGCGTGGCTCGCGCCGCACATGCTGTCGCTAATCTTGCCGGTCCATGTCATATCAGCGGCTGAAGCGAAAGCGGTAAGACCAAAGAGCAGACCCACACAGCATAAAAGTCTAAAAACGGTTTTCATAACTTGTTCTCCTTTTAGCGCGGTTACGATTTTGGTTTCCGGCCTTCAGAACTGAAAAAACAACGGAACAGGACGGTCCAAATCGCGGAGTTCTCTCTCCAAATCGTTCATTCTCCATAAAGCTCTGGTGAGTTCGTTAGCCAGTAGACGAAGTCGTTCCTGGCCATCAGAGGCTTGGATTTCGGTTCTAATTCTCCTTATTTCGTTCTCTAGTTCGCGTGTCTTGTTGGATGGGTCCACCGAACGGGTAGGTCGTCCATTGGAACACCTCGTGAGGCGATATAATGCTGAGCTAATGTACACCAGAAACTGTGTTTAGCCACAGTTGATTTTATGGGGGCATTTGCGGCAGAGATGGCGAAGCCTTTCCAATACCAACGACAAGACTCCGACCTAACGCTGAGCGAAGGGTTGAGAGAATATTACGAGGGACATCCTGGTTTGTTCCGGCCCTCGCAATTGGCAAAAGATTCCGCCCAATTCTTTCACTCGCATGACATTGCTCACGTCGTTTTTGGCCTCGACACGACGCTGACCGACGAGGCCCTGGCTGATGCATGGACCTTGCTTGGAACCGACGTTGGTTTACGGCGTTATGTTGGTTATCTTCGGACTAACCCGGAAGCGCAGCAACTCATGAAACAACTTGGGTGGGTGCGGACAGCCTTGATTTCTCTAAGAGTGCTGCCACGACTTTTTACGGTGTGGCTTCACACCAGGAAGATGATCAGGAAGTGGCCCTGGAATTCAACGAAGGTTTCATGGACGTGCCACTCCAGGAAATTCGTCGGCAATTCAATATTCAGCTAACTCGCTCCACAAAGTGCGCGACCGAAAGAGACTCGTGAATTAAACGGCTTTCTGAGCCGAGGCTTGACCGCCCCTGCTACGCAACTCTGCATTCATTCGACGTACCGCCTGAGCCTTTTGAAAACGTGCGGCACGCCGAAGAAGTGCGTCCAGTAGCTGATCTTTAGCCGTTGCATCCGGGGAACGAACTATGCCCTGGGCTTGCATAGCTTCTATTCCTCTCTAGATAGGATTTTTGCGTTCTGTTTTTGTTGGACACGGAATAGCCGCCAGAGGTTGGCTGAATCCGGTTCCTCCTTGGAGGGCGCTTCTATCCCAAAAATCGAAGGGCCGGAACCTTGCGGCCCCGGCCAAGGAGAGTGCTTAGGCGTCAACCTCTACGGCCCCTAGCTGCATCAACGTTTTTCCGATGTCCGACAAGAAGCGGTATCCGCCGCTGAACAGGTGAAGCGGGTAATCCAATCAGATTTCAAAACTTGGGCCTGGGCGGCTCCTGGGGCTTCTCTCCCGTCACCTTTTCAAAGAGTTCTTCCCTGTGCTCATCGCAGTAGTAGTAAGCCTTAGTGCCAAAGGGGAAACTCTGGTTGGTTTTCACCCCGCATATTTCGCATTTGCCCGTCCGAATTGCCATGGTCCTTCCTCCAACCGCCGAAAAAGAGAAGCCCCGAACCGAAGTTCGGGGCTTTAACTTGTAATGCCGTTCTATCTACGCGCTGCTTTTTTCAGTGGAGGATGCTCGGCGCAGACATGGTCGTCAAACTCCTTGTTGGCGGAACCGATGTCCCGCCCCTTCATGGGAGCCGACCAAGAGCACGCCGGGCAGCCGACGAGGTTCTCGCCCTTCGAGTTCATGTAAAAAGTTTTTTGCCATACTACCGCTGGTTCTTTCATACATATCAATTGTACCCCTGTGGTATCTTGAAATCATGGAAACACCGGAAAAACAATCGCCGACCACGCTCATCTATCGTTCGGGGACGAGCCAAGCCCTCGGACCGGATTGGGACGTGCTGGAGGTTTCCCGCAAACGCAAAGACCATGGTGTAATGCGCATCAATTCCGTCTTTATTGCCCGAAACACTGGTGGAACCATCATCCGCAAAATTGATAGCTCCCCCGAAAAATGGGTGCTAATTAGGGATGAAGAAACCCTACGGGTTTGCCGGGGGCGCTTTGACCACAGGGACAGACTAGCAGCCGAAGAAGTTGAGGGTGCAGCTCGCAAGGTCGAGGAAGAGTAAGCCGAATGCTTACTATGCTCGCCTAAGCAGTTGCTGATCGTCTTAGCTTTCGCCAAGCTCGCTTGACAGTCATCATCAGCCAAGGCTGGAGCAGCTCATCGACGGAAATTCTCTTTGGCAGATTAGGTAATTCAGGCGGCTTGCCACGAGCCGAAGGCTCGACTCGTAGAACGGTGTCTTCCCACAGGCCATGAAATTCTCAGTCATCTACGGAAAAGAAATTCGTGTCATCGGAAAGAACAGAGAGACACTCACCACGGCGAAGGCCGCGTTCCTACAATAAGGCGATCTTTAAGCAATCCCGGACGCTATAGCCGGACCCGGACAACCTACTTATTGTTAAGAAACTTTAGCGCCGTCCAAGGCACATTCCGGGTGATACGCCCTTGTCCATCGGTGGATTTGAGGTTTGCCGTTTGCATCAGAGAGTTGATGTCCGCAACCTCAAACACACCTTCTTGATTAGCTATGCTCACCCGGTCGCCTCGTTTCGGGATCGTCCCAGTGTATTCGCCAATCATTTTGTACTCCTGCGGGCTGGGGCTTTGCGGGAACGGTATTCAGTCCAGCCTGTTCATATTGGTTCGATGAGGGAGGGATGTCAACCCGCCACCAGCGCCTCCATTTATTGACAGTAAACGACAGTCAGGATTATGAGGTTTGGTCACGTCGTCGCAGGTGAACGCGCTCTGGCCTCTACAGGAATCTGAACGGTGTGAAAGGTTCCTTATCCCTGCACCTTGAACCGCACCGGCATGATAAAGATTTTATCGGCCACCTGAACGGAAACATTGTAATCGCCAGGTTTGACTTGAGGAACCTTCATGACAATCTTTTCTGCCGCTTGCTCCACAATCGTGGCCTTGTAATCGTTCTTTTCATCGGAGAGGAATACAGCAGAGACGGAGCCTTTCCCAAGATTTTCTCCGGTCAGAGTCACGTTGTCATTCACCTTCCCGGACGACGGCTCTACACTCGTCACTCGTGGCGGTGCCTGCGCAAAAACGAGCGAAGCCAGCAAGGCCGCTGCGACCAGAAGTCCCAACCTCTTTTGCGTGTCCCTGCCGTGAGAGCGCTGTTTTCCCTCCCCCGCGCCAGGCAGGGGTAGGAGTTTGCGGTGGCCTGTATGAGTGCCTGGGGCATTAGCCATAGGCCCACCTCTACGCTGGCCGCCCTCCCATGTCAAGTTCAGATCGCCCTTAGGCGAGGCTGCCCCACCGTCATGCAGCTGACTGCTCCTTACAGTTTCGGAAAGCCGAGTCCACTGCACAGCTTCGAGCCGCGCCTTGGGAGTGGGATGCTTGCAGGCTCCACAGACGCCAAATGTCCCCGTCCGTATCCGCATGAGCGCATCTTCAATTGCCTTGACGAGCCGCCCGTCGGTTTGGTGTAAGCGGACTTGAAGCTCCGCTTCGGCATCGGCGCTGGCGCAGTCCATGAGATCGCCTTCTGACTCCCTTGCGGGAGGCACGAGAACGGTAGCCACCTCTCGCGCCGCCGCCAATTCGTCCCGCTTGGCAAGCAGTAGCCGTCTGTACCGTTGGAAGTCCGTGGCATTCACGATTTGCCCTCCGCGTGTCTCAGGCCCGACATTTTACATCTGCACGAACCTGGTGCCCTCATTCCGGCGGAAAATCCTTCACGCGTTCGTCGCCCGTATCAATGCACCAACAGCCCTCCGGCAGCCAACTGGTTTCGGGATCAGCGGCTAACTCGGCGGGTGTGAAGGCACGTTCCCAGATGATGGGAAGCTCAGCCGCAACCACGAATGCAGCAGCAGCCTCATCCCCGAACTCTTCCGCGAAGGCATTGACGCCGAACGCCACAGTGTCCAGTGAACAGCTATGGATTTCGTCTTGCAACTCGTCGCGGGTAATGACCGCACTGCCGTAAGCTTTCGCTAACTCGACGATGTAGTCGATGTCGTGCATGCCGGGTAACCTTTGCAGGGAATGATAGCGAATACAAAGCGAATATGCTACCCTCCGCCTATGTCCGTCCGTTCCTGCCGCGTCACCATCCGGGATACTCAGGGAATCGAGCACACGGCTGAAGTGTCTGCCGAAAGCCTCTACGAAGCCGTCGCTCTCGGGCTCAGGGCAATTCGCCAATGCAGCTGGGTCGAAGATGTCGGCCAGAACTTCACGATTCGCGTCTTGGCTAGAGATACGCCGGTCGAGCACACTGTAGAATTCCGGGCGTTCCATAAATGGCTTGAACAGCCAGCGAGAAGCCCCAGGGACATTACGGCGCGGGCGAGGGTGCGGGAGATTTTGGCTTTGGATAAGTAGGGGCCATCACGGCACGTATTTACGATTCGAATATGAACACCCTGACTAGAGTCTTAAAGTCACGCCCGCGATGGAAAGCGGGAATCGCAGATCACGTCTGGACCATTAAGGAGCTAATCTGTGCTATTAAGTCACCAATTATTGGCAGTTACATTGACGGCTGTCTCCAAAGTTGCTGACCGTATAACCATACCGTGGAAAACTATTCGGTATTGTTCCACTGGTCTTTGGCTCTTGCTGACTCCATTCGTGGCTTTCTCGCAATCTACCACGGTTGTGACTGACGCCGTTGGATCGGCTAAGAACACTGTCGCTCCAATTGTTTGCTTGGTTCGTGATGCCGCTACCGGCGTACAAATGACAAGATTCCAGATCATCGGAACTGCTTTTATGATCGATAAAAAGGGCACCTTCATTACTGCCAGTCATGTAATAGCTGCCATGCTCACTTCTCCATCCAAAGAAGTTTGTCTTCCAGCCATTACTTTCCCGTTGGGCGGCTGGAAGCGCGATCCGCAGCAAAATGTCCAATGGTTCTCTTTCAACTCCGGGGTTTGCCAAGTCAATACCACATTCGATGTGGCGGTGTGCAGAACAACGGATGACATGATCTCCAAACATCCAGAGATGAGTTTCGACGTAGCGACCGTCTCTACAGAACGACCACCAGATGGAACTTCCGTATTCTTCACAGGATTCCCATTGCAAGCGACAGACCCCATTACTTCCATAGGTGCCATCGCCGGTTATTCTGCCGGGGATTCCTATTCCACTGTATTCATAGATAAGAATGCTTGGCCGGGAGCCAGTGGCAGTCCAATCTACCTGTTGGATGGAAAGACTGCTATTGGCATGGTCACAAGAACTGGCACCGGAGATTCGGCTGGTCTCTCTTTCGGAATTGCGGGCGAGAAAATCGTTGCGGTATTGGCCGATGCAAAAGCCAACTGGGAAAAAGAACAGCAAAAGGGCAGCGAAACACCCACCCCACCAGCAACACAACATTAGAGCAAGACCAACAATGCCCGATCAACACGGCCCAGCTCCTGACTCGATTTGTGCTTCTCCTGCAAAAGATTGGTGCTTGCTGATGTGCTGAGACAGCGCGTGCTCGGGCCGATTGAATGCGAGTGTGTCAAACACATCGTGTGGTAATCGATGGCGTGATCCATGACACGCATGATCCGTCGAGGGCTGGAACTAGATGCGTCTACGGATACTGGAGGAAAGTGTGATTCCCGTCGAAGAGGCAAGACGCGTAAAATGATGAATCAAATGGACCCTGTTCTTAAAAAGTTGAACGTATCACCAGACCTTGCGTTTGACTTCTTAGGTGTGTTCGCTCGAAGCGAATTCGCGCTAAAGGCAGCAGGGTTTGCTAATGGCAGCGATAAAGAAGCTAAAGCGAGTTGGGATGCTTTTGGTAAAGCAATTTCCAAGGATTTCGATCCATCGAAAAGTAAGGAATTGAAAGTAGCCGTGGAGTACCTTCTCAAGTATCCGCCAAAGAAACAGGTCTTAATAAATAACAAGCTTGAATTTATAGATGTAGCACTGGCCCACAACCAAAGTCAGGTGCAGCAGGTTCTGATGATGGTTCGACGAGTCAGGAACAACTTGTTCCATGGCGGCAAGTTCCTGCCGGGACCTCCGACCGATCCTGAGCGCGACAAACTTCTGATTCAGCATTCATTGGCCATATTGCACGCGTGCATACCGCTGCATGGCAACGTGTACATCGCTTATACGGAATGAACACAGTGCTGAACTTCAATGCAGATTGGCGTTTCGAATCGCCCGGCCCGATCCCGCGAGAAGTCATCAACCAATTTCTGGTATTCATCAATCGGTGCGCGGCGGGTCAGGATCAGCAGGACAACCTTGAACACTTTAAGAGTTATTTCGCTACCGCTGCGGGAACAAATCGATCAGTGAACTGAGTCCTGTGAGCCTGTCTGACAAATTGGGCATCTTCGTTCGTATATTTCGCTGCGATCCGTGTCGTAAGTATGGCCGCAGGAAGAACAAGCAAGCTGGTAACGATTTTCCGGCTGTCCTGTCCTACGAATAGTGATTTGTCCATTAGGATTGACGAAGCCGGATTCTGTGATTACTCGCACAGCCTCCGTCAAGCCGCTCGAATTCTCATAATCGAACGCGACCGCGTCCAGTTCACATGGCAGAACGCCTGCCTTCTTGCAGACGGCCTGCACGTAATCCACAACGGTCTCATGGTAGGCCAGACCACTTAAGCGCTTTTTATCCACGTTGAACGAGAGGTTCTTACTAATCCGCTTCGCCACTCGGCCATCAATGGGAGTTTCATAGCGCGTGAGACCTAACCATTGCCAGAGATTACGGCTCTGCTTCGGCCCGAGTCCCACGAAGCTCTCATCCGCCCATCGCGCCGCTTCCCTTTCAATGTTCTTATCCGTCGGCTGCGGCTCGCGGGAGCGCTGTTTCTTGAGTTGCGCGAACCATTCCTCAGCTTGCACCCAAAGGCCCCGATTCAGACGGCGCAGATTGTCCGCTGCTTCCTTAGCAATCGTGATGTCCCGCCTAATGCCGCCGAAGTTTTTAATTGTCTTCAAAACGAATTCCTCGATTGAGGCCTGCTTCTCACAGATGTCGAGGGGCAAAGGATAGGGAACTGAGTTGACAAAGCGATTGACGGGCGTATCCTTCGTTGACCGCTGCTGCGTGGTGAGCAAGCAACCTAGAAGGGCCTGCCAGAATTGCTCTCTGGAAAACTCTGGTGGTTGAGCCACGTCCACATTACGTCTTCTCCGCCGACGTGCAAACTCCGTATCTTTTCCGGCTTCGACCGAACGCTGAACGGCAGCCACGTCCGTGTCATGAATAGTCCAATGTGGCGCAGTATCTCCCACGACTGAATTCACTTTACCCCCACTAGCTTCCTCGGGCCGTTTACGATGCGGATAGCAGTGTAACTCTAACCCGGAACCGTATTCGCGGCTCCGCCCCAGGGGACAGTGCCTCCTTGTTGAATCCGGGACTACACGCAGAAACGCGGACGCCGCGAGATGTTCGCCAAGTTCCGCGAACGCGGGACTCAAGCTCCAGCGCAATCAATAAGCGATTGATTGCACTCCGGCGTTGGTTAGAGAGCGACTTTTCGGGAGTTGGCTCCTTATTCTTTTTCAAGCGGACCCAACAGCCGGTAAAAAAGCGATAATGGCCGGACAACAAAAAGAACCTCTCCTGGCTTGCGATTGATCGGTGCTTTGCCGCTCCGCTCTGCCATGACGACCCCGAACTTAACTACATTTTGGGTGGAGTCAAGAAGGCTACATGGGCACCGCCAACGGGACCAATCTATGCGGATAGTCACTGCCAAGTGCGCCGGAGGCGGTTGTGGAAAGTCAAAGTGAGCCTCTCCATGATCATCCGTCTGAAGAGTTAGCGGCCCATTTACCTCAGCGGGAGCCTTTTCTCCGCCGTCGTAAAGGAACGAGACAGTGACAGTTTGGGTCGGTAGGGGACGGCCATTCTTATCGTTGATCACACGGATTCTCACAGTCTGGGCAAAACCCGGCGATCCAGACACAAATAAGACACAAACTGCCAAGCAGCACCTAAACCACTTCACGTTTTACCCCCGTGAGACGTTTGTCCGAACGTCCGTCTTGTGAAAGAACGACTTTTCGAGACTTGGCCTGCGTCACTTCGCTCCAACCGGTTCCTGAGGTTCAAGGTCGCGCACAGAAATCTCAACGCCTGACGTTCTTGCGACTTGGTAATAAAGCATTTTCGGATCGACCTTGAATACCACCTCTAAATGATGGGGAGTCAGCCAATTCATCTGCATAGACATTGAAGCTCCGTCATTCATGAACCCCAACACTCTCCGTGTGTCTAAACAACCTGTTCCGCTGAGGCTGACTAATCTCCACAATTGTTTCGACACCATTGGTTCCGGGGCCGGTGTACTGAAACGTGTGCGCAACCGCAAGACAACTACCGTCAGGCGATGTCGATGTTGCTGACCAAGTGGTAGGAGTTTCTCCGCAGCCAGCAAGTTAACGCGCAGGCCAGTAGCAATCCTGGCGACATTTTTCTCCCGATATGGACGTACAAGGTGTGCTTGAGATATTTCACTCGCTGTTCACTTTTCTTGAGGAAATTATCGCGGTGATTTGCGTACACGTCTCTGGTACTTGGGTTACTGGTTCAATACAGAATGGCCAAGTCCCGAGAAACGGCGTTCTCGCTAAGTGGAAATTGCGCCAAAAAGCCAGTGTACGAGAAGGTGACTTCGCAGGACTTGGCCATTATGTGTTTCGAGTCCGCCTGACCCGACGAACAGATGACGTGAACAGCACTACGTCGTGATAGTTGCACTGTCGTGGGACTTTGACGTGCAAAATATAAATGTATGCAAACCCTTATTCGGGTGACAGCGTGGGTGCGAGTATCGCCTTGGAGGCGCATCCTTGTCGCATCCATTCGCGTGGGAATTCTGATCGCTTTGTTGACTGTGCTGATCAACCTGCTGGGGCCTCCAATCGATATTTTCACTACGACGAGAATGGAGGCTAGGAAACTCCCGGCTGTGAAAGTAGCTCCGCAGGAGCTCGTCGATTATTCTGTCTCTAATTCACCGGGAACGACGCTTTTGTATTTCGGCTATGAGTTCGAGGTTCCATGGAATACCGGTTTCAAACAAAAGGCGTTTGGGAAAGGTCGCCTCACGCAACTACAGTTCGAGTCAGGTCAGAACGTGACGTTCATCGTTCCCCCGAATCGGACTGGCGTGCTCACGGAGATTGTGGAGGATGAGTCTCTAAAGATGGGCAATTTGAAGTTCATCTTTGGCGACCTGATGAATCGGTCGGCATACGATCAGTATGGGGCCCTTCTGAATACGACGCCTCGAACTATTCGGGCATTCGGGCCACGAGCGGAGGCGATTCGCGGAGCTACATTGTTAACCATCAAGGCAATCGCTTTCGGTCCGGGCCTGGAGACTGGAGCGTTCTCGTTCGAACTACCTGGCAAACGTGGTTTTCAAATCGGTGATCCGCGGAGAGCAAAGCGTGTAGACCTCGAAGTTTTCGATTCCGCAGGTTCTCACATCGAGATTCTGTGCGGCGCAACGGACGGCAGCATTCACTTCTCGCAGCCAGAACTCAATCGTATACTCACGAGTTTGCATCGCGCCTTACCTCCCAAGTCCTGATACCTTTATGGGCCTGAAGCAATATCCGCTTGTCTACTCGACAAATGCTCGCACCCGGCGCGACGTGTGGCTGCAAATGAAGCTCTTAATTGGCATCGTTGCAGCTGCGCTTTTTACTAAAGCTGGAGGAGCACAGAACAAAGACTCCGGCTTTTGCTCATCGAGGACGACCGAGGCGTATCACTCGCCGAAGTGCGACTGGGGCTGGGTGGTACACGATCCACACCGAGTCGAAGACGTGAAAATCCCCCATGAACCCCAGTACCACACCTACAGCCGCTGGATGCTCGACGGGCGTACGTACATTTTCGCCTACAGAGACATTGACCAGCAGCCTGAGGACATGGTGGCTGACATTTACCTTGCCAGGGACGCTCATTACAAACTTGTCGGGAGTATCCAGCACCTCGGTGAAATCGTCACACGAGTATTCGGCGCGAGACTGACCGGGGCCGTCCTTCCTGACATTGTCTTCCGGGAAGACTGCGGGGAGCTACAGTGCGTCGTCGTCGTACGCTTTTCCGATGAGATGGCGAAGCAGGTATTTTCGTACGGAGATCGGACAATTGAGGTGCGTCAGCAGCCGAAACCTGTGATCATCGCTACGTCGAAAATTGCGAACCTAGTTGAGCAATTTGCATGGGACTCCCGATCCATGAAATTTCAGAAGATCGGCCAGCACCCGTTGGGTAACGCCAAGTGACGGCGGTGCTGTTCAAGCGGCTGAGGGTGCTTCTATCCTCGTACGATTGTTGAGCCAAGTCCCGAGAAACGGCAACTGGCTTTTCGCCCCGGCCACTGCCCAACAGGTCCTCTGAGCAGAGCATGGTAAAATTGCTGTCGAAGCGGGACACTTCCCGCTAGGAGGTTTACCGTGAATAAACTCGCGGCCTTCCTAGTGAAAGCGTCCCGGAGCCGAATAGGAGCAGACAGCGACGGGACAATCAAAACTCTCACGACTAGAGCACCGCTGCTGCCGTGGGTTTAACTATCTACGATCCAAAACTGACCGCGAACATTCGCACCCAGTGGACCTATTTCGGCGAGAGTCGTCGTAGGGAAACATCCCGGCGTTAAGGGGCTGGCCCACAAAAGTCGGCCCTCAAATTTTCTCTCGGCCAAATTGCACTGCGTTTGAACTGCGGAGCCGTCCATAATAAGCATCTTAAGCATAATAAGCATTGTTACCGAAACCAGGAAATGACCCAATACCAACAAGTTGCGAGGAATGAACGAATTCCGAAAATTTCACTTGTGTCTAGAATGAACACTTACAAGAACAACCCTCAAGATAATGCCGCCCGTGCGGTCGCCTAGACTCGTGCGAGGCTTGTGGCGCGAATGTTGAGTCGATATCTAAGTGAAAAGTCCCTAGCGTGACAATCCTAATTCCCGCCAAAGCCCATGATTTCAACAGGGTGGAGTAGTGTTGAATATTCTGGCGTGCGTCGGTGCTTTTAGCACGGGGAGCAAATAATAGGCGCAGGCGAAATGCCGGAATTCCAATCGCGCAGAACTACAATACGATTGACCCCACCCACGCAGGGCTCGCGATATGAAATTCTCCGCTCAGGATATCAATCGGATTCGAGCGGGGTATTTTCACTCCTGCGGCAAGAATCGCGCGATACATCTACCGTTTTGAAGCTGGGTGAGACTGGACAGAACCGATGTGTCCGCTATTCCGGGAAAAAGCGAGTCTCGTCCACTTATTTCCCGTTGTCCATTTCGCTGTAAGGGCAAGTCACTAAAGAGCTTGGAAACTACAGACCCTTTGTCCGGAAGGATAGAATGGAACTGGACGGACAACCCCCAACCCTATAGGGTTGTCCAGTCCGTCGAAATTGTCCTGTCACCCTTTGGTTAGCAAGTCTACCGCGTTGAGTTCAGGCATCCCTGGAAGAGACACCAAATCCCCGTCAATCACAATCGCATCGTCATCCCCGGCTCTCTCAAAGGCCTTGCGAAGCGTGTCACCCTCAAGCCCCAGGTGTTCCCCGATCTTGTCCTTAGTGGCTCGCCCGTCTTGAGTCTCAAGGAATTTGCGAATCTTGGTCTCCTGAGGCGTAAAAGCGCTCCTTTCGGTCGGCCACATGGTCCCGTCTTTGAATTCTATATTGAATTCCAGTGGTGAAGCCCAACGGGGATCGATTTTGACCTCCACAACATTGTTCTTTTTTCGGTCAAGCTTGAAGAGTGTGTCGCGCCATCCAGCCAACGAAGAATGTCCTCGCGTGCCCCGGCTGTGATCTTTGCCGGTGTGCGTTACGAGATAAATCGTCACACCGAACTCCTCAATTAAGTCGTCCATGAAATGAGTAGCGCGAGATACGTCACGAAACTCGTTCTCATCGAAACCGAAAATGAAGCCCTGCAATGGATCGAGCACTAAATCGTCTGGCTGCATCTCCCGAACCAAGTCCCGCAGCACATTTTGTCCCCTAGCTTCAATCAAATTAATGCGCAGATCGCGGCCCTGAATAAAGTTTGTGAGCGGCCTTGATAGCCCTTGAATCCCGGCACGAGTACGTTCTTGAATTTCCGGGGGCGATAACTCTCCATGAACGTAGAGAACCTTGCGCGCTCTAATGACTGGCAATTTCGGAAAGAGGGTTGTTCCACATGAGAGCCCGAGCATCGCTCGCAACCAGAAAGTTGTTTTGAAGACTTTTTCGGCAGCCTCAATCAGATTCTTCGTGAGGGGCCGGACGATTGCCTGCTCTGGCGAGCCAAAGACAATTTCGCTTTCCTCCACGTCAAGGGATCGAGTGAGCCATTCCTCTGCGCTGAGAAATGGTCTATTCGTGCTGGTTTTCTCCCCTGGTATGACAATGGCGCGCACAGGATTGGGCTTATTGTCAGGCCTCAGTACTACAGCGCTTAGGGGCGTGCTGGAGACTACTGAGGGAATTATTGTTGTTGGCCTCGTCTTGTTTGCAGGCGTGGCTTTTCGAGGTGGTCCCATTTGCTCGGGAGGATCGCCAACCTCTTCAGTGGACAGACCAAGAATGCGGAGTTCGTCAACTTCTACGGTCGTGGCGGGCTTAGGGCTTCGGTGTCTCATTTCCATCACCTTTTCCATAGTTTTGACTCCATTGGCCTCTTGCGTGATCCCTGAGCCTCCGTAAGCGGGTCCCTCGCGCGAGATTGGTCCCTGCTTGGCGAACTGTCTCAACGAAGCCACTGGAACGAGTCGCCGTCTGCCGATTCGTCTGGACGGAATCTCTTGCGATGAGATCATCGCGTCCAGTTTTCGTAATGAGATCGAGAGAGCTTTTGCTGCCTCTTTCCTCGATACAAGAAGTTGGTCATTCATTTCCCTGTGCTCCTTGACGCGAATCCTCGCGCGCCGGGTTCAGGATGTGCTCGATGACGCAATCGGGGAAGATTGGAATAAATGCGGATAAGTATTTTCCGGGGGAAAGAACGAGTGGAGTTATTTCCTCAATTCGGAGCGCGCGATCAGCGTAACAGCTTGCGTTTTCAGTCGCCCAGCAACTTGCTTTCGGAGCCCCTTCCAGTACTGTTCGGCTTGCTTACGATAGTTCTCTATGTTCGCTGGCGAAGGGTAACTCGTGCCACTTAGTATCTTGGCAACTTTCCTCCACGAGCATCTGCTGTGGTCGCGCAACCATGCTGCTTTGCGGCCTTTGCCCAGTCTTGGCCTTCCGCCTGTAGACTCTTCAAATCCGGCTTGTACTGACAGCCCATGCAAAAGCGCCTTCCAAAGCATCTGGGCGTCCTTGTTTTTAGCTTGGCTCGCCCTCATCAGAAGACAAACTGGTGCCCCTTCTATCTTTATTGAAAGCTCCGGGCGCTTGCTCCTGTCGTGGTTATATTCTGGGATCACATTGACGACGGGGCAGTCGTCACGATAACCGGGTTGCCATTTCTTGGCCTTTTCGCTTTTCACGTCCTTGTCCTGATAGTCCCATCGGAGAGTTACGGGCTCAAGGAGTGGCACCGGGCTGCTGCCCATACTGTCCCAGTCGTCTGCAATCGCTGGTGTCTTCGACAGGCTGTCCAGGAAACTCAGCGGATCATTCGCGGTACCTTCTGTGGGAGTTTCGTCGAATGGGACAAACCAGAGAGCGTTGTCATCAGCATCTTCGACAGGGTTTTGAAGGTCGGCTGACCAGCACAAAGCCTCAGCTACGGTGTTTGCGGGCTCGACTTTTCGCCATTCCCTCTGCGTATGCAAATCACGAAGACAATTAACGAAATCTTGAAAAAGGACCGGTTGTAGCTGGTAACGGCCACCTGCCACAGCCTTAGCCTGCTCGGAAACGAGGGCACGATAGATGTCCCATCGTCTCTTGAAATAAGGACTTGCGCCGGAAATATCGACTACATTGTCTTCAATGTCGGTTCTGAAAACTTCCGGGATGGCGGTTCGAGGCCTCCGTTTCAGAGCGCTGCGTCCCCGCTGTTTGTTTTTCATCTCCAACCCTTTCCGGCTGGCTGGGATTATAGCTGGATGGCTCTGTTGTGGACCGCAGATGGTAGCCGGTTGTCGGGTCGCCTATTTAGGAGGTCTTTTTTGAAAGGCTGAGAGCGGCTTGGTAGGCGGTGCCGACTGATATGCCTAACTCGCGTGCGATCTTCGGCCATGACAGCCCGGACGCACGCAGACGATCTATCCTGGCGATGTCCACGGCGGCGCGCGGTCTACCCAACGTTTTTCCCTTGGCGCGTGCGTTTCGCAGACCCGCCCGGACACGCTCAACAATCAAACTGCGCTCTAACTCGGCCACGGCTCCCAGGACGGTGAAAACCATCTTTCCCGCGGGGGTCGTTGTGTCCATCTGCTCGCTCAGGCTCACGAACGAGATTCCCAAAGCATTGAAAGTTTCGAGCGCCCGCAATAAATGACTGACCGACCGGGCAAACCGGTCAAATTTCCAGACGATCACCACGTCGAACTTGCGACGGTGTGCGTCTGCCATCAGCCGATCTAACTCCGGGCCGGCTGTCTTTGCTTCCGCTGATTCCGAGGTCGAGGTAGGAATCGACCAGATCGCCAGCCGCGGGCTTCCGCGAATTGCTGTAGCTCACGCGTCTGTACGGTTACATCCTGACCGTGGTTGGTTGTGCTAACTCTGCCGTAAATGGCTGCGCGCAAAATAGGGGTGCTCACTGGCGCACCCCCTGAATATAATCGGCTGCCTTCTGCGCTTGCGATGCCGCGAACACCACCATTCGCGAATCGCTCTTGAGTACGTCAATCCACGATTGTAGGTAAGCCGCAGAATTGGCCAGAGTCTTTCGCTCGATTCCTGTCACGCCCGCGAGCATGGCCGCGCCCATCTCGGCAATTAGTTCTTCTTTGGAGTAGCACTCAGAGCCGAACGTGTTTAGCTTCTCAATGCCCTCACGCCCGATGCGGGACGAATGGCCCGTGCTGTGCGTCAATTCATGGAATAACGTTGAGTAGTATTCCTCGGCTGAACCGAATGCGTGCCGTGAAGGCATTCCGACTGTATCGGTTGAGGGTCGATACCACGCGCGGGCGTCCTGTGCCATTACTGGGCGATTTGGCATCCCGGCGACGAGTCGCTCGCACCCCTCAATGGGGCTAACGATGCGATCTGCGCCGGGTGCTTTGATGCTGTCGCATTGCTCAACGTTGAAAACGGTGTAATAGCGCAAGATGGCCGAAGTCTTTGATACGGTCTGGCCGTCTACATCGTCAGTTTCGTACTTGTCTATTTTCCAGAACACTACTTTGGAGCCGTGCTCACCGCGTCGGACGTTTCCGCCCTGTTCCGTAGCTTGCTTATAGGTGAGCCAATACGGTGACCCGAACCCGCGAGACGCGAGCAGGAAGACGTTAATGCCACGATATTCACGCTTGCTGACGAGATTCTTGGGAAGCTGGGTAGCCCAAGGCCGATGCCACGGCGCTACGCCGGACTCCAATCGCTTGATGATCTCTTCGGTTACGATCTGATAGACGGATTGGTGCGGTATGCTGGATGTAGCTTGCATGGGAGCTTTCCCTCCAATGTGAGTTAGGGCTTGTCGGCTGCTGATACAGTCGGCAGGCCCGTCTCGTTTCTAGTGTCCCCTCTTTAGGCCCTCATCTATGAAACGCCGGATCAGTTCGGCTACTTTGAGCCCTGTGCGCTTAGATAACGCCGCGAGCTGCCGAATCTGAGCTTCCGTCAGGAACAGGGAAACGCGCTTCACGGCATATATATACAATAGGCATACATATCCGTCAAGCGCTTTCTTTCAAAAATCCTATCTTCCGGCGGGTCTGTAAGTGATTGAATTCAGGAGACCGCTTTGACCGTTTAGGGCACGTCAAAAAACACTTGTTTGATGAAAGCTGCCGAGCGAGGGCGCGTCAACTACTGTTTCGGGCGCTTGCGTGGAGGGGTCATAGTTTGCGAGCATTTGTGGTCGGACCGATTGGAATTCGGGGCATGGACATTTCCCCTGGGTTTTGATTTATGTAGCATGATGTTGGCGTAGGTCAGGCACCGAGTGAGAATCGGTCGTTACATTTGGGGGGTACCCCGGGGGTATGGGGGGAGGGGCGGAAAGACCCCGGTACTTTTCAGAAATCCAACCTCAGTTTGTTACAAAAACCAAAATTTGACTAAGTCTGCAAAATTACAGTGGAATTTTCTCCATTATCAAATGTATGCCAGTTACGAGGCTAAGGGTCTCGCCATTTGACTGGTTGAGCGATCGGGAACGACGCGTCCTGGAGCTACAAACCAGGGGTGGCTCGTTCTAACACAAGAATTATGCGCGAGGAAAAGGAATGACTATCTCGATTGCATGGGTCCGCACACTTAGGAACGTTAGCGAACTCGTACCAGCAACCGACAGCCGTTTGAGTTTCGGCTGCAGGTGGGATTGCTGTCCCAAGCTTATTGCGCTTCCACGAGGTGATGCCGCAATGTGTTTCGCCGGAAACACGATGTATGCATATCCGGTGATGCTCCAGGCCATTGCCGCCGTTTCTCAGCATCCGAAGTTGCTCAGCAGGGGAAAGGACCTTGACGATCTGAAGGGCCACCTTGTTCGCGTTTTGAATGGGATGGTCTCGCTCGTCCACGATTTACCTGTCGGTGGTGACGATGATCCCGATACCACTTTTCTCCTGGGCGGGTGGTCGTGGAAGCACAGCCGGTTCAAGGTGTGGCTCTTGCACTATGACGCCAGCATCAAAAAGTTCACATTCCGGCCGACGAGCCGCTGGACTGATCTTAAGACGGCTCTGCACAAGAATTAGTAGAGACCCGCATTTTAGGCTGCTTTCTGAAGAACGATGAATTCGGTCTTGGTGGCCGCCATGCGCTGAGCCTTGAGCAGCAGATAGGCGAGATTTTTGTAGCCGCGGCCCCTTCTAAGAAGGGTTTTGATGTTGCCGTTGATGGCTTCCACCACACCGAAACGTACTTTGGTGCGGCAGTAGTTCAGGATCCCGTCCAGGTGATCCAGCAGCATCTGGGCAAGTTTTTGAAAGGGTGCCAGCCGTTGCCATCGCAGTTGATCGATCCAGCTCTGCAAGTAGCGAAGCATGGCTCCTTCATAGCGGTAGGTCCACAACCGATCCAAGCTTTCCTTTAGAAGGTAGGCTTTCATCACCCTCCGGTTCAGGGCGAACAGATCGTTTAATTGCTGTCGTTTTTGGCCGTCTAGATTCATCCAGCGAGTCAGCAGCAGCCAGCGTTTGCCCTTCACTACACCCCGCATGCGTCCGCCCTTGCGGAAGAACTCCGCCCGGCGCACTTCATCGATGGCTTTGTTGGCGTGCTGCAGAACGTGGAACTTGTCATACACGATGCGGCAGTTCCGAGCCCATTGTGCGATGCTGTTGGTGAACGGTCGCCACATATCCACGCACGCCGCCTCCATTCGTTTCCGCTGGCGTTGCGCTCAGTTGCGTCCGGAAAAACTCATCGAGCGTTTCCTGCTTGCGATCCTGCCCGAACCACAAGGGCTCGCCGGTCTCCAAGTTACTGACCACGGTGATGAACTTCATCTGCTTGCCGAAGTAGATCTCATCCACACCCATCTGTCTAAGCGGGTCCTTGCGACGCGTGGCATTCCAGCGCTGCAGATACCGCAGGTCGATCGCTCGCACCGTGCTGGCGGCCAGTCGGAACTGTCTGGCCACCTGGCGTACCGACGCGCTTTCGCACGCCAACCCCACGGCTTCCTCAAAGCGCTTACTAAAGGGCGCTTTGCTCGGCAGTTGCGGCACCTTCTCCACCCTTACCCCGCATTGCGGACAGCACACCCGATACACTTCGATGATCACCGTCGTCCGATACTCGCCCCACGGCAAATCTCGCACCTCGCGCTCGTTGCAATCATGCGCATCGCTAAACTTCCGTCCGCATCCCGAACAGATCAGTTTGCGGTTCCCTCGCTTCCGCCGCACCCATAAACGCAGCGTCTTGGCTGTTTCATCGATCTCGTGCCGGTAGACTCGGTAACCCGGCCATCCTAGGATTTTCGTGAATTCGTTGTCGCGCATTCCGCCGAGTCTAGCCGAACCGCCCCTTGACGGAAACCCGCTCTTTTATTGGGTCTTTACGAATTCCTGCTCAGAGCCCAATAAATAAGCAATCGCGGTGTTACGTACTACAGTTCCCCGCGGAAGGCTTTGTCGAGAATGGAAGGCATGAGAGCATCGAGTTCGGCGGCGGTTTCGGATTGGAGATTCTTCAGCGCTTCAACCTCCGCTTGTAACATGTCCAACTCAGACACGATGCGGCGTTGTTCAGGGAGCGAGGGGAACGGCAGCGAGAGTGCGCGGCCAAATTCGCAACCTACTTTGTGACCGGATATATTTTAGCTTCCTCCCAAATGGGGGCTGCGTCCTTTGACTTGAGATAGGCGAGGAAGACCTTGGCATCTTTGCTGTCCTTTAGGCTCTTGGACAAGAAGCCCGTAATGTCAACTGGCGGTGAAGCGCCCGTTGGCAGAGGTCCGACAACGTCGAGGCCTGGGTTGCGCATGTCGCTCATGTAGGGACCCAGAGCGATCTCTGTCTTACCCTCAGCGACAGACTGCTGTACCTGTCCGCCATTGGGCACCCACTGGAATTTTGGCTTCACTTGCTCGGCGATCCCCAGCTTATCAACTGCCGCTTGGGCAATGCCGCCGACGCTCCCCTGTGCCGGGTCCACCGAGATAATCGATTTCGCATTGAGGAGCGTCTTTTTCAGGGAAGCGGGCGTGGAGATATCCGGCACGGGCTCACCCTTTTTCACCGCCAGCGCCAAACGGAGTCTGGCAACCACAGTCGCGCTTTTCGGATCGACATTGCCCGTCTTGAGCACGTCCGGGAACGGGGCAAACAGCAGGTCGATGTCTAGCCCCTTGCCTTCGGCAACCTGCTTCCTACTGGGTACGCCTCCAGCATATGTTACTTTGACGTGCGTACCCGTCTTGGCCTCATACGCCGTGATTAATTTATCCAGAGGTTCCTTGATGGGTCCGGGGGCCAGCAGATTGATTTCACTCTGGGCGCACGCGCTGGAGGAAATTCCGAGCGAAAGAGCAACGATCGCAAGCGATGAAAGTAGATGTCTCAAGGTTCCTCCTCTAACTTAGGCATCATGGTCCAGCGCTCGATTCGCAAGACCTGCTACCGGGTTAACCTCTGCGGGATTCGTAATCATTTTATCCGAGATTTCTGATTTGGTGCAATTTCTGGTGCATCGTACTCCTCTCCCGCCCCCTTAATCCGCTCTTTCGATCCGCGTAGTTTTCCTCGAAAGGACCGCCACCTCGTACAATCGTGTAGTGACCACCAGTAGCAAGCTGACGCGGCGGGAGAATCTGGTCACTTCGTCGGCTTTCTCCTTACGTCCGTTGAGGTTGCGAAGGCCCGAGCAAGTTACGATCCATGGAGTCTGGAGGGCACTTGGAAAATAAAGTAACGGACCCTACGCTAGCACAACTATACGACGATCTGGAAAACGACTTCGATTGGCTGCGGCGCAAATGGAGCGAATTCCAAGAGCTATACGGAAAGGGGCAGGAGCGAATCGATCTCCTCAACACAACCGCATCGAACTTCTTCCATTTCTTGCAGAACGTCTTCTTCGAGGATGCAATGTTGCATTTGTCTCGCCTCACAGACCAAGCTCGAATGCGGGGTCACCAGACTCTTCGCGGAGAGCGATCCTCTGGCCGCAGCGGTAGGTGTGGGCGTGCTGCGTGGATGGGGAATCGAGCCGCTGGCCTATCTTCTGAGGCACGGATAGTTTGTTCTAGAAGCTATTGCACAACCCTCCGTAAGACGATCATGAAGCAGGCGATATGAAAAAACGCATCATAAATGGTGAGGGAGCGGTCATAGCGCACGACCAAGCGCCGGAAGTTTCCCAGCCAAGCGTTGGTGCGTTCGACAATCCAGCGGCGCCGATAGCGGCGCAACGCGCGGCCATCTTGTGTCGCCGGACGAACGCGATTCTTTTTGTGCGGGCAGATCAGTTCGATGCCGCGTTGCCGCAAACGCTTCCGTAACGGATCACTGTCGTACGCTTTGTCGGCGATCACCCGCATGGGCTTCTGCCGAGGACGGCCAGCATGATGACTCCGTCCTACTCGGATCGTCGCGAGCGTCGTTTCCGCGAGCTTGACTTCCGCCGGGGATGCAGAGTGAAGGTAGTTTCCCAAAGGAAGACCGCGGCCGTCGACCACCACCATCCACTTCGTCCCCTTGCCCCGCTTGGTTTTTCCGACTCCGCAGCCCCTTTTTTCGCTGGCGCGAAACTGCCGTCCAGAAACGATTCGCTCCATTTCAACTGCTGGCGCTCGTTCAACTCGCTCAGAAACGCCCGCCAGATGTTCAACCAAACGCCCCGCTCTTCCCAGTCTCGCAGCCGCCGCCAACACGTCGAAGGATGCGGGAATTTCTCCGGCAGGTCCTGCCAGCGAGCCCCACTCCGGAGAATCCACAGAATCCCTTCCAACACCCGGCGGTTCTCGATCCACGGACGACCGCCCTTGTGTGGTTTGGGCGGCTTGGGAAGCAACGGAGCGATCTTTTTCCACTGCGCTTCGGTCAGCAATGGACCAGACCGCGCCATCGGCCCTCCTGCGGCGCTGCTGATCTTGCTTATCTCTCATGTTCAAGATTTCAACCACCATCATTTCAATGGCTTGTCCGGGGTTGTGCAACAGCTTCTAGGCTTTCGCGCTCAAATCCGACGCCTAACGCAAATGCCTCCCGGCATGTGTACCGGCCGTTAGGTCAGGGTGCGTTTTGAAGGACCCGAAGAACTCAGGCGTGCGAAAGGAAAGTCGCTAACTCGAACTCGTAGCCAGCGAAGTCCAGAGCAAGCAGCGGCGAAGTTGGGAACTAGCCAGCCAAGGATTCGGAATTGGATGGCTTTTTGTTTATGCCAACGAGATACCGAACGCGGAAACCAGTTGCGTCGCACCCGCAAGCGCCAGTCGCCATCGCCTGCAGACCGCCGGGAACGGCCGCAGAGTATTTTCAACTTCCGCCCCGTGCCCGTGACGAGTACAGGCATCGCTGCACGCGGTCGGCCTCGCTTCCGAAGGGTGACCGGCCTTTAGGCGCTCGGCGCGGGGAAGCTGTTAAAACGACTGGCGACAGCGCTACCGTCGCGGTCTACTTCTTGCCAACCATCACGATCGTAAATGAACCCGCCAGCGGAGGACCGAGGGCCGCGCGGCCCGGCACGGGCGGCGGTGCGTTCGCCGGACGCGGGCCGTACTCGAAGGCCATGGTGATGACGTGACCCGTCTTGATGTCGAGGGCCATGGTCCGGGCGCCCGGCATCGTTTCGAGTTTCTGCTCTACCACGAAGTTCGTGGGGCTATTTTCCTTGATGAACTGGATCGAGCCCGCGCCCGCGGTGCTAACCGCTTCCATAGTGGCAGGATTGAAGGCCACGGTATCCACACCCGCGTCGGTCGGGAAGGTGGTGACGATTTCGCCGGTCTCAGCGTTGACGATCAAGACTGTAGGCGAAGGCAGACGCCAATAGGAAAAGAGAATGTGATTTTTGGCATCAAGCGAAAGGCCACTGCCGTTCATCACGCTCTTCGAGGTGAGATCCAGGTGTTTGGTCACGGTCAGATTTTTTGCGTCGACGACGGCGATTTTGCCCTTGTCCAGTATGTTGACGTAGACGGTGCCTTTGCCGTCGCTCGCGGCCTGCTCGGGCTGGCCTCCGAGATCGACCGTCCCGACAACCATGCCTTCCTTGGCGTCAATCACGGTGGCGTACGGAGGCATGTGGCTCAGCACCCAGACTCGTTCGTTATAGGGATCAAACATCATTCCGTCGGGACGGCCGTCGACGTCGATGGACTTGATCACCTGCAAAGTCTTGGAGTCCCACATGGTGATGGGCTTTGTAGTGGAAAAGCCGTGGTGCGATTTGGGGTCGACGGCCGTGCCGCCGGACTTGACGTTCGGAATCGTGCCTGCGGGTTCCAGCGTATCCAGGTTGAAAACCGTCAACTGCCCCATCTGTCCGTTGCGCGGGATGTATAAACGCCGGTCCTGGACATCGGCGAAAATGTAATCAAAGCCGCCGTCACCTCCGACTTTGGCTTTCTTCAACACTTTGTAAGGACTGGAGTCCGAGTCGGACTGGGCGAATCCTATTTGTGCCCCCACCGAGATAGAAACAGCAATTAGAAGGGCCAGCCGAACGCGCCGCATCAATATCACCTCCGTTGTTTTTCGGTCACGTGGGTCCGAGTGCGACTATACACCACGATACCGGCCAGATGGGCGGCAGTTGCACTTGCATCATCAGAAGCTGGTGCGTATGCGCAGGCAGGTGAAAAACCCGTTACAGTCGCTGGTGCTGAACCAGGTGTACAACGGGAGTGGAAGCTATGGAGCGAGACGGGAAGAAGTAGCTCGAGTCGCTGCCGCTGCTGGATATCAACCCGGCATAAGGTTGTTCTCAAAACCAAGTTCTGAAAGTCTCTAGTGCGGCGCATGGCACGCGCCAGCAAGCCAGTGCTCTGGTCGAAATACAAATTCAGCGGAAGCCCGCCCACATCGGAGAATGCGGCTTATCGGGATAGCCAGCGAGACACAGGTCGGAACGGGCACAATCGCGGCTCCCTGGCACTCGGGATCACACATCTCCACGTCTCCACGTACCTCTGAGGCGCGAAAGAATTGCGCCAAATACCGCGCTGTGACTTACTTCTTCTGGTCCTCTTGAGGCTTTACTTCGTTCTTTGTCGGCAGCCCCGCCTCAGATTCGGCCCCGGGCGCCGACCCGCCGAACAGGAATTTGCGTCCATCGGCGAGCGTCATGTTTACCCCGACGCCTTTGTGATCGAACGCCTTCGACTGGTAGCCCTGTACGATTAGGACAGTACCAACCGGTATCGTGTCCTTGGTTACGCCGTGGCGGATCAGAGAATTCGGGCTTCCGCCTTCGAATCCCCAGTTCACCACTGCGCCGTCCGGCTGCGTCACGTCCATCCAGAACCAAGAGTGGGGATTGATCAACTCCACCTTGGTGATCGCTCCCTTCACGGTGACCGGCTTGCTTGTATCGAAGGTCGCCGCAAAGGCGTGATGCGCCACGGCCGGTTTTGCCGCCAGGAACAGACCCAACCCCACAAGTACCGCTGTCAAAGTTCCCTTGAGTCGCATAGCTACGGTGCTCCTCTCTTCATGAATTCCTACCAACGGATCAACTTTGGGCCCAAGCCCCCCCGGGCGCCTCATCATCGTACGATGCTGCGGCCCGCCGGCTCACATGTTAACTCACTTACTGCTTCGCCGACGATAATTGTGTCGGGCTCAGTGCGTTTGGCGGCAGCGTCGACGACAGTCCCTTGAATAGGAAGCGCTGGACGCGAGCGCCCGGAGCAACTTCCGCGGCATACAGATTGCCCTTTGAGTCGACTGAAATCAGGTGGACCCCCTGAAAATTTCCGGGTTCCTTGCCTCTTTGTCCGAACTGGTAGAGCACCTCGAGCTTTTTGCGATCCAGCACAACGATACGCGAATTGCCATAATCCGCCGTGTACAGGAATTGCTGATCCTTATCGGGCGACAGGGCAAAGCCGGAAGCCGTTTCCTTGGCCGGCCCCCCGCGATTGATGAATACTTCTTTCAGGAACTTCCCTTCCGTCGTGAATACCTGGAACCGCCGGTTATTGCGATCCGCCACATACACCATGCCGTCGTTTGACACGATAATCCCATGCACAGGGCTTGCGAACCGGTCCGGGCCAGGCCCGGTTGTTTCCAGCGCCGGCTGGGTGCCTTCGCCGCCGGCAAAGGTAGCTTGCCCGCCAGCCGGACCGCCCGATGGCCCAGGCCCGCCGGAAGTCGCGTCGTCTTGCGGCGGTTTGCCGAACGCGCCCCACATACGCTTGAAGGCGCCGGTCTCCGCGTCAAAAACAATCACGCGCCGATTGCCATAACCATCGGCCAGGTACACTTCGTGGGTCTTCGCGGTGACGAAAATATCGCCCGGCTTATTGACGCTCTTGGTGTCCGTGCTTCCCTTACTCACGGTGCGTCCGCCGATCTGAAAGATGAGCTGGCCCTTGCTGGTGAACTTGATGAGCATATCGTCGGATCGCTTTGTTTTCGATTGGCCGCTCGGACTGCTGCCGCTGATCCACACGTTGTCTTTATAGTCGACGAACACGTTGTGCTCGGCGTCGGGCCAGTCGTATCCGGCCCCTTCGCCGCCCCACGCCTGAACAAAATTCCCATTGGCATCGAGCTCCACCACCGGCGGCGCCGGCGTCTTGCCTGCGGGAGCGGTGTGCGGCCTATGGATCAGCCAAACGTTGTCGTGCTGATCGACGGTAACTTTGGAGACGTTGCCCAGAACCCAACCGTTGGGCAACTGTGGCCATGTAGTATCGACCTCAAAGACCGGCATTTTGCCGCCGGCGTTCGCCCGCGGTGCGGCCAAGGCCCGGCTAATGAATGCTGAGCTCACAGCTATGGTGATCGCGATGGCGATCAGCCCGGCGCTCGCTATCCATCCCTTTTTGCTCATCGTTTTCTCCTCAGTCGATGCGATTCAACCGCACGTATCCGTCAGAAGCAAATCCCTATTTCAGACGCCCCTTGAACCCCTCGGCGAGCATGGGTATCTCGTATACCGAGTCGACCGCAAGCACGTATAACGTCTTCTTGCCGGGGCCGGCGAAGGCCAGCTGCCCGGGTTTCTTTGGAACCGGAATCGATCCGAGATACTTCCCTTCCGGGCTGTAGATTTGCACCCCGGAGTTCGCCGCCACATAAAGTCGGCCGGCATTATCGATGGTCAGCCCGTCGGCTCCGCTGGCCATCACGCCCGCGTCATTCTTCCGCAAGCCTTCGGTGATGGTCACGAACATCCTTTCATTCACGGCGCTGCCGTCGGCCTTCACGTCGAAGGCACGGATCGAATCGCCCTGCGTATCGTCGACGTAGAGCGTCTTGCCATCCTTGCTTAGGATCGCCCCATTGGGAAATGCGAAATCCTCCGCGACCTTGATAACCCTTCCGTCGGGTCGCAAATAGTAAACGGCGGGCTTCACGCCCTGGGCGGGTATTCCCCGATCGTCGGTAAAATACACGCCGCCCCTCTTATCGACCGCCAGATCGTTGAGATTTCCAAAAACGTGCCCCTCGAATTTGTCCGCCAGAGTGGCTCTGGCCGGAGCGAGCACGCCCACCTGCGAAGGCATCCGCTCTACCGCGATGACGCGACCCTTGCGATCGAACAAAAAGCTGTTGGTCGCGTTGGTGTTCTCGATGTAGCTCGAGAAATTTCCCTCTTTGTCCAGCTTCCAGATTTTATTGGCCGTCCGTTCCGTGAAGAGCAGATCGCCATCGGGATCGGCGGTCGCGCCTTGGGCTCCCCCCAGTCCGCCCTTCAGGAACTGTACTTTCGTGCCGCTGGCCACGATGCCCGGAATATCGGTGGCAAACGTATCTGCCGGCGGCGCCTTATCCGCGCCGCCGCGTCCGCCGCCCTGGCCCCAAGCCAACACGGAGCCAAACATGCACCATGAGACCGCAAGCAACGTTCTCGAATTCATTGCCCTCTTCCGATGTGCCTGACCAACGTTCTTTCCAGGGGATTCCCAGTGGCCCACGATACTGGCCGAGATAATACACCTCATCGGCAAATTCCACGCCTATTTTGTGGCCCACCCGCCGAGGCTCGTGACCCTGTTCATGGTGTTGCCAATGACCGGGACAGGTGTGGTATGTTGCCGCCGCTGCCGGATTCCGTGGTGAGCCCCGAAATCGCTGCCGCGCGTCACGACAGCGCTAAAGGCCGAAGCTCCTAGTCTTATGACGGCTGCACCTGGCGAGCGCGCCCCGCATAAGGGACGATCGCCGCATAAGGGGAAAGGAACGCGGAGCGCATGAAGCTCGGAAGAAAAGCACTGGTCGCCTCATTCGGAGCCGTCGTTATTTCGCTCCTCAGCGGTTCGTGCCCCGCTCTCGTGGCGCAAACCGCGGGCGGGGCTCAAACCGCGTCCGATACGAAGCCGCTGATGGCCGAGCAGGTTTTCAAAAACGTGCTCGTGCTGCGCGGGATTACCGTCGCCGAGTTCATGGGCACCATGGGTTTCATCTCCGCTTCGTTGAGCCTCAACTGCCTGGATTGCCACGTAAACGAGAGCGCCGACGATTTCGCGAAGTATGCCGTGGACACCCCGATCAAACAGACCGCGCGCAAAATGCTCCTGATGGTTCAAGCGATCAACAAGCAAAATTTCGGCGGAGTTACCACGGTCACTTGTTACACCTGCCACCGCAGCGACGTGGCCCCGCGCTTCACGCCGAGCCTTGAGGAACAGTACGCGACTCCCCCTCCGCGCGATCCCAATGACATCGAAGTCGTGGCCCAGCCCGATCCGCATGCTCCCACCGTCGACCAGATTCTCGACAAATATATTCAAGCCGTGGGCGGCGCGCAGCGGCTGGCCGGATTGAAGAGCTTCACCGCTCGAGGCACCTACGCGGGCTACGACACCGATTTCGGAAAGGTTCCCGCCGAAATCTACGCCAAGGCGCCGGCCGAGCGCACCACGGTTGTGCACCTGGCCGGTGGCGACAGCACGGCGGCGTACGACGGGCGTACCGGTTGGATCGCCGCCACCAATACGCAACTGCCCATGGTGGCGCTCACCGGAGGAGATCTGGACGGGGCCGTGCTTGATGCCGAGTTCGCCTTCCCCGGCGGAATCAGGAATTATCTGAGCGGATGGCACGTCGGTTTCCCGCCGACCAATGTCGACGGGCACGATGCCGTGGTCGTGGAAGGCACCGCTCCCCAAGGGTCTCGTGTAAAACTTTTCTTCGATAAGGATTCCGGCCTGCTGTTGCGCATGGTGCGCTTCACCAAGACGGTTCTCGGCCTGAACCCTTCGGAAGTGGACTATTCGGACTTCCGGGATGTCGCCGGAGTAAAAGTGCCCTTCAAATGGACCGCCACTTGGACCGACGGACGTTCCGAATTCGAGATGAGCGATATTCAGGCCAACGTTTCGATCGACCCGGCAAAGTTTGGCAAACCAGCAATCCCAGCGTCTCGGACTACATCTTCAACACCATAAGCCTCGAGGCACCCTCACGCGAAGTGCACCTCCCCGATAACCGCTCCTGTCAATGAGCGAAACTGTCCAGCACTGTGGTTATTTTTCTGAGATTGAAGCTCCCGAAGTGATCTTGGCTTTCTCTTCGCGGCTTTTGTAACAGGTCATTTACGCTTCGTAGGATATATCGAAGGATTCTTAAGCTCCGCGGTGATCCGCAGCCAATCACGTGAAAATCTTCGCCACCATGAGCAGGCTGTACTCACACACTTGTTCCAGCCGTCACTTGGACTCGAGTAGTTTCTGCTTCTGCTCCTGTAGGGCCTGGATCTCCTCATTGTCATGAGGATCCACGCCGCAATACCACTCGATTAACGGCTCGTGGCTGAGCGAATAATGATGAACGACGGAGTGCCATGGCTTCGTCAGAACCTTGGGATCTTCGATTGTGATTTGGTAATTCAAATAATTCATAGAGGGACGGCTGAGGCGCTCGATAACGTGTTCTTGATCACTATGGATCGTCCATTCGTTGCTGTTTCTCACCCGCTCATCTATAGCGATGGTGTCAATCACTAGCGTATCCCCCTCCCAATGAGCCACGCCTTCCCCGTTAAAGGCGGGGTCTGGATCTTTCGTATGCGGACGCCCATCTGTAGGGACAAGACGCCAATCGTGATTTGCCTCAGTCAGTATCACCAATTGCGAGACAGTCTGCACCATTTCGACGCCATGACCCCCACCGATTCCGGGAACGCCGTGCGGCATGCATGCTCTTAACCTGTTATCCAATTCATGTTCGATGAGAGCTAACTGCTGCTCTTTGGGAAGTTTTACATAATTTACTGCCCCAGCTGTGCCATTCGCGTATTCGCGGAGAATTTTCTCATCTAGATCGAACCGCATCTCCTTCATCTTTGCAACGGCCCAAGGCTGGAAGGAGGGCCTTTCCTCCGGCGTCACTTTCGGGTCGAACGGCCTGGCCACTGGATCGAGCTCTCCGTCAGGCCCGAAGAGTTCCGCACCTTCGGTTCCTAGAAGGCCTACGAACCAATGCCCAGAAAAGTCAGGGTGCCCGTCCGCTGTTCGGGGCGCCGGCCCGCCGTCCGGCAGTGGTTTTGGACGAGTCGATTCCTTACCAACTGCAGCGGAGCCATTTGCGTTCTTCTCCTGCGCGCTGATATACATAGGTTGAAAGCATACGAATGCCAGCATCACCACGAAACTCACGGAGTGATCAATATGCCGCTTCATCTGGCTCCTCCTCCGGTACGGCAAATATCCATGGAGACGTTTCTGTGGAAGCCTTTTCTTTACCAGGGATTAGGTGATCAACTGGTGCCAATCTACGTCAACGCATATATGTTGTCAAGCAGGTCGGACCGAGGGAAACCCTCCCCATAGTCGCGTGCCTTGACAAGCAGGTAAGTGCTCCGATACATTTACGTCACCCTGCAAAATAGCAAAAGGAGATCCGATGAAGCGGCGATTCTTTTTGGTGGCGTCGATCTCGTTCGCCTTGAGCGTAACCTTATTGGTTATTCCCACCTTTGGACATCACGGCTTTCAGTATGAATATGATGGCACCAAAGTCATCACCACTACGGGAGTCCTTACCAAAATTGACTGGGAAAATCCGCACATCTATTTCTATGTCGACGTAAGAGATGCTGAAGGCAAGGTGTCCAATTGGCGTTTTGAGGGCTCGTCGGTAAGCTTGGTTCAAAGGACCGGAACGAAACGAGCGGATCTGGCCGACAATATCGGCAAGACCATCACGGTAACGTCATGTCCAGGTAAGGGAGGTGCACTAAAGGGCGCTGCCTGGAAGGTTGCTTTGCCGGACAACCGAGAAATCTCCGTCGGTAGGAGCAGATACTATGGAGATACTGGTACTCCCCCCGACGATAAAGACTCCGAGAACTAAATTTTTTATAGAGTTGGAGCAGCAGCTTTGCGCGGCTGAGGCGAGGGTTTAGCAAACTTCGACGCATCAATCTGCTGGTTTGGCTGGACTGAACTGAGTTCAGTGGTCGAGCGACCGTCGGTCCAAGTCACAACCCAGTGGAAAGGCATCTTAACTCCGGCGACGTCGCGGTACTCGGAGTAATCGATTTGCGTCGGATTAAGTCCAATCGCGGTGTCGGAGTAGCGGACGAGCCGCAGCAGCAAGCCCGACTTCTTATCGAAGTACATCTTTACAGGAGTTTTTTCAGCACTGGTACCTTGGACCACGTCGACGTCGTTATCGTCAATTGATGTAGCCGGAAAACCGGTACGCCATCCGACGAGCGATTGTTTGATTTGCCCCGGAAAAGATAGAAACGCATCCAGCATGGCGCCGTCCAGATCTCCTCCTGACTGCACAATGACGGGTAGCGGCAACAGGGTTCCTGTTGAAGTCACCCAACCGGTGCGGCCGTCGAAGGTCCTGACACTGTCTCCTTCCGAAAGATGAACGACCGTACTGCGCTGATTCGGGAATTTAGCATATATGTCAACCGGAACCTTTTCGTCATCGGTCTCGAAACCCTCGTAAGTTCCTTTGGCAACAAAGCTCGTGACATTGGCTAGCCGCTGTGCGCCGCCCAGCGCTTGGATGTACTTGGCGAAAATTTGATCTGCAGACGGCGCGCTGGACGCAGGCGCTTCATCGAGTTCGACTTCGTTGGGATCTTCCGGAGGCGGCGTGCCATACTGCTCTGCCAAACTCGGTATGCCTTTGGGGCGATCAGCGCCTCGATGGCACGAGTAACACGTCACAGCTTGCTTCCCGCCAAAGTTGGCCGCATTGATAGACTTCACCATCAGAATCATCTTGCGTGCTGTCTGCTTGACGGGCGTGTCCTCGGCAAACTTTGTCACGTCGCTGGCACTCGCCGTGACGTGGCAATCGATGCAGTTCATGCTCAGCGAGGCAGCAATGAACCCCATAGTCCCCATGAATTCGTCTACACTAAGGCCCCGCAGAACTTGGACATTCTTGAAGATGTCGTCAGCCATTTGCGGTTTCTCTTCCGGGGCGGCCTGGCCGCTTGCCGATGCAATGGCTAGAGATATGATCGCCAAAACGGCGAGAATGGTTCGTTTGGATTCCAGGTTCATGCTTTCTCACTCCCCCACTGCGCGAAGAGCACATTGTAACTGGCTAAGTTGAGTTCCAAATTGCCGGCCTTCACTTTGCTCGTTGTTTATCTCGGTCTTTAGTACCCCGGCACCAGCATGTAAATTCTCAAGACGACGCCGTGACCCACAAAAGCGTGTAGTGCTGAACCTAGGATGCGAACGGAATGCTCAGCCACTTGCAGGCTGTGCCACCCAGAATGGCGACCTTCTGAGCGTCCGTGAATCCCGGCGTGGCGAAAACGTGGTCAACCGGGCCAAGGGTTTTGGGGTCTTCCACCCATTTGAATGGGTAATCGGTGCCCAGCATGACGTGAGTGGATCCCATTACAGCGGCAAGGTGGCGCAGGCCCTCCGGCGTGAAGACGATGGAGTCGACGTAGAGTTGCTTCAGATATTCGGTCGGTTGTTTTTTGATCGGCGATCCCTCGCAGCGCGCTGGCGAGTCGAAGCAACTGTGATCCATCCGGTCGGGATAGGCCGCCAGAAAACCGCCGCCGTGAGCGCAGCAGATCTTCAGTCCGGGAAAACGCTCCAGCACGCCCTCAAAAATCATGTGCCCGATAAAAATCGAGGTTTCGAGAGGATTACCGATGATGGCGTCGAGGCCTCCGTATCCCTTCACCCGCTTGGCGATTCCCGTGGCTTGCGCGCTCTCTTGCGGATGCATGAAAATCGGTGCCTGCAGCTCCTCGGCTTTGGCCCAAAAGACATCGTACTTCGGCAAGGAGAGTTCCTCGCCTTCCACGTGGCCGCCGATGGCCGCGCCTTTCAGCCCCATCTTCATGGCGTCTTCCAATTGCTTGGCAGCCAATTCGGGAAACTGAAGAGCGACGGTGCCGAAGGCCGCAAATCGTCCGGGCGGCGCGGATTGCAGCATCTCTACCAATTTCTGGTTGTGAAAGTCGATCAGTCGAGTGGCCAGATCCCTATCGGCTGAGTACCAGAAGGGATTCACGCAGACGACCTGGACGTCGATGCCTTCTTTGTCCATGATCTGCAAACGCCTGGCATCGATTACGGTACTGCCGCCCCCTTTTCTTTCCAGCGGCGTGCCCTTGAGAAACTCGCTAACTTCCGGAAGGTTGACGTGGCAGTGTACGTCGACGGTCTTAATCTTCTTGCCGCCCACGATGACGGACTTGTGCTTGGGGAGCGCAGCAGCGCCCTCAGGCGATTGCGGCGCCGCGCCTATGAGGCCCCGCCTTAACAAAAGGGTTCCCGCCGATGCGCCTGCCACTGTTTTTAAGAATTGCCTGCGGTTTGTCATCGCATGCCTCCGGAAAAAAGCAACCTGATCCCATTTCGCCAGCGACTGTGCGAGTTTGCTGGAGCTTCAACCCTTGGTATTTACCCGCACGTCCACCGGCGTTCCCTTTAGGAAGGCCCTGAACAGCGTTTCATCCCGCCTTTGCCCCTCGTAGTGGTAGGGATAGGCGATCTTCGGCTGCATTGCAGTGATGCATTCGACGGCATCGGCCGGAGTCATCGTGTAGGGCATGTTCATGGGCACGAAAGCTACATCGATGTTCTTGAGGGCGCGCACTTCAGGCGTGCACTCCGTATCGCCCATGAAATACAGGCGCTTTCCACCCAGCGTAAGAATGTAGCCATTGCCGCGGCCCTTCGGATGGTACACCTCTCCGGGTTTCGGGCCATGCTGCACGTTATACATAGGCAATGCCTGGATGCTGATCCGCGCGACCGTCGCCATATCGCCATTGGCCATCGTAGTCGTGGGGGCCGCAATCTTGCTCCCGGCCTGGGCGGCCACCGCTGCGGGCATTACCACAGGCGCTCCCGGCTTCCGAATCTTCACGATCTCATCCGCATCGAAATTGTCCACGCCCACGTCGCTCACCAGAATCAGGTCGGCCGGCTTCAAAGCGTCGAACTTGCCCACGTACTCAATTTCCCTGCCGTCGTACTTCGAGAGTGGATTCACTTGGATGACCTTGCCGGCATATTCGATCTGCACGCCTGTGCGCATGATTGGAGTGACTTGAATGTCTCCGCCGTCGGCGGTAATCGCATCGCCTGAATCCGCGGTCAGTGTCACAGCCGCTAGCACCGTCACAAACATCAAGACGAGCAACCTCACCCTCATCGTCACCTCCCGAATGCGTCGGAATCTTTCTGCCTGGCGGCCATCGGGGTGCCTCTAGCGCATACCGTTTATATCGGTGAGCGTGTGCGTGTCAAGCAAAGCCTCGCTTTTGCGATTCCTGGCGAAACCTCTTGGCGCAACCGAATTAAGGCAACTTCGCTGCGTCAGGGTTTCTCATTGCTGCAGAAAGGTGCATTAATGTCCTCAAAGCCCGTTGGCAAAGGGGCCCTGAGTCGTGTTTGACACCGAAGTTACTTCAAGTATAGAGTATGGCTGGTTTCAAAGATTGGTTGCCGATCGGGTGAGAAGGTTAGTGAGAAGTCGCGTACGAGAAATGCTGGCGGCTCTAGTCGTTCCTGCTGGGGCTCTCCTTCTGTTGATCGCTGTTAAGCCTATGGCCGGTCAAGCGCCGGCCGCCGCAAAAACTCCGACTCCGGGTCAGTTTCCCCCGTTTAAGGCGCCGCGCACGGCGGATGGCAAACCCGATTTTAATGGAATCTGGCAGGCTTTTGTGACGGCCGATATCGATATTCAGGACCATGATGCACAAGCTGGTCCGCATGCGGACATGATGGGCGCCTACGACCAGTGGCCGGGAGGACAAGGTATCGTAGAGGGGGGCGAAATTCCGTACAAGCCCGAAGCATTGGCGAAGAAGAAAGAGAACGCTGCAAAGCGCATGGTAGTGAACGTCACCAGTGACGATCATCGACATGACACGGGGGACCCGGAGTTGAAGTGCTATATGCCCGGTGTGCCGCGCGCCAATTACATGCCCTTCCCATTTCAAATTGTTCAGGGCCCGGATCGCATCCTCATGGCCTACGAGTATGCGCGGAGTCTGCGCACGATTTACATGGAGGCGAACGAAAAGGCCATTCCCCAGAAATCTCCCGCCGATACCTGGATGGGCTGGTCCCATGGACACTTTGAAGGGGACACTCTAGTCGTCGACTCTACTGGATTCGTCCCGTACACGTGGTTTGATCGAGCAGGGGATTACCACAGCGATGCCCTTCACGTGGTCGAGCGCTTCACCCAAGTGAGCCCTTATCATATAATGTATGAAGCCACGATCGAGGATCCCAACGTCTTTACGCGTCCCTGGAAGATGAGTTTTCCGCTGTATCGGCGCATGGAAAAGAACATCCAACTGGTAGATTTCAACTGCACGGAATTCGTGCTGGACCTGGTATACGGGCAATATAGCAAGTACCCTAACAAGTAAATTACCCCTTGGAACGAGCGTCATTGTAAGCGAGTCGAGGAGGTTAACGTGAGGAATCGTTGGCGGGTTCAATTGACTGCTATCGGCGGTGTTTTGGCAGTGGTTTTGTTTGTGCCGAGTTTTGCCGCGGCTCAGGCGGCTACCGGTGCGGCCACGAAAACGACTGCGGCAAGTGCCGGCGCGAAATCGAACACACAATCGGCGGCGAGCGCAAAGACATGGACCATGCCCCGCACCCGTGACGGGCATCCCGACCTGCACGGATATTATAACTTTCTGACCTTTACGCCCATGGAGCGTCCCGCCAAATACGGAAATCGAGAATTTTTGACGCCCCAAGAAACGGAAGAAACTTTCAAGACGGGCGTGCAAACTGCGTTTGAGCCTCGTGACGGGGATGAGGAGCACTACGGCAACGAATTGTTCAACGCCAACTCCGTCGATTATGATCCGACGACCTTCGGGCTGAGCCCCTGGCAAAATGGGATCAAGCCGAATCCACGCACGTCGCTCGTGGTGGATCCACCGGACGGCAGAATTCCTCCTCTGACTGCCGAGGCGAAGGCGGCAAGGGCGGCGAGGAAGGTCGTTCAAGGCCACGAGTATGTTGTAGACGACCATAATGGCGTCGGTGTGGTGCACGCCGACGTTCCGCTGAATTTGGGATACGGCACGACTTGCGTCAGCCCGGGTGGCGGACCTCCCATATCTCCGGGCGAATACAATGCCGATCTGTACATTTTGCAGACTCCCGAAACCTTCGTTATTCAGGGTGTGAACGGCTATCGGGTCATTCCTCTGGACGGACGTGCGCACTTGTCCGCAAACTTTCACGAATGGCAGGGGAATGGAGTGGGCCATTGGGAGGGTGACACCCTCGTGGTGGAGACCACCAATTTCCGGCCCGACCAAACTCCCCGCGGCGCAAATCCCAAGACCCTGAAAATCACCGAGCGTTTTACGCGCATCTCTCCGGAGACCGTCGAGTACAAATATACGATCGATGATCCGTCGACGTGGACGAAACCTTGGTCGGTGATTCTCCCGTTGAGCGCGGAGAACGGACCATTATTCGAGTTCGCCTGCAGCGAGGATGATTATGATGCGGTGAATATCCTCGCGGGAGCTCGCGCGATCGAGAAGAAGGCCAAGGAAAAGGCGACGGGAGTTCCGATTTCACAGAAATAATCAAGGTGAGCCGGCCATCTGGCAACATCTTGGGCGTTGTTAGCTCAACAGGGTTGGGCCCAAGAGATTGATCAATTCGAGAGATTTCATGAGGAGAGGCAGCGAAGGGGGAACCCTAACGATCCTCTTCCTTGGTGCAAGTCTTCTCGCCGCTAAGCCGGTAAGGGCATACACACGAGCAGGCCGGTAACCGTAGAATAAACAATTACCAAGTACAGATGATCAATCCCCACTCATGCTTCTGATCGGGCACGGGGTAAGCAAGGACACGATCCCGGTCGGAACCTGCCGGTTGTTCAGGCTGCCAATCCAAGGCGTTTGATTACACGGGGTGTAGGTATCAACATGACGCTTCCAGAAGGCCGGAAACTCCTATTCGGTGGGGGTCTGCACCCGGAACCGAGTGCGAGGCAGCGGTGCCAACGAGGGGCCAAGTAGTGAAGCCCTAGCGGCAGGACCAGCAGAAATACAACCGCGCTAGCTTTTGCAGCTATCCAGCGGCTCGGAGGCACTTGTTCGAAACGGAAGACAGAGGTTCGGAAGTTGCCCTGAATAAGTTATCGGCGACTCCCACGACAGCAAAAAACTGAACCGCCGTGCCAACGGACATTCGTGTTGCTTACGGTGGTTCCGCAAACCCCCGATCCTCCCTCGCCATGCCGCACAAAAAAGCGGCTCGCGGGCACTCACGAACATGGATCAGCACAATGTCTCTCTTTCTCTGCTTGATTGTCATACTCTCTAAAAAAGGGATTTCCGCCGGTCAGGGTTGATGCGTCAGAGCCGCAGTCCGGCAGAGTAAAAATTATTCGAGATGTCCCTTCTGTAAGTCGGCTGGCTCAAAAGGGGCTTCTCACTTGTGGTTATTCTCTTCTGCCTTCCTTCCTGAACGCGAAATAGCCGAGATGTAACGATTGCGCTAGGGCCCACCAAACATCAGTCTCTGCTTTTCTTAAATCTGCGTCGGCTCCCAGGACTTTGAGGATTTTACTTGACACTCTTAGGAAGTTAGGTATATGAGCTTGCGACCAAGGGGGCGTTCGATACAAAAAAACGTATCGAGTACGTTCATCTAGCCGACCAGTTCTGCATACGACCACAAAAGTATTGTAGGCAGGCAGCCAAAGATAAAGAGGAGGTACGATGCCCAAGTATTCTTTCTACAATTGGCAATTGGGAGCCGGGACGCTATTTCTGGTTTGTCTGTCTATGATGCTGGCACCATCTCTTCTCGCGCAGACTGCCTCGACGGGTGCGCTGACGGGCACCGTTACCGATCCTTCGGGCGCCGTCATTCCAAATGCCACAGTCACGATTAAGAATGTGGATACAGGCCAGACACGCACAACTATGACGATAGCCGACGGTACCTACAGGTTTACTTTACTGCCGCCTGGGAATTACCAGATAAAAATTGAGGCGGCCGGATTCAAGCCGGTGACGATCCCCTCGGCCACCGTCACCGTCACAGAGACCGCGGTCTTGGATCACTCCTTAGAAGTAGGAGCCCAAGCTCAAACCATCACTGTCGAAGGTGAAGTCGAGGCGATTCAGACCGCGAGTTCGGCGTTGGGCACCGTGGTGAACACGCAAACCGTGGTAGCGCTTCCTTTGAACACCCGGAACTACACCAACCTGTTGGCCATGTCTGCCGGCGTCGCCTCCAATGTCCAGAACGCGACTACGATCGGAAAAGGCGCGACGAACATGTACGTGAACGGCGCGAGCACCGGTCAGAACGCGTACCTTTTGGATGGAATGGCTATCAACGATTGGGAAGGTTATGGCGGTACGTCGGAAGGGTCGCAGTTCGGGAGCTTTGCCATGCCTAATCCTGATGCCATCGCCGAATTTAAGATCCAAACCTCGACATACGATGCGGGTTACGGACGCAATCCCGGGGCCAACGTGAATGTGATTACCAAATCAGGCACCAATAACCTCCACGGGAGCGGATTCGAGTTCTTTCGGAACACGGCGCTTAATGCAAACGATTGGTTTCTTAACCGCCAGGGCATTCCGAAACCAGTCTTAAATTCGAACGAGTATGGCGGGGCGGTCGGCGGACCGGTCAAGAAAGATAAGCTTTTCTTCTTCGTATCCTACCAGGAGATCGATCAGAAGAACGGCTTTTCCGCCTTCAGCGATTCCACTACGATTTTGCCTCCAATTCCCAACGGCAATCGCGGTACCTGTGGCCCGGTAGGTTGGACGACGATTGCATCGTGCGACGCGGCCGGACAAGCTTTCGTACAGCAATTGGCGACGAACATGTCGGCATCCAAGGTACTAACTCCGGGCTCTGTTGGGATCCAAAATCCAGCCGCTTGCCAGGGGGCGGGCAATTGCGACGCGGCCGGCTTGTTCAACATCAATCCGATCGCGATCAATTTGCTCCAACTGAAGTCCAACGGCAGCTACTACATTCCGAGTTCGGGGGTCACACCCGGTCCGGGCGTTTCAGGTTACGTTCCCACGAACTTCGTCTTTCCCGCGACCTTTAAGGATCATCAGGGCATTGGTAATGTCGATTACGTGATCAACAATAAAAACACCTTCTCTGGCCGGTACCTTTTTGAAACCGATCCGACGAATGGCGAATTCGGTGTCCAAAATGCTTTGGAACCGCTGAACGTTCTGCCGGGTGTTCCTATTTCCCTGACCAAGACAGATCAAGATGCCCAGGCGAAGCTGACCTCGATTCTATCCAATAACTTGGTAAACGAACTCAGCATCGGATACGAGCGGGACGTAACGTCGAATACCCGGGGAGGTTCGTTCACGAACTCGGGAGTGGGTATCCAGGACCTTGCCTCCCCGTTCACTAATGGATCTCTGAACGACTATCTATTTGGAATTGCCATCGGTAACGGCGGCGCCACGAACGGACTTTTCAGCATGGGTGTAGTAGGGCAATACGGCGACCACACCTGGAATAACCGATACGTGTTCGCCGACCAGGTTTCCTGGACGCATGGCAAACACACCGTTCGGGCCGGCTTCGAAGCTGAGCCCGACCGGCTGGAAATGTATACGGGCGGCGCGACGGGTTCACCGGCATTCAAATCGTTTGCAGACTTCCTGATCGGGCGAGCGGGCTGTGGCGCAGGGCTTACACAATCTCCGAGCATAGCGAATCCTGGCGGATGCAACGGAACTGCGGCGAGCAACATGAGCGGCACCGGGGGAACCGCGAACGGAGCAGCCACAACTAATCCCCGCCAATATTCACTGAGTTCCTTTATTCAGGATGATTTCAAAGCCAATGCGCGGTTCACCTTGAACGTGGGACTGCGGTGGGAACTGGATCAATTCCCAACCGAAGCGCAAGGGGGCGTTAGCAATTTCTTGCCAAGCCTAGCCACGGCAGGCCCGGCACCGTTCGTCACTGTCCCCGGCGGCGCTGGCGAGAGTCTCGCGGGATATGTCGTGACCAGCAATTACACAGGTATTATTCCGGCTGGCGTCAACCAAAGCTCAGTGCCCTATCCGGCACTGCATGGTGCCCCATGGGACGGCTTTGCGCCCCGGCTTGGGTTTGCATGGCAGCCGACGTCGAGCAACCGATTGGTCCTGCGTGGTGGTGCAGGGTATTTCTATAATCTGCTGAGCGCCGGCGATACCTTTTCCATCTTCAACCTACCTCCTCTCCACGGCTCCGGAGTCAGCGGACCTCTTCAGAGTCTATATAGTCCTGGGGCGCTCCCGCCGGGCCTAGTTTCGGCCGGTCCCGGTTACTTCGGGTTCTCGCCCCTCTGGGTAGACCCATCGACTGTTTCAGCGAATCCCGCGGCGGCATGTCTCAAACCGCCGTGCAGCTCAAACGTAAGTAACGCATCTTATTTGGACCCCAACAACTGGACGGTTCCGGTGACCTATGAATGGAACCTGAACACCCAGTGGGAATTTCTGCCGAGCTGGGTATTGGAAGTGGGTTACGTCGGATCACATGGTATCCATCAAGTGAGCCCAGGAGCAGTCAGCGGCCCAAACGCCGACGGAACAGCATTAGCCAATCCCTACAACGTGGCTCAACTAGCAGGTGTGGGTGCGCCTTGTACAAGCTGTGGGAACGCTACAATCGCTCCGATTCTTGCCGCGCAAGGGAATACGCCCTCGAACGCGATCCTCCGCGTGCCATACTTAGGTGTAGCTGCAACCGCTACCACGAGGCAAACCAATAGCAATTACAAATCCAACAGCCTTCAGGTGACGCTGCGGAAGCGTTTGTCGAAAGGACTGCAAGTACAGGCGGCCTATACCTGGGCACGCGCCTTCGAGCAAGCCCCTCAGGGCATCAACACTTATCCATATGTCATTCAGACGTATTCGCCGGAGTACGGAGTTCGGCCGCAGCGCCTGGTGGTGAGCTATGTTTGGCAATTGCCTCTGGGCCATCGGCGGGGTTTCCTAGGCCGTGTGACCGACGGCTGGTCGTGGTCAGGCGTAGTCGTCATCCAGGACGGCTCGCCTCAAGACATCGTCGACAGTACGGGCGGAGGAATCTTCGGCGTCACACCAGGTCTCGCCGGAACGATCGGCCATGCTCAACTGTGCCCGGGAATGACGGCCGCAAACATCGCAACCTCAGGCAGCACCGAGCAGCGAATAACGAATGGGTTAGAAGGTGGGGACGGCTGGATAAACTCAAATGCTTTTTGCGCTCCGCCGACCGTTGGAGCGGTCAACGGGGTGGGCGGCGGGCCCGGCTTCGGCAATATGGGAACTGGAAATATTCTCGGCCCAGGCGAAAACAACTGGGATATGTCCTTCGCGAAACTAATCAAGATTCGCGAGAGCCAGAACTTGGAGTTCCGTGCGGAATTTTTCAACACCTTCAACCACCCGCAGTTCAGTAATATCAACGACACCGATGCGGCCGGAGGAGGACCAGGTACAGGGCTGGGGGACATTACGAATAGTGCTGTAAACCCTCGCGTGATTCAATTCGGGCTGAAGTACTTGTTCTAGGAGCCCAAACAAGGCTAATTCCTAGTCTGGCCGGCGGCTCGATGGAGTGCCGACGCATAAAATAGTGAGCGCCGGGAGGCCCGAACAGCGAGACACTTTGTATGTCCGTTCTTGCGTCCACCGGCCATAGCAAAGTGCGCTGGCGACGGCATTCAGTGCGCCTGAAAGGCTATTTTGGCGGAAATGGCTTAGCGGTAGGCTAGAAGAGCCAGCTGCGCGGAAACCATTTGTGCAGGAGCCCGTCTATTCCCAGGGCGCGGCCTGCCGAGCTGAACACGAAGACGAGGTGCAAAAGAATAAAGATGCGGTTTATGCCCAGGACCGCACCGCCGCCAGCCCAACCTATAGCCAGAAGAATATTGGCGTTGTGGAACGCTCCGAAGGAGGAAGAAACTCGTACCAGGCATCCCGACAGCAGGGAAGCGGCAATAGCGAGTTCCCCAAACATCACCAGATAACCGAAGAAGTGATCGTGTGGAATCACGACCAGCGCAATGAAAGCGCGGTGAAACGCGAGCGGATCCTTCGGGAGGCCTCTCATTAAATCAGAGAGCACTGGTCTTCCTCTCAAGAACCTGTCGAGCTTATCCAAACCGGTACCCAAGAAGTGATATCCGACAAAGATTCGCACCAGCGCTATGAAGCCCAGATAAGTGTTCTGTTTGAAGTTCCCCGCTAGAGACATTCGACACCTCGTTGGCTTTCCGGAAGCACGTCAGCGACAGAGCTGTTCGGCTCGCAGTGAGGACCGATTCTTAGTGTGCCCATATTGAGGAAATCACCACGAGTTGATGCGCCTGAAGGAGGACTTCCTGAAGGCGTTAGGTCTCGCGAGGCTTCTAGCTCATCACGCTTGGTTCGCGGGCAGAGTTCGCCGCGCCAATCCGCGGGAGGGTTCATTCCACAAGTTTTTATCGTGGTGAAAACTTCCTGGTGGTAGCCGAACAAACGCGAGGCTATCCGGGGCACGGTCTAGGTTAGCGTTCGCAGAAGGAGTTCATGGTCATTATTTGGCTTCCTGGCTGGCGGGATTGCCCATCAACTTCTCATATTGCGCGAGTTCGGAGGGCGAACACATCATCTCCCTGACGTCGAAATTATCCGGTTCCAAATTGAACTTCAATTTGTCGAGAGCCACCCAGGGCCTGGTATACATTTTGGGATCGTCAATAATCACCGTCAGCTCCAGGTGATCGTGGTCCAGCCGGTGAAACCGTTCTTCTACATGAAGAGCGTCGCTATGTGGGCGACCCGCTCGATCGATCCACGTTCTTTCATCCATACCCGAGGTCTCCACGACGAATGTATAATCATCCTCCCACTTGCCAATCGAGTACCCGAACCACCTGGGTTCGGGATCCTTTGGGAGCTGTCGCCCGTCTGTCCAGATTACTCTCCAGATCTTGCCGTATTCATAGAGCATTACGACCTTTTCGGGCTGCTGGAAAACCTGAGTTGTTCTGAATTCAAAAAGCTCTTCCCGGGGAAATCCCTGCGGGTCGCAATGCCACGCCGGATCATTTGAGTCCACAGGAAGAACGGTTCTGACCCCATTGCTCGGCTTGGTAAGTTTCAACTTTTCCAGCCCCAGGGGAGTGTAGGGTATCTGATGTTCCGGCTTACCATCTTCCGGCATTGCTCCGGCGCCCAATTGCTGGACTCCACGATTTCCTACCGGGTCCCAAATCCCAGAAATATCACGGCGCGGCGCAGGAGCTGAACTCAAATCCGCGATTATAGGATTTCCCCAACCATCGATATACGGAGCGGCCTTCTGACTCTTCGCAGCCGGTGATTGCTGAAACTGAGCGGTCTGGGCGAAAATCGGGGAGCACAGGGTCGCTGCTGCGAGGACGATGATCAAAAACATGAAGCGACTTAAGATCTTAATCGCGATTTCCATTGCTCCCCCTAATGATGTAGCAACCAATTTGACGCTTGGTGTTTCGGTGCCTGCGGAATCGGACCAGCTTTACCTGTTCCGACAAAAAAGGGCTGTTCTTATTCCTGGGCGTTCCCCCGGGGCAACTTTTGGCCATCGGGGAACACTACGGAGACGAGACGCCCCACGGGTTTGCCATTCTTGACAGGCAACACGGTTATCGTAACTTGATCCCCAGGTTTTAAGGACTTGCTTGTCCAACCTCGGTTAATCAAGCTGGGTGGAGCGGTGGTCTCCGCCACCCAATGTGCCGCCTGGCCGTTGTCATCGAGAACGTCAAATTGGAGAAGGCAATGCGGATTGGCCCAGATCCATGCTGTCACCGTTCCCTTCATGGTGATTTTCTTTGCGGTCGTATCGAACGCTGCGTCGCCGTGGTGTGCGAAGAGTGGAACGGAGAAGATCAAAGCACCTAAGGCCAAGGCAAGAACCGTTAGGAATTTATCTTTCACAGGCGGCCTCCTAATCTTGATTTGGGACCGACCACACCTTTGAGCAAATACTTTTGCGTCAACGCTATCAGAAAGCCCCGCGCAAGTCTAATGCATTTCTATCGGGGACCCGCTGCCTTTGGTCTAAGCGGGAATTCGCGTCGGCTACTTGCCTCGGGATGAAGGGGGAGCAGCCTCATTACCAATTTGGCTGTTATAGTCCCCCATCTCGGATGGTGCGCAGAGATACTCCGGTATATCGAAATCGGGCGATTGCAAGCGGAGTGGGTACTTATCTAGCGCCAGCCAAGGTTTCGTATACATCTTCGGATCATCAATCGTCATCGTGAGCTCCATGTTGTCATGGTCCACTCGGTGAAAGCGCTCTTCCACTCGCAAAGCGTCGCTATGCGGACGGCCAACATTATCGATCCAGGTGTCTTCCTTCATGCCAACTGTCTCGACGACAAACGTGTAATCATCCACCCACTTGCCAACCGAGTACCCATTCCATCGGGGGTCCGGGTCTTTGGGAAGCTCTCGCCCATCCGTCCAAATGATGCGCCATTGGCCGTAATATTCATTCAACATAATCACTTGGTTCGCAGTTTGAACGAGTTCAATAGTCCTCAATTCAAAAAGGTCTATGCGAGGGAAACCCATCGGATCACAGGTGTACAACGGATCATTGATCTGTCCTAACACTGCCTGCCTGGGGCCATTGCTTGGCTTAGTCAGCTTGAACTTTTCCAATCCGAGCGGGGTGAAGGGTATTTGATGTTCCGGCTTACCATCTTCCGGCATCGCTGGCGCACCCTGATCCTCGAGTCCGACTCCAGCCGATGTAGCTGCATCCCAGATGCCAGAAAGGTCACGGTGGGGAGCTGGGGCTGACTTCTTCCCAGCGTAAGCGGATTTTCGTAGCGGAACGTTATTCCAGTTCTCGTGGTTAGCCTCTCCTGCTGGATTAGCCGGTGCGGTTTGAGCGTGCAGAATGGCTGAGAACGTCAATCCCGTTATCAATGCAATGGCCGAGAGCCCTAGGCGTCTGAACATTTTCGGAATCCCTCCTCAGGCTTCCATTCGACGTCTCGAATCCGCGTCAGAAACACAGTAAGAGTTATCGATGTGGTAAAGTCCGACGGTTTCGGTCTGATTCTATGCGCCGATCAATGCCCAGTGCCTGGCTGGGAACCCTCCTTGAACACCGTACCATTGATCACGATACGTCCCTTAAAACGACCGATCGGAGCGCCATTCTTGATCGGTGTGACATCAAGGCTGACTTCATCACCGGGCTTGAACGTATTCTTGCTCCAGCCTGCGGCGTTCTGGGTGACTGTACTTTGTGCCTCTATGACCCAATGCAACGTGTTGCCGCTGTCGTCCTTCGCGTCGACCTTTAGGAACACATGGGGATTGGCCCAAATATACTCTGTCACCGTTCCTTTAACGACGACGGTTTTGGTCGTGTCGTACGAAGCGTTTCCGTGATGTGCGAATAGGGGAGGAGAAACTAGACTGGCGGTTGCGAAAAAAATGATTGCAAGCTTGTTTATCATAGGAACCTTCATATCCTCACGCGGATTGGAACTCAGTCTTGCACTCACGGCAGGGGCATTATTTCAATTCTACGTCCTGGTGCGCAGGGTTTCCCTTGGATAACAATGCAATCGCTCAATTAATGCCGGGAATTCTCCCCGATCGAGTCTGGGCCTGTCAAGAGTATTGCAGGAACTTCATAGGGAACTTGCTCATAGCGATCCAGGGTTGGGACCTGGATCCTCGGGGTGCTGCTGATTCAGGGGTATCAACGCTGTCATATTCAAACAACATGTAGACTGCATCTGGGGTTTGAACGAACTTGACCAAGTTTGGAACAGAATAAATTCGTGGAAGACCGATAGGATCACAGTAGTTTATTCGCGGGTCAGTCGTCTCGAAACTTGCGTTGGCTCCGGTATGTGGCCTCTCCGATCTTAGTTTCGCCAATGCCCAAGGACGGTGTCTCATCTTGCGGTGTTCCTGCCAGCTTGCCCCCAGGGTCAGTAATGCTGAAAGTGGTCCCGCCCCCCACCAATTTCCGGAGAGGTCCGGTATGCTCCCTTGACTCGTTACAACTCCGAGCGCCAAACTTGATGTGTCCTTTACTTCGCCCGGCCTTTGTACCCTGGCACTAACATGTGAATCCTCAGAACTGTTCCGGAACCCACAACATACAAGTACTGCTTCCCGGGGCCACCAAAGCCACAGTTTTGAGCCACCTGGATTTTATAGTTATCCCAAATCGGAACGACAATATTGCCTAGGTGCTCGCCTTTCGCACTGAATACCTGAACGCCCGCCGGGGTCGTGGAGTAAGTGTTGCTCTTGCTGTCGATGCACAGACCGTCTCCAGCGCCGACGGGCCCTTTATCAGTTTGCTGCGCAAGATCGAATTTGGCGAAGTTTCGCCGATTCGTCAATGTTCCGTCTGATTGCACATTGTAAGCGAGCAGATACTCGCCCATCCAATCATTAACATACAGAGTTTTTCCGTCGGGACTCAGCGTGATACCGTTCGGCCTGGCGATGTCGTCGGCGACCCGGGTCAGCTTACCAGCGGGAGTGATGTAATAGACGGCTTGCGGCAAATCATCTGGTTTTCGATCTGGACCATTAATCGCAAGCGGCGGGTGGCGCACGACTTCGTAACAGTCCGTGAAGTAGACGCCGCCTTTGTTATCTACCACCAGGTCATTCGGCCGGATGAAAGGCTTGCCTTCATAACTATCGAAAAGGACCGTAGCGCTCTCCGGCGGGTAAAGAACGCTGACCTTTCGCGAATATTGCGCCGCGATGATGCGGCCCTTCGAGTCCACCGCTAAGCCCTGTGCTCGATTAGAGTCCGCAACGACCATGGTTAGGTTCCCGTTCAGATCGATTTTGCCGACACCGCCGTTCGTCGTCAGGATGATGCTGCCATCCGGCATGCCCACCACGCCGTCCGAACCGCGCAACCCATACTTCACGACTTCGATCTTCGTCCCGCCCGCGACTATGCCGGGGATGTTTGGCGTTACCTGGTCCGTCGGCGGCGGTGCCTTATCATTACCGCGCTCCTGGCCAAACACAGTCATGGAATACAGTCCAAAGAACACCACAAACAAACCGGCGATTTTCGACTTCATCTTTCCCCCTCGCTGGTGTGCACCAGCATTTTCCTTTTCAGGGTTCCCGGCGGACGGCCAAGTATATATGAGCGGTCCTTCATAGTCCCGTGGGAATTTTTTGGATCCGTACTTGACGGTCCTTCGCCGTGATTGCTGAGCAAGATCATCAAAACCCGCGGTGATTCCCCCATGAAGAAGCGACGCTGAAGTTGCCATTTCCCGATCTTCGGCAGGCAGCGAAGAAGTGGACGAAGTGGTTCAAAGCTTCGCGCCCGTGGTGGATCGGCTTCACGATGCGAACAATTCACATGCTAATTCCAGCGGACATTCCACGTGCTACCGACGCAAAAAGTTAAATTTACTTGACAATACAGCATTACCGGTAGTAAGACGACGCTACTTTGTTCCGCGAATAAAGAATTCGCAGGGGAGCACACCGTGAAATCAATAAAGGGGTTGCTTCTGATCCTTGTTGTATTCATCCTTTGGGTTCCGACCATTCTAGGGCAGACCTCGGGTACGGGAGCGCTGACGGGCGCCGTGACGGACGCATCCGGCGCGGTCGTTCCGAATGCGAGCGTCACGGTGACCAATATCGCCACTGGCCAGGCGCGAACCACGATGACGACGACCGACGGCACTTACAGATTTAGCTTATTACTGCCGGGAAATTACAGCGTAAGGATCGAGGCTGGCGGTTTCAGGCCAATGGAAGTTCCTTCGGTAACGATCACCGTGACCTTGACGGCGGTGTTGGATCGCTCGTTGGAGGTGGGCGCGCAATCGCAAGCCGTCACCGTGCAAGGCGAGGTGGAAGCGGTTCAGACGGAAAGTTCGACGATGGGCGCGGTGATGACAGGGCAAACCGTAGTGGCGCTGCCTCTGAGCACCCGAAATTACACGAACCTCTTGGCGATGTCTGCTGGCGCCAATGCCGACGTGACAAACGCATCCACGCTGGGGAAGGCTTCTACGGCCATAGCCTCAAATGGGGGTGACATCACCCAGAACACGTACCTGCAAGACGGCGTCGCCATGAATAATTGGCTCAGTGTCAACAGCACCCAGGAAGGCACACGTTACGGGGCGTTCGGGATCCCTAATCCGGATACCATTCAGGAATTCAATATTCAGACCTCGACCTACGATGCTGGCTATGGGCGCGACCCCGGCGCGAACGTGAATATCATCACCAAGTCGGGCACGAATGACTTTCATGGGTCGGCGTTTGAATTCTTCCGCAACACGGCCCTGAATGCGAACGACTTCTTCCGCAACGCCACGGTAGGCCAGCCCGGCAACGACGGATCGAAACAGGTTTTGAATCAGAACGAATATGGGGGCGTGTTTGGCGGCCCGGTTAAGAAGGACAAACTGTTCTTCTTCGTGTCTTATCAGCAGACGGAGCAGAAGAATGGCGTCTCTGGCGCGGGGTACTCCGTAGTTAAATTGCCTCCCATTCCCGCCGGGAATCGAGGCACGTGTCCCGCTGGCGCGACGTCGATTCCGCTGTGCAATGCAGCGACGCAGGCCTTCGTATCAGCTTTGGGTGCGGCGGTTTGCCCGGCCAACAATCCAGCGAACAGCTTCGACACGATAAAGACCAAAGGCAGCATAAGCGTGGCGTGTGACGGCTCGAATATCAATCCGGCGGCCGTGCAAATCTTGCAGCTCCAGCTGCCCGGCGGAGGCTACTTAATTCCAGGCTCCGGCTCAACCACCGGACAATATCTGCCAGCCAGCTTCTCGATTCCCGCGACCTATGCGGACCACCAAGGCATGGGCAACTGGGATTATGTGCTGGATCGCAAAAACACTCTGTCTGGCCGCTATTACTACGAAAACGATCCAACCACTTCGCCTTTCGCATCACCCGGAACGAGCACAACTGCCAGCGATATCCTGCCCGGCTCGGCAGGATTGCAAACAAAAACAAACCACGCAGCGCTTCTAAAGCTTACGACGACTGCAACGAACAACCTCGTAAACGAAGCTCGGGCTTCGTATCAGCGCATCGAGGGGACGGGTACTGAATTGACTACGTTCACGAATTCGCAGGTTGGCGTGTCGGATCTAACGCCGGCCTTTAACTATCTGGATAACTTTAATATCTCGGGGCTCTTCAGCTTTGGCGCCTACAAGTATGCCGACCAACTCAGTACGACGAACCAATTTGAGTGGGCCGACCAGGTTTCCTGGACGCATGGCAAACACACTATTCGGACCGGTTTCGAGGCGCAGCGCGTACAGGCTGATTTAAGCACCCTAGGACTAGCGTCAGGAAATCCGTCGTTTAGGAGTTTCCCAGACTTTTTGATTGGGCGAGCAGGGTGCGGCACGGGCATTGTAGAGGCCCCCGGCACCGATCCCTTGCATCCTGGCGGATGCAACGGCGGCTCGATAAGCAACGTCAATAGCCCTGGGGGAGCGGTTGCTAATCCAACTTACAATGATCTCTGGCGCGTAACCAACCTTGATGCGTTTATTCAGGATGATCTCAAGGTTAACTCGCGATTGACCCTGAATTTGGGCATAAGGTGGGAGTGGGACGGTTTTCCGATCGAGGCGCACGGATACGCGACCGGTTTCTGGCAAACTTTGGCCAACACCGTGCCAAACCCGGGCTCGGGATGCTCGACCCCATCGGGGCAAATTGGAACTGTCGGTGGGACGGGATGTTCTCTAGCGGGATTTGTAGTGCCCGCGAACTTCCAGGGTACGCCGCCGGCGGGTGTGTTCCAGAACTCGACCAACTATACGACCCAGTCGAGGGTTCCGTGGGATGACTTCGCCCCCCGAGTCGGTTTTGCTTGGCAGCCAACGTCGAGCAACCGGTTCGTGGTGCGCGGCGGGGCCGGATATTTCTATGAGGAGCTAAGCGGACAGGTTCTCGGTATCGGCGGCCTGGTCAATACGCCGGCCTTTGGCAACATCACTACATCTCCTTTAGCCAGTCTGCAGCAGCCGTTCATTATTCCGGCGGCGATTCCGGGGCCTCCGAGCACGTTCGGATTCACGCCTCGGTGGGTTAACTTCGCGACGGATGCGAATTCGAACTTATCGCCCGCTTCGATCGTCCAGAATTTCACCACACCGGTGACCTATGAGTGGAACCTGAATACGCAGTATGAAGTTTTGCGCAATTGGCTTCTACAAGTGGCATACGTGGGCTCGCATGGTATCCATCAGAACCAGACGATCGATTCTTATTTTATCGGCGCCGTATACAACTGGGCGCCCCTCGCAAGCCCGAGCAACCCAATCAACGGGCAAACAACCAATACATCTGCGAACGTCCCCTTGCGCGTACCGTATCTGGGCATCTCGCCAACCGCAGCTCAGACGGGGAACCAAGCCTCTTATATCTATAATGCCTTGCAGGTCACCCTTCACAAGCAGCTCTCCCATGGACTGCAATTTCAAGCAGCCTACTCATGGAATCGAGCCTTCGTCAGCGATAACTTTGGCATCGACACCGCCCCGTATATTATTCGGCAAATGTCGCCGAACCTGATCTATCATCCGAACCGCTTCGTTGTGAACTATACTTGGGAGTTGCCACTGGGCCACCCAGCGGGCTGGCTCGGAAGGTTAGCGGAGGGTTGGAGCGTATCCGGTGTGACGACAATCCAAGACGGCACGCCTATGACTATTTACGACAGTAGTAGCGGTAGTGTGTTTTCGGGAGCACCGGAGATGGAGCTGCTCAATTCTGCCCGGGAATGGCGATCGGCAACACCGCAACATCAGGTCCTATCACTTCGAGGCTCGGGGGTGGTTTCGGTCCGAATGCCTACTTCAACACTGGCTACGGCCAGGCCAATACGGGCTCCTCGGCGGTTTTTTGCCCGGTCCCGGTGCTCGGGTCAGATGGAAGTACTGGATACGGCAATAACGGCCAGGGTAATATCCTGGGGCCCGGGCAAAACAATTGGGATATTTCTCTCGCCAAATCGACCAAGGTTGGAGGAATTCGGGAAGGTGCCACGCTGCTGTTCCGCACGGAATTTTTCAACGCCTTCAACCACCCGCAGTTCGCCTTTTCGGCCGAAAACGACGCAGCCCTCGCAAATATGGATGCGTCTTCCGCGACGTTCGGGGACATTACGACCACAGCGGTTAACCCCCGTCTGATTCAATTCGTACTGAAGTACTCGTTCTAAATAGACGAACCACATGAAAAAGACTGTTCTCAGGGAGGATCTGACGATTCCATCATAAGCAGCACGGGCGGGCCTCGCATCCCGATAATCTACTCGCAAGGCCCTGGAATCTTCGCCTGAAATTCGCGCCAGCACTTCTATTGTATACTGCATAAATAATGCAACGATTTAGAACAAAAAAGAGGCAGATCGGATTGCAGGATGCAGCCGCGCAGTTTTTGGGAGAGCGTCGGACCCCGTTGATGGAAGCGATGACGTCTCCATCAACTGATCCACATCGAGGGGACAGCCGTTGGCGAGGTCGCGTTTCGCCAGAGACCAGACGCCCTCGTCGGGATTGAGGTCGGGGGCGTAGGAGGGAAAGTGTTCGATGTGCAGGCGCGGGTGGCGGCGGAGGAGTTGGGCGAGAGGCGGGCCGGCGTGCGTGGAGGAGTTGTCCAGCAGAACGATGACCGGACCGCGGAGGTGGCGCAGCAGTTCCTCGAGAAAGCGGCAACTTCTTCCTGCCCGATGTTGTCGAAGAAAAGCAGATAGTAGAGGCCCAGACGCTGCCGTTGGGGGCTGACCGAGATTCCGGAGATGACGGAGATTTTGTCCCGGCGTCCTTGGCGATGGCGATGAAGGGGAGTCGGCCCTTGGGGAGCCCAAGTTCGCACCACCAGGGGAGCCAGGAGGAAGCCCGATTCATCGGCAAAAACTAGGTGGGCGCCCAGCCGTGCGGCGTTTTTTTTACCCGCGGCCAGTCTTTCCGCTTCCAGCGTTCGATCGCTGCCTCGTCCCGCTCGAGCGGCGCGCGTTTCGGGTTTCTGCGCGCTCCATTGAGGCGATGCATCAACCGACCGACATGATCGCGATGGTAACGGACGCCGAACTCACGCCAAATGACTTCGGCAATGCGGGCCGTGGTCCACAATTGCGTCCGGTAGCCGTGCGCCGGGGGTCCCTTGCAGCAGCAGCGTCAGCAAGCGCCGCCGCTCGCTCCGGTCCCAGTTTCAACGGACGACCCGGCGAGAAGCGCACGCGCAAGGGGTCCGGGCCTCCGCGGCGGCGGGCCCGCAGCCAGCGCATCACCGAACTGGCGCGCAGCCGATGCGGCGACCCACTTCGTTGAGCGACAAGCCAGTGTCCCACAAGGCCAACGCTCGCCGGCGCCGGTCTTCAAGCAAATCGGCACTGCCCTTCAGTCGGGGCATAACGGTTCCCTCCTGAAGAGCATTGTATTGCATTATTTATGCAGAGATCAATAATGCAGCCGAACTTCACCTATGCGAATTTGCAGCAGCTGCGAGCCGCCAGGCGATTTTTGGAATTGAGCCTTTACTTAGCATTACTAAACGGATTCACGAAATGACTGTCATAGTCCTCCAAGCGCGCTGGATCGCACATCTGTTCCTCGAGAGCGTCGCCTTTCGACACCAGGGTTAATTCTTTCTTCCAACCTGGCCAGGGCTTATCGCCCCACGCCTTCGGGTCGTAATATGTCATTTCTAGTTCCAGATGCTTAGCATCGATGAGGTGGTAGCGCTCGACGAGGTGAAATGTATCGCTCATATACTCACCTACATTCTCGCTGATCCACCCTCGACCATTGAACCTGATCGTATCAACGACCAAAGTGTTTCCTTCCCATTTTCCAACCGAATCTCCCATATAGCTGGGAAATACGTTATTGGGATGGTCGCGATTTAGCCAGATCGTCCGCCATTCGCGATACCACTCGAACATTTGGTAGATCCGGTCCGGCAGGACGATGAATTGAAAAGGGTAAACATCAACCCAATTAAACTGCACGGGCACGCCCAGTGGTTCGCACTTCTCCCCGGGAAACTGACCGCCAGCAACATTCGCTGGGACGCCATTTGCATCTACAGTTCCCGTCGCCGTCGAACGGCCCGAATTCTCGCCTTTCGACGTTGCGTCGAGCGCAGCATGCGAAATACTCTTGGCGAGCAAGTGCTCCTTTGCCCAGGGTGTTAACGGAGGCTCTGGCACGGGATTATCGTCACCGAAGAAATCACGACGGGTGCCTTTCCAGGACCCGTTTAGATCATGCGTGTCGAAATTGCTGTTCTGTTTCGCCGCGGGACCGGTATTGCCAGTGTTCTGTGCAAATAGCACAGGCGAAAGCGCTAGAAACGCAAGTAGAATTACGGACCCTATAGCTCCGCTCTTCATTTCCGTTTTCCTCCGAGATGTTTTGGGGCGACAAGTACGCAACGGTGCGCATCAATGCGGGCTTCAGATTAGCATGAGCCTGCCACTATACCTCTCTGCGATAAAGCGCCGGCGAATTTCTGCATCCCGCTACCGGCTAAAGATCCACAACGTAACCGTGTCCGGCAAAGCTTTTGGCCGCGGGCTTGGAGTCTCAGGTGTCTTGGGAGGCACCGGGCCCAATTTCGCTGCCAACGTATAAACGTTGTGATTTTTCGTGTCGACCGTCATGGTACGCGCTCCCTTGTCCGTCGCGATGGTCTGCATGACAGTGAACTTGTCCGGCGAATCCTCATGCGCCACGGTGATAGTGCCATCACCGCACGATGCAAACGCAAGACCTGTGCCAGGATCGAACTTGGTTGCGTCCTCCCCCTGCCCGATGGGAAAGGTGGCGACGACCTTGCCTGTGTCTGTATTCATGACAGCCATCATCTTGTTGCGGCACCCGACGAACAGGCGGTGATGAGCGACGTCGATCGCCTGTTGCCCCCCGGGTTGTTCACAAGGCGCCGTTGGCCAGCGCGCCAAAATCGTAAGCTTCTTAGAATCGAACACGGCCACTTCGTTCTTAGGCTCGATCTCGACGTACATGCGGCCGCGGCCATCGGTTTGACCACCTTCTAGCTTGCCGTCGAACGGGAGATAGCCCACTATCCTTCCGGTCATCGCGTCGATGGCTGTCACATCGTCGCCGCCCGCAGCGGATGACTCGGACCCTGGCGCGACGACTACACTCTCAGGAGTATTGTTAAGCGTGAAGACGCGTCTGGATGCAGGATCATAGATTAGGTCATCCGGATTGCGATTCGGTATTGGAACCGTGCGGATGATTTCGAGCGTCCCGAGATCGAAGACGGTCATTGAGGCGGCGATCCCGTTGCTTATGAAACCGCGCTTCAGTTCAGGTGCGAAGTCGATCGCGTGAGCCCATCCCGTCTTGGGAATGTCTCCTATAACTTTGCCGTCGAGATCAAGGACCATGGTGTGCGTATGCCGCGGCAAAAATATGCGGTGTGTATCTGGATCTACGCCGAGATAGTCCCAGGTGTCCTCGCCTCCCAGGATGACTTTCTTCACCAGATGATAGCCCGACGCTTGCGGTGTTGCAGCCGCGAGACCAATAAATGTCGTACCTGAAACAATCATTAGAAACGCGGCAGAGATTACTATCGCCCATCGCGTGACATTCGCTTCCTCGACGCTCGAGGGCCTGGAGATGGATATCGGTTTCATACGATTTCTCCCTTGGCTCTCAAGCCTGCAAGGATTTTGTCCTTTGTGATGGGATGCTCTCGGATTCTCACTCCGCAGGCGTTATAGATGGCATTCGCCAGAGCGCCGGGAGCAGCTCCAATGGCTGTCTCCGCGAACCCTTTGGCCCCAAAGAACCAGCGGGGTTCGAGACTGTTGATGAATATGTTGGTCTGTTCCGGTGGTTCCATAATCGTGGGCAATCTGTAGGACAAATACCCCACGCTAAAGTGCATTGTGCCTGGGAATTCACGATCCCACGGAATGGCATCCGTGGTCATCCCCATGTTCTGTACCATGGACCCGTGCTGATCAGCATTCGCGAGAAGCGGATTCATGACATGGCCGGCGTCATGGCAATACGCCGACCGGACATATCGCCAATCGCCCGTCCAAGTGTCCACCTCAACTTCGGCGAAACAGGCACCAACGCCTCGACTCAGTGCTCTTCCACTAGCAGTCTGAACCGACCTGCCTGTCATGCGTATCGGACCTTTGTTGGACCTGACCAGTGCGACAAATGTTGTCTTCTTACTGGGGTCTTTCGTGGACGAAATGATACCGTCCTCTATCCGCAGCTTCGCGGCATCCACCTTCAAGCTTTCTGCTGCGCGGTTTAGGAGGTCCTTTCGGAGTTTGTCCGCCGCGTTGCACAGGGCTCCGCCTTGTACGGCGGTTGTTAGACCAGAATTCCAACCCGGCGCGGGCGGTGTAACCTCTGAATCGCCCCACACCAACCGTATGCGATCCAGGGTAGTAAACCCTAAGATTTCGCCAATTTGGATGGACATCGACGTGCCATGGTTAGTGCCGCTATCCGGCTGGCTGAAGTACAGAATGACGTAACCGTTTTCGTCCAACTCCAGCGCGGCATCGAAGACGTCATTACCGCCGGGGCGGGCACCTCCTTGATCTCGCCGCTGCGAGATGGTCCAATCGTAGCCGGGCTCGCCTTCCTGATAACCTAGGTGTCCCGCGTGGTGCTGGGACATGGCTACTCCGAGGCCGCGCTTAAACCGCCCGGGATTCGCGCCGGGCATGGCGTTCCTGTTTTGCCATCCGATTGCTTTGGCCCCCTCCTGGAGCACTTCGACTGAGGCGAAACAATCGTAATGAAGTCGTCCATTATCGGTTTCGGGCATTGGAACGACGGTCGGCCCGCCCTGTTTCAGTGCCACCTTGGTTCCGGGCTTCTGCACATTCAGCAGCCGAAACTGTAGGGGATCCAACGCAAGTGCTTCCGCCATTTCGTCCATCATCTGCTCCCAGGCCCACTTGAACTCTTGCTGGAAATAGCTCCGGGCGGCGCCTGTCATGACCGAATTCGTCCTATAGAGGAACCCAATTTCCTTCCAGTTAGGGACGACGTGAAGGTAAAGCTCGGACCTACCGCCTCCAGCTCCCGGCGCTCCGGCAGCTGGATTCGCACCCGTATTGACATGGAACTCACGCTGGCACGCTGTGATTTTCCCGTCCTTTGTCGCTCCGATTTTGAATTTCGTTAGCGTCTGCGGCTTCACTTGCAGGAAGGCAAGTTCTTCGCTCTTGGGTAGCATTAATTTGGTCGGACGACCTGTCACTTTGGAGATGTGGGCGATCCAGGGATAGAACTTATCGCCGGTTAGTTGTGATCCTCCAAACGTCCCACCATTCCATTTGTTGATGAAGCGAACGTTCTCCACAGGGATACCCAGCCGCTTGGCTGTAGTGGCGAGGGAAGGATAGATATTCTGTCCCATGCCCCAGATAGTCACTTTGTCGCCGTCCCATTTGGCGACACAGCCCATGGGCTGGAGGGGAACAGGAATGCCTCCACCGTATGAATAAGTAAATTCCTTGACGATGTCCGCTGCTGCAAAGGCTTTCTCGACGTCGCCCCATTCATAGAGTGTCTTGACAACGCTCGGGCGTTGCTTGTTGCCTAAGTCGGGCGCATTGGCTGCCATAGCCTGATCGAGATTGCCCGCGAAGGAAAGGATATCGTACTCTGCTTGGATCGCCGTAACTGCGTCCTCGGCCAGATCTTCGGTTTCCGCAGCCACAATCGCTACGACTTCGCCCTGAAAGAAAAGATCCTCCGGAAAGGGATACGTTTGGGGCGCATTCTGGGCCGTCAAAATATAGGCCACACCTGGCATCTTTTGGGCCTTCGAGACATCGAGCGACTTAGTTTGGGCGCGGGGGTGCGGGTTCGTGAGCAGCTTTGCATAAAGCATGTTCGGCAGACGCACACGCGTGGCGTACTCGGCTTTGCCCGTGAGCCGGGGTATCCCCACTTCAGGCATGGCCGGGTGCGGCTTTCCAACCAGATTCAAATTTTGCGGAGGGTAGCCCTGCCACTTCCGCGTTACGAACTTCTGATCACCCTCTACCAGGGTGTCTTCCGGCCCATGTCCGCCACCGGTAGAAAAGTCCCGCACCATAGGTTGGTTGATGATGATGCAGGATTCGGGCTCGGTTCCCAACCTCTCTTTCCCGGCCCCGTTTCTAGGCTTGTCGCTCATGCGATCTCCACCTCCCCTCGCAAGACATTACCCCCGTGTCGATGACAGTCCGTACGATAGATGCATAAGACGCGCACCGGCCCATGCCGCCTTCACTTGCTCCACGATGGGTTTGAATCCTTATCCAACAAGCCCTTTGCGGTTACCTCCCAACCCGATGTGCAAAAGCCGCACTCTGCCGCCAGTAATGCCACAACTGACTGACACCGTCGCTTGGGAAGCCGGCTGGTTCGCTCGGAGTTCATAGCGCATCTTTAACCGGAATTACGACTTTCAACTGTTTCTTGGATCGAGAGCATAAGTCTACAGATGCTTTAGCGTCAACCTGAAACCTGTGCTGCACAAAAACTCGTCCGGCCTGCTTGTTTCAGTCTCTTGACGGTGCACCGGAAATAAATCGGGGACGCGCCCGTGCCAAATCCTTCCATGAGAAGGCCGGTGCGAGTCAAGACGGTTTTGTTTTTACTGTGTTCTTTGCCTTTGGAGGGGACTAGGTGCCCCAAAACTTCGAACGGAATTCGATGCTCATGGGTCAGGACGGGCTGATTCTGATCAAAACCACGTTTAATGGTGCGCTTGCGAAACTCATTGTTGACACCGGCGGAACTACGGCCTTCGGAGAGAGATTTCTGCCACCAGGGCGCACTCCGCATTCGCCGACTTGAACCTCGAATCAGTGCACGGTAGCTCGGAAGTCTATCCCAACCGTTGTATGGAGTTTCGATGGACAAGATAAGCACGTCGCTGCCGTGGCAGGCGACCCTACTTTCCCAAACGATTCAGATGGAATTCTCGGATCAGATGTATTGGAAAGCTTTAAGTCGGTGCATCCACTCTCTCGGGCTTATTCACCCCGTTCCCTATCTCTGCAGCATAGCTTCGGGTTGCAATCAGCAGCGATGCCCGCCGAGTCCCTGCTTCAGGCGCCGACAAACTGGGAACAGGCTACCCCAGAACAGCTTCAAACAAGGCCTACCACGGGGGGTCGGCATCGCACTGTGTTTCGCAATTCCCCAATTCTCGGTACAATTTCGGTACATTTAAGCGGAGGAAAGAACGGGATTCTGGACCGTAAGCGACACCACGTAAACGGTTTAGATTTTCGATCCAGATAGTTCGGGACCAGGGGGTCGGAGGTTCAAATCCTCTCGCCCCGACCATTCTTTCCACGAGTTACATCCTCGCTCCAATCGACCTGAGGACGCGGTTGTGATGGCGCACTTCCCCTCTTAAACAGCCGCCTGGCCGAATCACTATCTACTTATTCGAGACTCGCCAGGAGCCTCAAAAAGAGTGGGCGACCGCCGTCAACATCGCTCTCGAAGTGGGAGCGACGATTCGATTCCAAGTTCTAGCGTGGCTGAGTAACCGTGTCCAGCAGCGCCGGTTGACCACGCTTCACCATAGCTACCGCCCTCTTTAGCGCCGGACCCAGATCCTTGGGATCGGAAATCGGCCCCTCCGCATACCAGCCCATGCCCTGCGCCACTTTCGCATAATCGATATTGGGATCCACCAGAGTCGTTCCGATGCCGGCATTCTCGATGCCGCGCTGATGCCGATTGGCCATCCGCTGGATGTGCATCACTTCCTGATGATAGCCGCGGTTATTGCGCATGACGGCGAGCAGCGGGATGCGATGGTGCGCGGCGGTCCAGAGCACTCCATTGGCGTACATCAGATCGCCATCGGTCTGAAGATGCACATAGAGGCGCCCGTTCTTGCGATGCGCCAGCGCCGCGCCGACAGCTGCAGGCGATGCGAATCCCACTCCGCCGGCGCTGCCTCCGCGGGTACGCTGATAAAACTTGTCGTAATTCCACTCCGTGCCGCCGAGGCCGCCGGCCCAATCTTCGTTCTTCACCGCTTCCCATACTTCGGCCGAGAGCCGCGCCGTGCTGATCGGGCTGGCATCCCAGCCATACGTGGCGTCGAGGCGGGCGCGCTCCAAAGCCTTTTGCCGGGCCCCCGCGAGCTTCGTCCCGCGATCCTGAAACGCCCGCCTCCGATCATCCGTGGTCAAGCGGGAAGAATGCTGGCAGCATCGCCGAACGGCAGCGAAGTATTGGTGATGCTCTGTCCTTCGAAGGGCTCGTTACTATCGAGACCCTCAAAGAAATAATTGTTATCCTGCGGCTGGAGTCCGTTCGTCGAAGTGGTCAGCGTTCCGCCACCGGGTGCCGCCACCACGCCGGGGCGCAGCGGTAACAGATTCAAAAAGCTGCGGCCATTCAGAGGCAGATCCACGATTGTCGCGGTTTCCAGGGTCCCACTTACGACGGCGCTGGTCGTGTCCAGCATCGGGGCCGCCGCTGTCACTTCCACCGTCTGGGTGACCTGGCCCGGCGTCAACTGGGCATCGACGCGACTATCCTGGCCCAGTCCCACGGTGATGTTTTGCCGCTCGAAGGTTTGAAATCCCATAGAGGTAGCGCGAACGCTATAGGTTCCCGGATTCAGGTTCGGGGCGCTATATTCGCCAGCCTGATCGGTAGTTAATGTTCGCGCGACCCCGGTCCCGGTGTTGGTGACAGTTACTGTGGCGCTGGCAATAACTCCGCCGGTCTGATCGGTGACGGTGCCGAGAATACGCCCTGTATTGACTTGCGCGAACACAGACCAAGAAACCAGAGAGAGAGCAGCAATTGTGGCCAAAACGTAGAAGGCTTTGCCGCTACGCTGAACGCGAGCGCAGAGGTTCCGTACACATCCGGGGTTTTGACGAGACATTAAAACCTCCCTAGGGCGGTACAGCCCTGAGAAAAGGACCTAAAGAAACCCTAAAGAGACCCGCGGGTGAGGGTAAGCGTTAGCACCGTTAGCCATGAGATGTCAATTGGACAGCAGAATTTCGGAGAGTCCGGTTAGGCGGAGCCGCCTAACACTTTTAGCTAAGTTCGAAACTTCGTTCTAACGCTCCGGACGCGACATCTCCGTATAATGGGCCTCCGGCTGGAACCGGCCTTTGCCTTTCCGACCGGCTTATTTACGAAGGAGGGGACGATGAAAGCTTGCGTGATCGTGATCGGTTTGCTTTTAATGATGAGCTCGCCCGCGTGGGCGCAGCGCCCGGTGCCCCAAATTCCCTTTGACTCGGTGCCTAATTTCCTCAAGTTGCCGGCAGACATGTATCTCGGCGAAGTGTCCGGCGTCGCCGTCAATTCCAAAGGTCATGTGTTCGTATACCAGCGCGGCAACACCAACGGCCCGGCATACGCCGCCGCCGCGGCCCAGCTCCTGGAGTTCGGTGCCGACGGCAAATTCATCCGCGAGATCGGCCATAACCTTTACTCGGCGTCGTTCGCGCATACCGTGCGCATCGACAAGCAGGACAATATCTGGATCACCGACAAGGGCTCCGATATGGTGATCAAGTTCAATCCCGAGGGCCGCGTGTTAATGGTTTTTGGACGCAAACAGGAAGCTTCCGACGAAGGCACCGGTCCTCTGAAACACCCCAAACCGCCCCTCCCTGCCGTCGACGGAATGTTCCGGCAGGTAACCGACGTGACCTGGGATCCCGCGGGCAACACCTACATCAGCGATGGCTACATCAACTCGCGCGTGGCCAAGGTGGATAAGGACGGCAAGTGGTTGAAGTCCTGGGGCGAGCCCGGCGATGGTCCGGGCCAATTCAACACGCCGCACAGCATCGCGGCAGACGCGCAAGGCAATATCTATGTGGCCGACCGCGGAAACCGCAGAATTCAAGTGTTCGACACAGAAGGAAAGTTTCTCCGGCAGATCACCATCGACGTGCCCGTCGATCCCAACGCCCGCCCGGCTATCGGCAACAAGCCTGGACCAAACGTCACCGGTACGATGGCCCCCGGCGCTCCCTGGGCCATCTGTATAACGCCTGGGCCGAATCAGTTTCTGTACAGCTCTGATGCATTCCCTGGCCGCGTCTACAAACTCACGTTGGACGGAAAAGTAGTCGGCGTTCTCGGCGAGTCGGGGAAACAGCTTAAGCAGTTCGGATGGATTCACGAAATCGCTTGCCCGTCCGAGAACGAGATCTACGTCGGAGAGTTGCTGAACTGGCGCGTGCAGAAACTATTGCTGCATCCAACTCCCAGCAACGGGTCCAACTAGGCCGCTGGTCGTGAACTAGGGCTCAGCAGCTTCGAAGCCTAAATTGAAAACATTGCCGAAGTTGAACTTTGAGCCAAAACGCATCCTACAAAGGTCCTTATGACTCGCCTTGCCCTCACATTTGCGTGTGGCAGCTACGATCGGACGGAAGCTCTTCGCACCGGCGAAGTTGCCGTTGAAGGAATCGACCTGAACTATCTCTCTATCGAGGCTCCCCGGGAGATTTTCGACAGGATGGTCGGCGGCCTCGAGTTTGACGTCTCCGAGCTTTCGTGCTCGGAGTTCGTTTCCATGACCGCCGCCGGCAAGTGCCCATTTGTCGCGCTGCCCGTCTTCCCTTCCCGGATGTTTCGCCACGGATTTATCTACATCAACAAAAAGTCGGGCATCCGCGCTCCGAAAGACCTCGAAGGCAAGCGTGTCGGCGTCCCTCTCTACACGCAGACGGCCGCCATCTGGATTCGCGGCCACCTTATGCACCAGTACGGCGTGAATTTGAACTCGCTACGATGGGTTCAGGGAGCAGTCGAAAAAACGGGAACCCACGGCAAGCCTCATGCCCTCGCGCCCCTAAAGCCAGTGAACATCGAGCAGAACAAGAGTGGCCAGTCTTTGGGAGAGCTTCTGGCCAAAGGAGAGATCGACGCCCTGATCGGTTCGCGCCAGCCGGATGAATTGGGCCGCTCAGCAAACATCGCCCGGCTGTTTCCGGACTATCGTCGCGTCGAGGGCGAGTTCTATATCCAGACGAATATTTTTCCGGTAATGCACCTCGTCGCCATTCGCCGGGACCTCTACGAGAAAAACCGCTGGATAGCCAACAGCCTGTACAAGGCTTTTGTCGACGCCAAAAAGTATGCTCTCGCGCGCATGCGCTTTTCCGGCTCCCAATGCTACATGTTGCCGTGGCAGCGGGCTGACGTGGACGAAATCGATGAACTCTTTGGCGGCGATCCTTGGCCCTATGGCGTCGAGGCCAACCAGCCAACGCTTGCGGCTCTCGTTCAATACATGGCGGAGCAAAACTTCATTGCCCAGCCAATGCCTATCGAAGAACTTTTTGTGCCCTTGCCGGGAGCGATGGGCACGTAATAAACATCAAAAACTAACGTCACCTGCCTCAGATCGTATGCCGGAACTGCCTGACATCGCCGCTTACCTGAGTGCGCTTCAACCCCGCATCGTTGGGAAGGCCATCGAGCAAGTGCGGCTGGCAAGCCCCTTCCTGCTTCGAACCGCGCAGCCGCCCGTCACCGATATAGAAGGACGAACGGTGCGCGAGTTGCGCCGAATCGGCAAGCGAATCGCAATCGGGGTGGACGGCGATCTCTGGGCCGTGCTGCACCTGATGATTGCTGGCCGGCTGCACTGGCGCCCAGCCGGAGCAAAGCTGTCGGGCCGGCAAAATCTGGCGGCCTTCGATTTTGCCGATGGCTCTCTCGTGCTCACGGAGGCCGGCACGAAACGCCGCGCATCGTTGCACGTGCTCGCCGGCGAGGATGGCTTGCGTTCCGTCGACCCCGGCGGAATCGATGTCCTCGCCAGCGATATGGAATCGTTTCGAGCGGCACTGAGCCCCGAAAACCGCACGGTGAAGAGGGCCCTCACTGATCCGCGCATCCTTAGTGGCATTGGCAACGCTTATTCCGACGAGATCTTGCACGCAGCGCAACTCTCTCCGGTCGCGCTCACCCAGAAGCTGACTCAGCAAGAGTGGGATAGGCTCTTCGCTGCGTCGCGTCAAACTCTCGAACTCTGGATAGACCGGCTGCGCGCCGAGTCGAAGACCAGCTTTCCGGAACACGTCACGGCATTTCGCGAAGGCATGGCGGTTCACGGACGTTTTGGAAAGCCTTGTCCCAGGTGTGGAGAGAAGATTCAGCGGATTCGCTATGCGGACAACGAAACCAACTACTGCGTTCGCTGCCAGACGGGCGGCAAACTCCTTGCGGATCGCAGCCTCTCCCGCCTATTGCGCTCGGACTGGCCGCGCACCCTCGAAGAACTGGAGGCGCTTAAGCGCAGCTAATTGACAGCGGTCGCTAAAGTGGGTGCAAGGTCGATGTAAGGATTTTTCAGCGTTCCGCATCCTGAAGGCGATCGATCAAGTCGTGTACTCGCGCGTCCTGCGGCGCGAGCTGCAGCGCCCGCTCGCTCAGCACGCGCGTCCACTCCAATTGCCCCTCGTCCAGCCGAATCTCGCCCAGTGATACCAGCGCCTCCACGTTGTTAAGGTCCAGCTTGAGCGCCCGCTCGTACGCTCCGCGGGCATCCATAACACGCCCTGCCGCGCGGTACTGATTCGCCAGCCCCACAAGAAACATCGCTCGATCGGGCGCCATCGCCGTGCTCCGTTCCATGTACCGGATGGCCAAATCGTTCTGCCCCATGGATGCGTAAGCGAATCCGAGAAGGTATGTGCCGTCGGCATCCAAATCGTGCTGCGGATCAAAACCGGCAATCGCAGGAGCATCCGGCCGGCGGAAAGGATTGATCTCCTTGGCAATGCTCGACGTCGTCTCTACGTACAGAGAGCGTGGTGCGCGAAACTCGAGCGCCGGACGATCGTCGGTGTTGAACTCATCGACTTCGCGCGTAAATGCATCGCTTTCGCTCTCTCCCAGGACTTGCGCGCCGAATAGCGCAAAGGGACGCCAGATGCCCATCGAGTTCAAGTCTGCCGCCACGCCCTGTATCTGAGCGAAATGGTTTTGCAAGCGACCATAATCCCAGCCCACCGAGTCTCGCGTACCCAAGAAAATCAAATTGCCGGGAGCGGACGTCCAGATCTGCATGTGGGGAAATACCGAGTGAAATGTGGCCGCGAGATAATCCAGGTCGTCGGGCAGCAGCCCCTGTGTCCGAACGCTTTGCGCAAAAATACCGCCAGGATTTAGCCGCGCGGCGACAATGCGATAGAACTCGCGCGAGGCCCGCGAGCCCGCGCCCGCAACCCACATATCGGATGCTTCCGAGACCACCACGTCGTAATGCCGTCGGTGCAACGAGAAGGTGATTGCGCCCGTCGCCGAAAATCAAGTGCACTCTCGAATCTCCGAGCACATTGCGTGTGTAGGAGTCGAACAGCCTGTCAGCCTGCGCGACCGCCGGCTCCGGCTCGACAACATCAATGCGCTGCACGGGATAACGCGAGATGGACGCCAGGGTCAAGCCGGTGCTGAGACCAAGCACCAAAATATCTCGTGGCGCTGAGCGCAAAAGCATTGGCAGGTGGCCCAAAAGCAATTGGCTGGCCATGTCGACCGGATCCGTCGAAGCTACCGTCTTGCCGTTGGACCGAAGGAATCGAGTCTGGCCGGTTTCGTCAACGGAAATCGTGGCTCTTCGTCCATCGCGGTAATAAAGAAGTTGCATCCTCTTGACGATTTCGCTCAGCGTCTCGTCGGGCCCTAAGCGTGGCGCGATGAAGCCGATTCCCGCCGCGAACACTTCACGAGGCCAAGCCGGTAGCAACACTGCGATAAGCATCGCCGCGACTGCCGGTGATAACGCCAGCACCCGCCGGAGCTTTAGGCGCGCGGCTGCGCCACCATACCGCGACGCCCGCGCCGGCCGCCGCGAGCACGCCAACTCTCATCGTCGCTTCCAAACCGATCCTAGGCAGGAAAACGAACTCTGCCAGCCAAGCGCCCGCGGTCACACCAATCGCCCCCACGATACATGCGGCGCCGATCGTGCTGCCAAAGCGAGCAGCGCCGCCTCCGATGCTCCCTACTGCGGCCGGGAAAATCGCGCCGAAGAAGAGCGCAGGCAGCAGCGTCCCTATTGCCATCGCCACAAATTGCGCCAAAATCTGTCGCCCAAAAGAGTTCCGAAATAACGGAAAGAAGTGAGCAAATAGGTATGGGATACGTGGAAAGAAAATCATTGCAAGAGCCATCGTCAATGCAAGCAGAAACTCCAGTCCGGCAAGCCATCGCCGGTGTTCTTCGCCGGCCCTGCGCATGACGCCGTAAAGAATGCTGCCAATACCTATACCCGTGAGTGCCACCACCACCCAAACGCCGTACACATATATGGAAGGACCGATCACCATAGCGATCAGCCGGACCCACGCGACCTGGAAAATCACCACAGCAAATCCGGCGACCGCGAACGCCAACAGAAACAGGACTTTCATCAACTGAGCGGAAGGTTCAGCAGCCAAACCAGAGCTCGGTGCCGAACCCTTCCTGTTCAATGGCTCTGCACCCCGGCGCAAACGCATTCCCACCCAAAACGCGGCGGCGCTTACCAGAACGTTTATCCCTGCGGCCAGAAGAATTGTCGACCTCAAACCAACCCCGGGCAGCAACACGTATGTCGTCATCACAGCGCCCAAGGCCGCGCCCAGCGCGCTCCATCCGTAAACCGCGCCCGCCCTCTCAGCCGTCTTGCTGTTGTCGGAGAGCCCGCCACGCGCAAGCAACGGCGGCAAACCACCCATCAGAACCGCCGCGGGGAAAATGAAAACTGCGATGAGTATGATCTGGGCGATCGCAAGAAAAATGCCGTGATCGGCAAAACGCGGATACACAAACAGGCACAGCGCTTCGACTCCATCAAGTATCCACAAACTGGCGACTCCATAGCCCCCTGTCGCGAGCCCAAGGCCTGCGCAGATCATCAGGCTGGATCGTGGGCGCCGGTCTGCTAATTGGCCCCAAATCCGGGCTCCCAGGGCCACCCCACCGAGGAAAGCTGAAATCGCCGTGGCGGTAACGAAGGTGGTATCGCCGAAGGTTAAAGCCACGCGGCGCATCCACACCACCAGATACAGAAACCCCGCAGCGCCGGACGCAGCAGCTACAACAAAGGTGGATGCTTTGGTGAGCCCTTTCACTTCCACAATGATATCTCGTCCATAGCTCACCGGCAGGAATGCCTCCGCCGTATTTCGATCGATAGAAGGACGGTGAACGGCCGCCGGACGTTTTTAAGCTGTCAGTGCCTTTGGGGTTATTTCGCGATGCCGTTGAGGTATGCGATGAGCTTTCGTTGGTCCGCAGGCGTAAGCTTTGCGCCGTAGGTCATCATTTTCGCGATCACAGCGCTCCACTCCTCCGCAGCCAGTTTCGTGGATGCTGTTGCCAAATCGTGGCACTGCTGGCAAGTCCGTTGAAGTATGGCTTTGCCCTCGCCTTCCGGCATCTGTTGGTCGTCCCGGCTAGGCCGGCCTGCATTCGCTGTTCGGTTGCTCGGCTGGCCATTGCCTCCGGCATTCGAAGCAAGAAAAGCAGTCACAGCCTCAACCTCGTCAGGCATCACTTGTGCCCCCCGGCCAATCATGGAGTAGACCGTATCCTTCCACTGTTCCGGGGATTGCCGATGGACCTGTACCATCCTCAAAATGTTGGTATGGCAGGCGACGCATACTTGCCCGACCACTTCTCTGCCCTTCTCCACCCGAGCTTGTTGCCCGCTCTGCGCCCTCGCTGCTTCCTGAGCCTCGAGCTTGCCGCTCAGATGCGCGGCAGCAGTCCACAACAGCACATTGCAAACCGTCAGCGTGAAGATTTTCCTGCGCCGGGACTGCATATCAAATCCACCTCGGTTGCTGCTCTCGCCTATTTTTGCAGGACAAACTTTTGGACCCGCTTACCCGTACCCACCTCGCCGGTATACAGGTTCCCCTTGGAATCGATAGCGATTCCATCGATAAAATGAAGCTGCCCGGCATAACGGCCGAAATGGCCCACCGATCCCACGATTTTGCCATCATCCCGATTGAGAATCCAAACGATGTTATTGGTGCCGTCGGCATCGAATAGATACTTCTGTTTAGGATCTGCCGAGAACGCCAGCTCGAATACCCTCGTCCCACCCTTCGCCGTCATTCGCGGCAAAAAGAACTCCTTCACAAACTGCCCCTGTTTCGTGAACACCTGAATGCTGTCTCCTCCGCGATTGCAGACGTAGACTAACCCGTCCGCCGAGATGTGGATGCAATGGACTGGCAAGGTGAAATCCTTGCGTGGAGGACCTGCCGGGTCAAAGGGCGGCTGGGGGTCGTTGCTGATCTCGCTCAACGGAATGCCGTGGCCTCCCCATCCGCGCTTGAATGCGCCCGTATCCAGGTCATACACCAGAATTCGTCTATGTATGTAGTCCCCCACGTAAAGCTCGCGCGCATCGTCATCGATCGCCGGCGCTGCGATTCCGGCCGTAAAATAATCGGTCTGCTGATTGTTGTCTTTCTGGAAGACCGGGTTTCCTTTTCGCTGGTCTGGCGGAATAGCCGGAGCGCGATGCCCGAAGTCCCTGAGGAACTTCCCATCCGGCGTAAATTGCAGAAGAGTATCGCCAGGATCATTTCCTCCTACCCAGACGTTTCCTTGCTTATCCACCAGCAGGGCGTGTTCTCGCCTTTGAGGCCAACCGGGCACATAGTTGGCGCCTCCCCACGATTTCAGTAACTTGCCTTCCGCATCGAATTCCAGCACCGCAGGCGCCGCTTTACAGCACATCGCCGTCGGCGGATCTTGCCCCGCGCCGTTTTCGGGCGCATCCAGTTGGGCGGTCGTATTGATATCGGACTCGCGGCTGATGATCCAAACGTGATCGTTCTTATCGATCGCGATCCTGGGCACACCTTGCAGAATCCAGTTATTAGGCAACTCCTTCGGCCAATACGGGTCGACCTTGAAACGCGGCACATCCTGCGCGTGCGACCGCGGAACAAGCGCTGAAAGCATGAGGCAAGCGAGAGATAAGACCAACAGCTTTATCCGTGTCTTGAAATTCATCTTGGAATATCCTTTGAATTCGGCCGCCAATATACCCTTGACCGCTTCCACTGGCAACGCTGCCATCCGCGGTTGGATTAAAAACAGGGAGTTTCTAGTGCGCGGGAACAGCAGGATTTAGGAACCGGTCGTCGAACTTCTTATTTTCCTCGGGCGAACAGGTCCCCTGGTGGATCTCTGTCTTGGATTGCAATATGAATTTCTTCTTGAGACCACCCCACGGTTCGCTTCCCCACGCCATTTCATCGTAGTAGGTGGCATCCAAATCCAATTCGTTTGCGCTCACGCGTTCCCATCGTTCGATCAAATGGAATACAGGGCTCATGCGATGATTGACGCCAACCGGTTCGATCACGTTCTGCGTAAGGCCGATTGTATCCACGACGAAAACATTTCCTTCCCACCGCCCCACTGAATCGCCCATATGCGTAGGGAAGAGATCTTTAGGATGGCCCCGGTTCAGCCATATGGCTCGCCATTCGTTCTGCTTCTCAAAGAACTGAAAAATTCGTCCCGGGGCCATCACAAATTCAAAAGGGTAGAGTTGCGTGAACCAGAATTGCGCGGGAAGGCCCACCGGTTCACATTTATCGCTCAGCTGATCCGTCATTTTAAGCTCGATCATCAAGTTGTCATGCCCCCACGCAGTCAGGGGCGGTTCAGGCGCGGTGTGCTCCGAGATATGGCACGTCTCGCACTTCCCTGCATCGCCGTTCTTGGCCCGATCGAAAAGCTTTTGGGGCCCCGGATCGTCCACCCACCACACCCCCGAAAGATCGTGCCGGTCGAATGAACTTTCTTTCGCTGATGAAGTCGCGCCTGGAGCAGCGAGAATCGATGCGGCTATTAGAAGACTGCCTAGGAGATACCAAGCCTTGCGCACGTAGATAAAGGTACGCTTTTCCGCGCAAGGCCGTCAATGACGCAGGCGTTGCGGCGCAAGCGCCAGAAAGTAAACCACCTTTGATCCAGTCCCAATTCGGATTTCGGCGAACCGTTGAGGACCCACGCTTGACATCGGGAACGTCGTTTCAGTATTCTCTGGTACGGTAAGTAACGGCTTCCCACAAAAGGAGTAGTACATTCATGGCAAAGTTGCGCCCTTTTCTGTACGTTGCGGTGTTGCTTGGATTGGGATTGAGTTTTTCGTCCCGAGCTTATGCGCATCACGGCTATGCGGCGTATGATCTGACAAAGACCATAACCGTAACCGGAAGCGTTACTGAGATGATGATGGCCAACCCCCATTCTTCCCTGGCGTTTGACGTTAAGGACGACAAGGGAAACTCGGACCACTGGGCTGTCGAGTTCGGCACCCTGCGTGGATTGGTCGCCGAGGGCTGGACAAGAGATACCCTGAAGCCTGGCGATCAGATCACCGTCTCTCTGCACCCCGCGAAAAACGGTGCTCACGTCGGTGTTCTTGTCGGAAAGATCACCTTCTCTGACGGACGGCCGTTAGCTGTGAAATCGACACCGGGAGCCGACCGCTAGCCCTGAGATCGACACCAGAGCAATCGTTCTGACCTGAATCCCCTACTTGTACGCGGAATATCTCGGCGGATGTAATTAAGGTGCGCATCGAGCGCCCCCTTTAGGGGGCGCTGGCGCGTTTGGATTCCAACCCTGGAATTGGGCGCGGGTGGTTCTTCTCGCTCTAAATGACGACGATCTGCCCACCCAGCCCAGGGATAGTGCTGCCCAAAGTTACTTACTGGCGCCGGCCACCGTCTTCTTCATGTAATCGTCGAAAAACCGGCTGTCCTCGCAGGCCCACTCCTCGAGCGACCAGGTTGGCCGCAGCTTGAAAATCTTCTGGCCGGTCCAAGGCTTGGTGTATGCCTTGGGATCCTCAAACGTGAGATCGTCCTGCAAAGTGTCTTTGTCCACTCGCGTGAAGCGCTCCACAAGGTGCAACTGGTCGCTGTGTGGATGGCCGGTCCGGTCGAGCCATGAGGAGTCCGTAAACCCCACCACATCGACGACCAGAGTATTCCCCTCCCAGTGACCCACGGAGTGCCCCATGGACATGGGCCTGAGATCTTCGTCCTTGGGGTGCTGGCGGCCGTCCATGTAGATCTCGCGAAATAGTTCGCCGTACTCGAACAGCATCACCACGCGGCCTGGCGTTTGGATGATCTCCATGGGGTAGGGTTGGAGATAAACACGCGGCAGGCCAGGCTGAAAACACTGATTTGCCGGATCATTGGATACTCCAGCTAGGTTCTGGTTGGCGCCATGCGCGGGCTTGGCGGACTTATATTTGCTCAGTCCCCAGGGCGTGAAGGGGAGATTCGCGGCATTCTTTCCTTGCGGGTCCGCGGGATCGAACGTTACGTTGCCGACCTGTATCCATACTCCGGATAGGTCTGGACCAGCGCTTCCCACCTGGCCTTGGTCCCCGCGCGGACTCTCCGTATTCTGTGCCCGCAGAACGGGCAAACAGACCGTCGCGGCAAGAAGGCCGGCAATAATCAGAATTATGCCCTGTTTCATGTTGTACCCCCGGCTACATGGCCCAGCTATCTAACCCAGCTAAATAATCTGGCTGAACGCGATAGCGCGCGCTTAGCTGCGTTTCATGAACCGACTTCAATTATCGGCCCTTCCGCCTCCCACCCTTAGCTCCGTACCGTCCGCCAGCACGACCTTCTTTATGACCATGGTAGGACTGCCATTCTTGGCCGCATTGCCCGTAACGGCGATCTGATCCCCCGGCTTGATCGAATTCTTGGTCCATCCGCCCTCTCGCGCCAACTGGCTGGGGCTGGTGATTTCACCCTCCCACTTTTGTATCTTTCCGTTGTCGCCCTTCACTTCAAAGGAGAGCAAAACATGAGGATTTCGGAACTGAAAATCGGTCGCCGTTCCCTTGACGGTAGTGAGGTGAGCGGCGTCGTATGCCGCGGTCCCATGATGCGAAACGGCTGCTCCCGAAAGAGCCAGAATCGCGACAGCTACGACAGTCAGCTTCAAAAACAATGTCTTCATCAGGCGGGCTACCTCCGAGCGCCGCGGAGTATAGTCGTCGCCCTCAAAATTTGTCAAGAACGCCCATTCGCTGTCGATCTCCGTATACGTTGACACCTGAAGAGCGCCCCCCATATACTCCGCGCATACCTGAAGACCTTGGAGGTGGCCGTGGCCCACTTTGGGAGCATGGATTCGAGCGTCGCGAATGCGGCGCCTTGTTGCTGCTGCACTTATGGTTACACCGGCTATAGCGCTTCGCGCCGGGCGTTTCTCAAATCGGCGGTGGTCTTGGGATCGGGCGCTATTTTTTCCGCCTCGGTTCCCACCTCCGAACTGATCGCCCAAGTCACTTCTTCGTCGCCATCCAAGGGAAACCGCATCGACGTCCACGGTCACTTCAGCCCGCCGAACCTCTTCCCGGCGATGCTCGCGCAGGGCCGCAAGAATTTTGCGGATTGGACGCCCGAAAGAGCGCTCGAAGCCATGGATGAATCGGGCGTCTCGACGGCGATGACCTCGGTGCCGCCTCATTTCGATTTTGACACGGTCGAACGCGATGCGCGCCCTGCCAACGAATTTGCCGCACGCTTCTTAGCGGATCATCGCGCCAGATTCGGCGCCTTCGCCTTTCTGCCCATGCCGCACGTGGATGCCACTCTGCGCGAAATCGAGTACGCCTTCGATACCCTCAAGCTCGATGGCGTCGGGGTCTACACCAATTATGGCGATAAGTGGCTCGGCGACCCGATGTTCAACCCGGTTTTCGAGGAGCTCAACCGGCGCAAGGCGATCGTTTTCAGCCACCCCATCTCGCTCGGCCCATCGCAGTTTGCCCAGCTCCTAACCGGTGACGGCGCCATCCAGGAGCAAACCGACACCACCCGAGCCATCGCCAACATGATCTTTGGCGGGGCGGCCGAACGCTATCCCAATGTGCGCATGATCTTCGCGCATGGGGGCGGCACGATGCCCTACCTGATCGAGCGCTTCACCAGCATGGCCAAAGGCCAGAAGTTCGCCGAACTCCTTCCGCAAGGTTTCTCGGGGGCGGCAGGCAAGTTCTACTACGATACGGCGTGGACCTCGAACGCGGTCGCCATGGGCGCTCTGATTAAAGTCGTTCCGCTGTCACAAATTATGTTCGGTTCCGATTATCCCGCCCGCACCATCTCGGATCACGTAAAGGGCCTGCAGGAGTGCGGCATTTTCACCGACCAGCAGTTGGACCAAGTCGAACGCCAGAATGCTCTGGCGCTGTTTCCGCGATTCAAAACCTAGGCGTTCCATAACCTAGTTTCCAAACTCAGCGCAAGTTTGCGGCGCTCCGCTCACAGGGCTCTAGCACGAGTCGCTCTGCGCACGGCAATCCCTTCAAGCCACGTTCTCTCGTTGCATCCGAAGCGCGCTCGCCTGTTTTTCCTCCCATAAAAAAAAAGGGGCCGAATGTTCATCCGGCCCCTTTTTGCAGGTAGAAGTTATCTACTGCGGCTAGAAGTTCAACTTCAAGCCAAACTGGATGTGACGCGGTCCGCCCGACCCGAGCACAGGGTTGCCCTGATCCGGCGTGCTTTGCGCATAGCCGAACCCACCGCTCAATCCCTTTGACGGATCGGAGCCGGCATTGCCGCCGCCACCGCCGCTGCCGGGAATCGCGAAGTCCGTTCTGTTAAAGAGGTTGAAGAACTCCACCCGGAATTGGGCGCTGTACCGTTCCTTCAGCGTCCAGATCTTAGCGACCGAGAAATCCACGTTTCGGTAGACAGGCCCGTGAAGATGCCGTTGCCCGCATCACCGAGCGTTCCGTAAGCGGGAGGAGTCAGATAGCCTCCGCCTTGTGCATAGCAAGTGTTGTTTGCGAGCGCAGCGAGCGCCAGTTGGCCCAACGTTGTGCCGGCGCCGCCGTAGGGCGCAGCTGTCGCCGCGCTTTGGCATGCTGCCGCTATCGAAGCTGGTGTGTTGAGGCAAAAGCTGAAATGCAGCCCGCCTTGGCGGTAGTGCCGTCGTAACAGGGAATGGGAGTCGGACCAGTATTGTAAACGCGGAGTGGGGTCCGCATGTAATTCCAATACTGAGTAACGGCGGTCGCATTACCGCTCGAAGCGTTCTCGCCTTCGCCGAGCCAGTCAGTTGTTTTAGTCTCGCTCGGGTTCCAGGCCAAGCCGCTCTGCACAACCAAGATAGCGCTGAGCGACCACCCTTGGAGCATCTCCGCGGGGGACTTCATTCCGGGGATGTTATAGGTCGGCGAAAATGTAAAGCGATGCCGGAGGTCGATAGTGAGATTTCCATAGTTCAGGCGCAGGTTATTTTTGTCGCGTGGGGAGCGTGGCCCCGCCTTGTGTGGAGCTTCCGGCCCCCTCGCCCAGCGCATGGCTGTAAGTATAACCCGAAAGAAACGTATAGCCCGTGGTAGGCCCGCGCTTGCGCCGTTACCTGCAGGGCATCGTAGTTGGAAAATTGTACCCGTTCGTCGCCCAGTCTATGTTGCTGATGTATGGAAATGTGTGCTGTACTGCCGTCGGCCGACTTCGGCAGCGGGTTTGCACTTGCTGTAAAGCGGCACCGTGCGCGGGTATAGAGGCAGGTGGCCACGTTCGCCGCTGGGGCCCAACCAGCGCCAAGCGCCGGCTGGTTGAGATCATCGTTGAGTTCCTGCCGAAAGCCGTGGTTGCCAACGTAGGCTACGTCCACCGTCAAGGCGTTGGTGATGGCCCGCTGGACGTCCAAATTCCACTGCACTGAATAAGGCTGCTTGAAGTTGGGGTCTACCCCGATGGCGGGCAAGGTCGAACTGGGCAGGAGTACGGGCCGGTACTGGGCTGCACGTAGAAGCCGGTTACACCGTTGATGTCGCCGCGGCGTTACCGGGGAAAATCGGGTTCCCGTTCCAATTAAAAGCACCGCAAGTGGTTTGTCGCTGGATTACAACGCTCGGCCAGGCTGCACGGAGGTGTAATTAGCGTTGATTGCCGTGCCGCTCGTATTGACGCCGATGCTCGGGAAATTCGCCCCGAAAGGATTCGACGGCGAAAACGTCGTCACGGGGTTCAAGTTGGTTATGACGGAGCCTGCGGCGCGCACCACAGTCTTCCCATTGCCGCGGACGTCCCATGCCACGCCGACGCGCGGGTCAAAATCCCGGTAATCGCCATTGTACATCCGCGAAAGTGGCAGACCCGGGCCGACCTGTTCAATCGCTGGCGTGTTCCCGGTGACATTGGGATTGAAAGTGGAAAGATTGTTGTTTACCTCATGCGGCGGTCCTGCGTACCCGTACCGCAAACCCAGGTTCAACGTGACTCTGGGTGTTAAGCGCCAATCGTCCTGAACGAATCCTCCATACCAGTGGGCCCGGTCGTTCTGTGTATTCGCTTGCGACGGAACCCAGCAGAATCGTCCAATTGTTCGGGAAGCCCTGGAGATAATTTTGCAAGGTCGAGAAATTGGACATTGCCCTGGGCCAGGCTGAATGAGGTCCCGTCAAAAACGATGTCCAGATACTCAAAGCCGAATTTGAACGAGTGCTTGCCGCGTAAGTAGGAGACGCTCTCCACAAGATCGACGTCGCCTTCCGGCCCGCGGGTGCCCGTGCGATTGCCAGTCCCCAACATGCCTGAGAAGCTGTTAATCGTGATAACCGGGAACCCATAATAGTCCGGATTCGTCACGCCCGTGGGCATGCCGTAGCCGGCCGGGTACGGGGCTGCCCGCAGGCGGTTGAGGTCCCCGGGGTAAGGTTGTGTTCTTCACGTAGACGTAGCCCAGCCTGAAGTCGTTCACCAGGGTGGAATTCGGAGTAAAAGTCCAGTCCCCATCGTACTGATAGGCATTCTGGGGGACCGTAGCCAGCCATTGAGGCGCCGATTGCCCCGCAATGCGTATTACTGGTTTGGGTTGCACCGGATCTGATAGTACATGCCGTTCAAATGGTGGTGGGAGCCGAATTGTAATCGATCTTGAAGAGCCCATTGTTAAGCGGCCCTGTGCTGGTCAAACTGGGGAAAAATGCTAGTCGAGGTGGCGCTGTTAGGCCGGGAACACGTTCTCGACCGAGGAGGAACGAGGGCGTGACCACGCAAGTCTGCCGGCGTTCAGGCCCGCCAGTTGCGCGCTGAGCGGATTGATCGGATTGGCAGGATCCCAGCGGCCTTGCGTCGCGATTCAAGGAATTGCACAATTGTCCACGAAACTGTTTCCGATTCCCGCCGCACCGCGACCGACGTCGGCATGGTGAGCTGGTTTACGTCGCCGACCGTTAAGCGCAGACCCTCGAAGCTCGCAAACCAGAAGAGCTTGTCCTTGATAATGCGTCCGCCCGCCGTCGCGCCGAACTGCTCCATGGTCGCCGGCGTGACCGCCGGGGCGCTCGCAACCCCAGGGATGGGTGCGATGGCCTGGTGAAGTAGTTGGGCGCATCGGTGGCGGCGGCATCGCGTCCGAACGCGTAGGCCGTGCCATGAATGCTGTTGGTGCCCGATTTCACCCCGACATTGACCTCCGAGCCATCCCTAAAGCCATATTCCGCCTTCGGATTTTGCTGGGCACTGAATTCCTGAATGGCGTCAATCGGGACGAGCGAACTCGTATCCCCCGACGCGGTACGAGGTATTCAAGACATTTGCGCCCGTGCTTTCCGCGATTCCGGCGATGCCTTCCAACCGCAGCATGTCATTTTGCGTGCGCCGTCCGTTGGTGCTTTGGCCGGCGCCGGTGCCGCCTCCCACCGGAGTAACCACTCCCGGACGCAGTTGGATCAAGCGTTGGAAATTGCGGCCGTTCAAGGGCAGCGCATTAATCGACTGGTTGCTTACCGTTCCGCCCAAGGTCGCATCGGTCGTATCGATTGACGGAATTTCTCCGGTGACCGTTATGGTCTGCGTTTGCTCGCCAGGCTGCACCACCAGGTCAACGCGAATATTTTGCCCCACCTCCACCAGCACGCCGTTGTGCTCGACGGTCCGGAAACCTTTGGCCTCGGCGCGCACCGTATAGGTGCCCGGGCGTTAGGTTGGTGGCCACATACTCTCCGGCGCTGTCCGTCATCAAGGCTCGCGAGACGCCTCGCGCAACGTCAATTACGCTTACTGCCGCGCCTGCGACCACGCCGCCGGTCTGGTCCTGCACTGCGCCTTGAATTGTTCCTTGAGTCGTTTGCGAAAATGCCGGAAGACAAATGAACCACAATAGCGCGGTCACTAGCAGCAATCGCGCCACTTTTTTTGGATTCTTAAACACGTACACACACCTGCTTGATGCTGGAAGGACAACAGACATAGCTACACGCCTCTCTGCGGTAGACCTAGCCGCCTTCAATGGTCATAACTAGCCGAATAATGGGCGTCGATATATCACGCGCAAGAGCCCGCGGTCAACACGTAAATTGTCAACGAATTGTAGGGAATCGATTTACCGCAAGTTGAGTGAACGTTGGCGAAGCCTTTACTCTGATTTCTTGAGTTACTGTTTCGCAGGTGCAGTAGGTGCAGCCGGTGTAGCCGGTGTAGCCGGCTTAGCGAATTGCTCCGCGTCAATCGCCACGTTCGGCTGTACCTCACTCAATTCAGTGGTCGATTGCCCGTCCACCCAGGTCACCGTCCACTTGAACGGCAGCATGACCCCGGATAAGGCCCGATAGTCGCTGTAATCTACCTGAGTGGGAACCAGGCCGACGGCCGTGTTGGCATAGCGCACCACTCTCACCAATAACCCCGAATCCTTGTCGAAATACAATTTGAGGGGAGTCTGCCCGCTTCCGAATCCCTCGGCGACTCGAACCTGGCGGTCGTCGATAGTAGTCGTGCCCACCGCCCATTGACTGCGGCTTTCTTTCACCCCCACAGCGAATGGCAGCATCCCGTCGATTTTGGCTCCGTCCAGATCTCCGCCGCTCAATGGGGTCAACGGCAGCGGAGTGTCGGGCTCGGCGATCCAACCGTCCCGCCCGTCGTAGCTCATGATCTTGTTTCCGTCAGGCAGATGCACGATCGTGACGCGTTGATCGGGGGCCTTTGCGAACACTTCCACCGGGACTTTCTCCCGATCCGTATCGTAGCCTCCATAAGTGCCCCGGGCGGAAAAGCTGGCCAGCTTGGCTAGTTGCTGCGCTCCCCCCAGCGCTTGGATATACTTGTTAAACACGTCATCGGCGGAAAATCGCTCCCCGCCTGTAGCTTCAAATTGATTTGGATCGTCCGGCAGCGGAGTGCTGTATTGCTGCGCCAGACTTGGCGTGACCTCGGGCTTCTCGCCGCCGCGATGGCAGGTATAGCAAGTCACCTTGCGCATTCCCGCAAAGTTGGCCTGATTGATCGATCTTACGATCAGGATCATCTTGCGCGCGGTCTGCTTCAGCGGCGTATCGTCGGCAAATCTGGCCACGTCGCCGGCGCTTTCCAGCCCATGGCAACTCGTGCAATTGAAACTCAGGGAGGCCGCGAAGAAACCCATGGTGTTCATGAATTCGTCCGCCGGAATTCCCTTCAGCACTTGAACGTTTTTGAACACCTCTTCGGCCATCAGCGGCTTTGTCTGCGCGTTGGCCGGGAGAATCACCGCCATGCAAATTAGCGCTGCTAGAGTGCTAAGAACGATCCGTTTTCTCATCGCGCTCCGTATTATGCACCGTCAGAAATGAAGGATGGTAACCTGCGGCTAGTTTCGGATGGCAGCCAACGACATCCCGACCAGGCAGACTAAAAGTTACAGTCGCAAAAAAGAGAACAAACGCACATTCCTTCAAAGAGGCTTGTCTTCGCCGGTTACTTTCCTGGCGGGGTCGCGGCAGGCACCCTCATCTCCTCTTTGTATTTCTCTTCGTCTGAAGGGACGCAAACGTCCTCTCGCAGTTCCAGCTTCGGGTCGAGTTTCCAGGTTTTCGTCTCGCCCACCCACGGTTGCGTATACGCCTTTGGATCGATAATCGTCATATTGAGTTCCATGTTGTCATGGTCGATGCGGCGGTAACGCTCTTCCACGCGCATATCCTCGCTATGCGGGTGGCCGTCGTCGTCGATCCAGGTTCGATCGTTAAACCCCACCGTCTCAACCACCAGCGTATCGCCCTCCCATTTCCCCACCGAAACTCCGTACCAGGTCGGGTCCGGGTCCTTGGGAAGTTCTCGACCGTCCATCCAGATCGTGCGATGGACGTAAAAGTAGTCGAAGAATTCGATGATCCTGCCGGGAATCTGAATGATCTCGGTTGGGTAGGCGTCGTAAAACATGACGCGCGGGAATCCGATGGGATCGCATTGCATTACAGGATCATTTCCCAAAGGAACAATCCGGTCTGCGCGCCCGATTCCCGGCTTGTTCGCGGCATACCCCGCCTGCGCCCAAGGGGTCATCGGAGGAACATTGTTCCTGCTCAGCGTTGAACCGGATTTGCCGTGGTGCCACCAAGCTCCCGAGAGGTCGTGCGGATCAAACGCCTGATTCGACGCCGCTCCTTTTTGCGGGGTAGCTTGGGAGCGAACTGCCGGAGTGAAAGCAAGAGTCGAACCTACTGCCAGCGCCAAAGCAAGAAAGCCTAAACGCATTCGGAGAGCCCCTTTCGAATTAGCCCGTCTGGCGGATATGGCAGGTTCTACTGCTCCGGCGCGCTCAGGTTGGTTACTTTGCCGTCTGGGGTTACCAGTTTCGACAGATAGCCGCGGGTCGCCCCTACTTTAGAGGGGTACACGGTAACGGTAATCTCATCCCCGGGTTTGAGCGTGTGCTTGTCCCATCCCCAGCGTGCCTGAACGATAGGCGAATTCGTCTCTACTCCCCAATGCGCAATAGTGCCATTTTCGTCCTTTACGTCATACATGATGTAGATGTGCGGGTTCTGATACTGATATTCAGTGACCACGCCCTTCATCGTCACTTGCTTCGTAAGATCGTACGACACGCGCGACCCGTGATGCGCGGATAGCGAGGCGCTGATTGCCAGAAAGCCTGCCAGCGCGATGAGAGACCTTACTAGAATGCCTTTCATTTTCCCTCCAGGGTTCGTCCTATGAAGTTCCGGCGCAGTTCCACTGCCGTCGAAAGTCGAAGCGAAACGCCGTCCGTTGCAGGATCGCTCTTATGCGGCGAAACTCCTCGCTGCGTTCGCCCGCAATTAATTCACTCGATCCCACACCATGCCTGGACCAGGGTTCGGGTTCGGCGGCGCCTTGGGATTCGGGTTCGCATTCCACACGTACCACATCAAGGTCTTTCCGTCGTCGGAGACGATATACAGCACGCGCTCGTCGTCCATTCCCTTGGTTTGTCTTTGCCTGTAAATCATGTTTCGAGTGACAAGCCAGGTAGAAAGCGTCTGCTCCTCGCCGTTGGGGCCTTCGGGATCTTTATAGATCTGCTTGCCGTCCAGCTTGTAGACAAACGTGTGATCCTTCGGGGCCACTCCGGTTAGCGGCAACCCCTCATACGGCGCCGGGTAAACGTCATACATCGTCTGTCGAATTGCGCCATCCTCCACCGTGTATACGGCCGTCCAGGTATCGGGGCGGTTACGAACGCCGGGACCCGACTTCGCCTTGTTAATCTTCCAGGTGCCCACAATGGGCAGCCCTGTAGGATCCACCTGCGCCGAAACAGACGTACCGCAAAGCAAAACCAATGTTGCCAGCGCCACAACGAAAACGCCCCGCCGGAGATTCCCCGACATTCGTTCCTCCATTCCCTCTATCAAATCCTGCAAACCCTTCCGATTAGGTCAGTAAGGACCGCGATGATACCTTACTGACCCTGAAACCGTCGATCCGAAAATCAGTTCGTCGGCTTGTCCGGAAGTCCGGCGGGGTGCTCGATGACGTTGTCGTAGGCTCGCCCGGTATCGCACACGTTCTCCTCGAGAGAATCGCTCTTTGAGTCGAGCTTGAACGACTTCTTCCATCCCGTCCACGGCTTGTCGCCCCACGCCTTCGAGTCGTAATACGTCATCTCCAATTCCAAATGCGTGGCGTCGGTGAGGTGATACCGCTCCACCAGGTGAAACGCGTCGCTCATGTAGTGTCCGACGTTCTCGCTGATCCAACGGTGCCCTTCTTCTCCGTTGTATCCGGTCGTGTCCACCACCAGCGTGTTTCCATCCCACTTCCCTACCGAATCTCCAAAATAACTGGGCAGCAGATCCTTAGGATGGTCCCGGTTCAGCCAGATCGTTCGCCATTCGCGGTGATACTCGAACATCTGATAGATCCGGTCCGGCAGCATGATGAAAAGCACCGGATACTCATTGATATAGTTGAACGCTACCGGCGTGCCTTGCGGCTGGCAGTATTCGCCTGGATAGTGGCCCTCTGGAACGTTCGCGGGGACCCCGTTTGCGTCCACCGACTTGGCTCCATTGGGAAGCGACCCGGCGGAAGAGGCGCCCTTAATGACCGCATTCAACCCCGCATGCGAAATGGTCGGCAGCATCAAGTGCTGCCTGGCCCAGTCCGTTAAAGGAGGCTCAGGGGTACTGTTGTTATCCCCATAGATCCGGCCGGTGCCGAGCCAAGATCCGTTAAAATCATGCGGATCAAAATTGCCCGCCTTTGCACCGCCATTTTGTTGTGCAAATAGCGCCGGCGAAAGTGCCAGAAGCGCTGCCAAAACTCCCGCTTTGCTCCAATTTTTCATCCCTCTCCTTTGTGGCCCACGGTTTGTCTGTTCCGGTTCTAGTTCCACTTTCGTCACGGCACGTACCTCATCGCAGGAATGTTGGTAATAGCGCACAACAGTAAGGACTGTACCCTACCTACTTCTTTCCCGTGATCGGATTCAAGATCACATTGTCGTAATCCTGCCAATGCGCGGGATCGCAAATATTTTCCTCGAGAGAATCGCCCTTTGAATCGAGCCTGAACGATTTTGTCCACCCCGTCCAAGCCTTATCGCCCCAGGCCTTCGGGTCGTAATACGTCATCTCCAACTCCATATGCGTGGCATCGGTCAGGCGGTAGCGCTCCACCAGGTGAAATGCGTCGCTCATGTAGTGGCCCACGTTCTCGCTGATCCACAGGCGGCCGTTGAAACCGGTCGTATCGACGACCAACGTGTTCCCGTCCCATTTCCCGATGGAATCTCCAAAATAGCTGGGAAACGCGTCCTTGTCATGGTCGCGATTGAGCCAGATGACCCGGCGCTCCATCTGTTTCTCGAACATCTGATAGATACGATCGGGCAGAATAATAAACTGAAATGGGTAATAATGCGTGCCGTTGAACTGCACCGGCACGCCCAGCGGTTCGCAGCGCTCGCCCGGGTAATGGCCCTCCGGGATGTTTGCCGGCACTCCATTTGCGTCTCTAATTCCACTTTTACTTGAAGTGGTCGAGGACTCGCCCTTCGCCGTCAAATTCAATCCCGTATGCGAAATACTCTCCATCAGTAAATGCTCTCTTGCCCATGCCGTTAGAGGCGGCTCAGGGACCTTATTGTCGTCGCCAAAAAACTTCTGCGTGCCAATCCACGATCCATTCAAGTCGCGAGCATCGAACTTGGCATCCCGCCCCGCGGTGCCTGCCGTGCTGGAAGCGCTCTTACTTTGTTGCGCAAGCAGTGCCGCCGAACATGCCAGCAGCACAAGCGCAGCGCCGGCCAGAATCCCGTTTTTCATTACCATCCTCCTGCGTCCGGACGGCCAAGGCCCTGTTGCCATACCTACTTCCCCTGCGACTCTTGTTCCTTTATTTTCTGCAACTCCTCGATCTCATTATTCTCGGTGCAGTAGTACTCTTCCAGAACATCATGGGAGAGCGACCATTTCCGAGGCGCTGACGTCCAAGGCTTCGTCAGCACTTTGGGATCCTCGATCACAAATTGGTAGATCAGATAATTCTTCGATGGCCGGCTGATCCGCTCCACCACATGCTCCTGATCGCTATGGAACCACCCGTTCAGGTCATTCCAAGTCCTCTCATCCAGAGAGATCGTGTCGATGACCAGCGTATCCCCTTCCCAGTGAGCCACCGAGTCGCCGTTGAATAGCGGATCGGGATTCTTCGCATGCGTTCGGCCGCCAATGGCTACCACCCGAAAGTTATTGTTCAGCTCCACCAGTTCAACCAGCTGTCCCGGAGTCGAAACAAGTTGGATCGGATAAGCGGTGGCCAGCATGCCCGGAACGCCGCGCGGCAAGCAATTCACCGACGGCCGCTCCAACTGCTCCTCGGTCGAAGTCATCTTCGCGATTTTGGCGGCCGCCCAAGCTTGAAAGGAAGGCTTCTCCTCCGGCGTCACCTTAGGATCGAATTGTCGCCGTGCATCCTCGTCAACGGGGTCTTCGCCGGCCAGCCTCGCGCCGTTTAGCGCTTGTCCCGCGCTGTTTGGAAACCAAACTCCGGAAAAGTCGGGATGCCCGTCGGGGGTGCGCGGCGCCGGTCCGCCGGGAGGCAGCTTGTGAATCCTTTCCGAAACGCCCTGCTTTTGGGCAAAAGCCGGCGCCTGAATCATGCACAAAGCTGCGATAAAACCCAACCCCTTAACACACCAGCTAAGCCGCCGCTTCATCGTGAATCGCCTCATCCTGATGCTCCCTTTTCAGGCTCGGCGGCCCAAATCCATCAAGCTTAATCGTCGCAGAGAATCTCCGCTCAATTGTCGCCCTTGCCCCGTTTGTTGCCTTCCACGTATTGCCCCACGACGAAGACCCGGCCATCCGGCATCGTCAGCGTTTCCGCGGCAGCCCTGTATAGGGTGCCGCTCTTAGCAGGACATGCTCTTGTGCTGATCGTTTTCCCCACGTTGTCCAGGAAATCCTGCCGATCGAGTCCGCCTCTCTTCATCGACACCACCGAGAGGGTCTCGAAGCGCCACGACGTCACTTTGCCATCCGCATCCTTGACGTCCATGTGGAAATACGCATGGGGGTTTTGCCAATCAACGCCCGTCAGAGTGCCCGTCATATCGGCGCACTTCGTCCCGTCGAACTCGACGGCGAAACCGTGGTGGGCCGATGCGGGGATTCCCCCCAAGAGCAGAGCGAAGACTACGCCCATAACACTGGTATTGCGCCGCATCGATATCTCTCCTCGGATAGTCTATCTATAATTGGGGCACGCCGAGTTCGGCAGACGGACTTATGCCTCCGCCCGCCAGTGCTGTAATACGATAGCCGTTATCTCGCTGTCAAGTTCAACGTACTCAGCCGAGTTCAGCCAGGTCTCGTTGCGAGGCGCACGTCCGGTTCCGAGCGCCTTAGTCCACGCGCTTGCCGCTGCCTGAGGCCATCTTCGCTTGACCCTGCTTGTTCGCCTTGATAAATTCCTTCGCCTTGATCACTTTCGTTTCTTCGTTGTTGCTTTGAGAGTAGATGCAGAGAAATCAATTTCATGATCGGACGCGCGCTGGAAAGCGCTCACCGCGATCGAGAGGCTAAATGGGGCTAGGGTCGAGACGAATGGCGCTGGGTGCAGCCGGCGCGGTATCTTTCTGCATGTTGTCCGCTGTCTTCGCGATAGGCCGCGCGCCGGCCCGCCCTACTCCGGGCCAAACACCCGCGGGAGACAAACCAATTCTGGCCGAGCAGGCTTTCAAGAATGTCCAGATCCTCAAAGGGATTCCCGTCGATAATTTCATGCAAACGATGGGATTCTTCGCCGCTTCCACCAGCTTCAACTGCACCGACTGCCACACCGAGGAGAGCGGCGGCGATTGGGCAAAATTTGCGGACGACACGCCCCTCAAGCAGAAAGCCCGCATGATGATGATCATGGTAACCGCCCTCAACAAGAATTATTTTGCCGGCCAGCGCATGGTCACTTGCTGGACATGCCACCAGGGCGCCCCGAAACCCCGTACCATTCCGCTTTTCTCGGTTCAGTACAGCGAAGTCTGGGATGCGGAGCCGGATGAAGTTGTCGAAACCTCCGGACCGGCCGCGGTCGATCAAATCCTGGCCAAATATATTCAGGCCCTCGGCGGGACCCAGAACGTCTCCAATCTGAAGAGTTTTGCCGGCAAAGGGACCTACGAAGGCTTCGATACGGGTTATGAGAAAGTTCCCGTGGACATTCTTGCCAAGGCCCCGGACCAGCGCGCCACCATCGTGCACATGCGCGATGGCGATGGCACCACCACTTTCGACGGCCACTCCGCCTGGCTCGCGGCGCCGGAAAGGCCTCTGCCCCTGATTGAGATCACGGGAGGCAGCCTGGATGGCGCAAAGATCGAAGCGCAACTCTCCTTCCCTAGCGGCGTCAAGCAAATGCTCACCGACTGGCGAGTTGGTTCCGCCACGGTCAACGATAAGGAGACCCAGGTTTTGCAGGGCAGGCTTACCACGAAGGGGTTGCCCGTAAAGTTGTACTTCGATCCTTCCTCGGGCCTGCTGGTGCGGCTAATCTACTATTCCGAATACCCCAGTGGGCGTCGTTCCCATACAGATCGATTATTCCAATTTCCGCGACGTCTCCGGTGTGAAAATGGCTTTTCACTGGGTAGTCACCTGGACGGATGGCCGTTCAACCATTGACTTGAGCGAGCTGCGCGCGAACGTCCCGATTGATGGTGCCAAGTTCGCAAAGCCCGCTCCCGCAGCCACGAAGACGGCAAGCCGGTAAACCGCCGCGCTTGTCTGCAGGGCTAGTCGTGGCGCGGTTGTCCGCGCCACGACTAGCCGGATTTCACAGAAATTACGGTATCTGAACGCCCGTGCCTCGCCCTAAGGTTTTTGCGCGGCCGCTGGTGTGGGCTTAGCGAACTTGGCCCCATCGATTGCCACATTCGCTTGTATGGATGTCAGATCGGTGGTTGACCGCCCGTCCGTCCACGTCGTTACCAAATGGAACGGCATTTTCACTCCCGAAACGTCGCGATAATCGGAGTAATCGATTTGCGTGGGGATCAAACCCAGCACCGTATCGGTATAACGAACCAGCCGAATCAGTAGGCCCGACTTCTTGTCGAAGTAGAACTTAACGGGGGTGTTGTTAGCGCCAGTTCCCTGGACAACATCTACCGGATTGTCGTCCACCCGGGATGGCGGAAAACCCGTTTGCCAGTTTTTCAGCAGCTTTTTGATTTGCGCGGGGAACCCCAGAGCCGCATCCAGCTCAGCGCCTTCCCGCTCCCCGTTGGTCAACTCCAGCACAGGCAGCGGCAAGAACGTGCCCGCCGAGGTATTCCAGGCATTCCGGCCATCGAAGACCCTGATATTGTCTCCTGCACCCTCATGTAGTGAACCAAGGTGTACGAACATGGCCCGTTGATTCGGCGCTTTGGCATAAATATCCACCGGCACTTGGTCGTCGGACGTGTCGAAGCCCTCGTATGTCCCGTGAGCCACAAAGCTATTGATCGCAGCGAGCCGCTCGGCCCCACCAAGCGCCTGGATGTACTTCTCAAAAAGCTGATCGGCGGAAAGCGGGTTGGGAATGGGAGTGGGAGGAATTTCAATTTCGTCCGGATCGTCCGGAAGAGGAGTGCTGTACTGGTCGGCCAGGCTGGGCGTCACCTTAGGCCGGGTGTCGCCGCGGTGGCACGAATAGCACGTCACTTCGCGTTTTCCTCCGAAATTAGCCTTGTTGAAAGCGTCCACCATGAGAATCATTCGCCGCGTCATCTGCTTTCTGGGGTTGTCTAACGCGAAAGCTGCCGAACTGCTGGTGTCGTGGCATTCCGAGCAATTCAGGCTCAAGGCTGCGGCGATGAACCCCATCGTCCCCATGAACTGATCGACCGTAAGTCCCTTAAGAACCTGGATATTCTTGAATACGTCGTCCGCCATCGGCGGTTTTTCTGCTGGCCCCGCCTGCGCGCTTGCGGACGCAACAGTCAATACGCAAATCAGTACCACTTGCGTGGCGGCAAGAACCTTCCGCCTCCATGCGCTCTTCTTGTTCTCTCCCATTGATTTGCCGATTGATTTGCCAATTGACCTGGTATCCGACAGATGCATTCGAGACATGCTCCTTCCCTGGGTGAAAATGTCGCCTCCTGCGGTTGCGTATCCTACCATGGAATCGGCGCATGGCTTCCGCCGCATTCGGCTCCAAACGAAGTGGCGGAGGGCCGGCCAAATAGCTTTGCCGGGGCACCTGACTTCTCCCTAACTCCTTGGGCCCGGCGGGTTTCCCCCAGAGCACGCTGCACGTGCTTTCCAGATTTCGGCTTGACATTAAGATCGCCTTAGCTTAAAAGTGCGTACCTGGCGGTTTCAGCTAGGACCAGACTGTCTACTCTCAGAGGAGCATTGTTCATGCGACATAGGCTCAGGGGTGCTGTGGTACTTGTTGCGGTATTCTTCGCCAGCGTTCCCGCTTTCGCTCATCACGGCTACGCTACGGAGTTCGATATTACGAAATGCGAAAATCTGAAGGGTACTCTCTCTGGCGTCGAGTGGGAGAATCCACACGCTTTTTTTCATATAGATGTGAAGGACGCTGACGGCAAGGTAAATACCTGGAGGCTCGAAACCATCTCCCCCAACAGCCTGAAAAGGTCCGGCACAACCAGAGAAGATGTGCTGAGTAACGTTGGCAAGCCCGCTGTCGCAAGGATATGCCCCACCAAGGCTGGCGGTACCCCGTACAAGGGCACTGCCGAGTTCTTCAAGCTAGGCGATGGCCTTCTGCGCATCGTCGGTCAGAACATTGAAAATCTGACCCCCGAAGATCTGCACTTCGATAACTAGCTTTAGGAACAACTTGGCGCCTTGACCATCGGGGCCTGTGTGGGATTGTGGGTGCGCACCTCAAAGGAGAATTTGGAAATGACGGGATTAGAGATGGAGAGGCGTTTCGGACGTTGCGTAATGATGGCTGGATCGGTTCTGGCGGTTTCGTGGTTCCTCATCGCGCCGGCTTTTGCGCAGGCGCCTCCCCCAGGATCGGTGGGAAAAGTAACTGAGCATACATCGGCCGGCTCCGAGAACTGGCATAGGCTGCCGCCAGGCGGACCTGCTCCCAAGACCAAGGACGGCCATCCCGACTTGTCTGGCGTCTTTTTTCCAAACGCCGCGGGAAGACAGGTTCAGAGGGCTTACCCGATCGATCCGGACGCGCGTCGCCAATATGACCCCGCAAAGACGCCGGAGGGGAAGCCGGACCTTAAGCCTGGTGCACAGGAAAAGTATAAGCAGGTCCGCATGTACGGTGAGTGCACTCTTCCGAGCACTCCAGGCACGCTGTTGCAGGAAAATAGCCTGACGTGGCCTATCCAGTTCGTGCAAACCCCAGACCGGATCGTGATGATGATCGAATATCCTATGGACTTTCGCATCATTCATACCGACGGCCGCCCCCATCCCAAGGATCCCGATCCCACATTCAATGGCAATTCGATTGCCCACTGGGACAAAGATACGCTGGTCATCGATACGGTCGCCCTCGACGTTCGCGTCCCGAATTTCGGAGGGTGGTGGCATAGCGAAGACGAGCACGTAGTCGAGCGCATCACCCGCCCGTCGAAGAACTACATCGTCTACCAAACCACCATCGACGATCCCATGGTTCTCAATAAGCCTTGGACCTCCGCACCCCGCGAATGGTCCTTGTCGGTCGTTCCCGATGACGATCTGGACGAATTCTTCTGCACCACCAACGAAGAGCCCCAGGAATGGCAAAAAGAAGGCCATCCGCAAACGAACTTTTAGAACTCGGTCGTTAAGCAATACCCGCGCGGCTTAGCCTCCTAAAGGGCTGAGCCGCGCGAACCATTTTGGGCCGCTTCACCACGGGCAGCCCCTCGTCCGGTCTTTTCTCTACCAAAAACGGCTCGCCGGAGGGTTCCCCAACCGTTCTAAGAGGATCGTAGCGAAGACCGTTCGGCGCAGCGATACCACACAGTGATACCGCGCAGCGATACGGATGATTGTGTAAGGGCGACCGCGTCACCGGTGCGGGGCGAGTTACTTGGCGGCTGCCGAGGGCGCTACTTCGCTCACTTCTTTCATCGACGGCAATTGCCCTGCGTCCCAGCCGCCGCCGATTGCCTCGATCAATTGCACGCTGGCGGTCATCTGGTCTCTGCGCAGATTCACCGCCGCCTGCTGGTTCGTCAGCAATGTCGTCTGCGCCGTGATGACGTTGAGATAGGGATCGATCCCCGCCTGATAGCGCTGCATGGCCAACTGCAAATTTCTCTGCGCCGACGTGACCGCCGTATCCTGCTGCCTGATCTCCTGCGACAGGATTCGCAATGCAGCCAGATTGTCTTCCACCTGCTGAAAAGCCGTCAAAACCGTCTCCCGGTAATTCGCCACGCTGCGGTCGTACGACGCCCGATATTGCTGCACGGCCGCCCGCCGCAACCCGGCATCGAATAGCGTCTCAGCCAGCGCTGGTCCCGCGGACCAGAACCGGCTGGGCCAGGTGAACCACGTTGCCGGCGATACATTCGAGAAACCGGCCGCCGCGCTGAGCGTCACCTTGGGATAGTAAGCCACGGTTGCCAGGCCGATCTGCGCGTTGCCCTGCGCCATCAGCCGTTCCGCCGAGGCCACGTCCGGCCGCCGCTCCAGCACTTCGGACGGCACCCCAAAGGGAATCGCCGGCGGATTCGCCCGCAGCGGCGCCACCGGCAGCGAAAACGTGGACGCCGGCTGCCCCACCAGCAGCGCCATGGCGTGCTCGAATTGCGCCCGGGCGATGCCCAGGTTGGTGTCTTGCGCCTGTGTGGCCTCCAGTTGTGTCTCTGCTTGCGCTACTGCCTCATCGGAGGCGATGCCCGCGTTGAACTGCATCTGCGTCAGCTCCAGCGAATCCTGATACGCCGCCACGGTCTGGTCGAACAACTCCTCCAGCGCGTCCTGTGCGCGGATTTCGAAATAATTCACCGCCACTTCCGCCTGCGCCGTCAGCCGCACGTTTTCCAGGTCCGCCGCGCTCGCCTGGGCCGCCGTGGCATTCTCCAGGAACGTGTTGCGGACCCGTCCCCAGAAATCCGGCACCCAGGAAGCGTCGAACGGAAGCGAGTAATCCGTGAACGACCTCAGGCTGAAACCCGAACCCGACGACGACGAACCGCTCGACACGCCGCCAAACTGTCCCAGCGACGGACGCGAATTCGTGATCGCCGGATTGGCCGTCAACGTCGGATAGTATTGCGCGCGCGCTTGCCGCACCAGCGCCCGCGCTTCGAGGTAGCTCGCCGCCGCCGCCGCGATATTTTGGTTAGAGACGCTCACCTGCTCTTCCAGGCTGTTCAGCCCGGGGTCGCCGAAAATCTCCCACCATTTGCCGCGCAACGTCCCGTCGCTGGGCTGCGCTTGCTTCCATCCGTCGGTGTCCTTCAAGTTCTCCGGCGTCAGCTCCTTGTAAGCGGGAGGCGCTGCCACCGATGGCTTCGCGTACTTCGGTCCCACCATGCAGCCGGCCAGAAACATCGAGCAGACGCCTAGGACGCCAATCCCCAAACGCACCACACCCTTTGCGCGCATCGCTTCCTTCTCGGTTTTAGGATTCAGACGTGCTCCGCTGGCCCCAGATTTCCAGCCACGCCCGTACGCGCTTTCAGTCATGCGAAGCGAGGCTTTCCACGGCATGCGCCGTCTGCGGCGCGCGGCCTCGGTGGGAACGGAAGAAGCTGGTGCGATCCAGCACCTTCTCCTGGAACTCTTCCAGATAGAGGTAAATCGCCGGCGTGATGTACAGCGTGATGAATTGCGAGACGATCAGTCCGCCCACCACCACCAATCCCAAAGGACGCCGCGAGGCCCCGTCCGCCCCTACTCCCAGGGCGATGGGCAAAGCCCCCATCAGCGCGGCCAGCGTCGTCATCATGATGGGTCGGAATCGCTCCATGCTCGCGTCGTGGATCGCTTGGGTGTCCTCGATTCCCTGCTCCACGCGTTGCTGCGCGAAATCCACAATCAGAATTCCGTTCTTCTTCACGATGCCCATCAGCATGAACATCCCGATGAACGCGTAAAGCGAGGCTTCCGCGTTGAAAAGCCACAGCGTCAATAACCCTCCCACCAGCGCCACCGGCAGCGACGAAAGCACCGTGATCGGGTGCAGATAGTTCTCATAGAGGATCGCCAGAATCACGTACATGACGAATACGGCCAGCGCCATCAGTATCGTCAGGCTCGTCACCGTATCGCGGAAGGTCAGGGCTTGCCCTTGCAAACTCCCCCGCACGTCGAGCGGCAGGATTTGCTTGGCGGTGTCTTCCAGGAACTGCGTGGCCTGCCCGATGGCATAGCCGGGCTTGAGGTTGAAAAATATGGTGACGCTGGTGAACTGGTTGATGTGGTTGACGGCTTGCGGCCCCAGCATCGACGTCCACTGCGTCACCGCTCGCAACGGCACCATGCGCTGGCCGTCGTCGCTCTTGATGTACAGCAGATTCAAATCCTGCGGATCGGCGCGGTCGATATCCGCCACTTCCAGGATCACCTGATATTGATCGTTGGGCCGCTTGATCAGATAGGTGTAATTCTGCGAATACGCGTTATGCAGCAGCGTGAGGATGCGCGCTTCGGACACGCCGTACAATTTGGCCTGGTCCCGCAGAATATTCACTTGCAGGTTGGGCGTGTGATTGAAGAGATCGGAGTTCACAAACAAAAATCCCGGATACCCCCGCATCTTGCCGATCAATTGTTCGGCCGATGCATACACCTGGGCAGGATCGATGCCCGAGAGCGAATAGGCAAATTGCCCCTGCAGGTCCGCCGTCGCGCCCGTGCTGATCTCCAGCACCGGGTTCGGCTGCAAAAATGTCAGCAGTCCCGGCACCCTGGAGTTGATCGCCCCCATGAGCTGGGCGGAAACGGCCAGGATCGGCGGCCGCTTGTCGGGATCTTTCAGAATCGCCAGCAGCAGTCCTTGGTTCGAGGGAAAGAAAGCGCTGTTTGCGGACATGGTGAAGGTCATATCCACAGCCGGATTGGCATGCAGCGCGTCTTCTGCCTGCAACTGATACTGGCGCATCTGCTCCGGCGACGAGCCCTCTTGCGCCACGAATACCCCGCGGACAAACGAGCTGTCGCCGATGGGCAAGAACGCCTTGGGCACGATGTAGAAAAGGTATCCCGTCCCAGCCAGGCAGATCACCCAGATCAATGCCGAAACCCAGCGCTGCCGGAGGAAAAACCACAGCGTCTCGCCATACACCTTCAGAACGCGCCGCTCGATGCCTCCGATCACGCGCTCCATCCACGTCTTCTTCGCGCCGGCGCCCCGCCGGCCGAGCAGCCTCGAGCACATCAGCGGTGTAAGCGTCAGCGAGACAATTCCACTGGCGAAAATGGACACGATGATCGTGACCGCGAATTCACGGAAGATGCGTCCCACCAGTCCGGTCATGAACACCAGCGGAATAAATACCGCGGCCAGGGAAATGGTCATGGCCAGGATGGTAAAGCTGATCTCTCTGGCCGAATTCAGCGTGGCCTCCAGCGCGCCCTGTCCCGTCTCCATCAGCCGGACCGTATTTTCCAGAAACACGATGGCGTCATCCACCAGGAAACCGATCGCCAGCGTGAGTGCCATCAGCGAGAGGTTATCCAGGCTGTACCCCAGAATGTTCATCACCAGGAAGGTCAGCAGCAGCGATAGCGGCAGCGCTATTGCCGGGATCAGCGTATCCGTGGCCCGCCCCAGAAACAGGAAAATAACCAGCACCACCAATACAAACGCGATTCCCAGCGTCTCCTTTACGTCTTGCACGCTGTTCACGATCGTTAGCGAGCGGTCATAAATCGGTATTAACTCCACCGAACTGGGCAGCGTCGCCCGCACGCTCGGCACCGCAGCGCGTACTTCCTTGGCCACCTCCACGGCATTCGAACCGGCTCGCCGAAAAACCGACACCACCACTGTCGCCGACGGCACGTGCTGGCCGCGCAGCCAGAACCTCATGTTGATGCGCTCGTCCTGCACGCTGTCGCTCGCCTTGGCGATGTCTTTCAGATAGACCGGCGCTCCCTTGTTCTGGCTCACGATCAGGTTTTCGTAATCCTCGGCCTTGCTCAATTGCCCTTGCGGCTGCACCAGGAAGGTCCGATGTTCGCCGTCGAATTGGCCCGCGCCTGTGTAGGACGTGCCGTTCCTGATGGCGTTGTTCAGATCGTCGATGGTGATATCGCGGCTGGCCATGGCCGATGGATCCGCCTTGATCCGCACCGCCGATTGCGTCCCGAAAACAGCCACCTGGCTCACGCCAGGCAAAATGCTGAGGCGCTCGCCCACCTGCGTATTGGCGTAATCGTAGAGTTGCCCCTCGGTCACCGTGTCGCTGGTAAGACCCACGTAGATAATCGGCTGATCGTTCGGATTTGTTTTCGTGAACGTCGGCGGAGCCGGCAAGTCCACCGGCAGCTTCGCTGTGGCCTGGCTGATCGCCGCCTGCACATCCGTCGCGGCGGCGTCCACGCTCTTGGAAAGATTGAATTGCAGGACGAAGCTGGTGTGCCCCTCACCACTATTCGACGTCACCTCTTCCAGCCCCGGAATCTGCATGAACTGGCGTTCCAGCGGCGTGGCCACGTTGTTTGCCATGGTCTCTGGCGTGGCTCCCGGATAACCCACCGAAACCTGAATCACGGGATAGTCCACCGCCGGTAAATCGTTCACCGGCAGATTGAGGTAAGCCATCACTCCGAAGAGGATTGCCGAGGCCGTCAGCACCACCGTCATTACTGGACGGCGCACAAATAATTCAGAAAAATTCACGCTAGCGTCCTCTCAGCTCTTGCTCTTTCCGGAATTGCTGGAATCGGAAGACTTCGTCGGGGGAGCGGGATCGGAAGTTTTCGCCGCCGGATCGCCAGATTTCGTCGTTGGAACAGAGGATTTCGTCGCTGGATCAGCAGAAGTCTGGGCAGGAGCGCCGCCGGGAGGCGCGCCCGCCTCTTGCACGTGCACCTTGGCGCCCGGCATGAGCGTCAGTTGGCCCGTCACCACCACGCGCTCGCCGTCGGCCACGCCCTTGGTCACCACCACGTCGTCTCCCTGGCGTTGCCCCAGCGTGATGAGACGCAGTTCCGTCGTATCGTTCGGCTTCACCACGTACACATAAGGACCCTGCTGGCTGATCTGCGTGGCCTGGCTGGGAACCAGCACCGCGCCCTTGCTCGTCGCCAGCACTAAAGTCACGTTCACGAATTGGCCCGGCCAAAAATGGTGATCGGCATTGGGGATCGTGGCCCGCAAATTCACGGTGCCGGTCGCATTCTGCACCGCATTGTCCAGGAACGTCAGCTTTCCTTCGCGCGCCCGCTTCGGATCGTCGGACGGAATGCGCACCAGGGTTTTCAGCGAACCCCTGGCCAGCTCTCTCTGCACTTCGGGAAGATCGCCCTCGGTGACGGTGAAGTCCGCATAGATCGGGTCCATGCGCTGGATCAAAAGCAGCCCCGTCGTGTTCGTCTGCACCACGTTGCCTACGTCCACCAGGCGCGCGCCAGCCCGCCCGTCGATCGGCGAACGAATGTAGCAGTACTCCATGTTCAGCTTGGCGTTTTCCACGGCGGCTTCCGCGGCCTGCACCTGCGCCTCATCCACCGCCACGGTGTTCTTCCTTGTCTCCATGTCCATCTGGGAAACCGCGCGCGTATTCGCGATGCTTGCGTACATTTTCAGCTGCGTATTCGCCAGGTCCAGCGCTGCTTTGCTTTCCGCCAGTTGCGCCTGAGCCGCGTCGAGTTGCGCCTGATAGGGCCTCGGATCGATCGTGAAGAGCAGTTGGTCCTTCTTGAGTTCGGCGCCATCCTCAAAATCTCGCTGGATGATGCGCCCCGATATCTGCGGCGTCACGGTTACAGACTCAAAAGCCCCGCTCCGCCCGATCTCTTCCAGATAGACCGGCACGTCGTGTGCCGTGGCCCGCGCCACCGTCACCAGCGGCGCAAATTGCGGCGGTGGCCCCGCGGCCTGCGTGCTCTTTTTGGCGCACCCCGATAGCGCCAGCAAAACCGCCAGCGCCGGAATCATCCCCACCGCTCTCGTCCATTTCATCTAAGGCTCTGCTCCCAGCAAAAATGCGGCATAGCTCTCCTGGATTGACGATTGCCGATCGACTGCCCGCGAAGTCCTGACTCGCGTTATCCCAGGCGGAAAACGCGTCTGAGAAGTCCTTCGCGCCATTTGAATTTGGTTCCTCATTGTACAGCGGATGCGCCCCTCTGTCGCTTTCCTTGCTGTTAACTCGCCACCAACGAGCTTAAGCTCCCTGACGATCGCGCCGAATCAACCGTCATCTGTTTAGGCCGCTCAGATTCCCTATTTGGCAGCCCTTAAGCCGAACCGATTGGATGACCGCCCCGCCCCAGTTGGCACACGATTGGCACACCCCTGCACGAGGCCCTACCGTAAGCTATCATTCTCCGATGGCCCCGAAACTCCGCAAAATCAGCCGTTCGTCCCTGAAAGTAAAAACGGCTAAGCTGCCTGCAAAAAAAAGGGCGCAGCCCGTTCCCCAAACTCCGCTTCTAGCCGTCCCCGACCCGCGCTGCGCCCCCGCTTTACCGCAGCAGCAACCAAGCGCCTTCCATCGCATCTTCCTTCTCTCGCCCGCCAACGTAAGCGGCGTCCGCGCCAAGCTGATCCTTCGCGAGAACGCGGCCTTCCCGCTCGCCCTTCGCCTCCGCGACGGTGGCTTGTCCCTCGGAGAAAGTTTTTCCTTCATCAGCGGTCTTTATTTTCGCGGCAAACTCGCCTACGCCCGGGCATTCGCGCTGCCTCCGCCCCATGCACAGGGCGCGCGCGGAGCCATGGTGATCACCGCCTGCGGCGGCTTGCTTCCCGCGGAGACGCTGGTTACGAGAGAAGATTTGTACAACATCTCTTCCGCCTCGGTCTCTTTATCCGAAGCCCGCTACCGCATTCCTCTCGAGCGCGACGCTCGCTCGCTCGCCGATGAGATCGGCCCGCGCTGCCAGGTCGTCCTGCTGGGCAGCGTCGCCACGCCCAAATACGTCGAGCCTTTGCTGAAGATTTTCGGAGAACGGCTGCTCTTCCCCGCCGAATTTGCCGGCCGCGGAGATATGAGCCGCGGCGGCCTGATGCTTCGTTGCGTTCAGAGCGGCGTGCAGCTTAATTACGTTCCTGTCGCTACGGCGAGTCGCCATGGAGCCCGTCCACCCAAACTCCCACCGCTGTACAAAGGTTCTCTCCCAGCTTGATTCCCCGTGCCGGATCGCCTGAGAATCTTTTGGCGGCCTTCTAAGATCAAATCATAAGAAGGAGCCAAGAGAAGACGCGCATGGGAACCCCAGCCTCAACCGCGACTGCCCCGGCAACTCACCTGCAGGAAATGTCTTTTGGGCAGCGCTGGCTGCACCATCCAGAAAGTCTCCGGGTGCGCCGCGCCGTTTTCCAGGTTCACTTATGGCTGGGTATGCTCGCCGCCATGTACGTCACGGTCATGAGCCTGACCGGCAGCATGCTTGTGTTTCGCGATCGGCTCGAGTCCTCCGCCGCGCCCAATTCGGCGAGGTTCCGAGCCGTCGAGTGGATTGTTAATTTCCACGAGAATCTACTGTCGGGAGATGTGGGACGCCGGCTGAACGGCGTCGGCGCCATTGCGTTTTTTCTAATCTGTCTTACCGGAGCCGTCGTATGGTGGCCGGGAATCGCGCATTGGCGCCGCAGCCTCACCATAAATTGGCGATCGAGTCTCGCCCGGGTAAATTGGGATCTGCACAACACCCTGGGCGCATACGCTTTCCTCTTTCTCGCCGTCTGGGGACTCTCTGGAATCTATTTCGCGTTCCCGGAGTTGTCTTATCCCTTGGTCGATGCCGACCCCACGAATACATCCAAGTTCTTTCGCTTTGCCAATGCGGCCCTGGGGTGGTTCACCAATCTGCATTTCGGCCGGTTCAGCTGGGCCACCGAAACCTTATGGACGCTCATCGGCCTGGTCCCCGCCGTGCTCGTTTTCACCGGCGTCTTCATGTGCTGCCATCGCATCTTCATCCGCAAAGGCGCTGCCCTGCCGAGGTAAGTGGCTGCGCGTAAACCGAACGGGAGCCTGTGCCACAGCGACTCCTTGGCTGTGCTTCCAGATCGCGGAATCGCACTTCAGAGCAACTTCAGCGCCGAGCGGTTCTCCCCCCTTCGCGGACTCCCGAGGCTCCGCTCGCAAGCTTGTCCTGAAGCGCAAGCTTCCTGAAAGTTTGTGCTGGCTAGAGGGAAGACCAAGAGAAGAGTTGCTCAAAAACTCGGCGATGCGCGAGGTTGCCTGCGCTTTTGTAAGTTAATTCGTGCCATTTCTCAACTGCGCCAGCCAAGTCTCCAGAATCTGCTGGTGCGCCGGTTCCATGGACGCGAACCGAACTCCCATCCCCGTCGTTCGCGTGTCCGCCACCTGCCCCAGCGCCACGAACGTAGTCCCGCGATGCGTGATTCTCATCCGTATTCGTGTTCCGCGAGCAAAGGAAACGCCTGTCTCGATAAAGCAGCCGAACGTGCTCAAATTCCCCGTGCGCGCAATGAGCTGCCTCTCCGAGTCGAGATCCACCACCTCGACCCGCGCGACAAAGGCGTGACGCATAGCGCGATGCTGTTCGGCCTTCATAACCGTCTCTTAAAGCTAAATTATGAACCTCTCTCCCGATTCGTTGGGCCCGGATGCCCCGGATGTGTCTTTTCTTTACATGGCGCCTTTCCCAAGCCGAGTCTGCTTCCTTCTCTCGACTGTATACATCATGTCGGCTGCAGCCTTTCCCTATGCCTCGATTTTAATCCGCACGCTCGGACCTCATCCGTACAGCAATCCTTTCTGTGCTGTAAAGCACTGGGCTGATTGGTGCTGCTGACCGCCAACCCTAATCTCGCTTCTGCGAAGTTCAGGAAGTACAAGAACTACAAGTGGAAAGGAGGCTTCATGCAGGAAAGCTCACTCAAGGAACTCTATCTGAAGGAATTGCGCGACATTTATGACGCCGAGAAGCAGATCACCAAGGCCCTCCCCAAGATGGCCAAGGCCGCTTCTTCCAGCCAGTTACGCCAGGGCTTTGAGATGCACCTCGACCAAACCAAGAACCACATCACGCGTCTCGAGCAGATCTTCGAAGCGCTTGACGAAAGCCCCAAGGGTGAAAGCTGCGATGGAATGGAAGGACTTCTCGAGGAAGGCAGCGCCGTCATGGAAGAGGACCTCGATCCCGAAGCCCTCGATGCCGGCCTCATCTCCGCGGCCCAGCGCGTCGAGCATTACGAAATAGCCGCTTACGGCTCGCTGCGCACTTGGGCCAACGTTCTGGGCGAGAAGCAAGCCGTTTCCTTGCTCCAGGAGACTTTGGACGAAGAGAAGGAGACCGATCAGAAGCTCACGCAGTTGGCGGAAAAGGTCAACGTCAAAGCCGCTGCTGCCGGCGGCCGTTAGCCGCCCGGTCCTGAGGACCTGAAGCTCAGCTTTCGCGGGATTCCGCTCGTCCGCGCCGCCCGATGGGAGTAGGCTCGGGCGAGCGGATCTCCGCGTTGCGCGCGATCCTTCTGCCCAGCCCCGGCGCCACCAGGCTGTTCAGGCGTTGTGCCAGCGGTTCCAGCGATTCTCGCAGCTCGCTCGCGCCTTTGGTTTCCTCTTTAATTCGGCCCGCGTCGAAATCGGACGTCACTTCCAGGCAGAGGTTGATCGCCCGCCGTATTCTCTCACCCACCAGCCAGGCGTCCGCGCTCTCCTCATCTCCCAGCATCTGCCGCTCGCGCGCCTGCTGCACCGATCCCGCGATCGCCTGCATGTACTCTACCGTGTCCCGGAACTCCTTCAGCAGCCGCGGCTCGATCCCCTGCGAGCGCAGATTCTTTTCCAGCTTTTGCAGCTCCACGCCGGCCTTCTTCACTTGCAGGCTCACGCCCCAGAAGCCTTCGTTGGGCGTGGTGAGCTCAACCACAATTCCGTGCGCCACGCCTTCCCGCGAATTCGGCGTCGCCAATACGCGCGCCTCCATCGTCTGCGCCGAGAGAAAATTCGTCAGCGCCACCCGCGTTCCAATCTCCGGATAATTGGCCATCTCCAGCAGGCCGCCGTGCGCGTTCACCTGCCTCGCCACCGCCTCTTCCTTCATCAGGACGCCGTCCGGTGCTTTCCAGCTGGCTTCCACTGGAACACTCACCGGAAAACGCGTCTCTTTCCTGCGCTCTAATTTGCTGCCGTCTGCCGCGGTTGGACGTCTTGCCATTGAAGGGGCCCTCTTTCCACGCATATTCCTGGCACACCTGTCGGCCCGGTTTGCAAAAAGGCCGCTGGTACACCCGAAGGAACAGCTTAGGGAACCCGCTCAACCAATACTACTGTCCTAAAGGACAGTAGCTCTATAAAACAACATTCCGTCTTTTTAAGGGCGCGTGTCACGCGCCGCTCACGCGCGCGGCAGCCTGAAGCAGTCGCCGCACCTCTTCGTCCGTGGTTTGCCCGAACTCCTGATACCACTCGCCCACCGAACGAAAATCCTCGGGCGTGCGTGCGCACACAATCTCATCCACTTCCGCCGCCAGTTCCTCGCAGGACGAAGGCGCCGCCACCGGCACCGCCACAATGATCTTCGCGGGCTGCCTCTTCCGCAGCGCTTTCACCGCCGCCCGCATCGTCGATCCCGTCGCCAATCCATCGTCCACCAGGATCGCCGTCCGGCCTCGGAACTCCGGCTCTGGCCGATCGTCGCGATACTCCCTCTCTCGCCGTAGTAGCTCGCGCTCTTCGCGCGCGGCTACCTCGTTGATGACGTAGGGCGGGATGCCCAGTTGCTCCACCACCTCGGCCTCCAGGACCAAAACCCCGCCGCTGGCAATCGCTCCCATGGCCAACTCCTCATGCCCGGGCACTCCCAGCTTTCGCACGACAAAAACGTCCAGCGGAGCATGCAGCGCCCGCGCCACCTCAAAGCCCACCGGTACGCCGCCGCGCGGCAGCGCCAGAACGATCACGTCATCGCGGTTCGCATACTCCGCCAATCTCTCTGCCAGTAATCGCCCCGCGTCCTTTCGGTCTCGAAATCGATAATCCATCGCCTCTTCCATTAGAGCTCCCAACTGCAAGTCCCGAGTGCCGGTTGTCATCCTGGAGGGAACAACGTGACCGAAGGGCGCTTCGTGCGCTCCGGTCGCTTCTGCGGAGGATCTCTCTTGCTCTTGCGGGTGCCCCACTCTTCGCGCAGTTCGCCAAGGGTGGGAGCTGCCCTTCGCGACTCAGTCCCGATGGTGCGGTTCACCGGGGTCCCCAGCACGCGCCGGTTGTGCGCGTGATGGGGTGGTCATACCGTCTTCGTCAGCCCGCCATCCAAATCGATCAGCGCGCCCTGCAATAGCCGGTTTTCGGGAGAAAGAATGAACGCCGCCAAACTGGCGATCTCCTCCGGCTCTCCGATTTTCACGATATTCGCGCGCCGCACCATCTCCCGCTGTGCCGCCTGCAAGTCTCCTCCCGTTTCCGCGGCCACCGACTTGATCCATCCTTGCAGCCGGTCGGTCCGAATGTAACCGGGATTGATCGCGTTCACCTGCACGCCATCGCGAACCCCCACGTCCGCCAGCGCCTTGGTGAAGGAAAGAAACGCGCCGTTCACCGCGCCGCCCAAGGTGAACTCCGCTCCCGGCGTCCGGCCTCCCGTGCCAATGATGTTCAGCACCGCCCCGCGCCGCTCCTTCAGGTAGGGCCACGCGGCCCGCAGCAGCCGAACGGCGCCGAAGAATTTCAGTGCGAAGCCGTCCATCCAATCCGTGTCTGCAAGCTCCACGAATTCGCCACGCTTCGTCGCGCCCGCATTGTTCACCACGATGTCGATCCCGCCATGCGACTCTACCGCCAGTCGCCACAGCGCATCGACGTTCTCCGGATCGCGAAGGTCGCCCGCAAATGTGGTCACTTCGCCGCCGGCTTTGCCGATTTCGCCGGCCGTCGCAGCCAGCGTCGCCGCATCGCGAGCCGCGATCACCACGTGCGCCTCCTCACGCGCCAGCCGCATCGCGATAGCCCGCCCGATCCCGCGGCTGCCGCCGGTCACAATCGCGCACTTCCCCGCTAGCTTTCCGTCTCCCATGTCCCTTTGTCCTTTGATGACTCGCCCTATCGCTCTGATCTTGCCATTTTGAGCGGAGCGTCCCGATTGGCTTTTTCTTCCGGAAATCGGCTCTGCGATTTCCGGCGGGACACGCAGTCGAAGAATCTCTCTTCCCCTTACCCCATTAATCCCCCGCAGTCGCTTTGTTCCACTCGATCGCGCAGAATCCCACGCCGCCAGCCAACGCGCCTCGTTTTGTTTTGCTGTCATCACGAGGTCGCCGCGGCGACCGAGGGATCTGCAGTTCGGCTTTACTGCCGCGGCCCGCTACCCCCACACCCTCCGCGCCGTCTCCACCACCAACCCCAACTTCGCCCACTGATCCTCTTCCGTCAGTAAATTCCCTTCCATCGTCGAAGCGAACCCGCACTGCGGGCTGATGGCCAGATTCTCCAGCGGCACAAATCGTGCCGCTTCCTCGATCCTCCTGGCCAAGACGTCGGCGCTTTCCAGTTGCGGCCGCTTGGTGCTGATCAATCCCAGCACCACGATCTTTCCCTTCGGTACGAACCGCAGCGGCTCGAATGTCCCCGATCGCTCGTCGTCATATTCCAGCAGGAAGCGATCCACCTTCATCGTTCCGAAGAGCTTTTCCGCGATCGCGTCGTACCCGCCTTCGGCATACCAATGGCTGCGATTATTTCCCCGGCAGAGATGAATTGCCAGCGTGACACCCTCGTGCCGCGCCGCGTGGAAGCAGGCGTTGTCCGCGCGAATCGATTCCTCCAGCAACTCGTCCGGCTCAATTTTCATCTCCTTGCGAATCCATTGCCGCCATTTTTCGTCCATGAAGTAGCTATAGCGCGGGGCGTCGATCTGGATATATCTCACCCCTTCCTTTGCCAGCTTGGCCAAGTCCGATTTCATGATCGCCACGATATCCCACAGCAGTTCCGACGGCGTGTGATACACCTTGTCCGTCACCCCGCGCTTATACGAAATGGCCGGAAATTGCGTCGCGCTCGGCAGCGTCATTTTGATCGCGCCGGGAGCGTGCGTCTTTAAGTAAGGCAGTTCGTGCCCCGTCAACGGCCGCGCCTGCCGCAGTTTTTTCGTCACCACCCCCGCAACCCTGCTCACCGCCGCGTCCTTGGCTTCCGACGCATCCCACACGCGCGTCACGCTATCCCCGAGATCGAATCCCTCCACCGCGTCGGTGAAATCGCTCATGAAATTGCGCCGCCGCAATTCGCCGTCGGTGAAAATCTCGAAGCCCAGATCTTTCTGCTTCGCCAGCACGCGCGCAATGTGGCGATCCTCGAGTTCCCGAAGTTTTTGTGGATCTTTTCCGTCGCGCCGCGCTTCCAGCAACTCCGCCGGCCTCAAAAAGCTCCCCACATGATCCGCTCGATATTGCCCCGCCATTTCTCTCTCCCCTCAATCCCAGCAGCCCTAAGCAAGCCGTTGTCATCCCGAGCGAGTCCGCGAACGCGGACGACGAGGGATCTGCTTTTTCTTTGTTCGCGTCGCCCCTCTTCTTCCAGCAATCCGCGAGCGCCGCCTGCTAACTCCGCCCCGCCGTTCTTGCTGTCATCACGAGGTCGCCGCGGCGACCGAGGGATCTGCAGTTAGGCCTTACCGCCTCGCTGCTTCCGCTCCAGCAACCCCGGCGCCCGTTGCGCCGCCGCCCGCTTCGCTTCTGCTGTCATCACGAGGTCGCCGCGCAACTGGGGTCCCCGCCACGCGTCGGTTTTACGCGGGGTGGGGTGGTGGCGACCGAGGGATCTGCTTTTTCCTATCTCCCCTGGCGCTTCTGCTCCAACAGCCCCCGCGCGCGCTGCGCCCCTTCCGCAACCAGAAAGCCCATCTTCGGATGCTCCGGCTCGAAATCCACGGGCAGCCCATTCTGCCGCAGCGCCTCCGATGTCATCGGTCCGATCGATCCCACCACGATGCGGCCAAACGCTCTGCGCAGGGTCTCCTCCAGTTGCGCCTCCGCCGCGATGCGCAAAAGATGCTGCACCTGCACCGACGTCGTGAAAAACGCCACGTCGATTCGGCCATCCACGATAGCCTGCACACTGTCTCGCAGCGGACCTGTGTCCGCCGGAAGCGCCCACTCGTACACCGCGACCCGGGTTACGCTCGCCCCGCGCTCGCTCAATCCCGCCAGCAGTTCCGGATTGGCCGCGCCGTACTCCTGCACCGCCACGCGCTTTCCTTTCAACGGAAACGAATCCGCACGCGCGTCCAGCGCGGCCAGCAACTCACGCCAGGTATTGGGCTCCGGCACAGCGATGGATACGGGAACCCCGATCTCCGCGAGCGCCGCCGCCGGCTTTGGCCCTCGCGCCACGGTCGTCACCCGCCGCAACGCCTCTATGAATTGCTGCCGCCCGCCTGCAAAATCGTTCCCATGCGCTTCCACGAGGCGAACCAGCGCACGCGTCCCCACTCCCGTCAGGAAGACGACCATATCGTATCCGCCCTCGCTCAATCGGCGAGCGAACGCCAGCGCCTCGGGATTGTCTTTCAGCGTCACCTCTTGCATGGACGGCGCCATGATCGCCTCGCCGCCATAGTTGGCGATGAGCTTGGCCATCTCCTGCGCGCGCCGGCTTTCCAGGCACAAAACGCGCAGGCCCGCGAGTCCCTTTCTCTGTTCATCCGCCATCGCGCCGCCATTGTAACCAAAACTCCGCTCGGCTGGCTCGTTGTCTAGCTTGCCCGCCGCGGATTGCTCCGCCCGCCGAAACCGTGTATCTAAGTTGGTGTACAGCCGGTGCTTGGAATCGCAGGCCGGACCCAAACTTCAGGAGAGTCGTGGATGCGCTGGGGGCCTCTGGTGGCCTGGGCTGCGGCCGCGTTTGCTATCGCCGGGCTATTCTCGCTGCTTTCGCGTGTCGACTTGAGCGCCGTCCGGCCGCCGGGCCATGCCGAGGAATATATTCGCACCAAGTTCACGCGTGCCATCGTGCGGCGGCGAACCGCCCGCGAAACTATTCCTTTTCCGCCGCCCGATTATCAAACCAGTACGAGCATCGCCGCGGGAAAAAACCTCTACGCCGCCGACTGCGCGAGTTGCCACGGATCAAGCGAGACTGATCTCACACCGGCGGGTCGCGGAATGTCCCCCCGCGCCGTGCCGCTCGACTCCGCCACTGTTCAGGCGTATTCCGAGCGCGAGCTCTTTTCGATGATCGGAGAAGGGGTCCGTTTCACGGGAATGCCCGGCTTTGCCGGATCCGAAACGAACGACCAGATCTGGAATCTCGTGGACTTCCTGCGCTCGCTCCCCTGAAAACCGCATCCATTCGCGCAGAGGTGGCTGTCTAAGGCTGTGTAGTCGAAGTGCTTAGCGTGGCGTGTAAGGGCTTCTGCCCGATGGAGATCGCGGAGATCGGAACTCTGAGGGCGGCGCTCAGTCCCACCAAAAGCCCGGAGGCGCTTCAAAGATACGGCGGAACGTAACGCGGCAAACGCGCCCATCCACGCGGTACTCAAAGACGATATCGTGCGAATTGACGAAGTGGCCGAGGCCGCGGCGCTTGGAATGGGATAGCACCAGCCAGTTGCCCTGGACGACCTCGTAGGTGCCGCGCTCGCCCCAGATCTCATAGCTGCCATCGCGGTTGAGAACCAGGGGCGGACTCTGACAGGGTGAGGAGTGTCCTTGGAATTCCAGCCGCACGCACTGGTAGTTGCCGTCGAGAGGCTGCGCTTTTGCCGGGGTGACCAGGGCAAAAGCAGCAATCAGAAGAGACGCGATCAACAGAGCCGGGTAGATCCGAACGAATCGCATATGCCTTCCATCAGCCTGGCGCATCGGGGTTTGCGACGCCAAGCTCAATGAAAGAGAGCAAACAGCATTCCAAGTCGGATGAGCTTTGGTTTAGCGGAAGCGAGAGCGGAGGTACTGGTACATCAAACTAAAAGCTTCTTAGAATCAATAGATTAACTTCAGGCAGGCGAACGAGGAGCGAGAAGGGTTTTCGGGATGGTGCAGAACGTTTCCTCAGGAGTGTATTTCGTTTCCCTTTCCGTGAGCTTCAGGAGCCCGGCGAGGGGGCGGGCAGTTCGGGAACGGCGGCCCCGTCTTTGCGCGGATCCGAGGCCCCATAGTTGACGCCGGTACCGAAGTCGCGCATGACCGCCTGACCGCCTCCGAAGGTGTTGGAGTAGCCATTGTGCATCCGGAGGAGATGACCTTTGGCCTTCAGCTCGGCGATGGTATTGCCCGGGAAGCGGTTTTCCAGCTCGACGTCACAACCCTCAAACGAGAGTTTCGTAAAGCGCGGCGCTTCCATGGCCGCCTGGATATTCTGGTTAAAGTCGGCGATATGGGAGACGTACTGGGCGTGGGCCTGAGACTGGTTCCATCCGCCCATGATGCCGAAGGCGATACGGACATTATCCTTTTCCATGAAGGCGGGAATGATGGTGTGCAGAGGCCGCTTATGCGGCGCGAGAGCATTGGGCGAATTGCGGTCCAGGTTGAAGAGCGCGCCGCGATCGTGAAGGACAAACCCGGTGCCTTCGGGAACGATGCCCGAGCCGAAGTCCTCAAAGTTGCTCTGAATCAAGGAGACCATGTTGCCGTCGCGATCGACGACGCTCAGATAGATCGTCTCACTGCCCGGCTGTAACGAGCCCGGCCCGACGTTGCAATTGGCTTTATTGGGATCGATCTGCTTGGCACGCTGCGCGGCGAAATCCTTGGAAAGCAACTGCTCGACGGGCAGCTTGGAAAATTTCGGGTCGCCAATGTTGCGGACGAGATCGGCGTAGGCGAGCTTTTTCGCCTCGATCATGGCGTGCAGCGTGGAGGAGGAGTTCACGCCCGTACTTCGGGAGCGGGAAAAGTCTCCATGATGTTGAGCATTTCGAGAGCGGCAAGGCCCTGGCCGTTGGGCGGAAGTTCGTAGACTCTCCAGCCGCGGTAAGTGGTGGAGATCGGATCGACCCATTCGGCGGAATAGTCGGCGAAGTCCTTTTCGGTGAAGGTGCCGCCGTGCCGCCGGGAGGTTTCCACGATGGCCTTGGCCAGCTCGCCCTTATAGAAAGCATCGCGGCCGCCATGAGCGATCAACTGGAGTGAGCGCGCGAGATCGGTATTGCGGAAGACCTGTCCCACGGCGGGGGCGCGGTTATCGGGAAGATAGGTCTGGGCCGCGGCCTGGTTTCCGCGAAGAAAGTCGGCGTCGGCGCGCCAAAGTTCCGCGATCCATTCGGTGACCGGAAAGCCATCGCCGGCAGCCTTGATTGCAGGCGCGAGAACGTCCGACATCTTCTTTTTGCCAAAGCGATCGAGAAGCTTCTGCCAGCCATCGACGGCGCCGGGCACGGTGGCGCTGTAGATGCCGTTTATGGGCATCGATTGAAAACCCTTGTCGTTGAGGAGATCGATGGTGAGGCCGGAGGGCGCCCAGCCGCTGGCGTTCAATCCGTAGAGCTTTCCGCTCTTGGCGTCATAGACGATGGCGAAGAGATCGCCGCCGATGCCGTTGGACATCGGGGCGACGAGACCCATCATGGCGTTGGCAGCGACGGCGGCATCGACAGCGTTACCGCCGCGCTCGAGCATTTGCACGCCGGCTTGAGAGGCGAGAGGCGATTCCGCGGCGACGATGCCGTAGCGGGAGATCACCATGGACCGGCCCTGGTTGCGGTCCTGCGAATACATGCGGGCCGACGCGCCCAGGATGGAGGCGGTCAACATGAGGGCCGTCCAGAACGCGGCGATAGGCATTGGGAGACGCTGGTTAGTTTTGCGCATGACACTGCGGCCTCCTGCGGGCATAAGAAGCGCGGCCCGATGGATGGGCGGAACTGTAGCGCAATCGAGGCGGCAGGACAAAGAACTGCTTCTGCTGACGGCGCGTGTTGGCTGGAGGAGTTTGGCACGGAAAGTGCGCCGTGGGGACCCACCCCCCACCTTTTTGTACAAGAGTATCATTCCAGGGCAGTTATTTTCTGTATTTTGCAAGGATATCATTCTAAGGGACTTAGAGGACGTCGGTTTTCGGGAGCGATATTCACTTAACCGACAGATTATACTGGAGTTGGTACGATCACGAGGCTCGGGGCGCTGCGCGAGATCGTTGTCTTTTGCAAACGTTATCATTCTAAGGCACTTAGCTGCGTACCTTCCATTATGCTTTACAAGAGTAATCATTCTAGGGCCTTTACTGTCCGTGCAAATCGCCCTGCTTCGATGGGCGGGCGCTGGCGCCGTCGGTGAAAAACCGCACCCTTGAAAACGAAGGGTGCGGCACCCAAGGAGAATTCCCACCCGCAAAACGGACGCATGGGGCAGACATCAAGACGCTGCTCGAACGCCAGTTCGTCATCTGGAGCAGGCTCCCCAAAGTCATCCTGAGCGCACAACGCGCGCCTACATCTATTTTACCGCGGGGGTCAATGAATCCCCGATCAAAACAATTCAGACTGACACGCTGCGCCTAGTTTGACGCGGTTGGTGTTGGCGTTGGTTCTATCTGGCCTTTACGATATGGCCCGAAGTCGGTGACGATCTGGGCGACGGTTTTAGGATCCAGGATTTTGGATTCGGGTTTTTCCGGGTCTTTTTCCGAGAAAATTTGAAGTGTGACTGTTTCGCAGCCGGACGAGATAGCGTCATAGCAATAGGTGTAAAAGCCCTCATAAGTCGCGTCGGTGACATTTACAACTGGATTGTGGACATTCAGCACGCTGGCAATCTTGCCGGGCTGGATGGGTTGAACTTCCTTGCCGCCGCAGAGCAGCTTCATGCGGTAGAAATCGGTTTTGTACTTCATTCTAGCGGGACCGCCATAGCCGCCATTTGCCGATGCCAAACCACGAAGGAAGGCCGACCCAGCAGTCTCTTTCAGCTTGGGGCTGGCCTGAATGAAAATGACGGGCTTGTACTCACCGGCGTACTCGGCCCAATTTTTGAGGTCATCGAGCGGCTGGAAGGTTCCGACTACCGAACCCGCGCTTTTCCTGGCTCGTTTTTCCTTTTCCCTTTCCGCTTCGACGCGACCACCTTCGGCGTGGTAGTACTGCAACACCGGCGTCACGATGGCGACGTCATAATCGCCTTCTCCGAAAACATAGGGACGCTCGTCAAACTTGGCTTTTTGCAAAGAGGTCTTCAGGGCATCGATCGGATAAGTGCCGGAGGGCTCAACGGCGAGGAGCGTCGCCTGCGGGGGCGAGATGTCTCGCATCTTGGTTTTCGCACGATCGAGCAGCTGCTCAGCTTCTTCTATGCGCACGATTCCGGAAATTCCCGGGCCGGAGTCGCCATGCTCGCCAAATGTCGTGACTCCTACCACAACGCCGAGCGAGCTGAAAAGCGGGCCGCCCGAATTGCCCGGGTTGATATTGATGTCGGACAGAATGGCGCGCGGTTCAACCTTGCTTACAATTCCCGTGGTCAGAATCTTTTGCTGAGACAGCGGGCTTCCAATCGTAAAAACGCGTTCCCCTTCCAGGACTGGAGGTTCCTCCGGTTTAGATTTGGCCAGCGGAGGCACGATGACTTCGGGAAAAGCGGACAGATTGGCCCAGAGGACGGCAATATCCTTTTCCGCATCGAAGGCTACCAGCTTAGCCTCGACTTTTCGCTTCGAATCGAATTGAACAGCGATCAATTCGGAAGGTCCTATGACATGTTGGTTCGTGAGGATCAGGCCCTCGGAAGTTACTACGAAGCCGGTTCCGTGGCCGAGTTCGCTCCATACGGTCACCACACTGTTCTGATATTTCTTAAAGAGCTGGGCAAGATCGTCTACTACGCGGGTGGACTTTTCCAGCGGCGCTTCGGTTGATTTCGCGTTGTCATTGCTTAATTCAATCAGGGTATCCGGCGCTGAGGCGTTCAAATCCATGTCCCATGAATACTTCTTTCCCTGGAATTCGACCGGGTCTGAAGTGGAAAGGCGATACCGACCCGGAGGAAGTTGCAGCTCGGCCATACCGTCGAAGTTGGTCCTGGCTGAATAGGGCTCCGTGCCGGCAACGTCGGATCTCGTCACGGTCAGCGAAAGCCTGGGAATTGGTTTCTGATTGAGATCCTTGTCCACCAGAATGGCGCGAATCGTGACTTTGGCCAATTCAACCTGTCCGAATGCCGGAAATCCCGCGGCGAGCAGGAGGGCCCACAGGCAGAGGCTTTGTCTCACGTGAATACCTCTATACAAAAAAGGAGGGGCCGATAGCGAGGACGGCGCGGAGCATAGGGGACGGGCTTCCAGTGTGTCAACAAAGATATTTTTGGTGGAGGACTAGCGTCTCCGCGCCAATTCAGTGCCCAGCTCTGCGGGCAGGAATGCTCCAAACGCGCACGCTTGAAAACGACGGGTGCGGCACCCGAGAAGAATCCCCATGCGTGAAATCGACGCATGAACGGAAGGCGAACCCTTGAAAACGAAGGCCCGCGGCCGCGAAGGCGGGGGGCAGAAAACTCACGGGAGGCCGAAAAACGTTCTAGAATCGAGCGGCAGCGATCCGAAATCAACACCTAAAGGAGGAGTTCCCATGCACAGGCAATCGTTTCTCCGGTTTTTCCTTGCCCCAATGATTTTGTGCGGCGCTTCGGCTGCTTTCGCGCAGATGTCCAATCCCTACGGGATGTCCATCAACCTGGAAACGGCGAAGAAAGTGGCGGCGCCCGCGCTGGCGGAGGCGAGAAAAAACAACTGGAACATGGCCGTGGCGGTGGTGGATACCGACGGCAATCTGGTGTACTTCGAGAAAATGGACGCGACGCAATTGGCCAGCCCGAACATAGCGATCCAGAAGGCGCGTACGGCGACACAGTTCAAGCGGCCCACGAAAGCGCTCGAAGACGTTGTGGCAGCAGGGGGAGACGGACTGCGGGTGCTTGGCTTGCCGGGAGCAGTTCCCGTGGAAGGCGGCATCCCTCTTGTGTCCGAGGGGAAGATCATTGGCGCGATCGGCGTCTCAGGTGGCGCCAGTTCACAAGATGCGCAATGCGCGAAGGCGGGCGCGGATCAATTGAAGTAAGTAAGGGTGAAGTAAGGGTGAAGTAAGGGTGAAGTAAGGGTGAAGTAAGGGTGAAGTAAGGGTGAAGTAAGGGTGAAGTAAGGGTGAAGTAAGGGAATGAAGTAAGGATGAAGTAAGGATGAAGTAAGGATGAAGTAAGGATGAAGTAGCGGATTTGTCTCCGCAGGGCGCCGAAGAAAGAACAGATCCGGCGCGTAAAAGCGGCGCGTAGGGCACACACAAAAGCAACTGCAGATCCCTCGGCCAAAATTCGGCCTCGGGATGACAGCGAGCGGTAGACTCGCGAATCGTCGCACGCGTGAAGCCGACGCGTGGGGCACCGACAAGGAAAAAGCAGATCCTCCGGTTACGGCCTCTGCGGGACGCCACCGGAGTCCACAAAACGGACCTCACCGCCATTCGCGAAACGGGATGACAGCGTTGGATTTAGCTGGGCGACACTCACGTGTGAACAGATCAAGCGAGAAAACCCATCGGAACCATGAAATCGTAACCGAAGGCTGAGACAAAACATGTAGGGCTTTTATTGCAGAGGCTCCTGCAAATCCCTGAGTTCATGGCGGTTGTGCTTCAGGACGTTTACGCTTCGTCCCCCTCGACCTTACATTTAGGTCCACCCGCGCGTAACTCACTCGCCTGATTCTCGCCATCGTGCCGCAAATGTTTAATTGTCTTGCGCGCTGATGACTCTCAAGTGTTGCCCCTAAGTGGCTGTCCGCAAACAATTTCACGAAGTCGCATGGCGACGATTCACATATGAGCTACAGATATCTATGGAAGATCATGAAGACGCCGGAAGAGCAACCTATTATCTATAAATCAGGGACGAGTCCGGCTCTCGGAACGGGTTGGGACGTGATGCTGGTCCAGACTGGTCAAGGCTCCGTCGCGCTTGGCCGCGATGCGACTGGGAAAATTATGCGCAAGACTGATAGCGTCCCAGAAACGTGGGAAATAGTTATAGACGAGGAGAGTTTGCGGGTGTGCCGGGAATACTTTGACCACCGCGATAAATTGCGCGAGGCTGTCGCCGATGATACGGCGACTTTCGACTAAGGGACTCCGCGGGCCCGCCTTCAACCCCTCAACTTTTCGATTTCAGCCCCTCCCCTTTGAGGGGCAAGCCGTGAAAAAGACTCTTGTAGCTGATGTAGAGATTCTTGTAAGCGAACACGGGCAGGTCCAATAGTCCGGGCAAGGGATCGTCAGCCGCCATCAGGGCAAACTGAATCGGGCCGCGAAAAGACCGTAGATATCTTCCGAAATGCGGAAGTTAGTGTTGGTGGGAGAGTTTGCGGCGGAGGTCGGGCCAGAATTCTTTGGCTTCGAAGCCGAAGGCGTCGATGGCTATCTGGGTTTCCCAGGTGCTCAAGCCGTTCGCGAGGGTGCGGCTGGAGGTGGGTTCATAGAGGTTCGATAGCACGGCGACCGAGGCGTCGCCCGCGAATTCCGAATAGTTGAACTGCGACTTTCCAGAGTCCGAGCGAGTGACAAAAATCCTGGAGCCTGCATAGACGAAACGGCGGAGAAAGCCGCCTCGGCTGCGCTGAAAGTAGCGCGGGTCCTGGTGGAGAAGCGAAGGGAAAACGGCTCCGGTCATGACAAAACCAACGGCCTGATTGGCGAAGTCGACAGCGTAAATCTTTCCGTAACCCGTGAAGCCCTGGCTGGGCCAAGCGTTTTGACCTTGCGGGTTTTGACCTTGCGCCTGGTTGATGGCGGCGACCGTGGCGACAACCACAAATTCGTAAGGATCGAAGGCGCTCTGGAGGCTGAGCTTGAATTTGCCGCCTGTGGTGAGGACGGCCTGCTTCGGGGCGCCGGCTTCGACTGTGGCGTAGTTGGGAATAAAGCCGAAGAGCCTCCCCGTGTGGGGATTACTGCCAGCGACAAACGGCAAGGCAAAAGGGTGTGCAACGAAGGACGGCAAGGGCAAAAAGCCGAAGATCGGGAGGTCAAAATTGCCGGGCGGAGTTTCCGGTGGAGCGGCCGAATCGACATCGGCGGACGCTTGGGCGGACACTTGGGCGGCGGGGGCTGGGGCGGCGGGCGTTTGAGCGGGGACGGGCGTTTGGGCGGCGGCGGGAAGGAGCCCCAGCAGGGTCAAGAGGATGGCAAGGCCAACGCTGGTGAGGGCGGCCTTCCAGTCGGTCTTCCATTTGGCCCGTTGAGACGTCATCCCTTCACTCTTCTCCGTTCGAGCCCCAAGGAATCACTTAGTTAGAGTTGCAGCGGGAGCGGAGCTTGTAACCGGTACGGAAGTACGGTGTGTGGCCAAAAGAACACGCAGACAAAAGAGGTGAAAAAACCGCACCCTTGGAAACGAAGGGTGCGGCACCCCAACCCAGAAGATTCCCACGCGTAACACCGACGCGAGGGGCACCTACTGAGACCGAAACCCTGATGACCTACTTATCGGATTTGGGTTTGTTGCCGGTGACGGAGTCTTCGTCGGCGGGATTGCCGAGGAGCTTCATGTACTCGATGGCTTCCGACGGGACACAAAGATGCTCTTCGGTGAACGGAATGGCCGCGAGTTTGGGGTCCTCCTGGCCGCGAGCCCAGCGGAGGGCGCCTTTGGCGATGACGAACGATTGGGTGTAGTAGGCGGGGTCTTCGATCGTTTCGGTGAAGGTGAGATGGTTGTGGTCGGGGCGGTCGTAGCGTTCGATGACATGCGCGGCGGCGCTATGCGGATAGCCGCGGCGATCGGCCCAGGTATTTTCGTCCATGCCGTAGGTGTCGATCACCAGGGTGTGGTCGCCCTCCCAATGGCCGACCGAGTAGCCGAAGGTCATGGTGGAGGGCCCGCCCTTTTGCCCGATATTTTTGGGGGGCTGGCGGCCGTCCATCCAGATTTCGCGCCACATCCGGAAACCGACCAGCATGATGAGGCGGTTGGGCATGGTGGCGAAGCCGATCTGTCCGATCTGGTTATTGGCGGCGCGGGGCATGCCGAAGGGATCGCAGGTCTTCCAGGGGTCGTTCGAGGTGGCGCTGAACGGGTCGGGGATATTGAGCTTCAACTTGGCCTGACCGGCAGGGGTCAGGGCAGGAACGCGGTTACTGAGGGCGGCTTCTTCGGGGCCGAGCCAGATGCCGTTGAAGTCGTGCACGGGCGCGGGGCCACCGGGGCCGTCGTCGGCGCGGCGGGCGTTCGCGGTCTCCGGAATCCCTGCGCCACTCTGAGGGGTGGGCCGCGTGGCTTGCGCCGCGGCGACGGACGAGCAGGCCAGCAGGGCCAGCACAGCGATCGTATGACGCGGGGGGCGCGGGGGACGCGCGAATCGATCTCGCATGGCGTGCTACTCCTTATTGTTGGTCTTGCGGCCGTCGGGACGGCAGGCGGCGGACTCGTTGCCGCCGTTGCCGAAGTCCTTATCGCACACGGAGGGGCGGTCGCCGATCAGTTCGCCGGTGCCGAATTCGCGGCCGTCGGGTAGCACGACCTTGCCGATGCGCCCGAGCGGCTGGCCATTTCTAGCCGCGTATAAAACCACGGTGACCATGTCGCCGGGCTGAATGGCGTTCTTGGTCCAACCGGTGGTGCTGATGGCGGAGGCAGCGTTGGCTTCCGCAACCCAATGGCGGACGGTGCCCTTATCGTCTTTGGCGTCGAACAGAAGCAAAGTGTGGGGATTGCCCCAGTTGACCTTGGTTACCGAGACGTTCTTCAGGACGACGGGCTTGCTATCGTCGTATGCGGCGCTGCCGTGATGCGCGAAGAGCGGGGCGCAGGCAGCGAACAGAGCTACGGTCAGGGCCAAGAATGCTATGGGGAATGCTACCGGCTTAGTTTTCACGCGAGCCTCCCTCTGACGCGAACAATTAGTGCCGTAGATACCACAGTCCTGCGAATCAGGCAATCGCTGCGAAGCGACGGCTGCGGGGGCGACTGAAAAAGCGAACTGCAGATCCCTCGGCCAAAATGCGGCCTCGGGATGACAGCTACTCTCAGGGGGTTGCGCGGGTGCCGAAAAACGAAAGCCCCGGGCCTCCGACAAACGGCATCGGAGCGCCCCGGGCTACAAACCGAAAAGCGAAAAGGCCTCAGGTCTCCCGACACAGACCGTCGGGCGGCCTGAGCTACCGCGCGATTCGCGTTGGGCGACGCCTTGGGCTACGAGGAGTCGGCGTGATGGAAGCGACCGGAGCGAATAAAAGGGCGCAACGGGGGTTCCGGCGCAGCCGTCTATGAGAGCAGTGCTAGGAGCAGTCATGTACTTCATGAGACGGGCTTCTGTGGTGATGGTGTGCGGTTTGGCGCTGGCAGGAGGCGCGGGGATTTTTGGCGGAGGCGGCGCTTTCGGCGCGGCGATCCCACAACCGCAGCAGCCGGCGCAGAACGCGGCGAAGCAGGTGATCGGGGCGATAACGGCGATAAACGGCGGCATGATCACGCTCAAGCCCGATACGGGAGCGGACGTGAGCGTCACGGTGCAGGGCGCGGTGCGGGTGCTGCGGGTGGCTCCGGGGCAAACCGACTTGAAGACCGCAACGCCGATCCAGTTGAGCGAGTTGCAGGTGGGCGACCGGATTCTGGTTCGCGGGACACCGTCCGCGGACGGGCAATCGCTCACGGCGACGGCGATCGTGGCGATGAAGCGTTCGGACGTGGAGGCGAAGCAGCAGCAAGAGCGCGAGGACTGGCAGAAGCGCGGCATCGGCGGGCTGGTGAGCGCCGTGGATCCGAGCGCGGGCACCATCACGATTTCCGTGACGGCAGCGGGAGGAACGAAAAACGTAGCCGTACACACGGTGCAGGTGACGATTTTTCGGCGCTACGCTCCGGATTCGGTGCAATTCGACGACGCGAAACCCAGTTCGCTGGCGGAAATCAAGGCGGGCGACCAGCTTCGGGCGCGGGGAGCACGGAACGCGGATGGCACGGAGTTTACCGCGGAGGAGATCGTTTCCGGGGCATTCCGGAATATTGCCGGCACGATCAGCAACGTAGATGCGGCCACGAACGCGCTTACGGTGATGGATTTGGCGACGAAGAAACCGGTGGTGGTGAAGATCAGCGCGCAATCGCAACTCTTGAAGCTGCCGCCGCAGATGGCTCAGGGAATGGCGATGCAGTTGAAGGGCGGCGGCAGAGGCGGGCCCGGCGGGAACGGTGCGGGGGCTGCGGAGTCCGGGCGGGGCGGCCAGGCGCAGGCGGGCGGCGGCGCCGGGAATGGCCGGGGCGCGGGACGCGGTGCGGCGGATTTGCAGCAAGTGATGAACCGTATACCCAAGGCCACGCTTGCGGACATGCAAAAGGGCGACGCGGTGATGATCGTCTCAACGGAAGGGACCAGTTCGGGCGGCGTGACGGCGATTACGCTGCTGAGCGGAGTGGAGCCGATTTTGCAAGCGCCGAGCGGGCAATCGATGACGCTGCCTCCCTGGAATCTGGGCGGCGGCGGTGAAGATGCAGGCGAAGGCAATCCATAGATACGGCCCTCGATTCCGTGGTGCCAGCGGTTACAGATCAAACTCTGGAGAAAAAATGAAGCGCTACAGGCGTGCTCTACCGTTGATTATGGCAACCGCTGTGATTGTGTTATTCGGCCTTAGCGCCGCACAGGGCCTGCGGGCGCAAACCGGCACAGGGACACTGCGAGGCACGCTGGTGGATCCATCGCGCGGCGCGGTGGTGAACACTCCCGTACAGGTGACGACGCCCGGGGGACAAACTTTAACGACCACCACGAATGACGTCGGGGTATATGAGCTGAAGGATCTGGCGCCGGGCGCGTACACGGTGGAGGTGACGGCGAAAGGGTTTGCTCCCTACAAGAAAGAGGGCGTGCAGATCGCCGCGGGGCAGACGCAGCAACTCAACATCACGCTGGCGCTCCAAAGCGAACAAGAGCAAGTGACGGTGTCTGGAGAAGCCTTATCGCTGGACACGACGGCCTCGGCAAACGCGAGCGCCGTGGTGCTGACGGAGAAGGAACTGGAGGCGCTGCCGGACGATCCGGATGAGCTACAGCAGGATTTGGAGGCGCTGGCCGGGCCATCGGCGGGCCCCAACGGCGGCCAGATGTACATCGACGGCTTCACGGCGGGACAACTGCCGCCGAAATCGTCGATTCGCGAAATCCGCATCAACCAGAATCCCTTCGCGGCGGAGTACGACAAGGTGGGTTACGGGCGGATCGAGATTTTAACGAAACCCGGAACCAACCAATGGCACGGGCAGATATCGGTCAATAAAAACGACGCGGCCTTCAACGCGCAAAACCCGTTCGCGACGACGAGCGCCGGTTACGAATCCACGCAAATCGAGGGAAATATCGGCGGACCGCTGAGCAAGAAGGCTTCTTTCTTCTTCAATACAGACGACCGGGACATTCACGACCAATCGCTGGTGAGCGCCTTCACCTTGCCCTTCAACTGCACCAGCCAAGGCCTGGGATTCGCAGAATCGCTGTGCAGCCAATCTCTTTCCAGCCCGCGGACGCGCTTCAACGGCGGCCCGCGCGTCGATTACCAACTGGCGAAGAACAACACGCTATCGGCCCGCTTTCAGTTTTTTCGGAATAACGCAACGGACAGCGGAGTGGGCGGGCTCACGCTGCCGACAAGCGCTTACGACGTTCTGACGACGGAACAGACTCTGCAACTCACCGATACGCAGGTGATCGGCTCCAGGATGATCAACGAGACGCATTTTCAGTATCGGCGCGAGAGCGGCACCGAAAATCCCTACAGCACGCTGCCGGAGCTGGACGTATTGGGAGCGTTCACGGGCGGCGGAAACTCGCTGGGGACGACCGACGATCATGAGAATCTCTACGAGCTGCAAAATTACACTTCCTTCGCCTTCGGCAAGCATTTTGTGAAATTTGGCGCTCGGGTGCGGGCCATGCACGATGCGAATACCGCGACCGGAAGCCAAAGTACCGGGTTCAACGGCGTTTTCACGTTTTCGTCATTGAGCAACTATGCGACAACCGAACAGGATCTCGCGAATGGACTCAGCCTGGCGGCGATTCGCGCTTTGGGGTTCGGGCCGACGCAATTTTCGCTGATTACGGGAAATCCCTACGCCAGCGTGAGCATGGTGGACGCATCTCCTTACGTGCAGGACGACTGGCGGATGCGGCCGAACATAACCGTCAGTTACGGCCTGCGCCTGGAGACGCAGGATCACATCAGCGATCATGCGGATTTGGCGCCCCGGCTAGGCGTGGCCTGGGGACTGGGAGGGACAAAAGCCGCGCCCAAGATCGTGCTGCGAGCGGGATGGGGAATTTTCTACGACCGCTTCCCTCCGAACCTGGTCCTCGAGGCGGGCCGCCAGAACGGCGTCAACGAACAGGAACTCATTATTTCCAATCCTAATTTCTTCTGCCCGAATTCCCTGGCGGCCTGCCCGGCTATTAACACGCTGCAAGGCACGAGCGTTCCCACGATCTATCAGATCGCACCAAATCTACACGCGCCCATGCTGATGCAAACCGCCGTCAGTATCGAGCGGCAACTGAGCAAGGCTGCAAACGTTTCGATTTCGTACCTGAATTCACGCGGCTGGCGGCAATTGGTCACAAACAACGTCAATTCTCCGGTGCTACCGGGAACAGAGATTGCTACCCCGGCATGCGCGCCGCCCGCCACGGGCAACTGCGGCGTCTATCCCAACGGAATAGCGGAAAACATCTATCAATACGAATCGGCCGGCATCTTCCGGCAGAATCAGTTAGTGCTCAATACCACGATCCGCGCCGGCGCAAAACTCTCACTGAACGCATATTACTCGCTGAATTACGCCGATAGCGATACGGCGGGAGCCAATAGTTTTGCGTCGAATCCCTACAATTTAATGGCGGATTACGGAAGGGCGGCGTTCGACATCCGGAGCAGGTTCTTTGTGGGTGGAACGATCACGCTGCCGTTCGGCATGCGGCTGAGCCCGTTTTTGGTAGCCAGCTCGGGAAGTCCCTATAACATCACCTTGGGCCAGGACCTGATCGGCTCCTCGCTATTGAACCAGCGGCCGGCGTTCGCAAGCCCATTATCGAACCCCGCGAACATCGTCAACACGCAGTTTGGCGCCTTCGATAAAGTGCCGGAGCCGGGCGAAACGCTTGTGCCCATCAACTACCTCACGGGACCCAGCCAGTTTTCGCTCAACTTGCGGCTGGCGAAAACGATCAGCTTCGGGAAGCTTCCGGAAGGCAAAACGGGACAAATAGGCGCCCGACAGGGCGGAGGAGGACAGCGGGGCGGCGGACTGGCGCGGCCTCCCGGGCCCGGCGGCTTTGGCGGAGGCGGGGGAGGCGGCGCAGGACGCTACAGCGTGGTGCTGAGCGTCAACGTTCGGAATATCTTTAACAACGTGAACTTTTCTACGCCGGTGGGAAATCTGACCTCGCCCCTATTCGGCGAATCGACTGGGTTAGCGTCAGGGTTTGGAGGCGGCTTTGGCGGCGCCCAGACGAGCGGGGCGGGGGCATCGGCAGGCCTGCCCGGGGCGGGCGGCGGCGCGGCGGCAGCGAACCGGCAGATTTACCTGCAGGCGACGTTCGGGTTCTAAGCTTGTAACTCGTCACGGGTGGTGTCGGCGCGGCCGAATATGTTGTCGGATTGGCGAGAGCTTACGCGCATTCCGGCACCCGAACTTAGCCTTTGACTTGCGACAACGCCGAAGCGTAGCATCGCGCCTACCAATTCGGGAAGGAGACACGCTATGGCCAAAGTACTGAAGTGTAGTGACCTGATGCCTGGCTGCCCTTTTGAAGCTCGCGGCAACTCGGAAGACGAGGTTTTGAAGGCGGCTGCCGAACACGCGAAGGCCGCGCATAACCTGAGCGAAATCACGCCCGAACTTCAAAGCAAAGTCCGCGGCGCTATCCGTGATGAGGGACGCGGGCAAACCGCCGGTTCTTCGAACTAGCCGTTCGCTCGGGCAGGTCTGGTTCTGGCGCTCCGGCTCTCTCATAGCTGCCGGTATGGTCGCGGAGTGCTACGCCCCACTCGCGGCCCAGGCGCTTCTGACCTGGGAACGTGGCAAGGCGCAAGCGAGCCCACCACTGCTTTGGCGTTGACGTAGATGGTTTGCGCTAAGACGGCGCGGCGAGGGGGAGCGCCGTGAGATCCCGCACCGGGACGTGCGCTTCTTCGCCATCCCGTTTCCGGATGCGGAAACAAAGTCAGCGGTTTAGGTAATAGCCTTGGCGAGCTTGCACGACCATATCCTTCTGTTTGGCCGTAACGTGCAGCTTATGATATCCGGTCTCGGTATTCGGATCCGGCGTATAGCCGAGACTGTATTGGCTGCGCAACTCCGCTTCGATCTGGCGATAAATCTGGTCCATGGACTGTTTCTTGGAGACCTCAAATAAGCGGCCGCCGGTTTCCGCCGAGATTTGCATGAGAATTTTCTTGCCATCGGGCCGTTCTTCGGGAAAGGGCTGGGGGTAGCCGCGCCGGCCTCCACCGCCGTAGCCGCCGCGCGGGCGTCCAAAGCCGCCCAGATTTTGGTAAGGCTCTTCATCCGCAAAATAAATGGAGTAAACGATGGTATCGGCGAGCTGTGCCGTGGCGGTGGCGGATTCCAGCGTTTCCTTGCTTCCGTGGTCCACTCCGTCGGAGAGAACGATAATGGCTTTGCGACCCTGCTGCTTCTTGAGGACTTCGTCGGAAGCGAGAAAGATCGCGTCGTAAAGCGCGGTGCCGCCGCGCGCTCTGGACGGGTAGCCGCCAGGCTGGCCACCGCCGGGCTGGCCGCCGGAAGAGGGATCGTTATCGGGCTGGGCGATTTCGACCAGGTCGAGCGCGGACTCCAATTTTTGATGCGAAGTGGTGAGGTCCTGGAGCAACTCCACTTCATGATCGAAATGAATGATGAAGGCTTTGTCTTGTCCCTCGCGCACCATATTGTCGAGGAAACCGCGGCTGGCGGCGCGCTCCTCGGAAAGAACTCGCCGCTGGCTGCCGCTGGTATCGACGAGTAGGCCCAAAGCCAGCGGGAGATCGGTTTCATGAGAGAAATAGGCGATGGTTTGGGGGCGGCCGTCCTCTTCCAGAACGAAATCGTCCTTGCCGAGATTGGAGACCAGATCGCCGTGCTTATCCCGAACAGTGGCGAGCACATTCACAACTTTAACGTCCACCGAGATTCCGGGCTTTTCCTGGGACGACAGCGGAGCTGCCGTCAGCAGCAACGAGACGGCAACGGCAAGGCAGCACACCGGCCGAATATTTGCAGAATCCGCGACGCGCCGGAAGAGGCAAGCCAGGAATCGATTGCGGAAGCTTCGCGGACGGCAATCAGGCATGCAGCATTCCTCGTATAGCCCAAAAGGGTAGCGCAAAAAAAGCCGCGCAAAGGGGTACAGAATTCGGTTGTAAGGCCAGCTCGAGAGATTCCCCCAGGCCCGTCCAGGTTGCCCACGACGCAACCGCCAAGCGTAACCAAACGTCGCAAGATCGGGCAGTGTGGATCGGGGCGGGAAAACGGACTACAATCCAGGCCAACATGCTCCGATTCCCCTCTTGCGGAATCGGTTTTGAAGATTCCCAGATGAAGCAACGGATCGGAAGGGCTGACGGGAAATGATGCGCCGAATAACAAAAGGCACGTCAGCGGTTTGGTTCTCTCTTGCCTTCCTTTGTGTCTCCGGATGGCTCTGTGTTTCCGGATGCGGCGCTTTGGCAAAAGACAAGCCGCTCTCCTGGAAGCCGATCGATGAGGCGCTGCTGCGCGTGAACGACGCTCCACCGAAAGAGTGGGAGGTTTACCGGACAGGCAAGAAAAACGATCCACTGATACTGCAACTGGGGAGCCGCTTCTTGCTGGTCGAGAGCCACGATCATCGGATCTTCGACCTCGATCCCGCAAAGGTGGAGCGCAAGAAGGACGAAATTCTCTGGAGCCTCTCCGACCGGCCCGCCGAGGCGTTGGCTACTTCGGACTGGGTGGTGGACGATATCGGCGCCGCCTTTGCCATCCAGGTGAAGCTGGAGAAGGACAACGCCAGCTTCGATTTGCAACTGCCGCACCCACAGGAAGTCGGCGACCTGCCGGCCCACCCAACTACACAACCAGCAACACGGCACCGCTATTAGCTATAAGTTTAGAAGTGGAAACGGTAGCGAAACTGGACATAAATCCGCCGCGGATCGTTTCAATGGAACCCGCCAGAGAGCCGCGGAGTCCGCCAAACGTCAGGCTCTTGTCCTAGCGCGTGTGCAAATACTGAACCAACGCAGCCACGTCATCGTCGTTCACAGTCCCTTCAAAGGGCGGCATGATGCCGCGGCCGTGCAGGATGACGTTCCGCAACTCGTCGTCCGTTGCAGGCGCGCCGCTGGGGAAAGTCTGTTTTCGAAACAGGCCGTCCAGACGCGGCGGATCCTTGAGTAAATGCAGGTTCGTCGTTGCGTCGTGGCATGCCGCACAGTAGGTTTGATAAACGTACCGGCCTCGAAAAATTGCCTGGTTCGCCTGGACCGTCTGGCCCGAGCTACCGGGGGAACAAGAAATGAGGCAGAGGACGAGAATTAATATCAGACCCCAGAACGAAAGCCTCCAGTTTCTTTCTGTGTTCGTGCTTCTCCTTCGCATGACCCAATACTTTAAGATGTAGCATTTTCCAGGGCTGCGAGTACTTCGCTGGTTTTCCATTCGTTGCCGGGCCAGATGTTCGACGGTTCCATTGGGAGCGAGCAAGACCGTTCCCATGCTGTGCGACGATCTGATTATTCTGCTCGGAGTATTCCAGCCCAAATGCAGCCGCGAGCTTTTCGAGATCCGCGGGATGGTGGAGACGAAGTCCCAGTGTTGGAATCCGGCTGCGTCGTCCTGGAGATATGCCAGGCCGTATTTCCGCAGGACCGGCGCGGTATCGTAAGCGGGATCGAGACTGACGCTGACCAGATGGGTCTTTCTAAATCGTCAGAGTTTTTCTTCAACTCCTTGTGAATCTCCGCGAACTCGCTGCTGATGAGCGGACAGAAGTTTGGCAGCGGACATCGCGTGTAGATGAACGTCAGCAGCACGGCCTTGCCCTTGAACTGGCGAAGATGCAGGGTCTTGCCATCCTGATCGATCATGGGCACGTCGGGAACCGCTGCGCCCGGCAAGAGTTCCTGTGGTGCCGTGGTTGCCGGAACCGAACCCCGGCCGCTCTGATCCGTGATAACGAGGTGCTGCAGCCAGTAAACCCTCCCGGACCACCACGTCCGCCGAGATTTGTCGCCCGGCTGAACGGCTTGAAGCCCCTGCGGATCCTTCACCGGGTAGGGCATGGTCATCGCTGGCATGAAACCAGGAATGTCTTCGTTATCGACCGTGATTTGCTGTGCCGAACTCTTGGAAAAGACGCGCCCGCGCAGAGCGTAGTGTTAGCCGGGTTTTGACACCCAAAGCAAGGCCCAGGATCAGACAGCCCGAGCGAGCGCCGACGAGACATAGTAGCCGCAACTCACGGCGCCCGGCGGGCGCGAATTTGAGTCGATTGCACGTTTAGACCTCCTTCGGACACGGTCCACGATCAGTAATGGAAGCGGTAGCGCAACTCGCCCATAGACCTCGCGCGGATCATTGAAGTGCAAGCCGCCAAAGGTGAAGCTGTTGTCGATCAGCAGATGACTATTGGCGACATTGAGGGCGTTCACGGAAACCGAGAAACGCTCCCCGAAGGATTTGCCGACCAAGATCCACGGTGGTGTGCCACGGAAGATAATCGGCGGCGAGGGGCGGTATCGTAGGCCCATTGGTGAATCCGGAACCGTAGTAGACATTCGCCGGAAAAGTAGGCCCTCCACGGAGGCGTCGACGTCGAAGCCGTAATGAGCGTGTTGCGCTGATCGTGATCGAGCGGCGCCTATCCGGCCTGCGGCGGCGTCGAAGAATCGTCAGGCCGCCGGTGATCGCGCCCATGAACTCCGCGATCTGATTCGAGTAGGCGAGGTGCGACTTGGCCTCTGTGCCACAGGCGAGGGGAACGCAGAGTCAGCTCCCAGCCGCGGATGAGCGCGTCCTGAGTGGTGAGCGGAAGAAAGATGTTCGTGGTGATAGACGTTGTCGTCGAATTCGTAGTTGATGTTGCCGTGATCCAAAAAGTTATAACTTCGAGTGTGGAAAGTGTCTACGTCCAGCAGTCCATCCTTTGTAGGGGATATCTCACGCCGAACTGATATTCGGTGTCCCGCTCGCCCATCAGCGGAATGAATTGCTGCGGGTTCGCCAGATCGCTGGGAGTGTTCACGAGTCCCAGCAACGGGCCGGTGACCGTGACCAGCGGAGGCGATTGATAGAACTGCCCGTAAAACCCTCGGAAGACCCAATTGATGACGGGAATGCGCGAGGGCCGCGCCGACGCGGGCTGGTCGCGTTTTCGGTAGACCGACGGCGCCGGAAAAGTGGGTTTGGCGAACGCCGCCGCGAGAAGGTGAGCCACGGCGTTAGGCGAACTTATCTTCGACAAAAGACGCTTCCACGTTTCCGCTGACCATCTGCGTATCGGAGACGGCGAATTGCCACCGTCGTTGAAGAGCACGCCGAAGATCTGGTTATCGTGCTGCCAAAAGCCGTAAAAGCCGGCTTGCAAGGTGTTACGAGCCACCGTGGCGCCGACGGTGGCCTGCGTCCCGACGTAGTTCGAGGTCCGGTGCGTCGGTGATGGCATTCGGGAAATCGTCAGGAGAGCTATCGTAGTTCGCGCTGTTGAAATGATAGAAGGGCGAAACAGTGAGCAAGCCCGCTGTGGCTGAAGGTGCGAACCCAGGAGAAGTTGAGATAACCGTCTGGCTCTCGCATCGCTGGATCCGTACGTTTTGGATCACGCCGTTGGCCACATCGACTGGTCGGGGAAACGGGCATCTGGAAGTAATCGCTGGCGCAGAGACCGACCAGCGCAATTGGTTTTTCGGGTCGGCATTGAAGATGAGGAGCCGAATCCGCCGTAGCCGTTCTCGGCATCGTGAACGATCTGCGGCCACCGGCGTTTCCAGACCGAGATCGCTTCGATTCCCATTCAGGCTGCCGTAATAGGCAAGGCGCTGCTGTGGCCTCCGCAATTGATCTGATCGTTCGATTGATAGAAATTGCCGAAACTCAGCACGAGCTCGCATTCGCTGGTCGCGCTCGAATCCAGTGCGCGGGACGGCATTGAAGACGCCATAGGTGCGGTCTCCGTATTCGGCGTCGTAGCTGCCGCGCTGCACTTCGACGTAGTCGAGATCCTTGGGGTCAATCTGCGGCCCCAGATTGTTGGCGATATTGGTGTTGGGCACGGGGACGCCGTCGATGAGCCAACGTGAACTGGTGGCCGCCGCGGATGTGGAGCATGTCGTGAACCATGTAGGCTCCGGGCACGTTAGTCGGTGATCATGGCCATGCTGTTGGTTCGATCGGCGCCGGGCGTGGCTTGAATATCCTGCGCGGCTCACGCAGTGAAGTGGGCGTGAACGCTTTCGGTCGGCGCCTCGACCGGCGTCGCCCGACGACGTCTTTTTCGCTGACACCGGCCGGATTGCCAACTCGAAATGAAGCTCGGGGCTCGTTTCGGACTTGACCATGAGGGTTTGCTGTTGTTGCTGGAATCCATCGAGAGCCACAGTGACCGAGTAGTTTCCGATGGGAACGGCGTCGAATTCGAAATGCCCCGCTGTCATTTGACTCTTGCGTTTGCATCCAGTCGGAATCCTGACGGCTTTGAGCGTAACCGTGGCGCCGGAAATCGGCAGATGCTGAGGCATCGTGCACGACGCCCAGTCACCGGCCGAAAATCGTGGCGTGCAGCGCGACCGCCAGCGAAAAGACAGAAAGCGCGCAACAACGAATCAAATGGCTCTCATAGGCCCCCCTTGCCGACCAAGCCAGAACCGACACCTCCAGCAGAGGCGGAGGAACGAGAATATGCTACTGGGCTCGAAACCTTCCGACGGCGCTCAGCTGGCAGACGGGGCGGAGGCGAGAACGAGGGGAAACGACTCCGAGTATGATGCTGGGTGGCAGCGACGATGCAGCGCCGGTACCGCTCGCGGCAGGGCGCTCGCAGACGAGCATGGGAGCGAACAGCGACGAAACGATGGTGACCGTGTAATGGTTGACGGAGTCGGCGGGGCAGCACTTCGCATGCGGAGCCGGGATGCCTCATCGTCCATGTCGCAGGACATATGGCGAGACCCGCCATATGTGCATGGGGCAGAGCATTCCCGTTGCAGCAAGTGGGCGATAGGTTCGCAGAGGCGAGATTGGGGACTGCCCGGCAGGATACGTCAGGGCCAAGGCCAAAATTCCAAGGACGGCGATGAGCTTCGCGCCATGGTCCGACGGTATGCTAGCGCGTTTGTGCGAAGCGGATGCAATCGGCAACGTGGCGATTTTGACGACGAAGGCTTGACAGGGGCGCGCGTCAGCAGATATAGAAAACGCATGGCCCAATCCTTTCTGGTTTTCGATTTCGGCACGAATGAAGAACTTGCTCAACAGGCGCGGCACAAAGTGGACGGTTGGAAGCAGGGCTTTCGGCTGGACAAGAAGCTCTTGCTGAAATTCGACCGCGCGGAGACGGGGCAGACGGCGGAGACGCCCGATACGCCCGAAACGGAGGATACGGAAGAAGAGCCCACCTCTAAAAAAAGCGTCAAGAAATCGGGCAAGGCGGCAAAAAACGCCAAGGCCGCCCACGCGAAAGACAAGGAGGCGCAAGAGAAGATCCAGCTCATCATTCGCCTGGATTTCTCCGATCACGAACGGCTGTCGCACCAGCGATGGTTGGATCGGATTCCGACGGAAGCTCCTTTCAAGGACGCGCAAGCGAAGATTATCCGGCACAATGACGCGGAGTTCGCGGGTATGGCGGAGCGGTTTGATTCTCTACCCTGAACCTGGCTACCTTGAAACTGAAGACCCAGAAGTCGGACGATGCGACGGGCGCGCCCAAGTGAGCGACGATAGGGTTTCGTTCTAAGCAGATATCATGTAAGGGCCTGACCGCCGGCTAACGAGCTTCAGTTATAATTAAATTTCGGCCTGGGCCTTTGCCGACAGAGGTGAAGCTGCATGGCTGTGCAAGCGCACCCGAAGACCGGCAGTATCCAAACAACTAAGCACCGCGGACTCCAACCTGAAGACCTCATCCGGATGTACCGGCTGATGTACTGTTCGCGGCGGCTGGACGACCGCGAAATCCAGCTCAAGCGGCAGCATAAGATTTATTTTCAAATCAGCGGGGCGGGACACGAAGCGGTCCTGGTGGCGGCGGGAGAGGTTCTGCGGCCCGGCGAGGATTGGTTTTTTGCCTACTACCGCGATCGGGCGCTGAGCTTGAGTCTGGGCTTGACGCCGAAGGAGATGCTTCTGCAGGCCGTGGGCGCCAAGTCCGACCCTTCTTCCGGCGGCCATCAAATGCCTTCGCATTGGAGCAAGCCGGAGCTGAACCTGGTTACCCGCTCTTCGACGGCCGGGATGCAATGGCTGCACGCCGTGGGCGCGGCGGAGGCTTCGGTCTATTTCGAGCGTCATCCGAAAGCGCTGGATCAAGCGCAGCACGCTCCGCTGGGGAACACGGCACGGCACAGCCGGGACGAAATCGTCTACGTCTCCGGCGGCGAGGGGATGACCAGCCAGGGGGAATTCTTCGAGGCGCTGAACGCCGCTTGCCTGAAGCGATTGCCGGTGCTGTTTCTGGTGGAAGACAACGGCTGGGCGATATCCGTGCCGGTGGAGGTGCAGACCGCGGGAGGCAGCATTTCGCGGCTGGTCCGCGATTATCCGAACCTGCACGTCGAGGAGTGCGACGGGACCGATCCTCTGGTGAGCTACGACGCGCTGCGGCTGGCGGCCGAGCATTGCCGGGCTCGGAAGGGTCCCGCACTGGTGCACGCTCACGTGACGCGCCCCTACTCGCATTCGCTCTCGGATGACGAGAAGCTTTACAAGACGGCCGAAGAGCGCGAAGAGGAGGCCCACCGCGATCCTATTCCCAAGTTCGGGCTATTTTTGGTGCGCGAGGGCATTCTCGACGAGAAAGAGCTGGAGCGGGTGGAAGCGGAAGTGGACCGCGAGATCCTGGAGGCCACCGATTTTGCGCTCGCGGCGGAGTTGCCCGGAGAAGAATCCATACTGAAGTGGGTTTGTTCACCCGATGTGGATCCTACGTCCTCGCAATTCGAGTCGGAACCGAAAGCGGATGGCGAGCCGAAAACGATGGTGGAGATGGTCGCGGCCACGCTGGCCGACGAGATGGAGCGCGATGCGCGAATCCTGGTGTTTGGGGAGGATGTGGCCGATTGCAGCCGCGAGCAGAACCTGGCGAAAGTGAAGGGCAAGGGCGGCGTATTCAAGGCTACAGCGGGATTGCAACGGCGATTCGGTTCAGACCGCGTGTTCGATACGCCCTTGGCCGAAGCGGGAATTGTGGGGCGCGGGGTGGGCATGGCGATGCGAGGCTTGAAGCCAGTGGCGGAGATTCAGTTCTTCGACTACATCTGGCCGGCCATGATGCAGATTCGCGACGAACTGGTGTTGACACGCTGGCGGTCGGCGGGCGCCTTCAAGGCTCCCATGGTGATTCGCACGGCGACTGGCGCTTACCTGACTGGCGGCGGGCCGTATCACAGCCAGTCCGGCGAATCGATCTTCACGCATCTGCCGGGCCTGCGGGTGGTGATGCCGTCGACGGCGCTGGACCTGTGCGGACTTTTGCGCACGGCGATCCGTTCCGACGACCCTGTGCTTTTCCTCGAACACAAGCACCTCTATCGGCAGCCCTATAATCGAGCGCCGTATCCCGGACCTGATTTCACGATTCCCTTCGGCAAGGCGCGCGTGGTTCGCGAAGGCAGCGACGTAAGCGTGATCACTTTTGGCGCGTTGGTACATCGCGCCGAACTGGCGGCGACGGAACTGCAGCGCGAAGGGATTGCCCTTGAGATTATCGACCTGCGGTCGTTATCGCCCTACGACTGGGAAGCGATTGCCCGCACGGTGAAGAAGACGAACCGCGTGATCGTGGCCTACGAAGATATGCGATCGTGGGGCTACGGCGCGGAAATTGCGGCGCGCATCGCCGACGAGCTTTTCGAGGAGTTGGACGCGCCGGTGCGGCGGGTTGCCGCCATGGACAGCTTCTGCGCATATCAGCCGCATCTCGAGGAAAAGATTCTGCCGCAGAGCCGCGATATCGTCCTGGCCGCGCGCGAACTAACCGCATTCTGACCTCTGCATCGTACCGCATCCCCTGTAGGTCCTTGCGCCATAACCTGCACACGTAGCAGGCCTTATACAAGAATTAAAGGCCAAAATGCGAGGCGCCTCTGGCTAACTTTCGCGACTTAAATCGCGTCCAAGTAAGTAAGAGGCGATAAGCCGATAAGCGGAGGATAGCGGCAAGAAATCCAAGGCCGGATGTTTGAGGCCGAATAGAGGAGGAATCAATGATTCGCAAGGCGCTTGGAACCATAATCGGGGGTGTCCTAGCGCTGGCGCTCCTGAGCTTCGTGCCGCAAGCACGAGCCGAGGGACAGCATGAGGCAATTGACCAGGTAACGCAGTTCACGTTCAACCAACCAGTGCAGCTTCCCCATAACAAGGTCCTCCCGGCGGGAACCTATTGGTTCACGGTGCCGAACGCCCAAAACGGCGGGCAAACCGTGCAGGTGCTGAATTCGGACCGCACTCGAGTGATCGGGACTTTCGAGACCATCGCGACCGATCGGCCCGACCTCTACTGCCAGGAACGTGGATGTGAAGACGTGCGACTCAACCAAGTGCCACTTCTGGTGAGCTGGACCTATCCCGGCGAGAGCCAGGGGCATAAGTTTGTGTATTCGCGCCAGAAGGAGAACCAACTATCCGAAACAGGTAAATTGATGACCGTGCAGATTCCAATCGGCGGCACGGTTACAGTCGGCTAAACACAGCAAAAAAACGAGTAGGACGGCCGGTGGCGGAGTTAGCCGCCGGCTTTTGTTTTGTGCCGTGTCTTTCCTGCACGACACGATCCTGCGAACAATGCTTTCCCTGCGAACAACACGTCCCGCTGAGTAACTGGTCACGTAAAATGAGAACACGCGGACTTGTGCCGGGGTTGAACATTGGCATTTATTGGCACTGGCGAAGCGAAAGCAGCTTGGCGATGAATCGTGTAGAATTTGTCGCTACGTACCGTCGGACCCTATATGTCCTCCAACACACGCTGCGGAAACAAAACCCGGCTAAAAGAGCGCTTTGGCCCTCGCGGGAGTAGGCGATGACTCGGCGCTGGCTGATCGTTGTGGTGCTTATCGCCACGGGTGTGGGAGTGTGGTGGGCGCGGCGAAAACCCAACAATTACCCCGATGCGTATATCGCGGATCGCAGCGCGACGCTTTGGAGCGCGACGGCGCAAGTGCGGCGCCAGGTGGCGACATTAGGTTACGGGGAAAGAGTGAGCGTGATGGGGCGCGCGGGTGAACTGACGGAAGTGCGCGCGGCGGACGGCACGCAGGGATGGATCGATAACCGCTTATTGATGGCGCCGGCCCTTTGGAAGCAAGTGGGCCAACTCCTGGCCGATGCCCGCAGCATGCCGGTTCAAGCGAAGGGGCACACGAAGACCCTGAGCAATGTGCACATCGATCCGGGACGGGATTCCACGCGCATCTTCCAATTCGGGCACAATGTTTCGGTGGCCGTTCTGGAGCGGCGGGTGGCAGCCGTGCCTGCTTCGGATAAGGACGAAGACAAGGCTGGCGATGAAGGCGCAGCCGGGGGCGGCGAGAAGGCCGGGAAATCCGATATGGAAGACTGGCTGCTGGTTTTGTATCAGCCGCCCGCTGTGGCTTCCGGGGCGTCTTCCGCGGCAGCGTCTGGGTCAGGGGCCACTGCGGGGGGAATTGATTCGGGGCCGGCCGTTCCGATCGCGGGGTGGGTCATTTCGCGATTTATCGAACTCGATCCCCCGCCTCCGATCGGCGACTATATGAGCGCGGCGGGCAGGCGGGTGGTGGGCTGGGAGCAACTGAACACGGTTTCCGACGCGTCTGGCGCGAAGCCGCAGTACGTGGTCGCAGCGGCCAGGACAGGTGAAGGGCAGCCATGCGATTTCACTTCCATCCACGTGTATACCTGGGGCACGCAGCGCCAGCGCTACGAGACCTCGTACGTGGAAAACAATCTCTGCGGGCGGCTGCCAGTGCTGGTGACGCAAGGCTTGGACGGCCCGGAATTTCGGTTCAACGACGAAAAGGACGCGGAGCACGCTTACCGGCTGGTGCAGACAGTGGTGCGGCGAATCCCGCCACCCGGCTCTTCCGGAAATCCGAAGGGCCATGCAGTTCCCCGCGCCCAATCTCGTGCCGGGTTCGAACAGTAAGGGCAATTCCCGGCTTGTGCCGATCCGCAATTGTGCTAACTTGTGGCGCCGTACTGACCCGACTTGGATAGCACCCGGCTCCATTCACGCCATCGCCCTTATCGCCGCATTATCTTAGTCCCTTTTTTCGCCCTGCTTTTTTCCGCGCTATGGGGATGCTCGCGGGCGCATTCCCAGACCACCGCCGCGGTGACGAAAGCCGCGCCGCTCGAATTCGTCGAGGAGTGGGGCGTCCGTGGCGCCGACCCAGGACAATTCGAGGACCCGACCGGGCCGGCCATGGACCCTGTCGGCCGCGTGTACGTGGCCGACCGCGCTACCGGCTTCGTGCAAAAGTTTGAAGCGGGCGGAGTGCCCCTGCTTTCGTTTGAAAACGCCGCGGCGCGGACGGCCGATGCGATTGCGGTGGATTCGGGAGGAGCGATTTACGTCGCTAATTCGCGCGCCGGCACAATGCAGATCTTCTTCCCCCAGGGCGAGCCGTTGCGAGCGATGCGGATCGCTCCGCAGCGCAAAACGGCAGGGGCGTTCCTTTTCAGCATCGACGCCGACGGCAAAATCTATGTGCCCGATCCAGCGGGAGCAAGAGTGCAAGTGTTCGGCAGCAAAGGCGAGATTCAGAGAATTTGGGTGATCGCGCCGGGGGATTTGGGAAAGGCGGCGCAGCCTTTTGCCGCGGTTGCGGATAGCGACGCCGTCTATGTGGGCGATGCCGCAGATGGAAGGATTCTCAAATTCAGCCTTGCCGGCAAGCAAGACGCGGTATTCCAGGAGCCGAATCCTGGCGACAGTTCCCAACTGCTGAGCCTGGCGGTTGCCGCCAAACAACTTTTCGTCTGCGAGGGTTTCCGCTGCGGCTGGAGGTATGGAGCGAGGATGGACGGCGCAAAGCGATCGATGCATTAGGCGAGCGGCTTTCTGAGGTAAAATCCGCAGCTTACCTTGCTGGCGATGCAGCGGGTGACCTGGTTGTGCTGGACCCGGAGTCGCGCCGCGTGCTCCATTTCCGCGCGCATCTGGAACTTCCCTGAAAGGTGCGGCAATGCCTTTGATACTGACAGAGCAAGATGTTCGGGCGCTGCTGGAGATGCCGGCGGCGATCAACGCGGTGGAGGAGTCTCTGGTGCGGCAGGCGACGGGAGACGGCTGGATACATCCCCGGCGCCGGCTGGCTCTGCCCGAGCGGGTGCTGCTGAACTACATGTTCGCGGCGGACCAAAAAGGCGGCTGGATGGGCGCGAAGCTTTATTCCGTGTCGCGCGGAGTGGCCCGTTTTCTGATCCTGCTCTATCGCGTGGATACGGGCGAATTGGCGGCGCTCATCGAAGGCGATTACCTGGGCCAGGTGCGCACGGGAGCAGCGAGCGCGGTGGCCACGAAATACCTGGCGCGCCCCGAGGCGCGGGTGCTGGGAATTATCGGGACGGGGACGCAGGCGCGCACCCAACTGGCCGCGGTGAGCGAAGTGCGGCCGCTGGAGACGATTCGCGCGTTCGGCCGGGACCGCGGGCGGCTGGAGAATTACTGCCGCGAAATGAGCGAGAGATTGCGCCGGCCGGTGACGCCGGCGAGTTCGGCGGAAGAGGCCGTGCGCGGGGCCGACATCCTGATCACCGCTACCAACTCCATGAAACCCATCGTGTCCGGCGAGTGGCTGGCGCCGGGAGTGCATATCAACGCCATCGGCGCGAACTTCGCGCAAAAGAGGGAGCTCGATAGCGACGCGGTCGAGCGGGCCGCGATCATCGCGGTGGACTCCATCCAGCAGGCCAATATCGAGTCCGGCGACCTGATCCAGGCGTTTGGCGACGACCATTCGCGCTGGCAACAAGTGCGGGAGCTGGGCGAGATTGTGGCGGGAAAGCGGCCGGGACGAAAAACACCCGAGCAGATCACGCTTTTCAAATCCAACGGCATCGCCTCATGGGATTTGGCTGTGGGCGCTTATGTCTTCGAGCGGGCCGTCAAGGAAGGCCGGGGCCGCTCCATCAGCCTGAACGATAGCCAAACTTCCGCACACTAGCGGGGGCACATTAGCGAAGGCGCACTCGCGCCCCAGTTGGCCTCAGTTCAGGCCCTGCGGCTGAGCCGCTTTACCAACGCCTGGTGTAGTCTTTCGCGAACATCGGTGGGAAGCGGGAGGGGCTGAGCGCTGTAGTAAATCTCGATGGTCTTGCGGGTCGTATCCACGATGAGACGACAATCCTTGCAGCGTTCCAGATGGACTTCAATATCGGCCAAAAGCTCCTGGCTGAGTTCGCCATCCAGGTAGGCGGAGATTTCCTGAATCAATCCGCGGCAGTTCACGCTGGCTTGCTCCGTTCAAAAGATGGGCTGAGCTTTTCGCGCAGCTTCAAACGGCCGCGCAACAGCCTGGATTTGACGGCCGGCACGGAGATGCCCAGCGCTTCGGCGGTCTCTTCGGTGGAAAGCTCCTCCACGTCGCGAAGGATGAAGACGGTGCGAAAAATGGGATCGAGCTCGGCGATGGCACTGTTAAGAATCGAGTTCAGCTCGGTGACTTCGTAACGCTTCTCCGGCGTCGGACCCCAATCCCGGATTTCGCGGGGCATGAGGTCTTCGTCGGTTTGGATGGGCTCATCGAGCGAGGTGACATTGGGACGCCTGCGCCGCAGCCGCATCAAGGCTTCGTTTACGGCGATACGCACGAGCCAGGTGTAAAACCGCGAACCGCCCTGGAAGTCGGAGAGGTGCTGGAACGACTTCATAAAGGCATCTTGCGTGGCGTCCTCAGCATCTTCGCGGTTCTGGGTGATGTTCATGGCCAGGCGGAAAATGCGGCTCTCATAGCGGTTTACGAGCTCATCGAACGCGTTCAGATCGCCTTTTTTGGCTAAAGACACCAAGGCGCCTTCGTCATCGCGGACGACTGTGGAAGGCAGGCGTTTGGGTTCGGGCGAACTCATCAGCATCGGCGGCGGAACGCCCCGAAGGGCTGTGCGGCCGCACCCAAGCAGGTTAGCACAGATTGTTTCGGCTTCGACCATGCCGCGTCTTCCGTTCAGATTGGCGTTCAGATTGGCGTCCAGATTCGCGTTCAAATTCCGCGCTCCGATTGCAGGGCAACCGTCACGGCGTACGCGATGTAGCCATACGCTCGGGCCATACGGGTCTCCTGATTGGACGCCGTAGTGGGGCCTGGGGATTCATCGATCGAGAACCTCGACATCGGGGACCTTGACGCCGGGGCCGGGGGCTGCGGGCAAAACCGTCCCTAAAATCGACCCTAAAAACGCACTAAAAACGCTAGACCGGGGCCCGTTTACTGAGATGCACACGTCCGCGCGGCAAATGTTTTTCCGGAGATTCTCCGTGCTAAGCTGGCTTTTCCTTATAAAGGATGAGCAATGCGAACGCTGCCGGATTACCTCAGGCGAGGCATGAAACTGATCGTGGTGGGCTTCAATCCCGCGGATCGCTGGACCCGCGCGGGACACTACTACGCCGGCCGGGGCAATCCGTTTTGGCCACTGCTTTACGATTCCGGCATCCTGCCCGAATCGCTACCCTACACCGACGATAAGCGGGTAATCGAATTCGGCATCGGCCTCACCGATCTGGTGAAGCGCGCCACGCGGGAGACGGACGAACTGGAACGGCAGGAGATCGCCGAAGGGCGCATTCTGCTGGCGCAGAAGATCGAGGAGTATGGGCCGCGCGTGGTGGCGTTCAACGGCAAGGAGACTTACGAGAAGTTCGCGCAGCGGCCTTGCAAGCTGGGGTTGCAAACCGACAAACTTTACGGCGCGCGCGTATTCGTTCTGCCCTCCACGGGGACCAAGTCCATGGAACGCGACATCCACTTGCGCTATTTCCGACAACTCGCCAACGTGCTTCGCGACTTGCCCGACTGAGCCCGATTGCACCTACAATACCGCTTTTGAGCTAGTCTTAGATCCGGGGACGGCTACGGCTGAACGTCGGAGGGTGGATCATTCCCGATACAACTTTTGCTCCGCTGGTCCTGGAATCGCGCAGAGATGCCGTCTGCACGCTGACGCTGAACCGTCCTGAGCGGCTGAATGCGCTCGATGCGGCGCTTGGCCGCGCGCTGCTCGAGGCGCTGGTGCGGGTGGGAAAAGACGATCAGGTGCGGGCCGTGGTGGTGACGGGCGCAGGGCGAGCGTTTTGCGCCGGCGGGGACGTCAACCTGCTGCGAAAGGCGCGGGAGAGCGAGGACGTCGGCGAGATCGAAGCGCTTTTGAAAACCGGCAAACAGATTGTCCTGGCGATCGCCAAGATGCCCAAGCCGGTGGTCGCGGCGGTGAACGGCCCGGCGGCGGGAGCGGGAGCAAATCTGGCGCTGTGCTGCAACGCGAGGATCGCTTCCGAACTGGCCAGTTTCACGCAAAGCTTCGCGAAATTGGGGCTCTTCCCGGATTTCGGAGGGACCTATTTCTTGCCGCGCCTGGCGGGACCCGCGGTGGCGATGCAGCTGATGATCGGCGCGGAAACGGTATGCGCGGCGGACGCACTGCGGATGGGCCTGGTTTCCCGCGTGGTGCCGCCCGACCGGCTGGAAGAGGAGACCGCGCTGCTCGCCGATGGCTTGGCCGCGGCGCCGCCGATTGTGGCCCGAGGCGTGAAGCAGATTCTCCTGGTCGAAGACTGCGAGGCGTTGGAGAAGGCTCTCGACGAAGAGATCCGCTGGCAGATTACCTGCTTTCGCTCGGAGGATTGCCGCGAAGGAATTCGCGCGTTCTTCGAAAAACGGCCGCCGCGCTTTCGGGGCGCTTGAGCGCCGCCGTCTGTGCATTGGCTTTTCGCGTTCCCCTCATTCTACTGCACACGTCGTATTCTTAGTGGCCAAGAAGCCGATCCGGAAAATCGCGGGCCTGACTTGTTATATAAGTAGAGGCGCAATGACCAAGAGCCTATGAGTGGCGATTCCGTACGCTTGATTTTGCCGCTCTCGCGCCTTGCAACCGAAGCGTGCGAGGCGACCGATCTGTATCGCGAACTGCGAAAGCCGCTGCTGCGCTACCTGGCATGCCTGGGGCTTTCGGCCGATGAGGCGCAGGACGTGGTGCAAGATGCGTTCCTCAGCCTGCACAAGCATCTGGCGGCCGGCGGATCGCAGGAAAATATACGGAGCTGGATTTTTCGCGTCGCGCACAATCAGGCCAGGAACCGGCAAAGCCGCTACGAGAGGCGATTCGCGGCGCCGCTCGAAGAGCGCATCGATACGATCGCGGACGAATCGACGCCGGAGAGCGCGGTTCTGGAACGAGAGAAGTTCCGGCAGCTCAGGAAAGCGATTGGCCTGCTGACCGAGGCCGAACGAGAATGCCTGCTGCTGCGCGCGGGAGGCTTGCGTTATCGCGAAATCGGCGAGGTCCTGGGCGTTGCCACATCGACGGTGGCCGATACCGTGGACCGGGCCATCAAGAAATTAGCGGAGAGATGCAATGTGTGAGTTTTCGCAAAGATTGGTTGCGTGGCTGGATGGCGAACTGCCGGAAGGCGAAGCCGCGAAGATGGAGCGGCATCTCGCGGAGTGTGCGCAATGCCGCGGGCAGCTTGACGCGTATCGGCAAGCGAGCGATGGGTTCGAGGCGTACAGCAACGCATGCGCCGATGCGGCCATGTCTGCTAAGCCTGGCCGAAGATCGATGCGGCCGGGGCGGGCCGTTTCCGCGGCTGCGATTGCGGCCATGGTCGCCGCAGTTTTCCTGTTTACGGCGCGCACGCGGCATTCGGCGGTCGTCGGCACTGCGGCGGAAATCGGCAGCACTGCGGCCGCTTCGCAGCCCGTGCAGACGGCGCAGAAGGAGCCGGAGAGGCAATTGGCTGCGGTAGCTGCGCCAAGGGCGACGGCGCGCGTGGAAAAAAGCAAAGGAGCGGGGCGAATAAGCCATCCCGTTCCAGATCGACGCACCGAGGTCTCCGCAGCCTCAAGAGAACACGAATTTATTGCCCGGCGCGCCGGCGGTGGAGATTTCCATCCCTGCCGATGCCATTTTCCCTCCGGGCGCGGTTCCCGCGGGGGTGAGTTTCACAGCGGACGTCACGATGGCAAGCGATGGTTCGGCGGAACAGATTCGCCTGCGGCCGCAACTCACGGAATTTGAAAGGAACGGTGCTCAGCGATGAAACGCTCGATCTACGTGGTGGCGCTTCTGGTGGTTTCGTCTTCTGCATTTGGGCAGGCCCAGCAGAGGGTAGTGGTCACTCAAAATGCCGGGCAAAATGCCGGGCCTGGGCCGGTGACGATCGGCGCGTTTGCTTTTGGAGGCGGGCCGGGCGTTCCCGTACAGGGCCAGCCCTACTCGGCGACGATCACAAATGAGTCCATCCAGACGCTGGCGGACGGCAATCGCATCGTTCAATCGACCTCGGGCACAATCGCGCGCGACTCGCAGGGCCGCACGCGGCAGGATATGAACCTGCCGAGCATCGGCAATCTTTCGGCCACGAACGCGCCTCATCTCGTGGTGATTCAAGATCCCGTGGCGCAGACCTCCTACACTTTGGACCTGACCGACAAGACGGCGCAAAAGATGCCTGCACCGCCTATGGGTCCCGTTCCGCCGCCGGGCGGGCAGGCTCCTGCAACAGGCGGCCAAGCCCCGCCGCCTGGCGGCAATGTTTTCTACGTGCAAACGGCGAGAATAACGGCTTCGGGGCAAGTGCCGGACCTGCCGCCGCCGATGCCGCCCATACCGCCGATGGATGGGCCCAAGGTGTTGATGCGAGATGCGCAAGGGCAGGCCACGACGGAGGATCTGGGGTCGCAGACGATGGAAGGCGTGTTCGTAACGGGAGTGCGCACGACGCGCACGATACCGGCGGGCCAAATCGGCAACGAAAAACCCATCAGCATCGTGACCGAGGTGTGGACGTCGCCCGATCTCAAGACCGTGGTCTACAGCAAGAGAAGCGATCCACGCATGGGTGAAGTGACGTTTCGGCTGACGGGCGTCGCGCGATCCGAACCGGATGCGTCTTTATTTACCGTACCGGCTGACTTCAAGATCGTAGAGGGTCCCAAGCCGTTCATCTATCGCACTAACCCATAAGTACCGGGCCAACCAAAAGACTCCTGTGCTGCACGCGCGAGTCTTTTGCCGCGCCGCGGCGGCAGAACCCACGTTCCGAGCCTCAAGAACTTCTGCTCTAAAGTGCATTTCAACTCGTCTGGCAAACGGGAGACGATTCCCTTCCCTTGCGTTAGCATGGGCTGGCGATCACATGGGAGGCCAGCGTGAACGGAGCCGAATTCGTTGCCAAGCTGAAGACGGAAAGTGAATCGATTCTGGCGAAAATCGACGAGCCGCCGCTCTCCTGGGGCGTTCCAAAGATCGAACTTGTTGCCGTGCTCATCAAGATGGCCCTGAAGAACGAGATCGAAGCGACGGAGATCGCGGCGGAGTGGGTATCGACGACGCCGGAACTCAACGCCAAGCTGGCGCTGGCGCGGCACGCGGGCGATGAGGCCCGGCACTATCAGCTGATCGAGGAGAAAGCGCGCGCTTTGGGCGTGGCGCTCGACGGCTTCCGCCCACTGGACCCTCCCAGCCCGGTGCTGAATTATCTGCGCACGCTTACGACGACGCCCGAGCGCATTGCCGGCGCGCTGGTGGCGCGAGAGGCCATGGGCGGACGCAGGAACGCGCAGTTTCTCGCCTTCCTCGATCGCGCCGGGCTCGGCGAATTGGCCGCGCTCTATCGCGACGTCATCAACCCGGACGAAGAACGGCATCACCTCTCCGGCTGCGCGGTGCTGGCGGAGCTGGCCACGACGCCCGAAACACAGCAGGCGGCGCGGCGAGCCGCTCTGGGCCTGCTCGAAACGGGAGACCGGGTGCGGACGAACGCGCTGCAGAATACGGGCGCGCCGGTGGTCCCAGGCTGCTAAGGGGGCTGCTAAGGGGGCCGCTGAGGGCCAGCGGCGTTCGGCTCTGCTATCATCATCAGCAGCGATGACCATCAGCGAAAAAATCGTTTTGCAGCAAGGCGATCTGACGGAGATGGACGCGGACGCGATCGTCAATGCCGCCAATAACGACCTCAGGCTCGGCGGCGGCCTGGCCGGCGTGATTCGCCGCAAAGCGGGAGATGCGGTGCAGCGCGAATGCGACGAAATCGGGGCAATTCCCGTGGGCGGCGCGGCCCTCACTTCGGCGGGGAAGCTGAAGGCGCGGCATATCATTCATGCGGCCAGCATGCAGCTGGGAGGCCTGACCACGGGGCATGGGTTGCGCGCATCGACGGCGCATTCCTTGCGCATCGCCTCTGAAAAGGGCCTGCGGACGATCGCTTTTCCCGCCGTGGGCGCGGGCATCGGCGGTTTCCCACTGGAGGAGTGCGCGACGATCATGCTGCATGAAGTGGCGGAGCACCTGAAGCGCCCCACTTCGCTGGAAAAGATTTACTTCGTGCTTTTCGACGCCACCGCGCTCTCGGCGTTTGAAAAGGCGCTGCACGAAATGGACGAGCGCGGCGAGTTTGAATCCACCGCGCGTTCGGGAGAAGGCCGGTGAGCGGGCCAAGTTCCCCGGCGAGGACGCCGCAATCGCTCTCCGCAGAGGCGATGCTGCAAAAAGTGAAGAAGGAACTGGAGCGATACGAACATCCGCTCTTCGACTTCGACGCGCGGCCTGCGACCGGGGGCGTCGAGGTGGTGATCCGCTTCAAGCCCGAGGGCGTGGAAGTACACACCTATTATTTCTTGATGCAGCCGCGCGAAATCGAGCATTCGCAATTTCCCTGGTCCTTCCAGCGGCAGCTTTACGATTGCCTGCACGACTACGTGGTGGAGATGTTCGTTCGCAATCCGCAGATGAAAGACAATTGAAACCAGCCGCCGGACGCAACCCCAGTGAAAGCGCCGTCAAAACAAGAGTGCGCGGGAGGCTCGCTGTCTTCTTCCCTATCTTCCCAATTTCTTCTTTATCCACGCCGCTGGCTCAGCTGCTGGCCGAGCGCATCCGCGCGAGCGGGCCGATCTCTTTCGCCGAGTACATGCGCGAGTGCCTGTATCATCCGCAGTTTGGTTATTACAGCAAGGCGGAAGCGCGGCGCTTCGCGGATTATTACACCAGCGTGGACGTGCACCCGATTTTTGGGCGCTTGCTGGCGCGGCAACTCTCGGAAATGTGGGAGCTCCTGGGGCGGCCTAGGGAATTCTTTGCCGTGGAGGCCGGGGCGGGCGTGGGACGCCTGGCAGCGCAAATCCTGGACTTCGCGGCGCGAGAGCTGCCGGATTTTTATGGCGCGCTGCGCTATTTCGCGGTCGAGAAGTCCGCCGCACGCCGCGAGCGGCAAAGGGAAACGATGGGAAAGCACCTGGCGGATGGCAAGGCTGCGCCCGCCGCGGAACTGCCGAGCGAAATCTCCGCCGGATGCATCTTCTCGAATGAGTTGCTGGACGCATTTCCGGTGCACCGCGTTTGCGTCGAACGCGGCGCTTTGCGCGAAATCTATGTGGCTTTCGATGGCCAGAGACTGATCGAAGAGCTGGGTCCTCTGACATCTCCTGAAATCGAGAACTACTTTCAAGAGCAGCGGATCACGTTGCGCGAAGGCCAGCAGGCCGAAGTGAATCTGGATGCCCGCGAATGGATACGGGACGCCGGGCGCAAGCTTGGACGCGGATTTGTGCTGACCGTGGATTACGGCCACGAAGCCGCCGAACTTTACAACGAGCGCCATATGCGCGGCACACTTTTGGCGTATTCAGGGCATCAGGCGACGGAAGATTTCTTGGAGCGGCCGGGGGAGCAGGACCTGACCGCCCATGTGAATTTCACGGCGCTGGACTTGTGGGGCCGATGCGTGGGCCTCGCGCGCACGGGATGCGTTTCGCAGATGGCTTTTCTGGTGGCGCTGGGACGCGGGAATGAGTTCGCGGACCTCTACGACGCGGGGGACGGCGAGGTGGAGCGCATTCGCGCGCGGCTAAAGCTGAAAACCTTAATCAACGCGGAAGGAATGGGCGAGCGGTTTCAGGTTTTCATCCAGCACAAAGGCGTGGCAGAGCCGAATCTCACGGGGCTGGCCGGGCTTTAAGAGTTCAAGATTCCCAGACCTAAGAAGTTGACCTACGGAGTTTATGCGCCTTCCTTGTAAGGCTGGCCCAGATATTTCTTGGCCTCGTCTTGCGCGCCGCCGGTGTTGTCGTTGGTCTGCTGGGCCTTGCTGTATTCGTTGACGGCCCGGGCGCGGTCTCCGGCAATGTCGTAAACCTTGCCCAGATAAATATGGCCCCAGACTTCGACCCACTTGAAACTCGGGTCGATATTGCCGTCGAGCGCGTCGCGAAAGCCGTTGGCCGCGGCTGAATAATTCTTCTGATAGAAGAAGGCTTCGGCCATGCGGAACTCCGCCAAGGCGTTGTTCTTCTGCTGATCGAGGGCCTGCTGGTATTGCTGGATGGCGTCGTAATAGCGGCCCTGCTCGGCGAAGGTCTCGCCGCGCGCGATGATGGCCCGCACGCGAAGCTGCTGGCTGGATTTCAGGATGTAGTTGTGCGGGTCGAGAGTGATGCCGCCCGGTTTGGGCCTGCCGAAAACTTCGGTGCTGAAGCTGGACTCGGTGCCGCTGACCTCGACGGTCTTGATTTCGGGATTGCCCTCGGTCTGGACCTGAAGTTCCACCGGCATGCGGAAGAAATCGAGATTCTGCTTGATCTTGCCATCGATGCGAAAACCGGTCTTGGTGCGAAAGACGGTATAGGTAATGTTGAATTCGGGGATTCCGGTGGAATTGATCCACTGCGCGAAGAACGCCTGAATATTGGGCGGAGCGGTTTGATCGGCGTCGGCCGGCGTGGCGCTGGAGGAGGATGTATTCCCAAGCGCAAAGTTGGCGGGCTTGGCCGGCGCCTGGACGACGTGATCCTGGGCTAACTTCTCGAAATCCGCGAGCGAGGCGGCCTTGCCCGAATATTGCTTGTAGTAATCGTGCAAGAGGGCGGAGAAGGCGGAATCGCCAAGCTGCTCCCGGAGCATGTGGAAGACCATGGCGCCCTTGTTCACGACCACGGAAGTGTAATTAGGCGAATATGGATCGAGGCGTCCGGCTTCGCCGATGGGCGAGGTACTGTCGTACATCAACGCGCCGATGGCGAAATCGTTGAGGGCCTTATTCATGCCGTCGCGGCCGGCGCTTTGCTCGACGTAAAGCGCTTCGGAATATCGCGACAGGCCGTCGGTAAGCCAAACGTCGGAAGGAGAGGCGGCCATAACCTGATTTCCCCACCATTGGCCGGCAACGAGGTTCGCGAGTTGGCGCGTATTCACCGCCTGGCCCCACTGGCGCTGGCTCAAGAGCAGCACGCCGGGCGCGGAATAGCCGGGCAGCGAGCCATCGGGGATTGGCACAAGCGTCAGATTGGGATTGGGTAGCGGGCCGAACTGATCGGAAAAGGAGCTGATGATGCGCGCGACGGCGTTCCCATAATCGGACGCCGAGGCGCCCGCGTTCGCGGGAGCATAAACGGAAATGTTCAGTCCCTCGGCCTGCACGGGAGAAAGTTGCAGCGGGCCGGCAACAAAGGTTCCGGCAGCTTCCGGCTGATCGACGCGAAATGTGTACGTGATTCGGGAACCCGAGGACGCGGGGCTGGGCGAGGGAGGAGCAGGCGCCGGTGGCGGAGCCACCTTGCTTGCAGACGCCGGATAGGCTGCGTCCTGATTGCGGCGCGTTAACCGGGGAGACCCACCATCCGGATTCCGGTTGCCAAGCATTGGCGCTGGCGATGGCGCGGGTTGGGCTTGGGAGGAGGCCGGCGCGGGAGCCTGACTCGTTCCCGTGCCAACGACGGCGAAGTTTTGCGGCACTTCGATGTGGAAGACGCCGGTAAACCGGTTGGCCGGATAATCGGTGAGCGGGAACCAGCGCGCGGGCAATAAGAGATAGGCTCCATCTTTTGTTATGGATGCCAGGCGAATGCCGGCGACGGGGCTATTCTCTTCATTGGAGAGAATGCCGCTGTAGTCGAATGTCAGCTTTGTGCTTTGGCCCGCCGGGACAACGTTCGGCAGCGAAATGCTTACGTCCAGCCCATCCTGGCCGCTGCGGTCAGCGCTGAGGGAGTTCCCGGAGGAATCACGGATGCCGGCAATCGTCAGATTGGGGTGCAGCTGGCATTCCACCGTGCGGGACGCTTGCTGGGCTTGAAATTCCACCACGACGCGCGCCGTAAGCATCTGGCTCTCCGGCACAAGCGAGGCGAAGACCTCGTAAGAGACGGCGCGAAAACCCGCCTTTACTGGAGATTGCGTTGTGGTTGGCCGCGGCCGCACGGGCGCTTCGATTTGCGCGAACGCGGGGCCAAGGGCCCAGATGCAACAAGCCGAGGCGGCAAGCAGCGCGCGCAGCGCGGGTAAGAAAAGCCGAACCGAAGTTCTATGTCTCATGACCTCATCCCAGCGGGTCTACCAAAGCAGCGCATCTCTAGGATAGCAAAAAAGGGTTGGTGAGTTGCCATGGACGTGCAGTGATTTGCTGTATTCGAGCACTATTGAGATCTGCATAAATAATGCAATAATGGGCAGTGGGGAGGAGAACACCCATGCCCAGGCTGAAGGGGAGCGCGGACCTACTGGAAGACCGGCGCAAGCGAGCTTTAGCGTTGCTGGATGCCGGTCATTCTCTCAACGAAGTGGGACGACGCGTCCGATGCCATGCCAGTTCGGTGATGCGCTGGCGGGATACCCGGCGACGAGGCGGCACCAGGGCTTTGCGGGTGCGCTTCTCTCCGGGACGGCCGCTCAAACTGGGATCCACTGAACGAAAGCGTTTGGAGAAGGTGCTTCTGCAAGGACCGCTCGCGCACGGCTACCGAACCAACCTGTGGACCACGGCCCGCATTGCGGAACTGATCCGGCGGGAGTTCGGTGTCCACTATCACCGCGACCATGTCGGCCGGTTGATGCACCGCCTGCAATGGAGTCCTCAAAAGCCAGAACGGCGGGCGCTGGAACAGAATGAAAAAGCCATCGGGCGCTGGAAACAAAAAAACTGGCTGCGGATAAAAAAAACGCTACGCGGATGGGTGCCCACATCGTCTTTGCCGATGAATCGGGCTTCCTCTTGATCCCCAACGTGGTCAGAACCTGGGCTCCGCAAGGCCAAACTCCCGTGTATCGCCATCGCCAGGGACGGCGCGACAAGGTCTCCGTCATTTCCGGAATTTCGGTGAGCCCTCGGCGGCATCACTTGAGCCTCTACTATCTCCTCTTTCTTGACAACATTGGGCAGGAGGAGGTCTGCAGGTTCCTGCGTGAGTTGTTGCGGCATCTCCGGGGACCGGTCATCGTTCTGCTGGATAATTCCTCCACGCACCAGGGGAAGCCGCTCCAGAACCTGCTCCAGCGACATCCCCGCCTGCACATTGAGCATTTCCCCGCCTACGCCCCGGACCTCAATCCCGACGAAGGAGTCTGGTCGCTGGCCAAACGGGAACTCGCCAACAGTTGTCCGGACCATGCCGATGAGTTGATGGAAGACATCATTCGCTCCATCAACGGCATCCGGCAGTCCCCGGCCAAACTGCGCGGCTGCATCGTGCAATCCGAATTGCCCTCTTTTTTGCGCTAAACTATTGCATTATTTATGCAGCATACAATAATTTTGGATCATGCCGGCAATGATGCTGGCGGCGCGCTCTATGGCGCCGGGGGGGCCCAGTTTTTCACGGACCAGGGCGAGTTCACCGCGCATGGTCTGGCGGGCTTCGGCCGAGGCCAGCAGGCGCTCGGTCTCGCGCGCCAGGCGCTCCGGGGTGAAAGCGTCCTGAATGAGCTCGGGAACAATCTCCTTGCCGGCGAGCAGGTTGACCATGGCGAAATGACGGGTGCGGGCCAAGCGCCGGACGACCCAAGCCGTAAAGGGCGCGACGCGATAAACGACTACCATAGGCGCATCGAGCAATGCGGCTTCGACGGTGGCCGTGCCACTGGAGACGATGGCCACATCCGCGGCGGCGAGAAGGTCGTATGTGGCGTTTTCAACGATCGGCACCGTGGATTGAAGCGCGCCCATGTGCGCTCTCATTTGCGCCTTGGTCAGTCCGGGGGCTGCCGCGATGACGAACTGCCGGGGAGCCGTTGAATTCATGATGGCGATGGCTTGCATCAACTGAGGCATGTGATGAGCCAGTTCGCTGGGGCGGCTACCCGGAAGCACCGCGACGATGGGGCGGCCAGGATCGAGGCCGTGGCGTAGGGCGAAAGCCTCTCGCGTGCTTTGCGCGTGAACGGCATCCACCAGGGGATGGCCGATCCAGTCCGCATGCGACTCCCGCCTTGCGAAAGAAAGCTTCCTCGAAGGGAAAAATGCACAGGCCGCGGACGAAGCGGCGCTTCACCAGCCTTACCCGCCAGGGCCGCCAGGCCCAGAACTGCGGGCAAACGAAATAGACGTTGCGTATTTGTTTGCGGCGAAGCACGCGGGCAAGGCGCAGGTGAAAGGCGGGAAAATCGGTGAGAATCGCGATGGTGGGACGGCGCCGTTCGATTTCCGAGAGCAGGCGGCGCCAGGCTTGGCGAAGCGCCGGCAGCTTGCGCACGATTTCCACCACGCCGAGCACGCCGACTTCAGAGGCGTCCACGACCGTTTCGACGCCGGCTTCGCGCATCTTGGGGCCGCCCATGCCAAACAGATCGACATCGGCGTGGCGGCGGAGCGCCGTGGCCAGTTGCGCGGCGTACATATCGCCGGAAGCTTCTCCCGCGGAGATCAACACAGGAATGCGAGCCATTCAGCGAGGCTCGCGGGCGCTGGAACTAATCATCAGCGGGGAGAGGAGCGCTGGCAGGGCCGGCCGGGCCCACGTGCAGGCGCAGCTCCTGGTCTTTGTATTGGAGCTGATAGAGGCGGTAGTAAATGCCTCTTTGACCGAGCAGTTCCTGATGGGTGCCCTGCTCGCGCAAGCGTCCTTTGTGGAAGACGAGGATGCGATCGGCGTTCTGGATGGTGCTCAAGCGGTGCGCGATGACGATCGAGGTGCGTCCGGTGAGAAGGCGATCCAGGGCTTCGCGAATCATCATTTCGGTTTTGGTATCGACGCTGGAGGTGGCTTCGTCGAGGATCAAGAAGCGCGGATTATGCGCCAGGGCGCGGGCGAAACTCACCAGTTGGCGCTGGCCGACGGAAAAAGTGGCGCCGCGCTCGGTGACCAGAGTGTCCAGGCCCTGGGGCAGGCTATCGAGAAACGCCCCGAGACCTACTTCGCGGAGCGCGGATTCGACGGCCTGGCGGGTGACGCCGGCGGTGCCCAGGCGGACGTTCGATTCCAGCGTGCCGGTAAAGAGAAAGGGATCCTGCAGCACGATTCCAAACTGACGGCGGAGATCCTGGACGCTGAACTCGCGGATATCGGTGCCGTCGAGGAGAATCTGGCCGCGCTGAATATCGTAGAAGCGGAGGAGGAGTTGAATGGTCGTGGTTTTGCCGGCTCCGGTGTGGCCGACGATGGCCATGGTCTCGCCGGGGCGCACGCGAAAGGAGACGTCGCGGAGAATCCAGTCGTCTTCAGCCGGGTTTGCGCCTCCATGATAGGCAAACCATACGTTGCGAAATTCGATTTCGCCTCGCACTTCGAGGAGAGGGCGGCCGGCGGACAAGTCGGCCGGAAGAGGTTCATCGAGCAGCTTGAAAATGCGCTCGGAGGCAGCCATGGCGGACTGCAGGATATTGAATTTTTCGCTGAGATCCTGAATGGGCTGAAAGAATCGCTGCGACCATTGCATGAAGGCAAAGAGCACGCCCACAGAGACCAGCCCGGCGAGCGACTGCAAGCCTCCGTACCAGAAGGCGACAATGATGGCGACCACGCCGATGAATTCGACGGCAGGATAAAAGAGGGCGAAGGCCAGAATGGCGTCCTTGTAAGCCTCCATGTGAATGCGGTTGAGCTCGGCGAACTGCGCGCGGGCTTTGCGCTCGCGATTGAACAGCTGGACCACGCTCATGCCGCTGATGTGCTCCTGCAAAAATGCGTTGATGCGGGCGATGGCGGTGCGAATGCGGCGGTTGGCGTCGCGAACTTTGTCGCGGAAGACCCAAGTGCAGACGAAAAGCAGGGGGATTACGGCGAAGGTGGCCAGGGCCAGCTTCCAGTTGATGTGCAGCATGACGAAAACGAAGAGAACCAGAAGAAAAGCGTCGTTCACCATGGCCGCGATGCCGGTGGCGAAGAGGTCGTTCAGCGCGTCCACGTCGGTGGTGACGCGAGTGACGAGGCGGCCGACGGGGCTGCGGTCGTAGAAGCTGATCGGCAGGCGCTGGAGGTGCTCGAAGATTTCCTTGCGCAAGTCATACATGGTGTCCTGGCCGACCTTCTGCATGACGCGAACCTGGAAGTACATAAAGGCAAAGCCCAGGGCCAGCGTGGCCAGGAACACCAGCGAAACCCAGCCGAGTCCGCGAACGGCCACCGCTTGCGGAACCTCATGATGCAGCGAGGGAACGATATAGCGGTCCACGGCGATCTCGAAGAGCCAGGGACCGACCGCCGCCAGCGGCGCCACAGGCAAGGTCAGCAAAGCGGCAATGGCGACCCAGCCCCGGTAGGGATGCAGATAGCGGAGGAGCCGCTTCGCCAGATGGGAGTCGTAAACCTTGCCTAAGGCTTCTTCTTCGCTGAAATCACTCATGCGCGTTCCAGCTCTTCTTCGAGCAATTGCTTCTGGTAAAGCTCTTCGTAATAGCCGCCCTGGGCCAGGAGTTCTTCGTGCGTGCCGCGTTCCACGATGCGGCCGTCGCGCAGGACAATGATCTGATCGGCGTGGCGAACCGTGGAGACGCGATGCGAGATCAACAGGGTGGTGCGATGCTTCATGAGCTGCCTGAGCCCGCGAAGGATGCGCTCCTCGGTATCGGTATCGACGCTGGAGAGGGCGTCGTCAAGGATCAGGATGCGAGGGTCGCGCACCACGGCGCGCGCCAGGGCGGTGCGCTGTTTTTGGCCGCCGGAGAGCGTAATTCCCCGCTCCCCGACCAAAGTCTCGTATCCCATGGGGAAACCCGCAATCTCGGAGGCGATGCTGGCGGTATCGGCAGCTTTGAAGACCGCTTCCTCGGGGCACTCGTCCATGCCGAAAGCGATGTTCTCGCGAAGGGGTTCGCTGAAGAGATACGTATCCTGGGGGACGAAGCCGATGGAGCGGCGCAAGGTGGCGAGCGGCCATTCCCGAATCGGGCGGCCGTCGATGAGCAAGCTTCCGGGCGGCGCTTCCCAAAGCCTGGCAACCAGCGCCGCCAGAGTGCTCTTGCCGCTGCCGGTGGGACCGACAATGGCCAAAGTCGAGCCGGCCGGGACGTGCAGGTTTATGTCGTGCAAGACGGGCGTACCGGCCGGCCTGCCATTTTCTTTCCCGGACGCTACTCCGCGGCCAGTGGGATAGGTGAAATCGAGATGGCGGAATTCGATATCGCCTCGCAGGGGGGCTTCTTGCTCCTTGGGGCGGGCCGGCACGGCGGAATCGTTGATGGAAGGCTTGGCATCCAGGATGTAGTTCAGACGGCCCATGGAAGCGGCGCCGCGCTGAAAAATGTTCGTGACGAAGCCGAGCGCGACCATGGGGAAGATCAACTGAACCATGAAGGCGTAAAAGGCCACCAATTCGCCCAGGGAGATCTGCCCATAAATTACCTGCCGGCCTCCGAACCACATCACCAGGACAAAGGACGTGCCCACGAGGGCCGTCAGCGCGGGCATGAACAGGCTCCAGGTGACGATCAGCTTGAGATTGCGGGTGACGTAGTCGCGATTGGGCGCGTCGAAGGCGCGCATCTCGGCGTCTTCCTGAGCGTAGGCTCGAATGACACGCACGCCGGCCAGATTCTCCTGGGCTTTGGCGGAAAGCGTGGCCAGGGCGGCTTGAATGACTTCGTACAGCGAATGGATGGTCCTGCCGAAGTAGCGCACGGCGACGACCACGATGGGTACCGGGATGAGAACCCACAGGCTGAGGGATGGGGACAGGCGGAACATCAAAACTACCGCCAGCACCATGGTGACGATCGTCTGGGAGGTATACATGATTCCCGGGCCCAGAACCATGCGCACGGCGTTCAGGTCATTGGTGGCGCGCGACATGAGCTCGCCGGTGCGGTTGCGCACATAAAATTCGGGCTCCATAAGCAGGAGCCGATCGAGCAAGTCGTTGCGCAGATCGAATTCGATATCGCGGGAGAGGCCGATGAGAATCCAGCGGGTCCAGAAGGAGAAGACGCCTTTGAGAGCGACGATGGCAATCGCGATAAGGCAATAGATAACCAGCGTGTGGGAGCTCGAAGGCGCATAGTCCCGGATCAGCGCGTGGGCTAGGCGCGGAGACATTTCGCTGAGGCGGCCGAGAGGCTGGGCATTGCCGGAGAGCGAGTCCATGATCACGCCGAAGACCAGCGGCTGAAGCGTGCCGACGATGCCCATGGCCGCGAGGGTCAGCATGCCGACGACGACTTGGCCCTTGGAGCGGGCGATATAGGGAAGCAGTTTGCTCAGCTGCTTCCATCCAGGAATGGATTTCGCGGCGGGCGGCTTGGGCGGATCCGCAGCAAGCACGCCCGCACCGGGGGCACCGCTCATTTGTGCTCCCGTGGGTGCGAGGCAGAGGCCGTCATAACGATTGCCGCTTCCCTTTTCATCAAGCTTTCATCAACCTTCCATCAGGCCTTAGCCGAAAAAACCCGATGTGTCACTGCGTCGCATTGGTTGCGCGCTTGGTTCCTGGCCGGGTGGCGGCAAGAAGGGAAATTTCCACCACTCGGCCGGAATCACGCTCGCAATACACTTGCATGGCCTGGGGAACATCCGCCCCGGCCCAGCCAAAATCAAATTCGAGCAGCTCAAAATCGCCGTCCCCTCGCACCACGGGCTCGCTGGAGTTTGGCTCGCCATAAAGTTCGACGACGCGGTTGCGTGAATCGCCGAGGCGCAACCCCTTGCCTGTAATCCAATCATCAAGATTGAGAAATTCAAAGCGACGATTATCGCAGTTTCCATCGTGAGGGCACGAGCAAAGAGACGGTCACCTGCTGAACGATGGAGCGAGGATCGATCGCTAGGGCCAACGAGTGGCCCGTGCACGTGTCGCGCCATTCTTTGCTGCCCGTGCTGGTTTTGCTGAGGACATATTTTTCCTTGTAGCGCTTGAAGGCCGCGGCCAGCGCATCGCGTCCAGGGCGGAGTCCGGCGAGGGTGGTCTCGTTGGCGCGTTTTGGGGCCTCCTCACGAGGCGCCGCGGCGTTGCGCTGCGCTGGAAATACGGGCGCGGTGAACGCAATGACTAGAACGAGGCTAGTGCACCGCCAGGATTTCGTCCAACCGGGCCTCAAGGTTTTCTTCTCCTTCGGACCACAAATGGTAGCGCTCCATGGGCACGTGTTTTTCCACCGCGCTTACCCAATTCAGGAAGAGCTGAATATTGGCGCGCGTCTTCTCATAATATTCATGCAGGTGTTCCTCATGGGTCATCCAGGACAGGAATTCGGCCTCGACCGGATCGGCGGGCGCACTGCGCGCTCCGCGGTCCCCCAGGATGCCGGCGTGGCCGGTAAAAAAATGCTCGAAGCCCAGGTCGGCGAGAAAATCGCCCGATTCTTTGGCCGCGCCCTCGTCATAATCGGGACCGGCGCAGCTCAGGAGCACCCGCTCGGGCCCCTTTTCCCAGACGCCCGTTTCCAGGTTGCGCTGCCAGATGTCCCACGAGGCCTCCACCTCGTAGGAGCAGTCTGGGTTATCGCGTTCCGCCGCCAAGGCAATTACGTCCGACGCGGAGGCCATTGTGCCGCGAAGATCGTGTTCCGCCAAGGGAGATTCCGAGGGGCTCACCGCGCGAATGACCAAACTCGTGAATTGGTGCGAGACCGAAGAAAGGGGGAACGTTTCGAGAAACCGCTGGAATTGGCCGAGCAGCGCTTGCGGGCGAGCGATCCCGCAGCCAGAAGCTGGCGTAGGCGTGATTGGACATAGACGCCCATTATACCGATTCGCTCGCCGAACGTGGCTGAAGTCTCGGCGCAAAACCTGTCTGGAGATGGTTTTGAGGAGAACGCCCGCGGCTCACTCGCCGGGCTTGGGTGGGGACGCAGGGTCGAGGTCTACCAAGCGGCGGCGCAGGGTTTCGCCGACGCCGGAGAAAACGTCGTTACAAGCATCGCGGAGGCGTTGCTCCGCGGAGCGGGCCACAGCTTGCAAGTGCTGTTCCGATTGCTGGCTCAGCTTGGAAGCAGTGGTCAGCAGCCAAGAGTTGGAGGCGGATTCGAGCCTTCTCTTATAGTCCTCGAGGGCTTGTTCGTTGAAGGCGGCGGCATACTCGGCCAGTTTTTCCTGCTGGATCTGAGACTCCGCTCTCAACTCCTCGCGCGCCGAGCCGATCTGCGCGGCTAAGTCCTTGCGCGCATTGCCCAGCTCATCCTGGGACTGCTGCTTCAAGGCGGCGCGGAATTCAGCGGAGAGACGGTCCCGTTCCGCTTCACTCCTGGAGCGAGCGTCGGCGGCTTGGGCCTCGAATTCGGTCTTGACCTGGGCGGAAACGTCGGCGGATCGGGCGCGGAATTCGGCCAGGGCGGCGTCTGAATCCTCGCGAGCTTGCTGGACGATGGAGGCCGCGGAAGCCGAGGCCATCTCTTCCGCTTGCTTGCGAAGCTTTTCCACCACTTCCCGGGCGGCCTCTTCCACCTGACCCTGGGTGTGCTGCACATAGCTGCGGCTGTAGTGGTCGAGTTCGGCGCCGAAAACGCCGGACATTTCGCGGGCCTTCTCCTTGAGATCGACGAGGGCGCTCTCCAGGCCTTTATCGATCGCCGATTGCAACTGCGTTTGCACTTTCTTCTCGTACCACTCGGCGGTCTTGAAGAGCGATTCAAATGCACGGTGACTGGTGTCGGTGGCTTTGGCGTCAATGTCCGCAATCCACTTGTCGGCCGCGGCTCGGCCCGATTCCTGCAGATCATGCGAGAGAATGCCGCTCAACTCCTTGATACGCTCGCCCGCCGAGTGGACCGCTTGCTCCGAAGCTTTGGCGAGATCTTCCTCACGGCTATGCAACCATTCCTCGGCCGTAACGCTGGCGCTTTCCAGACGAGCGAGGACCTGGGCGGCGTTCTCGACGCCGGCATTCAATCCGTCTTTGATCTGCGACGCCAGGCGGGTAACGGTCTGCTGGCCGGTGGCTTCGAGGGCGGGCTGCAAGCGCTCCGACCAGGTGGCGATGGCGCCTTCGGCGCGACGGGCCATCTCCTGGCTTTGGGCATCGAGTAAAGCAGCAGCACGTTCGGCGAAGGCCTGCTCGGCGGCCTGGGCCATGCCAGCAAGCCGGGCAGATTGATCCTCGATTTGCCGCGCCAATTGATTTTCGAGGGAGCGCAAATTAGCCAGGGAGGCCTCGGCGCGTTCGTTTCCCTCATGTAACGAAACGCGCAGGTCGTCCAGCTTCTTCTCGGCGCCGCCGGCGGCATCGGTGAAATTTTTGTTTAACTCGCCCAGGCGCGAGGAGAGTTCGCGCTCGATGCGCTCCCAGTTCGACTGGGTATCCTGCGCCAGACGATCGAGAAGCTGTTGCTTGGCAGATTCGATGGAGCTTTCGACCTGCTGATTCCAGCGAGCGGCCGCTCCGGCCAGGTCCGCCTCCACGCGAGCGCCCCAATCGGATTGTGCGGAGCTGAAAGCGGCGGCGGACTGTTCGCGCAAAAGGCGCATGCCGGTCTCGAATTCGGCCAGGCTGTTGCGTGCCTGTTCCACTTGCGAGCGCACCTGCTGCTCCAGATCCTGGACGCCCGGGATCGCCGGTATCGCGCCGCTTTCGACGGGCGCGGCGATTGCGGCGTGGTCGGGGGCGGGAGGCCGAATTTCGGCGGCCTGCCTTTGCAATTGCTCCACGCTGTCGTGAATGCGGCTTTCCAGCCGCTGCTCAAACGCGGCGTCGCGGACTTTTTCTAGTTCTTCCAGGCGCGAGGCGAACTGCTGAGTGAGGCGTTCGACGCTTTGCGCCAAGCTGCGATTGGATTCCTGGAGAAAAGCTTCGAGCTGACCTTGCTTGGCCTGAAATGCATTTTGAGCGGCGGCACCCGCGGCTGCATGCATGGCGCCTTCGGCAATGGTCCTCAGCTGCAATTCGAGGGAGGCGATCAGAGGACGCGCCTCGAGAGAAACAGCCTCCGCAGCGCTCCTGCGCAGGGACGCTAAAAGATCCTGCCTGGCGTCCTCGACAAGCTGGGAGATTTGCGGGGCAAGAGAGGACTTGAGAGCGGCTGCCTGTTCGACGACCGGCAGCGGCAGCGTGCGCACATTGCCTTCATCTTCTGCTGGGATAGCCACGGCCGCAGTTGGCCAAGATGCCTGCGCCGGAACGGTTGCGGGCTTCGGGGGAGGCGCGGGCGAAGGCACCGCGGTGAGGCCTTCGGGAAACGGAAACCAATCCGAGGGAGGAAAGGCGATGCCCCAGAAATTCCCTGAGACTTCCAGCTCGATGCCCACCTGGAACAATTCGCGTACGGTACGAGGGCGCTGGATCCACATGACCTTGCCGCGGACAGTGCGGGGCGGGCGGCCCGGCTCCGGATGCGGAACCTCCAAGGTGACCCACATGCCCTTGAGAACGTAGTGCTTAGACTGGTAGCGGGAGCCGTGGCAATTGATAATCAGGGTGGAGGTGCGCTCCTGGAAAGGGCGCCCCAAAGCGTCGACTCCGGTGACCGTGAGCGGGACGGCTTGCACAATGCGCGTACTGCGGCGATTGTGCGCTTCGGGTTCGTTTGTCGGCACGGACTCCGGCACGGGCTTCTCCCCTTACTGTCAAATAAGCGTAACACCCGCAACCTGAGCGGGTCGAGCGCTCCGGCGGAAGGCGTGCGAAGATGTTAATACCCAGGATGGCGAAGTGGTAAAGGTGGGGCGTATCGGAAGGAAAGTCAGTGGACCTGTTCCCATTCAATCAGAGCTCGTGCCGGCGCTCCATAGCCTTAAGCATCGTGATTTCATCGGCATACTCGAGGTCCGAACCGACCGGGATGCCTACGCCAATGCGGGTCACACGGACACCCAGGGGCTTGATCAGCTTCGAAATGTAAACGGCGGTGGCTTCGCCTTCGGCGGTGGGATTGGTGGCGATGATGATCTCGGAAACCGTTCCGGCTTTGAGACGTTCGATGAGACTCTTCAATTTTAGTTGATCGGGGCCGACTCCCTCCAAAGGCGAAAGAGCTCCGCCCAGGACGTGGTAAAGCCCATTGTATTGGCGGGTCCTTTCGATGGCGATGATGTTGTGGGGTTCCTCGACGACGCAGATCACGCTGTGATTGCGATTGGGGCTGGTGCAGTAAAAGCACGGATCGGTATCGGTGATGTTGTTACAGAGACTGCATTCGCGGATTTTCACTTTGGCGTCGCGAATCGCCTCGGCCAGCGCCTGGGCTTCCTCAGGAGAGGAGCGAAGGACGTGAAAAGCGAGCCGCTGCGCGGTTTTTTGGCCTATTCCGGGCAGGCGTTTGAATTGATCGATGAGCCGAGCGATCGGTTCGGCAAAGTCAGGCATCGGGGAAGCCCGGCCGGCATCCGCAAATTAGGAGAGAGTGTGATATCACGTGGGGCAGTCAGAACAACCCGGGAATTTTTAGACCGGCGATTCCTGGAAGCCCGCCGGCGAGACCTTTCATTTGCGTGGCCAACTCCTCATCGACGCGGCGGCACGCTTCATTGACAGCGGCGCGAACTAGATCCTGCAACAGCTCGGCATCCTTGCTGGCAAAGACACCCTGCTCGATGCGCACGTCGGTGATCTGCTTTTGGCCATTCATTTTGACCACAACCATGCCGCCGCCAGCAGAAGCTTCGACGCTGACGTTGTCCACCTGTTTCTGCAGATTCTCCTGCATCTGCCGAAACTGGGAAAGCAGCTGTTGCAGTGCCTTGACTTCCATGGGTCACCCTTCGTCCCGGCGTTTCACTTCGGAGATCCGCCCGCCGAACCGCTCAAGCATCGCGCGCACGATCGGGTCTTGCTCAAATCGAGCGCGCAACTCGGGACCACTCTCGCCGGTGCGAACTTTCGTCGCCGAACCGCTCGGCACCGAGGAGGCCTCCAGTTTAACACATACACGCAACGGCTGACCGAGTACGCGGCTGGCTATGGTGCGCAATTTCTCCACATTGTCCCTGGCTTGCAATAGATCGGCGAGCGCGCGGTGCTCCGTGGGGAAATAGAGACGAAGTTCGCCCGCCTCAACTTCCCAGCGCGCGGCGCTTTCGACCAATTGGCCCACGAACTGTGCCTTGGAGAAAATCTCCGACTTGATGGCATCGAGTTGCGCGGACTCGAGGCCGGCGATTGCGGGCGACACATCCGGATTCGCGGCGGCTTCTCGCGCAGGAGCCGCGGCAGCTGCGCCGGCGGCGGCATCGACAGAAATAATAGGCGTTGCTGGCAGCGAAGCGGAACCTTTGGCGGGAGGCTTCGCGTTATTTGGGGAGGCGTTTGTGGCCGGCGGCGGCAGGGATGGCGGTGCTGTAGCTGGCGATGGCGGCGCTACCGGCGGCTTGGCGGGGATCGAACGCACTGCCGTAGCAGCTTCCGCAGCGGGTCGCGGGACCGAGGACCTGACGGGGGCGTTGCCTGAAAGTTCGGCCAGAACTTCCTCGAGCGGCGCCAAGCGGGCCGCGTTGACCAGGCGAAGCAGCCCCATCTCCAGGTGCAGCCGAGGATCGGGCTTGCGGCGCAGATCCTCTTCCGTATGCAGCAAAATTTGGAAGAAGCGCGTCAGGTCTTCCTCGCTAAAAGCGGCCGCAGCACGGGCCAACCTGGGGCGTTCCTCGGGAGGCGCGGCAATCAGATCCGAATCGGCTCCACAAACCTTGGCCACCAGAACATTGCGGAAATGAGAGATGGCCTCGCGGCAAAACTGCTGCAGATTTTGGCCTTCGGCGAGGAGGCGATGCACCAGGCCGAGGGCGCGCTCGGTGGAACGGTTCTCGATGGCGGCGACAAGTTCGTCCAGAATTTCCGCCTGCACGACGCCGAGCAACTCCCGCATCTGCGACTCACTGATTTTTGCGCCGCAATATGCGCGGGCCTGTTCGATCAGCGAAAGAGCGTCGCGCAGGCTGCCATCCGCAGTACGCGCCATGACGGCAATCGCTCCAGGCTCGACGTCCAGTTCTTCCTTGGAAGCGATGGCCTTTAGAGCTTCGGCGATTTCCGCAAAAGAAAGAGCCCGAAAGTGGAAATGCTGCGAGCGAGAGCGAATGGTATCGACCAAATCCTCGGGCTGCGTGGTGGCCATAACGAAAACCACTTTATCGGGAGGCTCTTCGAGGGTCTTCAGAAGCGCATTGGAGGCTTCGTCGGTGAGCATGTGCGCTTCATCGAGGATCACGATTTTGTAGCGTCCGCCCGCGGGCGCATAACGCACCATGTCGCGCAACTCGCGAACCTGGTCGATGCCGCGATTGGAGGCGGCGTCGATCTCGAGAACATCCAGCGAACTGCCCGCGGCGATTTCACGGCAGGAAGCGCACTCATTACAAGGGGAAGAGGTGGGACCCTTAACGCAATTGAGGGCTTTGGCCAAAATGCGCGCCGTGGTGGTTTTGCCCACTCCCCGGGCGCCGGAAAAGATATAGGCGTGCGCCACGCGTCCACTTTCAATGGCGTTCTGCAGAGTTCGCGTGACGTGCTGCTGCCCGACAATCTCAGCGAATGTTTGGGGGCGCCATTTTCGCGCAATCACCTGATAGTTCATAGATACGGATCGTGGACGCGTCTTTCGGCTGGGTGGCCCTTAGCGATGAGAGGAACTTCGGGTACTCCGCGGCACACGAAGAGGTCCCGCTACCGTTGCTCCCTTCCGGGCCTGGCGGGGTTCACGGGTTTTCGTTGCACAGAGCCCGAAGTTCCACGCATCGGCAGGAATTTTACCCCGCGCACGGAGTCTAACATAGCGATGAGGTGGGTGAAAGACGAGCGGAGCCAAAGGCGGCCATCGCTCTCGCCGTTTTAGAGGCCAAGGTGGGCGATTGGCCCGCAGCACACATCGTCAGGCCGCAGGAACGCCGGCGGCCGAGCGCACTTTTCCTTCGCGCTTCAAGTAACGATAAAGGCTGGTGCGGCCGATCCCCAGCATTTGCGCCGCGCGCACCCGGTTGCCGGCGCACAATTCGAGCACACGATCGATATGCTCATTGCGAACCTCGTCCAAGGGGAGAGGACGCCACGATTTATCCAATCCATCGGCACGCAGAGGCTTTTGTAAATGTTCAGGCAAATCGTGCACGTCGATGAAGTCGTTCAAGGCCACGAGGGACGCGCTGGAGATCACATTTTCAAGTTCTCTGACATTTCCCGGCCAGCCATGTTGCAAAAGGATGATCTGGGCCCGGCGGGTGAGACCCTGGATCTGCTTGCCGTAGGCGGCATTATATTTCTTGATGAAAAACGTGACCAGCGCCGGAATATCTTCCAAACGCTGAATGAGGCTGGGAATACGAATCTGGATGGTGCTCAGCCGATAGAAGAGGTCCTCCCGAAATCTTCCTGCGGCCACTTCGGCGCGAAGGTCGCGGTTGGTTGCGGCGATCAGGCGCACATCGACGCGGCGAACTTCGGGCGAGCCTACGCGCTGGATTTCGCGGTTTTGAATCACGCGCAGCAGCTTTGCTTGCATGGCCAGAGAAGTCTCGCCGACTTCGTCGAGGAATACGGTGCCGCCGTTGGCATATTCAAAAAGGCCGGCGCGAGTTTCGTTGGCGCCGGTGAAGGCGCCGCGAACGTGGCCAAATAACTGGCTTTCGAGCAGCGTATCGACGATGGCGGAGCAGTTGCAGATGGCGAACCGCTGATTGGCCACGGGACTGATCTGGTGAATGGCGTGAGCTACGAGTTCCTTTCCCGAACCCGTGGGGCCGACCAGGAGAACGTTGACATAATGCGGCGCAATCTTGCGCGCCATCTCGAACACATCCACCATGGCCGGACTTCGGCTGACGATGCCGTGGAATTCGAGATCGGTGACCAGGCGCTGCTCGAGTACGTGAATTCTGCGGCGGCGATCGAACTGCTCGGCAAGGTCGCCAAGAGTTTTCTTCAAGCGCTGCCGATCGATGGGCTTAGGCAGATAATCATAGGCTCCATGCTTGATGGCTTCGATGGCGGATTCGATGGAGTAGAAGCCGGTCATCAGGAGAACGTAGGCGCCGGGATCCTCTCGCAGGGCACGCTCGAGAAATTTCAGCCCAGACATGCCAGGCATCTTCAAGTCGGAGAGAACGATGCGGCACTTCCCAGTGCCCACGTATTTGAGCGCCTCTTCGGGCTCGGACGTTGCCAAACAGCGATAGCCGAAGGAAGCCAGCATCTCGCTGAGCATCTCCAGCATGGAAGGGTCGTCATCCACAACGCAAATATCGATCAGATCTCGAGAGAGAGACTGCTCGGTGATTTCAGATTGGGTGGCTACATTCATGGAGACACAAGGGCAAACGCAGTGCCAGAACAGAAGGGTGCCGAAGCGAAGGCCGCTGGTTCGAAGCTCACGAATGAGGAGGCGAACCTAAAGGTTTGAAAGATTATGCGATTAGGTGCTGTGTGGGAAAGGATGTTCGCGCAAAAATCGGCCGCACGAGAAGGCAACCGAGCGCCGGGCCGAGTACCTATATAGAACGGGGGCGGTGCTCAACAGTGCCAAAGAGGAACTCGCTTTGGTTCGGGCTCAGTTTATCCTCTCGGCCTTCCTTGCGGCCAGCAAGGAGTCAAATGAATCGATTTCCGTGAGGAGCCGTTCTTCGCTCGAAATCAATTCCTCGAGGATCTCCGAAGGCGCATCTGGCTCGGTTTCCAGGCAGGCTAGTAACTCCGCTTTTTCGGCCAATTCGGCGAATTGGGACTCTTCGAAACCACCAAGCAGCTCGATTACCTGAAAAAGCTCCTCGCGCGTGGAAATACGGTCAGACTTTGGAGGGGCGGAACCTGGCAGTTTCATGATTTCACCTCTTGGCGCACATCTATAAGATGCTGGGTTAGGTCCTTTGGCTCACACTCTCGACTTCGCCGAGGCAAAAAATTCGCCAGGTGTAAGTACTTGAATCCAGAGCCCTCGGTGGGGTCGATGCTCTCGATTCGGTAAGCCTCGGGAGAGGAGTCGCCCAGGGAACCCGAGTACCGGGTCCTTAGAAATAGGAGCGACCGGCCACTCACCGAACGGCGCAGAGCTAGAACTTTGGACCCGCTATCGGTGCAGTCTAGAGTTGAGTGTTCAACGAAAAAGCTTCCTTCCGTATCCCAACCGGAAACTTCAACTGTCAGGCTGATCGACTCGAGTTTTGGACTGCACATTCGATTTTTCTCCCGAGGTGGATAATGCACTCGGGCAGCCACAAGGAGAACATATTGGTATGGCTTTGTTATCAGCGAGTTAAGAAAATAATTAAAATGCTCTGGGGAGGGGCGGCGCTTTCGTTTGCGTACAAATGTGCGGATTCGATGCATTTTGTGAAGTTATCGCCATAGAAATCACGGAGTTAATGGGGAGCTCTGTGGGCCGCCCTGGCGGGCGCTGCAAGATAGTGGCTCCGGGGCTTGGACTCGAACCAAGATTCTAGGCTCCAAAGGCCCATGTGCTACCAATTGCACCACCCCGGAGTTGTTGATAATGAAGGTCAAAGGCAATTTGCGGCCAGACGAGGCAAAGTCATTCGAACCGCACCCCGCCATCTAACCGAACGACCGCCCAGATCCGCTTTGTCCCGTGACGCGCACCATGATACTACGGGAACCAACACCCTTCTGCAAAAACCGCGCAAGAGTAACGACCGCGGGAAATCATCGAAGCAGTTACCGCCCGACTTGTTTCATAGAGACACGTAAGTTCGGATTCTGAACAGTTCCACGTGTGCCAAGGCTGTTGTGAATTCCGCCCGCAGTTTAGTTCCCCGATTTTCAAGCACTACACCATTTGAATCATTCGGCGTTTGGCCAGCGTTTGGCGAATGGCGTGCGTGGTTGTGTCACGGTGTGCTGGGCGGCGGGGCAGCCGAACGGCGCGATGCACTCTATTTGCGAGTGTCAGGTTTGGCAAACGATGCCGGACTTCCGGCCACCCAAGACGGAGACCATGCGACGAGCGATTTTAGCGGCCGCGCTGCTGAGCGGCAATTTTGCGAGTTTGTGCTGCGCGCAGGCACCGCCCGAGAAACTATCCTCGATGAGCATCCAAGATTTACTCAATATTGAAGTCACCTCGGTTTCCAAGACGCAGCAGAAAATCTCGGACACGGCAGCGGCAGTCTACGTGATCACGCAGGAGGAGATTCGGAGCTCCGGCGCAACGAATATTCCGGACCTGCTGCGGATGGTGCCGGGAATGGATGTGGCGCAAATAAATTCCAACACACTGGCGATCAGTGCACGCGGGTTCAATGGGCGCTATGCCAATGGCCTCATGGTGCTGCTGGATGGGCGATCCATCTACTTGCCAACTTTTGGCGGAGTTTACTGGGATGTGCTGGACGTTCCCTTAGTAGACATCGACAAGATTGAGGTTATCCGTGGGCCTGGAGGAGCCATTTGGGGCGCCAACGCCGTGAATGGAGTGGTCAATATCATCACGAAAAAAACCAGCGAAACGAAAGGCGCAATGGTGGAAGCCGGCGCGGGCAATCTGGAACGAGGTTTCGGAACCGTGCAATACGGCGGCGCCGCCGGAAAAGAAACCGACTACCGAATCTATTCCAAGTATTTCAGCGAGAACCAACTGCCAGGTACAACCGCTGCCGATGGGGGAGACGGATGGAATATTCTCCGCGGAGGCTTTCGCGTCGACAGCACAGTCTCCGCGAAGAACAAACTGACCTTTCAAGGCGATGTGTACACAGGGACAGAAGATCAGTTCGCAAAATTCCTTCCGTCGATAGCTTCGAGCATTCAGTCGGTGGAATTCAGCATGAATCTTTCCGGGGGATTTTTTCAAGGTATCTGGAACCACGAATTCTCCGCGCGGTCCGCATCCGTCCTGGAGATCTCTTACGACCGAAATCACCATGGCAACCTTGTCAACGAAAGAGACGGAGTTCTAAATCTGGACTTCCAGCATCAGTACAGGTGGAGAGAACGGCAAAACCTCTTATGGGGAATGAGCGCTTACGATTCGACGGTCGCAACCGATGGAGCCTTGGCCGTTTCATTTAATCCCCCCGACGTGACCGTGGGCCAATTCGGTGCTTTTGCCCAGGATGAAATCGCTATTGCGCACGACCGGCTCTACCTGACGATCGGAGCGCGGCTGGAGCACACCTACCATACCGGCTTTGGGCTGATGCCCAGCGCTCGCGCCGCATGGAAAGTCAGCAAAGACCATACCCTTTGGGCCGCCGTTTCGCGCGCAATCAACACGCCCGATCTCAATGAAACTGAGATGCGGCTAAATTTTGGCGGATTTTCCGCTCCCAACGGAACTCTCTTCCTACCAGCGCTAATCGGAAATCCTGACGTAGGAAATGAGCTTTCCGTCGACTATGAGATGGGTTATCGAAGCACCCTAGCCGCAAACCTCTCGCTCGATCTTGCCGCCTATTACGATCGGTATTCACACATGATTAGTACGAACCCGGTATGCCCTTTTTCGAGAGTCAAGCAGTCCCGGCGCATATCGTCATACCCGTAATGAATGAAAATCTGATGTTCGGTGAGACGCACGGGATGGAAGGATTTGCAAATTGGAAGATAGCGGATCGGCTGACGCTCAGTCCAGGCTATGCATTCGAGCAAATTCATATGCATCTGGACCCCGGCAGCCAGGACACCAGTTCCGTAGCTGAAGCGGAGGGAAGCAGTCCCGTCAATTCCGCCCAGTTCCGTTCGCATCTGACTCTCCCTCGCCGGGTTGGGTGGGATACGAGCGCATATTTTGTGGGAAGAATTAAGGATCCAGTAGTGCCGTCTTACACCAGGTTGGATACCGGAATTACGTGGCAAGCAGGAGAAAAGCTTTCGTTTAGCGTCTTTGGACAAAATTTATTGCAGGACGAACGGCTCGAATACGTGGACATAGTCCGAAAAAGCACGGCATCGACCCTGGTGAAGCGGGGCGCTTACGCCAAAGTGAAATGGATATTTTGAAGCGCATTCAACACTGCGCGGGGTTGACGTTCCACGCGCGAAAGGCAGGCTTCTTTGTGGCCGCCTCCCTCGCGGGGTTATTCGTTTGCAGCCTCGCCGCTGCGCAATCCGATCTCACGGAATACCAAGTTAAGGCGGCGTTTTTATTCAACTTCACGAAATTCGTGGAATGGCCGGATGGCTCATTCGAGGACGCTCAAGCACCCATTGTGGTCGGGATCATTGGCGACGATCCCTTTGGCGACGATCTGGGGCGCATTATCGCGGGGCAAAAAGTCCAAGGGCGCAGCCTGGTGATACGCAGGGAACGCTGGGGCGACGATCTGCGCCGGTGCCACGTTCTCTTTGTAAGCGCTTCCGAACACGAGCATACCTCGCGGATTCTGGGCGGCGTTCAATCAGCCGGCGTATTGACGGTGAGCGACATGGAAGGGTTTGCCGAAGCCGGAGGCGTGATTGAGTTCGTGATCGAGCGGAACCGAGTTCGTTTTATCGTGAATTTGGATGCCGCGAACCAAAGCAAGCTGCGCGTAAGCGCTAAGCTGCTGGCTTTAGCGCGTGCGATCGGCCATAGCCAAACGGAGAGGTGAGAATGTTCGCTTTTCGCAATTTATCGATTCGGCGCAAGCTCACCCTGATCGTGATGGTCACTACCTGCACTGCCATTCTACTGGCTTGCGGGGCCTTTCTCACATTCGATATTCATACGCTCCGTCGAACCAGGGTGCTCGATTTGGAAACGTTGGCCGAAGTGCTGGGCTCGAACAGCACTGCCGCTCTGACGTTCAATGACCCGGGGGCGGCCCGCGAGGTATTGCAATCGTTAGCTGCGAAGCCGCACATCATGGCGGCGAGCCTCTATCGCAGCGATGGAGCGATTTTCGCCTCGTACGTTCGGAATTCGGCGCCGGTACGCTTTTCTTTTCCATCGCCTGAGCCCAGCGGAGCGCGTTTTGAGGCAGATCGGCTAGTGGCTTTTCGCACGATTCTGCTCGACGGGCGTACCTTGGGCACGGTCTATCTGGCTTCCGATTTGGGCGAGTTCGCTGAACTCTTGCGCCTGTACTCTGCTTTGTTCGGATTGATCGTGCTGAGCCTATCTGCCGGGGCGTTCTTCCTGGCCGCGAAATTGCAGCACGCCATTTCAGATCCCATTTTGCTGCTAGCCCAAACCACGAGTGCCGTGACTACGGCTGGAGATTACTCTGTGCGCGCGGCGTTCAGCGCGGGCGACGAGATTGGCGTCTTGATCAACGGCTTCAACAAGATGCTGGCGGAGATTCAGCGCCGGGACCGGGAACTGCAGCAGGCGCGGGATGAACTGGAGCTCCGCGTGGAGAGGCGAACCGCCGAATTGCGCGAGGAAATTTCCGTGCGCAAGGGGACGGAAACGGCGTTGCGGGGAAGCGAAGAACGCACTCGCCTGCTGCTCGACTCCACGGCCGAAGGCATCTACGGCGTCGATCTGATCGGCCAGTGCACATTTTGCAATCGCGCAGCGCTCACCCTGCTGGGTTATTCCGACATCAGCCAGCTGCAGCGGAGAAACATTCACGATTTGGTTCACCACACCCGCGCGGACGGTTCGCGCTTTCCGGAATCGGAGTGTTCCACGTACGAGACGCTGCAAACCGGTAAGGCCAGTCACAGCGATATGGAAATGATCTGGCGCGCCGATGGGACCGGTTTTCCGGCTGAACATTGGGCCTATCCGATCCAGCGCGAGGGCCAAATCGTGGGCGCAGTCGTTACGCTGATCGATATCACGGCCCGCCGCGCAGCCCAGCAAGCGATTTTGATGGCGAAAGAAGCGGCCGAGTCCGCTAACCGCGCCAAGAGCGAATTTCTGGCCAATATGAGCCACGAAATTCGCACCCCCATGAATGGAATCATCGGCATGACGGAACTCGCGCTCGATACCCCTCTCAATCGGGAGCAAAGGGAATATCTCCAATTAGTGCGATCTTCCGCGGATAGCTTGCTTCGTGTGATTAACGACGTGCTGGACTTCTCGAAGATCGAAGCGGGGCGGCTGGACCTGGACCAAACCGATTTCGACTTGCCGGAACTCATCGGCCATACGCTCAAGACGCTGGCGGTACGGGCACATAAAAAAGGGCTGGAGATTTCCTCGAGGATTGCTGCCGACGTGGGGCAGATGTTTTCCGGCGATCCGGACCGGGTCCGCCAAATACTCGTGAACCTGGTAGGAAACGCAATCAAGTTCACGCAGCAGGGCGGCGTGATTGTAGACGTCAGACTGGACACTACGAGCGAGCCAGCCGATCCCAACCGCCTGCATTTCTTCGTACGAGATACGGGTATCGGAGTCCCTATGGACAAGCAGCAGGTCATTTTCGATGCTTTCTCGCAGGCCGATGGGTCCACGACCAGGCGTTATGGGGGAACGGGATTGGGGCTAACCATTACCAAGCGCCTGGTGGAAATGATGGGAGGAAAAGTGTGGTTGGAAAGCCAGCCAGGCGTGGGGAGCACGTTTCACTTCACCCTAAAACTGGCCCCGCCGGAAAAACGCAGATCGCAGCCTACTTTACGTCGCGCGGAGTTGGAGAGCCTGCATGTTCTGATCGTGGATGATAACGAGACCAACCGCATGATCCTCGACGAAATGCTAAAGAACTGGCGCATGGTGCCCACGCTGGCGGACGGCGGAGAAGCCGCATTGATGGCCATGCGCTGGGCACGGGATCAAGGAAACAGCTACCCGCTGGTCCTTCTGGACGGGCACATGCCGGGGATGGATGGTTTCGAAGTTGCCCGCAAGATCAAGGCCGATCCCGCCCTGGCAGGGGCGACGATCATGATGCTGACCTCGGACCGGCAGACCGGCGATGCGGCCCGATGCCGCGAACTCGGAATCAAAATCTATCTGGTGAAACCCATTGGGCAATCCGATTTGCTCGACGGAATCCTGAATGCCCTAGGAACGCAGCTCTCGGAATCAACCTCGTTGGAGGCCAGCGCGAGCCAGGCGAAGCCGGCGCGCCCGCTGCGGCTTTTGCTGGTGGAAGACAACGTCGTCAATTGCGAGCTGGCTCTCAGGCTTTTGCATAAGCGCGGCCACGTGGTCGTGGTGGCCACGAACGGTCGCGAAGCCCTCGGATTGCTTGAGGCTCAGGGATTCGCGAATTTTGATGCCGTCCTGATGGATGTACAGATGCCGGAGATGGACGGCATGGAGGCTACCGCAGCGATCCGGGTAGAGGAAAAAACGCTGGGAACACACATGCCGATTATCGGAGTAACGGCCCACGCGATGAAAGGCGATCGCGAGCGCTGCCTGCAGGGAGGCATGGATGGATACGTGAGCAAACCAATTCGGCCGGACGCTCTTTTCTCCGAACTGGAGCGTCTCGTGCCGAGTTTCGCTCCCCAAGAAATTTTAGCGGCTAAGACTCCCAGTGGCCCTGCTGCTGCCGGAATGGTTTTAGACCGCAGCGCTCTGCTGGATCGTGTGGAAGGCGACATGGAGCTGCTGGGCGATATCATCGGCCTTTTCAAGGAGGATTCCGTTCGGCAGATTGCCGCCATTCGAGAGGCCATTGGGAAGAAGGAAGCGGAGATCGCCAAACGTGCGGCGCACACGCTGAAGGGCACTTGCGGAAACCTGGGCGCTCCGGACGCAGCCGCGACAGCTCTGGAACTGGAAAAACTGGCGGCCGCCCAGGATTTCGCAGGCGCGGAAAGCCAGCTGCGATCGTTGGAAGTGCAGATCGACCAAGTAGGCAGGCTACTCGATGAGTTCAGGCTGGAGTGTGTGCGATGAAAATTCTGATCGCGGATGACGACCCAGTTTCCTGCCGCCTACTGGAAAAGCTGCTGAGCAAATGGGGGTACCACGCGATCACCGCGCATAGCGGGACGGAAGCGTGGCAAGTGCTGCAGGGAGAGGACGCTCCCCGCCTGGCTTTGCTCGATTGGATGATGCCCGGAATGGATGGGCTGGAAATCTGCCGCCGCGTGCGCGGGCGATCGTCTCAGCCTTACGTTTACATCATGCTCCTCACGGCAAACGATAAGGTGGGGAATCTGGTGGAAGGATTGGAATCGGGCGCGGACGATTACCTGACCAAGCCCTTTCATCCCCAAGAGCTCAGAGCACGCTTGCGTGTGGGCCTGCGAATGATCGAGCTGGAAAGCAGTTTGGTGGAAGCGCGGGAACGTTTGCAGTTCAAAGCCAGTCATGACGCGCTTACTTCCATTTGGAATCGAGGCGCCATCATCGAACTGCTCGAGCGGGAGCTCAGCCGCTCGCGGCGTGAGGGTGGCTCAGTGGGCATTTTGTTGGCGGACGTGGACCATTTCAAAAACATCAACGACACCTGGGGACATCTGGTTGGAGACGAAGTGCTCCGGGCAGTCACCGGCCGGCTCAAATCGGAGGTTCGATCGTATGACGCGGTAGGGCGTTATGGAGGAGAGGAGTTCCTGATCTTGCTGCCCGGATGCGACCGGACCAAGCTGGAGACAAAGGCCGAACAGCTGAGGAGAACAGCCGAGCGAAGTCCTATCGAGTCCTCCGCCGGACCTGTGCCGGTGACGATCAGCATCGGCGGCATCGCGAGCGCCGAGTGTCCGCACTGCGAGCTCAGTAAACTCCTCCGCGCAACGGATACGGCCCTCTATCGCGCGAAGGTCGCGGGACGAAATCGGGCGGAGCTGGCAGGAATATCCGACATCGAGGCTCCCGCCACATCCGTGGGTGCGCCACCCACATTCGCGGAGACCCTGGAATCGAGTTCAGGCAAGTAGCGGCCGCCACAAAGGTATACAAACGCACGCATTTGGCACTTGAAGACTTGGCGCTTTCGCCCGCGTTCCCTCTGTGCTACTTGCCGACAGAAGTGAGTGGACGCAGCGTATCGCTCAACAGGTCGGGCCGTGCGCTGTTTCTTACCAGGTGCGGATAGCGCTCGCCTCCGTGATATTGCAGGTTATAGGTGAGCACAAAACCCCCGTTGTCGGCGGTAATGGTGATGGATTTGCTGGTGGCTTTTGCCTCGGCAATGGCTTCATGGAGCGCTCCGGCCGAGAAACCGCGGCCATTTACGGAGATGACGCGCATTCCTGAAGCAAGTCCCCCTTCGGCGCCCGGCATCCCGGGAATTACTTCCACCAATCGGCCGCTTTCCTCCCCCTTTCCCGTCCCAATGATCATCCCCAAAGAGAAGCTGAGGTCGAGGGTATCGTCAACGGTGTCGCGAACGCGAACCACGGAGTTCTCCTGATCGTTGTAAACGAGCTGCCAGCCGCCGTTTTCGATCCCTCCGAGAGGCGGATGAGGATTGATTTCGTAGACCCGGGTGTTGAAAAAGCCGCGCCAGTCGTAGGGCGCCGTGGCATCCAGGGCCGCGATGATGTCGTCGAGCGTGTAGGGCGACAACCGTGGACCTGAATCGGGAGGTCCATAAAACCGCCGGCAGAAATCGTCGAGGGATTTCTGGCCGTGCGATTCCTGGCGGATCAAAATGTCCACATCGAGCCAAAGGAGCCAGCCTTCGTCATAGAAATCGACGCTGCGCCTCCAAGACTCCCAGTTACGGCTGGCATCATAAAGCAACTGAGCGGCGACGGCGGTGTCTTCCAGAGAGCGCCAGGAGCGTCCCGGCCAATTGTCGAGATAAGCGGCGACCCGGGCGACCGCCTCGCGATAATCGTCTTGGGTTCGTAATCCGGAGCGAGCCGACAAAAATTCGCCGATGTATTGGGTGAGCCCTTCATAGATCCACAAAAGATCGTCCTTCATGGGCTGCTCGTAATCCGTGGTTACCAGACCCGCCGGCCGGCGATACTTGCCGTTCCAGGAATGCGTGTACTCATGCGAAAGCAGAGAGTTCGAGTTCTCCTGTAAATCGCTGTTGATAAACGTGCGCTCGGCAACGCGTTCATCGCTCGACTGGTGATGCTCGAGGCCATTGGGATAGAAATAGTTCGTGAGCGAGACCAGGAAATCGTAGTGATCGTAATGACGCGCGCCGAAAAGCGCTCCCGCCTCTCGCACCAGCCGGCCGTAAGCGGCAATCTGTTCGTCGGAAATGGCCAAGGCGGCGGCGCTGTCCGCGGCGAGATTCAAGTGGTGCGGGGGCTGAACGTCGGGGGCAAGAGGTATGGAACGGAAATTCTGCCCGGTCAGAACGGGCGAGTCGATCAGCGTCGGCAGGGGAACAGGCGCGAACAAAATCTCGCCCGGGTTTTGCTGTTGCACCGACAAGGCCGTTGCGAATTTCCAGCCCTGGGGAAGGCGGAGGCTGGCCTGGTAAGTGAGCGAATCCGCTGGAACTCCGGCGGGATAAAGAGTAACCAGATTCCATTCCAGCACAGCTAAAACCTGATCCGCGGAGGGGCCGGCGGAAAAGCCCTCGCCGCCGGCCGGAGAGAGCCAGTCGTAATCAGCTTCGAGGGTGGTCACGCCGCCGGGCACTTCCACGTGGAACATGAACAGATCCAAGTCATCCCGTCGCCACGGAATCGTCTTCCCGTTGGCAGTCAGCCTCAAGCCAACGAGATCGGCAATGGGGCCATCCGGAGCATGCTCACCGGGTATCCACTTAGGATAGAGCAGAGCCATGGGTCCAGGCTTTACAGGAAGTACCAGGTGCGCATGGAAAATGCGCCGGGGCGCATCGCGCAAGTCGGCGGAAAGGCGAATCGCGGCCGTATTCTGTGCGAAGGCCGAGGTTAATAATGCCAGCGAGAACAGCAACAATAGGAGACTTTTCCGCGCAATCCTTACCATCAGCATCCTCGTCAATTTCGGGCACGCGAACGCGGTTCAGGAAAGAGGCTATTATCACACTTCTTCACAGGCGGTGCGCCTGCCAGAACCAGCAGCAGCCCTATAGTGCAACGTGGATTGAACTGGAAAGAATCGGCGAAGCGGCGCGCGTCACTTAGGATCCGGCGCCGGATCGTTGTTTTGATTGACTGTAACCTGCTGGCCATTTTCCAGCGAATCGGGCGGATTGATCACGACGGAATCGCGTTGATCGATGCCTTGGAGAACCTCGACGCTATTGCCGAAGTCCCGTCCGATGGTCAACTTCTTGAGCGTAAGCCGATCATCCGAGCCAACGACGGCAGCCATGGTGCCTTCCGGCCTGAAGAGCAGCGCGTTGATGGGCAGGGAGAGACGGCTTCCGGACAACTGTACGTCGAAATGCACCTCCGCATACTCGCCTTGAAGAAGGGTTCCAGAGGGATTCGGGACGTCCACTTCAGTGAGCAGGGTGCGGCTATTCGGATCGACGGCATCGGCCGTGCGAACCACCTGACCGCAGAATTTGCGATCGGGGAATTCGGTCAATTGCAGGCACCCCTTGAGGCCCACGCGAATGGAGGGAACGTAGCTCTGCGGAACGGAAACATACACGCGGAGCGGATCGGTCTGCGCCAGGTCAAACATCTCCCGCGCGTTTCCGCCATTTCCCGCATTGATCAGGGTCCCGATGTCCACATTCCGCTGGGTGATGACTCCCGAGAACGGAGCGTACACATGCTTGAACGATTCCAAATCCTCGAGACGCTTGAGGTTGGCCTCCGCGGAGGAAACCATGGCCTGCTTTGCCGAGTAGTCGCCGGTATAGTTATCGACTTCCTGTTTCGAAACCGCATCGCTTTTGAGCAAGCCCTCATACCGCTCAGCGGTGACGCCGGCGAGCTTTACATTGGCCTGCGCCGTGGCCAGATCGGCGCGCGCCTGCGAGAGCTGCTCATCCACTTCCGGCGTATCAATATCGGCCAGGAGATCGCCTTCTTTGACGTGACTGCCAATGTCCTTGTACCACTTCTTCAAATAGCCATTGGTGCGCGCGTAGATGGGCGATTCCACGTAGGATTGGATGTTGCCGGGGAGAATCAGTGCCGGGTCAGCTTCAACGGGCGTGGCGTGAATGACGGCAACGTGGGGCACGCTCAAGCGCTCCGTCTGCTGCGCGAGCACTCCCCTTTCACTTCGCCTTTGCAGGATGTTGTACAACCCGACGATCAGGAAAACCAGGAACAGCACGATAAACCATCCGAGCAAGCGGCTTCTGCCGCTCGTCGGAGGATGGCTGTTCTGCTCTTCTGGGCCTTTGGGCGATTCGGTCACCGTGGCATTCTCCTCGAAATAGCGCGCTTAAAGATTGGCGGCTCCGGCGGCGCTCACCGGCGTGCCTGGCTTGTGATGGCGATGAATCAATGAAAATACGCAAGGGACAAAGAACAAAGTGGCAAAGGTGGCGACGATGAGGCCGCCGATCACCGCCCGGCCGAGGGGGGCATTTTGCTCGCCGCCTTCGCCGAGGCCCAAAGACAACGGTACCATGCCGATGATCATGGCTGCCGCGGTCATCAACACAGGGCGAATGCGGACGTAGCCAGCCTCGAGAGCGGCCTCAGACGAAGTAAGCCCTTCCTGCAAGCGCTCGCGCGCGAAGGAGACCAGCAGAATGCTGTTGGCCGTGGCCACGCCCATGCACATCACCATGCCCGTGAGCGATGGAACATTCAGGGTGGTGTGGGTGACCAGCAGCATCCACAGAATGCCGGCCAGAGCGCCGGGAAGCGCGGTGATGATAATAAAGGGATCCAGCCAGGACTGGAAGTTCACGACAATCAGCAAATAAACCAGGACAATCGCTCCGGCAACGCCGATTCCCAGTCCCGCAAAGGACGAGTTCATGGTGGCCACTTGTCCGGCGCGCACCAGTTGCGTCCCGCGGGGCAGCTTGTCCTGATAATTGTGCAGGACCTTCTGAATATCGCGAGTCGACACCGCCCAGATCGCGCCCCTCCACGGAAGCATAGATGTCGATCATGGGCTGATTGTTATAGTGCGTGATCAAGGCGGGTTCGATATTGACGTTCACCTGAGCCAGGTTGCCGAGCAGTTCCGGCGATTTCGTGGCTTGGCGACGAGATGGGGATATTATTCAGGGCCTGTATGGAATCGACCTTGTACTGCGGAACTTGCACGGCCACGTTGTACTCGAAACCATTCTGAGGATTCACCCAGAAGGACGGATTGATCTGGAAGCTGGAACTCAGCGTAAGCAGCATGCTGTTGGCTACGTCGTTTTGGCTGAGGCCCACGTTGAGGGCGCGGGAGCGGTCGACATTCAGAAAGAGCGTGGGATAGGAAAACAGCTGTTGCACGTGAACGTCCACGGCTCCGGGAATATGCTGAATGCGATTGGTGATTTCCTGCGCGATCTGATAGTCGTGCAACTGGTCTGGGCCGATGAGCTGGATATCAATGGGCGCGGGAACGCCGAAATTCAGAATTTGACTGACAATATCCGCGGGCTGGAAGAAGAATTGGGTGCCGGGAAACTCCTCGGCCAGCCGCGCGCGTAATTCATCCACGTAGTAGGTCGTGGCCATCCGGTGTTCCGGTTTCAGTCCGATCAGAATCTCGGCATCGGATTCGCCGATCACGCCGGAGTTGCTATAGGTGGTGTTGATGGTGCTGTTGAAGAGCCCAATATTATCGAGCACGTTCGCGAGGTCCTGGGGCGGGATCACGCGGCGGATGAGATTATCGACCTGATCGGCTTCGCGGGCGGTCTCCTCCACGCGCTGCCCGGCGCGGGCGCGCATGTGCAGCCGGATCAAACCGGCGTCGACCGAAGGGAAGAAGTCGCGTCCCAGAACCAGGGCGATCGGCGCGGAGGCCAGGCAGAACAGCAAGAACAAAGCTCATGAACATCCAGGCATGCTGCAGGGAGTACTCGAGCGTACTGCGGTAACGCTCGCGCATGCGCTCGAAACCCTGGGCAAACCCGCGCTGCGCCCGGGAGAAAATGTCGTTGCCGGTGGCGTGCTCTTCGCCATGATGGCCCTTCAGGAGGTACATCGCCATGGTGGGCACGAGCGTTCTGGAGAGAAGGTAGGAAGCCAGCATGGCGAAAACGACGGCTTCGGCGAGCGGCACGAATAGGAATTTCGCCGCGCCGGTCAAGAAAAACATGGGCACAAAGACGATGCAAATGCGATAGCGTGGAGACCAGGGCCGGCACGGCGATCTGCTGAGCGCCATCCAGAATGGCGTGGACGGTCTCCTTCCCCTGCGCCAGGTTGCGGTTGATATTCTCGATCTCGACGGTGGCATCATCGACCAGAATACCCACAGCCAGCGCCAGCCCGCCCAGCGTCATGATGTTGATCGTTTCATGGAGAGCGCTCAGGACACAGATGGAAACCAGAATGGATAGCGGGATGGAGATGGCGATGATCACCGTGCTGCGCCAATTCCCGAGGAACAGCAGAATCATCAGCCCGGTGAGGCACGCGGCCACGATTCCTTCGCGGATCACGCCCTGGATCGCGGCGCGAACAAAGATGGATTGGTCGAACAGAGGAGTCATCACCAGCTGCGGCGGCAGGAGCGCGGCAATCTGCGGCAGCTTGGCGTAGATCTGGGAAACAATGTCCAGCGTGGAGGCGGTGCCGGTCTTATATACGGTCACCAGCACGCCGCGCTGGCCATCCATGCGCACGATATTGATCTGCGGCGAGAAGCCGTCGCTTACCTGGGCAACGTCGCGCACGTAGATCGTGGAGCCGTTGACGACCTTGATAGGAAGATCGTTGAGCGCGGCGATGGTATTGGTCGAGCCATTCAGCTCTACGTTGTATTCGGTGGGACCGAGCTTGACGCTACCCGAAGGCAACGCCAGATTCTGATTGCTGACGGCGTTGATGACGTCCACGGGCGAGAGTCCCTTGGCCTGCAGGGCGGGAATATCCACGTTTACGGAAACCTGCCGCTGCTTTCCACCGTAGGGCCAGGGGATCGAAGTGCCCGGCACGGTGGCCATCTGATTGCGCACGACGTTGGTGGCGTCGTCAAACAGCTCTTGCTCGGAAAGGCCCTCGCCCTTCATGCCGATCTGCAGGATCGGGACAGCGGAAGCCGTGTAAGTGATGATCAGGGGTGCCGAGATCCCCGAAGGCAAAGAGCGGATGATCGATTGGGAAATGGCCGTGACTTCGGTCAGCGCCCTGGGCACATTCGTGCCAGGCTGAAAGAAAATCTTGACCACCGACCGGCCGTCCACCGTCTGCGACTCGATGTGCTCGATGCTGTTCGACTGTGGTGGTCAGGATGCGCTCGTAATTGGAAACGATCCGGTCCTCCATCTGCTGCGGAGATAGGCCGGCATAATTCCAGCCTACGCTGATGACCGGGATATCGATGTTCGGGAAGATATCGACCGGGGTGTGTTGCAGCACAAACGGGGTGATCAGGATAATGACGAGCGCAAATACGATAAAGGTATAAGGCCGGTTTAACGCTACTCTTACGATCCACATGGTTTATCTGATGTTCCAGCCGGGCGACTTTGGTGCAGCCGTATCCTTCTATCGATGGCGATCAGCCGGAATTTATATGTTAACTTGCGGATACGCTATCTAGCAAACCGGACGCCCGATCTCTAGACTGTTCGTAACGCCTAAGGGCAGTACGTGTATAATACCGGCCCACATAGGTTTAGGGCAACGAACAAGCCGTGCGCTGGAATCGCTAGGGTCTTTCTACCGTCGCAGTTCTGATGCGGAGGATTTATGGCCGAATATGCTACTGCCCGTTCCATGGAAACGGGATTGAAGAGCCAGGTACCGGATCCGCACGTTAGGTTTGGCGACGCAGTGTGGGCTTATACGATCTTGCGTCTTTCCTTTGGCGCAAACATCATGCTCCACGGGGTGGCTCGCTTGATCGCCGGACACGCCGCATTCCTGGCTTACCTGACCCATTATTTCGCGACCACTCCCGCTGTTCCCGCTTCCTTGCTGCCTACTTTTGCCAGGATTTTGCCTTTGGTGGAGACTGGGCTGGGGCTATTGCTGGTCTTGGGATTGGGGACGCGCTTTGCATTAATTGCCGGCGCCCTGGTTATGACGGGGTTAGTGATTGGGACAAACCTGGCGCAAGATTGGACGGTTGCCGGACTCCAGTTGATCTACGCTTTCATTTATTACTACTTGCTGGTTCATCGAGACAAGAACCTGGTATCGCTGGATAGGATTTTTGAACCCATGAGTGGCGCGTTGCCGAACGACTCGTGCCGAACGAGCGGAACAGAGTAAATCACGAGTCACGAGGACAAGACACAAAGTGAAATACGTCTACTTCTTTGGCGCGGGCAAAGCCGAAGGCAACGGCGAGATGAAAGAGATTCTGGGCGGCAAGGGTGCCGGGCTCGCCGAGATGACGCGCATCGGCCTTCCCGTACCGGCCGGCTTTACGATCAGCGCGGAATGCTGCGATTACTATCTCAAGCACAAACATAAGCATCCTCCGCAACTTCGTTCCGAGGTGGAGCAAGTAGTCTTGCGCGGCTCGAGCGCTCGGTTGGCAAGAAACTCGGAGACGGAGCCGACCCGCTACTCGTAAGCGTGCGTTCCGGTTCTGCCCGATCGATGCCCGGCATGATGGAGACGATTCTCAATTTGGGGCTGAACGATCGGACCGTGGACGGGCTGGCCCGGCGCACCAACAATGCCCGCTTCGCCTGGGATGCCTATCGGCGCTTTGTGCAGATGTATGCGACCGTGGTCAGCGGCTTGCCCAAAGAGGAACTGGAAGGCCGCCTGCGCGCGATGAAGGAACGGCTGAAGATCAAAGACGATACGCAAGTGGCGGCAGCGGATTGGCAGTCATTGGTCGCCGGCTATAAGGATTTCTTCAAGCAGAAGAGCGGCCATCCTTTTCCCGAAGATCCCGTGGAGCAACTCTGGGGCGCCATCGGCGCCGTATTTGAATCGTGGATGGCGGAAAAGGCGGTCACCTATCGCCGCGTGGAACACATCACCGGCCTGCTGGGCACTGCCGTAAATGTGGTGCAAATGGTTTTTGGCAATACGGGCGAAAACTCGGGCACCGGAGTTTGCTTCACACGAGATCCATCGACGGGCGAAAAGACTTTTTATGGCGATTTCCTCTCGAACGCTCAAGGCGAGGACGTCGTGGCGGGAATCCGCACGCCGGTTCATCTCAGCGAACTCGAGCGGCGGATGCCGAAGATCTATAAGCAGCTGGAGCGCGTTCGGCAGGTTCTGGAAAAGCATTATCGGGATATGCAGGATATGGAATTTACCGTCGAGGACGGAAAGCTCTATATGCTGCAAACACGTACAGGCAAGCGAGCGCCCGGGGCCGCCTTTCGCATCGCCGTAGACATGGTGCAAGAAGGCCTGATCAAGCGCGAAGAAGCGATCCAGCGCATTCAGGCGCAGGATATCGAGCGGCTGTTTTATCCGGTAATCGCCTCCTCGGTGCCCCGGCAGGAGCTGCTGCAACAGAAAATCTGCACGGGCATCAACGCCGTGCCCGGCGCCGCTGTCGGCCGAGCTGTCTTCCTGGCGCATGAAGCCGAGGAATGGGCCAAAAAGGGCGAAAGAGTGGTGCTGGTGCGCCGAGAGACCAGTCCCGAAGACGTGGGCGGCATGGCCGTTGCGCAAGGCGTGCTCACGGCCACCGGAGGTAAGACCAGCCACGCCGCGGTGGTGGCGCGGGGCTGGGGAAAGTGCTGCATTGTTGGCGCCGAAAACTTGTTCATCGACTATGCCTCAAAGCAGATGTCGTCGAACGGCCGGGTGGTTCGCCAAGGCGATTGGATCACGCTGGATGGCAATGACGGCACGGTTTATGCAGGCAAAGTCCAGCTCGCCACGCCCGAAATGCCCAAGCACTACTACACCATCCTCAAGTGGGCCGACGAGATACGCGGCATGGGGGTTCGCGCCAATGCGGATACCGCCCAGGATGCCCGCAAAGCGCGGGAGATGGGGGCGGAAGGAATCGGACTGTGCCGCACCGAACATATGTTCTTCAAGGATTTTGAACATCCCGAACGCAGCGCCGACCGGCAGCTGGCTATTCAGGAAATGATCATTGCCGACAGCCACGAGGCGCGCCAGAGAGCGCTCGATCGCCTCCGGCCGTTTCAGCGCGGCGATTTCATGGGCATCTTCAAGGCCATGGATGGCCATCCCGTGACGATCCGGCTGATCGATCCGCCCCTTCATGAATTCGTTCCTCACGATGAGGATAAGCAGAAGGAGCTGGCGCAGAAGATCGGCTTGTCGCCTCAGGTGGTGGCTCGCCGCGTGGAACAGCTCAGCGAATCGAACCCCATGCTCGGCCATCGCGGCTGCCGCTTGCTCATTACTTACCCGGAAATTCTGGATATGCAGGTGGGCGCCATTATCGAAGCGGCTCTGGAATGCAGGAAGGAAGGATTCAAAGTTTTTCCGGAGATCATGCACGCTCTGACGCTGGATAAGAAGGAGCTCAAAATCCTGGTGGATGAGACGCGGCGGATTGCGGACAATTTGATTAAAAAAGCCGGCATTAAACTGGACTATCTCGTCGGCACGATGATCGAATTACCGCGGGCTGCGCTGCTCGCGGATCAACTGGCCGAGGAGGCCGAGTTTTTTAGCTTCGGCACCAACGACCTTACTCAAACCGTGATGGGCCTCTCGCGCGACGATGCCGGGCGCTTTCTTCCCGAATACATGGATGAAGAAAAGGCGGCCATTTTCTCCAGCGACCCTTTCCAAACTCTGGATGTGGCGGGCGTGGGCATGCTGGTGGATTGGGCCATCAAAAGAGGCCGAGCGACACGCCCCAAACTCAAGGTTGGTATTTGCGGCGAGCACGGGGGGGACACGGAAAGCGTCAAGTTCTGCTATCGCGTGGGGATGAATTACGTCAGCGCTTCGCCATTTCGCGTGCCTATCGCGCGGCTTGCCGCGGCTCAAGCCACGATAGAAGAGAAGCGCAGGAAAAACGGCAAGCGGAAAACCCGCTAGTTCTTCTGGGTTCCCACGGGTGAAGTGGAGCTCCCGCGGGAGATGCCTTCCGCCCAAGTGGAAACCGATTGGGCCAATTCCCGCAGCACCTCGGCGTCGGTTCTGCCTGAGCTCTTCAAAACATGAAACGAGTGGTCGGCCGTTTCGATTTCCCGCAGCGTGGCTTGGCTGCCTAGATTCGCGCATATGGGGCGCAATAAGTTGAGTTCGGCCAATTTGTCCCTGGTGCCCTGAAGAAAGAGCATGGGCAGGGCGACCCGGGCCAGGTGCTCGGCGCGCTTGGTGCCTGGCCGGCCGGGTGGATGCAGCGGAAACCCGAAGAACACCAAGCCCTTCACCTTCTGGAATTCCGGTGGCGCCCCGGCAGCCGCCTGCGAAGTCATCCTTCCTCCCATCGATTTGCCTCCTGCGAGCACCGGCAAGTCAGGCGCCAGCTCGGTGGCCTTGATCACCGCGGCCCGAACGACCGCAGTCAACACTCCCGGAGGGTCAGGTACACGGCGCCGTTGCTCCGTGTAAGGGAACTGATACCGCAACGTCGCCACCCCAGCGGCTGCTAATTCCATGGCCAGATTTTCGAGGAAGGGATGATTCATTCCGGCCCCCGCCCCATGTGCCAACACCAGCAGCCAGTTCGCTTGCGCGGGTCGCAACCAGAGTGCCGATACTTCAGGCAAATTCGGCGGCGCAACTTTCAAATGGCGTCGATCGGGAATTAAGTTCACCGGCGATTTCCTCAGCGCTTCCGATTTCCACAGCTATTTTATTTCTGATTCAGTGCAGACGATTGCACATCGTTACGATCTCATGATACTAACGCCCATCTTCTCAGAGGCACAGCAATGCGCCTTCGCGTGCTGGTAGATTCATACCAGCCCTCAGTCCCCTGTGCATCGGGAAGAGTAAGTCATCGGTTGAAGTTTCTAGCTGCGCCGGGGAGGTGAATTCGACAGACCAAGTTCCGTCTGAACGGTACCGCCTGCTCTAACTCCTACTCCTCTGCCCGTTTCAGAACTTGGTGGGTACGAAGCCTATGGGCAAACTGGCATGACGCTTCTTGATCTTCTACGGGCCCACTGGAACATCTGGGGACTGGACGCCCCAAAATTCGCATGGCTCGCCTCGATCGGCCTCCTGGTAGTGCCCTTATGCGTGCTTCTATCTCTGTTTCGGAAGATACGCAGGCAGTCTGGAATTCTGTCCGAAGCCGCCGATAGGATTGACCGGCTTCGTTCGCGAACGTTTCCTGGCGCCAGGGGCGCGCAAAATGATCGTTCCACAAGCGGGCTTGCGGCGGGCGCCTTCGCATCGCTCTCCAACATTTTGGGCGGCTTCCCCGCGTTCTCGCACGCGTGGAATGGCTATGCATCGACCGTAGTCGCTCGCCCCGCGAAAACGGGCGAGGAGGAATTTTGGGCCTCCGAAAGCGCCGAGAGCAGCTTCACGGAGCCGGCGCTTTGGGGAGCGCATCTCAATCGCCCCTTTTACAATTCCCTTCCCGGCGTGGTCACGAGCGTTGGGCTGCTCTTCACGTTTTTGGCGATCCTGGTGGCCCTGCTGGATGTGCGCATCGATACGCAGACAAATCAGATCGAGGGTTTGCCGCTCCTGATCGAAGGCCTCTCCGGGAAATTCGTCTCCTCCATTGCCGCGCTGCTCGCCGCGACGATTTTTCTGCTGGTGGAAAAACGGCTGGCTCATCGGCTTTCCAAAGGACGGCTCAGGTTGATCTCCAGCATCGACGCGCTCGTGCCGCGGTTATCTTCCATACGCGTTTTGGCCGACTTGCAGCGTGATATTGGGGCGATGGCCGATTGGGCCGCTACGGCTGGAAAATCGAGCTCCGAACAGATCGAACTGAGCAAGACCCAGGTCAAAGCCTCCACCGCCGTCCTCCGGCAGTTCATGGTGCAGATGAATGAGACCGCCGGATCGTCGATCACCCATATGGCCGTGACCCTTACGGGGGTGGTTCGCGATCTCTCCGAGAAGGTGAACGATCTGGGCACGCACATGGCAGCCACGCTCGAGGCCAGTGCGGAGCAGACCAACAGCGCCACATCCTCGGTGGTCGACAAGGTGGAGAAATGGTCTTCGCGAAGCGCCCAGCAGATGGAGGAGGTCATCGAGCAACTCCACAGCCGCGCCCATGACATTAAGGATATGGAGTATCAATTCGCGTCTTTGAATGCCGCGCTGAGTGAAATCACGGCGGATGTGAATGTGATGTCCGCGCGCTTGCAGGAGCTCACCGATTCGCTCGAAAAACTAGGAGGCGCCCCGGATGCAAGGCGAGCCTGAACATTCGGGATTATCGAGCTCGCTGAGCGATTTAATGACTTCGCTCGCGGTGATTTTTATCCTCCTGCTGGTGGCCATGCTCAACAATGCCTTGCAGCAGACCAAAGGAACCAAGAGCCAGGTGTTATCCAGGTTTCAGGAAACCTTGAAGGATTTTCAGATGCGGGGCGTGGAAGTACAAACCGATCCCAAGGACCCGCTGGGCTTGTTGGTCGTTGTCCCCGAGGGATTGCTTAAATTCGAGCAGGGAAAGGCGGATATTCCTCAGGCCGGCAAGGAATTTGTGGGGGAGTTCATTCCGAAATTTGTCGCCGCCGCCTGTTCCCCGGAGATCAAGCCGGGAATCGGCTCCATCGTGGTGGAAGGCCACACCAGCTCCGAGGGGGATGAAAAAGCTAATCTGAGATTGAGCCAGGCCCGTTCGATCTCCGTGGTGCAGGAGAGTTTGGATGTGCTCGATAACGGCAGCGAGTCCAACTCCTTGGCAAACCACAAGTGCTTTCTGGATTTTGTTTCCGCCACGGGAAGGGGAAGCGCGGAGCCGATCGAGGTGGTGGGGAAAGAAGACCGATCGCTGAGCCGCCGGGTCGTCTTCAAGATCAGAGTAAAATCTCTCGAACAGCGGACTCTGGAAACAAAGATGGGGCGTTCGGATCTGTAATTGGCGGAGCATGGAGGCATGTTCTTTCTCTATCTTAGGAAGATCCCTTCGGCGGGCCACCTGACAACATCCGCGGCGCGGCGAGGCTGTGCTACATTTATGTGGCAATCTTTCATAATTCATTCGCGGGGTCATCTGACAAAATCATGATCATCTTTCGCAAGGAACGTCTGGAAACTGAATTGGCAGCCCTTCGAAATGAGTGGCGGCAACAGATGGAGCGCTCGCTGAAAAGCGTCGCCGACGAATCCATCGCCCGCTTAACGCGCGAATCCGCCGTCATGGAAAAAGAAGCGGCCGGTCGCATAGCGGGGCTGGGCCAAGTCCTGACGGAAGCGGCGGCGCTGACGGAAGCGAAACTCAGCACCCTGAGCGGGGCGCTGGACCTGCAGGACGAAAAATCGCGGACGACCCTCCTGCAGCTCGAGGCCGCAGAGGAGCGCATCAAAGAGAATACCGCGCAACTTGCTCAGGCCACCGGTGAAGTCGATCTGAAGCTCGGTGGATTACGCCAATATCTCGATGAGCAAAATGACCGGCTGCACGAATCGTTATCCAAGTTGCAGGCCGCCGAGGAAAGGTTGGGCGAGCAGCTTTCCAAACTGGACGTGCTGACGCGAGCGGCGGGTGAAAGCATTGAGTCCCGAGCCGCCGCCGCCATCGAGACCACCAGCCAGGAGATGATGCGCCGCGCCGAGGATGCCATGTCCACATGGACTGAGCAATTGCGCATGGTGCAACAAGCGGCCGGTCTCGAGATCGAGAAGTTTTCGGCTCAGCTCAAGTCCGAGCTCGGCAGCCGTCTCGACGGGACTACCGAGACGCTCAAAAACATCGAGGCTGCCACGATCGCGGCCCAAGAGTCTCTGCGCAACACACAGGACAGCCTTGCGCGTGTTTCCGAGCAGGCTATGGAAGCGGCCGCCGGCCGAATGCAAAGCTTCATGCAGGAACTCGCCGGGAATTCGGAACGGCAGATGGAAGAGTCCGGCCGCGCAGCCACGGCCAAATGGATTGCGGAACTGGAAGATAAAGCGACGGACGCGACGTACACGGCCTTCGGATCTCTCTTCAAAGTGTCGGAGTGGTGCGAGAAGAAGGCCCAAATACGCATGCAAGCTGTATTGGAGAAAGGGCTGCACGCGGCTTCCGATAACGTCAGGGAAAAAGCCGAGGCCGCGCTTCACGACTTTTCCGCCAAGGCGGAGGCCGCTTCGGGACAAATCTCGGCCTTCATCGACGCCCAGCGCGAACAGATCCGCGCCACGTGGGAAGCCGACGGCGAACAGCTTGCTTCGCGGCTTCGAGCCGTCTTTGCGGACGATGCGCAGGCCACGCTGAATAAAGCCAGCCAGGATTTGCTGGCTCAGGCCAACTCCGTCATCGAGACCGTTCGGACGGAAGCGCAAAACCAGGAAAACAGATTGCGAGAGGCCATCACTCTGCTGGCCGATCAATCGATCGAGGCGCAGGAGATGCGCCTCGAACAACTTAGCCGCTCGTTCTTGCAAGAGACCATTGGCAAGTTCAGCCAGGAGTCCACGGAACACCTGGAGACGCTGGTACGCTCGGCGGAACAGCGTCTTCGTCACACCTGCACTGAGGTTTTTGCGGATGTCGGCGAGTCGCTTCGGCAAAGATTACTGGAGCTTACCTTCCCGCGACCTGCGGCCAAAGCGGCTACGGACAGCGTCTAAAGACGCATTCGCGGGCCTATTTGGGCTTAGGCTTCCCCTGCTAGTTTCATCCGGCGAAAAGTCAGATTAATACGCGTGCCGCAAGGGGTCTTCGACTTCGGCACGCAATGCTGGTACACCCGCTGAAATCCCGCCGGCATCACCAGGAGGCTTCCGGAGGTTAAAAGGTAACTCTGCGCGCCGTCTTTACGTTCCGCTGAGCCGAACTCGGAAAACGCGCGGCGCGCCGAGGCTGAGCGATGCGATGGGATGCGCCGGATCCATCTCCGGTTCGTCATCGGAATGCCACGAAACGCTATCATCCTCGTTTAAATATCGATTGAGCAGCACGCTATTGTAAGCGCCGCCATACCGCGCCCGAATTCTTTCCCTGACCGCCGCGATTTCCGAAGTCCATTCTGCCGGCGCCAAAGTACGCCCTGAAAACCGATAGGAATATGGCCCAATCCACACCTCTTCTCGGGGGACGGGCCTCCCTCTGAATTTACCTCGCGTCCAGGGCAAAGATTGAACCGTGGCGAGCAAGGCTTGCGCCTCCGCTGCCGCGAGGAATGATTCGTCGTAAATCGGATCGATTATCGGAAACTCAACCACGATCGGAAACTCAACCACGATTTTCCCACAGCCGAGTATGCCAGTATTTGGACGGCGCAGAAATCCCGATAACCGCTCGGTGCTCGGAACCCTTCGCACCGCATGGAACGGGACCATGGAAACTTGACGAGGAGGTGTAATTGGCGTACTTTATTCTACATTATATAGGTTGGCGCAAATCCGAAATTGTTCCCAAATCCCTTGACGGAGTAGACATCTCGATGAGAGTTAAGCTTGCGGCGTTTGTGATCGTATTCTTTGCTTTGGTCTCGGCTGTTCCCGCGTTTGCGCACCATGGATTCGCCGTCGAGTTCGACGGAAGCAAGTGCTTGAATCTCACGGGCACGCTTACGGGCATCGATTGGGAGAATCCCCACGCCTATTTTCATATGGACGTGAAGGACCCCCAGGGCAATGTACAGGCATGGAGCCTGGAAATGATCACGCCTAACGCTCTCAAGAGGAACGGCACCACCCGCCAGGATTTCACGAATAATGTTGGGAAGCCCATCTCCGCCAGGGCCTGCCCCACCAAGGCCGGAGGCACGCAGTACAGAGGTTCGGCGGAATTCCTCGCGCTGCCGGATGGACAGATTCGTATCGTTGGGCAGTTGGTTGAAAAGCTGACGCCCGAGCAATTTCACTTCTAGCAAAGGCTGGATCGAAACCTGAACCTTGCCACAAGCGTCTAGTATAGTTGTGGACCGAGGAGATACGGCCGCGATGAGGTTCAGGCTTCTCAGCTTTCTGGTTGCAATTTCTGCCCTAGCCGGCTTGGCCGTGCCGGCGTTTGCCCACCATCAATTCGGCGTGGAGTTCGACGCAAGCAAGTGCACGAATCTCAAGGGCACCCTTACGGGCATCGATTGGGAGAATCCGCACGCCTATTTTCGTATGGATGTGACCGACTCCAACGGCAAGATGCAGTCGTGGAGCCTGGAGATGATCACTCCCAATGCCTTGAAAAGGAACGGCACCACCAGGCAGGACTTCCTCGACAACGTCGGTAAGCCCGTCTCCGCAAGGGCCTGCCCCGCAAAGGCTGGAGGCACGCAATACAGGGGTTCGGCTGAATTTCTCCAACTAGCTGATGGCGAAATACGCGTCGTTGGGCAGAATGTGGAACGTGGTTTGACCCCCGATAAGCTGCACTTCTAAAGGATGGCCGGGATCCCAATTCCCAAAGCTCCTCAGGCGGCTTGGCTCGATGCTCCAAATACGATTTAGAAGCTGCGATCAAGAGCCAATACCGAAGAACTGCGACCGTACGTCGGTGCACTTATCGTATCTCGGCGCACTTATAAGGGAGAGATCGGAAATGATAGAGATGAAACAACGGTTCGGCTGTCGCGTGGGCATTTTTGGACTCATGCTGGCTGCTTTGTGCCTGGCTCTGGCGCCTGCTTTTGCCCAGAATTCGCTGCCCGGATTAGAAGAACCCACACAGGGGGGAAAAGCAGCGAAGCCTCCTGGAAAGGTCGTCGGGGGATTCGATAAAGTAGAAGCATTGCCTCCCGGCGGCCCCGCCCCCGCCTTTCGGACGGGCATGTGGACCTCTCCGGACGCTACTATCCCAACAGCGCCGGAAGGATGCTGGAAGGCGCTTATCCTGTCGATCCAAGCGTGTTCCGGCAATACGATCGCAAGGCGACGCCTGAAGAGCATCCGGTCTTCAAACCTGGGATGGAGGCAAAATACAAGAGCCCGGTCCCCTACGGAATTTGCGATCAGGCGGGCACTCCAAGCACGATAACCATACAGGAGAATCAGCATGGCCCGATCGTGTCTGGTGGCAAAGCCTGGAATGGTGATCCTTCTGGCGGAATACCCTTTGGCCGTTCGTATGATAAACACGACCGGGCGTCCGCATGACAAAGATCCCGATCCCACTTTCAACGGCGATACATCCGCTCATTATGAGGGCGACACCCTGGTGGCGGAGGCGATCGATATCGATACCCGGCTGAGAAATATCGCGGTGGGGTTCCCGGGTGAGGGAGGCGCATGGCTGCATAGCGAGAAGGAGCGCGTGATCGAGCGCTTCACGCGTCCCTCGAAAAACTACCTCATCTACCAGGTCACCATTGACGACCCCGTGGTGCTGGCCAAGCCTTGGACTTCGGCGCCCCGTAAGTGGACGCTCTCTCAAGACCCCAACGACGAGTGGCAGGAATATTTCTGCACACACAACGAGGAGCCGGAGGAGTACAAGAAGCTTGGCTCTCCGTCGGTAGAAGTAGGCGGCAGAGGACGGTAGCGATACAAGTTCTTCCAGGGACCCAGGGAATTCTGCTGAACTGCGAGCCAAAAAGCCCGCAAAAGGAGCTAGATATGAGACTCAGGTTAGTCGCACTTCTGCTGGTTACAAGCGGTCTGGCGGTTTGCCTCCCGATGTTTGCGCATCACGGCAACGTTGCGTACGACGAGAGCAAGGAAGTAACTCTGAAGGACGCCACGGTGACGAAGTTTGCGTGGGCCAATCCTCACTCCATTATCACCTTCGACGTGAAGGACGATAAGGGCAAGGTGATGCACTGGGCTGGCGAACTGGGCAGTCCCTCGGCGCTCAGCCTTCTCGGCTGGACCAAGTCCTCCGTACAGCCCGGCGACGTGATCACGGTTTACATCCATCAATCCAAAACGGGCAACCCTGTCGGTCGTATTGCTCACATCGCGCTTCCAGACGGCTCGCAGTTGAGGGATAGCTCGGGCGGCGGAGACAGGGGAGATAATAATAAGGGTTACAGCGGCGGTTCCAACTAGAATCGCCCTCGCGCGATTAAGCTAGCGCCGCTCCTTCTTCAACAGCCGAACCTGGGAGTGCGGTTCAAGACCCCGCTCTCTATTGGGTTCGGTTCGACGTGGACGAAGTGGCTGGGGTGCTCGCCGGCCAATCGTCGAATACCTCGGGAACAGAGAAGGTCATGATGCTGTTCCCTGCCGCGGTGGCGATGATCACCTCTTTGTGAAGCGGGTCGAGAACAATTCCAGTCTCTGTATTGCCCCCTCGGCCCACAGGCGCCGGAATTTTCAAGGGCGGCTCCGTGCTCACGCCACTTTCGGGAATCTTCCAGATTTCGATACTGGAGCCGTGAGGGTATGTGACCAGCCGCAATTTAGGAGCGTAGATCTCAAACTGATTGCCCATCGCCACGGGCCCTTGGATGATCGCCTTCGGCGGCGTATTCCCGCTGGCTGTCCGATCAAAAACCAGAACCCTTCCGCCTACCACTCCACCCGATGGCACCAACAGGAGATTGTGGATCGGGTCGATGCGAACGCAGGTTCCGCTCGCCCCTCCTAGTTTCAACTGTGTATCGGGCCCTCCTAAAACTCGCTTCGGCGCGACATTTCCGCTGGCCATCCGGTCGAAAACCAGGATCGTCTGATCTCCGTTGGCGATGAAGATTTCGTTGTTCTCCGGATCGACGCTCACCTTGCCCACGGCGGCAGTGACGCCAAGGCCTCGGATGCGGGTCTTGTCTCCCTGAATGTATCGGATCGGCGCTTCCTCTCCATTCGCCGCGCCGCGGAACGTCAGGATGGCTTGCGCCAGTGGGCTGGTGACCACGATCTCATCGTGAATCGCGTCGAACGCGATGTCGTGCATGGTCCTGCCCAGAAGCGACTTCTGTCCTTCGATTGACCTCAAGTACGGTGTGTTTTCCCCCGCCGACCTGGCGAAGACCGCAATCTGCGGATGGTTCACTCAATTCGGTACCAGGATTTCCTGGCGTATCGGATCGTAGGTGACTGCCGCGGTCCTCCCGAAATTGACTCCCCGCTTGCTCTCTTCCGCGCTGCGAATGATCCGCAGCGGGGCCACATCTCCATTGGCCATCAGCGGATAGACCGTGGCCGAAGAGTTCCCCAGGTTCGATACCCACACCTCTTTATTCTTCAGGTCCAGCGCCACTCCGGTGGGATTGCGCAGCCGCGTCGACGGCCCGTGGATCTCTCTCGCCGGCGCTACGTTTCCATCCGCCTTGGGCGCATTGGCAAACACCAAAATCGATTGGCCGATGTCGTTGGCAACGTACAGATCGCCGTTTTCCGGATTGAACTTCATCGCCGCCGGCCAATCCAGTTGCGTCTGGTCGCCGGTAATCACGCGCAGCGGCTTGGCATCTCCGCTGGCATCCACCGCGTAAACTTCGATCGCGGGCGGCAACCATTTCCCGGTGCCCGCTACGGCAACGTCGCTATGATGTCCCCAGGTATTGACGAACAAAAGGCGGTCCTTTTCGTCCACCGCGATGCCGTGCGGGGAATCCAAGCGCGTGCTGTCACCCTGAATTGCCCTTAGCGGCTTCTCTTCGCCGGAAGCGTCTTTGCGGTAAACGACTACTTGCGGCGGATATTCGATCGTGGCGAAAATCTCTTGCGTGCTTTCGTCCGCGGCCAGGTTGTACACGCGGTGTGGCGTGTGCAGCACTGCCTTGGGCGGAACATCGCCGCTGGCCTCGAGCGGGAATCGCACCATTCGATCGCCGGTGTCGGACTCCACCGAGAAGATGTCTCCGTTCGGATCGACGTAAAGCCCATTATTGAATTGCAGCAAGGTCTTGTCGCCGCGAACGGTCCGTTTCGGCTGGCTGATATCGTTCGGTCCCGCGGGCGTCGGCGACAAACGATCGAACACCAGGTATTGCCACAAATTGTTGTCTTGCAGAATCACTTCATTGGAGTTGGCGTCCACCGCCACCGCGCTATACGTCGGCGCCGTATCGCGGATCGTGCGCACCGGCGTGCGTGCGCCGTGGGCTCTCGCTTCCGCAGCCTCTTTCTCTTCCTCTTCCGTATGGGGCACCCTGCCCCCCTGCGCTGCCATAAAAACGGAGGGCTCCGCTTTCAGAGCGGAAAACAGGTTATCTTCCTCCGGCGAAGCGGCGCTGGCATCGGGATCGGCGCCCGCGGATTCATCCACCGTGCACAAATTCATGTTCCCCGGGAGATGCTGAACGGAAACCAACCGGGACGTATCTGGGGGACTGGACGTACTCTCAGTGGCCCCTCCCACAACGCTTGCTGCGAACAGGCCGATTGTAATCAGCCCCGCGGCAAGGATCGCCCAGTCAGGTTTGTTCCGAACGGGAGTACGGCGTGCGCTCTTCCCTATTTGCATGGCACTACCTTTCCAATAACCGCCGCGCCAATCAGGTAAGAAGATTGTATGACCACGAATCGGCGAAGGCAACGACCTCGGCAGTCCCGCGTTCAGTAAGGACCACCGCGAAACGGTGTTGCGGTCTCGGGACGAAAATGTGACAATTCGACGATAAACGTTAATTTAGGCGGGCATTCCTACCCTAGACGAACGAGGACTGTCAAATGCGGAATTCAGTACTGCTATCCATCACTGCGGCGGCCTTGCTGGCCTTCTCGTCGGTTGCCGCGGCGCAGACAAAGCAACCCGCGCCAGGCTCAAAAGATAGCTTGTATAACGGAAACAGATTAAAGCCCGATCCCACTCCGGGCGGACCGGCGCCCGTCCACGATGTGAGCGGATCTTGGGCGGGGAACCTGACTCCTCAGCGGCTGGAGATACCGCCGCTGACTCCTGTGGGGCAGAAGATGTTCAGTCTCAATAAGCCCGAAACCGCGGTTGGCACAGGCCACTCCAACGATCCGATGAACACGTGCGACCCCATAGGGATTCCACGGAATCTGGAATTCGAAACGCGCGGTATCGCCTTCGCCACGATGTCCACGGACAGAATCGCCGTTTTGCACCAATACCAGAGGATATGGCGCTACGTCTGGATGGACGGAAAGCATGAATTGCCCAAGAAGATCGACACCAAGGATGGAGTGCCGGCGCGGTGGTATGGCTACTCCGTGGGTCACTGGGATGGAGATTACACGCTGGTGATCGATACGACGGGAATCAACGACCAGACTTGGCTGGACAAGGCTGGGTATCCGCACAGCGTCAATGCGCTGGTCGAGGAACGCTACACGCGCGTGGACCATAACCACATGAACATGGTCGTGACCGTTGACGATCCTACCGTCTTCACCAAGCCTTTTACACTCTCGAAGAACGAATACCGCTGGATTCCGGATCAAGAGGCGGAAGAACAGATCTGCGTGCCCTCGGAGATGATCCAGTACATGCAGCTCATCAGCAACCCCGCATTCGGGAAATCCGAGTAGCGATCGAATCCGATCGCTTCTGGCAGAACTTCGGGCAGGCGAGACTCCAACCAGGGCGAGCGGGAAGACGCTCCTCTCGGTAGCCCTGGCTCCTCCGACAACCCGTAACTCCCAGGGCTCTACTGACAGGCAATTTACAACTTTTGCTTTGACGCGGCAGGCGAACGCATGCTATTAGCTTTGCATCGTTTGCGGCTAGGTTTTGTCCATACGGTATTCAAAATAACGAGGTGGTCCTATGAATTCTTTGCTCCCCAGGGTCAATAGATTATCGAACGCTGTCAAGAAGGCAGCCGTGGCCCTCTGCGCCGTGATGGCGCTAATGGCGGCTTCCCTTCCTCTTTTCTCCCAAGCTGCTGTTGGAACGATTCTCGGAGGAGTTTTTGATTCGTCTGGCGGCGCGATCGCCGGTGCGCAAGTCACGATCATCGACGTCGCTCGCGGCACCACGCGAACGCTGACGACCGACGCGGCCGGCGAGTATACGGCTCCCAGTTTGCTTTCTGGCACCTACACGGTGCGCGCCGCAGCCAAGGGATTCCAAACCACAGAACACACCAACGTGCTGCTTGAGGTAGCCTCGGACGTGCGCGTCGATCTTACCCTGTCGCCCGGCGAGCAAACCCAGACCGTCACGGTCACCGCGGAAGCCGCGGCGATCGATACCACGAACGCCACCCTCGGCGGAACCGTCACCAACCAGGCGGTTGTCTCACTGCCCATGGAGACACGCAACTTCCTGCAATTGCTCCAATTGCGCCCCGGTGTGGTGGACGTCCCCGGCGGCAATGGCACGGCCACCACCACCAATGGCCGGCGCGAGGGAGCTGACGTTGTATTGGTCGAGGGCGTGACTCAATTCGACTTGGGGACCAGCAACGTCCTCATCAACGGAGCCCAAAAGGGCGGCGCGGTTGACGAGTTGCCTCTGGATTCCGTGCAGGAGTTCAGCACCCAGCAGAATCCGCCGGCGGAATACGGCTGGCGGGACGGCTCGGCGGTAAACCTTGCGGTCAAGTCGGGAACCAACGCGTTCCACGGTTCGGCCTATGCGTTCGGCCGCGATGCGGCGGCGACAGACGCGGCGCAGTTCAACGCAGCCGGGCCTGAGGCGGTTGGCAACACGACCATAGAGCAGCCCGGATTCACGTTTGGCGGTCCCATACTCAAGAACAAGCTTTTTTTCTTCGTCTCGGGGGAGTTTATCCGTCGACCAGTTTCAATCCGGCCTCAGTGAACGTGCCATCGGATCTCGCCGGAGGACAACTCAGCATGGTGGATGCGTGTAATGCGGTCGGCGAAAAGCGGGCGGACGTCAACCCACTGAGCGCGCAGATCGCGGGCATCGTGAACTGCCCGATCCTGCGGGCTAAGTTTTGCATACCGCAGCCGGCGACTTCATCATTTGAGAATCTGTTCCCCTACAATCCAACCCTTTCGGAAGCAACGTCCCCCAATCCGATTACCACAACACCGAGTAACAACGGGTTGGTGAAAGTGGATTACGACATTAACCAGCATCATCATTTGGACGCGTTTTATTACATATCGCGCGAGACGACGAGCGCCGGTAACAACTACAACGCTCTGTGGAACACATTGGGCGTTGGGAACACCAACGAGTATGCCGGCGCCTGGACTTGGACACCGAACTCCAGCTGGGTGAATGACCTGCGGGCAGGGGCGGCGCCCAACTCGGGTAATTCCATTGCCGCGGATACGAACACGAATCCCGCAAGCGCATATCCGGGCGGGTACGGTATCAATACTGGTGCCAACGGCTTCGGTCTGATGTGCATAAACATCACCGGATTTTCCCCCAGCAGCATGACCGGACTGGGAGACTGCGGGAAGAACGGGATACGCGGGCCGCAGTACCAGCTCGATTTCGTCGACAAAGTCTCCTACTTGCACGGCAACCACTAACTTCAAATTGGGCTATGAACAGGTCTTCGTGCATTTCGATGATTCCTCAACGGCGAGCCAGCAAGGCTTTGCCAGCTTTACGAGCTTGCAAAACTTTCTGGCCGGCAACCCGGCTTCCGGGAATATCATCATCGGCAACAATACCGATCAGTGGCGCGAGCAATGGCATGCCGCCTTCGCCCAGGATACCTGGCGAATCACGCCGAGAGTGACCCTGACCCCTGGCATCCGCTGGGAATATATCGGGTCTCCGCATTCCATCATCGGCAAAATGGGCAATTTCGACCCCACGCAGGCTGGGGGCGCGGTCCAAATCGGTCCTAACCTGTCGAGCTCCTCATGCCAGACGAATAACGTCGCGTGTGAGTCAACGGTGTTCCACGCCGAAAAAACGGATTTTAATCCTCGCGTCGGCGTGGCTTGGGACATCTTTGGTAACGGCAAGACGGTGCTGCGTGGCGGAGTCGGCGAGTTCTCCAGCTTCCCAACCGTAAATGCGCAAGCTGGAAACCAAGTTCCGTACGGATTCACGCTATGCAACTCCGCCACCAACGTCGGCGTCAACGGGGCCATCACCTGCCCGGCCGCGAATATCGTCATCAATCGATACGGGACACCGAACAATGCGGTCACTCCAGGCACATTCTCGCCACCCCAAACTGGTCGGGAACGGGCACAATATTCCCGAGCAGCTCTCTGGACACCGCCACATCGGGCCCGACCTGCGGAACCAGCACAGCGGAAGAGCGGACTTCGCAATGCGGGATGCTGGTGACCGATCCGAATTTGCTGAATCCCAGGTCGATTCAATGGAACCTGGACATTCAGCGCGCCATTACCAGCAACCTGACCTTGGACGTGGCCTACGTAGGAGTTCATGGCTTCGACGAAATCCACACAATCGATCTGAATGAACCCGCAGTGGGCACGGGGTGGAACCCGAACTCTCCGACTCAAACGATTTTCGGGCAGCCGGCGAAGAGTGCGTGTCTCGGAGGAACCCTGGCCGCTCCAATCGCGCCTACCCAATCTAGCAGCTACCAATTGTGCGCCTGACACAGCCGCTGAGCAGCTGGCGAGGCCCTACAACACTCAGTTCCCTTATTTCAATTACATTGCTCGAAACCACGAATGGATTCCGTTCGAACTACGACGCATTGCAAGTGACCTTTGATGGCCGGAATTACCACGGCCTGAACTTCCTGGCCTCTTATACCTACGGCCACGCACTCGACGATTGGACAAAGAGCTCGCAGGCGACGGCGGCCATGGCGAACCCTGCGAACCCGCAATATCAGTACGGGAATAGCGACATGGACGTGCGGCATCGCTTCCGGTTTTCGCCGACTTACGCGATTCCTGGGATGAAGTCGCCCGGGCAGATGCTGGAAGGGTGGCAGATCAGCGCGCATTTGGGCTTGGCAGACGGCTTTGCCTGGGCCCCGAACGATGCCACAACCAACGATTGGGGCGGCACCGGTGAAAACAGCGATCGCGCCATTCCCAGCCCAAACAGCGGAAATTGGCAAAGCTGGAACTACATCGGCCCTCATTCCGCTTTCAGCAATGCGGGTGACACGCCCATTCCTTGTTACGGGGCGGCAGGAGGGATAAATGCGGCTGTACACCGTGGGCGCAGCGCTCCGGCATCGATCTGGCAACAATGTTCCGCGGCCGCAGTGGCCCCTTACGCGGGGAACACGCTGCAGCAAGACCTTGCCCTTGCAGCGCTGACCAGCGGCAACGGCGCTTGCTACATCCAGAACGGAGGCATTTTGACGCCTCCGGCCTATGGAACGCTGGGCGATGCCACGCGCGGCCTTTTCACAGGGCCTACACTTCCAAGACGTGGACATCGCGCTGGAAAAGATGTGGCACGTCAAAGAGCGATACAGCATGCAGTTGCGCATCGAGGTTTACAACGTTTTTAACCATGTGAACTTCGCGCAATTCAAGACGGTTCCTCGGACCCGAGCGGCGGCGGCGGAATTATCTGCAAGCAGCAACGCCTTCGGCTTCGCCACTACCGGGCAGCTGCTATCCCAAATATCGCCCAACCGGCAATGGCAGTTCGGCTTGAAACTAATGTTCTAACCACGTGCCGGTGGCCGGGCTCTGCTCGGCCACCGGTTGGCGTGCGTGGCCCAAAATTCTGTCGTTTCAGTTGTGGGAACCGCGATAGCCGATCTTCGCGCGAATAGGGCCGATTTCCATTCTCACCGGTTTCGCGGTTCCTCTTTCATCCTCCCTGATGGAAACTCAATCACTTGAACCGCTCGGCGGGCAGATGGGCTGCATCACACCGATTCGCTTGCACTCGACCTCCCAGAAGCGTTACCGTCTCCGAAGCGCAAGGAGAGGACCTGTCGGATTCCGGTTTGGCTCTCTCCGGATGTCCTCCGCACTTTGCCATGGAACTTTGCTATGGGACTTGGTTATGGAACAGGGGTGACCAATGAAGACTCCAACAACCCTCCAGAAGGCGGCGAGTTCGCCCGAAGAAAGCACTGCTGCGTTCTCCAGGCGAGATTTCATCACCGCCGCCGCTGCCACCGGGATCGCCATGGGAGTCGGGCAGCCGGCGGTTGCTTCTGCTGCAGTTGCGGCGCCGTCACCCGAAAACTCGCTGCCTGATACCAAACCCGAAATGTTCACCGGCACTCCTTCCGGGGCCGTGCTCGCGCAACTGAAGGCTGCTGGCGTTCGCACCTTGTTTCATACCAACACCAGCGGTTTCGTGCCCTTCTGGGAAGCCATCTACGCTGCGGGCGACGTCCAGGTCATTAACATGACCCACGAGGGACAGGCCGTGGCTGCCGCTGCTGGCTACACCATGGCCAGCAGGAAGCTCGGATTCTTTTTCGGAAGCCATGTGGGCACAGGGAATGCCATGAGCAACCTGTACTGCGCCTGGAAAGACCGGGTTCCGCTGCTGATCACTTTTTCAGGCGGAGGATTGGCGGAGCAAGGCAAGGATACTTTCGAAGCTTGGGATGATCCGCTGGCGGTAACCAAGGCGTTCACCAACTGGACCGGCACCCTGCTGCCGGAGGACATGACCGGCGTGCTTCGTCGTGCGATCAAGTTCGCATTCGGGCCGCCCAGTGGCCCGGTGACTTTGAATTGGGGCGGAGGCGGCCAGGGCCAAATCGAAGCTCCTATTTACAAGATTGATCTCGCAACGGTGCGCTATCAACCCAGGGCCCAGGCGGATTTGATCCAGAAAGCGGCTCAATGGCTGGTCGAAGCGGAAAACCCCGTGTTTGTTGTGGGCTCTGAAATTGGCGTGGAGGGAGCGTACCAGGAGATTGTTGCGCTGTCGGAAAAGCTTTCCGTTCCCGTAGCGGAGACCATGCACAGCCTCTATGCGAATTTCCCCAACGATCATCCGCTGTTTCTCGGCGAGCTTGAGTCGCAGAGATTTCCTCGCAAACGAGATTTGTTGATCAGTTTTGGCGAGAGCTTCACGGCCGGTAATGAAGATGATCGGGGACTGATGGGCCCAGACCGGCCCCTGGTGCACATCAGTCACGATCCCAATACTCTCGGACGCTCGATTGTTCCGGACCTGAGCATTCTCTCGGAGCAGCGCGCGGCCATCCGCGACATTTCCGATGCGGTTGACGGCATGTTGACAAAGGACCGCCTGGCCAAGATTCGCTCCAGCAGGCTGGCGGAGGTATCCGCGCTAACCAGCCAGCTAAAGCAAACCCGGGAAGTCGCATTACGCGCCCGTTTCGATAATAGCCCCCTCACTTGGGAGCGAGTGGGCTACGAGTTGCAAAAGGCGCTCGATAAGGACGCGGTGATTGTGCCCGAACTGGGTACCGAATATTACAAACTCTTGCGGCAGCTCACCCTTGGCGGATCGAATAAGCAAAAGATCGGCCGCACCAAGGGCAGCGCGCTCGGATGGGGCATGGCCGCGGCCTTTGGCGTCAACGTGGCCTTGCCGGAGCGGCAAGTCGTCGCCGTGCAGGGCGACGGCGGATTTCTCTTCAACCAGTCGGAAACATTGTGGAGCATCGCGCGTTATGAGGCGCCGATGCTCATCGTGATCATGAATAACCGTCTCTACAACGAGAGCCGGGACCGCAACATGCTCAACGGCGGCCCATTGTACGAAGCTGGCAAGGACTTCAATGGCTACCTCGGAGATCCCAACGTCGAATTCGCAAAAATCGCGGAGGCCTACGGCCTGAAAGGCGAAAAGGTGAAAAACGCGAGCGACTTGGCGCCCGCATTACAACGCTCCCTGAAGAGCATGCGCGACGGTAAGGCTGTTGTGCTCGATATAGATATTGCACCGGATGGAGCGGCTTTGAGCCAACCAACCTGGTATCAGCGTTACTCGCTGGCCGACATCAGAAAGAAAAAGCTGAACGCGTAACGGCGCGCTCCCCAACCAAAAACAGAACGGTTCGCGAAGCAAAGGAGTCAGTGGATGGAACGGAACAAGGCGACAGACTATCCGCAGGAGCTGCTGAATGTATTCGACCGTTACGTGCACGGCGAGATCAGCCGCCGCGCCTTCCTGGATGCCGCCGCGAAGTACGCGGTGGGCGGGATGACCGCGATGGCGATCTGGGAGAGCCTCCGGCCGAACTACGCCTGGGCGGAACAGGTCCCGAAGGATGATCCTCGGCTCAAGGCGGAGTATCTGACTGTGCCTTCGCCGCTGGGCAATGGCAAGATTCGCGGCTATTTCGTGCGTCCCGCCGACGCCGGCAAAATACCGGCGGTGCTGGTGATCCATGAAAATCGCGGACTGAATCCCTACATTGAAGACGTCGCCCGGCGATTGGCAGTCGCCAACTTCATGGCCTTCGCTCCGGACGGCCTCACCACGGCCGGCGAATATCCCCGCAGCGACGAGGAAGGCGCGCTACTTTTCACCAAGGTGGATGAAAATAAAATGTTGCAGGATTTCCTGGCTTCGGCGGAATGGGTGAAATCACGTCCGGACAGCAACGGCAAGCTGGGCGCCGTGGGCTTCTGCTTCGGCGGCCGTATGGTGAATACCCTCGCCACCAGGCTGCCCGATCTCGGCGCAGGCGTGCCGTTCTACGGCACGCAGCCCACTGCCGAAGACGCCGCCAAGATCCGCGCTCCTCTGCTGCTTCACTATGCGGCTCTGGACACCCGCATTACCAGCGGATGGCCCGCTTACGAACAGGCGCTCAAGGCCAACCACGTCACCTATAGCGGATATATTTACGCCGGCACCAATCACGGATTCCACAACGACACCACGCCTCGTTACGATGAAGCCGCCGCCAAGCTGGCTTGGCAGCGCACGCTCGATTTCTTCAATAAATATCTGCGGAGCTAACTGCGAACGCGCCGCTGGCCTCGAACAAGCGGGCCGTTTCTCGCGACGATCTCGTTGCCTAATCTGGGGATCGGATTCAGTTCCCAGCGCAGCGAAATCCGTTGACGTAGCCATCGCCGTAACTGTGGTATCCAGGATCGTACCAACTGCGGTAAGAGACGCGAACGTAGGCTTCATCCAGGCCCACCGCGGCGCCGCGCAAGATCCGCACGCGTCCCGTCCGCGGTCCCTTGGGATCTACAGCGTCGTTCTTGCCGTAAGGACCGTACCAATCCGCCACCCATTCCCAAACGTTGCCCAGCATATCGTACAGCCCGAAAGCGTTGGCCTGTTTCTGGCCCACGTCATGCGTCTTGGCGTCGCTATTTGCGCTATACCAGGCGATCTGCGCGAGCGGCGCATAGCGCGCCGCCGTGCTGCCTCCGCGTGCCGCATACTCCCATTCCGCTTCCGTTGGCAATCTCATCTTCACAGCCTGGCAGTAAGCCTTGGCTTCGTCCCAGGACACAGTCTCCACCGGCAGCCGATCGCCTTTGAAAGCGCTGGGATTCTTGCCCGCCACCTTCTGGTATGCCGCCTGCGTCACCAGGGTCTGCCCAATCCAAAAGCCATGGGTCAGCTTCACGGAGTGAGGCGTTTCGTTCTCATTGCACTGCTGATCGTTCGGCGAGCAGCCCATGCGGAAGGTCGCTGGCGGAATCCACACGTAGGTTAAGCCATCGGCAGGGTTGACTTTGGTTTTCGCCTGCGCAGCCGCCGAAGGCGCGTCGGCAGCGCACCAAATGGCAACGGCGGCAAGCGTCAACACGGGTGCGAGCCAAAGCCGGCAGCTTCTTTCTCGATTGAAAATGGCGGACCGCCTGGGGACTCTCATCCAACCTCCGAAGCTCTTGACGTGCGGACGGCATTATGCCGTCTGGCGAACCGAGGCACAATTAGGAAGTGTGCGTTGGACTTCGGGCCCAGATCGCAGCGCTTCGATCCAACTCTTCCTTCGATTGCCAGCATGCAAAGCAAGGCAGCATAAAAAAACAGTGTTAAACTGTCTGCAATCAGCGGTGGTGAGCGTAGCTCAGCCGGTAGAGCATCGGTCTGTGGAACCGAGGGTCGCGGGTTCAAATCCCGTCGCTCACCCCAACATCTCCTTTCGTTTCACTAAATCACCAAAGGGCGGCACGCTCGTTGGCGACAGGCATGCTAACAATTGGCTAACAATTGAAAATGCGCCCCCACATGCCGTTGAATGTGCCAGCCTGCGGAGGTGTAAATGCGAGTTGAAGAATTTGGGAGGTTGAGTAGGAATCAACTGCGTACAAAAGCAAATGAATGCTTCCATAAGGCGGAAACCGCAGGAACTAATGATAGGCCGGGGCTTCTGCTCGAAGCGCAGTTCTATCTACGGGAACTCGAACATCGAGTGGATTCGTGGACATCCATCCGAGATTTCATTCTTGAAATCGTTGTCATTTTTCTTATCGGATGGGAAATTCATATGGGCTATCGGCAAGAGAATCAGCAATCACAAAACTTTAAGGACCAGCAGCAGGTTTTGACGAACCTGCAAAAGAGTTCCGCAGCCACCGCCGCTATATTGGCTTCACTCCGAATTGATGAATACCGCTCTTCAAAAACAACTAGCGCTGTTCTACGACGTTTCAGTCACTGTCCTTTACGACGGCGATCAGAAACGAATGACCTTCATCAACAACGGAAGAACGAACGTGATCCTCTGGGGCTTAAAGTTTTTCAATGAGTCGCCAGACATCGAAACAAAGGAAGGACGCACGATTGCCCCAAGTGCGGCATACGAAATAGATGCGAGTAAAGCCTACAGTTTGATCGTTGAAAAGGTACCGAAAGGAACGACTGGCCTTGCTCCCTTTGAAATCTATCTGAAAAACGAAAAGGGGCGAAGAGTATGTCGAGCACTGCTATTTCGGCGTTTCTTGGGATAAGGACACGCTAAAGCTCGCAGTCCAGATAAGTTCTATAACGCCGGAACGTTGGAGCCTCACAGCTACGAAAAGCGTGAAATAGGATGATATACGCTGTGGCTATCCGTGATGCAGATGGCCTGTGGCTTTTTGCTCGAATCTCCCGGGCAATAGACGGCAGTGTTAGTGTGTCGCCTCCACGCGACGACCGTCGTTTTTCGGCAGAGATGACAGGCACGCCGCTTCTCACTCCCTGGAATCCGCACGCGACCTATCACGCGAGCGGTGAATGGCATATAAGAAGCTACAAAGACAAACCTCTCAAGGCAAAGCCGCTTCTCTCAACACAACGACAGAAACTTGACACGTCATTCCGAGGTGCGGAAACCGTGTGGCCTTTGGAGATTCAAGCTGGTGAAGCGGCATCGCATGATACCCCATACACTGCTGGGAACTTCAATGGCGTTTTTGAAATCCCAATTGAGAAAATCCCCCAAGGGGAGCATCACACGGTAGTTGTTGACCTCGTGGAGCCTGGTAAATCCGCGACTCCTAGGTGTGGGCAGAAGATCGTAGACCAAAAGACTTTTCGACGCGACATACCATGGATTCTGGTCACGCTTTGGCGAGGGGAGCCCCGTTACTGCTAATCTACTGGACGACTTCCTTTCCCTCTTTCGCGCGCACTCCCAGGACCAACGGAAATGCAGCTTCGACTCTCTCCGCATACTTGCGCCCTTCGTCGGTGACCGTGTGTGTGTAATCAAGCGTAGTCAGCGCCGAGGCATGGCCCATCTTCTCGGTGTCGCGCTGTAGCTCACGGATCGCTTCGCGGGTAATCTTTGTCGGCCACATCGGTTTCCTCCTTCATCCTATCAATCCGGTGTCCATGGCGGTGTCTGTACGAGGCGGAATTCGGCGGAATAGGCGACACTACGAGGACTCCTGGCGTCTGTCCGATCCACCAAGCTAAACCACTTAGCACTAGGCGGAACCACGTGGACACCGATGCTTGATTCTGTGGAACCGAGGGTCGCGGGTTCAAATCCCGTCGCTCACCCCAACCCTTCTTCTTGTCAATCTCGATCGTGGGCGCGTACACTCTTGGCACCTTGGAGGACTCCAGTGAGAACTAGGCTTGTGACAATCTCGCTCTTAATCGCGGGCTGCTTGGCCGCATCTGTTCCTCTCCTCGCGCATCATGGAAACGCGTCTTACGATACGGGAAAAACAGTCACGGTAAAGGGCACAGTAACTGCGTTCATTTGGGCGAATCCGCATGTTTTCCTGAAAGTTGATGCCAAGGACGAGAGCGGCAACACGCAGCATTGGGTGATTGAAGCCGAAAACGTGGTCACTCAGGCGGGCAAAGGCTGGAGCAACTCCACCTTCAAACCTGGCGATGAAGTGTCGGTAGAAATAACGCCGGCAAAAAACGGGCAGCCAATCGGACGGTTCAGAGGCCGCATCGTGATCAATGGGCAGGAGTTTAAGACTAGCTGAGCTGCCTCTCACCATAGCTTGAATCGGAGCCGGAGCAATCTCGATATGCCCAGACGCGCGATTTGGACGACCTCACCGCTGGCGCTGATTTTGGCCTTCGCAGCGGTACCGCTTTTGAGAAGCCAGACTCCTTCATCGAAGGCAGTCGACGACATCAAGATCCAGAAGTGGAACAGCACGCCCGTCACCAAAACAGACTATGCAGGGGTGAAGTCGGCCGCCGCTCCCCGTCGCGACCTCTCCGGAATTTGGGACGCCACAGGCGAGGGCGATAACCATCCGCCGCGCGGAATCGGAACGTCTGGCGCGGATGAGCATCGTGCGGTGCCGGCGGGACGCGGCAACCCATCTGGGGGCCAGCCCGACGAGAGAAATATCGCCAATCCCCTGCCCTACACAGCTTTCGGTGAGGCCACGCTCGAATCGCACAAGCCCACCGGAATCGGAGTCCGATCGGTTCCCACCGCGCTGGGAAACGATCCGGTGGAGATCTGCGACCCGCCGGGATTTCCGCGCCTCGAGCTTCATGAATTCAGGGCCTTCGAAATCACTCAGGCCACCGACCAGGTGATTGTCATGTACGAATTTTTCCGGACCTGGCGCTCCATTTGGACCGACGGCCGGGAGCTTCCCAAGAACCCCGAACCAAGATGGAATGGCTACTCAGTGGGCAAATGGCTGGACGATTACACCTTTGTGGTCGAGACCGTGGGCATGAGTGACAAGACTTGGCTGGACAATGCGGGCCGCCCGCACAGCGGCGAAATGAAGGTCGAGGAACAGTTTCACCGCGTCGACCATGACCACATGGAGCTCACGCTGACCATAGACGATCCCAAGATGTATAAGGAGCCATGGCTTGCGCTGAACAAGTTCCCTCTGCGGCTGCAACCCCGCGGCTTCGATATTCGAGAGCAGTACTGCTCGCCGTCGGATCTGGCCGAATACAATAAAGAGATCGGCGATCCGATTCTCGCCGCCCCACAAAAATAGGTACGAGGCTCGCACCTGAGCGAGCATGGTCGCTCAAAAGCTCGCGCTGAGACCCCTCCGAATCGTATTGACACCTCCCTTGGTAATGTGTTACTTCGCTGCCACAAACGGGCCTCTTACGTGGTCTCGGGGAACCTTTTTTTTGATGGCCTACATTCAAGAGAAGGAAGTGGTCTATGAATCCTTTGGCTTCCAGCGTGAAGAGATCGTCGAACTATGTAAAGAAAGCGGTAGGGCTGCTGTCATTCATCGTGGTGCTACTGCTCGTTACTCCCCATCTCTTCTCCCAAGCGGCTGTAGGGACAATCCTCGGAGGCGTTTTTGATTCTTCCGGAGGCGCGATCGCCGGCGCGCAAGTCACGATCATCGACGTGGCTCGCGGTACCACGCGAACGCTGACGGCCGACGCCGCCGGCGAGTTTACGGCTCCCAGCCTGCTTTCCGGCACCTACACGGTGCGCGCCGAGGCCAAAGGATTCCAGACAGTGGAGCGCACCAACGTGCTGCTCGAGGTGGCCCAAAACGTTCGCGTCGATCTTTCGCTGTCGCCCGGCCAGCAGACCCAGACCGTCACGGTCACCGAAGAAGCTCCGGCGATCGATACAACCTCCTCCACCCTTGGCGACACCGTCACCAGCCAATCGATGGTGGCGCTGCCCCTTCTCAACCGTAACTTTCTCAATTTGGTCCAACTGAGCCCAGGTGTGGTCGATATGCCAGGAGGCGGCGCCGCGGGGACCGCCTGGAGCACCAATGGCCGGAAAGAGGGAGCTGACGTTATTGTGATAGAGGGCGTCAATCAATTTGATCTGGCGACGCCCAACGTCCTCATCAACGGACAGAACAAGGGCGGCGGAAACACCGAGTTGCCTCTGGATTCCGTTCAGGAATTCAGCACGCTGCAAAACCCGCCGGCGGAATATGGCTGGAGAGACGGATCGGCTATAAATCTTGGGATCAAGTCCGGAACCAATGCCCTACACGGCACTGCCTATGCCTTCGGACGCGATGCGGCGGTGACCGATGCGAGAGTATTCTCCTCCAACCAGCAAGGCACCGAATCGATTGGCAACTTGACTCTGGAGCAGCCGGGCTTCACGTTGGGTGGGCCCGTGCTCAAAAACAAGCTCTTCTGGTTCGTCGGCGCCGAATTTATCCGTCAGAACAGCTTCAGCACGGCTAGCCAAAACGAGCCGTTGGACGTGGCGCTGCCGGGCGGCACCGGAGCTGGTTGCAGTACAAATCTCAAGGGCGTCGCGGGCGCGAATTGCAACATCAGCATGGTCGATGCTTGCAACGACATCGGCGCCGCGAAGATTAACCCGCTGAGCGCACAAATCGCAGGCATCCTCCCCGGCACTTGCACGCCAATGCCGTCCACCTCGACCTTTGAGAATCTGTTTCCCTACAACCCGACCACCACCGAGTCTCTGTTGCCTTACCCCGTCACCGATACACCGAGCAATAACGGGCTGGCGAAAGTGGATTACAGCATTAACGATCACCACCATTTGGACGGCTTCGTATTTATATCCAGACAGTCGACAAGTACCGAAGGCGCTGTCCAACCCTATTGGGGTACCAACGGGGTTGGCCATACCGAGGAATTTGCCGGAGCTTGGACCTGGACTCCGAATTCAAGCTGGGTGAATGACCTCAGGGGAGGCGCCGCGCCGAATCTAGGCAATACGGTTGCGAAAGATCTAAACAGCCTTCCAGTAAATCCCTACCCGGGCGGCTACAGTGTGAATACGGGTGTAACCAATCCGGCCTATGGCGATTTTATGTGTCTAAACATCACCAGCATTTACGGTGCCGGCTCAGCCGGTCTGGGGCAGTGCGGGAAAACAGGTGCACGCGGACCGCAATTCCAGCTCGATTTCGCCGATAAGGTCTCCCATATCTTCGGCAATCACACCCTCAAATTCGGCTTCGAGCAAGTCTTCGTCCACTTCAATGATTCATCGCTTGCAAACACCAACGGCACGGTCAGTTTCTCGAGCCTGGAAACGTTTCTGACAGGTACTTCGTCTGGGCCGGACAGCATCCTCGTTGGCGACAATACCGACCATTACCGTGAGCAGTGGCATGCTGCTTTCGTCGAGGATACCTGGCGCATCACCCGCAAGGTAACTTTGACCCCGGGCCTGCGCTGGGAGTACGTAGGGTCGCCACATTCGACCGTCAACCATCTCGGTAACTTCGATCCCAGTCAGCCCGGAGGCGTTGTGCAAGTGGGTCCGGGCTTGCCTAACTCGACCCAGATTCACCCGGAAAAGACAAACTTTCAACCCCGCATCGGTGCCGCCTGGGACATCTTTGGCAACGGCAAGACGGTGTTGCGCGCTGGCTTCGGCATGATGTCCAGCCTCATGGAAATGTTGGCAATCACCGGCGCCCAAGTTCCGTATGGAGCGACTCTCTGCAACGGGCCCACCGTCACCAACCCCAATGGGACCACGACCTGCGCCGCCGGTAATATCGTCGTCAATCGATTCGGCACGCCGATAAACTCGGCGTTCTCGTCAACCTTGTCTCCGACTGGGGCCCAGACGAGTGCGAACTGGACCACAACCTGTACGAACCCGGCGCAGACGTCAACGTGCACCGGTCCGGCAATCTTCCCGGTCTCCTCGGCGGCCACCGCCACGGCGGGCCCTGAGTGCACAACCACCACTCAATGCTCCTTTTATGCGCCGAATCCGAACTTCAAGCTTCCCAAGTCTATTCAGTGGAATATGGACGTCGAGCGCGCCATCACGAATCGTCTGACCTTGGACCTAGCCTACATAGGCATTCATGGCTACGACGAAGGCAACATGGTTGATCTAAATGAACCCGCGGTCGGCACGGGGTGGGACACAACAGGTGCCAATTCAATCGGCGCTTGCCTGGCAAGCGTCAACGTGATCACCTTCTCCAGCACGTGTACGCCCGATGCTAACGCCATCACTGCCGCGCGGCCCTACAACACCCAGTTTCCTTATTTCAAGTATATTGCTCAAACGACAAACCAATTCCATTCCAACTACGACGGGGCGTCAGTAACTCTGAATGCCCGGAATTACCACGGCGCAAGCTTCCTCGCCTCCTATACCTTTAGTCACGCCCTCGATGATTTCACCAATAGCGGACAGGCGGCATCGCAAGCGCTGGCAAACCCAGCCAACCCGCAATATCAGTACGGAAACAGCGATATGGATGTCCGTCATCGCCTCCGCTTTGCTCCCACCTATCAGATCCCGGGGATCAAGACGCCGGGGCAGATGCTGGAAGGCTGGTCCCTCAGCGGCATTTGGGCTTGGCAGACCGGATTTCCCTGGGCTCCGGCCGAACAGGCTAACGACGATTGGGCCGGTAACGGCGAAAACGGTGATACGGGCCTTCCGAGGCCGGACAACGGGGTCTGGCAAAGCTGGAATTACAGCGGTCCTCGTTCCGCGTTCAGCGGCACGGGTTTCACCCCCATTCCCTGTTACGGCCGGGCCACTGGCTGCACGCCCTTTGCTTCCGCCAGCCCAGCGACACTGGCGGCCTGCCTGAGCGCCGCACAGGCTCCTTACAGCACTACCCAACTGCAAGCGCTCGCCATTGCCGCGCTTTACAGCTCACATGGCGCTTGCTACATCCAGAACGGAGGCGTTTTGACGCCTCCCGCCTACGGGACGCTCGGTGACGCAACCCGGGGACTTTTCTCGGGGAATAACTATCAGAACGTGGACATGTCGCTCGAAAAGTTGTGGCACTTCAAAGAGCGATATAGTGCCCAATTGCGGATCGAGGCTTACAACGTCTTTAACCATGTAAACCCACAACAATTCAGCAACGAATCGGGGACCCAGGTGAATGCCGATCCAAGCGCGGGCGGCGGCGTCCCCGGAGTAACCGGCTTCGGCTTCCACACCACCGCGCAGAGCGGGCGGGAACTCAAACCGGCAATTCCAGTTCGGTTTGAAGCTCATGTTCTAGCGGATATGGGATCGAGCAGTGGGGCCTGCTGTGTTGCTGAATGGACGGGCGCTCAACCGCCATTCGATTTCAAAGGCCAATGGCTGTAAGCTCAAGACGGCAGGAAAGCGAGAGGCGATCGAGAGGAGAAACAACCCATGAAGAAATCCAGTAAGAGCGGGGTTGATCGCCGCAAGTTTCTAAAAGCGGCGGCCGTCGGCGGCGTAGCCACGTTGGTGGCCAGCTCCGGCACGGCGGGCGCTCAACAGTTAACGGCGCCTGCGAAAGTTCCCGCAGTGTCGCCGCGCGATCCGGATCCTCCGACCGAAGTCGAAGTTTTGACTCTGGACCGCACCGGTTCCGACTTCATGGTCGATGTAATCAAAACTCTCGGCTTCGAGTATGTTGCCGCCAATCCCGGGTCCAGCTATCGCGGCATACACGAATCGCTGATCAATTACGGCGGCAATAAAAACCCGGAATTCATCACCTGCTGTCACGAAGAGTCGTCGGTCCACATGGCCCAGGGCTATGCGCAAGTAGAGGGCAAGCCCATGCTCGTTCTTGCGCATAGCACGGTGGGCTTACAGCATGCCTCCATGGGTATCTATGACGCCTGGGGCGGCAGGACTCCTGTCTACATCATGATTGGCAATAGCCTGGACGCCACCGAGAGGCGCCCCGGCGTGGAGTGGTTCCACAGCGCCCAGGACGCGGTCGCCATGGTTCGGGACTACACCAAATGGGATGACTGTCCCATCTCTCTGCAGCATTTCGCGGAGTCCGCCGTTCGCGCCTACAAGATCTCGATGACCCCTCCCAGAGAGCCCGTGGTCATCGTGCTCGACAGTGCTTTACAAGAGGGTCCCATCCCCAAAGGCGCCCCTCTGCGCATACCCAAGCTCACCCTGGATGGCCCTCCGCAGGCCGATTCCGCCTCGGTCATGCGAACTGGCCAAGCTCTTGGTCGCGGCCGAAAATCCGGTGCTCATCGCCGGCGACTGCGTGCATTCCGAAGAGGGCATGCAACACCTCATCGAATTCGCCGAAGCGCTTCAGATTCCGGTGATCGATCAAGGCCGGAGCTTCCCCTCGCGGCATCCGCTCAATCAGATGGGTGGACGCGCGCTGATACCGGACGCGGACGTAATCCTCGGGCTGGAGGTGGGAGATTTCTGGGGCGAAGTGAACGCCGATCGCGACATTCCTCGCAGCTCTCGATCCCCTCACCAAGGCGAATGCCAAGCTGATCAGCATCAGCGCGATGGACCTCTATACCAAGAGCAATTACCAGGATTTTCAGCGCTTCCAGCAATTCGATATGGCCATCGCGGCCGATCCGGAGATTAGCCTCCCTTCCTTGACCGAGGCGGTCAAGCGCTTGACCACCGACGATCGCAAGCGCGCGTTTCAAGATCGCGGGGCCAAGTTCGCGGCGGCCGGCAAAAGAGCTTTGGAACGCGCGCGCGTCCAGGCCACCTATGGATGGGACTCGAACCCCATCACGATTCCTCGGCTGTCAGCCGAAGTTTGGAACGTCATCAAGGACGAGGATTGGGCCGGCGGCCTGTACTTCGACTATACCCAATGGAATTACGATAAATTCTATCGGCGCGCCCACGGCGCCAGTTCACAGGGTGCGGGCGATAAGGCGCCGCTTGCCGTAGGTGCGGCTCTCGCTCACCGCAAGCATGGGCGGCTGTACGTGAATCTTCAGAAGGATGGCGACCTGATGTACGCGCCCGGGGTGCTCTGGACGGCCGCGCACCATAAGATTCCCCTCCTCAACGTCATGTTCAACAACCGCGCCTATCATACCGAGACCATGCATATCCAAAGGATGGCCAACCGCCATCAGCGCGGCGTCGAGAATGCCGGCATCGGCACCACCATCGTCGATCCCAATATCGATTTCGCAAAGCTCGCGCAAAGCCTGGGCTGGTACGCCGAAGGTCCGATCAGCGATCCCAAGGACCTTGGGCCCGCGTTGAAGAGGGCGGTAGATGTAGTCAAGCGTGGTGAGCCGGCCCTTTTGGATACCATCACCCAGCCGCGCGGCTAAGAAAGGGCTAAGATGAGCGCATTTCGTGGGAATAAGGCTTCAATTCAAACGGCGCGCCGAGCGGCTTCGGCGCGTCTTTTTCCGGTCTTGCTGACCGTGGCTATCTGCGCGGGAACGTTGGCTCTGACGCGTTCAGAGGCGGCAGCGCAGTCAACGGAAGCGGCCCCAAAAACGGCGAGCGCTCCCGCTGGGAACGCCCAGCACGGACAGGCGATTTACACCCGCATCGGCTGTTACGAATGCCATGGCCGCGATGCGCAAAGCGGCCGGCCGACACTCGGCCCCAACGCCCTACCGTTCCCCGCGTTTGAACACCAGGTCCGTTCTCCGCGGCTTGACATGCCGCCTTACACAGCCAAAGTGCTCTCCGACGCCGACCTCGCGGATATTTACGCGTTTGTAAAGTCGGTATCGCAGCCACCCAAGGTCGATTCCGTTCCTTTGCTGAAGTAGCTTTCCCGCAGAACGTCAAGCTCCAGCCAAGAACAAGACTCGCGCGTTCTTGCGCCGCGTCCGAATGCGCGTTAGTGCGCCAGTGGATCGGTTCGAATCTGGAAGTGAACCACCTTGGGCATGGTTCCTTTCCCCGTCTCGCTGTGGAACGGCGCTCGCGTGCCCCAAGTCGTGAACACGCCTCTTCCCTTCCAACCCGCCTTCGGATCGTCAATGCGGCCGTCCATTCCCTTGGCGAAGAAGCCCATCGGATAGGGCACGCGCATGATCACGAACTTCCCGTTCACCAGCGCGACCAGCGAATCCGACGAGTTGCCGGTGACGATCGGCGTGTTCTTGCCGAGCCCGAGCGTGTCGAACTGATCCACCCAGATGTAGTAGTGAGTGTCGTCGCTGCCGGAGAGGGTCACGTTCTTGAACTTCGGCCCCGGCGTCTCATATAACGTCCAACCTTCCGGGCACTGCCGTCCAGTAGCCATCGGGCCGTTGAGCGGCCCTTTGCACTTGCGCCGGTCGAAGCTCGCGATGTGCCCGCTGGCCAGCGCCACCCAGGCCACGCCGTCGCTGCCCACATCCATGCCTCGTGGCGAAAAGCCCCATACCGGGGCCTTTGGATCTTGCCAGGGCACTTCATAGTATTCCGCCAGGGCGGTGTCCGGAGGATGGGGTCCCGGGTTCAGTCGCACGATCCCGCCGGGGAAGCCCAGCACCGTACCCCACACCAGCCCATCCTTGGTAAGGCCGATGCCGTAAAATCCCGCGTTGAGGCGCGTGTCCTTCGTCGGGTCCGTTTTTGTGTTCACCGCGGACGAAGTACCCAGACTTTCGCCGTTGGCTGCGGTGGCCACGTCCTGCTCTCCTTGCACGTAGGCGTCCCGCTTGCCATTGCCGTTGGTGTCCAGCACCAGCGCGGTCCAGCCTTGCGATTGAGCCGCGTCGTGCGTCTTGTCCCACATCTTCGTATTGAGCCAGCCCACCACGCCGCCACCGCCGCCGCTGCTGGTCCAGAGAATGTTGCTGCCATCCTCGGCGAAGAGCAGGTGGTGCGTCCCGAAGCAGGTGTCGATCATGTCGATCTTTTTGGTCGTCGGGTCATACACCTCTAGCTGGCGGCCGGACCGCTCGACGGGAGTGAGTTGTGCCGAGGGAACGCTCGACCCGGCCTTGCAGAACGCGGGATCGGCGCCAGCGCGGATGCGGGCCGTGAACCATAGCCGGCCGCGCGCGTCGAACATGGGATTGTGAACCGTGGTGTGCGTGTCCCAGATGGCCTCATCGCCCCAGAAGGGCGAGGGCTGTAGCGGCTTTGGCGAGCCGGGCGTGTCTGGATCGCGATAGGGAACCTTGAGTTGATCGATGGTGTTGTGTACCGGATCGAGCACCGGCAGATAGTCGCGGCTCTCCTCCGGCGATCCGTAGATCAGGCCGTAGGCGTTCACCGTCGGGTTGCGCTTGTCGGTAGAGATTTCGTCATGCAGATAGGCCTTCGGATCGGCCCAGTCCCACTGCGTGATCACCACGTTGCGCTCGATGCCCTGCGGCCGCAGGGGCGCCGAAGAGGGCAACTCGCCGTTCTTGATCCGGGTGGTCCAGTCCGCAAACATCTCCGGAGCTCGCTTGGGGCCGAGCCGGTTCACCTCGCCCGCCATTTGTCCGCCGGCTTGCCCCGATTGCAGGCGGCGCAGCCACGCCTGCGCTGGATCCATGTCTTTGAACATCGCCGGAATCGTGCGCGTATATTCATTGCCCAGTTGATGGCACGCTTCACACCCGTCGGTCTTGAGCCTGTCCAAATACTGCGCTTGGCTCTTGATGTTCGTGGGAAGGCCGTTTCCCTCGGGGCCGGTCCCTGGAAATTCGTCTTTGCCGGGCACATTCAGCATGGCATACCAATAGTTGCCCGGATAGTAGTGCGCGGCGGCCTTTGCGTCCGGCGCCACGCTAGGTTGCAGATCGACGTGTTTGCCCGGCGCCGTCTGCGCCTTGGGCGAATCCACCAGTCCGTAGCCGCGGGCCCACACCGTGTAGTTGGCCTTCGGCAGATCGGGAATCAGGTAGCGCCCGCGATCGTCCGTGACCACTTCCTTGATGTAGCGCGTGGGCAGGTCCGTCGTTTCGGCGATGACCCATACCCCCGCCTCGGGCCCCTTGCTGCTGGAAACCGAGCCGCCGATATCGTTCGCGCCGATTGCCACCTGCGCGCCACCCTGTTGTGCATGGAGGCCAGTCCGCGCCGTGAGCAGGTAGCCGCCAATTCCCATGACTACCGCGCCGGCGATATACAGAAGTCTGAACCTTTGCATCGCGTGCCTCCTTGCCTGCCTTATGCGTTGGAGCCTTAGCCGCCGATTAATCTGCGTCGATACAATTGGGTTTGTGACTTGGAGGTCAATCTGGCGGCATTGTACGCTTGTCTCACCCGCGGCACAACGATGAGGAGGTAGAGGCTCTACACCCAAGGACGCGAAAGATCGCCGTTCGCCGTATCCATATAGCGATGGCTGCGGACACACTTCCCTGCAGGATTTAGTCGTGCTGGGCCCGTGAGGTAAGAGCCCGTAAAGTAAGTTTACGTCGCCCGGTTACTTCTGCGAAGACGCCGGAACGCACACCTTATCCTGCGCCACTAAATCGACGCTTTTAATTTCGCTCGAAAGCTTCACCTGTTCGGTTCCCGCTTTGTTCTGAGGCTTGGCAAGAAACGTGAGCAGGAACTGATGATTGAGCTTCTCGGTCGTCTGGCTGAGATAGGGCTGGAAAGCCACGGGCGCCTGGCCGCCCAGAAAGTAGTAGGACTCGCCGCCGGTTTCCTCGGAAAGCTGGGCCAGATAATTTTGGCCCCAGTAGATCCGCCAGTAGGTGTGCCCGAAATGGCCCGCCGCCGGCGTGTAGATCGAGAATACGACGACGCCGGCGCATTGAGCGTCCTGAATGGCCGCATCGACGTACGGGTCCGGGTATCCGCCTCCATAAAAAGCGTCGATGCCACTGGTGATCATCAGAACTTCCCGGCGAGGCACGGAAGGATCGGCGGGCCACTTCTTTTTTATAAAGTCGGACAGCGAGAAATACGGGCTCGCCTCCGCGCCCGCCAGGCCTTGCGGCAAACGCAACGATTTGGCCGCTGCCGCATGATCTGGCGTGAAGTTCTGCGCCAGGAACACAGTGCCGTTCTGCATGTAACCGACGGCAATTCGCGTGGTCGGCGCCTGCTCTGCAATGAACGCGCGAATATCTTCGATCTGTGAACCAAAGCTCAGCCCGGACTCATCGTCGATGAGAATCGCCAATTCCAGCCCGGCGTCACTTCCCGTCGCCGGGGTCCACTTAGTAACCGGTCGACGATCCCGCCCCTGGTTGACGATCACGTCCTGCTGGGTGATCTCCGGCACCTCATTGCCATGTTTCGGCTCTGCTGTGACAACGATTTGGACGGCAGTGCCCGTAGCGGCTCCTCCTTCCTGAGCAGCCAGAAATCCAGGAAGGGAAAAGAGAATCATCACAACGGAAATGACACCAACAACTCTTGCACGCAAGCACATGGTCTAAATCCCCCTTATTTGAAATTCAAGGGCCTGGTTGTGTCGTTGGGTTTGAATCCGAGGGCTGTGCGCCGCGACCGACCTTTTGGTCGCGTCTTCCTCTCGCTGATTAGATGTGGGCCGCCGGACCAACGAAACACAAAAAGCGTCGGAATCTTGACAGCTACGACTTCTGCTGGGTAGCTGTCGATATTCGGGTAGGCCCGCAGATGATCAGCGTGTCGCAGGAGGAGCGCCGGCTCCAAACGATTTCAAAGTGTCGCCCAGGGAGTGACTCGCTCCAGGCACAGTCGAGGACCCGTCCTGGCTCTCGCCCGGGCTGCCGTTCGGCGCGGGGTGAGAGGAATTGCTGCGCCGAATCGCTGTTGGTCACCGACCAGGCGCCATCGTGTTTTTCCAGTGAGTAGCTCAACTGCATCGCCCCAGGGCCGCCCTTGATCCGAAACTCCACCTCCGCCTGCGCGTGATCGCCTTGAACGGTCACTTGCTTCACGTCGGTATCGAAGGCCTGCAGATTTAGGTTTCCGTTGTGGGCCAGATGATCCTGAATAGCGGCGCGGACCGCATTCTCAGGAGCCTGTGCCTGCGATTGCGCCGCTCCCGAGCCGTTCTTACAGCCAAGGACGAGCGTTGCGATCACCGCGAGCAGAGCCATTTTTTTCATATCGTTGCCTCTGTAGTATCCCACCATCAGCGCCAGGATCACGTGAATCGGTGCCAACCGCCAAAGCGTGACTGAACGGCCTCCGGGGATGGGGATGATGATATGCCAGAGATGCGGCCCGCGAGTAGTGGGCCAGTTTGAATTTTCTGGATCCTGACACAAAACGTCAAAATTCAAACTGACCCACTGCCGGCGTGCGTTAGCGGCAGACTCAAACTCAGCGATGTTTGATGAAGTCGCCGGTTCGCAGCTCCGCCATGGCCTGGCGCAGTTGTTCCTGCGTGTTCATCACGATCGGGCCATACCACGCCACCGGCTCCTCGATCGGCTTGCCCGATACCAGCAGAAAACGAATCCCCTCGGGACCGGCCTGGACGGCGATCTCGTCTCCTCTGTCAAACAGCACCAGCGAGTGATTGCTGGCATCGTACGTGGGCGCCGCGTTGGGGTCCGCCACTTGATCCGTCAGGACCGGCTGCGGACCGGAGGCGTCCCGGAACGTGCCGGCGCCCGCGAACACATAGGCAAAGGCGTTGCGCGTAGTCTCCACCTTGAGCCGCTTACGGCGCCCGGCCGGCACGGAGATGTCCAGGTAATTGGGATCGGCCGCCACGCCTTCCACCGGACCTCTCTTGCCCCCGAACTGGCCGCAAACCACGCGCACTCGCGTCCCATCGTCATCGCTGACCTCCGGAATCGCGCTCGCCGGAATATCCTGATACCGCGGATCGGTCATCTTCAGCGCCGCGGGCAAGTTGGCCCACAACTGAAAGCCATGCATGCGGCCCTGGGTGTCTCCCTTGGGCATCTCCTGGTGCAGAATCCCGCTGCCGGCGGTCATCCACTGCACGTCGCCGGCGGTCATTTTGCCCTTATTGCCGAGACTATCGCCGTGCTCCACCGAACCGGCCAGCACGTACGTGATCGTCTCGATCCCCCGATGCGGGTGCCAGGGAAATCCCGCCAGATAGTCTTCCGGATGCTCGTTGCGGAAATCGTCGAGCAGCAGGAAGGGATCGAACTCCTTGGTTTTGCCAAACCCGAAGGCCCGCTGCAGCTTCACGCCCGCGCCCTCGATCGTGGGCTGCGTTCGAATCATCTGTTTCACTGGACGAAGCGACATAGCTCTCTCCTTTTCTGCGCCGTATCCCAATTAGATGCGTTAGCACGATATTCGTTGCAACACACATTCTGGGACGACACATCAAGCCACCCGGCTGCGCGCCTCTCTCAGCAGCCTCGTCAACCCTCGCAGCCGCTCCTTGCCCAGATGGCCCAGTTGTTTGCGATGAGCTTTCTGCACCGGCTCGTCGAGCCGCTCCAGGAGCCTCACACCAGCTGGAGTAATGCGCCCAATCACCGTGCGCCGGTCCGTCGCCTCTCGCGATCGTGAGATCAGTTCGCGCTTTTCCAGCCGGTCCAGCAGCCGGGTGACGTCTGGGTCTCGGGTAATCATGCGTCTGGCAATCTCCCCGCAAGGAAGGCCTTCTGGCGCGCCGCGCAGGATCCGCAGCACGTTGTACTGCGTGGCGGACACGTCCTCGCGTTTGAGAATGCTCAGCAAACCGCGCGACAGCATATCGGTAGTGCGCAGCAGTTCGAGGAAGACTGCCTCCTCGCGGCTGGCCGCCGCCGCGCCTGCTGTTCCGGGCCCGAATCGCCCGGTTAGTTCGTGTCGCTCTCATGCAGCAACAATAGTCGTTACAACGACTTTCGTCAACGCCCCGCCCCGTCCGACCCTCCAACGGTAAGCGATGCTTGCCCCGAGACAACCGAACACATTGATTCACTAAGACTTAGCTGTCAAAAGAAGTTCGCCTGAACCCAAATGCTTGAACTCATGCTCTAATGCTGATTATCCTCGAACAAGGGGGACAAACTATGTCCGCTTTTCCAGTACCCAGCATGCTTGACGCCCGCACCCAGGCGTTTCCCATCCTTACGCCTCCTCAGATCGCCCGGGTGAAAGGCTCCGGCAAATTGCGCCGGGTCGAGCCGGGCGAGGTGCTCTTCGCTCCCGGCGACACCGGCGTGCCTTTTTTCGTCCTGCTGTCTGGGGCCATGGAGATCGTCCAGCCCAGCCTTTCCGGCGAGTACCCCATCGCAAAACATCTTGCCGGCGAGTTCACCGGAGAAATGACCATGATCTCCGGCCATCGCTGCCTCGTGCTCGGCCGGGTCACCGAGGCCGGTGAATTCCTCGAATTGAGCGGCGAAGCCTTGCGCTCCCTCATCGCCCGGGATGCCGAATTGAGCGAGATCTTCATGCGCGCATTCATACTTCGCCGCCTGGAGCTGATCAAGCAGAATCGAAGCGGCGTCACCCTGATGGGCTCCCGCTATTCCTGCCAAAACCTTGCAACTTCGCGAATTTCTAACCCGTAATGGATTTCCTTACTCCTACGTCGATCTCGACCTGGATCGCACCTCGCAGGACCTCTTGGATCGTTTCGAGATTAAGCCCGAAGAAGTTCCCGTGGTGATCTGCAGCAATCGCGGCGTGATGCGCAATCCATCGATACAGAAGCTGGCCGATTGCCTGGGCTTCAACGCCTTGATCGACGACTCGCAGATTCGCGACGTGATCATCGTCGGCGCCGGACCATCGGGCCTCGCCGCGGCTGTGTATGCGGCCTCGGAGGGCCTGGATGTGCTGGTGATCGAGACAGAGTCTCCCGGAGGCCAGGCGGGATCGAGTTCCAAGATCGAAAATTACCTGGGCTTCCCTACCGGCGTTTCGGGCCAGGAGTTGGCCACGCGCGCGATCACCCAGGCCGAAAAATTCGGCGCCAAGATGATGATTGCCCGCAACGTCGTGCGCCTGGACTGCGCCAAGCGTCCTTACAAGGTCGTGCTGGACGATGGCAGGTCGTTGACGGCCCGAGCCGTAATCATCGCCACCGGCGCGCAGTACAACAAGCCGCGCATTTCCAATCTGCAGCAGTTCGAAGGCCGGGGAATTTACTACGGTGCGACCTTCATGGAGTCGCAACTGTGCGAAAAGGAAGATGTCGTCGTGATCGGCGGCGGAAATTCCGCCGGCCAAGCGGCCGTCTTTCTTTCCCAGACCTCGCGCAAGGTTTACATGCTGGTGCGTTCCGGCCAGCTTTCAGACACCATGTCGCGCTACTTGATCCAGCGCATCGAGCAAAATCCCGCCATCGAAGTGCACTATAAAACCGAAATCGTAGGTTTAGACGGCGACACGCATCTGGAGCGCATCACTTGGCAGGACAAAACCAGCGGCGAGACTTCCACGCATGACATTCGCCACGTATTCATCATGGCCGGCGCATCTCCGCGCACGGATTGGTTGCAGGACTGCGTCACTCTCGATAGCAAGGGTTTCATCCTCACGGGCCGCGACCTGCGTTACTGGAACCGAACGCGCTGCCGTGGCGGCCGCTCCTCCGCAGATGCTCGAAACCAGTCTTCCCGGCGTTTTTGCCGTCGGCGATGTTCGTTCCGGCAACGTGAAACGCGTCGCCTCGGCCGTCGGTGAAGGAGCCATCGCCGTCCACATGGTTCACCGCACTCTGGCTGAACTCTGACGCAGCGTCTCGAAACGAGTCATGAAGCCACCCTGCGACCAGGCGGTAATTGAGTCCGGCCGCATGGTGGCGCCCTGCGCAAAATCGGCGCGGCCGTGGATCCTCGCCGTCACCATCCTCGGATCCAGCATGGCCTTCATTGACAGCACCGTCGTCAACGTTGCGCTGCCCGCCATTCAAAAGACTCTCGGCGGCACGGTCATCGACATGCAGTGGGTTGTCGAGGGTTACGGTCTCTTCCTGAGTGCGTTGATTTTGGCGGGCGGCGCCATGGGCGATCTATTCGGTCGCAGGCGAATGTTCCTGCTCGGCGTAACTTTGTTCGCCATCGCTTCGGCGGGTTGTGGACTTGCCGCGAACATCCGCGAACTGGTAATCGCGCGCTCCGTCCAGGGATTGGGCGCCGCGTTTCTCGTTCCCGGCAGCCTGTCGATCATCAGCGCCTCCTTCGGCGGCAATGAACGCGGCCGCGCCATCGGCACTTGGTCCGGTTTCACCGCCATCGCCACTGCCGGGGGGCCGGTTCTGGGCGGCTGGTTGATCGAACACGCTTCCTGGCGCTGGGCATTCTTCATCAACGTGCCCATTGCCGCGGCCGTAATTTTGCTTTCACTTTTGCGCGTCCCGGAAAGCAAAGCCGAAACACAGGGCGGCGTGGATTGGGCTGGAGCGCTGATCGTAACCGCCGCCTTGGCGGGCGTAACCTACGGATTCATAGAATCCGCCGCCTTGGGTTGGAGTAGATCCCGATGTCTGGGGGAGCCTGGCTGCCGGCAGCGTGCTCTTATTGGTTTTCGTTTACTTCGAGGCTCATACCCGCTTCCCCATGGTTCCCTTGAACCTCTTTCGCTCGCGAAATTTCACCGGCGCCAACTTGCTTACGTTCTTCCTCTACGCCGCTCTCGGAATCTTCTTTTTTCTGTTCCCCTTGAATCTGATCCAGGTGCAGCACTATTCCGCGACCGTCACCGGCGCCGCCGCCCTTCCCTTCATCCTTCTTATGTTCTTGCTTTCGCGCTGGTCCGGCGGGCTTGTCGATCGCTTCGGCCCGAAGCGCGCCACTGATCGTGGGACCATTGATTGCCGCCGCAGGATTTCTTCTCTTCGCGCTTCCGTCAGTGGGAGGCGCTTACTGGACCACGTTTTTCCCCGGATTTGTGGTCCTCGGACTGGGCATGGCCGTTAGCGTGGCGCCGTTGACCACGGTGGTCATGGGCGCCGTGGACCAGAGTCGCGCTGGGACGGCTTCCGGCATTAATAATGCCGTCGCTCGCATCGCCGGACTGCTCGCCGTTGCCATCTTGGGTATGCTGATGGTCGATTCCTTCAGCCATTACATGAACGTTCGTTTGAATCAGATGAACATCTCTTCGGACGCGCTGCGCGATTTGCACTCGAATGTCGCCAGGCTCGCCGCTGTCGCTCTTCCCAAAGACCTCGATCCGGCTACGGCCATCCAACTGCAAACCTTGATCGACGGATCCTTTGTATTCGGATTCCGGATGGTCATGCTCGTATGTGCGGGACTTTCTCTCCTGAGTTCAGGTTTCGCTTGGCGCATCATAGCGAACCCATGCGAATCCCGACCGCGTCTAGAAGCGCGATTCAAGCTCTCGCGGGACGTAAGGATGCGCCCGCTGCACGCCGCTAAGCCGCCCCTGCCGCCTAGTTCGCCTCCTGCGCCGCCTGCATCGGAAATCCGCGTTTGCGCCAGCCATCCAGGCCTTCCGCCAGCGGACGGATCTTGGTTATGCCTCGGCTCCTCAAACGCAGAGCCATTTGCGCGGCGGTAGCTTCATTGGGGCAGCTGCAGAAGAGGACGATCTCGCGGTCGCGCGGGATCACCTCGATGGCCTCCTCCAGATCGGCCGGGTCCATGTGAACGGCGCCCGATATGGTTTGGGGTTCCGCATCGAATTCCAGCGAATGGCGAAGATCGACCACAATCAGGTCCTCACGCGCATCCAACCGTTGTTTCAGCTCTTCGGGAGTGATGCGCGCCACCCGCAGGTTCCGCAGGAATCGTTGGCGGTTCTGCCACTTCCACCCGATATACCCGCCAATCGTGATCAGCACCAACGCCAATAATCCGCCGCCCAGGAACTGCAGGGAAGCCAGCGCGCGCTCCAGTTCGCTGCTGAATACGAAGCCGGTTGCGACATACGAGCAAGACCATAGCAGGGAGCCGATCGCATCGTAGAAAGCAAACCGCTGCCAAGGCATGCGGCTGGTCCCCGCCAGGGGCGCGGTCATGGCGCTCAAACCGGGCACGAATTTGGCGATCACCAGCGCCCAAGCGCCCCGGCGTTCGAACGAGATTCGCGTGCGGCGCACACAAGAATCCGGTTCCAGGGAGATGCGGCAGATGAGCCGCAGCACCGCGCTACCGCGCTGCCGCCCCAGGATGTACCACAACGTGTCGCAGATCGTTGCGGCAACCAAGGCCGTCGTCACCACGACCGCGAGATTCATCCGCCCCGTTCCCGCCAGGGCTCCGGCAGCAAGCAGCACGGGAGCCGAAGGTATCGGCAACCCCGCCTGTTCGCCCAGCACCCAAAAGAATAAGACTGAGTATCCGTGGTGAACGAGGAATTCAACGATTTGGTTCATCTGCTTCGTCGTTTCCAATTCCCAGCTTCAAAGCCGGGTAAAAAATAAATACCACGTATCGGCCCGCCCGGCACTGGCCCCGCCGCAAGTTGATCGTTTTTGGGCCACACCCAATATAAGACCAATATACGCTCCCCATCCCGCGCCGCCAAAGACATCGGCGCCCGCCGGCTGTAGAATGCCGCAGCGGCGAAAGCGTAACCATGAAATCCAAACCTGCGACGCAAGAGACGCGACAGACCCAACAGAACGAACCGAAGCCTGGCAGGCTGGAATCCCTGGGCGTAGCCCTCGCCGATTGGTCGCAGCGCTGGTTTCCGGACGCATTCGTCTTCGCGCTGCTGGCGCTGATCGTCGTTTTTCTGGGTGGAATGCTGGCGGGATCTCGAGTTCGAGACCTCGTCGATTATTTCGGGCAGGGCTTCTGGAGTTTAATTCCCTTCACCATGCAGATGGCCATGATCATCATCGGCGGCTATGTCGTCGCCGTTTCGCCGCCCGTCTCCCGCATCATCCAACGGCTCTCCCGAATTCCCCGCACTCCTCGCCAGGCCATTGCCTTCACCGCATTGTTCTCCATGCTCGTTTCGCTGATCAGTTGGGGCATGGGCATCATCTTCGGCGCCCTCCTGGCTCGCCAGATTGTGAAACACGTGCGCGGCATCGATTATCGAGCCATCGGCGCGGCCGCTTATCTCGGTCAAGGCACGGTCTGGGCCCTGGGCTTATCGTCTTCCGCGGCTTTGTTAATGGCCTCGCCCAGCGCGATTCCTCCAGCCCTCATCGCCATCAGCGGCGTAATCCCGCTGCGGCAGACGATCTACCTTTGGCAAAGCATGGTGATCGCGATTGTGTTGATTTGCTCCGGCGTGCTGGTCGCTTATCTTTCCGCCCCGGCTCACTCCGCAAAAACGGCCGAATGGTTTGGCGTGCACGAACCAGATGCAGTGCAGTCATTAGAACCAGTCGAACCTCCCACCAAAGGCGAGTGGCTCGAAAATTTGCCGTTGCTTTCTCTGGTTGTAGGCGTGCTTGGCTTCGTCTACCTGGCCCGGCTCCTGGCCGCGCGCGGCCCTCTCGCCGCCCTCGATCTGAACACCTACAATTTTCTCTTCCTCATGGCCGGATTGCTTCTGCATTGGCGGCCGCGTTCCTTCACCCAGGCCGTCAGTAACGCAGTTCCCGCCACGTCCGGCGTTCTGATCCAATTCCCATTCTATGGCGGCATTTTTGGAATTGTGACCATGTCTCCGATCGCCGCCGGCATGGCTCGCTTTTTCGTGCATATATCTTCGACCGCCAGCTTCCCGCTTCTCGTTTCGATCTATTCGGCGGTGTTGGGAATGTTCGTTCCCTCCGGCGGCAGCAAGTGGGTCATCGAGGCGCCTTATATGTTGCAGGCTGCCAAGGACCTGCACGTCCATCTCGGTTGGGTGGTCCAGGTCTACAACGCATCGGAAGCCTTGCCCAACCTGATCAATCCGTTTTGGATGTTGCCGATTTTAGGAATCCTGAAAATGCGCGCGCGGGACTTGGTCGGCTTCACCGCCCTTCAGTGCATGGTCAATATCGTTCTCGTTCTCTTTCTCGTATGGACTCTTGCTCACACGCTGGCCTATATCCCGCCCCTTCTTCCCTAGTCCCTTTGCTAATCCGTTTTTTATAATCCCCTTTGTAATCCCCCTTTTTTAATCGAATGACCGATCGTCCTTCCGCAGGTGGCACAGCCACTCCTGGCTGTGCGGCCCCAACCAGTCCGAAGCCTCCCGCCTAATCCTGACGGCTCATCCTCTCGAGGACCGCATCGCGTGTCTTTTCCAAAGTCTCGCGCACCGAGTCCCTCGGCAAGTGATCGACCACCGGATCCACCAGCCAGCGAAGCACAGCCGGAACATCTCGGCTTAATGCCATTGCCTCCACCTCGACGTATACCCCGCCATCGCTCTCCTCAAATTTTGTCAAACTGAATAGCCGCCAAACAAAGCCCGGGCCGCGATCCGGAGGCAGCACGCGCATATCCGCCTGGCCAAACCCTTCCACCGCCTGCAAGCGAGTGCTCTGCGAGATGCTGTACCAATGTTTCGCGTCGATCTGCGTGTACTGCGTCTGATATTCGCCCTGTACTGCGGCCGTCACGAACAGCACCTTCTGCACCAGCAGCATCGAGTAGTTGTCGTCATCTCCGTCGGAGCCTCGCCCTCTAGCTTCCATAACCGCGGGCTTGTAAATCTCCGAATAGTGGTCGTAGTCCCGCGCGACGCTGAAAACGTCGGCGATCGTGGCCTTGGGAATGAACACCACCCCAACCCAATCGTGGATCAGTCCGTGGGGCACCTTCGTTCGATGGCCGTCGCCTTCGCGCCAAACGATAATCTCGCCCGCTCGCGCGCGATCGCGTCTCTCGGGCACTTCGCTGACGCGCAAAAACGGAGAGCTCCTCGGCCCGTTCCTCCGTGCGCATGCAAGCGGAATGAACGTAATCGTTCCACTCCGCCAGGGTTTGCTCCTTCAGTTCATTTGCGCTCGATTGCGCCGGAACGGAAAAGAGCGCGAGGAGCGCCAGCACAATCGCCGCAAGATAACTGCCGCGCCAGTGCTTCCCGGCGAGCCTTCCTGGAAACTCTGTGCCGTAATGTCCGCTGCTGTTCGGTGCCATGCCCGATTACCTCCCGTCCGATCCTTCCTCGCTGGACGAGGTGTTCGTTGCACCGAGGCTGCCAAACTCTTTCTGCCTGCCAAAACCGGCGAATCGCTTTGCTTTTTGTGAGATAGCGGAACAAAGGGTATTCACGACGTTACCGTGCCCGCTCGCACGTGCCGCCCGCATGGCAGATTGCCCAATTTCCGGCACAACTTTGGTGTATCCAAACCAGAGGTGAATGCATCTGAACCGTTATCCCCGAGGTATAGCTCGTGACGTTCATGGAAGCGCAGACAGCAACCCTGGTCGAGCAAGAGCCGGCACGCTACGAAGCGCTGATCCGCGTTTCCCAAGCCGTGGGCGTACACCGCGATCCCGAAGACCTTTTCCAGGTCCTTACCACCGAACTTCGCAAGGTGATCAAGTTTGACGCCATCGGCGTCGTTCAGTACGACGAAGCCGGCAACGAAATCGCCTGGCATCTCGCCGAGAAGTGCAGGCAGATGAAGGAGAGCCAGTGCGAGGAAGTGCCCCAGGAAGAGACCATCACCTGGTGGGTCTATCAGAACCAGCAAGCTTTGGTTGTTCCTTGCATGGACCGGGAAACTCGCTTTCGCCGCGCGCTCGACGCCGTTAGGAACTGCGGGATTCGATCCGGATGCGCCCTTCCGCTGACCACCGTGCATCGCCGTCTTGGCGTCATTTTCCTCGGCAGCGAAGAGTCCGAAGCCTACTCCGAGCAGGACGTCTCCTTTCTCTCGCTCGTTGCCGGCCAGATCGCCCTGGCGATTGACGACGCGCTTAACTTCGAGGCTTCCCGCAAAGCCCAAGAACAGCTGAAGCTTCTCCTCGACCTCACCAATAGCGTCGTCTCGACCTTGGATTTGCGCGAACTCTTGCGCAATATCTCCGCGATCTTGCGCCGCGTCATGCAGTGCGATTTTGTCGGCGTCGGTTTGCCGGACGCGGAAAGCGCCGCCCACTTGCGCCTTTACGCCATGGATTTTCCCGAGAGCAAAGGATTCATCAGAGAGGAAACTCTCATCGCCATCGAAGGAACTCCGCCAGGCATGGTCTTCAGGTCCGGCGAGCCTTACGTCGGCGCCATCCGCGACATCGACAACATGACTCCGGACTCCCCGGCTGTGGCCGAAGGCTTCAAGGTGGGTTGCGTCCTGCCGCTTGCCAGCCGCGGGCGCGTACACGGAGTTTTGAATCTGGGACGCCGCGAGGAAAACGCCTTCACCCCGGACGAGGTCCAGCTCCTGATGCAGGTCGCGAACCAGACTGCCATTGCCGTGGAAAACGCTCTTGCGTACCGGCAAATCGCCGAACTGAAAGACAAGCTCGCGCAGGAAAAGCTCTATCTCGAAGACGAAATTCGCAGCGAGATGAACTTCGAGGAGATTATCGGCAAGAGCGCCGTTTTGCGCCGCGTCCTCAAGGAAGTCGAAACAGTTGGCCCCACGGAATCGACCGTCCTCATTTATGGCGAGACCGGCACCGGAAAGGAACTCATCGCCCGCGCCCTCCATAATCTCAGCCCCCGCCATTCCAGCGCCTTCGTGAAGCTGAATTGCGCCGCCATCCCCACCGGCCTGCTCGAAAGTGAGCTTTTTGGCCACGAAAAGGGAGCGTTTACCGGCGCCATCGCCCAGCGCATCGGCCGTTTCGAGCTGGCCAACCGTGGCACCGTTTTTCTCGACGAGATCGGCGAAGTCCCCCTCGAGCTTCAGCCGAAGCTGCTGCGTGTGCTTCAGGAACGCGAGTTCGAGCGCCTCGGCAGCACCCGCACGCTCAAGACCGACGCCCGCTTGATCGCCGCCACCAATCGCGATCTCACCGCCATGGTCGAAGAGCAGAAGTTCCGCTCGGATCTTTTCTATCGCTTGAATGTATTTCCGGTGCGCGTCCCCCCGTTGCGCGAGCGTCCCGAGGATATTCCCCTGCTCGTGCGCCACTTCACGCAGCAGTTCGCCCGACGCATGAACAAAAAAATCGAGACTATCCCTTCCGAGATGATGAGCGTGCTGTGCGATTACCACTGGCCCGGCAACATCCGCGAACTGCAGAACGTAATCGAGCGCGCCGTGATCCTGACGCCCGGCCCGGTATTGCAGGTAGCGCTCTCCGATCTCAAGCCCAACGGCGGCTCCGCGCCCAAACTCGACGGCGCCGCTCGCCCCGAGGCCCCCGGCAGCATGCAACGCGTTCTTGAAGACACCGAACGCAAGCAGATCCTCGCGGCGCTCGAGGAAACCAATTGGGTCGTTGCCGGTCCCAAAGGCGCCGCCGCCCGTTTGGGAATGAAGCGCTCCACTCTTCAGGTCAGAATGCAGAAGCTGGGAATTACTCGCAGCAGTAGGCCCAACTAGAAATCCGCCTAAAAATATCTCGTTTCGGCGTCTCGCCTCCCCGTCTTTCGTGTTTTCCGCTTTCTCCTGTTGACCCTCTTATCGCTTGCATTCAAACGATCGCTCGTATTCGAACCTCCGATCACTTGTATTCAATGACCTCTCGAATTCGCTGCCACGGAATTAGCAAAGGTGCCGCGGCAGCGGCAGCTGCGCCTTGGCACTCCGCGCTGAAATCTTTGCGCCGCTTCTTCTATCTCCCATTCCGCTAAGCGTTTCCGCCGCAAAAACGCCTTCGCCGCACATTGGCATGGCTGTGTGCACTTCTACTGCGTCGAGAGGAAACGCAATGCTGCGGATCACGATCACCGACGGCCCCGCTGAGCAGCGCTGGATTCTGCAAGGCCGCCTCGTTGCGCCGTGGGTTGCGGAACTCGAAACCAGTTGGAAGCACTCGCACCGTCGGCGCGACGCGCGCAAATGCGTCGTGGACCTCAGCGACGTCACGCTCATCGACGACCAGGGCGAAAAGGCGCTCCGCGTGATGAGCAGAGCCGGCGCGGAGTTCATCGCCTGCGGCGTCTACACCAGGCACGTCGTCGAGCTGATCAAGAGCCAATGCAAGTGCCGGTGAAAACGTCGGCGGACGGAAAAGTTAAGGCTGCCCAGCCAGGGAGGACGTCATGGTCGCTTATCTCTTGATCGTCTTGTTGTCGGTGCTGATTTTTCTCTGCTTGCCGGGCTTCGGCCAAACGTCTCGTTGAATTCGCTGCACCGAGTTTGAAAAGAAGTGTGGGCAACTAAATCAAAAGGGGGAAAGAAAAATGTCAACACATAGGACGTCAATTCTCGCAGTTTTGTCGTTACTCTTGCTGTTCTCTTCAGCGGCTTTCGCGCAGGAAGAATCGCCATGGAGCCGCGGTGAAGTAAGCGTTCAAGGCACGGGCTTCTTCACCAAGGATTCCAGCGGAAACGGAATCTCGCAGCATTCCACGGACACCGGCGGTCTCCTTGTCGGCTATCGCTACCACTTTGATCGCTGGCTCGCCGCCGAGGCCAACTACGGCTACGACCGCAACACCCAGCAAAACCTGACGGTCGGCGGTCCCTTTAACCTCCAGGCCAACGTGCATCAAGCCACGGCCGCGGCGGTCGTGACGATCCCGGGAAGTTACCGAATCAACCCCTACGTTTTGGCTGGCGCCGGCGCGCTGGTCTTTGATCCAACCAACAATGCTGGCCAGTCCGTGGCCGGAGCCCTCACCCAAGCCAAAGCCGCATTCGTCTACGGCGGCGGTGTCGACTTCACGCTTGTCAAACACGTCGCCCTTCGCGCCGAGTATCGCGGCTTCGTCTACAACAGGCCAGACTTCCAGTTGGCTGCGTTGAACTCCAACGTCACCACCCACACAGCTGAGCCCTCGGCGGGAATCGTGTTCCGCTTTTAACTCTCACGGTTTGCCTCGCGGCCAGCGCAGCGCCATCGAGCGCCGCGCTGGCCGCGAGCGCCAGCGAACTAGGACAAGGAGGTTCGGGCCATGATTTTGTCAAGCGCGATGCCACACCAAATTGAAATGCCGGTGCAAGACGCAGCACAGCCGCAAGCCAGGGAAGAATTCAGGATCGAGGAAATTCTGCGCCGCGCCCGTCAGATCCACCGCGAGCACGGCGGCTTCTTCGGCTATGACTTCGACGATTGGGCCCAAGCCTGGGCGGAACTGCCGCTAACCGCCCTCCGAGCCAGAGGTGCAAAGCACAAACGAAAACGAAGCCGAATCGGTGCGGACGCAAGAGAGAGAGGTTCTTGAGCCATGCTTCGGCTGCGGCAACTAACGCGGAACGCCCTCGCGGCTGCGGCGCTTTTCTATATCGCGTCAGCCGCGCCGCTCAGAGCGCAGAGCGCCACGGGCCAGGTGCAGTTTACGGCGCCCGCCTCGTCGGCTTCCGTCTCCTCCACTCTCGGACCGCAAACTCCTTTTCTGGGCAGCGTTCCCACGGGCCAGGCCACCGGCACGGTGATATCGCTCTCCTTGAGCGACGCTCTGGATCGCGGGCTGAAGTACAACCTCGGCCTCATCGAAAGCGACTTGGGGACGCGCACCGCCCGTGCGCAGCGGCTCAAGAGCTTGAACGAAGCTGCTGCCCAACATCAATGCGGCAATCACTCAGTCCGCCGAGCAAGTGAACCTTCGAGCCGAGGGCCTAAAGCTCAATATTCCTGGTTTCCCAACCGTTGTCGGCCCTTTCGGCGTCGAAGACGCTCGCGGCTACTGGTCCCAGAAGCTCTTCGATTGGACCGCCGTGCAAAACCTGCGCGCGTCCCAGAAGAGCCAGCAAGCCTCCGACTATTCCTACAAGAACAGCCGCGACCTCGTGATCCTCGCGGTCGCCAATGCTTATCTCCAGGTCATTGCCGATCGCGCCACCATCGAATCGCAGCAAGCGCAGTTGGCCACCTCGCGCGCGCTCTACCAAAGAGCTGTCGACCAGCGGACGACCGGCGTTGCCGCGCGCATCGACGAACTGCGCGCCAACGTGGAACTGCAGACGCAAGAGCAGCGCCTCATCGCTGCGCAGGATCAGCTCGGCAAAGACAACTTGGTCCTGGCGCGCACCATCGGCCTCCCCGCGGGCCAGGAGTTCACGCTAACCGACAGCGTGCCTTACGCTCCGCTGCAAGAGATCACCGTCGAGAAAGCGCTTCAGGAAGCCTACTCGAATCGCGCCGACTATCGCAGCGCCCAGCTCGCGGTCCAAGCCGCACAGTTGTCGCGCAAGGCCGCCGTCGCGGAAAACTACCCTTCCGTCAGCTCGCAAGTGGACTACGGCGATATCGGCCCGAATTTCGCGAACTCCCACGGCACGGTTACCGCGGCCGCCAGCGTGGATATCCCCGTCTTCCAGGGCACGCGCGTGAAGGCCGATGTTCTCGCCGCGGATACCACGCTCCAGCAGCGGAGCGCGGAGATGGAGGACCTGCGCGGTCGAATCGATCAGGAGGTGCGCTCCACTTTTTTAGACCTCACCTCCGCTTCAGATCTGGTGCGCGTGGCTCAAAGTAATCGCGAACTCGCTCGCGAGACCCTCAGCGAAGCCCAGGATCGTTTCACAGCCGGAGTCACCGACAACATCGAAGTCGTGCAGGCGCAGGAATCGGTTTCGTCCGCCGATCAGGCTTACATCTCCAGTCTCTTCAGCTTCAACATCGCTAAAGTTCAGCTGGCGCGTTCCGTCGGCGTTGCCGAACAAGCCGTAAAAACCTACTTGGGAGGAAACTGAAATGCCACACGAAGCCACCACCCGCGAAGTCACGCCCCACGAAGTCACCATCGACATCGACGAAAAGCCTCAGCCGGATGGAGTGCGCGGTGGATCAAACGTCCAGCCCTCCCCACAAACCTCGAGCGACTCCGCAACTCCTGCTCCGCCGTCAGCAAAACGCGCCCCCCGCACGAAATACCTCCTGGGCATCGCCGGCCTGCTCGTCGTAATGGCTTCCGTGACCTCTGCCTACGCCGTCTTCGCCGGCTGGGAATCCACCGACGACGCGCAGATCGATGGTTACGTCAATCCCATCAGCTCTCGCGTCGCCGGTTACGTCACCAAAGTCTACGTGGACGATAACCAATATGTGAAAGCCGGGACGCCTCTCGCGCAGATCGATCCCACCGATTACCAGGTCGCTCTGGCCAGCGCCCAAGCCACTCTGGCGAATGATCGCGCCACCGCCGACGCCAGCCAGGTGAACGTCCCCGTCACCTCGGTCAACACAGTGAGCCAGGTTACTTCCGCTCAAGCCGATGTCGATAACGCGCACGCCGCCATTTCCGGCTCGGAGAAGCAACTCGCCGCCGCGCAAGCCGCGCTCCTCCAGGCCGAGGCCAATAACGCCAGGGCTCAGGATGACGTGAAGCGCTACAAGCCCTTGGTCGACAAGCAGGAGATCGCCGAGCAGCTCTATGCGCAATCGGTCCAGACCGCCAACGCCATGGCCGCCGCCGTTCTGGTCGCCTCCGCCAACGTACAGGCCGCGCAAGACGCCGTTACCCAGGCGCAGGGAAAATTGGACCAGGCCATCGCCGCGCTGGACTCCGCTCGCACCGGCCCTCAGCAAGTGCGCATTCAAGAGTCGCGCGCCTTGGCCGCCGCCGCCTTGGCCGACAAGTCCAGGCAAGCCGTCCAGCAAGCTCAGCTCAATTTGAACTACACGAGCATCGTCGCGCCCGTCGATGGCCTCATCGCCAAGCGGTCCGTGCAAGTTGGCGAATATGTCGCGCCCGGCCAGCAACTGCTCGCCGTCATACCGCTCGACGACATCTGGGTCACCGCCAATTTCAAAGAAACACAGCTCAAGAACGTGCGCCCCGGCCAGCCCGTGCGCATCTTCGTCGACGCTTACGGCCGCGACTACACCGGTCGCGTCGAGAGCATCGCCGGCGGCACAGGAGCCATCTTCAGCCTGCTGCCGCCTGAGAATGCCACCGGCAACTACGTAAAAGTGGTGCAGCGCGTGCCCGTGCGCCTGCGCTTCGATCAAGGCCAGGACCCCGATCATCGCCTCAGGCCGGGTCTATCCGTCGAGCCGAAAGTGAAGGTCCAGTAAAAAACGTCCGCTGAGATCGAGAGATTGGATTTGGTGCAGCCATGAGCGAACAAAATACAGATCAAGCCACAGCCGTACAAACCAACACGGACGCTTGGACGCCCGGCCACAATCTCTGGCTGATCGCCCTCACCGTCACCATCGCCACGTTCATGGAAGTTCTCGATACCAGCGTGGCCAACGTCGCCCTCCCTCATATCGCCGGAGGCCTCGCCGCCAGCCAGGATGAGAGCAGTTGGGTGCTCACCTCGTATCTCGTTTCCAACGCCATCGTTCTGCCGCTTAGCGGCTGGCTCTCCTCGATTTTCGGCCGCAAGCGCTTCTACATGACCTGCGTCGCCCTCTTTACCGTGAGCTCGTTCCTGTGCGGCATCGCCCCCAGCCTTCCTCTGCTCATCTTTTTTCGGGTTTTGCAGGGCGTCGGCGGTGGAGGATTGCAGCCCAGCGAGCAGGCCATCCTCGCGGACACTTTTCCGCCCGCCAAGCGCGGCATGGCTTTCGCCGTTTACGCCATGGCCGTGGTTGTCGCTCCCGCTTTGGGGCCCACCATCGGCGGCTGGATCACCGATAACTATAGCTGGCGCTGGATCTTCTTCATGAACCTGCCCTTCGGCGTACTCTCCGTCCTGCTCACTTCCCTGCTCGTATCCGATCCGCCCTGGCTCAAAAGTAAAAAGAGCGGTGGCATTAAGGTGGACTACATCGGATTCGGCCTGCTCGCGCTGGGTTTGGGGGCGCTGCAAATCGTTCTGGACAAAGGAGAGCGGGAAGACTGGTTTGAAACGCGCTATATCGTCGTTCTCACGGTCATTGCCGTCATCTGCCTGATCGCCGTCTACTTCTGGGAACTGCGCCACAAAAACCCCATCATCGAAGTCCGCCTGTTCGCCGACCGCACCTTCTTGATGGCTTGCTTCATGCTCTTCATCGTCGGCTTCGTGCTCTACGCCACCACCTTGCTGCTGCCGCAATTGGCTCAAAGTCTGATGGGCTACACCGCCGAACTCGCCGGCCTGATGATCATGCCGGGAGGATTCGCTCTCATACTCACCTTGCCCGTGGTGGGCTATCTGCTTTCCCGCTATGACGCCCGCGTCATGATCGTGGCGGGACTCCTGATGCTGGCCATGTCCATGTTCCTGATGGCCCACCGCTTCGATCTCGACGTCGACTTCAACACCTTGATGTGGGCTCGCGTCTATCAGTCCGTGAGCCTCGCCTTCTTGTTCATCCCCATCAACACCGCGGCCTACTCCTATCTTCCCCGCGAGAAAAATAACGTTGCCTCCGGCTTGATCAATCTCTTTCGCAACATCGGAGCCAGCGTGGGGATCTCTTTCGTCACCACCATGCTGGCGCGCAGAGCCCAATTTCATCAGAGCGTGCTCGCCGCCCATGCCAACGCCTACAGCTCTCAGTTCAAAGGAGCAATTCAAGGCGGGAGTCAGCTCTTCATGTCCGCGGGCGCCGTCGCTGCGCAGCAACAAAGTTACGGACAGTTGTACGGCTCGATTCTCCGGCAATCCAGCATGATCGCTTACCTGGACAATTTCTGGATGCTAGGCATTTCGGCGCTGGCCGTGATTCCCTTCGTCTTCCTGATGAAGCGGCCCCCGAAGGGAACCGCAGCCGCCGCGCACTAGCCGTGCGATATAGAGGAGATTTGCGTTTCCTGGGGCCAAGGAGCCACGGTAAGGTCCGTTCGTCGGACGAACCGCGATTAAAAGAGCCACTTCAGCGCGAACTGAAGCTCTCGAGACTCCCGGCTGCGCTGTCCAGCCTCGCTGGGAGCCAGGGCTTTTCTCCGAGGTAAGTGCCACCCAACTAATCCGACGTTGTCATCGCTGGGGCCGAGAGATCTGCAGTTTCTTGCGTGGGTGCCCATGCGTCGATTCTACGCATGGGATTCTTGCTTTCATCTGTGGAACCCCTGGTTCTGGGTGCCGCACCCTTCGCTTTTTTAGGGTGCGGTCTTTCTTCATGCCAGGCGGAGCCGCTCTTCGGACAAGCCTTCTCGACCTCACATCCGCGCTAACTCGTGCCCATTCGCTTTCCAAGTTTTTTGATCGAGGTTATCCAAATTTTGCGTTTGCGGTTTTGCGAACGTAGCCCTAAGCTCCCCTCCGAGGTTGAACAAGTTTCATCGGTCGGCCCGCTCTCCTTTCGACGACGCAAGGACCCGCGGGATTAGGCCTTTAACCTCTGTCCTCTTGGGCACCCCGTCGTGCCCAGCCATCCAGGACATCAGGCTCCCTGAAGAGCCAGGGCAGTTAGCTGGACCATGTTCCCGTCCAGGGAAAGAGTGTACCTGGCCGTCTGCGGGAACCGCGCCCATCAACTCCCCAATTCCCTATTCAAATTTTGGACATCGATAGCCTGCCCGAGAGGGCTATGGCGGAGCGGAATTCATGAATCAAGAAATCATGATGTTCTTGGAACTGCTGCTCGGAGGATTTTTCGCGGTGGCTTGCATTCGCGCCAGCGTGCCCTCCGCGGTAAATGGCAAGCTTCGTTTGAGTGACTTATTGCGGTTCCCCGGCCGCCTGGAAAGGCTGCGCCGTAGCCGCTGGCAATGGTTTTCAATGGTGGCAGTGCTCCTCGCTGTCCGCCTGCAAACGGGCGTTCCCTCGATTTTGGAAGCAATCGTGGTTGTGCAGTTCGTCATCTTCTTCGCTTTGCCCACGAGAACGGGAACTTCACTGGGAAAAGGAAGGAGCGGGTATGAACCCGTTCTGGGAAGTCGCTGACTTTGTTCGCGGGCTGCGCCGAGAGATGCGCTTTGGCGAACTCTCTCGCGCACCGCTGCGACTCCTGCGCCTCGAACTCAGCGGGCGGAACGTGGCTTGTGACTGGATTGCGCGCCCGCCGGACGTGTTGGACGGGAGCCTGCGCCAGCATCAGCGGGAACAAAACGTTTCGGGTCAGGCTTTGCGCGACGCGATCGGCGTGCGCGATCTCGTGTTTGATTCCCTGCCGTGTATAGAAACGGCCCTGCTGCGGGCTTTTCGCGCCTCGGGGGCCCGCGAGCCACCTGAACTAATCATCATCGGTTCGGCCGCCCGGGAGGCGCCACCGGTTTTTCGGGTTGCCTCACTGGTGATGAGAGCGAAGTTGTACGGATTCCAATTTGAAATGGACGACGGGATTTTGCAGGCGTTAGGGGCCAAGGAGAACGGCATTTTCGAACTCATGAACGAAATTCATTTTCAGGAAACAACCCCCTCAAGGGGGAGGAGGAGTGTTGATTTATGGCGGCAAGTAAGCAGCAAGGAAGTTACCTAGCTGTGTTTTGGACGGCGATTACCGTGCTCTGCGCGGGCCTCGCCTATTACGCGGAAGGGTTCGGCAAGCTGGTTCTACTCATCGGATTTGGCCGGTGTAGTCATCAGCTTGATCGGATTCATCAAGATCAAACCGATGGAAGGAAAGACGGCAGCTCCGGCGACGATTACGAGCTTGAAGCTTTTGGGCATCGCGGTCGCCTGGGGTGGCTGGTTCATTACTGTAGCCGGCCTGCACTGACGACGAGCTTGGCTGGCCGGCTGATCTTTGCTTTGGTGGGCATCACCGTAAGCTTGGTCGGTATCATTGGCATCTTGCCGATGGCTTTCGGCAGGAGCTTGGCTGGGAAAGCGCAACCTTCAAGTCTTGTAGGAGCGAAAACCACTATGGAGCATAGCCGATGAACAAAATCCTCAGCAGAAGTTGTTTTCTGAGTCTTTCGGTCATCCTGCTGGGACTGGCGTTTGGGCTAGCGGTTCACGCTCAAACTCCGGCGCCCGCCGCTGCACCCGCAGCCGCGGCAGCCCCAGCGCCAGCCACCCCAGTCGACACCGAACTCAAGGACGCTGCAGGCAAGGCGCCCACGATGATGGACCTACAGAAGGGCGATCCCGGCGGGACCATCACCGGCACGATCAACGATGTTCCTGCAGCCGATGCCAAGGCTGGCGTCACGCTGCCCGATGTAGCCAACCAGGTTGGGCAAAACAAGATCGCCGTCAACTTCGTTTGGACGCTGATCACCGGCTTCCTGGTCATGTTCATGCAGGCCGGCTTCGCCATGGTGGAAGCGGGCCTGTGCCGCGTGAAAAACGCCAACCACACCTACATGATGAACTTCTTCGTGTACACCTGCGGTCTGTTCGCCTACTGGATCATAGGCTTCGCGATCCAGATGGGTGGAGCGGCCGGCAATTCGCAATCTCGGCGGCCTGCAACCGCTGGCCTCCGAACACGCAATCTCCATCTTCGGCAAGATGTGGGGCCTGTGGGGACAGTCCGGAATGTTCCTGGCCGGCCACACCTATGACGTCGGCGTGATGGTGATCTTCCTGTTCGAAATGGTCTTCATGGATACGGCGCTCACCATCGTGACCGGCGCCTGCGCGGAACGCTGGAAGTTCCTCGCCTTCACCGTCTCTTCCGTCATCATGGGCGCGCTCACCTATCCGCTCTACGGCAACTGGGCCTGGGGCGGCGGCTGGCTCTCGCAACTGGGAACCAACGTCGGCCTCGGCAAGGGCTACTGCGATTTCGCCGGATCGGGCGTGGTGCACGCGGTCGGCGGCATCACGGCGCTGGCGGTATCCATGATCATCGGCCCGCGCATCGGCAAGTACAATCGCGACGGATCAGCCAACGCCATCCTCGGCCACGACATTTCGGCCGTGCTGATCGGCTGCTTCATCCTGGCCTTCGGCTGGTTCGGATTCAATCCCGGCAGCACGCTCGGCGCTTCGGCCAACGGCAACTTGCGCATCGGCACGATCGCCGTGGACACCATGCTGGCCGGTTGCACCGGAACCTTCGGCGCGATCCTTTACATGTGGGTCATGAAGGGCAAGCCGGACGCCTCGATGAGCGGCAACGGCCTGCTGGCGGGACTGGTGGCCATCACCGCACCGAGCGGCTTCGTTAGCCCGACCGGCGCCTGCATCATCGGCTTGATCGCCGGCGTGCTGGTTTGCCTCAGCTGCGCGTTCATCGAAAACGTGCTCAAAGTCGACGATCCGGTCGGCGCCATCTCCGTGCACGGCACCTGCGGCTTGTGGGGCGTGCTCTCGGTCGGCCTCTTCGCCGACGGCACCAGCAACTACGGCGGAAGCTGGAACGGCGTAACCGGCTCCGTCACCGGCCTCTTTTACGGTGACGCCAGCCAACTCGTCGCACAACTCGTAGGCATCTCCACCCTGATCGGCTTCGTCTTCACCATCAGCATGGTCGTCAACCTGGTTCATCGAGTTCTTCATCGGACAGCGCGTGTCCGCGGAAACGGAACTCGCCGGGCTGGACATTCCGGAGATGGGACAGCTCGGCTATCCCGAGTTTGTGTTCCAGCCGGAACCGGCAGTCTTGATGGGCCAGGCTTAACTGGAAGTTGCTGTCACACGCACAAATCGAGCTCGAGCCAAGGGCAAGCGGCACGTCGCGCTTGCCCTTGGCCGGCTCCTTCAAAGTCACGCACTGTCGCAAGTGAGGAGAAGAAAGCGATGTCAGAAAACGAAATCGTGCTAAGGGACGCGGCATTCAACGAAACCGGCGAGGCGTTAGCCAGTTACGGCGCCAATTATGGTGCCAATTACGGTGAAGCTAGCGATTTGAGCGCCCGCCTTCCATCGTTCCCCCTGGCTGCCGTTCCCCAGAAAACGCAAGTGCAGTTGCTGCGAATGTTTGGCGATCCAAATGTTCTGGAGAAATCCGAGCGTGCCGATCTGGTGAGCCAGTTGCGCGAATGCGTAAGGGCCAACCCGCGGGTCTCCGAATTGCGGGTCCTCTTCGGAATGGCGCTCTGCGTCAACCTGGAAGTGCCCGACGCCATCGAGGAGCTTCGCGAGGGCGTGCGGCTGGCGCCCGACAGTTTTCTCGCCAACCTCAAGATGGGCGAACTGTGGATGCGCCTTCGCGTGATGGACAAAGCGGAAAAGCATACCCACCGTGCGGCCCTGCTTGCCGCAAATCGGGTACAGGCGGAACTGGCGCGCAGGCAACGCGCATCGATCCGCGCCATGCAACACGCGGGAATCGAGCGCGGCGGCTATACCAGCCCATGGCTCGCGGTCACGCGCGCAGTGCGCCGTCTGTGGAAGCGCAACGGCGACTCGCCCGAAGCCATCGTGGCTGCAGACGTCAGCTAGTCCATGCAGCCCGCCCTTCAGCTTGCGCTGCTTCTCGCCATCCTTCTTCCGGCGGGCAAGTTTGCCGCATCGTTCTGCAGCCGTTTCGGAATCCCCGCGATTTTAGGGGAACTGATGGTCGGCGTGCTGCTGGGGCCTGGCGCCGTCAATCTGCTGCACCTGCATCTCTTTCAAGACGGGCAAGCAACCGGCGCGCTGCTGCTTCTGGCGCAAGTGGGCGGCTTCGTGCTCATGTTTCTCGCCGGCGTGGAAACCGACGTCGACCGCATGCGCGAAGCGGGCACCACGGCATTCCTGGTTGCGCTGTTCGGCGTCATATGGCCATTCCTGCTGGGCGCTGGCGTTGGGCACCTTTTTGGACTCTCCTGGATCACATCGTGCTTCTTGGGCGGAGCGCTCACCGCCACCAGCGTCTCCATCTCGGCTCGAACGTTGATGGACGCGGGCCAGATGTCTTCCGACGAAGGCACCGTAATTCTCGGCGCCGCCGTAATCGACGATGTCATGGGTTTGTTCGTCCTGGCTTTTCTCGCCGCCTCGATCACCACCAAAGGCGATGCTTTTGGCGTCGCGCCGGCGGCCGGCGCTTGGTTGCAACATCGCATTCCGTCCGCCGCGGCCCATCCGCTGATCGTTCAGATGACCCTGATTTCCATCTGCGTCAGCCTGTTTTTCGTCATCGGATACGGAGCCGCGAAACGCTGGCTCGATCCTCTCATCCTTCAGCTCCGCAGGCTGACGGCCAACGAGGCGGTTCCCAGCTGCGTATTGGCGCTGGTTCTTGTTTACGCGCTTTCCGCCGAATGGCTTGGCAGCGTCGCCGGAATTACCGGCGCCTACCTGCTCGGATACGTGTTTGCGACCTCGGAATACAAGGCCGATGTGGAACGCAGCTTTTACGCCATCGGCCATGGATTCCTGATTCCGCTATTTTTTGTTTCCATTGGACTATCGAGCGATTATCGGGCGCTCGGCGGGCATTGGGCCCTCTTATCCGCGATTTTCGCCGTGGCGATCGTCGGCAAGATGGTCGGCTGTGGATTTGCCGCACTGGCCTCAGGCATGGACTGGGTCCGCAGCTTGCGCGTCGGCTGCGGCATGATCTCTCGCGGTGAAGTTGGCCTGATCGTGACCGCCATGGGCGCCAGCACCGGAATTTTCGGCCGTTCCGAAGTCGCCGTGATGGTTGCGGTCGTATTGCTGACCACGATTTTGACTCCGCTGCTGTTACGCAGCGCCTTCCGTCTGACGTCTCCACAGGACGTGGCGGAAGGTCTGATCGCCGTGGCTCCGGCCCAAACAAGCGACATTGCGCACGAACTCTCATTCCCCGCCCGTGCCGGACCGGAAAGGGTTGAAGGTCCTCCCGATCAACCGGTCCTGAGGGTACGAACCGGGAGCGGCGCCGATCTTGTTTCCCTCGGCAGAGAGACTGTCTCGAACCTGGAGTGAAGCTGAACGGCACACAAAAATGCGCGCCGCTTTACCCGATGAATGGCAATTATTGGCTCCCGTGATGCTAGCCCCATCGATCAATCCCGGCGAAGAACTCGATCACTACCGAATTGACGGCGTGATTGCGCGCAGCTCCGTCGCGACCCTTTTTCGCGCGCTGGATTTGCGCACCGATCGGCAGGTGGCCATCAAAATTCCTCATTCGGAATTGGAAACCGATCCCACTTTCGCCGACCGCTTCCGTCGCGAACAGGAGATCGGCGAGCAGCTCAGTCATCCGGGCCTCATCAAAGCAATCTCCGACCCGCACCACAGCCGGCCTTACATCGTGATGGAGTGGTTTGAGGGAAGACCGCTGAGCCAGGTAATGGCGGAGGAGAAGATCACCCCTGAACGCGCCGTGCGCATCGTCATACAAATCTGCGGCGCCCTCCAATACATCCACAATCACGGCATCGTTCACCGCGATCTGGCGCCCGCTCACATCCTCGTCGGCGCCCAGGACCACATCAAGCTGATCGACTTTGGCGCCGCCGGACAAGCCGCCGGGAAACGAATCACTTTTACCAGCATTGCGCAGCTCACTGGCGGTTCTGAATATATCTCTCCCGAGGAGTTGAAGGGCAAACGGGGCGATGCCCGGAGCGACATCTATGCGGTGGGACTTATCCTCTACGAGATGGTCACGGGAAGAAAGCCCTTCCCCGGCTCGGATCCTCTCGACCGAGCCCTGAGCCACCCCGTTCCGCCGCGCGAAATCAACCCTGCCATCTCGCCGCAGTTGCAGGAAGTCATTTACAGGGCGATGGAACGTGATCCGCGAAGCCGTTATGCCAACGCTCACGATTTCGTGCGCGATCTCGAACATCTGGATCGGGTGGGCGTTGCCGATCGAGCCGAATTGCGGGACTGGAAGAAGGGACGTCACATGCAGTCCCGAAACGTCATTCTCTATGTGTCCCTGGCGCTCATGTCGATCTTGATCTTTGCCTTGCTGTTCTATTTCGCAAGTCGTTAAGCCAGGGCCACGCGAGTACTGCGCAAATCTTGATCGCATTGAACGAAAATTTGAGTTTGCCTATGCGGCAAGGATCGTTTTAGCTTGAAAGAAACAGGTACAGGGAGCTACACGCGCATGGGAACCGCAGTCGAGACGTTACGATACGCCACGCCGGCGTCCTCCGTCATTCCAAGGATCGACAGCGGAAGAGTCAGGTCCGTTATTCTCCGGTATGGCTTAGCGTTATCGTTTGTGGCTGCGGCATTGCTGGCGAGCCTCGCTCTGCAGCCGCTCTTTCCTCATCCTTTCCTCTTTCTGTTCTTTGCCGGCGTCGTTGCCGCCGCCTGGTTCGGCGGCATGCTTCCCGGACTCTTTGCTGTGCTGGCTTCCACCATCGTGGTGGACTATTTTTTTGTTCTCCCCCTCCATTCGCTGGCCATCAAGCCCACCGAGGTCAGCTATTTCGCCGCATTCGTGATCTCCTCGCTGCTCGCCAGTTGGGTCAGCGCCTCCAAGAAGGAAAGCGAGGAAGCGCTCAAGGAGACGCGCAGCCAGCTCCAGCTTCTCGTTGCCGAGCGAACGGCCGCGTTACAGCAATCCACGAGCGAACTGCAAGAAAACGAGCGCCACATTCAGCTTCTCACCGAAGTCATTCCCCAGCAGGCCGATCTCGCCTTGGAACGCAACCCCGAAAAGGCCAAGCCCGCTTCGCTCGAGCAGGTTCTCGCCGAAGTCGTCGATTTCACCACGTCCATGCTGAAATGCGATTCCTGTTTCGTCTACGTTCTCGAGGAGGATGAGCTCGTGCTGCGGGCCTCCAAAAATCCTCATCCCGAAGCGGTCAATCGCCTCAAGCTCAAGATGGGGCAAGGCATCACCGGATGGGTGGCCGAACACGGCCGCGTGGTCGCCGTGAATCAGGACGCAGCGCTGGACTCGCGCTTCCAGGCTTTCAACGATCTGCCCGAAGATCGCTTCCAGGCCTTTCTCTCCGTTCCCTTGCTCAGCCGCGGCCGCTTGGTGGGCGTAATCAATTTGCAGCATCGCGACCCGCATCGCTACACCGACCGCCAGGTTCGCCTGATCTCTGCGGTTGGTTTATTGGTGGGCGCGGAGATCGAACTCGCTCGCCTGGAAAGCGAAAACTCGCAGCTTTCGGCCAGGCTTGAGATCCGCAAGATCATCGAGCGTGCCAAAGGCATTATCCAACGCGACCTGAAACTCAGTGAAGAGGAAGCCTACCTCGCCTTGCAACGCCAAAGCCGCAACAGGGGAAAGTCCATGAAGGAGATCGCCGAATCCATTCTCCTCAACGAAGAAATCAGGGCTGTCCGAGAAAATCCCGCCTCCCTGCCCTCCTCCGTGCCCTCTTCTCTGCCCTCCTCTATAAAGGACCAGAAAAAAGCCCGCTAAGAGGCTGTACCTTATTTTCCCTGCTTCTTTTTGCGAGCCAAGTGCAAATCCGCCAAATAACTGATAGGAGCATTGCAGAATAGGCAAGTCGTCTCATGCAACTCAGCCCCTGGGTGATCGTCGGGGACGGAAAACGAACGCAAACATTCCGTGCAGGTCACGACGAAGTATCCTGCGTCGCTTCTCGGAACCCATACCGGAGCCCGCTCTGGCTTGGAAAGGTGAGGCCGCAGCGGCGCCTGTTCCAGTAATTCCGCGATCTTGGCGAACAGTTGCTCAGGGGCATACTCAGCCTTACTGAAAAAACCATCTGCGATCACCCCGTTCGGCGAGCCCTCGAATTTGGCGCTGATGGCGATCACCGGAACGTGCGGGAAGCGCCGCCTGACGACGGACAGTAGCTCAAAGCCGCTCATGTTGGGCATGCCCAAGTCGGAGATGATCACATCCGGCACAGACCGCCGAAGCTCCGCAAGAGCCGCAAAGCCATCCTCCGCTGCCCGCACCTCGTATCCCTTGTTCCTCAGAACGACAACTGAGGTCGTCCGAACATTGGGATCGTCATCGACAACCAATATGCGGTAGCTGAAACCAGCCATTGGGCTCACTGACATACGATGCCGATAAGCCCACATTAAGGCAGCCTCCGAAACTTTCCGTGGCTGGCCCGATAACCATACATTTGCGGAAGAGCAGGTTTTTCGGGTGCCCTGTCCCCGGCTCTGCGGGGGCAGGGCTTTTCTTCGAGATTTGAACGTAGCGCCGCGGCCTTTAGCGCGGCAGGACGGCTGATGCCAGATGAATTGGGTGCCGCACCCTTTGCTTTTTGAGGGTGCGGTTTTTCTTCGTGCCAGCTCGAGCCGCTCTTTCGGAGAAGGCTGCACGCCCCAAAAGGCCGCGAACCAAGAGAAATCTGGACCGCTAGGCTAAACTGTGTGGTGATCCGATTAAGAGACTTAGGCACTCATGAGCGAAGGCAATCCGACTGCAGGTGTCAAGAGTGACGATTCAGAGTTGCTCGTCAAATTCGAGCGGGAAAATTTACCGGCCGACTTCAAAGAATACTACTCAGCAAAGCGTCAGAACTTTTTTGCCAGCATTAAGGGATTCCCCGGAATTTGGAAACTTTTTGTGTTTCTAGACGAAATCTGGCGTCGAGAGATCGACGACGTAAAGACAATGCGGGACATAAACAAAATGTTTCCGATGATTCTGTTTCTTAATGCTCACGCCAAATCGCGCATAGTGCTTGAACTCGGATTTTCAGCCTGTCTCACAGAGGCTTGGTCAATTCTTCGGGACGCCATCGAGTCGATTGCTCACGGACATCGCTTGTTGTCGAATCCAGATCTGCTTAAAGTGTGGCTCGATAAAAACGACGGGAAAACGGCTCTCGAACTTTACAAGCAGGAGTTTTGGAATTTCAAAGAGGAGAGACTCTTCGACGGGTTAGCTGAACTGCATAAGCTTTGGAAGCGTTACTCTGAACATGGCTCGCATACCAACATAAATTCCATAGTTAGCCGCTTCGTCATGAAAGAAGAGGGAAAGACTCTAACCTGGGGCTTAAATTATACCGGGTTAGACCCAAGAATCTTAGGTCCGGCCGTTTTCGAGATACTGCTGGCGTTTCACTGCATGGAAAGAGTCATGTTCAAAGATTTCGGGGATCGTCTCAAACTAGACCCAGCCCTCGTTGACATGAGGACTACATTTGAACACGAGAAGGAGTTGATGCGGCGCAGGCTCATTGAATTCTTTCAAATCCAGCCTCCCTCCTCAACGCACAGCAAATCAACTGCGATATAAGTATGTCATTCAAGTTTTGTCCGGCGAGTGCCGAGCGGTAGGTTTTTGTGGGCGCCCTATCCCTGGAGCTATGGGGGCAGAGCCCTTTCAACAGGACTCAAAACCGCGCCTTTGCATTGACGACCGCGGTAAAATAGATATTAACTCCGGCTCAGGAGAGCTTCGATCTCCCGCGCTGGAGCTTCCCATGATCCCTATCGCTCCGCGCGAAAAAACGGCGTTCCCGCCAGGACGCCCGCTGCTCGTTCCGACAGGGCGGAGCTTTCTTTCCTCATCCGCGCTCCCGGCGCGGCGTCGCCGAGCTCACGGTAATGCCTGTAAAATGATACTCTTGCGCGATAACAAGGTTAAACTGCCTGGAATCATATCCTTGCATGATGTAAACCCTTCGACGAGCCTCGTCAAGTGCGGAAATCGAAGGAACTCTTTTAGCATCAGCATATTAGAGGAAAATCGCTCTCGAAAAGGGCGCGTTCGTAAGGCCTTTAGAATGATAACTTTTGCCAACCCATCGAAACAACTCTTTACAATGATACGTTTGCAAAAAAGGTGGGGGGTACCCCCTCTGGGCGCACTTTCAATGCCAAAGCGACCATCGCGACCAAGGATCGTCGTCCCGAGCGGACGAGCGCGGGCGAACGACCTCGCAGGCTTCGCCAAGACGGCAGAGCGTGCGCATTCGGGATATAATCTCCCTTCGCAACTCGAAGGGGCATCTCGCATGATGAAAGTTACCGGATCCATCCAGTGGAGTATCTGTGACGCATAGACAGCAAACTCATAGCGTGAAGGTCGGCAACGTGACCGTCGGCGGCGGCGCGCCCATCGTCATTCAGTCCATGACCAATACCGACACCGCCGACGTCGCCTCCACCACGCAGCAGTGCATCGAGCTGGCCTCCGCCGGCTCGGAGATGGTCCGCATCACCGTGAATCTTCCCGAAGCCGCCGCCGCTGTGCCCGAAATCAAGCAGCGCATGCTGGACGCCGGCTGCGAAGCTCCGCTCATCGGCGACTTTCACTACAACGGCCACGTCCTGCTCGACCAAGTATCCCGATTGCGCCCGCGCCCTCGACAAATACCGCATCAATCCCGGCAACGTCGGCGCCGGCAAGCGCCGCGACGAGCAGTTCGCCACCATCTGCGCCGTCGCCCGCGACAACGGCAAGCCCGTGCGCATCGGCGTCAATGGCGGCTCGCTCAATCAGGAGCTGGTCATGCGCAAGATGCAGGAGAATACCGACCGCGAACTCGGCCTCACCTCCGAGGAGATCATCAACGAGTGCATGGTGCTCTCCGCCGTGGAATCCACCGACCTCGCTTTGCAGTGCGGCCTGCGCGAGGATCAGATCATCATCTCCTGCAAAGTCTCGCGCCCGCTGCATCTGATCACCGTCTATCGCAATCTCGCCCAGCGCACCCGCCAGCCGCTGCATCTCGGCCTCACCGAAGCCGGCATGGGCCTGAAGGGCGCCATCTGGTCTTCCACCGCCATGGGCATTCTGCTCAACGAAGGCATCGGCGACACCATTCGCATCTCGCTCACGCCGCGCGCCGGCGGCGATCGCCGCGAAGAGGTCTACGCCGCCTGCGAACTGCTCCAGGCGCTCGGCCTGCGCGCCTTCCTGCCCAGCGTCACCGCGTGCCCCGGCTGCGGCCGCACCACCAGCACCACCTTTCAGCAGCTCGCCGAAAAGCATTCAGGGCTACGTGCGCGAAAAAATGCCCGAGTGGAAGCAGCAATACGAAGGCGTGGAGACCATGACGCTGGCGGTGATGGGCTGCATCGTCAACGGCCCCGGCGAATCCCGCGCCGCCAATATCGGCATCAGCCTGCCCGGCACCGGCGAAGCGCCCAGCTGCCCCGTCTACATCGATGGACAGCACTTCACCACCTTGCGCGGCAACTACGACGATCTTTCCGTTCAGTTTCAGGCCCTGGTCGACGATTACGTCGCCAATAAATATGCGCGCCGCGAACCCGCGCCCGCTTCCGCCGGCGCCTGAATTTCGTTGTGGGTCAGCGGCGTGCTCGCGTTTCGGTTACAGGCGCTCGCCGATTTCTGCGGCCGCCGGGTTTCGTTGTAGCCCAGGGCGCGCTCACGTTGTTTGTGAGTGGCCCTGGGGCTTTGCGGAGCCTTGCAATGAGGACGAGCGGGTCGGATGCGCCGTAAGTGAAGATTTTCCTGAACGGAAGCGAAATTAAATGAAGATCACCCGAGAAGATGTGTTGCGCGTTGCCGAACTCGCGCACCTCGAATTAAGCGAGGCCGAAATCGAGATGTTCTCGCGCCAGCTCGATTCGATTTTGACTTACGTCGAAAAGCTCAACGAGTTGGATACCACGAGCGTCGAGCCCATGTCGCAGGTCACGCCCGCCGCGGCTTCGAGTGAAGCCGTCGTTCAGGGAACGCCCTTGCGCGAGGATCGGCCCGCGCCTTGCAATATCATCGGCGACGTGCTCGCCGGCGCGCCCGATCCCAGTCCGCCGTATTTCCGCGTCCCGCGCGTCATCGAGCGATAGCGCACGCACGCGGCGCGCTCGAATCGCCGAGGCCGAAGTCGGCGGCGCCGCATTTGCGGCTGTGCAAATTGGCGCACAATTAAAGTTCGCGCCGCTTGATTCGCATGAGGATGGCTTCGGCGCGAGCGATCACCGGCCGATCCACCATCTTCCCATCCACTGAAACAGCCGCGCCGCCCGCCGCTTCGGCTGCCTCCACAATTTTTTTCGCCCAGCTTTTTTCCGCTTCCGTCGGCTCGAAGCATTCATTCACCACATTCACTTGCTTCGGATGAATGCACAGTTTCGCGCCGAACCCAAACCGCTTCGCGCGCAGCGTATCGCCGCGCACGCGTTCGGCATCGTCAATCGCCGTGGTCACTCCGTCGACGGGCGCAGTCAGGTTCGCGATGCGCGAAACCAGCACCAGACGCGAGCGGAAATACAGCAGCTCTTCTTCCTCTCCCTGGATTCCGAGATCGAGTTGGAAGTCGATGGAGCCGAAGACGAAACGCTGCACCCTCGGAGCTTGCGCCAGCGCGTGCGCGTTCCAGAATCCTCTCGCCGTCTCGATCAACGGCAAGATCGGAAGCGCGCCGGAATATTCGCCAATGATGCGGATATCTTCCACGTTCTCCGCCTTGGGCAGAAGCACGCCGGCAACGCCCTTCGCTTTGCACAGCGCGAGATCTTCGCGGAACCATTGGCTCTCGCCGCCATTCACGCGAACGAGCACCGGATGTTCCGGCGAAAGCCATGCCGCAAGCGCGGCTCGCGCCGCTGCTTTTTCGCCGGCCGGAACGGCGTCTTCCAGATCCACGATCACGGCATCGGCTCCGGCGGCAATGGCCTTCGCGTAGCGATCCGGCCGATTGCCGGGAACAAACAGATACGAGCGTGGCGCGGCTGTTTCCATCGGTCAGAACGATCGCGGCAGACCGAGCACATGCTCGGCTACGTAGGAAAGAATCAGGTTCGTCGAGATCGGCGCGACTTGATACAACCGTGTTTCGCGGAACTTGCGCTCCACGTCGTATTCGCACGCGAACCCGAATCCGCCATGGAATTGCAGGCAAGCATTGGCGGCTTCCCAGGAAGCCTCGGCAGCCAGAAGCAGCGCCATGTTGGCTTCGGCGCCGCAAGGCTTCCGCGCATCGAATAGCGAACAAGCTTTGTAGCGCATCAGATTCGCCGCTTCGACTTTCACAAATGCCTTGGCGATGGGAAATTGAACGCCCTGGTTTTGCCCGATGGGCCGTCCGAACACCACGCGTTCTTTGGCATACTTCGTGACTTTATCGATGAACCAGTAACCGTCGCCGATGCACTCCGCGGCGATCAGCGCGCGCTCCGCGTTCAAGCCATCGAGAATGTATTTGAATCCTTGGCCCTCTTCCCCGATAAGGCTTTGCAGGGGAAGCTCGAGACGATCGAAGAATAGCTCATTCGTCTCGTGATTCACCATGTTGGGGATCGGGCGCACTTTCAGCGCCGGCCCGATCGCCTCGCGCAGATCCACTAGAAAAAGCGACATCCCTTCGGTCTTGCGCTCCACTTCGGAAAGCGGCGTGGTGCGCGCCAGCAGGATCATCAGGTCGGAATGCTGCACGCGCGAGGTCCATACTTTTTGCCCGCTGACGATGTACTTGCCATCCTGCTTCACCGCCATGGTCGCGATCTTCGAGGTATCCGTTCCCGCCGTCGGCTCGGTTACAGCCATCGATTGCAGCCGCAGTTGGCCGCTGGCAATCTTCGGCAAATAGGTCCTTTTTTGTTCCTCCGAACCGTGACGCAGCAGCGTTGCCATGTTGTACATCTGGCCGTGGCACGCGCCCGAATTGCCGCCGGCGCGATTGATCTCTTCCAGGATCACGGAAGCTTCGGTCAATCCCAGGCCCGAACCGCCATACTCCTCCGGAATCAGCGCGGCGAGCCAGCCCGCTTTGGTCAAAGCCTGGACAAACTCTTCGGGATAAGCGCGCTTTTCATCGACGCGACGAAAATAGTCGCCGGGAAAATCCGCGCAGAGTTCCCGCACCGATTTGCGCAGTTCCTGATATTCGTCAGGGACGTTCAACACTTCGTCTCCCGTGTAAACAATCGCGGCATCAGCTTGCCAGCGCGGCCGTGGCATCCATGGCCAGCCATCCGTCTGAATCCTTGGCCCACAAGCGCGCACTCTTGCGATCCGCGCTCAGCGAGCCGCAGATCGAGAATGGCCCGGTATCAAACAAGGGCCTCATCGCTCGAAAAGAGAACGAGCTGACGTTTACATCCCACAGATTACGGCGCAAGAGATCTAGCAGCAGAGTGGCGATCAGCGGACCATGCACCACCAATCCGGGATAGCCCTCGACCTCGGTTGCGTAGCGGCGATCGTAGTGAATTCGATGCCCATTGAACGTAAGGGCCGAATAACGAAACAGCAAAGTTGGATCGGGAACGATTTCGCGTGTCCAGGCCGCACCTTCCGGCGCGGCTTGCGGCGTGGGAGCGGAATCGCTTGGCTTTGGAACGATCGCGATAGACGATATCGTGTTCCTCAACCAGCGCCAGTCCATTGGCCGTCGCTGATTTCGTGGCGCACCGTGACGAATACAAGCGGCCCGCTGCGCCCTTGCTTTGGACGTTCACGTCACGATGCGCGACAGCCGTGTGATCGTTTCTCCGACGCGCAGCGGACGATGGAACTGCACGCGATCGCCCGCGAACATGCGGCGCGGCAGCGGCACGGGAGGAAGAAAGCCGCCTCGTTTCACGTGGCCATCGGGTCCTAATTCCGACTGGCGATGAATCGGCAGAAAATAAAGCCAATGCCAGAGTGGCGGCACAACGTCCCCGGCTTTTGGATAGGGATCATCGCGGTCGAGCGTGGCGGATAATGCGGCAATCGGGGCGGAAGTCACCTGGTCGGATCGAGATTCGCTCTTGCCGCGCCATTGGCGCAGGTAATCCAAATTCAAGTCCATTATGGCGAGAAAATCCTGAAATCCGCGTGACGCCATCCCGCGCGTCCGGCAGCGATTCTACTTGAGTGGCCAACTCTGGAGAAGCCGGTCGCGAAGAAATTCAGGCCATTCGCCGGATGGGCCCGCCATACCTTCTCTAGTTCCGTCAGGCCTTTGGCGCTGCCGCCGCAACGCTGGCTTCGAGCTGCGCGATCTTGTTATGGAGCCATTCGCGCATGGCGTCCTGAACCTGAAGATCGCGCCCAAAGCCTTGCATACTTTCCAGCGTCTCGCCGCGATCGTTCAGCGGAATATGATGGCACGGCACGGATTCGCCCTGCTTGCCCTCCGGCACGAACTCCATCAGGTAACATTCCGTGCAGGGATGTTTCTTGGCGGGCAAAGCATAATTCAGGCAAGAGATCGAATCCTGAAAGACGGAGAGTTCCTTGCGCGGCTCTCGCACGGACCGCTCGTAACCGCCGTTTTCCAGAAAATGAAGCTCGAACTTAAGCATTTCCAACAACTCTTTAGGATTGGTTTCCATGTGAAGTCCTCCCGACTCGGTTGGCATTTTGGCGTATTTATGCGGAGCCGCACTGTGACAGGCATCACATTCCGGTGGTGACTGCCCTTTTCGCCCGCCGGCACTGCTTGCCTTCTGATGTGTATCGTTCTGGAACATGAGCCAGCGGACGCAATCTCTTCTGTGACATGGCGCACAGGATTTACGCGGCAGATCGCGTACCCTAATAGAGGCGAATAACGATAAGGAGAAGATCCATGGAAGCGAACGGAAACCGCGTTTTACCGAGCACTGATGACCGGAAAGCATCGGAATGGTCTTTTTGCGAAGTTTGCGGAAAGCCTTCCGAGGTCCCGATATGCGGAGGATGCGCGGATAGGATTCGCGCCGAAGCCGTGGCTCGAAAGAGGCGCGAGGACAAGGGACTCGAGTAATTTAATCTCAGGCTCTTTGCGATTGAGGCCGGCCCATGTGGGAAGATGGTGGCGGTGTTTTCCGCCGAATGTAGGGAATTAACTCAGAAAGGCCGTCCATATCGTGACAGATCGAGGAGACGATGAAACTTTTGTTGGCCGTTGATGAATCGCCGTTCTCGCAGGAGGCCGTGCAAAGCGTGATCGATCACTTTCGTCCCAAGGACACGCAGGTTCAGGTGGTAAACGTGGTTGAACCGATCGAGGCGTATTTCTCCGCAGAATGGTTTCCGCACTTCACGCCTTACACGGAAAAAGTGGAGCAGGAACGCGAGAAGCAAGCAGATGCGCTAGTGGAAAACGTCTGCGCGAAACTGGGCAAAGCGGGCTTTCGCAGCAGCAAGATCGTTCTCCGCGGAGACGCCAGGGCGGCAATTCTTGACCGGGCCAGCGAGTGGAAACCGGACCTTATTGTGGTCGGTTCGCATGGGCTGAAAGGGCTGAATCGTTTACTGATGGGAAGCGTTTCAGATGCCGTGGTTCGCCATGCGGCATGCTCGGTGCAGATCGTGAGAGTTCGGCCGGGCAGGAAGCGAGATGCGCGAAAGCCACAAACGCCCAGCCCGAAGGCTCCTAAATCAAAGAGGAGATGAACCGCGGCCAATCTGCATTGTGCGCCAGCGCGGCGCGATAGCACATCGTCAACGATTCACTTCTCGGCGATTCAATTTGCGTCAACGTTCACCACTGTTTGTGGGTAGGCGCCGTGTTCTTGTTCCAGCCGCCGGATCAACTCTTGGACTTCCGGAGTGCGGCAAACGAAATCCATGCTAGTGATCCACTCGCTCACTTGTTCCAGCAGAAGTTCTCTTTCCTCGTTCATAAATCCTCCCGGCCAGCGCTTTGAAGGCAAGGGCACTTCTTTGGTTCGGCCCTCGCGTTCTGCGCCCCCTTTATGACTCCGGGCACAAGGCAAAGATGTGACGCGGCGCACAAGGCTGGGTGAACGTGGCAGGAAAGGAGGGAGATTTTCCGTCTGAATTGTTATACAGTCACCGCCCAATAGCGGCATAGTGGCGCCGCTTCGGCCCCTTTCGCGCAAGCCCGGCGACAAACCGACGGAAGACTTCGGCAATCAGGCCATGGGCTCCCGGTATCCCCGCATCCTTTCAATCCGAACAAGAGGGCCGATCGATGGATCAAAGTACCTTGTACCCGCAAACCGCCGAGTTCGCGGAGCAGACGAGACGGAAAATAGCTCACCGCATTGTTCCGTTCGTTTGCTTCCTATACGTGATCGCGTACCTTGACCGCGTAAACATTGGTTACGCCAGCCTACAAATGACACAGGAGTTGCATTTTTCTAATGCCGTTTATGGGCTGGGTGCAGGGATTTTCTTCATCGGTTACGTACTCTTCGAAATTCCGGGTACGGTTTTGGTCGAACGTTGGAGTGCGCGCAAGTGGATATGCCGGATTATGGTCACTTGGGGGCTAGCTGCCACGCTCACCGGACTAATCCACACACGAAATGAGTACTATGGGGCTCGCTTTATCCTTGGAGTTGCCGAGGCAGGTTTTGCTCCAGGAATAATGGTCTATCTAACTCATTGGTTCCGTATATCTGATCGGGGCAGGGCTCTAGGCGGATTCTACGCTGCGAATGCCATAGCACAGATTGCGGGCTCCGGGACTTCGGCCGTTCTTACTAATGTGCACTGGCTGGGCTTCAGCGGATGGAGGTGGATTCTCATCTTGGAGGGATTCCCCGCCGTCATCGCAGGCGTATGGGTATTGTTTTACATGACGGACCATCCGCAGGAAGCGCGGTGGCTGAGCGCCCCAGAACGGGCCTGGGTAGTAAACCAAATCGCACAAGAGAAACGAGATGCGAACGAAAAGCCAGACGTTTCTGTCTTGCGAACGATTTTCCAGCCTCAAGTGTTGTTGCTGACTGCGGTTTGGTTTTTGAGTTTGTGCACTAGTGCAGGACTAGCGTTTTTTCTACCCAAGATCGTTCAGAGAATGTCCGGGTACCCACCGTTTCTATCGATTCTTTTGTCAGGTATACCCTATCTGGCAGCATGGCCGTTCACCATTATGGTCGGTTGGAACTCAGATCGCACAGGCGAGCGACGGTGGCATACAGTCGGCTGCTTGCTCTTAGCATCCGCTGGGCTTGCAATATCGGCGGGCACGCACAGCATCCCTATCGGCATTTTGGCTCTGACGCTCGCAGCCATGGGGAGCATCGCCCGGCAACCACCATTCTGGGCCATTTCAGTCTCTCTCCTGACAGGAACTGCATCGGCCGTAACGATCGGTTTTATGAATTCGGTCGGCCAACTGGGCAGCTTTTTCGGACCGTCAATTCTCGGATTTCTAGTCAATCGAACTGGAAACTATATGGCAGGCACCTACTATTTGGTCGGCTGCGCAATCGCAGCCGCATCGCTGATGCTTCTGTGGAAACCGTCGAGCAAGTTGGCGTCGAGCGACCGTCCGCTGTCCACCCAGATTTTGGCGCCGGCAGCTGAGACGGGGAGAACAAAGTAATTCGTCGTTCCGGCTTCTGACCAACCGTCGGGCTTTACGTCGGGCTCTGCTTCGGGCCTTCCTTCGGAAACGGCCCACTGTGGAACGCCTTGGGCCACAATTGCAGCGATGCCCGCTTGAGCCAGAGCTCTGGCGATTTGCGCCTTGCCGTCCGGAGTAGCGCCCCAGAATGCCGCGGCATCATCCGCCGAAATCTCCCCGGTCAGAGTGACGCCTGCCAAGCGGGCCCAATAAATACTGGGCAGTTCGCCAATCGTCGCGACCTTATCGCCTCTGTAGATTCCACGGCTCTCGAGATCTTTGGCAATCAGCCAGTCGGAGCTCTTGCCATTTTGAACCAAGGCAACCAGGTTGTGTCCTGCTTCCCAGGCGATTTGCGTTCCAAGGATGACGACAACCGCGAGGACGATGGCGGCGGCAAAGGGACGCGCCTCAGGCGAGGTTTCCCCGGCGCCCAAGAAGAGCGCAAGGCACAGCAGAGCTACAAATCCGCCAAGAAAGCGGAGTTCGACGTGCACGAGAGAATACATCGCCAAGGCAGCCAGCGCCGGAACGTATAGCGGCCATTGGCCCGCGACGCGACGCAAAGTCGCCCGGCGATTGCCCATGAATAGCAACGCCAGGAAACCGCCGAAAACGGCGCCTAATTGCACGAAGACAGAAAAATAGATGTCCAGGCTGCGGTGCAAGACATCGGCCTGCCGCGCCAGATTGAATTTGGGCTCGATGCCCGCGCGCCAATAGGCAGGATCGTACCAGCCGGGATTTGTGCCCACCAAATGCTCCGCATAGATATAGATGGCCGGGCGATCGAAAATCTTCTGCCTGGGATGCGCGGGCGCGCCTGCTCCATTTACCTCCATGGCGTAAGCAATCTTGGCGCTATCTCCCAACGTGAACCGCTGCTCGGCGCGCGACAGCATGTAAATGTAAGAGCCGGCAATGAGCGCGAAGGTGAGCACGGCGAATGCCAGGAGAGCGGCGGCGCGCGGAGAAATCGGCCTTCGAGCCGCACAAATGGCCACGAGGAGGAATACAAACGCCAAAGGAAACATGGCCGCCTTAGCGAGATAGCCGAGGCCGAGCACCGCGCCGAGGGCTACGCACCAGGCTAGAGTTACGCCGCGAGCGCGCAGCCGCTCCGTGATTCCCGCAGCGAAAAAGACCGCCGCGATGACCAGCAGATCGGGATGGCTTTGGCCGAGCGAGGTAAGAATCAGGCAGCACCAAAGCACCAGCGCGTAAGCCAAGGCGCGCAGCATTCGTTCCGGCAAGGCGTCCGGCAAGGCGTTCTCTGAAATTTGCGGCAAAAGCTGCTCCAGGAAAAAATCGAAAGAGAGCAGCACCAGGAGGTAGATGGCGAAATTCACCAGATGCAGAGCGGTGGCCTGCCAATAGGGCGAAGCAAACACGATGGCGTGCGCCAGCAGAAACGGGTAGAGCGGGCTCCAGTAGGCATTGAGCAGTGCGCCGTGCGCTCCGCGCGCAAATCTATCGGCCATATCGAGGTAGGCGACGGCGTCGTGATCGATGCGATTGCGGAGCGCCAGAGCCTGAAGCAGTCCCAAGGCCGGCCCAATGGTCCAGAAGAGGAGGCGGATTCGAGAGAGATCGGCGCGAGCCGCACGCTGCACGGATTCGGAGCTGGGCATATCGACTGCTGGTTTCAAATCTATATCCCACAACAACTCTGGCGTTTTATGTTAAGCCCGCATCGATCGACCGCACCAACCGACGGTCATGCGGCGATGGCCAAGTTCAGAAAATGCTTTGGGCAACGAATGGGCGAGTCAGAATATTGGCAATCCGGGACAATTTCAATGTAATGATGGCCGGCCCTCATCGACGTTCTTAGAACCGCCGATCTGGAGGCGCTCTTCTTTATGAATGGCGACTTGGCGGGATGACAAACGCACGCGGAATTCGGCGGTCCAGCGTTGCCAAGAGGGCCTCATTGTCTCTAGCAAGCTCCGCAAGGTGGCCATCTGTCGTTTGCTTCGGAGTTCGGACCCACCTGGGGAGGTGGGAGATGTCGTGGTCGTCGGGAATAAAAATCCAGCGCATTGCATCGCTATTTTTCACCTTGAGCAAAAGCTCGCGTGCTTGTGCGACGGAAGAACCATACTGCTGAGCCTGCCCTAGCACACGCAAAAAACCCAACTCTGTGATCGAACACGTTGCCAGTTCCGGAACCCCGCTTGCGCCAAGGCGCTCCAGCCAAGTTGTAACCCGCGCATGAAATTCATGCTCCCACACGACGAGTGCAACCAGAGCGTTCACGTCCAATAGGTATCTCATGGAAAATCGGCAAGGATTTCGCGTACCTCTGCGCTCGTCAGCTTGGCAGCTTTTGGACCGGCGGTTAAAACCGGCAGTCCGGTGACCGGATCCCGAACGATTCGCGCCTTTGGCAGACGAGCCTTTCGCGGCGTCAGGACAATTTGTTGTCCTTCCACTCTGGCGTCGAGCGAATCTCCCGGTTGCAGTCCGAGTTTGCGCCGAATCCTACCGGGGACGACAACTTGGCCCTTGGTTGAAACTGTCGTGCGCATGGTAAGACCATCTTACCATGAATGAGGTTCCTATAGGGAGGATTGGTGGGGCTGGGGAGAGTCGAACTCCCGGCGCGCAGTTTAGGAAACTGCTGCTCTATCCATCTGAGCTACAGCCCCATCCGCTCAAATCTTATCCTGAATCGCGGCTGCGCATGAAGTCCAGCCTTCGCCTGCAAAGCGGCTTCGGCTCGGCGGGCCAGTCGGCTTCGGCGCGGCAAGCCGGTGCGGCGGGTTACTGCGGCGAATCGCGTGCTAGTGGGTTGGCGCGCTGGCCGGCTTTACGATTCCCTGCTCGAAGTTCTTTTCGTTGGCCTGGACGCAAACGTCTTCGCCAATGTCCCAGGGCTTCAACCGATAATTCCTCGTCACCGTCCAAGGCTTGGTATACGCTTTGGGGTCGTCGATGGTGAGTTCGAGCTGCATATTGTCGTGGTCGGTGCGCCGGTAGCGCTCCACCACGTGCAGGGCGTCGCTGTGTGGCAAACCCTGGTAGTCGAGCCAGGTCCTGTCATTCAGCCCCACCGTGTCTATGACGAGGCTATCTCCATCCCAATGTCCTATGGAATTTCCCCACCAGGAGGGATCGAGATCCTTGGGATGCTGCCGCCCGTCCATATAAATTTCGCGAAAATCGTGGCTCCTCTCATAGAGGATGAGTATCTCGCCGGCGGCCGGAACAATCTTGAAAGGATGGTTGGCAAGCAGCACGCGCGGCACGCCCAGAGGATCGCAGTTTTTTATGAAGGGATCGGTATTCTCCGCGAAACTGATCACCACATTGGGCCCGTGGCCGTTCCTCTCGGAATCGAATTTCGTCTTGGCCCAAGGCTGCATGGGGGCTGCATCGCGGGGAAGGTCGAAAACATTGCCGCCGTACTGCAGCCAAACGCCGGAAAGATCCGGAGCGCTCGTTGCGGCGCCGGCGTTCGCGCCCGGACGCGCCCCAGCCTGAGCGAACATCATCGGGGAGAAAGCCACCGCTAGCATCAAGACAGGGATGGAAACAATGATTTGCCTTCGCATGGAAAGCTCCTTACCACTTCCTTACTCGATCGGCGGCATGCAAACAACTTCCGCGCCATGGCCCGCTGAGCGACACATTATTTTTCAGTTGGCGTGAGCTCTTCGCCGTCGGCCAGAGTGATTTTCTGCAGAAGCCCGATGGTCGAGCCATTTTTGGCGGGAACGGCGACGAGCGTAACCTGGTCCCCCGGCTTCAGCGAATTTCTATGCCAGCCGGCGTGCATCAATATGCTGGGAGGCTGCGTCTCGAAATCCCAGTGAGCGACATTGCCCTTGTCGTCGGTGACATCCAGGTGAACTTGAGAATGAGGGTTGGTCCATTCAAAGTTGCTGATGGTCCCCTTAAGGGTGATCCTCTTGCCCGTCTCGTAGGCGACGCCGCCATGGTGGGCCACAACAGGCATGGCAATGACGAGGAGGCCAAAAAGCACTGCTAAATAGTTCACCGGCTTGGCTTTCATGCGATCACTCCACGGAGACATCCGCGAGACATGGAACGAAATGCGCCGAATCCCGCGGTTTGCTCACGTACTGAACAAAAATGTACATCCGAACAATCCTGCATGCAATGGCCCGCGCGCAATGGCCCGCATGCAATCGCAGCTCTCGGTCTAAGGAAGGTTAGTGCTGGAGAGACGCTCATTCGACGACTGGTTTGGGAGTTTCTGTTCGAGATGAGCATAGGGTCCGGCGGCATAGACAATCTTGCCGCCGACCATGGTGAGCAGAGAGACGTTTTGGCCGATCTGCTCGACCGGCTCGGTCATATAGTCTTGCGAGAGCACGGCCAGGTCGGCGAGCTTCCCCGCTTCGAGCGATCCGCGCTTGCCCTCATCGAAGGAAACCCAGGCGCTGCCCATGGTGTAGTAGCGCAGGGCGTCCTCGCGCGTGGGCGCCTCCTCCGGGCCGCGCACGGGCGCGCCACTGGCGGTCTTGCCGTCGAGCGCCCACTGCAAGACGGTGAAGGGATTGTAAGTGGAGACGCGATGCGCGTCGGTTCCCAAACTGATGTGAATCCCGATCTTCTTGGCGGTGTTGACCGGCGGCATCCTGCTCGCAACGTCCGCGCCACGGCGCTTCACGACCTCATCGCCACTGTTGTACATCTCGTCCTGCACGGTCCAGCCCACGCCCATCGCTTTCATGCGCTCGAAAGTGGCGGCGGAGCCATCGTTGAGATGAGCGATGGTCCAGCGCAAGTTGGCGAGCGGGAACTCCTTATTCACGCGCTCGAAGGTGGTCAGGAGCTGCTCCACATTTTTGTCGCTGTCCCAGTGCATGGTGAGCGCCAGGCCGCGCTGCGCGGCCCAGCGAACGATCTCGTAATACTTGTCCAGTTGGTCAGGCGTGGCTTGGCCGGTAATCCCTTGCATGGCCCAGGTGATCTTTTCGCCGACGCCATTGAAGTGCAGCATGTCGTTGCCGAGGCCCATGGGAAGCAGCGTGAGGTAATTCTTGAAATCCTGGAACTCCGTGTCTGGGGCCAGCGCGGAGGCGCTATAGGCCATGCGAATCGTCATTTGCCCGTCGCGCCATACTTTGAACACCGCCTGATAATCCTCGGGCCGGAGGTTATTTCCTCCCGGATCGACCACACCTGTAAGACCGAGACGATTCAGTTCCCGGAAGAACTCCTTGGTGCCCTCCACTTCCTGCTCGAACGTCGGCCTTGGCAGCCGGTCGTACAAGGCAATCATGTTGCCGTTGACCGTTCCGGTCAGATTCCCATTGGCGTCTTTTTCGAGCTTGGTGCGGGCGGGCAGGTCGCTGTCGCTCTTGATGTTCAGGGTCTCGAATGCCAGGGGAGTTAGAATGGCCGAGCCGTATGAGAGCTGGACGTAAACCGGGTTGTTAGGCGCCGCGGCCACCAGTTCCGCCTGCGTGGGGCGGCGCTTTTCCTTGAATGTGTCCAGAGTAGAGGGCGGCGTAACCACCGCCAGCCACTCTCCGGGCTTGGCCTTTTGCGCCGCGTCGTGCAGACGCGCCAGCGCGTCTGCCAGAGAAGATGCGCCGATCCAGTTCACCTCGGTTTTCCAGGTGAGCGCCGCGCGGACCGCGTGCATGTGGTTATCGATCAGCCCGGGAATTACGGTGCGGCCCTGGAGGTCGATGACCTGCGACTTGGGCCCCTGCAGCTTCTTGATTTGGGCATTGGTGCCAACGGCGAGGATCCTTCCTTCGTGAATGGCGACGGCCTGGCCCACCGAGAACTGGGGATCGACGGTGAGAATTTTGCCGTTCAGCAGGACGGTATCGGCGGATTGCGACCGCAGTAATGCGCTCGACGTGAGCACCAGCGAAAGAAGCAGGACGAGCCGAAGCACTCCAGTGGACAGGCTTTTCATCGAACTCCTCATTGAGCGGGATAATTCCACTTTGGCGGATCGCTCACTTATAGACCGGGCGCTCCGCCAAGTAAACCGATTTATTCGCCGGGCGGAAGCATCCGAAAAGCCGCTCGCGGGTTCGCTCTAAAGCTTATTGAGCCCGTCGAGCGCGGCCACTTTGTACGCTTCCGCGAGCGTAGGATAGTTGAAGACCGTGTCGCGAAAATAGTCGATGGTGCCGCCGTAGCTGAGCACCGCTTGGCCGATGTGAATGATCTCGGTGGCCCGCTGCCCGAGCGCGTGAACGCCCAATAATTTCCGCGTATTGCGGTCAAAAAGCAGCTTCAGCATTCCCGTTTCGTCGCCGAGCATCATGCTTTTGGCGAGCTCGGCATACTTCGCGATTCCGACTTCGTAGGGAACTTTCGCCGCGGTCAGGCGCTCTTCCGTTTGCCCGACCATGGAAATCTCGGGAATCGTATAGATCCCATATGGAATCAGTTCCGGCATCACGGTGCACGAAATGCCGAACATGTTGCAGCTCGCCAGCCGTCCCTGTTCCATGGACGTGCTCGCCAGAGCGGGAAAGCCGATCACGTCGCCGGCGGCGTAAATGTGGCTTACCTCCGTCTGAAAATAGGCGTTGACGCCGATCTTCCCGCGCGCGTCGGAGGAGATGCCCGCCGCCTCGAGCCGCAATAGATCGCCGTTAGCCTGCCGGCCAACGGCATAAAGCAAGCTTTCCGCCTGCACCTTCTTGCCGCTTTCCAGCTCCGCAAACACGCGGTCGCGCTGCGCGTCAATGCTAACGCGAGTGACTTTTTCGCCCAGGCGGAACGTGGTCCCCAGTTGACGCAAATGGTATTCCAAGGCCTCCGCGATTTCCCGGTCCACGAAATCCAGAATCGAAGGGCGCTGATCGATGAGAGTTACTTCAACGCCGATGGCAGCGAGAAAGGAGGCATATTCGAGCCCCACCACGCCGGCTCCGACCACAATGAGATCCCGTGGAAGGCCGTTCAAACCGGTCAACTGGTCGGTGTCCAGGATTCGCTTTCCATCAATGGGAATATCGCGGTGATGAGCCGGCCGTGTGCCGCAGGCGATCAGGATGTGCTCGGCCGAGAGATTCACCTTGACGCCCTCGCGGTCCACTTCCACGCTGTGCGGATCCACAAACTGCGCGGTGCCCTGAAAAACCGTAATCCCGTTGCGCCGGAGCTGGGCGCGAATCACCTCCGTCTCCCGGCCACGATCGAATTCACGCGAAAAGCAAGATCTTGAACGGAAATCTCGTTCGTGCCGCGATAGTTATTGCCGTAGAACGCCTTTACCGCGAGGCCCGTCAATTGAAAAATAGCTTCGCGAACGCTTTTGCTGGGAATCGTGCCGGTGTGTACACACACGCCGCCCATCATCACGGTCCGGTCGATCACGGCCACGCGTTTGCGCAGCTTGGCTGCGCAGATCGCGCCCTTCTGGCCCGCCGGACCGCTGCCGATGACGATCAGGTCAAATTGTTGGTCATTCATTATTCTCGGGCATTCTCAGTCATCTCGTGCATTCTTGCGTGACCCGGACTTCCTCGAATTCCGGTTCTTCCGCGTTGCGCGGCTGAGGACAGCGCTGGAGCGGTGCGAAAGAGATAGTTTACTAAGGTTTGCGACCGAGGCCTCCAGAAATCGCGGCAAGGCGGGAAAGGCCGCGCCTTCCGGTTGCCGCTGGGCCGAATCGATCAGGAACTGCTGCACGTTGAAGCGCGAGCCGTTTTGGGAGTACCGCGGGACCGCCGGCATCGCGAGCGCGAAGGTATCTGCCGTCCGGCATCAGGACACGCGTCTTCTCCGTATCGGCGAGATAAGGGGCCACGACCTCTCGCAAGATTCTTTCCCGCAGCACAGCGTCGTTCACATGGAACATGATTTCCACGCGCTCATAAATATTCCGGTGCATCCAATCGGCGCTGCCCAGATACACTTCCGCATCCCCGCCGTTGCCAAACACAAAAATTCTGCTGTGCTCCAAAAACCGCCCGATCACGCTGCGCACCCGGATTCGGCTGCTCACGCCCCGCACGCCGGGACGCAACGCGCACGCCCCGCGGACCAGCAGCTCGATTCGCACTCCGGCCTGGGAAGCTCGATACAACGCCCGGATCGTTTTATCGTCGAGTAGCGCGTTTACCTTGGCGACGATGAAGGCGGGCTTTCCCGCTTTCGCGTGCGCCGCTTCGCGCTCGATCAAGCTCAGGCAGTTCTTCCCCAGGTTCAGCGGCGCCACGAAGAGCGGGCCATATTGCGGCCGTTCGGAATAGGCCGTGAGATAGTTGAAAACGTGGTGGACCGAGGAGGCGATCTTCGGATCGCTGCTGAGCAAACTCAAGTCCGTATAGAATTTCGCGGTCGAGGGATTGTAATTTCCCGTGCCCAGGTGGGCGTAGCGGCGAATCTGGCCGTCCGCCTCGCGCCGGGCGACCAGCGCCATCTTGCAATGCGTTTTCAGCCCGACCACGCCGAAATAGACTTGGACCCCCGCCTCTTGCAAGTTTCGGGCCCAGCGAATATTGGACGCCTCGTCGAATCGCGCCTTCAGCTCCACCACCACCGCGACTTCTTTTCGCGCGGCCGCTTGAATCAGCGCGCGGACAATCGGAGAGTTCTCGCTGGTGCGGTAGAGCGTTTGCTTGATCGAGAGAACGTCAGGATCGCGCGCCGCGCTTTCGACGAAATTCACCACCGTCGAATAAGAGTCGTAGGGATGGTGCAACAGCAAGTCGCGCTTGCGAACCAGATCGAAAATGGAGGAAGAACCAGGCCTGAGCGCAACCTCGCGGGGCAGGAAGGGCTTGAACTTCAAATCGGGGCGAGGAGTTTCGTCATACAGATGGAAAAGCCGCGACAGGTTGACCGGGCCGTCCACTCGAAACACTTGCCAGGGAGCCAGCATGAAATTCGCTTGCAAGCGGTCCACAATTTCCTGGCTCGCGCCAACCTCAATTTCGAGCCTTACCGCCGCGCCTTTGCGACGCGAATGCAATTGCGAGTCCACGGTATCCAGAATCGTCCGCGCTTCCTCTTCCTCCAAATACAGATTGCTGTTGCGCGTCACCCGAAAGGCGGCGGCCGAAACGACTTCATATCCGCGGTAAAGGCGCGCGGCAAACGCGTGCACGACGTCGTGAAGGAACACGTACTCGGTCTTGCCTTCCGCCGACGGCAGCATCACCAAACGGGGCAACGCCCGCGGCACCGTTACCACGCCGAGATACACTTCCGCCTTCCGCCGCTTCCGTCGCAGCAGGAAGGCCAGGCACAGCGCCTTGTTCAATACGTGGGGAAATGGGTGCGCGGGATCCACAGTCACCGGCGTGAGCAGGGCTTCCACTGTCTTCGAGTAGAACTCTTCGACGTACTCCTTCTGCTCCGGCTTTAGCTCGCTGACGCTGAGCACTCGTATCGATTCTTCCGCCAGCGCGGGAACGAGCTCGTCGCGCCAGCAGCTATACTGCGCGTCCGCAAATTCGCTCAGTCTGGGAGCCAACTCGGCGAGCACTACGCTGGGAGGCCGCCCGTCGGGACCCGGTTCACTGTGGCCTTGCTCGGCCTGCTGCAAGAGCCCCGCCACGCGAATCTCCACGAACTCATCCAGATTGCTCGCGGTGATCGCCAGGAACTTCACCCGCTCGAGCAACGGGTTCGTTGGACTGCGAGCCTCCTCCAGCACTCGCTCGTTGAATTGCAGCCAGGAGAAATAACGGTTGAGGAACAGTCTGGGGTCAGACAGCTTATCGCGGGCCATGATTGTCTGCGCGCGCTACGCTATCTTGGCAATGTTACTGCCGCGTTAACGGCGGTCTGCGCTCGGGTGAGCAGAGGCTATCACTGCCGAGCTCGTTTGCCGAGTGCCAACGAGCGCTTATTCGTGGGGACGCGGACGCTTGGCCTTGTCTCCATTGAGCAGCACAAATTTCTGCGCTCTTTTTCCGGTATCCACTTCGCCGGTGTAGAGATTGCCGTGAGAATCGATGGCGATGGCGTCAATCCAATGGAAGAAGCCGGCCATGCGGCCGTTGTCTCCGATGGAGCCCGCGACGGCGCCCGTCTTGCGGTCCTGAATCCAGACTTTGTCGTTCGTGCCGTCGGCGATCATCACGTATTTCTCCCCGGCGTCGTGCGAGAACGTCAGGTTGTAGGTGGTGCCGCACATGCCAAACATGGTGCTGCCCGGCCCGCCGCACTCCGGCCCGCGCGAAGGCGTGGAGGGATGAACGAAAAAGCTGGAGATGAACTTGCCTTCCTTGGTGAACACCTGAATGCGGTCGCTGCCGCGCTCGCAGACGTACACCAGATTGTCGGTTGAAAAATGCACGCAGTGCAGCGCGGGAGCGAACTGCTTCTGGTCCGGAGGAGGTCCCGTCTTCCAATCGTAGGGCGGCGTGGGATCGTTATCGATTTCGCTCAACGGTACGCCGTGCCCGCCCCAGCCTCGCTTGAATGTGCCGTCGTAGCCATAGACGAGGACGCGCTTGGCGTCAACGATGTAGATCTCCTTGGCGTCTTCGTCGAGATCGAAGAAAAATATGCCGGTGGGGAAAATGTCCGTATTCTGATTATCTTGCTTCGCGGGCGGCGCAGCCTTGCCCGGCTCGGGACGCGGTCCGCGGTGGCCAAACTCCCAGAGGAGCTTTCCGTCGCCCGTAAATTTCATGATGGTGTCGCCGCGCGCGCTGCCGGAGATCCACACGTTTCCTTCGCGGTCCACCAGGATGCCGTGTTCGGCGCCGGCTCCGGGACGCGGATTGCCTTCCGCGGGCCAGCCGGGCACGTAACCCGGTCCTCCCCAACCCTGGAGCAGATTGCCTTCGGTATCGAATTCGAGCACCGCCGGCGCGGCAATGCAGCAATCGGTTCGCGGCGGATTCGAGGCGGCGCCAGATCTCATCGGGATTGACGTCGCGAGGACGATTCATCACCCAGATGTGATCGTCCTTATCCACCACCATGACGGGAACGCCTTGCATGAGCCACTTGTGAGGAAGCGGCTTGGGCCAGTAGGGATCGACCTTGTACTTGGGAACTTCTTGCGCTCGCGCCGCGAAGTTCGCGACGAGAATCAGAGCGCAGCACGCGCCCATCGCGAGGGCGAGGCTCCTGGACCAGATTTTCACTGAGCTTATTGCTGAGCTTTTCAAAGGACGGCCCAAACGTGGCATCGGTGCTCCTCCCGCTGGCGGATGGAAATAATGCGCGGAGTCTAGTTCTCGTTCAGTGGGAAGTCAAGAAATCGAGCGGGACGAGAAGAGTCAAAAGAAAAACCGCCGTCTTCCTTTGTAAACCGATGCGGAAGTGGCGCCTTCCGTTTGAGAAGAGAAGTTCCTTGACACCTTTACGCGGCGAGAGTATAGAACTCCGCAACAGCCACTCGGGGGTTTACCTAACTAAAAACCAGAAGCCCAACAGGAGGAGACCAGATGCTGAGCAACGGTAAGGCTCACTTCGTTTGCTCGCTCGTTTTGAGCGCGGGACTCTTGATCGGGTTGGCCAACGTACGTTTGGCGGCCCAGGGCACGACCGGCACAATTCTGGGCACAGTGACCGATGCGTCCGGCGGAGCGATCCCGGAAGCCACCATCCGGGTGACGAACACCGGCACCAATGCAACGCAAATCGTAACCAGCGACGCTCAAGGACAATATCGAGTTCCCGACCTGCCCGTCGGCAGCTATCAAGTCTCGTCGAAAAAGGCGGCTTCCAGACCGTCGACCACCGGGGGATCACGCTCGACGCGGGCGCCGACCTGGTGGTGGATTTTTCCCTGCAAGTCGGGCAGGTGACGCAGGCGGTGACGGTGGAGGGCGACGTTTCGCAGGTGGAGACGACCTCGTCGGCCATCTCGACAACCGTCGAGTCCACACAGATGCGCGATTTGCCGCTCAACGGCCGCAACTTCGAGGAACTGATCCTGCTGGCGCCGGGCGTGGTCAACGAAACAGGCGCGGGCGCGCTGCATAACTCCTACATCGGTTTCGGCAACTACTGGTCGGTCTCCGGCTCGCGCCCCAATGGGCAGGGCGAAATTCTCGACGGCACGGAAATCCAGGATTATCAGGACCGCGGATCGGGCTCCGGGATTTTCGGCACGACGCTGGGCGTCGACGCCATCGCCGAGTTTCAGATGCTCACGAATACTTACGGCGCGGCAGTACGGTGGCAACGGATCGGTGGTGAACGCGGTGACGCGCTCGGGGACCAACAACTACCACGGTTCGGCATACGAATTCCTCCGCAACAGCGCGCTGGACGCGACGACCTTCCCCGCCACGGTGAAACAGCCCTTCAGCAAGAATCAGTTCGGAGGCACGCTCGGCGGCCCGATCAAGAAAGACAAGATGTTCTTTTTCGTGAACTACGAAGGGATCCGCCAGAAGACCGGGCAGACCAATCTGAGAGTGATCCCGGACGCCAACGCGCTGCAAGGCTACATTCCGGCAGCCGGCGCGCCAGCGGCTTGTAATGGTCCCGGAGCGCCCGCGGGTTACGTGAATTGCGGGCCGGGGAGCAGCAAACGCCGCAAACTTCGCGACTATCAAGCCGTACTTGAACCTCTTTTCACCGTCGAGCCTCGGTAACCTGCCGATCGTCACAATCTCGGCAACGGAACCGAACAGGTGCAGGTAAACGCGAACTCGCCCGCGAGCGAGGATTACGTGATGGGCCGTTACGACTGGACGCTCTCCTCCAGCGATTCCCTCTTCGGGCGGTATCTCTTCGACAATGCGAATCTGACCGAGCCCTTCTATAGCAGTTTCCCGCAGTGGTCGAATTACGACCGCACCCGCAATCAGTTCTTTACGCTCGGCGAGAAACACATATTTTCGAATACTCTGATCAACTCGTTGAACCTGGGCATCAGCCGGACATTTCTCTATCTCCACAGCAACGGCACAGCCGGACGATCTTCTGGACTTTTCAGGCGATCTGACCACGGGCCGCGGAGAGCCGATTATGGACGGCACTGTTAACGCCGGGATCCGGCATCACCAGCGTCGGTCCGGGCGCAGATCAGCCCGGTGCGATATGCTCAGAACAAGTTGAGCGTGGGCGACGACATCTTCAAGACCAAGTAGCGAAGCCATAGCTTCCGTTTCGGCGGAAACGTCGAGCGGATTCAAACCAACGGTGTTCACATGTTACCGGGCGGCGGAAGGTGGACTTTCACGTCGCTGAATTCGTTCTTGACGGACGCTCCCCGAGCGGCTTCCAGGGTCCGTGCAATTACTACAACAATGAGCCCGGCTGCGTCTTCTCGAATGGCAGCCCTTACCCGGAACCTTTGGCGCAGCATGATGCGCGCGAAACCGATTTCACCATGTATGTGCAGGACGATTGGAGGGTTCGGCCGACGGTCACCCTGAATATCGGCTTGCGCTACGCGCCGACCACAGACCCGCCTGATGCGTTCAACCAGCTGTATCAACTGCTTCCGGTGCCGTATGGGCAGACGGGGAACCTGCCTAGCGGGGCGGAACGGCAGTGGCATCAACGCTGACGCCGGTAACCAACTACATGTTAAAGAACGACTCCCTGCACAATATCGATCCCCGCATCGGCATCGCGTGGGACCCCTTCAAGGATCACAAGACGTCGATGCGCGCAGGTTACGGGATATTCCACCAGATCATGTCCTATCGCGACTATCGCAACGCCGCCTACTCGCTCTTTCCCTGGATGGTCAAGAACCAGACCTCGGGCACGTTTGACTTCCCATTCCCGAACCAATCTCTGGTCACTTCGCCAACGACCGAGACGAACGGAACGAATCCCTACAACACCACCCCTATCTGCAACAGTGGAACCTCAGCATTCAGCGCGAGATCATGAAGAACACGGTCATAACCGTAGCCTACGTTGGCTCGCACGGTGTTCACCTTCTGGGCGAACAGGACTCCAATCCTCCCGTTCCAGTGGGAGGCCTCACCGCGGCTCGGCACTGGCGGTCTTCAAATCAGCGGCGGACAAACCGTGTATCCTACGTTCGCGGGGGAGTTCAACGGAATCGTGTCCGCGCCGGTATTCAATTCCAATGGCACGGTGGGAGCCCCAGGAACAATCACTGTTAACGCTAACGGCAGCATCACCTGCGCCGCGGCCTCCACGGCGGCGTGCAGTCTGGCGAGCGCGACCGGGCAGGCGATTGTGGATCCGGCCACGGGTCAAGTGTCCTTCTCCCACATTGTGCAGGCCCCCAGCTACTCGATTGTGGCCAACAACCACATCAATCCGAATTTCAGCTACATGAATAACGGAGTAACCAACCTGTGGTCCCGCTATAACGCGTTGCAGATCGGCTTCGTTCGCCGAATGACCGACAACTTGTCGTCGCAGGTCTCCTACACCTATTCGGACTGCACGGACATCAGCTCCGGCGACTGGACCCAGGAGGGCGGCACCATCATCGCCGATGCCTACAATTACGGCGTCGACCGCGGGCCGTGCGTTTTCATGATCCGGCACAACCTGACCGCGAACTTCCTGTACATACTTCCGTTCCAGAAAAACCGGTTGGTATCCGGCTGGCAGGTCGGCGGAATCTTCTACTTCGCAACAGGCAGCCCCTTTCACGTGACCACCTTCTCGAACGGCTCGACCGACATTGGAACGGTTGCCAACCGCGCCGATTACGCGCCCAATGCGCCCGGCTGCAACAACACGCCAATCAACTCGAACTACGGCAGCACCAGCGGGATCAGCTACCTGAACCCCAATTGCTTTACGGCGCCACCGGTGGGCGAGTTGGGCAACATGCAAAGAGATTCGTTGTTCGGGCCGGATAACATCACGTTCAATCCTTCATTGCAGAAGCTTACGAAACTCTCGGAGCGTTTTAATCTCCAGTTCCGGGCGGAATTCTTCAATGTGTTTAATCGCCCGAATTACGCCAACCCGGGATTCCCGGCTCTCCAACAGGGCGGCAGCAATTCCGCGGCAAGCGTCGCGAGCGGCACGCCTCTCCCAACATTTGGACAGATTACGTCCATAAACGGGACCATGCGCCAAATCCAGTTTGGATTGAAGCTGCTCTTCTAAAGCGGAGTGGCCAGGCGGCCGACGGTGCACAAAGCAAATATGGTTCAGGAGTCTGCGGGCGTCCTGCGGCGTTCAGGGGCGCGGCACGTGCATCGAAAATAAGACCAGCACGCCATTGATGGGACTGAACCAGTGCGGCGTGTTTTCCGGGACCAGGATCCAGTCTCCTTTGGCGATGGCGCGCGGCGTTCCGCCTTCGATGGCGGAGCCATTGAGGTTGGCGGCATCGGTTCGCTTTTCATTGACGAGCTTGCCGCCCGTCGTCAAAGTGGCTGAACCATCGATCACGTAGAAAAGCTCGGCCTCGTGTTCATGCACCGCTGCGTTGCCCACCGCGGCGCGGTATTCGAGGTGCCCGTCGTACGATCCCAACTCGAGGATAGGCTCGGCAACCGTCGGCTGGCCCTCCTTGCGCTCGGCTTTCGCTTTGGCAATCAGCGCGGTGACGCCGGCGGCGGAGGTAAAGGTATTCGTCGGCTTGGCGGACGATTGCGGGGCGGCTTGCGGCGCGGGCTGCGCCGCTGCTAGCGCGGCCACAAGAGTCAGGGCGAGGCCGATGATGCCGATCGTTGTGATCGATCGGTGTGCCGATCGTCTTGTTCAAAGGGGTGCGCATAAAACCTCCCGGTGTCGTTAGGATTTTACCCAATGGAAATTTCCGATTGAGCCGCTGGCCTTTAGTCTCTAGCCCGGCGCATCGTACGCCTCTCTTATTCCCGGCACAACGAATTTGCCGCCGAGCGGGAGCCGATCACGAATCGGTGAATAACGCGGCGCGGGGCTGGCCGACGGCCAGCGGCGGCGGGGCCGTAGGGTCGCTGAAATCGGCGGTCCAGGACCAGTTGGCGATCTCCGGCAGATCCTCGAAGTTCTGGCGAATGTACGCGCGGTGCTCGTAGAGCTTGCGATCGAACATGTCGATCACGTCGGCAGTTTCCGATCGCAGGCGCGGCACATACTTCATGGCCAGCTTGGCGAGATCGAAGCGGCTCATGCCGTTCAAAACCACCATATCGAAGGGCGTGGTGGTGGTGCCGGCGTCCTTGAATCCGCGAACGTGAAAGCGGGCTTCGTTAGCGCGGCCGTGCATCATGCTGTGGATCACCGCGGGGTAGCCGTGATGGCGAAAATCACGGGCGCCGAGTGGGTAAACAGTCCCTCGAAAGAGATGTTGTCCATGCCATGCGGGTGAACGTCCGGGCTCATCAGAACGCCAAGATCGACCACGTTTACGACGCGCAGCTTCATTCCGGGAACATGCTTTCGCAGCAGCCAGGCACGCGGCCAAGGTTTCGAGCGTGGGCACGTCTCCGGCGCAGGCCAGCACGACGTCCGGCTCGCCGCCGTCGTCGTTGCTGGCGAATTTCCAGATGGACGCGCCCTGCGAACAGTGCGTAATGGCGTGGTCCATATCGAGCCATTGCAGGGCGAACTGCTTGCCGCAGGTGACGACGTTCACGTAGTCGCGGCTGCGCAGGCAATGATCGACCACGCTGAGCAGGCAATTGGCGTCCGGCGGATAGTAGATGCGGATCACCTCGCTCCTTCGTTGCAGCGCGTTATCCACGAAGCCGGGCGCTTGATGGCTGAAGCCATTGTGGTCGTTGCGCCAGGCGTGGCTGGTGATGAAAACGTTCAGGGATGCGATGGGGCGGCGCCACGGATATTCGCGCGACTCCTCCAGCCATTTGGCGTGCTGCGTAATCATGGAATCGACGACCTGCGCGAAAGCCTCGTACGAAGACCACAGGCCATGCCTGCCGGTCAGCACGTAACCCTCGAGCCAGCCTTCGGTGCAATGCTCGCTGAGCACTTCCATGACCCGCCCGTCCGGGCCGATCTTTTCGTCGATGGAGACGGTGGGCTCGACGCTGCAACGCGTGGTGGCCTCGAAGACGGCGTTCAGGCGATTGGAGTTCGTTTCATCCGGGCAGAAGATGCGGAAATTATCAGGATTCAGCTGCAGCGCGTCCCGCAGGAATTCCCCGAGCTTTCTGCGGCGCTTCGGCCACCACGCGGCCTGGTCCCGGCACTTCGAGGGCGAAGTCGATGAAATCCGGCAGCACCAGCGTTTTCAGCACCCGGCCGCCATTGACGTGCGGATTCGCTCCCATGCGGCCGTCGCCGTGCGGCGCGAGTTCGGCCAGTTCGGGCGCAAGCCGCCCGTCGGGATCGAAATACCTTTTCCGGCTCATAACTTTTCATCCACGCTTCCAGCATTTGAAGCTGCTTGGCATCGGTGCGGACGTTTGCAAGCGGCACTTGATGAGCGCGGAATGTTCCCTCGATGGGGAGGCCGTCCACTTCCTTGGGCCCGGTCCAACCCTTCGGCGTGCGCAGGACGATCATGGGCCATTTCGGCACGGCTTTCAGGCCGTTCTTGCGCGACGTCGTCCTGAATTTTGCGGATGTCGGCATAGCTGCGCTCCAGGACGTCCGCGAACTCCTGATGCATGTCCGCGGGAACGTCGCCTTCGACGAAGTAAACGCAATAGCCTCGCCCGGTGTATAGCCGCGCGAGTTCGTCATCGCTGATGCGAGCCTCAACGGTAGGGCTGGAGATTTTGTAGCCGTTCAAGTGCAGGATCGGCAGCACCGCGCCGTCCCGCGCGGGATTCAGGAATTTGTTGCCCTTCCAGCTGCCCTCGAGCGGCGCCGTCTCCTCCTCCCCATCTCCGATCACGCAGGCCACGATCAGCGACGGATTATCGAAGGCCGCGCCGTAGGCGTGCACCAGCGAATAACCCAGTTCCCCGCCCTCGTGTATGGAGCTGGGCACGTGCGGGCCGCAGTGGCTGCCCACGCCGCCCGGCGTGGAAAATTCGCGAAAGAGCAGACGCATCCCGGCAATATCCTGAGTCACCTCGGGATGGACCTGCGAGTAAGTCCCCTCGAGATAACTCTGCGCCACCAGAGCGGGCCCGCCATGGCCGGGGCCGGAAATATAGATCATGCTGGCGTGCTTCTCGCGGATGAGCCGATTCAGATGGACGTAGATAAAATTCTGGCCCGGCGATGTGCCCCAGTGGCCCAGGAGGCGCGGCTTGATGTGGTCGGGAGTCAGCGGCTCTTTCAAGAGCGGGTTCTCGCGCAAGTAGATTTGCCCCACGGTCAGGTAGTTGGCGGCCTGCCAGTAGCGCTGCAACCTGGCAACCGTTTCGTCCGAAAGAGGCTTGTTCGCGGGCTTGGGCGGCGGGGGCGTATGGTCGCTTACCACTGCCGTGGATAACTTGGCGTCGAATGCAAACATGGCGTTTTCCTCTATGAGTATGAGCGATGCTTCTAGGATGCGAGCCGAGCAGGCCGGGTTAGGCGGCGCACGCGAATCGGCAGGAAAGGGGGTTCAATCATATAATCGGACGGCCGTTGCATGGCCATGAATCCGGATGCTCTGTGCCGCCCTATCACATACTCGCACTGAATAGCGGTTCCTCCTCATTAAAATTCGCGCAATACGAATTCAGCTCGCCGAATGGACGCCCCGGTGAACACATGGATGAAAACCACGAAGAAAACGTCGTCGAGCGCCTCATCGCGCGCGGCGAGGCGGAAGACATCGGGGTGCGGGACGGCCGCGTGTGGCTGCGCGGCAGCGAGGGCAACTCCATCGCGGACGAGCGGATCTCCATTCCAGACCACCCATCGGCGCTGCGCATCGTCCGCGAGCGATTGAAGCGCGGGAATTATGCGGATCCCTCCGCGATAGGCCACCGCGTGGTGAATGGCGGGCCGCGGTACCGCAGCCCACAGAAAATCACGCCGCAACTATTGAACGACCTGCGCGACCTGATCCCGCTGGCGCCGCTGCACTTGCCCGCGGAGATCAAAATTGTGGAAGCGGTGGCGTCCGAAGATCCGCAAATTCCGCAGGTGGCCTGCTTCGACACGGCCTTCCATCGGCGCTTGCCCGAACTGGCGCAGCGCTTTCCCTTGCCCAGGAAGCTTTTCGACGAGGGCGTCCGCCGCTACGGCTTTCACGGCCTGTCATACGAATACTGCTTGCGGGAGCTCGGGCCGGCGGCGAAACAGCGCCGCCTGATCATCGCCCATTTGGGCAACGGAGCGAGTTTGGCTGCGATCAAAGACGGCGCTCCCCTGGATACGTCGATGGGCCTGACGCCGACTGGGGGAATCGTGATGGGCACGCGCAGCGGCGACCTCGATCCCAGCATCCTGACCTATCTGCTGCGCGAAAAAGGTTACGACGCGGCCGCGCTCGAGCGAATGGTCGACTCGGAGTCCGGCCTCCTGGGCGTCTCCGAGCTGAGTTCGGATATGAAAACGCTTCTTGCCAAGCGGTCCTCGGACGCGCGAGCCGACGAGGCCGTGGCCATATTTTGCCGCTCCGTGCGCAAGGAGATCGGCGCATTCGCGGCCGTGCTCGGCGGCGTGGACATGCTGGTATTCACCGGCGGAATTGGAGAACGCGCACCCGCCGTTCGCAAGGAGATTTGCCGCGACCTGGGCCACCTGGGAATCGCCCTCGACGACGCGATGAATGACGCCACGCAAGAGCGTAATCAGCTCCGCCGGAAGCGCCTGCGAGGTGCGAGTGGTAGCAACGAACGAAGAGCTGATGATCGCACGGCATGCGCGCGAGGTCGCTTTCGGAAGCAGGGTCTGAATTCCAGCGGATCTGCCTCTCTTCGACGAGCCAGCGGTTTTTTTTTTTTTTTTTTTTTTTTTTTTTTTTTTTTTTTTTTTTTTTTTTTTTTTTTTTTTTTTTTTTTTTTTTTTTTTTTTTTTTTTTTTTTTTTTTTTTTTGGAGAGGAATTTGCGAATAATTACTCTCTTCCGCGAAATACTTAGCGGCACCCAGCCCCCGCAAGGGAGGTACGACTATGCGCAAGCTCTTCTGGTTAGCGCCATGGTCTTTGTCATTTTCGCTGCCCTTGCGAAGGATCAGGCGATTGAAGCCCAATCTCCATTCCCGTCCGTGTGGGTCCCGTCCGGCGAGGTGATGTATAAACAGTTTTGCGCTGCTTGCCACGGAGCACACGCCCAGGGAAATGGCCCTGCTGCCTCGACGCTCAAGACACAGGCCCCGGACCTGACCACCCTGGCCAAACGTCACGGCGGGAAGTTCCCCTACGATTATGTTTCGAGTGTGCTCCGATTTGGACCGGGCACTACTGCTCATGGCTCATCGGACATGCCGACGTGGGGGCCGATCTTTCGAACGATCGAAAAGGATAGCGAACGTGCTGCGCAGGACCGGATTAGGAACCTCGTCGATTATTTGGCATCTCTGCAACGAAAGTAGCGCCTCGAAAAATGAGCTGGTCGATCTGGTGATTGGTTGCAGCGGCCGACAGATCGGCTTCGATAAAAAAAAAAAAAAAAAAAAAAAAAAAAAAAAAATTGCGAGCCGGGAGCAAAGTAAAGGCGGTCTGATGTTTTTGGCCGGACCGTTCATCGCCAGACCCTTGACGCTGCGGACGGCTCGCTAGAATGGCGTGCGGACGAAAGCGAAGCTTCGTCCTTATTGGGATTGCTTTGCGACGTCTGACCAAGGCTCATCTCCTTGAATCCTGCGGTGGAAATTTGATTACCACCAACCATCTATTCGGTCCTCAACCTCAGACGATGATTCGGTTTTTCGAACTCCCAGACTCTTGAAGGGGAGGCAGGGCGCTCAATCAACGACACGGTGGATTTCTCCACCACGGAAATTACCGGGCTGCCCGCATGCGAGCCGGCGGCTCGGGCTGGGCTGCTTTCGCAGCATCCAGTACAGCCGTACCGCCAACTTTCGAGCGATGGCTACCTTGGGTAGCCCCGATTGCGGCGGAACTTCAACGCTGATAGCCGCCGCAATGCCGATGGTAGATAGAGGTCATTGCGCGGCTTCACCAGCAAAAAACGCATCATGGAATTGCCTTGCTTGCTGATCGAACCGAGACGCTGCTTGCCGCCGCTACTGTGCTCACGGGGATTCAATCCCAGATAGCTCACCAATTGCTTGCTCCGCTGGAAACGGCTCACTGGACCGAGCGTCAGCACAAAGGCCAGCGAGGTCACGGGCACGACGCCGGGATGCGTCATCAACCGAACGGCTGCAGGGCGCTGCTCGGCTTGCTGGTTCACCGCCTGGTCCAATTCTCGATGACAGGCTCGAGCCGATACAGCATCTCCAGCAGTTCCTGCCGGCGACGACTCGCCCACGGACCCAGTGTGAGACCTTCCATTTCCTGCGCCGTTCACGGTCCACAGCTTCTTCTTTCGGCAGATGCCTTGGCCCATGGCCAGAGCGTGCAACTGGTTCCTCACGGAAGTTCGCATGCAGACCAGCTTGTACCGGGGCCGTAGCAGTTGTCGCTCGTCCCGCTACTCCGTGGACGAAATCCAGATCCGCGGAAACTGGTCTCTGATGAGCAGGTCCAGAATATGGCAAGCATCGCGCGAGTCCGTCTTCTGCTTCCGCACCATCGCCGCACGGATCTCCGCCGCATCTCCCACCCACAGCTGGTGCCCTTGCTCGGCGAGCATCCGTTCGAACCACTGGGCGTATCCGGTGGCCTCCATTCCTATGCGCGCCGGACTCGCCAGCGCGGCGTAAAACTCCCGGGCTTCGCCATTCTCGTGTTCGAACCGGCGCTCGATTAGTTCGCCGGTCTCTGGTCCAGCATCGCAATTTGCTGGAAGCGCGTATGAAAATCACAACCTATAATCAACATGCTCGGCTCCTTTCCTTCCGAGTCTTGGTCAGTTACCGCTACCAAGTTTACTCGGTCGGGTGGAGCCGACGACGGTTATCTAATCAGGAACGCCGTTGAACAGGAGCTATACGGTCCAGGCGGGGAATTTAACGCGCCGATTCGATCAGCGCGCGGTCATGCGCAGCGCGCCTCCAGGTAGCCGAGCGCCTTGCACCGGGATCTTTGAGGCGGCGCTGTCGATCTCGCGGAGATCGTCGGGCGTGAGTTCGACTGCGACCGCTCCGATGTTCTCTTCCAGGCGATGCAGCTTCGTGGTGCCGGGATCGGAACGATCCACGGCTTCTGCGCAAGCAGCCAGGCGAGCGCGATCTGAGCAGGTGTCGCCTTCTTCTGTTCCGCGATCTTGCCGAGCAGATCGACCAAGGCCTGATTCGCTTTCCGGGCCTCCGGCGTGAAGCGCGGGAGCGATGTTGCGGAAATCGGTGCTGTCGAACTTCGTGTTCTCGTTGATCTTGCCCGTGAGGAACCCTTGCCCAGGGGCTGAACGGAACGAAGCCGATCCCAAGTTCCTCGAGCGTCGGCAGCACTTCCTCTTCCGGGCTCTCGTCCACCAGAGCGAGTATTCACTCTGGACCGCGGTGACCGGCTGGACGGCGTGCGCGCGGCGGATCGTCTGCGCGCCGGCTTCGGAAAGGCCGAAGTGCTTCACCTTGCCTTCCTGGATCAGTCCTTCACCGCTCCCGCCACGTCTTCGATCGGCACGTTCGGGTCGACCCGGTGCTGATAGAACAGATCGATGGCATCGATCTTGAGCCGCTTGAGCGAGGCCTCGGCGACCTGCCTTGATGTGCTCCGGCCGGCTGTTCAGACCAGCCGCTGCCGGCTCTCCCGCTGGGATCGATGTTGAACCCGAACTTGGTGGCGATCACCACTTGCTCACGGAACGGAGCGAGGGCTTCGCCCACCAGTTCTTCGTTGGTGAACGGGCCGTAGACTTCGGCGGTATCGAAGAAGGTGACGCCGCGTTCGACGGCCGCCCGGATCAGCGCGATCATCTCCTGCTTGTCTTCGGCCGGGCCGTAGCCGAAGCTCATTCCCATGCAGCCGAGCCCGATGGCCGAGACTTCCAGATCGCTCTTTCCAAGTTTGCGCTTCTCGGATGGTCTTCTCCTTCGAGCCATGCATCACAGCTCACGGAACTCATCAGTTTCTGGGCGGAGTATAACACGGCTCAGGCTTCTGTCACGAGACGCAGACCCGAGCGGCCAAGTCCCGTAGCATTCTCGGAAGGTGGGCTACTGGACCGAGGAATACCGAACAGCGTGCTGGTTGGCTGCGGCCCGAGCTGCCTCACCTCGAAGACAGGTCGCGTAGCTATGTGAGAGTGTCGGGCCGCCGGAGTTGCCAGTGAGCCCGATCAGTGCCAAAGAGTACCTTGAGGGTCACGTTGAGGGAGACGCTGAGTTTCTGACGGCTTTCAAACGCGAGACTCCCACCGTGGTTGCGACGGTGGACTTGAATGTTGGCTTAGAGCTTGTAGAGGGATGGACAGCGCTGGACTGGGTTCCGCCTTGGCAGTCTTATTCGTGCAGCGCTGAATCGGATGCGACTAGGAAGTGGTCTCTGGAGCTAATTATGTACGGCCATCGAGTTGTCGAATACGTCTGTGTTTCAGGCCGGAGCCGATGCCAAAACAGCGTCGTTATCACGAAATTCAGCAGACAGAGAATCCAGCGGTTGTTCAGATGCAGACCGAATCATTGCCGATGTGCGTCGTCACCACGACGAGTCCGCTCTCGCGTCGGCCAAGTCCTCATAAGTCTAGCCTTTTTGAAACTGGCTTTTAGCCAAACTAAAGGTGTGATTGAGATCACTGACTAAGATTCGGGTAGAGAGGTATAAGAACCTTGGGAGGTGGGGATAGCAACCCACCTAGGTAAATGAGGGCGCGGGGCACGGCCAAAGCGTCGACGCGCCGGTTAACCGAACCTATAAAGCCCCGCGCCCTGCTCTTTTGTGCAGCAATCTTCCGTCCGAAAAACCTCGAAGACGTCGCCGCAGCCTGAGTGGACTGCGCAATAGGAATTGACGTTGAACCCGGAGGATTGCAGCCGCTACTTCTGAGTTTTCAACAACCGGAGGCCGGAAACTGAGGGCGAAAAGAAGGCGGCTGACCGACCAAACCCGCCTCGTCGAACCGAACTGTTGTTCTCGACCTCAAAACCCGTGAGCATTCACCGAGGGAGACCCAGTTAACCGTTTTCGGTGTTTCGCTAAACTCTCTAAGCGAACTCTGGTTTCATCCTCGGTACATCAGTGTTGCCAGTTCCGGTTTACGGATTGGAGCCGCGATCCTTGGGCGAAATAACCCGGGAGCTTCTCTTTCAGAGTGTTCGGTGGAACTTCCACTGCCGATCCGGGCGGCAGATAGCCCAATTGAAAGGGACCGTAGGCCGTGCGGATCAGGCGGCTGACTTGCAGGCCGAGATGCGCCATGACTTTGCGGATTTCGCGATTCTTGCCTTCTTTGAGCGTGACGACAAGCCACACATTGGCGCCGCTGTGCGCGCCTTCCATCCTGGCTTCAATGGGCCCGTATCTCACGCCGTCAACCGTGATGCCTTGTGCGAGTCTGGCAAGACGGGCGGCATTTACCGCGCCATGCAAGCGCACTCGGTAGCAACGCTTCAAGGCATTCGCCGGCAATTCGAGATATCGCGCCAGGCCGCCATCGTTCGTGAGCAGCAGCAGGCCTTCGCTGTTCAGGTCGAGCCGGCCGACGCTGACCACGCGCGGAAGGCCGGGCGGCAAATGGGCAAAGACGGTCGGACGATTTTTTTCGTCGCGCACGGTGGTCACCAGGACCGACAGGCTTGTGATACAAAAACAGGCGCGGCGCTTCAGAGGCCGGCAACGGTCTGCCGTCCACGATGATCCTGTCGTCTGGCCCAACGGTGAAGGCCGGTGTGTCCAGCATCTTTCCGTTGACGCTCACGCGCCCGTCGAGCAATCCACCGTTCGGCATCGCGGCGCGAGCACAGTCCAGCGCGTGCGATGACCTTGGCGATGCGCTCGTCCTCTTGGCCCTTGTCCATGCCCGAAGGAAATATTAAGAGTAAGGACAATCGGCAGACAACGGGATGCCAAGTCGCGAAGGCCTGTTCCAGGAACTGACCCGCCTCCAACAAGCGGCCGAGCGTGAATTTGCGCGCCGTTTCCGCTAGAATTGCGGTCGACCAAAATGGATTTCGATCAGCTCAATACCTTCGTCGAAGTGGCCAAGCACGGCAGCTTCTCGCTGGCGGGCCGCAAGGTCTTCCGCTCGCAATCGGCGGTCAGCGCCCAGATCCGGCAACTCGAGCAGGAATACGGCAAAAACTCTTCGGCCGCATGGGCAAAACGGTGCGGCTGACGCCGGCGGGCGAGGTGCTGTTCGAGTACGCGGAGCGCTTTCTGTCGCTGCGCCAGGAGTCGCTGCGCGCCGTGGCCGACCAATCGGAGATGCCGCGCGGCATTTTAGCCATCGGGGCCAACGAGGCCACCTGCCTCTACGTCTTGCCCGAGGTTTTCTCGAAATTTCACCGCAGCTATCCCGACGTGCAGATCAGCATCTACCGCAATTTCAGCCACAAGATTTTGCAGCGAGTGGAAGACGGCAGCATCGACCTGGGCATCGTCACGTTGCCGGTGAAATCGCCCAGCCTCAAAGTGCATTCGATCTATCGCGATCGCGTGATGCTGATGGTGAGCACCGAAGAACCCGCTCGCGAAGCAGAAAGAGGTCACCGCCAAGGATATTGCCAGCCAGCCGCTGATTTTCCCCAAGACCGGCTTCACGCGGCAGGTGCTGGACAAAGTTTTCCGGCCCTACGTGACCGAGCTGCGGATCGTGATGGAACTGCCCAGCGTCACCATGATCAAGCGCTTCGTGGGCGCCAATCTCGGCGTTTCGCTGATCAGCGAAGGGTTCACCAAGGACGACGTGCGCGCCGGCCGCGTGAAGCTGATTCCCATCAAGGACGTGGAGCTATGGCGCGAACTGGGATTGATTTATCGCCGCGATCGTCACTTGCCGCGCTCGGCCAGCGCCTTCGTGGATCTGATCCGAGGTATCGACGGCAAGTCCGATGGCAAACCGGAGAGCAAAGACGGCAAGTCGGAAGAAGGGGTTTAGGTTCGGCAGGAGCGCACACTGGCGCGAACTCCTCAGGCAAACCTCAGAGGATTTCCTTCAAAGCACAAAGCAGCTGAAGTGATTTTGTCGGACCTGAAGCTGAGCTCTAGGCTTCGGGCTTCTTATCCGCCGCGGCGGTGGCGGGCCCTGATGCCAACTTCGAGGCCCAGGTGTGCCACACAACGGCATCCTTCTTGAACGTAGGATCGGCAAGAGCCATGCCCATGGGCACCCAGGACGTGCCGCCCACCTGCGCATAGGCCGCTTTGGCCAGCGTGCCCTGCGGCGTTAACAGGAAGAAGTAAATATCGGCGGTACTCTGGCGTTCCAGCACCAGCACATCCATATGCTTGGCGTCCTGCGTCAGAAAGACCCCGCGCGCGATCGGCAAGCCGTTTTCGGTGGCGCGAGGGAGCGCAACCACTTTCGTATCGCCGTTGCAGACCTGCAGAATCGTGCAGACGTCGGAAGGAATGCCATTGCCTGCCGGCTTCCAATTGAGGATACCCTTATGGTCCATGATGTCCTTCGAGACGTTAAACTGACCGCCGGCTTGCGCGCGCAGATGCACCGGCAATTGCCACATGAGGATCATGACTATGGGCGCAACCCAGAGAAAATTGCGGAATCGATTGGTTTTCATCGTTGATTTCCTCCGGCTCTTCACACGAACCGAAAATTTTCGCAGTCTGGGCCCCAGTTCGGCCCCTAGTCTGGCCAATGACGACTGCGATGCCAAGCCACCGGACACTGAACCCTGGATAACGCCAAATCATCTCAGGTTGATGTTCGCAGTTCAATGATTTTTTGGGGCATTTTGTGCAGCCTTTGCCACGGGCGAGTCGTGTTGGCAAAGGCCGACTCTCGACTTGCTGAGCAACCTTCAGCGAGGAAAGGGCGCCAGCGGAGCCTTCGTTGCCGCCGGCAAAGGTGCACGCGACACATTCATAATCATGGCCAGCGTCGTGTAATAGCCGACCAGGCCGGTCATATCCACCACGCCCTGCTCGCCGAACTTGGCCAGCGCGCGCGCATAGGTAGCATCGCTGACGCTCTGGTTCTGACGCAGTTCCGCGCAGAAGTCGTAGGCAACCTCTTCATCCGGCTCCATCCCCGAGGGGCGCCGTCCTTCCGCGATGGCGGTAATGAACTCCTGTTTGACCCCAGCTTTCAGGGCGGTCGGTTCGTGAACGTTGAACTCGTATTGCTGCGTCCACTGCCTGGCCGTCAGCAGAATGACGAATTCGCTGATTTTCGGGCCCACGCTATTGTGGAATCGCAGATACTCGCCCGTTTTTTGCAGCCGGCTCATCAATTCAGGGCTGCGGAGGAGCGGGATGAAGGGACCGCCGGCGCCCGCCGCGCCGCGCGGCCCTGCCGTCACCTCGTCGAGCGCCTTCCGCTGCGCGTCGGTCATTTTCTCTTTAGGGATCGGCGGCATGCGGTCCTGCGCCGCAGCAGCGCTCAAACAGAACAAGAGAAGAAAAGAATCCAGAGCAAAAGTTGCCAGTCTCACGGGTAGGTTCCTCCTCACGAGAATTGGCGCTCGGCGCTTCAGCGCCAAATTACTTCGCCGGTTTCAGTTCGGCGTAAAGCTGGGTAAGGAAGCGGTCGGTGGTCTCCTTCGAGTTGGGCACCCGCGCGTCATATTCGGAGGTTGGGTGCGCGGCGAGCACCTCTTCCTGCGTCTTACCCTCGGAAACCAGTTGCGACACGCGATCGCGTATGGCCAGGAGCATGTCCCGGTGCGCCATCACTTCCGCGCGGCCAACCACGGGCCCATGGCCAGGTACGATCTTGGTATTCGGCCCGGCAAGCCCGATCACCAAACCCAGCCCGTCGAGCATGCCATTGAGGCTGCCGCCATTCGCCCGGTCGATATTCGGATATTGAATCGAGCGGTAGAAGTCGCCGGTCATGATCACGTCCGAATCCGGGAAATAAACCAGCGTGTCGCCATCGGTGTGCGCGCGCGGAATCGCGATCAGGCGTATCTCCTGGCCGTTCATGTGGAAGGTCATCCGTCCCTCGTAGGTGATGGCGGGAAGCGCCACGGCCGGCGCCGGCACACCGGGCGTGCCATTCGCCGCGGGGACTGGATGAGCGAGCCGATAACGCAACTCATCGCGAGCCACAATGACCGCGCCCATCTTGGCGAAATTCTCGTTGCCGCCGGTGTGGTCGGGGTGAACATGCGTGTTGACCAGAAATCGGATTTGGCCATTGGAGATTTGCTTGATGGCCGCGGCGATTTTTTGGCTCAGGGGCGCGAACTGAGCGTCCACCATGAAGACGCCGTCCGGCCCTGTGAGCACGCCAATCGTCCCGCCCTGCCCCTCGACCGTGTAAAAATTGTCGGCCAGCTTGGTGGTCTTGATCTCGACCTTGCTGAAATCCGGCTGGCCCTGGGCTCGTGAATAAGCCGAAACGGCTAGCATGGCAATTGTGGCCAGCACGGCATAACGCAGTGAAACCGGCATCGTTTTCGTTTTCATGATCGTCGCTCCTGAAACGGGATGCTCACTTCCGTGGCGCGGAACCGCCGATGAGCGAGAGTATATACTCTCACGGCCCATTGCGTCGTCCCCCAATCCAATCCGCAAATCGCCGGCATATGAGCGGCCGGTTACGCCAAAACAATCTGATTCACTCCGAACCTCATTGAGGTGTATATAATGACGGGGCGTTTCGGACGGGACATTCCCGAAGCCGCCGATTCCGTTGCCAACATGAATTCCCAGGAAGCCATCTTGAGGAGGTATGCCATGCGAATTGCACGGGCGCTTTACTTCGCCGGCGCAGTGGCCGTGATCATCGCCGGATATCTGATGACCGCACACACCGGGCTCCATGCCCAACAGAAAGCAGCAGCCGTGCAAGTCGGTCCCAACGATATCGGCGGAGTGGTCTCCAGCAGCAAGGGACCCGAGGCCGGCGTCTGGGTGATCGCCGAGACCACGGACCTGCCCACGCGCTACATCAAGGAAGTGGTCACGGACGATCGCGGGCGTTACCTGATTCCCGACCTGCCCAAGGCCAACTACACGGTGTTTGCCCGCGGCTACGGCCTGGTGGATTCGCCCAAGGCCAAGTGCGAACCGGGCATGACGCTGGACCTCACTCCCACCATCGCGCCGGACACCAAGACCGCCGCGCAACTTTATCCCGCGAACTACTGGTACGCGCTGCTCACGGTTCCCGCGCCCAACGAATTTCCCGGCACAGGCCCCGATGGAAACGGCATCGCCCCCAGCGTAAAAAGCCAGGGCGAATGGCTCCATCTGGTCAAAACGGATAGTTGCGAATCCTGCCACCAGCTGGGCAACAAATATACGCGCACGATCCCGGACATGTTCAGCAACATGGCGCCCGCCCAGGCTTGGGCGCGCCGCGTGCAATCCGGGCAGGCCGCCACGCTCATGATGAACGGCCTGGCCAACCTCGGCGCCAAGCGAGCCACGGAGGAGTTTGGCGATTGGACCACGCGCATCAAGAACGGCGAGCTGCCCACGGACGCGCCGGCGCGCCCGCAAGGCATCGAGCGCAATATCGTCATCACGCAATGGGATTGGGCCGACCCGAAGGCTTACCTGCACGACGAAATCTCCACCGACAAGCGCAATCCCAAGGTGAACGCGAACGGCCTGATCTACGGATCGCCCGAGGAGAGCCGCGATTATCTGCCTGTGCTCGATCCGGTGCACGCCACCATCGCCCAGGTGAAGACCCCGTACAACGACGGCACGCCCGGCCAGCCGTCGCCGTTGCAGCCCTCGCCCATCTGGGGCAATGAGTCGATCTGGGATAGCCACACCACGGTCCACAATCCCATGTTCGACGAGCGCGGCCGCTTGTGGTACACGTCTCGCATCCGCGCCAACGCCGATCCAGGCTACTGCAAAGACTCATCCAGCATCTCGGCGAAACTCACCCCCGTGGAGCGCTCCGGCCGCCAGCTCTCCGTTTACGATCCGACCACCAAGAAGATCGACATGATCGACACCTGCTTCGGCACGCACCACCTGATGTTCGCCGAAGACGCCAACGACACGCTTTGGACCAGCAGCGGCGGTGGCGGCGGAGTGGTGGGCTGGCTCAACACTAAGATGTGGGACAAGACGCACGACGCCGAGAAATCCCAGGGCTGGACGGCGCTGGTTCTCGATACCAACGGCAACGGCAAGCGCGATGCCTACGTCGAGGGCAAGCAGGACGTGGCCACCTTCGCCAACGGCGAGAGTATGGCAACGGCCATGGCTGTGAACGCGACGGCCGATCCAACCAAGGACACGCGGCTCAACGCCGCCTTCTACGGCCTCGGCATCGCGCCGGACGGCGCCATCTGGGGTTCGGTGCTGGGCTTCCCGGGCGGCATCGTGCGCCTGAACCCGGGACCAAATCCGCCGGAAACGGCCCTGGCCGAATACTACGAGGTGCCGTGGAACGATCCCAAGGCTCCCGTCTGGGGCTTTTCGCCGCGCGGCATGGATGTGGGCGGCGACGGCATCGCTTGGGTGGCGCTGGCCAGCGGACACATTGCCAGCTTCGACCGCCGGAAATGCAAAGGGCCGCTGAACGGTCCGAAGGCCACGGGACGGCAATGCCCCGAGGGCTGGACGCTCTATCAGACGCCCGGGCCGAAGTTCAAGAACGTCAGCCTCTCGGGTAGCGACGACTCGCATTACTACATCTGGGTGGACCGCTTCGACACGCTGGGGCTGGGCAAGAACACGCCCATCGTTACCGGCAATTCGTCGGATTCGCTGATCGCGCTCGTCAATGGCAAGTTCGTCATCATGCGCGTGCCCTACCCCCTGGGCTTCTTCGCCAAGGGCATGGACGGCCGCATCGACGACGCCAAGGAAGGCTGGAAGGGCAAGGGCGTCTTCACCACTTGGGGTACGCGGACACCGTTCCACAGCGAAACCGGAAAAGGAACCATGCCCAAGGTGGTTCACTTCCAGCTTCGACCGAACCCGCTGGCACACTAAGGCAACCAAGGCAACTTATCGTAGGGAGTCGGGTGGCACAGGCGAGAGCGCCTGTGCCGCTTCGCGGCGCCTACGCCTGCGCGCACCGCGTCGCTCGCGGTGGGTTGTCAAGCGAGTCTGCCGGGCGGACGACCGAGGGATCTGCAGTTCGTTATTTAGTGCAGGCGGAAACCGAGAAGTGGCTCCGCCACATCGCGGCGGGTGATTAGCGCCGTACTTTCTTACTAGCGCTGCGCTTGGCTCAGCTTAGTCTCCGGCTGTAGTTGAAGTTTGATCCACGGCAGAACCACTTCGTCGAAGATCCTTCCATTGGTCCACTCCTCGGACCTCCCCGTGTGCCCGCCATCCGGATTCACCCAGGCTGTTTTCGCCGAGCCTCCCGATTGGAGCAGAAGGTAAAGATCGCCGATGGGTACCTGCGTGTCTTTCGCGCCGTTGGCGACGAGCATGGGAGCGGAGGGCTTGCCTAGGAAGCCTTCCGTCTTTAAAGAGAGCTTCGGCCCGTAGGCGAGAAATTCGTCAAGAGTGTTGACGCCGTAGATCGCCGCACGCGCCGGGAAAAGATCGAAGAGATATTCGTCCGTCTTGAGCCCGGGCTTTTGCCATTCCGGCGAGAAATAGCCGTCGATCGGCCCGCCCTGAATCACGACTCCACGGATGCGCGCCTTCTGTTCGTACGCAAGCTTGGCCGCCCAATATCCGCTCCAGCTGATGCTGCGAACCGCGATGCGTTTGCTGTCCAGTTCGGGCCGCGTCGCCAGATAATCGAGCACGGTCACGAACATGCGCTCCGCTCCGACGTCAACCTTGATGGGCGCCTCGCCTGTTCCGGGCATATCCACGGCAAAGAGGGCGATGCCGTTGGGCAGCACGCCCGCGTCCGACTGTATGGCTTCTTCCTTGCGCGAATCGAGCGCGCTGATCGTTAAAACGAGCGGCGCGGGGCGAACGCCCTTGGGCAGCCGCAGATATCCCACGATCTCCTTGCCCTCGAAGGGAATCCTCACCGTCTCCATCGGCGGATCGAGCAGCCGGCCGTAATTCCGGAAGGCCGCCAGGGCGTTCTGATAAGCCTTTTTCTTGCCCGGCGAATTCGGGGTAGGCCAGCGGCCGAACGAGTAGTAGCGCCAGGCCATCAGGTAGTCTTCGCGCTGCTTGTCTTTATCGCCGTCCGCCGCGGCGCGGCTGGCGTAACGATCGGCGATCGCGCTCCAGGCCGCGGCCCATTCATCGCGGTCCAAGCTGTGAATATTGGCCAGCGCCTCGCGCGCATCGTCGGATTTGAGTCCGGTGGCCGGCGCGAGATTGTGGTCCACGCGCCTTTGCGTTTCAGTTTTGAGCTGCTCGAGATTACGCGGCCCGCCGCTTTGCGCCAATGCCGCGGCGCCGGCCAGCAACACCAGCCCGATCCCCGCGGCGGCACCTCCCAGGACATTTCTTAAGCTAATGCTGCGCATGCCGGACCTCCTTATAGCGACTCTCGATGAAGGTAAATCAAGGCTGCTTTTCTCCGGCCATCTTATATCAGGTTTCCGTCTACCGGGGAGGGCTGCCGCCAGACTGGCCTCGGCAATAGGAATGCCGCGAAAAAGCCAACAGTTCACATGAACCAGTCCTTTTTGCCTCATGACTACTGAAATACAGCAGCTTACGACCGAACGATGCGAGAGATGCCGTCCAGATATGACAAATCAGGGTATGCCTCCCTCCGTACCCTAGGCTCCCTGTGCTCCACTGCGCTACTGCAAAACGATAGCACCGCAGTAGCGCCAAATCGGAAGGGGAAATCGCGGCGTGTTTATGTTGCCCAACAGTAAGGGAGTTTGGAGTTCGTTAGAGACTGGCCTACATCTGCCAGCGCTCTCAAACGCCACTGGTACCTCGGCGTCGTAATGGGGTTCCAGCGTTGGCTGAGAAGATCGAAAGACTGGAAATATCGCATTGGGTTAGCCGTAATCTGTTTGGCAGCTGGGATTGAGGTTTCGTCTCCGATGCGACCAGAGACGGAGTGGTGATAACAGACTCGGACAGTCCAGGACGTAAGGACCCTCGTGGGAAACACCAACATTTTGGTTACTAGCGCGATTGAAACGATAGACCAGATTACGCTGCTGAGAAACCAGGTCACAACCGATGCTGCGCCAGTGAACGTGCTCGAAAGCAAGGTAACCAGCAACTTGCGGATGCACTCGCGAACCAGGCACATTGGCGCTGCATGCAGAAGAACTTCTCGCCAGAGAACACTTACTGAATGTGCCAATCAGATTAGCTCAAATGCAAAGTGTTGCTGATACGTGGCACGCGGAGGAGCTTCAAACAAATCAGGAGATGAACAAAGGCGTACGCCTAGCAACGACACAGCGATCCGGGAAGAAACACGGCCAGGTTGGTACCCATAATGAACAGCGCTCGTCCATCGGCAACAACTTCTCGATGCATACCGCTTGATGCTCAGAAGATTTACTGATGCGGACGGCATCTCGAATCGTTGCCTCAGGCAAGACCCTCGGGTTTCGCGGTATCTCCATCTGAATGGCCTCGTACAGAAAGTTTCTGCGCTGCCTTTGGGTCAGTAAAATCGTTCAGGTATCGTGCGGCCTGGCCCGTTGATCTGCGCGCGTAGCAAAATCAATCTGATTGCGAAGTCCGGCGTTCTCGGAACCTGCTCAGACTGCGGCCCATTCATCGCGGTCAGGCTGTGAATATTTTGCCAGCACCTCGCGTCCGGACATCCTTATAGCGGCTCTCGTTGAAGGCCCGGCCTCGGCAATAGGAATGCCGCGAAAAAGCCAACAGTTCACCATGAACCACTCCTGGCCCTTTTTGCGCTTGTCGGCATTCAGAGCGACTCTCTAGACTGAAATTAGTGCACCGCCCCGGTACATTTTCCTGTTCAGCGTGAGGGCACTGGATGAAACGCAAGCGACTAGGCGAAGTCCTCCATGAGCGCGGCAAAATATCCGCCAGCGACTTGGAATCGGCTCTGGAAGAGCAGCAGCAGAAACTGAGCCATTTGGGCGAACTGCTGCTGGAGCGCGGCCTGGTCGAAAAAGCCGACCTGATTACCGCCTTGGAAGAGGTCTGCGTCGTTCCCTACCTGGATATTTCCAATACGCCTGTGGATCCGGGCACTTTGCGGTTGGTGCCGCGGGAATTCGCCGAACGCTTTTCGGTTCTGCCCATCCGGCGCGATCTGTCCCGGCTGATCGTGGTGATGTCCGACCCGCGCAACGCATCGGTGCTCAAGGAGTTGGGCGCGATTACGGGCATGAGCATCTCTCCGCGGCTGGCCTTCCATGCCGAACTGCGGGAAGCCATCCTGCTGCATTATGCGCAGCTTGCTCCGGAATCGGCGGGCGAAGAAGCCTCACACTTTTCGAGCGACGGCGCAGACGAGATGGAGTTCGTCTCCACGAGCACCCGGCAGTCCAATAAGGAGGCCATTGCCGAAGCCCAAGCCGAACTGCGCGGCAGGAAGACGCCGGCCGTGCGCCTGGTCTCGGAGGTGATTCGCGCAGCCATGGAGAAGCGCGCCAGCGACATTCACATCGATCCCCGGGCCAAAGAGGCCATCGTGCGCATTCGCGTGGATGGCGTGCTGCGGGATTTCCAGCACGTGCCGCGCGCGATCCAGAATTCGCTCGTATCGCGCATCAAGATTCTCTCGGACATGGATATCGCCGAGCACCGTAACCCTCAGGACGGGCGCTTCATGATCTCCACCAGGAACCGCGCCCTGGACCTGCGCGTCTCCACGCTGCCGACGCAGTATGGCGAAAAAATTGTGATGCGCCTGCTGGAACCGAGCGCTCCGCTGCTGAACTTCGGCGAACTGGGCTTTACGCCCAGCCTGGTGGAGGCCTTGCAGAAGCTGCTCTCGCTTCCCCAAGGGCTCATCCTGGTGACGGGACCGACCGGTTCTGGCAAATCCACCACGCTGTATTCGGCGCTGAACTTTCTGCGCAAACCCTCCCTGAACATCGTGACGGTGGAAGATCCGGTGGAGTATGCCCTGGCGGGAATCAACCAGGTGCATGTGAACAGCAAGGCAGGATTGACGTTCGCCAGCGTCTTGCGCTCGCTGCTGAGACAGGATCCCAACGTGATCATGGTGGGCGAAATCCGCGATAAGGAGACGGCCGAGATCGCTTTGAAAGCGGCGCAGACGGGCCAGTTGGTGCTCTCGACCCTGCATACCAACGACAGCGTCTCCGCCATCGTCCGCCTGCTCGATCTGGGAATGCCGCCCTTCCTGATCTCCTCTTCGGTCGTGGGCATCGTCGCGCAGCGCCTGGTGCGTAAGCTTTGCCGTTGCCATTCCATCGAGCCCATGACCGCGGGCCTCTCCGACCGCCTGGCGGAAGCGGGCCTGCCCATCAGCCGCGAGGAGATCCGCGTGCCGGGCGCGTGCGCCATTTGCGATCGCGGCGGATACAAAGGACGCATGGCCGTGGCCGAATTGCTCACGGTAAGCGAACCGATCCGAGCCATGATCCGCGCGGGGGAAAGCGGCGATGCCATACGCGATTTCGCGCGGGTTCGGGGCATGCGCTTGATGCACGAGGACGGCCTCGAAAAGGTGAAGGCGGGCCTCACCACCTACGACGAGATCTTTCGCATCGTGCCCCTGGAATCCGTGGCGCGCCATTTCTGCGCCGCTTGCGGCCGACAACTCCACGCCGAATTTCAGTTTTGTCCGTTTTGCGGGGAGCGCCAATCGAACAGCCGGCAGGAAACATCCAAACTCGATTCTGAAGGAGTTTTACTACCGTGAGCCCATCCAAGAGCCCAGCCAAGAGTCGCGAAGAAGATATCCGCCAGCGGCGCTCTCCCCGATACGCGCAGTTCAGCGAACTCTCTTTGACCTACGAAGGACGCACCGAGGAGATCTCCGTGCGGCCTCCGGACCTCAGCGCGCATGGCATGTTCATCAATACGGTGCGGCACTTTCCCGAAGGCGCCATCCTGAAGCTTCGTTTCCGCCTCAACCGCTCGGGCATTGAGGTTCAGGCCCGCGGCGAAGTTCGTTACTGCCTTACCGGAGTGGGTATCGGCGTGGAATTCGTGGGGCTCTCACCGCAATATGTGCAGGCCATCGAGGAAGAAGTCGCCGGAACTCCCGTCATTGGCTGACGCTTCCCTGCTCTTTTCGGCTTAAGCCGCCGGCCAACTTCTGCCTGGCGTATCCTGTTCGTCCGTTAAAGCAGATCCCTCGGGAGATGTCGCCGCAAAATTGCGTTGCGATGTCAAAATAAGCCATGCTCGGGCTAACGAAGCGGGAACGTGAGGTGCGCGTCGGGAGTGGCGGTAGCGCTAGAGAGACTCTTGCTGGCGGGCGCGCCGCGCGACTCGGCCTGCATGAGCTTTTTCTTGGTCCTTCGTGAAGTACAAGCAGCCGTGAAAGCTGTCAGCAGAACACCGAGGTCCCAATTCCGCGCATGATACCAGTCTTCGAGTGAATTGCGAGATTAAGCAAGATGTGGCCGACTTCGTGGGCGATGGCGCTGCCTAACAGGTCTGCGAGCCTGGCAAGGGGAACTCAGTGTCTTTCCGCAGAAATAGCTGCTAGATGCATTTGCTGCATCTCCTCGACGCGGTTGTAAAAAATGTAGGCCAGCACTCGGTCGGGGCCCGCGCCGGGCGCCAAACCGTCACGCCAGCCGCCAGATGCAGGCTGATCGGACATGGCGGCCGGCAGAATGTTCACCCGGAGGTCCGAAAGGCCGACTGCCTGCTGATCGGGGGCATTGTCGGAATCCTGGCCGGGCACCGAGCCGCGTCGGCCCACTGGCTTACGACGCCGGCCTTCTGGAAAATCCGGGAGGCCACCTTTTCGGCTTGCGCCAGGGTTTGTGCTGTCGACTCCAGCATAGTTGCGAACGTGAATCGTGAAGGTCAGGTTCGGCTGCCGAGTGAAGCCTGCGCGCTGCTTGCGCCGTACCCGCATGCGCATCCTGCTGCCAGTCCCAGGATCAGTTGCCATTTCGCTGTTGTCTTCATGACGTTCCCTCCTGCCGGGGAAGGCGGGAACGCCGGGCGAAACCTGTAACGTCACAAGAAAAATCTTGGGGATTTTCGATAATTCATTCAGAATGGGCGGGTTACATTCGCCACAGTCCGGGGCGGGCTCACTCCAAACGGAGGCGGCGATGCCGACACCCTCGCCTCAGCAAGTGACCCAGCTGCTCCAGGCTTGGGGTCAGGGCGAAGACGCCGCCCTTGGAGAAGCTCATCCCCTTGGTCCACCAGGAACTGCGGCGCCTCGCGCGGCGCTACATGTTCGGGGAGCGCGCCGGCCACACCCTGCAGGCCACGGCACTGGTCAACGAGGCCTACCTGAAATTGCTGGGCTGCCAGAAGGTGGACTGGCAGAACCGCGCCCATTTCTTCGCCATCAGCGCGCAGTTGATGCGGCGGATTCTGGTGGATTCGGCGCGTGCGCGCGGTTACCAGAAGCGCGGAGGCGGCGATTCCCAAGGTCACACTGGACGAGGCGTTGATGGGGCCGCAAGAGAAGAAGGCTACGACTTGGTCGCGCTGGACGATGCGCTGCAAGGCCCTGGCGCGAGTCGATCCGCGGAAGAGCCGAGTGGTGGAGTTGCGTTTCTTCGGCGGCTTGAGCGTGGAAGAAACGGCCGAGGTGCTGAAGGTTTCGCCCGACACGGTTCTGCGCGACTGGAGACTGGCCAAGGCTTGGCTGGCGCGCGAGATGGGGCAAAGCAGCGGCAAGCGATGAAGCGAGCGACGAGCGAAGAATGACGCCTGAGCGCTGGCAACAAGTCGAGCGGCTCTATCACGCCGCGCTGGAGCGCGAGGCGGAGCCAGCGCGCTGCGTTTCTGCACGAGGCTTGCGCGGGCGATGACGAGCTGCGCCGCGAAGTGGAATCGCTGCTGGCGCAGGAGCAAGACGCCGATCGCATTTCTGGAAAAGCCCGCGCTGGAAGTTGCGGCGAAGGTCCTCGGCGAGCGACGGCGGCCATTCGCTGCTCGGGCGGCAGATGGGCTCGCTACCAGGTGATTTCCCTGCTGGGCGCGGGCGGCATGGGCGAAGTGTACGAAGCGCGCGACAGCCAAGCTGGGGCGCAACGTTGCCATCAAGGTTCTTCCCGCCAGCTTTCGCGCACGACCCCGAGCGGCTGGCCCGTTTTCAGCGCGAAGCGCGCATGCTGGCTTCGCTGAACCATCCCAACATCGCGACGATCTACGGCCTCGAACAATCCGACGGCGTGCACTATCTGGTGATGGAACTGGTGCCCGGCCAGACGCTGGCCGAGCGCATCGCCAAGGGCGCATTGCCGTTGGAAGAGGCGCTGAAGATCGCCGGGCAGATCGCGGAAGCGCTGGAAGCGGCGCACGAAAAAGGAGTGATCCATCGCGACCTGAAGCCGGCCAACGTGAAGGTGACGCCCGAAGGCCGGGTGAAGGTGCTGGATTTTGGTTTGGCGAAAGCCTTCACCGGTGACGGCGGCTCAGGATCTCTCGCAAGCCCCCACGCTCAGTGAAGAAGGAAGAATCCTGGGCACGCCGGCCTACATGAGTCCCGGAGCAGGCGCGCGGCATGCCGGTGGACAAGCGCACCGACATCTGGGCGTTCGGCTGCGTGCTGTACGAGATGCTGACCGGGCAGCACGCCGTTCGCAGGCGAGACGCTCTCGGACATCGCTGGCCGCGGTCCTGAAGCGCGAGCCGGACTGGCAGGCGCTTGCCGCGAGCGACGCCGCCGAAGATTCGCGATCTGCTGCGCCGCTGCCTGCAGAAGGATTCGCAGCGCCGCCTGCGCGACATCGGCGACGCCCGAATCGAAATCGAGGAACTATCAGCCGCTCCGGCAAACGCAACACCGGCGCAAACCGCGGCGACACCCGTTCGCGAGCCGTGGCGGCACGCGCCGTTTTGGCTCGCGACCTGTGTTGTTCTAGCCGCCTTCACGGGTATCGCCGTCTGGAAGCTGAAGCCTTCACCGCCAAGCGCGCCGCGGCCCGCGGGACATTTTCTGCTGCCCATGCCCTCTGACGTCCGGCTGGTCCCAACATTTTTCGGATTTGTCCATTGTACTTTCGCCGGACGGAACTCATCTGGCCTTTGTTGGCCACCGAGGCGCCAAATCGCAGCTTTACTTACGGGCCATCGAGGGGGCCGAGACAATGGCTCTGCAAGGGACCGATGGCGCGACGAACCCTTTTTTTTCTCCCGATGGCCAATGGCTGGCATTCTTCGCGCAGGGTAAGCTGAAGAAAATTCCCACCAGCGGCGGCACTCCGGTGGTCTTATGCGATGCTTCTTCATCGCGCGGGGGAAATTGGGGGGATGACGGCACCATCGTCTTTACTCCGCAAGCTAGAGGTTTCGGTGTTTTTCAAGTCTCCGCCGACGGAGGCACGCCGAAACCGATTACCGCCCTGGACGCCACCAAAGGGGAAACAAGCCACCGCCAAGCCGAACTGCTGCCCGGCGGGGAAACGGTGCTGTTCACAGCTTATGGTTCCACCTATCAGGATGTATCCATCATTGCGCAATCTCTGAAGAGAGGCGAGCGGCGGGTCTTGGTCGAGGGTGCCAGCCTTCCGCACTACGCACCCACAGGGCATCTCCTCTATGTACAGCCCAAATTGCCGGGCGTGGTGATGGCGGTAGCTTTTGACCCGGTGAGCCTCAAGGTGCAGGGAACGCCGGTGCACGTGCTGGAAGATGTCTTAACCAGCCGAGGCGATAGCGCTCAATGGACTCTGTCCCGCTCCGGAATGCTGATTTATGCTGCCGGCGGATTACAGCAAGCCGAGGGCAATCTGGTCTGGGTTGATCGGAAGGGAGCTGTCACGCCGGCTGGAACGCCGCTGCGGCACCCCTACGCTTTTCCACGGCTTTCGCCGAATGAACGCCGCTTGGTGGTCACTCTAGAGGGTATCCAGAGCAGTGTGTGGATATATGATTTTGCGGCCAAGACTTTGAATCGCCTGACCTTCGATGGGAACAACGACTGGCCCCTCTGGACGCCAGACGGGAAAAGGGTAACGTATGCGTCCAATCGGTCCGAACCCTGGCAAATATTCTGGAGACTCGCCGATGGAAGTGGAAAAGAGGAAAGGCTATTAGCGAAGCCTGGGGATCAGCAGCCCTATTCCTGGTCGCCCGACGGGAAGCTATTGGCCCTATATGCCGGCGCCCTTCAACCGGTCAAGATATCTGGGTCCTTTCGCTGGATGGCGACCGGCGGTCTCAGCCCTTTCTTCAAACTGCCGCGTCGGAGATAGATGCGAGCTTTTCGCCCGACGGGCGCTGGATGTCCTACGCCTCCGACGAGTCGGACAGATATGAAGTCTACGTTCAGCCCTTTCCCAGCTCCGGCGGGAAGTGGCAAATTTCTACCGAAGGCGGTCGGGAGCCCCGCTGGTCGCGAAATGGACGGGAGCTTTTTTACCGCAGCGGCGACAAGATGATGGCGGTGGATGTCGTCACGCAACCCGCGTTCCAAGCGGCCACCCCAAGGGTCCTCTTTCAGGGGCCTTACGAGCCTACCAATTCCGTTTCGCCCAACTATGACGTTAGCGCCGACGGCCAGCGTTTCTTGATGGTGCAACCTTCCGAGCAGCAACCAGCCGTTACAGAGTTCAACGTGGTGCTGAACTGGTTCGAAGAGCTGAAACGCCGCGTGCCCGCGAGCGAGTGATGGATCAATGAAGATGACTCCTGAGCGTTGGTAAGACACGAAGTACGAATTGGAGGGCGTGTCTGATGTTTTCGCGCGTCAAATATCGCATGTGCGCGCCAGGTGAGGTCGGACTGGGCGTCGCTTTGCCGCGGCGGCTCCGGCAGCGCCTTCGGCTGGCCTTTCGGGCGCCCTGCTGGTCGCGCTTTCCGCCTCCGGCTTGCCGCCCGAGCCCAAGGCGATCGGAAATTCCATGCGAAACGTGGTTCCTGTCGCGGTGGTTTCCACGCTCATGCGCCCTTCATGGTCGCTGACCACGGTCTGAATAGTGGCCAAGCCCAATCCGGCTCCATCCAGTTTGGCCGCATAGGGTGCTGGCGAGTCCGCCGCTTTGCCCCTTTCTACTCCCCCGCGAGTATCGGAAATCTCCACGCATACGCTTCCGTTTTGCCGCGCGGTGCGGATGGTGAGCGTTCCGCCCATGGACATCGCGCTCACCGAATTCGCGATCACGTTCTCGAAGCCTTTGTACAAAAGGTCCGCGTCCGCCGAAATCTTGGGCGCGTGTTCATCCAGCAGAAGCTCAGGTTGTACCGGCGGCCGGCCGCGGAACTGGAATTGGGGCTCGAAGGAGGTTACCGCCGCGCGGACGATTTCGTTCACGTCCACAGCCTGCTTGCGCGGCTCGCGCATCTTGCCCAAGTCGCTGAATCGGGTGACGATCCCCTTGAGGTGTTCCATTTCCGTGGTGGCCGCTTTCATGGACTCCCAGAACGTCTCGTCGAACTGTTCCGGCGTCTGCTCGCGCGCCCGCGACAAATTCTCCAGCGTGACTTGCAGGGAGAAAAGGGGAAGCTTCAACTCCACGGCGAAATTCCGGGCCAGTTCGCGCCATGCGGACACGCGTTCGGCCTGCACCAGCTTTTCGCGCCTTGCGGCGATCTGGGCGCTCATCTCATTGAAGGCCCGCACCACGCGGCCCGCTTCGCCTCGCGCTCGCGTATCCGCCTTGACGTTCCAACGGCCCGCGCCAAGTTCGCGCGCGGCCTTGGCCAGGCGCTCCAGGGGCACGCTCACCTGCCGCGAAATGGACCAGGAAAAGATCAGCGCCAGGAAGATTCCAGCCGCCCCAATCGCGAGTGCGGCATTGCGAATGTATCTGGAAGTCCTGGCGAGAGAAGCTTGGGGACTGCCCACCAGTATGGCCGCCAGCAATTCATTGCTTTGGCCCGTGAGCGGAAGGGCCATGAATTTCTCGGCTTCCGGCGCCGTCGCACCTGGAATTTCATACTCGCCGGCGCGAGGCTGCCTTTGCATCGCTTCGATCAGGCTCGAGAAGCGTTCCGGCTGCGACGCCGGGCCTTCGGAATCCACCAGGGCGTCCGGCACAAATGCGTTCTCAAGATTGCGATAAAAGAAGACCTGCATACCCTCTGGCACCGTGAGCGCCTGTAGGAAGCCGCTATCCAGCCTCCGGCCTCCGATGATGTACAGCTTCTTTTCCCCAACACCCACGATCCGAACGGCCAGCAAGCCCAGATCGACCGTATCCGGCAGTTCGACTTTCGCGAGAAACGCTTTCTGCTGATCCCAATCGGTCCGCTGCGTCACCCAATCGTTCTTGAAGCCGATGCGTCCCGGCCATTGCGCCGAAGAGATCAGCGTGCCGTCGTCGCGGACAAACTCCAGGAAATCGAGCTGCCGCGAGGTGGCGATCCCGCGCGCGTCGCGTGCATAGATCGAAGGATCGCTCTGAGGACGGCTCAAATCGATGGCCATGCGCAGGGTTCCTTCGGCTTCGGCGATCCCCTGCAGTGCATAGGATACTTCGTCGCCACGGCGCAGGAACTCCCGCTGGGATTGCGTTACCAGGCTATCGGCTTGCTGCCGCTGCGCCTCGTCGAACTGCCGGCGGACAAAGCGATTGACGCTCCAGGCCAGAACGCCGAGCGAAGCGCAAACCGCCGCCACGGTAAAAATAGCTAATTTGGTGCGTAACTTCATGTGCGTAACTTCATGACTGGTCTCGCCTACTCCGCCGAAATCTCCGGATTACAGCGTGGATATCGTCGGTCGTCCCTGGGGCGCGAATCCCCGTTCGGGCACAAGCGCGATTCTCGCGCGCCGCTGGAATCGTAGTCGAGGCGCGCACCGCCAGGGCGGGAAAGTTATGGGCGTGTTACCGAAAGTGATAGGGGCTGCCGAAGATGTACCAAGTTACTAAAGCTATTGCTGCCGGGGTTACCAGAAATGCTCCGCGCCCGCCGTCTACTGCCCCTTCCCGATTCGGTTATACTGCCGTAGAGGCTTACATGCGTGGCACGGGACTAAAAATCGGCCGAGTGTTCGGGATTCCCATCTTCGTGCACTTGAGCTGGTTTTTGATTTTTGTGCTGATCACTTATTCGCTGGGCGATGAGTTCGGCGCGCGATATCCCCAGTGGAGCAGCCGCGAACTCTGGACCCTGGGCATCCTAACCAGCCTGCTTTTCTTCGGTTCCGTGCTCTTTCACGAGCTTTCGCATAGCGTAGTGGCCCGCCACTACAAGATTCCCGTCGCTTCCATCACGCTTTTCTTCTTTGGCGGCATTGCCAGCATTACGCGCGATCCGGATCGCGCCGGGCAGGAGTTCCTCATCGCCGCCGCTGGGCCCGCATCGAGTTACGTGCTCGCGGGCGGCTTTTATCTGCTGTCTCTGCGTGACTCCGGATGGAAGCATGCTGAACGCGCTGGGCGGATGGCTTGCGGGAACCAATCTGCTGCTGGCAACCTTCAACCTTTTGCCCGGCTTTCCGCTGGACGGCGGACGCATCTTCCGTTCCATCATCTGGGGAATCACCAAGAACTATTCCCGCTCCACGCGCATCGCGGCGCGGATCGGACAGGCCATCGCCGTCGCGATGATGGCTTTCGGACTGTTTCTGGCCCTTCGGTATCACGCCAATGTGAACGGCGTGTGGTTTATCTTCCTGGGCTGGTTCCTGCTTACGGCGGCGCGGCAAAGCTACGCGCAGATCACGACGCAGGGCGCTCTGCAAGGGCTGCGCGCGATCGACGTGATGACCTCGGAGATGCCTACGATTGGCCGCGATCTCACCCTCGAAGAGTACGCGCAAGAGGCGGCGCGCACGGGAAGGCGGGCGCATCTGGTGGTGTCCGACGGCAAGCTGGTCGGGCTGATGCGCTTGGAGGCGCTGCAAGCGATTCCACGAGAGGAATGGTCATCGACTTCGGTGCAGGCGGCGATGCTTCCGCGAGAACAGCTGCCGTGGGCCGCGCCGGACGAACCGGTTCTCAATGTTCTCGAACGCATGCGATCCGCGAATGTGGATCAACTGGCAGTGGTTCGAGGCGACAGCGTGGTGGGAGTGGTGACTCGCGATTCCATTTCGCGAATCGTGCAGGCGCGCGTCGATCTCGGCCACGCGACGAGTAACTGGCAATTTATCCGAGCAATTCAGCCGCCCCGCGTGTGCATCTCCAGGTGCGGGTCGCGGCGCAACTCTTCAATCCTAATAAACGCCTCGCGCCTGCTTCCCGCGGCCCGTTCTTCAGCGCCGCGATCCTCGCGGCCGCGCCAGGATTCCTCGATGATGCGAGCAATCTCGGCATCGGCGTCGGCGGATGCCCGCGATGCGCTGGCACTGCCAGCGCCGCCGCGCACGAGCTTGCGCAGATCGGTGCCGTCCGTGGCATAAAGGCAGCGATACCAGAAGCCATCGGCGGTAATGCGGCTGCGGTCGCAGGTTCGGCAAAAGGGCGCGGTGGTGGAGGCGATAATTCCGAAAACGGTGCCATCGGGCAGCAGAAATCGCGTGGCGGGAGCGGAGCTCGCTTCGCCGGCCGGAGTTATTTTTCCGTAGCGCTGCTCGAGGCGCTGCAGCATTTCATCGCGCGAGACCACTTTGGCCATGCTCCATTTGGTGGCGCCGAGGACGTCCATATATTCGATAAAGCGCACCTCCGCGCCATTCGCGCGGCCGAACTCGATCAGGTCGGCGATCTCGTCGTCGTTTTCGCCTCGCACAATCACGGCGTCGGCTTTCGTTCCCGTGAATCCGGCGCGGCGCGCGGCGTCAAAGGCGGAGAGCACGCGATGGTGCTCGTCGCGGCGGGTCATCTGCCGGAAGCGGGCGGGGCGCAGCGTATCGAGGCTGATGGTCACGCGGCCAAGGCCGGCGCGCTTGAGCGCCTCGGCCTGATCGGCAAAGAGGATGCCGTTGGTGGTGAGCGCGAGGTCTTCCACGCGCGGATTCCGCGCCAGCATGGCAATCAGCCGGTCGAGATTCTGGCGCAGCAAAGGCTCGCCGCCGGTAAGGCGCACGCGGGAGACGCCCAGGCCCGTGAAGATTTCCACCAAGCGGGCCAGTTCCTCAAAGCTGAGTAGTTCCTCGCGCGGAAGCCAGACGTAATCCTCCTCCGGCATGCAGTAAAGGCAGCGCAGGTTGCAGCGATCGGTGACCGACAGGCGCAAACTTTCGAGCGGGCGGCCCAAGCGATCGCGCACCGGAAGTGAGGAGTTCATGGGCATGGAAGCTCTATACATACGATGTTAGAGGGCGGCCGAAATGGCGTCAATCGGCCTTCCCTCCCGCAAAGCGAACTGCAGATCCCTCGGCCCAAACACCGGGCCTCGTGATGACACCAGTTCCGGCGTTGTCATCACGAGATGTGGGTTTGCCTTAGGTCGAGCGCGCCGGCCAAACGCCAAGGCGTCGACTAAAATCCAAGCGCTAACCTTCCTCCTGGTACTGCGTCTTCAGCCGCGATACGACGCCGGGATCGGACAGCGTGGTGGTGTCGCCGAGGACGCGGCCCTCGGCAATGTCGCGCAGCAGGCGGCGCATGATTTTGGCGCTGCGCGTCTTGGGAAGCTCGTGGACGAAGAAGATCTCATCGGGACGGGCGATGGCGCCGATCTTCCCCACCACGTGCTGCTTGAGTTCGTTTTTCAGGGCTTCGCCCGGGGCGATGCCTTCCTTCAGAGTGACAAAGGCGGAGATGCCCTGCCCTTTAACTTCGTGGCTTCTGCCGATCACGGCGGCTTCGGCTACGGACTGGTGATCGACGAGCGCGCTTTCCACTTCGTACGTGGAGATGCGATGGCCGGCGACGTTCATCACGTCATCGACGCGGCCCAGAAGCCAGAAGTAACCGTCTTCGTCAACCTTGCAGCCGTCGCCGGTGAAATACATTCCGGGATAGCGAGACCAGTATTGCTGCACGTAGCGATCGGGGTCGCCGTAAATGGTGCGCATCATGGCCGGCCAGGGACGTTTGACGACCAGATATCCGCCGGCTCCGGGTCCTACTGGCTGGCCGTTGGCGTCGACGACTTCCGCGACGATGCCGGGAAGAGGGCGCGTGGCCGATCCTGGCTTGGTGGAAGTGAGTCCCGGCAGCGGCGAAATGAGGATCATGCCGGTTTCCGTTTGCCACCAGGTATCGACAATGGGGCACTTTCGCCGGCCGATGTAATCGTTGTACCAAACCCAGGCCTCCGGATTAATGGGCTCGCCGACCGTACCGAGAAGCCGCAAACTCGAAAGCGAATGGCGCGCGGGCAGTTCCGTGCCCCAGCGCATGAAGGTGCGGATGGCCGTGGGCGCGGTGTAGAAGATGTTCACCCCGTATTTATCGATGACGGACCAGAAGCGGTCGCGGTCGGGAAAGTCGGGCGTGCCTTCATACATGAGCGAAGTGGCGCCGTTGGCGAGCGGCCCGTAGACGATGTACGAGTGGCCGGTGACCCAGCCAATATCGGCGGTACACCAGTAAACGTCGTCTTCCTTGATGTCGAAGACGTAGCGGTGCGTGGTCGCCACGCCCACCAGATAACCGCCGGAGGTGTGCACGATGCCCTTGGGCTTGCCGGTGGTGCCGCTGGTGTACAAGACGAAGAGCATGTCCTCGGCGTCCATGGGCTCGGCGGCGCATTTGTCGGAAGCCGCTCCGGTGACCTCATGCCACCAGACGTCACGCTCCGGCTGCATGGTCGCTTTTGCGGCTTCGCCGACGCGCCGGACGACAACCACATTGCTCACGGTAGGCGTGTCGCGGAGGGCTTCATCGACGCTGGCCTTGAGGGGCACGACGGTGCCGCGGCGCCAGGCGCCATCGCAGGTGACCACCACTTTGGCTTTGGCGTCGTTGATGCGCTCGCGCAGGGCTTCGGCGGAAAATCCGCCGAAGACGATGCTGTGCGGCGCGCCGATTTTCGCGCAGGCGAGCATGGCGATGGCCAGCTCCGGCACCATGCCCATGTAGATCGCCACACGGTCGCCCTTGGCGACGCCGAGCGAGCGCAGCGCATTGGCGAAGCGATTGACCTCGCGCTCGAGCATGCCGTAGGTGAGCACGCGCGAATCGCCCGGCTCGCCTTCCCAGATAATGGCGGCTTTATTGCGGCGCGCGGAGTGGGCGTGGCGATCGACGCAGTTGTAGGCGACGTTCAGCTTGCCGCCGACAAACCATTTGACCCAGGGCACATTCCAGTCGAGCACCTTCTGCCAGGGCGTGAACCAATCGAGCTTCCTGGCTTCGTCAGCCCAGAAGGACTCGGGATCGCGCATGGCGCGATCATAGATGGCCGGATCGCCAGCATTGGCCTGGCGGCGGAACTCCTCGGTGGGCGGGAAAGTTCGGCGCTCCTCGAGCAGCGCGGAGAGACCTTTTTCAGTGGGTGCCGACAAGAGCAAACCTCCCTACGTTCGAGCCCTAGCTGATCAGCCTTTTAGTGAGCGGCAGGCGTTCCAGGGGTTTACGCTAGCGCCGCGGCGTTGTCAACTCGGAAGGGGCGGGATACTGGGGCCCCCACCGGGTATTTTTTCGTAAGTGCACATTCTGCGCGGTTTTAAGTCCAATGATTTCGTAAGTGCGCATTCTAAAGAAGTTACGGCCGCTTTCTTGTAACTGCGCATTCTATGGGAGTTAGTCATGTTTGCGCTTTCGCCGAAAGGACACATGAGACTGCCGCGCTCAACTCATGTTGCGACGCCGTCGACACCTCGCCTGTTCGGGAGGCTCGCTCCGAAAATCCCCACGCGTAAAACCGACGCGTGGGCCACCCACTAAAACGCTGCTCGCATGTTCAGTTCATCTGGAACAGGCTTATATACTATTTTACCGCGAGGGTCAATGACAATTACCGCGGCGGTCGATGCGGGTGCTTGCCGGGAGTTGACAAAGCGGGCGGGAGGGGCCGAGGATACAGCGCAGGAAAGCGATCTCTTCACTCGCGATTTTGGCTTTGGTGCCGAGGATTCCCGCGCGAGTCCTCAAGAAAAATTCGAGTTTCGTGCGGAGAGACGCCGCAAAAGGAGGCTTCAGTGCGCCGACTGATCGGAATTACACTTCTGGGGTTGTTTGCTGTGGCGGTAGCCGTCCACTGGTCAGTCCGTCTCATGAGTCAATCCTCGGCCAAAGCCGAATCCGCTGGTGGGAGCTTGGAGGGTGACGGAGATCGACGATGTGAACAAGCCGCCGATCACCAATCCTCAGCCGGGTCTTTATGTTTTTACGGAACAGCACTACAGCTTCCTGAGGATCAACGGCACGGCGCCGCTGCCCGCCTATGCTTCCAATGCCAAGGCAACCGACGCCGACAAGGTGGCGGTTTTTGACGCGATTTTCGTCCAGTCCGGCACGTATACCGTGACGGGCAACATGCTGGCAACGAAAGTCCAGGTGGCAAAGAGCGCGTTCGTCCTCGGCTCCAGCGCGCAATACGAATTCGCCGTGAATGGGAAAGAGTTGGTGCTGACGCAGAAGTCGGGAGCGATGCTAAAACTGGAGCGCGTGGAATAGGCGAGAAGTTTCCGCGTAATTTGAGTCAGACTTTCAAACTCCAAGTGCCTGATGTCAACCATGTAGCAGACGTAACGAGGAGAGTTCTCGCCGCTAGACTGAAGATAGAAACACGGTTGATCGTAGCCACACAATTCTCGAGGCCTCAGTGAGGCTCTGGTTCACAGGCTTGATGGCTCGTCGCGGCACGGAACGACTATCAGTGAAGATTTGATCTTGCGTAGAGTCGCGCCGATACCTTATCGGTTCGAAGGAAGTCTTGAACACTGGGGTCACGGACTGCATCTGGCGCGTGAACGTTTGCACGCGGAGATCGATCACAGGCGGAGCGATCTTGATTAGTACCACCAGACTACAATTTGCCAAGTGGAACCCGCCAGCGCCTAGAAGGAACCACTACCACAGGGCTTTACTTCTATTCTCACCAGCTGTGCGCTGGTGATTTGAACTGAGGCGAGTGAAAATTCGAAGGCTGCCTGCCGAAAGCTTCACGACAGCAGGTAAGGCGCTTATCATGAGAGATAGCCTTAGAGGGACACAGGCGGACAGCCGGAGTGCGGCACGGACGAGATAAATGGCCGTGCCCATTTTCCAGCAGCAACAAGCATCGCAAGGCAACGGCACCGAGAATACGCGATAAGGACGGCAATAATAATGGCTGCTTCATAGCGCGAGGTTCAGGATAGGTTCGCTGCCAACAGCAACGACGAACTACCAAGAAGAGCGCCTATACGCAATCGACCTGATCGTGCCCATGCGGCGTACGAAGATCGCCGCAGCGATCTGGCCGATGTTCTGACGGAATGTACGGAGCTGGAATTGCGCCTCAGCGAGCTACTGGATTCGTCTTTGTTTCGCCGGAATGAGACTTAAGTACCTGTCGAAACTTGTCGTAATGGACAGCTGACGCTACGGCTTGGGCGGCGCGGCATCCGTGATCATTGCCTCGTTTTCGTTAGCTCGGCCTTGTCGCTCGGGTTCGCTCGCTGGGGGTTAAATTGGCGTACAATTCGCGGCTTGGAGGACGAAATGAGCGAACTGCGTTTTGACTCATGGCGCCGAGCGGCTCTTCTTCTGCTGCTGGCGATTGTTTGCGGCCTCTCCAACCTCTCCCTCGCGCATGGGCAAGCGCCCGCGGCGGTGGTGATCGAAGGCGGCACGCTGATCGATGGAAATGGCGGAGCGCCGGTGAAAGATTCGGTGGTGGTGATCGAAGGAAACAAGATCACCAAGGTATCGAGCAAGGGCCAAGCCGCCGCTTATCCCGCGAATGCGTGGATCATCAAGGCGGACGGCAAGTACGTGCTTCCCGGGCTTTTCGATTCGCAGAATTCCTACAGCTGGTATTTCGGCGAGGGGATGCTCAACCACGGCATCACCTCCACCATCGACGTGGGAACCACCGGCGAGACGGCGGTGCCCTATCGCGATGCCGTATTCCATGGGAAGGCGAGAGGGCCGCGGGCGTTTACCGGCGTATCGAGGCTGAGCGTCAACCCCAATGCCAACGTTTCGACGGGCCTGGAAAATCCGCTGACGCACACGCGCGTTCCCAAATCGGCGGAAGAGACGCGGCAACTCGTGAGGGCCTGGATTGCCGCGGGCGCCGATTACATCCTCACGTACGATGGCGCGCTGCCGATGGATTACTACCAGGCGGCGTTCGACGAGGCCAACAAAGCGGGCAAGCCGGTGTTCACGCGAGCGTACGGGCCGGTGTTGTTTCCGAAAGACGCCGCCCTTCTGGGCGCGGCCAACTTGCCGCATTCGGCGGGGATCGGCATCGCGGTTACCAAGGACCCTTCCAAATTCAAGCAGGGCCGCGACGACAGGAACGAACTGGACCGCTACGCGGAGATGGACGAGCAGAAAGCGCGCGACCTGATTCAGGTGCTGGTGGCGCACCACGTGTCGCTGACGCCGACGTTCATGATCAATTTTCCGGGATATCCAAAGGAGTGGGCAGACTTCGCCGCGGAAGCGCGGATGTTTTTCACCGATCCCGAGCTGCTCGCTTACTATCCGCCGGCTGCCGTGCATGGAGCGCTGCAGAGCTACGTGCGAATCGATCAGGGCGCGCTGCGCGAGCGGCGCGTGAAGGGCTACCAGAACGCCATGCGCTTCCACAAGATGTTCGTGGAGGCGGGAGGGCATCTGGTGGTTTCCGGGAACACCAACGATGGCTGGGTGCCGGGCGTCGATCTGCATCAGGAGATGCAGATCATGGCCGACGTGGGGCTCACGCCGATGCAGATCATCATGGGGGCGACGAAGTATCCGGCGGAGATGCTGCGGAAACAAAATCTGCTGGGAACCGTGGAGGCGGGCAAGCTGGCCGACGTGATCATCGTGAACGCCGATCCGCTGCAGGACATCAAGAACCTGGACAAGATCAACACGGTGATCCAGGACGGCAAAATCGTGGAGCTCGGCTATCACGCCAACTACACCAGCCCGTTTGACAATGTGGCGGCCGCAGACGGTGAGCGTCGAGGGGCTTCCGTGGGCGGTGGCGTTGAAGAAAGCGAGCCGCGGGGGCGAAGGGGGACCGCAGAGGGGCGCCGAGGAAGGCGCGATTCCCGACCCGCCGGATTCGCCGCAGCCGGCGATTGAAACCTTGAACCCGATTATCGTGACGCAAGGCGAAGCCGCGGTGGTCACGCTTACGGGATTCAACTTCGTGCGGAAGTCGGTGGTCTATTTCAAGGGCAAGCCCGCGCCGTTCCGCGCCGTGAGCGCGACCGAACTGCAGGTGACGCTCGATGCGGAAGCGTTGCGCGAGGCGGGAAGATTCGACCTGGTGGTGAAAAATCCGGAGCCGCTGGACCCGTTTTACGTGAAGGAGCATGTGGGGCAACGGAACGTCGAACATCGCGCACCTGATCGTGAATTACAAATACTAGCGGCTGGCGGTTTCCGGGACAGCGTGAATTTTTTGCTCTACGTGTCACGATCCGGAAAATTCAAACTGACGCAGTGGCGGCCGTCTCGACGGGCGCTGGCTATGGAGCACAGCCAGGAGTGGCTGTGCCACGGGAAATGCGAAAGGCCTCAGGTCTCCCGCCAAACTGCGGCGGGCGACCTGAGCTACAAACTGCCGCGCGTGTCGCCTTGAGGTCCAAGCATCGCCAAGAAGGGAAAGCAGATTCCTCGGTCGCTCCGGCGACCTCGGAATGACAACGTGTTGCGCGGCGCTGGAGGCGAAGAAGCAGGTCCCTCGCCACCACCCCACCACGCGTAAACCCGACGCGTGGCGGGGACCGGGGATGTCGCGCGGGGCAAATGCGTCAGAGACGGGATGACAACCGAAAAGCAAGGCGCAGAGCGCTAACGACGATCGAGAGACACGAATCCCGGAGTTCAAAACTTTGGAAACCTCAGGGATGGGTCATGTCCGCGGGCCGCACCAGCTGATCGAACTCCTCGCCGGTCAGGTAGCCAAGCCTCAGGGTGACTTCGCGCAGGCTGAGCCCCTCGACGTAAGCGTCATGGGCGATCTTGGCGGCTTTGTCGTAGCCGATCTTGGGGCTGATCGCGGTGACCAGCATCAGCGAATTCTGCACATACTCATCGATGCGTTTGCGGTTCAAGGCGATGCCGCGCACCATGTGGTCGACGAATCCGCGCGAGGCGTCGTTCAGCAGCGTGACCGAGTGCAGGAAGTTGTAGATCAGCACCGGCTTGAAAACGTTCAGCTCGAAATTTCCCTGGGAGCCGGCGAAGGCGATGGCGGCGTTGTTCCCGTGGACCTGCACGGCAACCATGGTCATGGCTTCGCACTGGGTGGGATTCACCTTGCCGGGCATGATCGACGAGCCGGGCTCGTTTTCGGGAATGCGGATCTCGGCGAGGCCGCAGCGCGGCCCGGAAGCGAGCCAGCGAATGTCGTTGGAGATTTTCATCAGCGAAACCGAGAGCGTGGTGATGGCGCCGTGGGCGTAGACGAGTTCGTCGTGCGCGGAAAGCGCGGCGAATTTATTGCCATGCGAGCGAAACGGCAGGTGGGTGAGCTCCGCGATCTTCTTGGCGGCGCGCTCGGCGAATTCGGGATGCGCGTTCAGGCCGGTGCCGACGGCGGTGCCGCCGATGGCCAGATCGTAAATGCCGTCGAGGGACTGCTCGAGCCGGACGACGTCGCGCTCGATCAGGCTGGCCCAGCCGCCCATCTCCTGGCCCACGGTGAGCGGAGTGGCGTCCATGAGGTGGGTGCGGCCGATCTTGACGACGTCGGCAAACTCCTTGGCCTTGGCATCGAGCGCCTGGTGCACGCGGCGCACGGAGGGAATCAGCGCGCTGTGGATGCGCTCGGCGGCGGCGATGTGCATGGCGGCGGGAAACGTGTCGTTGGAGGACTGCGACATGTTCACATCGTCGTTGGGATGAATCGGATTCTTGGAACCGAGAACGCCGCCAGCGAGTTCGATGGCGCGATTGGCGATGACTTCGTTGGCGTTCATATTGGTTTGCGTGCCGCTGCCGGTCTGCCAGATGCGCAGGGGAAATTCTTCGTTCAACTTTCCGGAGATGACTTCATCGCAGGCCTGGATGATGAGGCGAGCCTTCTCCGGCGGCAGCTTGCCCAGCTCCTGATTCACCAGCGCGCAGGCCTTCTTCAAAATTCCAAAGGCGCGAATCAGCTCGGGGGGCATGGTGTCCCGGCCGATATTGAAGTGCACGAGCGACCGCGCCGTCTGGGCGCCCCAGTAGACGTCCGCGGGAACTTCGATCGGCCCCATGCTGTCGCTTTCGATTCGCGTGGCTTTCTTTGTGACCATCTCGCTCATAAAGGAAGAGTCCCTTTCCACCCATTAGTTTTTTCAAACATTTTATAAACGAAGCCGCATGTAACTTTTTCAGACGAACTTGCATATAACCACATGTGGCGCGAGGCAATCAAATAGGCGTCCTTAGAGCGGAGCCTATCGTTAACATCGGATCGCTAACATCGGAACGGGGGCGCTCCGCCGCATCCAGCGTTGGCGGGTGGACGGGCAAGCGCCGCGTACATTCGCCAACTAAAAGTATATTGGCAAACCCTAAGAGATCACCCAAGAGATCGAAAGAAACTGGAGGAATAAATTATGGCATTGCACAAGAGGCCTCTGGGCAAGAGCGGACTCGAAATCACGACCGTGGGAGTGGGAACCTGGGCTATCGGCGGAGGAGGCTGGAGTTTTGGCTGGGGGCAGCAGGACGACGATGCGTCGATCGCCGCGATCCACCGCGGGGTGGAGTTGGGAATCAACTGGATCGATACGGCGGCGATTTACGGGCTGGGACATTCGGAGGAGGTAGTGCGCGAAGCCGTGAGGGGGATTTCGCCCGCGCAAAAGCCGCTGATCTTTACCAAGTGCGGCCTCTCGGCCGACCGCAGCAAGCCTTTTGAGACGCCGCGGCGAGACCTGCGTCCGGAAACGATCCGGCGCGAATGCGAGGCGTCGCTGCGGCGGCTGGGCGTGGAGCGGATCGACCTCTACCAATTCCACTGGCCCGACGAAAGTACGCCGGTCGAGGAGTCCTGGGGCGAAATGCAGCGGCTCAAGCAGGAGGGCAAGGTGCGGGCGGCGGGCGTCTCGAACTTCACCGTGGCTCTGCTGGAGCGCTGCGAGCGCGTGGGCCACGTGGACTCGCTGCAGCCTCCTTTTTCGATGATTCGCCGCGAGGCCGCGGAGGAGTTGATTCCGTGGTGCGCCAGCCATGGCACCGGAGTGATCGCCTACAGCCCGATGCAATCAGGCCTGCTGACGGATCGATTCGGCGCCGAGCGCGTCGCCGGATTCGCCAAGGATGACTGGCGGCGAAACAATGCCGAATTTCAGGAGCCCAACCTGAGCCGCAATCTGCGGCTGCGCGATGCGCTGCGGCCGATTGCGCAGCGCCATGGCACGACTGTCGCGGCGATCGCCGTGGCGTGGACGCTGGTCTGGCCCGGCGTGAGCGGCGCGATTGTGGGGGCGCGATCGGCCGAGCAGGTGGACGGCTGGATTCGCGCCGGGGAGATCGAATTGACGGCGCAGGACGTGGAGGAGATCGCTCGGGCGATTGGCGAGACGCAGGCGGGGAAAGGGCCGGCGCGGCCCAAGGCGCTGCGGGCGAGCGCGGACTGAAGGCGGAGTCAGAGGTGAGGCGCTGCGAAGCAGGCTGACGGAAACTGCAGATCCCTCGGTCGCCCGCCACGGCGGGCTCTGTCGGGATGACAGCATTGAGATATGCGGTGAAGCCGCGGCGGATGCGTTCGGCTAGTTGGGCGAAAATAAAAGAGCGGGCAAGATTGACTTGCCCGCTCTTTTTTCTGTAGACGACCGCGCTTAATAAAGCAATCGGCTCAGCAAGAACCTACAACAGCTAAACCGGTGAGTAATGCTCGGCCGCGCTCGGCTTTAGGACGCCGCCTTCGGATACCATTCCAGCAGCCGCACGTCGATCTTGGAGCCCTCGAGCTTGGTCTTGAATTCGTTCAGGTCGGTTGCCGGCATGCCGCGATAGTGGTACGGAATGACCACCTTGGGGTGCATCTCCTTCACCACTTCGGCAGCTTCGTCAGGCGTCATGGTATAGGGGAGATTGATGCATACGAAGGCGACATCGATATTCTTGAGCGCCTTCATCTCCGGAGTGGCTTCGGTATCGCCGGAAATAAAGAAGCGCTTTCCGCCGTAGGTGAGCACGTAGGCGTTGCCGCGGCCCTTGGGATGGAAGAACTGGCCTTCCTTCGGCCCGCGGACCATGTTGTAGCTGGGAATCGCTTCGATGGTCCACTTATCCCACTTCTTGGTATCGCCATTGGAGACGAGGGTGGCCTGAGGGACGAACTCTTTCACGGCCGCGGGCGCCCAAATTTCGGTGCCCTCCTTGGAGATGGCCTTGATGGAAGTTTGATCGTGGTCCACGTGATCGCCGTGGTCGTGGGTGATCAGGATCAGGTCGGCCGGGGGCAATCCGGAGAAATTAGCCGGCTTGGCCGGATCGACGTAGATATTCTTGCCGCCCGCCTGGATGAGCAGGGTGGCGTGATAGATCGGGGTGATCGTGACATTGCCAAATTTCTGGACGGGACGCGTCTGGGCGTTCACGGAGAGCGCCAGGGTCATCAAAGCGGCGGCCACAAAAATTCTGGAAAACCATTTCATGTGATTCGCTCCTCAGTTCGGTTCGCTGCGGCGATTGAGCGAGGGGACCGGGGATGGAAATTGGGATCAGCCGCGCTGCGCTCAAAAGCCGGACTACTAATTGCTGCGGGACGATGCTAACACGCGGGCAACAGGCTCGCAATGCACGAGTTGCGCTGGTGTACACGCCGTGCTCGATTCGACGGGGATTTGTTCGGGGCTTCGGGATGAGTCAGGAAAGCGGAGGTCCCAATCAGCCGGCTAGCTGCACTATTCGCAGGCTTGTTGCGTCTATTTTGGCCCAGAGGATGTGTGTCTTAGTGGTGCGGCCGCCCGAGACGTCACAATCGAAAACGATGTGAACCTCTGCGTCGAACGGCGTTCCCCTATTCGGGTCCAACCTGACCATAGTGGCGGCTGGCGCTGTACCCGCCACCCAGTTAATGGAAAGCTTTGCTCCAGGGTCGATAGTCCAGGTCGTCTCAGCTTGAGGATGCGCTGGTTCGGTGAGCCGAAATCCCCGTTGGTCTTCGAGCCGGATCTCGACGATTCTGACCAACTCAGCTGATTCGTTTTCGACTTCAATCGTTATGTTCTTTTGGGAAATGTTAATCATTTTCGCCGAAAGCCGCACTGCTTCAAGCCGTGGCGTCACCACCGCAAACGATGGTCCTTCTGTTCCGGCGAGCTCGCATTCTGCATTTAGTCGCTTGATTTCGGCAGTTGCTGCGCTGCTATCACTCGGCTGAGCTTGCAGTCCGAGTTCCCTGGCGATCTGATCTAGGAGGGACCGGAAGTCGGCTTCGGCATCGACATCGAGAGCCTGGTATCGGGAGAATGGCGCGGGCAGCTGTCCCTTTCTGAGCCTTCCTACGCAGCACGGAATGACACGCAGGTCTCTGCTCCAGCCCGCGCCAGCCTCATACCAGACCCATTTCCGACTAATTCCGCGTTCGCTGGCGATCACGAGTACGAGGCGCGCACTCCTCAACGCTTGGAGGATGGTTTCGACCCACGGATCGCCGGGTTGTAAATCCTCGGGATCACTGGAGACAAATACATCGCAGCGAATTGCGGTTTCAATTTGGGTCTTGAGAAACCGTGCAATCTTCTCGTCGTAAGCAGCATGACTCAGAAACACGATGTTTCCAGCCTCGACACTGTGCTTGAGTGTCTCTTTCGAGGCAGTTCTCGCAGCCAGGATGTCCTTGTCTCTCCTGGCAAACAGCTGAAGTCGGATTCCATTCGATATGCCCGAAGCTTCGCGCTCAATAGTCGCGCCCACAGAACTTGCGACACCCTCGGGCATGCTTTGCTGCTGGGCAGCAGTCTGAATGCTTGCTTTCAGATTTCTTCCTTGTGCCTCAGAGAGCTTGGCGACCTCTCCGTAGATCTCTGAGACTGCTTGGTCATCTATTCGCAATCCCGCAGAATCGTATGCATGTAGGAGGGTGTCAGCCCTCGCCTGTGCTACCGCTTTCAGGTATTCGATTCCGGCTTGCGCGATACCTGTGAAATACATCCCCGAGCGAAGCATATTTCGCGCCGCGAAATCGCTCGCAACGGCAACGCGTTTTTTCTGGTGCTCACGTGCCAATCGCTCCATTTCTTGTGTGAAAAGGGTTTCGGCGTAGCGACGTGCAATTAGGTCAAGCGGCATAGCGCGGGATTATATACGCCTAAATCGACTGCGTTGCCACTGGCCTTAGAGTCTCGATTCCGTCGGCGCCAGGAACCGCGCGACTATGTGCCTATTTCGGAACAGAGGAATAAACTGACACCAGCACTTCTCAGAAGTCCAGGTCGGAAGTGATTGTTTTGCAGCAAGCCACTTGCTAGATTTACGGTGACTGCCAGCGTGCCGGGCTGACGGAATGGCAGACGTTCGGGACTTAAAATCCCGTGGGGATTTTCCTCGTGTGGGTTCGACTCCCACGCCCGGCATGCCTTGATTTAATTTAGAGGCCACCAGAAGACCAGGAACACGCACCGAACCTCAGTGACAATTTGGGCGGTTGAAAAGAGGCCCGCACTCGAAAGTCTGGGTGGAGACCGTTGAAACAAGACGCCAGTGGCTAAAGCCGTTCTCATTGCAGGCGGTTTAATGTCGCGGCTGAAGCCGCGACCCACAAACCTGTCGAGTTATGACAGAGACCCACGAAGGCGTCGAGGCGGCTAACGCGATGAAATGGCCTCAAAGGGCCGCACGTCGCGCTCGATCTTAGCCGCCAGTTCGTCCTCGGCCACGTCCAGCTCGTACTTCAGTTGCATGTTCATCCAAAATTGCGGGGTGGTCTTGAAGTAGCGCGCCAGGCGGAAGGCGGTATCGGCGGTAATTCCGCGGCGCTGGTTGACGATTTCGGCGACGCGGGTGACCGGCACTCGCAGGTCCAGGGCGAGCTTGTTCATGCTCAGCCCATAGGGCTTCATGAACTCCTCCCGAAGCTGCTCTCCCGGATGTATGGGCTTCAGTTTCTTTGCCATTCTTCCTCCTAATGGTAGTCAACGATCTCAACTTCGTACGCGTTCCCGCCTCGCCACACGAAGCAGACGCGCCACTGATCATTGATTCGAATGCTGTGCTGGCCCTGGCGATCACCGCGCAGGCTTTCGAGCCGGTTTCCTCCCGGAACGGCCAAATCGCTGAGCTTCGCGGCGAAATGAACCTGGTCGAGCTTCCGCCTAGCGACTCGCTCGATGGCCCGGAACTTCCGTACCGCTTCCCGATGAAAGAGCCTTTCAGTGTCTGCGCCGCGGAAGGACCGGATCACAATCCCACTATATAACGCCCAGCGTTAAACGAGCAAGAGTTACACTCTTCTGGGCACAAAATCCCGGGCGGAGGCTATTTGTCGGGGGCGAGGCCGGCGCCGGCGGGGTCGGCTACGATGGTGAGATATTGGAGCATCTCGGAGGGGATGCACATCTGCTCCTCGAGCTGCTGGTCGGGGATCCACTTGAAATCGGCGGTGCCCAGCTTGAGGGTTTGGGTATAGATTTTCGGGTCGTCGAGCGTGAGGGTGAGCTGCAAATCGTTGTGGTCCATGCGGACGTAGCGCTCGTGGACGACGGCGGCCACGGTGTGCGGATAGCCGGCGCGCGTTAGCCAGGTTTTTTCGTCGAGGCCGGTGGTATCGACGACGAGGGTGTTATCTCCCTCCCAATGGCCTACCGAATAGCCGTAGTAGCGAGGGTCGGGCGCGCCCTTGGCGGTGCTGCCGACTTCCTTGGGCAACTCGCGCCCGTCCATCCAGATCTCGCGCCAGGCGCGCTGATATTGGTTCAGGACAATGATTCGGTCGGGCATGGTGGCGAAGGCGATTCCCCGGATTTCGAAGACCATGTTGCGCGGGAAGCCCAGGGGATCGCACATGCGGGCGAAGGTGTCGTTGGTGTCCGCGACGTGATACTGGGCCTCGGGCTTATTTTCGCTCAGCAATTTTTGGCCGAAAGGCGTGAGCGGGGGCGGCACGACGGAACTGTCGATCTGAATGGGGCCTGCCCAGGAGCCGGTGAAATCGCGTTTGGGCGCGGGGCCGCCGGGGCCGCTATTTTGCAGCTTGTTGTATTGCGTATTTGCGAGCGCGCCGCCGGCGGGCGCCTGGCCCTGGCGTGGAGCGAAACGGCTGCGGCGGAAAAGACGAGAATGGCCGCCAAAGCAGCGGCGGCGCTTTTCGCACGCGTCGTTATTCCCAAACTCTCCCTTGTTCCCAGAACCTGCGCTTATTCGCAAACTTGCGCTCGTTCCCAAACCCGGGGCTCCGAAAATCCAGAAGGATTCATGCAGAACTCATGCCTTTGAAAGGGCATGCAAGCTGGCGCGAAGAGTTCTCGGCAAGCAGGCTACCTGACGCTATCGTCCGCGCGTCCGCCATTATCGGCGCCGGTCTGGCTATCGCGCATGAGGGTGCCGTCGGCGAGCACGATCTTATTGATGCGGCCAACCGTGCTGCCGTTCTTGGCCTTGAACATGTAAACCGTAATGGTATCGCCAGGCTTCAGCGTGCTTCGATTCCAGCCCATCAGTTCGATGGCGGAGGGGCTGCCCAGCTCGGTGGACCAGTGCGTGACCGTGCCTTTATCGTCTTTGGCGTCGAAGAAAATTACGGTGTGAGGGTTGGCCCAGAAGTACTTGGTTACCACGGCGTCCTTGAACACCGCCGGCTTGCTCATGTCGTAGGCGGCGGCGCCATGGTGCGCAAACGCGGGAATAGAAAGCGCCAGGAGAGCGCCGGCCAGAGCAAAAGGGGCTAACTTAGTTCGCATGGGGCTTCGCATACGGGCACCTCGTGAGATCGACTTCGCGGTTTGCCTTTACCCTGATGGCTGAAGAATATCGGAGATGATTTGTGGTGTCAACGAAGGCGCGCCGAGTTGCGAGGAGAAAAGCAGATCCCTCACCGCCGTTCGCGAAACGCGACCGGGTTCGGGATGACACGGTGGAGCGTTATGCGCTCCGAATCCAATGCTACTTGGCGGAGGTGTCGGTGCCGGCGGGATCGCCTACGGCCTTGAGATATTCGATCACTTCGGACGGGATGCAGATCTTCTCGTCGAAGATCTGGTTGGGGACCCACTTGAAATATACGGTGCCGAGCGAAAACGGCTTGGTATAGATCTTGGGATCGTCGACGGTGAGCGTCACCTGCAGGTCGTTGTGATCGACGCGGGTGTAGCGCTCCTGAATGTGGGCGTCGATGCTGTGCGGGTATCCCGCGCCGGTGAGCCAGGTGCGGTCGTCCAGGCCGGTGGTATCGACGACGAGCACGTTGTCGCCTTCCCAATGGCCCGTGGAATATCCGTAGTAGCGCGGATCGGGCGCGCCCTTCACCGCTGCGCCGACGTTCTTGGGAAGCTCCTGGCCATTGGTCCAAATCTCGCGCCAGACCTGCTGGAACTGATAGAGGACGACAATGCGGTCGTTCATGGTGGCGAAGGAGACGCCCCTGATTTCGTCGATGGCGGCGCGCGGAAAGCCGAAAGGATCGCAGGTCCTGACGGTGGGATCGTTGGTGCCGGCGGGGCTGAACTTCTGGAGGCTCTTGCGCTCAGCGAAAAGCTTTTGGCCCTCGGGAGTGAGGCTGGGAACATCGCCGCGGCTAAAATCGGGGACACCCGCGCCGGAGCGAGGGCCGGCCCAAGTGCCCGTCAAATCGTGTTTGGGCGCCGGGCCGCCGGTGCCATTGACCCTGATGAGGCCGTTATAAACCCACTTGGCGTCTTCCGAATCTACCGCCTGTTTGGACTGCGGCGTTTGGGGCGCTTGCGGCGCGGGCTCTGAAAAACCGGCCAAGGATGAGCTCAAGAGAGCGAGCCGCCAATGCGAGCGTTGAGCCCGTGGATAGAGTCCGCATCGATCCTCCTAACTGGCCTCCCTACTACCGGCGTGTTGCTGAGAATACATTTCACGATTTCGATAATCAAGTTCCGCAGGCATTTGGCGCGTTGACCGCTGTTGGCTCGAAGTGTATGCTACCGCCAATCGCTGTCCAAGCGATGTCGATGTGCGGTCGAAAACCGGCATTCATTCACAGGAGAATCGAAAAATGCGGAATCGCTTGACGCGCGCGATGATGGTGCTCGCGGCAGTGCTGAGCTTTTCGTTGCTGGCGACGGCCCAATACCAGAATACGGATTACGACAAGCTGAATGAAGGTCCGGGGGGACCTGCGCCCAAGCGCGATTTTACGGGCACCTGGGTGGGGCCGATCTCAGCGGGAACGGGAGAAACACCTTCTTTCACGGCTGAGGGACGAAAGCGCTTCAGCGAGAACAAGCCCGAGGCGAAATACCATGTCTCGGGAACAAACGACAATTTTGTGCGCACGTGCGATCCGCTGGGATTTCCGCGCAACATGATTTTCGAAACCAGGGGCGAGTCGTTCGCGAACATGCCGGACCGCGTGGTCATTCTCAGCCAGTATCAGCGGGCCTGGCGCGAAATTTGGACAGACGGACGCCCGCTGCCCAAGAACGTGGGCTCGACGGAAAAGGGCGCGCCCGATCCTCGATATTACGGATATTCCGTGGGCCATTGGGAAGACGACTACACGTTCGTCGTAGATACCACGGGGCTGGACGAGAATACCTGGCTCAATGGGGCGGGATATCCGCATACCATCCAAGCTCACGTGCAGGAGCGCTACACGCGCGTGGACCACAACGATCTGCAATTGACGGTGACGGTAGACGATCCCACGCTCTACACCAAGCCGTTTGTGCTGGGCAAGCTGGGCTTCAAGTGGTGGCCCAGCCAGCAACTCGCCGAGCAACTGTGCCTGCCGTCAGAAATGATTCAATACCTCAGCCTGATCGGAGATCCAGGCGGCAAGGGCGTGGCCCCGGAGAAGTAGGAAACCTGGCGGGCTTGGCGGCGCGAGGAGGAGCACGCGTGACGTGTTTATCTTCGCGCGGCATAAACGCGATGCGCGCACCGAGCTCGCTCCAGCCTAGACGAAGCGCAATTTTCAAAGGCGGCTGCGTGTTGCGAGCCTGAGGGGAAGTTGGTAGAATCCCGCCATCGGAATGCACCAGAGGTCTGGGCCGTCCCGGTAATCATTTGGAGGCAGTGATGAGAAACAAGCTGGTAGTGACTTTCCTTGCGGCAGTGGCGCTTCTTTCCGTTTCCACTTCGCTCTTTGCACATCATGGCAACGCCGCGTATGACAGCAAGACGATGACGGTAAAGGGAACCGTGACGGCATGGGTGTGGACGAACCCGCATTCCTTCCTGAAGTTTGACGCCAAGGATGACAAGGGCAACGTGGTGCATTGGCTGGGCGAATGGAATGCGCCGTCCACGCTGGTGAATTTTGGCATCACTGCGAAGTCGTTCAAGCCGGGCGAGGAAGTTACGGTGACGATGAGGGGCATGGCCAAGAGCGGCGAGCCCATCGGGCGGGTGGAGAAAGTGGTGCTTCCGGATGGTCAAGAGCTCAGCATGGGTAACGAGCGCTAAGTATTTCCCCTGGCAGGGACTCGCCAGGCGTAAGCGGATTTAGGGAGAGAATTCGAAATGCTAAATCGTTTTGTGGCCGCAGCGATCATCATCGCGGGAATGGCGTACGCGCCGGTTACGCGCGCGCAAACTGCTCCGCAGAGACAGTCCGGCAAAAACATACACCGAGACGGGTGGGACCGCATCGTGCCCGAGCCGCCCGCTCAGACCGGCGCTCCGGCGCCGGTGCGCGATCTGACCGGGATTTGGGAGCCGATACCGGGTTATCGGGATGGCGTCTTTGCGACGGGGCCGAAAGGGTATCCATCCGACGGGAAGCCGGAGCATGAACTGCCCTTCACGCCTCTGGGGCTGCAGACCTGGCACGAGCATAAACCAGGGTTTGGAGTCACGGCGGTGCCCATCGCGGAAAATAACGACCCGTTCGATATTTGCGATCCCATCGGCTTTCCGCGCATCGAGCTTTTCAATCTGAGGGCCATCCAGTTCTACCAAAACAAGAACCAGATGGCGATCGTTTACCAGAACGATCAGGTCTGGCGGAATATCTGGATGGATGGAAGAGAGCTCCCCAAAGTTGACGATGTTCCGGAGCCGCGCTGGTACGGATACTCGGTAGGCAACTGGACGGACGACTACACTTTTGTGGTCGAAACCGTTGGCTTGGATGAACGGACCTGGATCGATAATGTCGGCCGCCCGCACAGCGATCAATTGAAGGTGACCGAAACCTGGCATCGCGTGAATCACGACGTGATGGAACTCACCATGACCATCGACGATCCCAAGATGTATACGAAACCGTGGAACGCCTTGGACAAATTCAAGATGGGATTGCAGCCGGAGTGGTTCGACATTCGCGAGCAGGTCTGCGCGGTGTCCGAGGAACTAGACTACACCAAGACGGTTGCTAAGCCGGTGGACGCCGCTTCAAACAAGAAGTAGGTCGTTCCGCGGAGTTCCTAAACTTCACCAGAGGAGCGCAGAATCTGCGCTCCTTTCTTTTTCCCGCTCTTCTTTACCGCGTCGAAATCGGAAGCGTTCCCGCCAAGGCCGGCGGTCTTCTACTTCCCTACTTCTCTTCTTTCGCGGCAGGATCGGCAACGATCTTTCTATACTCGAGCATCTCGGACGGGATGCAGAGCTGCTCGTCGAGCTGCTGATTGGGAATCCACTTGAAATTCGAGGTGGTGAGCTCGAACGGCTTGATATAAAACGCCGGGTCATCGATGGTGACGACGAGTTGCAAATCGTTATGGTCCAAGCGCGTGAAGCGCTCCTGTACGTGGGCGTTGGTGCTATGCGGATATCCCGCGCTGTTGATCCAGGTGGCGTCGTCCAGGCCGGTGGTATCGACGACCAGCGTGTTGTCTCCCTCCCAGTGGCCGACGGAGTATCCGTAATAGCGCGGATCGGGCGCACCCTTTTCGGCGGCGCCCACATTCTTGGGAAGCGCTCTTCCGTCCATCCAGACCTCGCGCCAAACTTGCTGATACTGATTGAGAATGACGATTCGGTCGGGCATGGTGGCGAAAGCGATGCCCCTGACCTCATTCATGTCGCTTCGAGGAAAGCCAAACGGATCGCACGTGCTGAAGGGATCGTTTGAGCCCGCAACGTGGAATTCCCTTTCCGGCTTATTGGCCTTGTACCGCTCCTGGCCCTGCGGGGTCATGGGAGGGACGTCGCCGAGTTTCGCGTCCAGCGGACCGGTCCAGGAGCCGCTGAGATCTTTTTTGGGAGCGGGTCCGCCCGGGCCGATATTCAATCTGTTGTACAGCGTATTGGCCTGTCCTGCTCCGGGGAGTTGAGCGCTTTGGCCTTGGGCCATGGCCAGCGACGTAAACGCCAGTGCGAAGGCCGGGACGACGAGTGCGCCTTTGAGGCAGCGATTTAGCATTTCGCGGTTCTCCTCTAGTGAATCTCCGTTGATGCGGTCTTTATTATACGCGGGTACCCGATTGTGCAAACGCCCCAGGCAGGCGAACGAGGTTACGCACGGTGCAAAAGTGATTCGCTCACTTTGCGCGCGAGCCCCGTGGCGCAGGCGACGTATGGATCGGGAGGCGGGAAGCATTTGGTTTTGATATTGGCGCGTGCTTTGGTTTTTGAAGCATTCCTGTCAACGCAAAGTAGAAATGTCCGGTTTTCTGCCAAATAGAAATGTCCGCTTCCAATCTTTCCTCCAGGGGTGATCGGGAGGCGGGATGTATTTGGTTTTGATCTTGGTAGATGCCTGGGGTTTTTGATCGGCGACTCCTGTAGGCCGTAGGCCGGAAGGAGTTGCCGGCCGTGGCGCCGCCGGGCAGGGATGCAGCGACAGGTAACGGCCGCGGAAGCGCAGCCAGTGACTGCCATCCAGGCGTCTTTCGATCTCCACTCGAGCGCCTCGTAATCCGGCGCAGACCTGTTCGCGCCAAACTCCCCAGCGCTGCCCTTGCCAACTCACGGTGTGATCGGCCGCCACCGTGCGCGCCACCCGCACGCTGAGAATTTCCTCCAGCCGATGGCTGCCCTCCAGGGGCCGGTGGGCATTCACGGCCAGGACCGGCTGCACGGCGAAGCGCTGCCGCCAAAAGGGCCAGAAGCTCCTCTCCAGAAAACGGTTGGCCTGTTCGAGTGTGGCGATCTGCTGCAGGCGCATCTCTTTCACCAAACGATCCTGCAGCACCCCGAACAGCCGCTCGATCCGCCCTTTGGCCTGCGGTGAATGCGCGGCCACCCACTCGATGCCCAGTTCCCCCAGGGCCCGCCCGAACTGCGTGCGGGCCGGCTCCCCCCGCAACTGCTCCTGCCATTGCACCGGGCGGGAAGTCACAAACAGGCTGTTTTTATCCGTGTACAGGGCCAGCGGTCGCCCGTAGTGTTGCAGCCAGCCCTGCAAGGTGCGCAGGTTTTCTTCGGTGGAATCGTGCTCGACCAAGCGGCCCCAGGCGCGACTGCTGGCGTCATCGATCAGCGCGATCAGATGGCAGGCCGGACCACGATCTTCCAGCCAGCCATAAGGCGAGCTGTCCATCATCACCAACTCGCCAAAAGCACTGCGTCGCGGGCGCCATACGTGCACCGTTTTCAGCCGGCGATTTCGCGGCCGCCACAGCCCTGCGGCGCTCATCCACTTCCGTAACGTCTCTCGGCTCACCGGCATTCCTCGGCGCGCCAGATGTTCCGCCGCCAGCGTAGGACCGAAACCCGCATAGCACGCCTTTCGCAACTGGCGCAGGGCACCTCGCCTGCGGCCCTCGGGGATCTGGCGATTCGAGCACCGGCCCCGCAGTCGATGCACGATTCCGCGATCCCCCTCGCTGCGCAGCCGGGCCTGCCAACGCCGCACCTGCCGGTCACTTACGTCCAGCCTGCGGGCCGCTTCGATTTGTTTCAGATGCCCTTCTTCGACTTGCTGCAAAACCTTCAATCGCTCCCGTTCTTTCGCACTCAATTCGATTCGCTCCGGTTCCATCCCTCCTCCCACCCTGGATGAAACCGGACATTTCTACTTTGCACAAACCGGACATTCTCATTTTGCTGCGACATTTTTGAAGCGTTCCTTGACATCTCGCTCCGCCGTGTGTTACTAGCGGCATCAGTTTTCCACGCCGCGGGTCTCATTGGAGTGCGATTGCATCGACGGAGGATCTCTAATGAGCCTTCTAGCATCCACGTGCCCGCAATCCGGTTGGCGCAATTCAAAAAAACTAGCGCAGTGGCTTGCCGCGACGATCGCCCTGCTCCTGGCTTGCCTCCCTCTCTCTTCCCAAACCAATCAAGGGACTCTGCAAGGAGGGGTGTTTGACCAGACTGGCGGAGCCATCGTGGGCGCCACGGTGACGGTTACCGACGTCTCTCGAGGCGTCACGCAATCCCTGGTCACCGACAGCGCAGGCCAATACGTCGCGAACAATGTGACCCCCGGGACATACACCGTCCGCGCCGAGGCCAAAGGTTTCCGGCCGGTGGAGCACACCGGCGTGCTGGTGGAGGTAGGCCGAAACATTCGCGTCGATCTCGAGCTGCAGCCGGGCGAGCAAACGCAAACCATCACGGTGACCAGCGAAGTCCCGGCGATCGATACGTACCGACTCCACCTTGGGCGGCACCGTCAGCAACGAGTCGATCATCGCGCTGCCTTTGAACGGCCGCAATTTTGAGCGCCTGCTTCAGCTGCGTCCCGGAGTGATCCAAACCGTCGGCGGCACCACCGGCAACTCCAGCACCAACGGCCGCCGACCGGGTAATGACCTCCTGCTGGTGGAGGGCATTGTCCAAATCGGCGAGAGCGGCACCGGAGCTCTGATGAAAGCGGGCTACCGCGTCGGAGATGCCTCCTCCATTCTGCCCATCGATGCGATCCAGGAATTCAATACCGAGCAGAACCCCAAGGCGGAATATGGCTGGCGGGACGGCTCGGTCATAAACGTCGGCGTGAAGTCCGGCACGAATAGCTTCACGGCGCGGCTTACGCGTTTGGCCGCGATGCCGGCGCGACTGATGCGTCCAACTTTTTCACGGACATTGTCACGCCGGCGACTTTGGAGCAGTTCGGCGCGTCGGCCGGCGGACCCATCCTCAAGGATAAGATTTTCTGGTTTGCGAACTACGAAGGGTTGCGCTTCGCTCTGGGATCGACGTCGGTCTTTACGGTTCCATCGGATATAGCTCTGTCTGCCGCGTTAGATCCGAAGAACAACCTGAGCATGGTGAACGCGTGTAGCGATTTGAACAGCAAGAAGCTGGCGATCAGTGCGCTCAGCGCCCAATTGGCTGGCCTCAATCCCAGCACTTGCGTGGTCACGCAGGCTTCGCCCGCAGTCGAGAACGTATTTCCGTTCGACCCGAGCGCGTCCAACAATTTTGCGCCCAACCTGACAAGCTCCGGGCCGCTCAACAATGGAGTCATTAAGGGTGACTACATTCCCGGTCCTCACCACCACATAAGCGGCATGTATTATGCGTCTAAAGCCGACCAGATATCTGCGAGCGCCCAATTGGAGCCGCAGTGGGACTGGTTGTTCCCCTCTGGCTGCAGATGGAAGAGGGAAACTGGACCTGGACTCCCAATTCCACTTGGGTGAACGAATTCCGCGGCGGCCTCTCCTACCTGATCTGGTCGACGCTGCATGCGGACAACAACTTGCTTCCGTCTAATCCCTGGCCAAACGGCTATAGCATGCCTACGGGTGTGACGAATCCGCTGTACGGCGGATTTCCTCAAGTAACGTTCACCGGCCTCTCGCTCTCTTTGGGCGGCGGCAACCATTCGGAGGTCCGCGGTCCGGAAGGCGCCGCGGATTTTGTGGACAACGTCTCCTATCTGCACGGCAATCACGCCTTCAAGTTCGGATTTGAATTTGTGGACGTACTCGCGGATAGCGACACCTATCAAAACTCCCAGGGCGCGATGAAATTCTCGTCCTTGGAAAACTTTCTGCGCGGCATTCCTGCCAACGGATCGATTCTAGAGGGTGATCCTACTCAAGTCGCTCGCTGGCACTGGTTCTCAGGCTTCGCGCAGGATGACTGGCGTCTCACTCCCAGATTAACCTTGAACCTGGGCCTGCGTTACGAGTACATCGCGGCTCCCACCGAACGCAACGGCTACCTGGGGAACTTCAATCCCGACGTCAATTCGGCCACCACTCCCGCGATCTTTCAGTGCTGCGGGCCAAATCTCCCGCCGCTTTATCATGCCGACCGCGACGACTTTTCGCCGCGACTAGGCGTGGCTTGGGACTTCCGGGGCAACGGCAAAACCGTGCTCCGCGCTGGCGCCAGCGTCCTCAAAATGCCCATGGGCGGGAACCTGGTCATCTTGAATTCTCCCTTCGGCGCGAGCTTCCCGGACATTGGCGTCAATAATAGCGGCACGGCGGCGAATGCTCACACCCCCGAAGTATTCCAGTTGGTCACCAATCAGTTCACCTGGAATACGACTGGTCCCATATTTCCGGTGAATAGCGCCGGCATTACCTGCTCTGCCGCCTTGCCTTGCTCCACCAGTGCGGTCTCGCCCGATCTGCGTCAACCCGGCTCCGTCCAGTGGAATTTCGATGTCCAGCAGGCCATCACCAATAACCTGACGGTGGACGTGGCCTACGTCGGAGTCCACGGCTTTGACGAACAATACTTGACGGACCTTAACCAGCCGGCGTTTGGAGTAGGCTGGAGCGGGACGGCGGCAAGCAACTGTCTGCTAAGCGCGCCCTCGTACTCCAACTGTAATCCCAATAGCGGACTTGAAATCGGACCGTACACCAGCAAATTTCCGTACCTCAATTACGTTATCGAATCAACCAACGGAGCCTACTCCAACTACGATGCTCTGCAGATTACAATGCAGGCGCGTAACTATCACGGGCTCTCTATGCTTTCTGGCTACACTTATGCCCACGCGCTGGACAACGCCATCAACAACATAATGCCGGCCAACAATGGCAATCTGAGTGCCGGATACTACGGAAACGGCGCCAATGATATCCGTCATCGCTTCACTTTCTCGCCCACCTACCTGATTCCCTCCAGAAAGTCCGCCGGCGAGATGCTCGAAGGCTGGTCCGTCAACGGCATTTTGACGCTGCAAACAGGAATGCCCTGGTCTCCGTTTGATCAGAACAACGACTTTACCGGAACCGGCGAGATCAACGCCTCCTCCAAGACCGGCGCAAACGGCATTGCCGAGCCTTGGAATTACACCGGGCCGCCCTCTGCCTTCCAGGTGACTGCGGCGCCCCTACCCTGTTTCGGTAACCTGTCAGGCTGCACTCCCTATCCTGTCGTTGGGGGCGTACCGCAGCCTCCGGCAGCCTGCATGAGCGCCGCGCAGGCCAATGGGGCGCTCGCGGTCGCATCGCTCTTGAATTTTGGGTGCTACGTGCGGAATGGCGGCGTACTCACGCCGCCGGCTTACGGAACCATCGGCACCGCAAGCAAGGGCATCTTCTTTGGCCAAGCCTACAAAAACGTGGACTTCTCCGTTTCCAAGCTGTGGAAGTTCCGAGAACGATACAGCGCCCAGTTTCGCGTGGAGTTTTTTAATATCCTCAACCGTACAAATTTCGCGGCTCCCGGCACCGATCCTTCGAAGGGCTTGAGCGGTGGCTTCGGCTACGCCAAGAACACTCCCGATTCGGCCAACCCGGTGCTTGGATCCGGAGGCCCGCGGCATATTCAGTTCGGCTTGAAGCTGGCTTTCTAGCGGCCGTCCCGATCTCGTGGTAGTGGGCGGGCCGCCGCTCGTTCGGCGCCGGGCCTCCGTTTCCAGAATTGGGTCCCTTCTGCACAGCCAAGAGTGGCTGTGCCACTGCTCCAAATTCTTAATGCACCATAGAGCATCGGTTCGAGCGGAATGTCTACGGACCGCCTGCCCCTCGTTTAATCTATCGACAGACCTAAAAAGAGCAGCAGACCTTAAAAGGGTGGGATTTCGAGCGGCCTTGTCCTCGGGACGGGCGAGGCGGCCTACCGTATTTTTGGAGCAACGATGCAAATCGTGAGCGAAATCGATGCGCCGGCGCAAATCGGAAGCTCCCGGACCGGCAGCCAGCGGCGAATCGGAGGGCTCTCCCAAATCCTGGAGTCGGAACCGGCTCGGCTGGCCGCGCTGGTGGCCCTTTACTCTTTTCTAGCCGTCTTGTTTCTTCGCGCGTTTTACATCGCCGACCCGGACATTTGGTGGCACCTGCGCACAGGGGACTGGATCCTGGCACATCGCACGGTGCCCGCTACAGATCCGTTCTCTGCCTACGGGATGGGCAAGCCATGGGTGGAATATAGCTGGCTCTTCGATGTAATCAGCGCGGCGGCGTTCGCGCGCCTGGGTTTCCTGTCCATCGCCTTGTACGAAGTTGTTGTTCGATTGGCTCTTTCCCTGGCGCTTTTTCACCTGGTGCGAGGGCTCTTCGCGGGATTCTGGCGCGCGGTGGGGCTCACCGCGGTGGCGCTCTATGCCATGACGGTGATCCTGGGGCCACGCCCGGGAATGCTCAGCATCCTCTTCGTCATTCTTACCTTCGACATTCTACTTTCCGCCCGGCGCACGGGGCGTGGAGCGAGGCTCTGGCTGTTGCCGCCGATGTTCGTGCTGTGGGCCAACTGGCATATTCAATTCGTGGATGGTTTGTTTGTGCTTGGCGTCTTCGCCTGTGAACCGCTGCTCGACGCACTCTTTCGCTACAGCCCGCAGGCGGCCGCAGGTCGAAACTACCTGCCGCCGAAGCAGGTTTGGCTGGTTTTCGCTTCGAGCGCGCTGGCTACCCTCATCAACCCCTATGGAGCGCGGCTTTACTCGACGGTTTTGTTTTACATGCGCCAGACGGGAACTTACGACGCGATCAGCGAACTCAAAGCCATGAGCTTCCGCCAGCCACAGCATTTCGTGGTTTTGCTGCTGGCGCTCGCCGCGGCGCTGGCCATTGGATGGCGGCGCGATGCAAAGCCTCTGTGGCTGATTTTCCTGGCCGCGGCGTCGATGATGGCTTTTCGCTCCGTGCGCGAAGTCTGGTTCCTGGCCGTCGTAGCGGCCTGCGTGATCGCTGACGGCTGGGATCAGAGGCGCTCCGGCGGTTCGCCCTGGGATTTGGGCGCAGTTTCCACCCGGATGCGGGTGGCCGTGGTGGTTTGTGTACTGGCGGTGTTAGCCGTCTGCTACAGCCGCTATGGGATTTCCAATGATGCTCTGGCGGTCAATGTGGCGGGAGAATTTCCGGAGGAGGCTTCCTGGTTCGTGGAACACCACCACCTCCCTGGTCCGCTTCTCAATGACCTGAGCTGGGGCGGATTCTTAATTTGGCGGCTTCCCCAACTGCCGGTGGCCATCGATGGCCGGAACAACATTCACGGCCAGGATCGCATTCAGCAGTTCTCCGAACTGTGGACGGGCAAGCCCGGCTGGGACTCGAACCCCGATCTTGTCCGCGCGAACACGGTGATAACGCCGAGGGTATCGGCCATTGCGGCTCTGCTGCGCACCGACCCAAGATTTCAAGTAGCTTTCGAGGACGCGCAATCGGTTGTCTTCCAGCGCCGTTAGACCCAAGCTGGCGCGCAAACTTCAAGCTGTTTTATTGGCGTTCCGCTGCGTTTTTTCCATGGCACGTCCGCGTTCTTTGAATTGGACCTCGACGATTTACGTGTGCCATCGTAAACGAGTATTACCAGTCACCGGGAACAGCGAAGTCCCTGGTGGAGAGTGCGGCCCATGGATACAAATCGTTCAGCTCGAATTGGCCATTTTCAAACCACAGGGTTCTCTTCGAATAGAACGCGGTTCAGCCAGCTTCAAATCCACTCGTTGCGAGGATTCCTCCCTGCAGTCTTGTTACTCAGTGCGGCAATACCAACGCTCGCGCACAGACCGTATTCCATTTTTCCGAGGAGGTACACTGGGGCAACGCCGTTCTGCCTCCTGGGGACTATGTCATCACCTCTCTGGACGTGAGAAGCGCCGGAGCAACCCCCGGGGGTATCGCATCCGACCACGATTCCGGATCGTCCCCTGCGTCGGAAATCGATCATCAAGAATCCGCTAGCCGCAAATCCATCCCCGCGAATGGCCGCTTGTTCCCCGTCCGCAATCCCCGCAACCAAGCCATGCCCTACGCCCAGGCTGAAACGATCTATCTATCGGCGTGTCGAGTAGTCGAGCAGGAGTTCCACCGGGCCGAACCTCTCCGGCCACGGTTGACGCTGGTTCTAGGAGCGAATCGGGATGCGCTCTACAACCCAAATCGCGCAATACAACTCAGGAAATGGGACGGCTACCGGTTCGCGCAGGGCGTCGTGCTCCTGGCTGTAGACGATATGCTGCCCAAGGATAAGCAAATCTTACTTACCAAGCTCGCCGTGCTGGAGGCGGAATCGACGGTGGACGTGCGTGAATTGAAGGACGGTCGAGCGCTATTGAACGCCGGGCCCCGGAATTAGCAGTTAAACGCTACAAACACCGACAACGATGTCTTGCGGGGCCGCTATGGTCCTCCACGCCAATTGCTGGCCGCGGAATCAGGTACCGCAACTCTCTCCGAGACGCACGAGACAGAGCATCAGTGTGAGTGAAGTGTGAGCGAGTTGCACTTGAAAGCGATGCCGCGTAACATGGAAAAAAAGTTTGGTAACTGCCTTTAGGCCCGTAGCTCAGTTGGTTAGAGCGCTACCTTGACACGGTAGAGGTCTGGAGTTCGAGTCTCCACGGGCCTACCATTCTTTTCAACACTTTAGATAGCTTTCTTCACGGTAATTCTTCACCTGTAAATGGGCAAATCGGGCGGCACATTACCTAAAGCATAGATGGAAATCGCACCTCAGAAAAAGCACCGTGTCCCCCCATATACAGCCCTTGTGGGTTCTCGTTCTGGTCATCTGTTACGTGACGTTGACCTATTCCAGAGCACGAGCAATCCTTGAACAATGGGCAACCGCCAACGGCTATAAGATTCTTCATTCGGAGCTTAGGCACCTATTTACCGGGCCATTTTTCTAGATGAACTTCACTAGACAACCCGTCTACTACGTCAGGGTACGAGAAAGAGATAGAAGAGAGCGTGCCGGATGGGTTCGGTGAGGTACCGACAAAGTAGGCCTGGGAGAGTCGAGGCCCGAGGGCTCGGAAGAGGTCGACTGATTACGGGTTGAACTGCCGGTTGATTCTTCATCGGGGCAAGCACGAAAACTGCGCGATCCTCCTCGCGACGAAATCGCTCTTGGCCTAATCGGCAAGCTCGAACGGAAGAAACGCGGCACTTATGTCTGCAACACGGTTTGCTTAACTTCGTTGCTGGCTTCGAGCGTCATGTCTCGATTCCCGAGTTTGACACCGATCTTCTGCAGGAAAGCGCGTGGCGGTTCGCCACCGGCAAAGATCCAAACATAGTCGTTGGCAATCTCGCGGGTGCTTCCATTTATTTCCAGGATGGCTTTATCCCTGTGGAATTCAGTGGGCAATGAATTGAACAAGACCTCAACCTTTTTCGAGCGCATATACTCCTGAATGCGCTGAGCGTTGCGCTCCTTGATCCGGGCGAAAGCTTCCCTACGATACGAGAGCGTAACGCTATTCCCTTTCTGGTTCGCTAGGCCCATGGCTGCCTCGACGGCGCTGTCACCCCCACCCACAACGAGGACGCGTTTGTTGATGTAGTGGTCGGCCTCAATGAGGCGGTACATCACCTTGGGCAGTTCCTCACCTTTCGCGCCCAATTTTCGGGGATTGCCGGAACGGCCCAGGCACAGAATTACAGCCCGGGCACGATAGTCTCCCTTGTTGGAGACAATCGCGAAAAGACCATCCGCTCCTTTTTGAACGTCCTCGATCTTTTCCCCCGTGCGGACCTTGAAGTCTGAGCGTTCGAGAAGCGATCTCCAGAAAGCGATCAACTCTTCTTTGGAAAGCTCCATCTTTTTGAACTTGCCATACAGCGGCAACTCCACGGGACTCGTCATGACCAGCTTCTGGCGCGGATATTTGGCGACTGTACCGCCAATCTCGTCCTGCTCAATGGTCACATAGTTGAGCTTTCGTTCCATGGCGCGCAGCGATGCGCTGATGCCGGCAGGGCCCGCGCCCACAATCAGCAAATCCAAAACGCCCGAAGGGGAACTTCGCTGTGCAGAGAGCCTGGCCGCCACGGTGTCCACGCACTCGCGCCCCTGATTGATGGCGTTCTTGATCAACGCCAGACCACCCAGTTCGCCGGCGATAAATAAGTCAGGCACGCTCGTCTCGTGCTCGGGCGAAAGTACCGGTAGATCGGCGGACATTCCGGCGGGAGCCATGACCATAGAAATGGCTCCGACCGGACAGGCTTCCGCGCACAGGCTGTGGCCAATGCATTTATAACCGTTGACGATGGCAGCTTTGCCGCCCAGCATGGCCAGAACGTCGCCTTCGGGACAAACCGAGGTGCAGGTCGCGCAGCCGATGCAAGCGTTGGCATCAATCTTGGGATGTTGAGCGCGGGGCCCTTCGGAATAGATCATCCCCTTTTTTGCCGCCTCGTGCGCGCGTTGCTCGCGGGTCTTCACTTTCTTCAAGTAGCCAAGAAGGAAGAACAAACAAATCACGGCGGCGATAGCGAAAGTGATCAGGCTATCCATGACGGAGTATTTTAGCCACATCGAAGGCAGGTTCGACAGCGGCATCGTCGTCAAATGCACCTGTACGAACGGCCACCGCGGTACAGCTGGAATTACCCGGCGGTGTACAGGAGAAACCCTGACCCGTAAAGCCCGTGGCCAGAAGGGAGGCACATGCTAGCATCACGATTCGGTCCTCTAAATTTGGCGTTATCCGGCAAGCGCCATAAACAAGTTCGCAACGATGCGCCGCTCCCGTTCAAACACGTCGGAAACAGCTCGTCGATTCGCGCTCCGAAACCTGCTTGCGATCGTCTTCGGATCGACACTTGTCTGGTGCGCCACATCCGCATACGCGCAAATCTCTCCCGGTCCTCTAGCGAAGGCACATGAGTCGCTTTCCGGACTGCTGAACTGCACGAAATGCCACGACATGGGCGCTGGAGGAGTGAAATTCAAATGCCTGGATTGCCACACGGAGATCCGAGATCGCTTGGCGCAAAATCGGGGCATGCATGCGCTCTGGGTGGGAGCGAACGGAACGAGCAAGCAGTGCGTTCAGTGCCACTCCGACCACAATGGCGCGGATTTTCCGCTGGTCCGCTGGCAACCCAGCCGGGAGGCGCTGGATCATCGGCAGGCAGGATTCGCGCTCACCGGCGGCCACGCCGGATTGCGCTGCGAGCAATGCCATAACGCGCGCGAAGTACAGCCCGCCGCGCGCGCAACAATTCAGGTCAAGGATTTAAACCATACTTATCTCGGGCTGAGTAGCGCGTGTGCGAGTTGCCACGAAGATGAGCATCGAGGACAACTGGGCGCGAATTGTACGCAGTGCCACACCACGAATGCTTGGAAGCCCGCTTCGGCGTTCAATCACGCGACCGCGAAGTTCCCTCTAACGGGCGCGCACGCGACGGTAGCCTGCGCGAAATGCCACACCTCGGTAGCGGACGCCAAACCTTACGTCAAATACACAGGCCTCTCATTCGCCACTTGTACGGGCTGCCATGCCGATCCTCATAAGGGCAGCTTCAAAGGAACCTGCGAGTCTTGCCATAACACTAGGAACTGGACTCAGGTGGCGCAACTCGAAGGCTTCGATCATTCCAAGACCGCGTTCCCTCTTCTAGGGAAGCACGCCGGGGTAGCGTGCAGCGACTGCCATACACGCGGCGATTTCAAGACGCCGGTAGCGCATTCGACCTGCGCCGCTTGCCATTCGGACTATCACGGAGGTCAGTTCGTGGCTCGGGCGGGCACGGCGGGCAGCGATTGCGCCGCTTGCCACACGGTGGATGGGTTCAAGCCGTCCACATTCGGGCTGAAGGAACATGCAACGACTTCGTACCCGCTCGAGGGTCGGCATGCGGAAGTGAAATGCGACGAGTGTCATATCCCGAAGGGCAAGGCGACCGTGTTTCGAATCACGCAGACAGAATGCAGCGACTGCCACGCGGATGTGCACAAGGGGCAGTTCGCCGCAGCGCCCTACGAGAATCGTTGCGAGCAATGTCACAGCGTAGAGGAGTTTCAGCCTGCGCACTTCGCGTTAGCCCGGCACCAGCAGACCGGCTTCCCGCTGACGGGCGCCCATTTGGCGGTTCCTTGCGGGCAATGCCATCAGGAGCAGCCGCGCGGTTCAGTGGTCCCCGTGAAATTCCGGTTTGAAGACCGTTCTTGCACGGCATGCCATAACGACCCCCATTCCGGCCAGTTCCGCGAACGGATGGCGGCGAGGCGCGCGGATGGCAGGGCCGCCGGCTGCGAGGCCTGCCACACAACCACGCAATGGAAGGAGCTCAATGGCTTCGACCACGCAAGAACGAGCTTTCCTTTGCTCGGCGCTCATCGAGGAGTGGCGTGCATCGATTGTCACCGGCCACCGAATTTGGAGCGGAGTTTGGAGCACGTTAATTTCCGGGCCGCTCCCGTGCAATGTTCGGGCTGCCACAACGACCCCCATGCGGGGCAGTTTGCCGCGCGCAAAGATGTGACGGACTGCTCTAGCTGCCACAACTCGAATCGTTGGAAGCCGGCAAATTTCGACCACGATACGCGGACGGCATTCTCGTTGCAGGGAGCGCACCAAAACGTAGCCTGTGGCGCATGCCACACCCTGGCGCGGGTCGTGGAAGGCCGGAACGTCGTGTTCTATCGGCCGACGCCCACGACGTGCGCTGAGTGCCACGGCAACGGCGTGTCTCAGCAACAAAACAAGAGATGAAGGCTGGTTTCCTTGATCCCAGTAGTTACGGCCAGGGCCGAGCGATATGTACGTTACTGCCCATCGGTACAGCTTGTAGAACGCATTTTTCGCTCATAGACTTTTCGAAGGCTTCCAGAGCGGTCGGAGTGCGGGCGGAGGTAGGTTCTCCGCCACCAATCAGGTCATGCTCAAGCGGCTAGTGCTGTCGTTCGTTCTCGTGCTGTTGCTCGTTCTCACGCTCCAGGCACTCGCCTTCGGACAGAATCGCCGTGTGCCCGATTCTCAGGTGCGGAGTCCCCACGGGCCCTTGGCCATCCCCTGCGAAAATTGTCACACGCAGACGAGTTGGAGGCCCATCCGAGCTGTTCCTGAATTCAACCACAACAAGACCAGTTATCCCCTGCGCGGCATGCACGTGAAAGTGGATTGTGTGCAGTGCCATACGAAACCGGTGTTCAGCAACGTAGGCGCGCAGTGCTCCGACTGCCACGCCGATATTCATCGAGGACAATTCGGCGCGAACTGCGCCGAGTGTCACAGCGTGCTGGGCTGGAACGTGTCCTTGCAGGCGGTACGGGCACACGAAAACCGCTTTCCGTTGATCGGAGCGCATGCGGCAGTTGACTGTATCGCGTGCCACAATACCGGCGCGACGGGGCAATTCGCCGGCCTATCGACGCAGTGCTATTCCTGCCACGCTCGGGATTTTCAGAATGCGGTGAGCCCCAATCACGTCGCTGCCAGCTTCTCCACGACTTGCGAGGCCTGCCACGGAGTGAACACCTGGAGTGAAACGAACTTCAACCACAACGCCACGGGATTTCCGCTGACCGGCGCGCACGTAACGGTGCCCTGCGCTTCCTGTCACGTGAACAATAACTACAACCTGACCGCCGCTAACACGGCGTGCTCTGCCTGTCATATGCAGGACTTCCAAAGCACGACGAACCCCAATCACGTCCTGGGCGGCTTTTCCACGACTTGCGAGACGTGCCATTCAACGGCATCGTGGACGAACGCGACTTTCAACCACAGCTTGACCGGATTTCCGCTGACCGGCGCGCACGTAAGCGTGCCTTGCACTTCCTGCCACGTGAACAATAACTACAACCTGACCAGCACGGCCTGTATTGCATGCCATCAAACCGATTATCAAGGGACGACGAACCCTAGCCACGTTGCCGCAGGATTTCCCACCGACTGTACCGTTTGTCATTCGACGGTGTCGTGGACAACCGCGACATTCAATCACACCACCACCGGTTGGCCGCTGACGGGAACGCACGTAACCGTGGCTTGCACTTCCTGCCACGTCAACAATAACTACAGCCTGAGCAGCACGGCCTGCGTCACCTGTCACCAGACGGATTACAACAACGCCGTCACTCCGGTGAACCACGTTCAGCTGGGGTACCCGACGACTTGCGACGTGTGCCATGACACGGTGGCCTGGACCGACGGGGCGTTTAACCACAACAACACGCCCTTCCCGCTTACGGGAGCGCACACCACGGTGCCGTGCGCAAGCTGTCACGTAAATAACAACTATACGAGCCTGCCGACGGACTGCTATAGCTGCCACAAAACGGATTACCAGGGCACAAATAATCCGAACCACGCGGCGGCGGGTTTCCCCACGACGTGCCAAACCTGCCACACAACAACTGCGTGGACCGGCGCGACCTTCAATCACACCTGGTTCCCGACGAACCACGGCAATGCGCAGGGTGTTTGTGCGACTTGCCACACAAATTCCAGCGACTATACGGTTTTTCAGTGCACGGGGTGCCACACCGCCGCCGCGACCGACCCGCAGCACAGCGGCGTGCGCGGCTACGTCTACAACAGTATTAATTGTTATGACTGCCATACAAACGGCAGTGGGGGCTAGAGAAGCGAGCGGCCTTGTTTGCCGCAACGTATCTCTTCGAGGAATGAGATTCGCGTTTCTGATTCTGCCAGCTCTCTCGATGCTGGCTTTCGCACAGGAACCTACGGTGAGCTCGGTAAAGCTTGAATCAATAAGCACCGAGGTCGCACAAGGCGAAGTGCGAGTCAACATCGACACTTCCGCTCCTATAGGAGCGCCGGGTCCGGTTCTGGCCGAGGGTAGGAATTTGATTCTGGACCTGGCTGGAGTGAGCAGCGAAAAGAGCGGGAAGCGGCTCAAGGTGAATCAGGGCGACGTCGTAGAGATCATCGTGTCGCAGCAGCAACTAAGTCCGCCGGTCGCTCGAGTCGCCGTAAGGCTAAAGCGGCCGCTGCCGTATGCTTTTTCCACGGATGGAAAGCGCATCACATTGCGGATCACGCTGGCTGAGCCACCGTCGCAAGCAAAAAGACAATCGGAGCAGCAGCAAAACGCTCCTATTCCGGCAGCACGCGGCGGCGCGGTTGCGGCGTTGGGCGGCATCTTCCGGAAAGCGCCGAAGCAAGCGATTTACGAGCCCGCACCACAGAGCGAGCCCAATTCAACCACACAGAGCGAGACTCCGTCTGCGTCGCTACCTTCTCTTCGATTTCCCGATCAAAACGCACCGGAAGAACTCGCACAAACAGCGACTGCGGTCGAGTCCACTTCCCAAGCAAGCCTAAACGGCGCGCCCGACGAGGCGCTCGGGGCTCGCACGGCTGACGGCAATCAGGGCAGTCGGAGCGCGCCTGTGACTGACGCGCCCTTAAGTTTGGAGCAGGTGGCGCAGCCGCAGGTGCAGGTTCGTCTGCCAGTGACGGGTCGCGCTCCGGCCGAGCTGGCGGCAGCGCCGGATGCTGCAAGCCCTTCGGAAGCACTGCTCGCTTTCGGCGAAGCGCCTTCCACAGCGGGTCGGGAAGCGCCGGTTGAGCCGGCTAGCCCGCCAGTGCCTAACTCCGATCTGAAAACGGTCTTCCACGTGAAATTTGTTCAGCAGGATGCCGCATACATCGATGCGGGGCGCAACGCGGGACTCGCCGCGGGCATGAAGCTAGTGGCTGTGACTCCGGATCCAACCGGAGCATTGCCAAACATCGCGCAGCCGGAGGCCCTGCTGGCCGAGCTGACGGTGGTGGGAATAGCGGAAACGTCAGCCGTGACGGAAATCCACCCGCTACACGGCAAAGTGGCTCCGGGCGATCTTGCCTATCTTTCGGACACTGATCTGCAAGCGCTCGTGCAACAGCATTCCGTGAGTGCGACACGCAAGTATCCCGCAGTGATCAGCTTCACGGATGACGATGACGCACTCGATGACGAGGCGCGTGCGCAGGATGTTCCGCGGCCACCGCTTCCGTCGGAGAACCGGCTGCGCGGCCGGATCGGCTTCGATTATTTCGGCACGCACAGTTTAGACGCTTCGCAAGCCAACGGGAGGGATTTGGGAGTCGTGCTTCGCGCGGATTTCACGCGAATCGGCGGGACCTATTGGAATTTCCTCGGGTATTGGCGGGGGACAATCGAATCCTCATCCGCGGCGTCGGAGACCACGCTTCAGGAAACCATTAACCGCACTTATCACCTCGGCCTGACCTACGACAACCCTACAGGGAATTGGGTTGCCGGATTCGGCCGTTTGTATCTCCCGTGGGCGACCAGCCTGAACACGTTCGACGGCGGGTATTTTGGACGGCGCATCCATTCCGGTGTCATTGCGGGCGTTTTTGCAGGTTCTACGCCCGATCCCACATCCTGGGACTACAACCCGAACCGCCAAATTGGCGGCGCCTTCGTGAATTTCAGCGGTGGGAGTTTTGACGCAATTCACTACTCGAGCACGAGCGGCGCTGGAATCAGCTTGCTGAGTTGGGCCGTCGACCGTCCGTTTATTTTCTTCGAGAACTCGGTGTCCTATCGGCGAAGCTTCTCCATCTATAGCGCGGTGCAAGCAGATAGCCCCGCCGGCAATGCAGCTGTTGCGGCTCCAGGGCCGGGACTCGGCAGCAGTTTTTTCACAGCGCGGTGGAGCCCGGTGCAGCGTTTGCAACTCGACTTCAATGATACCTACTTCCGCGATATCCCGACGTTCGACCCGACGCTGGTCGGAACGGGTTTGCTCGATAAGTATCTTTTTCAGGGTCTCAGCGGGGGAGCGCGCGTGGAGATCGTGAAACAGATCGCGGTGTATGCAGAACTGGGACGGAGCAATCGAACCGGGGACGCCAGCACAGCGCTGAACGACATGTACGGCATTACGTTTGGCCGCATACCATGGGTTGGTTTGCGCGCGGACGCGCACTATTCGCGGTTCAACAGCTCTTTTGGTTCCGGATCCTATCGGGCAGCCAGCTTCTCCAGGGACATTAACGAGCGCTTTCGCTTGGACATTCTTGCGGGCGACCAGGCCTTCATTTCGACGTTAGCCGGCAACCAGAGCGCCATGTTTGTCACCGCGAACGTAGAGAACAACATTGGGGCCTACCTCTTTACCCAGGCGGGCTTTACGGTCTATCGAGGCCAGCAACAAGACTATAACCAGTGGATGTTGATGCTTGGCTATCGATTCGATTCAAAGTGGAAGCGAAAATGAAAAAACAGTTCGCCGAAATGAGAAAGCAAGCACTGCTCTGTTTGATTGCCCTGGTTCTCGGCGCGTGGATTGTGTGTCCTTCGGTCAGTGCCGGTCCGCGCGAACTCACGGACCTGTTAGAGCGGGCCAGTGGCAATGTTTCGGCCTTTCTAGATCTGATCTCCCAAGTAAATTGCACTGAGCACCTCACCCAGGAAAGGATTGGCGACAACGGCAAAATCTTGGAGAGGCGCGAGTCTTCCTACGACTATTTGGTTTTGCTTTCCAACCCCGGCGGCGAAATCAACCTGGTCGAATCCCGCGTGGCAGCAGATTCAAGCAAGAACATCAAAGACAAATCCCCGCTCCTCGTGAGCAACGGATTTTCGATGCTGCTGCTCATTTTTCATCCGTACTACTCCGCCGCCTTTCAGTTCAGCCTCGCGGGGCAGGAGACAGAGTCCCCACAGACTCTGACCAAAGTGGATTTCCGGCATATTCCGGGCACACGTTCGCCGGCTGCGCTGGCTGTTCACGGTCGTGAATACCCGCTGGACATTTCCGGCACCGCCTGGATCGAACCTGGAACCGGGGTGATCGAAAGAATCACCGCCACGATTGGAACAGAGATGGAAGATGTCGGTTTGCGGGCGATGCACTCCGATATCGAATATGCACCCGTCTCGTTTCAAACTTCGCCTGGCACGTACTGGCTACCGGCTCACGCTACCGTAGAAGTGGAGTCGCGTCACCAGCACTGGCGCAATACACACGTTTTTACGGCCTATAAGCGATTTTCGGTAAATACGAAGGAGCAGGTGTCAAAGCCATGAGCATCAATCTGACTCTACCAACTACAGCGACCCCCGTGCGCGATCCGGACCGCATGCATCGTCTGCGGCTGCGAATGGCATATCTGCTGGCTACGGTCGGAACTCTGGTCTTGATCGCATATGGATTCGGCTATTACTGGTCGTCTCCGGAGCAGCGCGCGCTTTCGCCAAAACACGCTTTACTGAAGCCGAGCGGAACGATCGGTTTGCGTCTGGGAATGTTTGGGTTCCTGCTCTTCCTCTTCATTTTTCTCTACCCGCTGAGAAAGAAATGGGCGTGGTTGGGCCGGCAGGGCAGTTCCCGGCGCTGGCTGGATTTTCACGTTCTGCTCGGATTACTGGCGCCTGTCGTGGTTACTTTGCACTCGTCGTTCAAATTCAGCGGTATCGCGGGGGTGGCCTATTGGATCATGGTGGTGGTGGCGCTGAGCGGTGTAGTCGGCAGATACATCTACGCGCAGATTCCGAGAAGTCTCAATTCTGCCGAGTTGTCTTTGCAAGAGGCTCAGGAGCAGAGTGTTCGGATGGTTGCGCAGTTGAAGAGCACGGGGATTCTGTCGGCGCGGGATATCGATGGGCTGCTGCGGCTGCCGGACGTGAAAGAAATCGGCTCGATTTCGCTGATCGGCGCGCTATGGAAGATGCTGGCATTCGATATAGGATTTCCGCTCCGTGTCTGGCGGCTCCGCCAAAAGATGCTTTGGTCGCAGCGCAAATGGTGGTCGCTGGTCGGATTGGGGCGAGGTCAAAACGCTGTTCTGGAGCGCGCCATCTCCATGGCACGAGAACAGACTGTTCTCACAAAGAAGATTCTCTTCCTTTCGAAATCGCAACGCATGCTGCATCTCTGGCACATCATCCATCGGCCGTTCAGTTACTCTTTTGCGGTTCTGGCGTCGATTCACGTGATCCTCATGCTGATGTTGGGATACTACTAGAGGCAACCACATGAAAAAGATTGCTCTGCTCACGGTGATGGCAACGCTTGTCCTTGGCTGTAAAAATGGCTCAGGAGTAGCCCAGTCGCAGGCACAGACTCCTGAAGATTCTGTTCGCGCTGCTATTCAGGCCCATTTGGCCCATAAGGGAAACCTTAATTTGCAAGCCTTCGATACCGACGTGAAGCAGGTGACAATCCAAGGCGATCACGCGCAGGCGCAGGTGGAGTTTCGCGTCAAAAGTGGCCCTGGCGCGATGCAGTTGACCTACGCCCTGGAAAGACGGGATGGTGCCTGGTCAGTTATCGACAGTGATCCGGTCGGCAGCAATTTCTCTCACCCCGGATTAAACCAGAGCCAGGGCGAGCCTTCCAGTATGCCTGGTGCCAGTCACTCTCTCGCGGACACCTTGAGATCGTTCGGGGCCGGGGCGGCTCCCGCTGGCGGACGATAGCCTGAGCGCGCCCCTCCTATAACGGTCCGGGAGTTCGATGAAACGATGCACGTCTGCGCTAAAGCAAACCCGCAATAGACCAACAGCAGGTTGAGGAGTATCAAAAAACGGACCATTACGGAATAGAAGAAGAGGCGCAAATTGTTCATTTCCGGATCGGGCCGGTGGATCCCACGAAGTGGGAGCGAACTTGAATTCCGCATGGTTCGTGTGATGCATTCATCCGCAGCGGCGCGACGAGTATGAACAACTTGTCATCTGCAAAACAGCGGCCGTTCATTTATCGGAGAAAATAGCGAGATCGTCCCGATTACAGGCAGGCTGAACATACGCGGGAAGCGATAACGTCACAATGGCGCCACCCCCTTGGCGGTCAGAAACAGTGGCGGCACCGCCGTGGGCCTGTGTAACTGCAGCCACAAAGGCTAGGCCGAGGCCGTGGCCTGGCGAGCCCTTACTCTTCACGAACCGTTCAAAGGCGCGACCAGCTATCGCAGGCTCAAACCCCGGCCCATTATCCTCGATAACTAACTCTGCCATTCCATGCTGTAACCGCAATCGAATGGCTATTTTGCGTCCAACCGGCAAATGAGTTAATTCGTTCTCAAGAAGGTTTTCTACCACACGAGTCATTAGCGACTGGTCAGCATGCACGATAACTCCATTGTCGATCTCAACGGCGAGTTCATGATGCCTCTCAGCCATAGCCGCTTGATAAACATTAGCGAGTTGCATCACGACAGTAGAGAAGTCAACCATCCTACGATCCAAGTGAAGCGCTCCGCCTTGAGCTTCAGCAAGATCAAGTGTTGTGTTCAGCAGATACAAGAGTCGATCCAGGCCTTCGATGGCTTCGCCCACGTCATCACGCCACTCGGTGTTGGGTTCCTTACACAACGCCGATTCGAGCGTCCCACGAATCGAGGTAACTGGTCCTTTCATGTTGTGGGCAACCGCATCGGTAACAGAACGGAGTTGATTCACGGAGGCCTGAATTCGATCCAGCATAAGATTAAAAGTTTTTGCCAGCCGCGAAATCTCATCCGATCTCGATGGCTCAGGCAAACGTTTGCCTAGTTCCTCGCTTCCGATTCCCGCAACCGTTTCAGTAATATTTTCGACGCGAACAAGGGTACGGCGGGCGCTCATGTATGAGATTAGAAAGCCCATCAGAGCCGTACCCGCCCAAAGCAATAAGAAAATCCGAGTCAAATCATGCAGCAGATAAGTGGCGCCGCGCTCGGAGAGCCCGAGATAGATGACTTCACCGGTATCGCCAACGTCTCTGCGAAACCACTCGGAATAGTGTCGGTCGAGGTGTCTATATTTATGGAATGCGGCGCTCCCCCAACAAACTTCTCCCTCTGAATTGCCTCGAGAAAGTCCCCAACTGGGCCTGGCCCAACCCACAAACGGGGTTGATTATCATTCTGGGTAGTCCGCCAAAAAGAACACGGAGTTTAAGCTCTGGCCGCTAGAATTGCGTTCATCCGGCAATTCGTGCGTCGCAAGTTCCGCGATTTCTCCAAGTACTCTCTTGTACAAGCGGTCTTGTGGAGTATCCATAGCGACGTGGGCGAGAACTTCCGCTTCGCCACTGAGCCATGCGTCGCTGCGCTCTTGAATACTCCGGGAAACGACGAAATAAAGAATCGAGAACGCCAGCGCCGTTCCCAATGCAAAAGCCAGAGTTGTCCAAATAGCGATACGTGAAGCGGCACTTCGCCGCAAGATTTTAGGCATGTTTGAGTACATATCCAACGCCACGAATTGTATGGATGAGCGGTTCACACGGATTTTCGTCTACCTTGCTTCGCAAGCGATAAATGTGGACGTCAACAACGTTTGTTGCTGGATCGATTCGCATCCGCCACACTTGGTCCAAAATCATGGTGCGAGTCACCACACGGCCGGCGTTCCGGCAAAGATACTCCAGAAGTGAGAACTCCTGTGGGGTTAACTGTAAGACCCGGCTGCCCCGACGTGCTTCGTGTCGCACAAGATCAAGCTCCAAATCCGCGGTTTGCAACCGTACGGGCTCATTATGCGGAAGGGAAGAACGGCGCAGCAGATTTCTGAGTCTTGCCAGCAACTCTGCAATGGCGAACGGCTTCGTGAGATAGTCGTCTCCGCCTTGCTCCAATCCGCGTACTCGTTCGTCCACCGAGCGACGCGCAGATAAGATCAAGACCGGAGCGGAAACCGCTTGGGCGCGGCAGCGTGCAATTAGCTCAAGGCCGTCGAGATCGGGAAGACCTAGATCGACGACAAGAGCATCGTACGAGTTCTCCAATGCCATCGCCTCCCCGGTTTTTGCATTCGCGGCCGCGTCTACCTGATAGCCTGCTTCGGACAATGCCCGTTTCAGGAACTCCAGAATGTGTCGATCATCTTCCACCAGCAACAATCGCATAGGAGCCTCCGACAGACTGAGGCATGGGATGCACGGAGCGCCTCAAATGTTAGCCGCTTTCACGAGATGACGGATTGATTTCTCCAACATGACGATTTGTTCATCTCCTCATGTTACGAGCGAATCGCAGGTCATTTTCTTTTACTATCTTGCTGCTTTCGCGGACAGTCAAAATTGCAAAGTGGAAAACGCAATCGTAGCGAGATTCCGGACCGTGAGGATCTGCGGTTTATCTCAGGGCGTTGTTTCGCCATCGCAACCGTCACGGTTTTATTCTTGACTCTCGCCGCAATGCCTACAATCGCTCTGGCGCAAACGGATGAAATCCAAGTCTACGACGCCGAGATTGAGGAGGTGGGCGTATTCAATGTCATGGTGCACAGCAACTTTACACCTATTGGGCGGAAGACCCCGGATTTCCCAGGCGGCATCATTCCCAATGACTCGGTTAACGGCGCCGTCGAATGGGCTTACGGCGTCAAACCGTGGTTCGAGCAGGGGCTTTATTTCCCGGTGTACAGCGCCTACTCCCAGAGCCGTGACGGGTCGCTGAACGGCTTCAAGATACGAGAACTGTTCGTGCGGCCGCACGCCCACGATCATGAGTTTTTCTACGGAGTGAATTTCGAGTTCAGCGTCAATTACAGTTATTGGGAGTCCAAGCGGATTACGTCTGAGGTGCGGCCCATCGTAGGTGTACATTTACATCCTATAGACATCATCTTTAACCCCATTGTAGATACGGACTACACGGGCGGTTTTGGGAATCTCGAATTCGTTCCAGCGACGCGGTTGGCCTACAACCTAAACGACAAGTGGGCGGTGGCCGTCGAGGAGTATGCCGATTTCGGGCCGTTACGCAACTTCCTTCCGGTGAACGACGAATTTCATGAAGTTTGGGCGGTGATGGATCACAATAATAAGTACGTGAATATAGAAACAGGCGTCGGCGTTGGTGTGACGGCCGGAGCGGACAAATTGACTTTCAAGCTGATGTTGTCACGCGACCTGAATGCCCCCAAAGATAGCGCGACGGCGCAGCAGGGCGGGCAGAAGTGAGCTCCCTGGTGCATAGAAACCCTTAGCCTTACTCCTTCGCGATCATAGTTCAGCAGGCGAGCCTAATCAGACGATGAAAACAATCCTTCCAACAGTTGTAGCAATGATTTGCTGCCCTTTGTTCGCGCCTGGCTCCTCGGCTCTCGCGCAAAGCGGCGACCTGGCTAACCCCGTAACTGTTGCCAATGGGCCCGCGACGCTTTCGAGCCGTCAGTTAAAGCCTTCGCAATATGCGAACTCTCCCGCGGACGAATCCGGGGATGAGGCTCTGGCCGATTCCCAAGTTGCTTCTAACGTGCCTGACCCCGACGCGCCCGAAGCAAATTCACAAGAGGGTACACAGAGTCAGACGCCGCCTGCCAGTAAGTCGCAGGCGCCTACGCTCCAAGACTTAGGCCTTTCGCCCGCGCAGACTCAGGGTGACCCCAAGCTACAGGCGAGGCTGGACAAGCGTTCGCACATGCTGAAAATCCATCAGCGTCTCGGTCTGATCACAATGGTTCCAATGATCGCCACAGTCGCCACGTCGTTTGGCGCGGGCGGCAGGAGTACCAGCACGAGCGACCGCTGGGCGCACCTGGCCCTGGGCGCAGCCACGGGAGACTTATATTTCTCCACCGCCTATTTCGCGATCTTCGCCCCAAGGATTCCGGGAACGCAGACGCACGGTCAAATTCGCGTTCATAAAGCCCTCGCCTGGATTCATGGGCCAGGCATGATCCTTACCCCGATTCTCGGGGCTATCGCCTTCGATCAAAGAAGCAAAGGAGAAAAGGTTCACGGAATTGCCAGCGCTCATGGGGCCGTGGCAATCGTGACCGCGGGTGCGTTTGCAGCCGCAATGGTGTCGGTATCGTTTAAATTCTAAAAACAATTTCCAGGGTCTCGCTAAAAGCAAGATGAATTCAAGAGTTCTCATCGGTCTTTTACTTTTCAGCGCGCCCGCCTTCGCCCAGGCCGATCACCAATGGATTCTTCAGCAAAGCAGCCTGACCTATCACGTGTCTCATCCACTGCACACGAGCGAGGGCGTGAGTCACGCGGCAAAAGGCAAAGGCGTCTGCCATGCAGGGCAATGTGATTTCCTGATCGCAGTGCCAGTGAAGTCTTTCGATTCCGGGGACAGCAACCGCGATCTTCACATGGTGCAGGCCGTTCGCGGGGCGCAATTTCCCCTGGTTACCGTGCGCACGCGATTGCCAGAGGACGCCTCATCATCGGTCACTATCCATGCCGATCTCGAAATTCAGTTCGCCGGACAGACCGCCGAGTACAAAGAGGTGCCGCTTCAATTGGCTAAAGACGGCGACAACTTCCGAATCACTGGCACCATTCCGGCGACGCTCTCGGATTTTAAGATCGATCCCCCGTCTCTTTTAGCCATTCCAGTGAAAAACGAAACACCTGTGCGGGTCGAGATGACTTGGCATCAGGAGAAGTGATCCCCTTGACCGCCAGGGCGTATTGAAACATTGCTAACTGGGCCGACCTAGCCTTAAGAGGAGGACAACATGCACGTTCGCCCGTGCCAACTTGTATTGTTCGTCTCGATTCTGGTTTTGCTGGCCACTCCTGTCGTTTTCGGACAGCAAGAAAAAAATCCGGCATCCGGTCAACCTAAGGCTGCGCCGTCAGCTAATGCCTCGTCGGCCGGGACGGCTGCCAAGGCTACATCTGCCGCGAAGGTGGCGAGTGGCGAGAAAGAAGACCCTCTCGTTGCACAAGGGAAGAGTCGGTTTCAGGCCTATAAGTGCTACGACTGCCACGGCAAGAATGGTGAAGGAACGGATGACGCGCCGGATTTAACGCACTCGAAACTGACGGCGGAACAGGTGTCGAAATTCCTCGTGAAGCCCAGCTCGGACGCGCAAAACAAAGGCATGCCAGACATTCCTCTCGATAGCCCGGATCACAAGCCGCTAGTGGCCTATGTGATGAGCCTTAGAGCTAAGTAACCGCCGAATGGTGCAAATTTATCGCTCATTCGGCTGCCGCGCCAAGGCTTGACCGAAAGAATGGGGCAAGGTGGGTAGAATGCGGCTCGCTTCTCGTTGGCCGGTTCCTCATACCAAACGAAGGAGGATTTTCGGACATGGCCAAGGCTAATTATTTCTGGGGTGCGACCCTGTTGCTTGTGGGCGCGATGTTGGGTGGTCTGTTCGTTGCAACTTGGGAGCATTCCACTGCTGTGGCGCAACAAAATCCAGCAGTGACTCAAGCGACGCTGGTAGCGGACGTGACCCACTTGAGGGATATTACGTCACCGAATTCTCACCCGATGGTTGATGTGGCGATGTTTGCCGCGAACCTTTGGTTTGCGGGCGATAAGAAGAATTGGCCGCTGGCGAACTATTATCTGGGAGAGATGCGCAACCGCATGCGATGTGAAGTGCGCCTGAATCCTGCTCCCAAAGGGGCCGACGGGAACCCGGTGGATATGGCCAATATCTTTGACGGCATCGATAAGGGCAGCTTGACGAAGCTGAAGTCAATTATCGACATGAAGGATAGCAAAGCGTTCGCCGGGCAATACAAAATGCTGCTTGAGGATTGTTATTCGTGCCACAAGACGGCTAACCGACCATATCTGCGCCCGCAAGTTCCGACTTCCGGTGCGCAACCGATTGTGAACCTCGACCCCTCAGCCACATGGCCCCAATAGAGGGCGCCTCGATAGATTTACAATCTCGTCGCGTTAAGTCTTCTGCGAGTTCTCTGGTCCTTCGTGAGCCGGTAACTGCTGCCGGCTCAGACGGTCGACGCAATACTTACTAATCAGCTGCTCCGACAACAGTTACCAAAGCCTCCGACGATTCCACCAGGGAACACGGACAGCGCGAGCCAAATCAGCCGAATGATCGTTGGATCAACGCCGAAATACTCACCGATAATGTTCGACTCGCCCGCATGTAATTGATGTCGCAGATCAAAAGTCAGTCAGGGAACGGGCCGGCAAAGCAACGCGCACGGCGTTGAGCACAGCGGCGAGATCGATAATTTCCTGTGCGATGGCGCCTCCAATAGGAGGTAAATATCCCAGCGCCGCAGCGAGCATTCCGATAATGCTGAGAGCCATCCCACCGATGGCGGATTCAAGAGCAATGTGGCGCATGTTTCTCGCAATGTGGATCAATTCGTCCACTCGGCTGAGGGAAGTCTCCAGGATGACGGCGTCGGCGGCTTCGGCGGTAATGTCGCTCTGCACTCCAAAGGCAACACCAACCGTGGCCGCCTGCATCGCCGGTGCGTCGTTGATGCCATCTCCGAGGAAAAGAGTCGGGGCCTGGGCGGCTTCTTTGCGAACGATTGTTACTTTATCTTCCGGGCTCTTCGCCGAGTACACGTCTGCGATGCCCACTTGCTCGGCTAGGTGCCGAACTTCTGCATCCCGGTCACCGGAGACAATTAACACACGACTTACAGAATGCCTGGGCCTGAGATGTCTCACAAAGGAGCGACTGTCTGTGCGTGGCGCGTCGTGAAAGCGAAGGGTGGCGGCGTACGCGCCGTCGACAAGAACCACGCATTCCAGCCCAGATGCGAGTGGCGGTAAGGCAACCTTCAGATCTCCCATCTTGTTGCGGCTCGTGATCCAAAGCGTTCGTCCACCTACGATTCCTTTTAATCCTTCGCCGGGGCGCTCGCTGATTTCCGAAACTGGTTTGGCGGGGAGGCGCGCACTTAGCGCCGCTTCTTGAATCGCCACGGAGAGAGGGTGCTTTGAGTAACGTTCCAGACTCCCAAGTGCTTGCAAAACCTCCTGGTCAGTAAACCCTGGAGCGCACAGGATCTTTGACACGGTAGGCTTGCCATATGTCAATGTCCCAGTCTTGTCAAAGATCAGTGTCCGGCAGCGGTCAATCTGTTCTAAAACGGCTGGGTTCTTGATGATGATGCCACGCCGCGCCGCCAGCGAAATCGCGCCAATCACAGCGACCGGAATGGCGATAAGCAATGGGCAAGGGGTGGCGACGACCACCACAGCTAGAAACCGCTGCGATTCGCCGCTTATTGCCCACGCCACAGTTGCAAGCGCGAGGGCGACTGGCGTGTACCAGGCTCCCAATTTATCGCCCAGACGACGAATACGCGGCCTTCGCTGTTCTGCATCCTGCATCACGCGCATGATTCTCGAGTAGCGGGAATCTATCGCTAATTTTTCGGCACGAATCTCTAACGCGATATCTCCATTGACAGCACCCGACAGTACTTGTGTCCCTGGTGCTTTCTCGATCTCGAAAGGTTCGCCTGTCAGGTAAGCTTCGTTCATTTTCCCATGGCCTTCGACAACGACTCCGTCGACCGGGCAAATCTCGTGTGGAAAAATGACGAGTAGGTCTCCGATCGCAATGGCTCCCAGTTTCACATCGGATAGATTTAGCCCGATTTTCCGATGAGCGACCTGTGGCATTCGTTTTGCTATTGCGTCGAGAACAGAAGAGGCGCGGCGGCTTGCGAACTCTTCCAGAGCAGTTCCCCCTGAAAGCATGAGAATCACGATCACGCCGACAAGATATTCGCCGAGCAGCACCGATGTGATGATCGAGATTCCGGCAAGATGATCGGAACCGAACTCCCGTGCGAGGAGTTTTCGAATTAGCGACACAAGCAGGGGCGCGCCTCCGACAAACAGAGCAACAACTAAAGGAGCTTGCCAAACCGTTTTGGGCATACCAAGGAGATAGCGGAGCGTCAGGTGCAAGAAAATCGTTCCTATGGTGAAAACCGCAATGCCGAATGGACCGATCCACGTCAATCGCTTGCCGAATTGGCCAGGCTCTAATGGCGCGGGATTCGCAATCGTTGTGCTCATGGTTCCCTTGCCTACCCCTTTCCAAGACTCAGCGAATCCACGGGTGTAACGTCGTGCCGATGTAATACGGCCACAACACGATCGCCAGCACGCCCCGCCAGAACGCAAGGTGCAAAAAGCCGATCGTAAACAGCCAGCCGGCAACCCACAGGCTTCCGGTAAAACTGTGTTGTTCGATCTTGATTTTTTCCATATAGCCCTCTTATTGAAGCACCTTCCGCGGTGTGGAATGCCGCGCAGCATCCGTCACTTGTGTCTTGCGCCGCGTCCAAGTGAACTTGTGTTCAGTGAATATCAGATGCCAATCGATTCTCGTGAACGCATACACCAGAAAAAGAAAGGCGATCTGCGACACGATGAAGTACACGCTGAAATAGGGCAGCGTATCCTCGGATTCCATGGCGATTTTTTGCGCCACCGCCGCGGAAGCGAACCGCCAGAAGCTGTAGCTCACCGTCCTCCCGAGAAAAAATGGCAAGGCGATCAGTTTCAGATCCATGGCCGTCAGGCCATAAGCAATGAAAAGATAATTCGATGGCAGCGGCGAAAATGCATACACGAGAAACATGCCAAAGGTGAGTCTCGTTCTGCCCTGCAGATTCTCGCGGATGGCATCAACATTTCGCCGGGCATCTTCACCCATGAATTTCTGCCGGATGACGATGCCCGACAGCTTGGCGAGGGTCAGCCTCCCCAGTGTGGCCGCAAGCGCTCCTGCGATGGCAAGGTCCACGCCATTTTGCGTGGGAAAATGAAATCCAACGAAGGAGAACACGAGCCACGTTGGAGGCGCGAACGCCGGAATCACGTTCAGCGTGAAGATGACCAGGAAAAGGAGAATCAGCGTAAGCATGTGTCAACTCTCGCCCGCTCCATCCACCCCGGTATCTGATAGCTTTGGCGCGCGTACACCAGGGAGTTTCGCTTTCCCATTCTGGTCGAACACGGTGAGCGAGCCGCCATCGGGCACTACCAATTCAACTTCATTGGGGCCTGATAAAGCGATAGCTTTCACTTTGCCTCTTGGGCGGACGAAATTGTGACCGCCGGCATAGCACAAATCTGCTCGATGGGCTGCCCCGGCTTGTACTCGAGTTTCTTGGGCGGCGCGCAGCCTTCTTCCTTCGTGATCAGGAGGCTCGGCTTGCCGACCTCCTCCTTCTCCGCCTTGGCCGCGATCGGCGCCAGTTCCTTCTTCATTTGCTCGAACGCGGCAGTCTGAGTAGTTGCATTTGGCTTCTGCTGCAGGAACATGATCTCCCGTTCCGTCTGGACCATCCTCTGGAAGAAAGGCGGGTGCGTCCGAAACCAGCTCACGCTGTTGACGTAACCCTGCTTTGTCGCCATCTTGTCAAAGAAGCGAACGAACCCGCTGGGGTCATATCCGGCGTTCCACGCGTACTGGACGCCGAGTTGATCTGCCTCCAGTTCGTAGTCGCGGCTGATACCAAGCAATTTCAGATCGATCACTAATCCCAAACCATAGAAGCCATATTGCAAGATGTAGGACATGGCGATACCAGCGGCTCCGCCGGTCAGGATCATGGCGCCGATTTGTGCCGCCTGATACAGCAGGCTGGCGATCGTGGCCTTTTTCATGAGCTTATAGCTGTGCCGGGCGGTGTCATGCGCAACCTCGTGCGCGATTACGCCTGCCAGTTCCGATTCGTTGTCGGCAGCTTCCAAAAGGCCCCGTTCAACAAATAGGTAGCCGCCTGGCAACGCAAAGGCGTTGATCTCGCGCGACTGCAGCACCGAAATATGAAGGGGCACCTTCAGGTCGGAGGATTTCGCAACCCGCTCCGCTACAGACCTCACATATTCCTGAATGGCCTTGTCTTCAACTTCGGGCGGCAGCAGCCCCAGCCGCTTCATCTCTTCCACGGCTTGTGCGCCGCTCTTGATATCGTCCTGCTGCTTCGGTTCGATTACCCGGAAGCCAATGTCCTTAACGTCTCCCCAACGCCGCGTCACATAAGCACCGCTCGCTAGATCTTGTTGGATTTGTTTGTGCTGAGCCGGCCACTGTTCGATGAGATCCAGTTTGGCGCTCAGGTTGTCATACGCGGTTGGGATTGCCAGTCCCGCTAACACATCAGCTTCACTCTTCAGTAGATCGAGGTTCTGAATGTTGCAGTGCATCTGTGCGCGCTGCTCGTCGGTCAGAGTTGCGGTTTTCTTTTTCAGATCGCTTTGCGCAGTCTCAATCTGCTTGCCATACTGCTTGGAATGATCTTTGAACCGCGACACACACATCTTTTTCCCATCCTTAAATGCATCACGCTGCGTTGTAATCTCTGTTGTGCTGAACTCCAGCTTCGGAGCAAGCTCGAATAACTCCAGGTAGGACTTTTGCAGATAGTCCCGCAACGGCAGCGTTTGCGCCGAACGAGGTCGCGCTTGCTGCTGGCGTACTACTGCGTCTGCCATGACCGGCAGCAAAATGAGTAGCTCGCAAAGGACAAACGCGACATATTGCCTGATCACTCGTCTCATCTCTGCTCCTTTTCAATGTCCATCTCGGCGTTCCCCAATCTCTGCACTCCTGCTTCAGTCGCGAGGCTGACCTTTAGGGGCGACGTACCCTTCCCGCGCATAGACCCTCGGCTTCTGGCGCTTCCCCTTTGGATTCGTCACCACCAGCGGCTTCCCATCGGGCGTAACGATTTCGACCTTCAACTTGTGGTATTTGCCGTCTTGCGCCGGATTTGCGGGTACAAAACCGATCCTGTACTGGCTGCGAAGGAACGTAGCGACGCTCCGGAAGATGTCAGGAATTTCCCCTTCGAACCGCGGGAACCAGGCTGTGCCCCCGGTCATCCTGGCAAAATTGTCGAGGATGTTTTTCGAGTGCAGATAGCTGACGGAAGAACCGCTGTAAATTTCCGCCCGCTGATATTCCGCTTCCGCGACACCCACTGAGAAGATCGTCGCGTCGCTCTCCTTGATTCGCTTGAGCGTGTCATCCAGCGTGCTTTGGCCCATCGTGTCGGCGCCGGTAGTGATCAGCAGAACCGCCTTTTTCCCTTTTACATGGTCGAGCCGGTCCATCGTGTCGATGATGGCGTCATAGATATTCGCTTCGTGAAATTCAGGGTACGAGAGCGTGCTCAGCGTCTGCTGCACCTCAGCTTTGTTCCGTGTGAAGTCGATCTTGACCGTCGGCCTGATGTCGTAGGTGACCACAGCGATATAGTCCTCGGGTTCGAGATAGTTCAGGAACGCCGATCCCCAGGAGGCGGCCTTGTACGCAAAGTGGTCGTAGGCGATGCCGCTGTATTCCATCAGCATAACGATCGTGATCGGCGCGCCCATAGGCTCAAACTGGCTGACCGTTTGCGCTTTGCCATCGTCCAGTACACGGAAGTTTTCCTTCTGTAATCCCGAGAGGACATTTCCGTCTTGATCCGTTACGAGCACGTCGAGGTTCACAAAAGGATTTTTGCTGGCTGCGGGCGTGGATCGTTCCTGCGCTGGGAAAATGCCGTTCACCACAGCCGAGTCAGCGGGGAGGGCTTTTGCTTGCCCGAGCGAAAGGACCGTTCCTAACCAGAGAGCAGTTGTCGCGGCGATGAAGAGTGTGAGGTGATCTCGCCTCATCCTATTCATGACTTCACTCCGTTTCTTGCGAAAATCGTTTCTCGCGCTGCCGTTGTCCACCGGCAGATTTCCTGTGCGCCGGCCTTGGTCAATTTCGCCGACGAATGCGTTGGGCTGTGCGTTATGGGCGGCATATCGCCTTCCGTGACTTCTTTGCAGATCGCTGCCAGAAGCTTGCTTCTTCTATCTGCGGGGTCGGTGCCCCATTCCGAGAGGTTCAATCGGCGTCGGCCTCGATTCACATCAGAGACAACGAGCCAGGAAACTGGCACGACATCGCTGTACCACGGCCAGACCGTGCCGTTGGAATGGTGGTCGTTGCAGGAGCGGTCGAAAATCGGCACAAATTCCTCCCAAGGCGTTGGCCCAACTCCCGTTCCGTCTTCTCAATTGTTTTTAACTGAGTCAGGGACGGAAAGATGTGAGTCACGTCACAAGCGCATGTGTAGCGTCCAGAGCCAATTCCAGACCAACAAGAATGCAGGCATACAGATTCAATGCCCGGGGACAGCAGGCGCCACCAATCCCTTATTCAACATCAATCCAATCGCCTGCGACTACGGCGCCCCTTGCAGCGGAGGGAATGCGGCCTTCAAGACCGAGCAGTTTACGGTTCCCGCCATATTCAAGGACCACAACGCCATCGCCAATCTCGATTACGTGCTGAATGCAAAGAACACGATCTCGACCCGCTATGAATACGAGGAAGATTCTCAATATGACGGCATCGCCTCTCAAGATGCCAATACGGCCGTAGGCGTGTTCCTTCCCGGCGAGCCGGGCCAGGAGTTGCATAGCAACCAGGATGCCGTTGTAAGGCTCACCACTGTGCTGACGGGAAATTCAGTGAATCAAGCGATCGTCTCCTACCAGCGTTTAGTTACCAGCAACTCCGAGTTGACGCCGTACACCAACTCATCGGTCGGAATCTCGGACCTGCAGCCCGGCCTCGATCAAACTCTCCTACATGACCACGCCGGACTTCGCCTTTGGCGCTTTTTATCAATACGGAACCTATAATCCGGTCAATCAATTTCAGGCCAGCGACCAATACTCATGGGAGCATGGGAAGCACACTATCCGCACCGGCTTCGGAGTCGAGCACATCCAGGCGCAGACGTACTTCCCCGGTCATGCGGCAGGAAATCTCGTCTTCCCGAGCGTTGCGGACTTCCTGGTGGGGCGCGCCGGTTGCAATGCGTTTACCGGCACGGGAACCTGCAGCGCGCCCAACGCTGCCGCCGTGAGGCCGCCCCTTGCCCGCTGCTTGCTTATTGCCGTCGCGGTCTTTGACGGGGTATAAGGGCACCACCCCGCGCGCGCTGCACCCCTCTACTTCCCAACATTCCTACGTCTCGTTGTATATTCGGTGGCTTGCTTGCTTATGGCGATACCCATTCCATATCAACTGGATACGCTGGGCGGAGTGCAATTCGAAAGCCTCGTCCAGGAATTGCTCATGTCAGAGTTAGGTTTGGGAGTGGAAGCTTGGGGCGGGAGTTCAGATTACGGAAGAGATGCTTACTGCAAATCTGAACTGAATTTCCCAAATCGTCATGGAACCAACGCTGGACCGTTCATTTTTCAAGCGAAGTTCGTTTCCGGCGCAAACGCGGCTGGCGCGAGATTTGAAAACGAATTGCTTTCAGCGATTTCGAGGGAAGCTCAACGGATAAAGAAGAGGATCGATCACAAACAATGGAAAGCGCCTCGCCACTATGGTTTGTTCACAAACTGCCCCATAACTGCAGCGCAACGGGAGAAGGCTAGAACTCGCCTGCGTAAGGTGCTTTCAAAAGCAACACTCACGATCCACGGTGCTACCGGAATCTGTCATCTGGTAGATCTCAATATTTCAGCGGCTAGGGCTTTTCCTCAACTATTGAGCCTTCGCGATCTTACCGAACTGCTGAGAACAGTGGTCCGTAACGCTACGATTCAGCGCAGCGATTCTGCTATCAAGGAAGCAGAAGCCCTAACGCGCGTCTTTGTTCCGACGAAGGCCTACGACGAAGCTTGGCAAGTACTGGGGAAGCATAACTTCGTGGTTCTGGAAGGACAGCCAGAGATGGGGAAGACCGCTATTGCATGGATGATTGCAGCCGTCCAACTGACCCAGAAATGGGAAGCAATCGATTGCGATGATCCCAAAGATTTCTTTGACAACTACACATCTTCGAAGACGCAGGTGTTTGTGGCTGATGATGCATTTGGAACAACTGAGTATGACACCACGAGGGGTGACAATTGGGGACGGCAAATGCATAAGATTCTGCCGAAATTAGACGGCAGACACTGGCTTGTGTGGACCAGCCGAATGCACATCCTAAAAGAAGCTCTTCAAGAGATGAGTTTGCAAGGAAAGGCGGTTGGTTTTCCGAAGCCTGCCGAAGTTGTTGTTAATGCTGGAGAGCTGAGCTCAACCGAGCGCGCCTTGATGTTATATCGCCACGCCCGTGCTGCGGGCTTGGAGGAAAGGGCGAAGAACATTGTTCGCACAAATGCGGCCGCTGTTATAAGCAATCCTCATTTTACGCCGGAACGCATTAGGCGATTCGTAAACGAGGAACTCCCTGATCTTTCGCATCAGGCGAGCGCCGGAGCCCTTTCAGATAATGAGGTCTCCGACGCAATTGAGAGGGCTATTGAGCAGCCCACCGCTCGTATGGCGAAGGCGTTTTCTAAGCTCGATGGAAGTCAGAAATGGCTACTGATCGCAATGCTCGACTCTGAGCGTTATCCAGACCCAGAGACCCTGGAATGTTCATACCGACGGTTTCGGGAGATCCAGACGCCGATTGAGAATGAAATCAAGTTGCTGGAGGAAGGATTTCTGAAGAGGGTCACCGGTCTCGACTTCCCTGCGATTGACTGGATTCATCCTAGCTATCGAGATTTGGTCATTGATGAATTAGAGAAAAACGAGGCCTCCGCAATTTATTTCTTGGAACGATGCTCTGCCACTGGCATCCAGTTGGCATTGTCCGTCGCTGGCGGAGCAAGTGGTGATAGGCGATTCCCATTGATGTCCAGCCCTCGGAGTTGGGACGTTCTTCACAATCATGCACTCGAATTGATCCGTGAGAATGTTTACGACTTCGAAGTGCAGTCGCTCTTGCGCACAATGCGCACTGGAATTCTAACCGCAACTGATGATCTCACAGCCCTTGGTCATTTATCAGGAATGCTTAGGGAGTGCTGTGAAGAGGCGAAGGTTCAACTCGATAAGGCTAATCAACCAATAGAACCATTCCTTCTAAAGGAATTTTTGAATTCTACAGTGGAGTTGAAGCCTCCACCTCCCATGCCTTCTATGTACGTATCGTTGGAGAAAGTGCAAGATGACTTCGTTGAGAATCTAGAACTGGCAGAAGAAGGCACATCTCGCCTTGATGTCTCGGTGGTTGAGCATTGGGCTCGTACAGTCTGCGTAATTGCGAAGAGTGATCGACGCCTCTTGATTCAGTCCGGTTTCCCAGATACATACACCTCTTGGATTGAAAAAGTCTGCTTATTAACAGAGTTTGAGATTAATGGTGAACTGCCAAGCGGCGGTGAAGAATCCGAATCAGCAATAAGTCGAATGAGCGATATATCGGGCGCATTGAAGGAACTGGTAGGGGTCATCCCTAAATTAGACAACAAATTAAGACGGGTCTTTAAGAATGTAGAGAAGCGGGCGAGAACTCTTCAAGCGAAGTATTTCTGGGACGACGGGGACACCGAAGACGAGGCCGCAGATGAATCGAGGCGCAACCAGCCATTAGACTTGGCGAGGCTTTTCGCTGATCTATGAATTGGTAGCCCGCACTTCTAGAGCTCAGTCAGAGGCGCATTTTCGACGAGCGAGATAAAGTATTAACCAAACGAGCAACATACATGCTTAATACAACGGGGAGATGAAGTGTTCATGATAATTAAGAAATTGCGTGTTTCAGTCTGAGGCTTAGAAAACGAAACAAGACCTAAAGGTTCTTCGGACGCGGGGTGAGTCGATCCTAGCCCTAACTCCGTCCGAAATTCGACACAACGAGCCCAGATTCGTCGAGATCAAAGACTCCTCTTTGCGTGAGCTCTTTGATGTAGCCCTGCAGCAAGTCCATTACGCCGGGTCGTGTCAGCGAGTCGGCAGATGCATGAGGCTTGCCGTAACATTGCAAGGGCACTGGGTCGGCGGGGTTGTGTTAGGGTCGACGTTCCCTAACATCAATGTCCGAGATGAGATCCTTGGTATGAAGGTGTATGTCCGAGACTTTTCAGCTAGGGGGCTGAAAAATCCATGGTCCAGCGCGAATACACTATATTGGGACGCCTTGCAGACCATCGTTAATCACGCTCGAACGTTCGTGTTTCCTGAATTCCAGGGCCAGGGCATTGGAATTCGGACCCACAAAGTATTGTTATCATTCGGGATTAAATTGTGGGAAAAAAAATACTCACACAGAGTGTATGCCCTAGACACACTGTGTGATCACGCTGATTCTGGTCTATTTGTCCGAAACGGATGGACTCATGCGGGGCAAACCCAGGGCTACACGGCGGACTACCATAACCGGTTCACGGAGAAACGAAGACGTGCGACGCGAATTAACAATGCAGCTCTTCGACGCGGGTCTCGGAATTGGGAAGTTTGGGTTCGGGTCCTGAGACCATCACTTAGGCCCCTTCCGCCAAAGCCAAGGCAGTAGAGTTCTTATAGAAATAGTGGTGTCGCAAAAACCTGACAGATGTTTCTACTGTGCACGTACGTCGATAGCGACAGGTGGCCCAGCGCGGTTGAACCGCTGCTCTACCCAACCGGTCTCACTTTCTATCGACCCTTTTCATATCGAAAAGAGTACTTTGTTCCAGATCAGTTGGCCGAGCAACTGGCGGATCCCACCCAAATGAGTACTCTAATAAAAACTCCGAGCTGGAACGACGTGATATTCGGGATACGATTCCGAGAACAGAGCGACCCAGATTTTCGGCCTTTCTTTGTGCCACTCAGAAAAGTCGACCTCATCGCCTCTGAGAGGCAGGATGAACTCAACATCAGTTTTAGGCTTGGCGATTTCATAGAACCAGTGATGTATAACAAAGGCCCCCAAAAACGATTGCCAAGGTTGGATCTCACACCGCTAGTTGCAAATGTCAGCGAGGCGAAGCTATTCCTTCAGCTAACTGAATTCCAGCTCCAAGAAACAAAAGCATGGCATTTCAAATCCACTTTTCCTCAGGATTTCTGGGACGCTTTCGTGAACTCACTTTCTGCAGTGGCGCGCCAGAAACTGAGGGACGCGACGATCCTTCGATTGGATGGGCTAGGAATTCGAGGGCAAAATGCGCGGCTAGCTCCTGTGGAAATTGATCGCCAAAGATTAACGTGGGGATACAGCCTTCGTCAGGATACCACCTATGATGTGTATCTCTACTGGAAGCGGCTAGTCGAAAAAGGAATAGCCGCGCCACCCGCTACACACGTGTTTACGCTCACCAATCCAGCCGAAGAGCTTCAGGCCTCGCGCCGAACCATCCGCATGGCGGGCAATTATCGGTCTGAGGAGATATGGATCCAGCCCAGCATGGGCAAGCCCGGGCCGATAGATCTGGCATTCGAACCCGCGAAGATTGACGAGCCTATGCAGGTCGTTGACCAAGCAAGCTCCAAAACGATAGGCCTCAAGATTCCCATACTTACCAAGGCAAGACTATTGACCGTCCCCGCTGTCGTAAATTTTGTCTTGTCTATATTAAGTATAATGGGGATTGCTTGGAGTTTGAGGGTGTACTTCTACGGTTCGCCATCAGACGCGACAAAAAGAATTCTAGAGCTCTTCATTGCGGCACTTGCGTCTGTGGCTGTTACGTCTTTGAAAGACCTCTTTATTGGGAAGAGTGAGTAATATCTCCTTTTCCGTGCCGGATTAGCGGACGGTCATTTGGTTCAGGCAAGGTACTTCTAAAACGTCGCTCGGTCCCGGGATCGATGAAATAAATGTATACGCCCTTAATCAGACTCGCGAGTCTTTCCCAATGCCATGGATGTCGCAACGGTCTGCCTGCGCGAATACCCATCGCAAATTGACCTCAGCGTTTGCCCTCTTTGTCCTCTTGCAAAAACTGATCCCGCAAATTGTGACGGATTAGAAAGTTGTGCATGCGCTGCCACGTAACATACATGTAAAACACCTCCACGTTGCTATACGTTCGGCTACTGAGCAAGGTTACGTCGATCCTCTTGCACTGTTCCATCTCTTGTATTCTGAGATTGATTTCGTCGATGGTGGCCCTATCCGAAGAGGCGACGCCAAAACTGCCCTGATTTGGTTTGGATAGATCTACTGTGTTGAACCAACTATCCTGTTTGGGCCCCCAAGCTGAGGCATCAGCCTGACACTGCTGCTGTGTCAAGGCATGTTGCTGTCCAGATGTCGGACTTGCGAAGAGCGCGAGAATTACGAGAACTAGCAGGATCACGTGTGTTTTCATTGTGAAGTCAGCTCCTGTAAGGCAAATAAGCAGCGGGGCATTCGCGGGCAATGATGATACTTAAAGGGGGGTATCGTCAACTGCCATAACAAGCTTAAGGATACGAAGAGTACGCTTAGTAACGTTGCCCTCAGGCCCTACTGCACTGATACAGATAGGGCATGAAGCGAACGGTTCAGGTCAACGTGAAGATGACACAAGAGGATTTTAACCTGCTACAAAAGGCTGCGGAGAAGCGCTGGCCCGATGCCGTAATTACCAATTCAGGAATCGTGCTCGCTCTCGCAAAGATTGCGGCGCGCCAAACACTCGGTAAAAGAAAAGCCTAATCTCGCTGCGAACACCCGACCAGCCGAGCCAATGTCGCCCAATGCCGTGCATGCGGGCGGCGTCGCCCTCTGCGGATATCTGTCGCATAAGGCTTTGAGATGCCAAGCGCAGATGATATCGCCGAGACCGTTACTCCAGCGAGGCGAGGCTGAATTTTCTCGCGATAGGTTCCCTCGTTGAGCCAGTCTGGGAGTTCGGAAGTGCGCCAATTTCTTAGTGCGGCGTCATGTCGCCGCTTCGTTGCGGCGCGCAAGGCCTCAGCGTGGGGAGCATGCGTTGCAATTCGCCCAAGCCGAGCGGCCTCGATGAGCCCCGTCCTGGACACCGCAACAGCACATGATCCGCAATAGGTCTCTCCCCGGTTGAGAGGTCCTCCGCAAGTGCGACAAATGCGTATCGGCTTAGGTGGTGTTTTGGTTGAAAAATCGGCCAAAAGACCTCTCGCTTCGCGTCGCCGACTCTGGGTTAGCCGAGTAGCAGGCAGACCGGAACGGATTTGTTTCTTTATCTTGGACGAAAGCGTGCGAGCTACCGATTCGGCGATTGGCGCAACTGCACGACCCCACGTTCGTGTGGTTTCAGACAGCCCAACTGCAAACGATCCCATGAGGCGACAATTGCCGTCGCGCTGTTCGAAAAACCACTCTCGACGCAGCGGCTCACGGGTGATCCAGTCCAAGAGGTAGGCGTCAACCTGTGGCCGAACCGGTTCCATCAGATCGCAGGCCAAGCTGTCACGGGCATCTGTGTCAACGTGCAAGAGTCCGATTCCAGGATCGAGACCCATTGCGGCGGCGGCGAGACGAGTTTCAGACTCAAGCAGTGCATACAAATAGTTCAACATCGCATTGGGCGGATTGACGGCGAGGCGGGGCGACCCTGTTAGCGGAGACACTCGGGTTCCGAAGGTTCGCCAGTGATCGGGCACGCGTCGGAGATCGTTCTTCGGGAAGAGCACCGGCACGGCATGCCATGCGGACCAATACGCTAGGGCCGCCTGCGACTCAAGCAGTCGAATCGCGGCGATTGTTTCTGCGGTGCTCAGCGCGTCGCGAGCCGAAGCGATAATCCGCGCAGCATGTGGGTCGCGCAAAAGATCGTTGGCGACTCGCTCTTGTCCGGCTAACTTTTGGGTAATCAACTCCCGCGAAATCTGCAGAGCGGCCCCAGACTGACCGGCGAGAGATTGAGCGCGTCGCAGCCGAGCATCAGATGGTCGAACCGGCCCTGTCGTGGCGAGTACGGAGCCGTCCCGTTCAAGCATGACGAAGGCGGCATCCTGATCGGCGAGCCAGCGGAGCGCCGCCAGCGAAACGAAACCATCCGAGCCGATTATAACGAGACGGCGAAGGCCGTGGCCTACGCGGGGAAATCGTGCTTCGTGGCGTTCGCGGCCAATGCCGTCCTTCAATACAAGATGGCCACGATCGACGTGCACTGTAATTCCGTAGCCGTAAAGGGTTACAACACCATGTCGCGGGGTGAGTAAATTGCGGGACTGCGGAAGTTGAGATACGGTTGCCGAAGCTGCCATAGGAGCTTACACCTCCTATGGTGGTTAGGGCTTGTCGTCTGCTGCTAACAGGCGGCAGGCCCGCTTTGTCTATTGCATTGAGGACCGCTTCCTGGCCCTTCTGAATCTATGCCGTACGGGTTTGGCATCCCGAGATTCTGCGAATACTTCCTCGGGTGTCTTCGAGCCTACAAGGTTGATTGCTGTACGGGTCGTAACTCCATACAGAGCACCTGCTAATGCGCGCGACAAAAACCATAGCTGTTTCAGCCGACTTGACGGTCTGGTAGTTGATTTGGGGAACCGAGGATCATGGGTGGCAGCGACGACCTCAGAGGCATATTCCGCCAAATAACGGGGCAGCACGCTGCCTGCCGCAATCGGCCACTTAGGCATGATTACTTCCCGTGGCCCGGCTTCGGTCTGGATTGTTCTTGGCGCGAACGCGTCTGTGCAGATGCCTCGCACTTGCTCTAGAGTGTTGGCGTTTAGCAAGGCCTCGATAACTTCCGGTTTGCCGGGGACCTTGAACGGCTTTCGGGCTAGTTCCGCTGCTTCTTCGTAAAAGGACATGCGGTTTGCTTCTCGGTTGCCCGCCGCGGCGTCCTTGAGACGCCTCTCCATTTCGGACTGTGGTATACGGCCCGCCCGAACTTCTCCGACGATTACGCGCGCAATTGCAATGTTCTGCTCGTCACTGAGTTCGACTTTCTGATGTTCAATACCATCAGCCAATTGCTTGAACTCTTCTTGATCCACCTTCCACCGAACATAACCCTCGCTGAGATGCTTCAAGTCCCAATAGAACTGGTGTGCGAAAGCGTAGAGGGTTCCCGGATCGGCTTTCTGTGGGCGTCCGGCAGTCATAATTAAAGGGCAAAAACTGATACGCGTTGACTTAATCCGCCATCCAGATGCATAAGAACATCTTAGCACGCAGGGGCAATATCAAGGAGCATAAACATGCATGGGGATGAAACGGTACTCGCAGTAGGTATAGCGGAAGCGGCACGGCGATTGGCGCTGTCGCCACGGACGGTAGCGAAGCTGGTTTCCAGCCACGAACTCCCAAGTCGCAAGGTAGGGCGGCGGCGGGTCATTCCGGTCCACGCACTCGAAACGTTCTTAAGAAATGAGGGCACCGCCGAACTGGCAAAGACTTAGATGCCCCGCCGGAACGCCATCCCGCGAAACGAAGCTGAAGCGCAGGAGCGCGAGCAAGCGCTTGCTGCATTGGCTCTGATGCGGCGCGAAGAGAAATCGCGTTCAGCAGCCGCTCGGGCCAAGAACACCGCTCCTTCAAGAATGCAGCGCTACGTTGGCTCGGCGCTCCGAAAGGATAGTAGCGGACGCTACCACGCCACTCCGTGGGATCGGATCCCCCGTCACGTTAAGTTCCTAACGCCTCAGGGCGAAATTCCACTCACAGTTCGAGACTCACGAACAGCTTCGAAGATTGGCGAGCACCGGAGCGCTTTCGGGATTTTTGTGCGAACGGGAGATATTGCGGCCTTGGAGCGATTCAAGAAAACTTCATTTCGGGTAGGCGGTGAGAAATATACCTTCATCACTGATACAGCGACTTTAGCCCATATAGCGGCGGGCGGTAACCCGCCTGTCGAAGGCCTCTATCAGGCTGTTCTTGCACCATGATTGAGCCCGATCCAATCGGAAATGACGCTAGAGAGGCCGAGCATCTTCGGAAGCTTGGGCCTCCTCCACATATTTGCCTGTTCTGCGGCCTTGCCGATTCCCGATGTCTGATTGCCAAACCATTGAATTGGCTTCTGGCTCGTGTGCCACGAAGCGTGCTTGAGGAACACCACGTTTTCCTTAGGGTTCTCGATCCTGATTTCACGGTGTTGTTGTGCGTCCTATGCCACTTCAAAGTGACTCAGGGTTACATCCGAGCCGGTGTTGATTTCGGTCCCGAGCCAGACGCGCGAAAACGCGTGGCTCTCATGCTGAGGGCCGAGGCAGTCTTCTTGCAACAACTGGCCGAAAGGAAGTGGCAATGGGCTGAACTCTTGGACGACGAAAGGAAACAAAATGAATGAACCTAAGACCATCGATTTACGTGTCCATACAGAGATTCTGAAGCTGCCAAAAGGCGCGAAGCCGGCGAGGCGAAAATCAGGAGAGCCGAAGGTCATCGATTCGGGAGCTACTTTATTAGAACCCCCGAGGTGGTCCAGAGTCGTTCTTGTCCTAGATTGCGAAACAACGACAGACCAAGTCCAACAACTTCTTTTCGGCTCTTATCAATACTGTCGCGAAAAGGGCAGAGAGTATGTCGCCGTCCAGGAAGGGATTTTTTATGCTGATGACCTTGATCTACAAAGCTTAACTATTCTTCGGGAATACTGCGACACGAACAAGTTGCCTTTGCTCAGCCAATCGGAATTTTGGCGACGAATTTTTTGGCGGGCTGTGCGTGCGAATGCTGCAATCGTAGGTTTCAACCTCCCGTTCGACCTATCACACTCCGCGCTGGAAGGCACCTGGACGCCACGGCAAGGCGGTGCTTGGTCGTTCACAACCGGCCAGTATTTCAATGAAACGGCTTCTCAGGTGAAAGAGGATACTTGGAACACGCCAAGGATCATTATCAAACCCAAGGACGGCAAGGGTGCGTTCTTTCGCTCCACTCGTACGAGAGGCTCTAAAGTGTTTCCACCAGTCCGTTGTGCTGATCTCAAGACGCTGATTTGGGCGTTACAAAGCAAGTCAGCCACGCTGGAGTCCGCATGCGTCGACTTGTATCACGTACCGGGCAAACTATCCGGCCACACGCCAACAGGCCGAGTTACGATTGAGGAAATCGAATACAACCGGCAGGACGTTCGGGTTAGCACGGGATTGCTGAACGCAGCCCGCGCTGATTTCGACCTTCACCCGATCAAGCTCAGGCCTGAAAAAGCCTTCTCTCCTGCGTCAATCGCTAAGGCGTATTTAGATGCAATGGGCATCATCCCGCCTCTCGAAACATTTGGTATTGGGCCCGAGATGTTAGGCATTGCGATGCAGGCTTATTTCGGTGGGCGTGCGGAATGCCGCATTCGGCATACGCCTGTTCCAGTGGTCTACACGGATTTCCTTTCGCAATATCCGACGGTAAATACGCTCATGGACCTTTGGTCTATTTTGACAGCTGAAGAGTTACGGGTTGAGGATGCAACCGATGAAGTGCGCGATTTGCTTTCTCAGACGACACTAGACCGAGCCTTAGACCCTGGCTACTGGACTCAGCTCCGTTTTTTTGCACTCGTTTCGCCAGAGAGTGACGTTCTACCGGTTCGCTCGGATTACAACGGTGAGACCAGCAACATTGGCATTAATCCGCTGACGTCAGCACAGCCGATTTGGTACGCGGGGCCAGATTTGGCGGGTGCGACTCTTTACAAAGGTACGCCTCCGAAGATCATCAACGCATTCAAACTCGTACCGATGGGGCAGCAGGCAGGCTTGGGACCCGTCAAGCTTCGAGGTTTGGTCGAGGTCGATCCACGGACTGATGATTTTTTTAAAAAGGTAATTGAGGAACGAGCGCGCATCAAACGCGCAGACGAGCACGATCCGCTGGCGTACTTCTTAAAGATTCTAGCGAATTCCGGCTCGTATGGTCTGTTTGTGGAAGTGAATCCGGAGAGGCTCGGCAATAACCCCAAAACTGGGAAGCCGGCGCGAGCAAAAGTTAAGGTTTACGCGGGCGAGGAGACATTTGAGACGAACTCCGAGTTTGTGGAATATCCGGGTCGTTGGTACTTCCCACCCATCGCCGCGCTAATCACAGCAGGAGGTCGGCTGCTATTGGCCGCTCTCGAACGTGCTGTCAGTGATAAAGGCGGAACATATCTAATGTGCGATACCGATTCGATGGCAATCGTGGCTTCGGAAAGCGGCGGCCTGGTCCCCTGTAATGGCGGAACGCACCACCTTCGAGACGGGCGAGATGCAATTAAAGCTCTGTCGTGGACGGAACTACTCGATAGGATTGTCATGCGTCTTGATGCGCTGAATCCCTATGACCGCAATTCGGTCTCAGAATCGATACTGAAAATAGAGAAAGTCAACTTCAGCGATGGCAAACAGCAAGAACTTTACGGGTACGGCATATCGGCCAAGCGTTACGCACTGTTCAGCCGAACCAGTGAGGGAATACGAATTGAAAAAGTGAGCGCCCATGGTATCGGCTATCTCTTTCCACCCAAACGAGACTTCGATAAGAGATTAGAGGTTCACGTCTGGATACGGGACGCTTGGGACTATATCTTGCGAGGAGTGCTTCAACTTCCTCGTACCGAACCGGACTGGTTTAAGCTCCCAGCTCTGATGCGCTTTACAGTCAATACCCTGGAGGTGCTGAAAGCGTTGCAGATGCGGCAAGCGAGCTTGCCCTATCCTAAAAGAGTCAAGCCTTACAGTTTCGGTCTACTGGCGATCACAAAGCAAACCAAAGGCGTCGATCCGATAACTCCGATTACAGCCTTCACAGACGATCTATCGAACGTTCTAAAGCGCGAGTGGATCAATATGCATGACGAGAAGTCGTGCCGTCTTGCACTTCCAGGTGAGGGTCTTCCTGGTGACGTAGAAGTTCAAACCTACGGCTGGATAGTCGGTTCCTATCCCTGGCATCCCGAAGCGAAGAGTTTAGCGCCTGATAGCAAGCCATGCTCCGAACTCACAGCCGGATTGCTAAAACGCACCCCAGTTACGGCTGGGGATTTTCAGGCCATCGCGAAAGAAACAGATCGCCGGTGGGAACGCGAAGAGGATATCAGCATAACTGAACCGCATCGGCTTGAATACTCACGACGAAAAGAGACGCCTGAGATTCAAACACTCCGGCAAAAGCTCGAACAGTTTCGAGCAGCCCATATACATGACGAAAGCGGTGTTAGCATCCGGACCATTAAGGCGATTCGCAATGGGCATTGCAACCCAAAGCCTCGAACGATAGCGGCGCTACACAAAGCAATCAACATTTTGGAGGAGAAGGCCTACAATGCCGCTCACGCCAATGCCCGAGTTACCCAGCCCGTTAACAGGACAGCCAGATTTCGTAGTAGGACAGCTGTACAAGGTTGCTCTCCCGCCCTGCTTTCGCCAGCTTTTCGATAGCCCCCGAGCTTTTCGGAGTAAGGTACAGTCACGTATAAAGTACTATTCGCACACTCGAAACCTGCGAGAAAGATCGGAGGTAGCGTATTCACACGATTTGAAATATTCTTCTACAGCCCGATCGTGATAGTCTCTCAACCACTCGTATTTTGATATAACTCTTGGGTTCGACGCGTACTTGGTCAGGCCTTTACGGATAAATTCGCGATGAATCTCAAGAAAGATCGGGTATTCCTGTTCGGGCACATTCAACTCACGCTCGCAGGCCCTCAAATAATCTAAGTAACTTGTTGATCCATCCTTTGTAAGTAAATAGTCAAGTTCTAAGTCCAACTTCTCTCTTTCAAAGATCGGTTTAAGAAGAGTTAGGATCTCCGGATCGACAATGACTCTCGGTGGTGTACCTGCCGCACGTTCTAGCTCATATGCTCTTACGACGGCGGGGCCGTAGACTATTTCCCAGCTCTGAACAACGTCACCAATTGTGACAACGCCACGGATAGGAATTCCCTCCGCAATCAAAGCGAGTTGTGCATACAGGATGTGCCGAAGTTCAAACACGACGTTATGAGGTGTTGCGGGTATCGTACGGATAACCGTGTCAGAGAATTTTGTGAATCGAATTTGTTCGCGCTTGAAGAGTCTCTCAGGCCCCATCGCCTCCGCAAGAATCCGCAGTATCCGCGAGATTTCGCCAGCCGTTCTAGTCTGAATTAGTTCGCTAAAACCAAGAATATCCAAGTAAGAAACGACGGAGGGGACATAATTCACTTTCTTTGGCTTGATGTGTGAGTAAAGCAACTCCCAGGTCGTGGTCGCCATGGCAGGATTTTAACATTGAGCTCTTCACAAGCGATGTCTGCTGGGCAACTCTAACACTTCACCACATTTACTCAGCCATCGAATCGTTAAAGTCCATACTGTGTCCGCATCTCCGGCAACGGATGTGTGTGTGCGCTGTGCCACCAAAATCGACCTTTTCACGGTCAAAATCATCTGCATTGTGACAAATATCGCAGCGAATACCTTTTGGGTGTTCAGCTCGAATTCGATGCCAGACATTGAGGTGTTCGCGCATGAGGGGAATTGCAAGACCAACAGATCGCGAAAAGTACATACACCACTCTTCAAAGCGATCCTGAGAAAAAATCAGACCGTGCCACTTTCCTGTGAATATTCCGCGATTGATCAAACGACTTTCCGCACCATGGATTGCGCTGTTAAGCTCACCATACAGCGCGGACGCGGTGTCCGCTAAACGTTGAGAAATTACACTTCGTGAGCGCAAACTTTCAAGAACCCCATTCCGACCCCGAAACAAAACCTTGAACTGATTCGTTTTCCAAGCTTTAAAAGCTGATTCGTTGTCGCAAAAGTAGGGTTGCAGAACAACGCCTTCAAGGAAGTTCCGCAACACTTGCAGTGCCTGCTTGTAGTGGAGGTTGGACGCGAGTAACACAGAACAATCGAGTTCTTCACGTGATTCGAGAACGTGTGCGATAGAGAAGTAAGCGCTCTCGGAAAGAACCTCGTTAACTATTCCATTCCAAGCGATATGGTATTTTGCCATCAGGCCGAAATTATTATCCTTTGAAAACTCCGCTGGTATTGGATCAACATTCCCCTTAGCTCCAGGTGCTGGCACATGTGCGCGCGCATTTCTCAAGAATTGTTTAGCTATTACGCGAAAGTCACGCTTGCCCCATTTGTACAAGGAGTTGCCGTAACTGGCATAGTTAATTTCATGCCGAGCCCCGCTTTCTTCGACTATTGTTCCACCCTTGTTGAAGAGAGCACGCAAAAACCCCAACAAATCGGTTCGTTGAGACCAAGAGGAGACGGGCTCAGGAACAAATGGAAGAAGGGATAGACATTGTTCAGGGATTATTTCCATGGAACGCTATTTATCACATATGCCTAAACTACGTGTGCTTTTCCCGTTCCTGTCATGCGGCATACCTGCAACTGTCTGACATCCCACCGCGAACGGGGGGGGAGATTGTGGGGGTGCAGCGCGCGCGGGGTGGTGCCCTTATACCCCTCGCGGTCTTTGACTCCATAGGGGGCCGGCGCTATACTGGCCTGTTTTTTGAAGGCAGAGGGAGACCCGTGGGCGTTCTCGATCAGCGCTTTGAAAAGAACTTCATGATTACGTCGGTGGACTACGTCTTCAACTGGGCGCGCAAGTCTGCGATCTGGCCGCTGACCTTCGGCCTGGCCTGTTGCGCGATTGAAATGATCGCCTCCACCACCGCGCGCTTTGATATCGCCCGCTTTGGCGCGGAGGTATTTCGGCCCTCGCCGCGGCAAGCGGACTTGATGATCGTGGCCGGCACGGTGACGCTGAAGATGGGTCCCGTGCTCAAGCGCGTCTGGGAACAGATGCCGGATCCCAAGTGGTGCATCTCCATGGGAGCATGCTCGAGCGTCGGCGGCCCGTTCAACGCCTATTCGGTGTTGCAGGGCGTCGATCGCATCGTACCGGTCGACGTTTACGTCGTAGGGTGCCCTCCCAGGCCCGAAGGTTTGTTTTACGCCTTGCTGAAGCTCCAGGATAAAATCGACCAGATGTCGCTGGCCAAGCGGCCCACCGAAGTGCGCTTGCAACCCGATATGGTGGATCAATTCAAGCGCGGCGTTATGGTCGCGCAGACCCCTTCGCCGCGCTGAGCGCTGCGCGAGCGCTACGTTCACCCGAATTGGTCTAAGAGGAGGCTCGACATATGGCATTTCTGCGTGCGGCGCGAAAAGATGAGATACCTGCTGGCTCCATCCGCGAATTCCAGGTGGACGGGAAGACCCTGGCGATCTCCAACGTGGACGGAACCTTCTACGCCATTCTGAACACCTGCTTGCATCGCGGGGGACCGCTCGGCGAAGGGGAGCTGAAGGGCAAGGTCGTCACTTGCCCGTGGCATGGCTGGCAATATGACGTCACCACCGGCAAAGCCGCCATGAACCCTGCGGTAGGCGTCGCCTGCTTTCCGCTCGAGGTGCGGGGCGAAGATATCTGGGTCGATTGCGGTTAACTTGGGCGACAACTCCCCAGGAGAGCGCGCCGTACGGTCATTTAACACAAAATAAAGAAGTTACTGTGCGGCGGCCGGCGTCCTGGCCCCTGGCGATGCCGCAACCATCGGAAAACAAGCAACTAAGTCAATTTTTTGCTCCCGCGGCGTGGTACTCGCGTGTATAGTGCTGCCTTTGTTCAGGGATTTTTTACCAGCAAAGGCGCGTTCCCCAACCGGCGCGCCCATTTGTTACGAGGGGAATAACCGAGAACCTTGACCAGCTCCACTCCGCAAACGAACCGCCCCGAGTCCAAACGCGGCCATTGGCTGTTCAGCGTCGACCCGCACAACTACCATTGGGATACGCTATTCGTTAAGGGCAAAGAGATGTGGCGCGGCGCCGGCGGCCGGCAGGACGCTTTGCGACAACTCAAGCAGGTGCGCCGCGGCGATCGCGTGCTCTGCTATCACGCCGCGCCCGAGCGCTCTCTGTACGCGCTTGCGGAAGTTACCCGCGATCCGTATCCCGATCCTCACGATCCGGAAAATAAGAGCCTGGTGGCCGATTTGCGCGCCCTGGAACGCTTGCCGCGCCAAGTCACTCTCGCCGACCTTCGCGCCAATCCCGCCTTGCGCAAGGTGAAATTCCTGAAGAACGTCCGGCTGATTATTTCTCCGGTGAGTGAGGAAGAGTACCAGGAGATCCTGCGCATGGCCGGCATCGTGGCTTCTCCCGGCCTGCCCCTTCCTTAATTTTCAATTTTCGAGCCACGCCGCTGCCATGCCGGAGTTGCCTGAAGTCGAAACGATTGTGCGCGGGCTGCGAACCGTGCTGCCCGGGCGCACGATTGTATCCGTGCGCTTGGGGAAGACCGATTTCATCGAAGATCCGCCAGCGCTGGCCGAAGAGCTTCCCGGACGTCGCATCGAAAAAGTCGAGCGCATGGGAAAGTTCATCTCGCTGGAGTTGAGCGCCGGGCCCGAGGCCAAGAACCCCGAACGACAGTTCGACCTGATCGTGCATCTCGGTATGACCGGCTGGCTGGGCGTGCGCCGGCCCGACGACCCCGTCGCGCCGCATACCCACGTATTTTTCGAGCTGGAAAACGGCCACGAGCTTCGCTACACGGATATTCGCCGCTTCGGGCAAATTCGCCTGGTTCCCGCCGAAGGAAAAGGCGCCTTTAGCGAACGGCTGGGGAAAGAGCCGCTGGAGATTTCCGCCGGGGAGTTCAGCAAGCGGCTGGCGGGCCGCCGTGCCCGAATCAAAGCGTTGTTGCTCGATCAGCGCGTCTTCCGAGGCATCGGCAATATATACGCCGACGAAAGTTTGTGGCAGGCGCGCATTCATCCCGCGCGGCTCGCTGCGCGCTTGAATCCAGCCGAACTCGCCCGCCTTCGGACGGCCATTCGGCGCGTCCTGCAGCACGCGATCCAGGACCGCGGCTCCTCGATTTCCAATTTCGTGGACGCGGAAGGCCAGCCCGGCGAATATCAGCAGCGGCACCGCGCCTACGGCCGCGAAGGCAAGCCCTGCTTTCGCTGCGGAACGAAGATCAAACGAGAGGTCATTGCAGGACGAAGCAGCTTTTTTTGTCCGCGTTGCCAGCGACGGCCTCGGTCCACATCCGCTCGAACGCGCCGGCGCCCAACCTCTTGAGAGTTCCGATGCCCGCGTTAAGACTCTTCTCCGAATCGGCGGGATACCGCACATGCGCGCAGTGATCCAGCGAGTTCGCCGGGCCCAAGTGACCGTCGATGGTCGCGTCGTGAGCCAGATTGGATCTGGACTCGTGGTCTTACTGGGCATCGGCAAGGGCGATACCGCCGAGACAGCCGACTATCTGGCCGAAAAGACCGCCAACTTGCGCATTTTCGACGATGCGAGCCGGGAAAATGAACGTCTCTCTGCTCGAAAGCTGGCGGGGCCGCGCTGGTCGTCTCTCAATTTACTCTTTACGGCGACGTCCGGCGCGGACGCCGGCCTGCATTCGACCGCGCCGCCCCGCCCCAGGAAGCGAAAGAGATCTATGAACAATACGCCGCGAACCTGCGTGCTTTCGGCATACACGTGGAAACGGGTATTTTCCAGGCCCATATGGTCCTCGAATTGGAAAACGACGGGCCCGTCACGATTCTCCTGGATTCGGAGAAGCTATTTTGAGGACCATTTTGAAACATTTTTGAGATCCGTATTTTGGGATTCCTACTTTGAGATATAGAGACCGGCTGCGCCTTTTCCTTTGCAAATGGCGCGACTCGTCATTTCGCACATACGACCTAATCGCTATACGATACAAAGGGCGCAGTGCGATATAATGCCTGCGATGACTCGCTCCGCAGGCACTGTTGAATACCGCGCCCTCGCCCAATTTCGCTTTCTCATCCGGCGGTACATCAATAACAGCGAAAAGGCCGCCCGTTCGGTTGGGCTCGAGCCGCAACAATACATGGGTTTGCTGGCATTGCGCGGGCTGCCCACCGATCAAGAACCAACCATTCGCTGCCTCGCCGAACGGCTGCAGATCCAGCATCACAGCGCCGTCGAACTGGTGGACCGCATGGAAAAGCGCGGGCTTTTTCGGCGGGAACGCTCCAAGCGAGACCGGCGTCACGTTATCGTGCACGTCACAGCGCATGGAGAGGCGTTGCTTAGCCGGCTGGTCCGGCATCGCATCAATGAGCTTCGCGTGGTCGCGCCGGCTCTCACCCGGGCCTTGCACTCTGTCCTGAGCGCGGCTCCGCCAAACAAAACGCGGAACCGGCGCGGCTCCTCTGCAAAGAGGTCCGCAACGCCCGAATGATTGCTCGCAATGCAGCGGCGCTTAATGTCCTCTACGGCCGTTGCCATTCCGCAGCGTAAGCGCGGAGAGCAAGTCCGATTTCGTTAGAATGCCTTCCAATTCGCCCTGGGGAGATTGCACCAGCAGCATATGCTGGCGGCGCTCCTGCGTAAGCAAGCGCAATGCCTCGGCCACATCGCAATCCGCGGAAATTCGCGCCGCTTCCCGGTCGGCCAACTCATTGACGCGAGTCGATTCCCATTTCTCCACCGGCACCGCACCCAGCGAGCGCATGGCGATCACTCCCACCACCTGCCGATCCTGCGAAACCGGATATGCGGCGTGCAACTCTTGCCGGCTTACGCTCTCGGCAAACGCGCTCAAGGTAGACTCGCCTTCGGCGAGGATCACCTGCTTCTGCATCACGTCCCGCACGAGAACGTTACTCAGTTCGGCAATGCGCACTCCTTCATGCAGCCGCTGATCTCCTGAGACCGAGGCTTCGCCCGAAACCGCGTAGGCCACCGCTGCGCCGATGAGCGACGGCACCAGGTAGGCATGGCCACCCGTGGCTTCGGCCACGAACACGACCGCTGTGAGCGGCGTCTTGTACGCCCCGGCGATGAACGCGGCCATGCCGACCGCCGCGTAAAGGTGCACCTCCGGGCTGTGCACCACGGAGTTCGCAAACGCCACGCCGAAGCTCCCGCCGGTCAGGAACAAGGGAACGAACATCGCGCTTACGCCGCCCACTCCCAGGGTAAAGAGCGTGGCGGCAAGCTTCAATACTCCGAAAACGACCAGCTCCAGGGAACTGTGATGGACCTGCAGAATATTGGCCACCGCTTCGTAGTTCGGCCCGATGGGTACGAGAGGTCCTTTGAACAAGGAAAGGAAGGCAACGCCGCACACTCCGGTGAGAATGCCTCCCGCCGTCATCTTCACCCAGTGAGGAATCGATGCTGCCGCGACGAAGTTTCTCGTCCGGCGGAAAGTGATGGCGAACACCATGGCCACCAGCCCGCAGATCGCGCCGAGCAGCGCGGACCACAGCAGATCCTTGCCCTGGAATGTGGTGCCGGCCGCGAAGTTGAATACCGGCTGCGCGCCGAGGATCGCAGCCAAAGTCGCATAGGAAGCGACGGAGGCCAGCAGCGAGGGCAGCAGGGCCTCGTGCGCCAGATCGTCTTTGTAAGGCATCTCCAGCGCGAAGACGAGTCCCGTCAACGGCGCTCGAAAGACAGCCGCCATTCCGGCCGCCGCCCCGCAAATCAGCATGATGCGGCGGTCGCGCGCGGTAATGCGGAATCGAGACACCTTGGTCCAGAGCCAGGAGCCGATCGCTCCGCCGCCGTAAATGCTGGGACCTTCGAGCGCGGCGCTGCCCCCAAGTCCCACCGTGGCGATGGCCGCCAGCAGTTTCGGAATGAACGGGCGCATCTGAATATCGCCCTGGTATTCGTGATAAGAGCGGATGATCTCTTCGGTGGAATGTTCGTTTGGGTTTGGCGTGGCGTACTGCATGATCAGCCCGGCAATCAGAAGACCGAGCCCTATTCCGGGGATAATCGCCACGCGATGGGCCAGAAAGTACCCCAGGATAGGCGGCCACATCCATTGCAGGATAATCTCGGCGATCAGCGTGATGAGCAGCCCCGTGGTGATGCCGATCAGGGGCGCGACAAAAAGCCATTTGTGCAGATCGCGGGAATAGGTCTCCGAAAGATCCTCATGAACCAGAGACGAATATTTCTTGAGTAGAGGATGGTCGAGAATTCCGCTGTGTTTGAGCCGATCAGCCATTCATGCAGTCTGCGCCACAGTCAAAGGCTATCTGGAACCAGAGGGCCGCGCGTGGCGCGATGTAAAACACCCCTAACAAAGTGTATCACGGCACGATACATCGTATGGAGGATAGATTCGGGGAATGGCGCAAGGCCCATGATCCTGCAAATGGTGCCAACGCCGCATATCGCCGTTCCGGCTCAAAATCCGCCGCCGCCCCCGCCGCCAAATCCCCCGCCCGACCCGCCTCCTCCGCCAAATCCCGAACTGCCCGAACTTCTTGGCGCCGAAGCCATCACCTGGCCGGTGCGCGCGGCCATCTGGTCGAGGCTGTTTACGAAGCCAATGGGATGGAATACTGCCACACCGGTGGCCAGATACCAGGACGGTTGGGTCAACATTCCGTCGAACGCGCCCACCCATTTCTTTTCCACCCCTAGCGCCATCGCAAACGGAAGATACTTCTCGAAATTCGCGGGAGATTGCGGCGTCCGGGCCAGGTGGTCGGCCTCGACGTGGCTCAGGAAATCCTCGAAGCCCAGGGTATCGTGCAGCACGCGCACTCCATCCACGGTGCGCGTAGGCATAAACCAGCCGAACCCGGCGATCACCCCGCCGGTCAGAATTGCGGCGAAAGAAAAGGCCTGCGGTTGCATGCCGGTGTGCTGCGCCAGGTATTGGCCGAAGAGGAAGAGCAAAGCGCCGGTGACGCCGGCGGCAATGAGGTACGCCTGGCGAACGATGTCCGGCCGGTGCGCGAAATAGCCGTGGTGCACCAGGGATTCAAAGATGGCTTTGCGAATTCCCGGCAGATTCTTGTAGAAGCGGTTTTGCAATTCGGAGAGAGCAACCTCATCCCGCATGCCCACGACCGGATCCCCAAAAATCCCATTCAGCAAGAGCAATTCGTGAGGCTTTGCGCCCGTCCATTCCGTGGGCTTCTTGTTGAGGTGAAAAATATATTCTTTATTGGAATACAGGCCCATCAGGTGTGACGTTTCCTTCTCTTCAATGACGATGAATCCGCGCACGGCCAGATCGACCAGGGTGGCGGTAATATCGCGAATTCCGGCTTGATCGTCCACTAGCGCGCCGGCCTCGCCGGGTGAAAGTCCCGTAGGCGGTTCATACTGCACGGCGATGGCGCCCACGCGCGGATCGCGCCCGCGCGCGTACCACAGGGAAAACATCAGCACAAACACACCCATGGGAACGAAGAACGGCCAATTGCTCTCCAGAAATTGCGCCACCTTCTCCGCCCCGCGCGGCTCGTGCACCAGCCCCCTGTCCCATCCGGCAACGATGGTCAGCCCTTCATGGAGCGTAAGCGGGCGCTGCGTCTGGATATCGACGTTGCTGCCCAGAATGTCCACGCGCGAATCTTGCGCCCGCGAACCGAAAAAGCCGGTGTAATTCGCGGCGCGCAGCCCTGTTACGCCCTCGGGCAGGATGACGTGGGCGCTCGCCGATTCGATAGGAAAGTCCCAGCCGTTTCCGGTGACGTTCCAGTAGAGTTCGTCGTGATCCTCGAAGAAACGCAGGCCATTGCGAACGCGATAGTGCAGCGAAATCTCTCGCGAAGTTCCGTCGGCCGCGGGAACGTAGATTTTTAGCTGGAGATTGCCGCCGTGTCGCTGTTTTTCCATGCGCAGCGGTGCGCCATCGGAATCCGTGGCGCCCAAATCGGTAAGGAAGAGCGAATAGTTGAAGCCGCCGGGTCCGGCGTATTCGAGCGGAATGGTGCGATAAATTCCCTGCCAGGCCCCATCGAACTGCACATGAATGATTTCCGTGACGTCGAGCGAGGAGTCCGGCAATACATCTAGCTCCGCATGGAATTCACTGATGCGCAGCGTACGTGCGGAAGCGGGCGCGGCGAAGAAGGTGCCGAAGCCTGCGGCAAAAATCGCCGCGAATGCCAACGCCAGCCGGCGCAACCCGCCTCGTCTTAACAAGCCGACCGGATTGGCGGGACGCTCATTTCGCCGCCGCTCCCCCGCGCGGCCGATGCCAGCGGAAAGCATGGAGGCGATCAGGCCGTCGGCGTGGCGCTGAAGCTCACGTGCGGTACTTCCCGCTCGGCCGGCGCTGAGATCTCGAAGAATTCGCGCGGTTTGAAATTCCCCATTCCGGCGACCATATTCGACGGGAACTGCTCGACACGCGTATTGAGGTCGCGAACCGCGGCGTTGTAGTAGCGGCGTGCGTTCTGCAGCGTGTCTTCGATCTGGCCCAGCGTGGTTTGAAGCTGCGCGAAGTTTTCCGCCGCGCGCAGCTGCGGATAAGCTTCCGAAAGCGCAAAAAGCTGCCGCAGGGCGCCGCTCAGCGTGCTCTCGGCCTGGCCCTTGGCCAGTGGTCCTTGCGCCGACATGGCCTGATTGCGCGCCGCCACCACCGCCTCGAAAGTGCCACGCTCGTGGGTGGCATAACCCTTCACGGTCTCCACCAGGTTCGGTATCAGGTCATAGCGGCGTTTGAGCTGCACGTCGATATCGGCCCAGGCGTTGTCACACTGCACGCGGAGCCGCACCAGGCCGTTGTAGGTAAAAACAATCGATAACGCGAGCAGGGCGATGACGACGAGCGCAATGATCATTGACTGGCCTCTTTCGGTGATTAGGCGAATCGCGGCGAACGCCGAGTTTCGTACTCCCAATATCGTTCCCGGCTACAGTCGTGTAAAGAGGCCCAGGCCGCCGCTGCATCCGAAGAGGCAAGACGTTACCTTTTGGGCGAAAAAGCGCCGGGAAAAAGCTTCTCTGGCGTGGTCTATTCAATTGGTCTACCCTTGGCGGCCGGAGCCCGGCTTCCCTCTAGCATGCTCTTCAAAGCGCTCAGCGCGGCCGTGTTTGGCATAGACGCTTACGTCGTGGAAGTCGAGGTGGACGTCGGCTCGGGCCGCATGGGCGATTTCAATGTGGTGGGCCTGCCCGACGTGGCCGTCAAGGAGAGCCGCGAACGCATTAAGGCAGCGCTGAAGAACTGCGGCTTCGAATTCCCCAACCCCCAAAGCGTAACCATCAATCTCGCTCCCGCGGACATCCGGAAGGAAGGTTCGGGTTTCGATCTTCCCATGGCTCTGGGAATACTCGGTTGCCAGGGCGTTTTCTTCGGAAAACTCCTCAATCGCCAGATGTTCTTGGGCGAGTTATCGCTCGACGGCGGCGTCCGGCCGGTGCGCGGGGCCCTCTCCGCCGCCCTGCGCGCGCGAGAGCAAGGCATCCGCAGTGTCGTGGTGCCGGAAGCGAACGCGCGGGAAGCGGCCGTTGTGGAAGGCATCGAGGTGTATGCCATCCGCTCCCTGCCTCAAGCCGTGGACCTCGTCAACGCTCCCGAATCTTTTCAGCCCGTTCGCCTGGACGCGCGCGCCTTGCTCGCTGAAGCCGCCCAATATCCGCTGGACCTCCGCGACGTCCGCGGCCAGCAGGGGGCCAAGCGTGCGCTGGAAGTCGCCTGCGCGGGAAGCCACAACATCATCTTCCTCGGCCCGCCCGGCGCCGGCAAAACCATGCTGGCCAAGCGCATTCCCACGATTCTCACTCCCATGTCGCTCGAGGAGGCCATCGAAACCACCCGCATCCATAGCGTGGCGGGATTGCTGGAAGACGCCCGAGGATTGGTGGGAACGCGGCCCTTTCGTTCCCCGCACCACACCATCAGCGACGCCGGCCTGATTGGCGGCGGCGCCACGCCGAGGCCCGGAGAGGTTTCCCTTGGCCACAATGGAGTTCTTTTTCTCGACGAACTGCCGGAGTTTCAGCGCAACGTCCTCGAAGTCTTGCGCCAGCCTCTCGAGGAAGGCGCGGTAACGATCTCCCGCGCGGCGCTCTCGGTCACTTTTCCCGCGCGATTCATGCTCGCCGCCGCCATGAATCCTTGCCCCTGCGGATTTTTCGGCGATGCCACTCACGAGTGCCACTGCACGCCGCCGCAAATTCAGCGGTACGTCTCGAAAATCAGCGGCCCGCTCCTCGATCGCATCGATATTCACATCGAGGTGCCCGCCGTCAAGTACAAGGAATTGCGCGGCGAGGCTTCCGTGGAGGATTCGGCCGCCGTTCGCGATCGCGTCATGCGCGCGCGGACCCGGCAGCTCGAAAGGTTCGCCTCCGAAAAGCGTATTTACGCCAACGCCCAGATGCCGCCCAAGCTCATCCGCAAGTTCTGCGCGATTTCCGCCGACGGCGAGAAGCTGCTGGAAACGGCCGTGGCCCGGCTCGGGCTTTCGGCCCGCGCCCATGACCGCATCTTGAAGGTGGCTCGCACCATCGCCGATCTCGATGCCTCAACCGACATCGCTCCGCGCCATTTGAGCGAAGCCATCCAATACCGCACGCTCGACCGCACCTACTGGGCTTAATGGCTTCGCGCGGCAATCCTTCGCCCCTCACATATTTGTAACTGCAAATTCATCTGTTGTTCATCATTGGAACAGCTGGGCCTTTGCACAATTTTTGGCCCGGCGGACTTATAGCAATAACTCGCATGGCATAGTCCCTATTGAAGATCGTGGGTGGAAGTGTGCGAATACGAGTGTTGTTGTTCCTGTGTTGTGCTCTAACGACCTTAGGCTGGGCATCGCCCTGTGCATTTGGGCAGCCCACTGCCCCAGAGGTCTGTCCGCGTCCGGCCGCCGGAAGTGTCGTTCCCGAGCCGGAAGACCTCCGCAGTCAAAATGGAGTGCTTGAGGTTGACTTCACCTACCGCAACTACGTCGACGCCAACGGACAAATGCGCTACTGCTATCAGTACAAGGACGGTAGCCAGGCTCCGACCTTACGCCTGCACCCAGGCGATTGGCTCGTTTTGAGGCTAAGGAACGACTTGAAGCCGCCGGCAGGCAGCGCCGCGCACGACCACTCGGCCATGTCCATGCCCACAGCAGCCAATCGGTGCGGAGACGGCACGATGGGTCCGTGGGCGACAAATTTGCACTTCCATGGTTTGACTTTGCCGCCCGTTTGTCACCAGGACGACGTGCTCGACACGTACATTGCGCCGGGTGGGAAGCCATTTGAATATCGCCTTCAAATTCCCGCTGACGAGCCTCCGGGGCTGTATTGGTATCACCCCCACGTTCACGGATACACGAACGCGCAAGTGCAGGGAGGAGCCTCCGGGGCTCTGATTGTGGAAGGAATTGAGCGGGCGAATCTTCAGTTGGGCGGCATGCCAGAGCGGGTCTTCGTCGTGCGCGATCAGGAGCTGCTACATCCGGACGCGCAGCCGGCCGACGACGTCGGCGGTGCCACCGCCTCCCGTTGTTTTCGACCCCGAGGGGGATGTGCTGAACACGCGCTCGGGAGGAGGAAAGCCAGCGAAGGACCTTTCCATCAATTTTGTGCCGGTGCCGTACCCGGATTATCCCCCGGCGCTGATCACGATGAAGCCGGGCTCGAAGGAATTGTGGCGTGTGCTGAACGCCTCGGCTGTCACGTATCTCGGCTTGGAGGTGCTGTTCAACGGGCAGCCTGAGCCTGTGGCGGTGGTTTCGATGGATGGCGTACCCCTGAACGAGTATGACCCCGCCGTGAATCGCATTCGCTGGGCAACGCACCTGGATGTGCCGCCGGGCGGAAGGGTGGAGTTCGCGCTTAAGGGCCCGGCGGAAGGCGTGCAGGCGCAGTTGATCACGCGCTTCGTAGATACAGGCGCGGCGGGAGAGAATGATCCAGACAGGCCCCTGGCGACGATTATGGCCACGGCCAAGGCGCCGGACGCGCCTTCGGTCCTCCCGGCGTCGCCCTCGACGCCGATGTCACGGACCTCCACATGGCTCGGGGACGTCCAGCCGGTGCGCGAGCGAAAGCTCTATTTTTCCGAGAGTCCGTCGGACCCAAAGGATCCGAAGAGCCCAACCGTGTTCATGCTCACCGTCGAGGACCAAAAGCCGATGCCGTATGATCCCAATTCCACGATTCCCAATATCGTCGCGCAGCAGGGAGACGTAGAGGATTGGATCATCGAGAACCGCACTCCGGAGCTGCACGCATTTCACATTCATCAGCTGCACTTCCTGCTGCTGCAGTCGAACGGTGCGCCGGTGAATGAGCCGTACCTGCGCGATACCGTGAGTGTGGACTACTGGAGTGGGCAGGGGTCGTATCCCAGTGTCAAACTACGCATGGACTTCCGCGATCCCACGATCATCGGAACGTTTGTTTATCATTGCCATCTGCTGGATCACGAGGACGGCGGCATGATGGGTACGATTCGGATCGACCCCCCTTCCGGGAGGCGCTAGCTTCCTCCAGCTGTCCCCGAGACAGCTCCCCGGACTCCGGTCTTCCTGATTTCAGATGGATCTTTCTGCCGGCCTCTCATCTCGCCCGATCACGCCTGCAAGGCGGGCGAAGCGATCACGGCAGGCAGCACACCTTCTCTTTCGGCTCAAAAACACCAAGCCCGCCCAGGATCGGGGCGGGCTTGGTGGGTTCAGCAAAGCGAGCGCTGGAGGTTACCAGCGGCCGTGGTCGTCGTGGTCCGGCTTGACTTGACCGGTGCCTGGGTCGAGCAACAGCTCTTTCTCTTCCGCACGGACTCGGTCATCGAAGTCGAACATGTTCAGCAGGCTGCCGGCTATGGCGTCGAAAGAACCGCCGCCGATTCGGCCCGTCTTCCAATTATCCTCGATGAAACGCAGCACCGAGGACTGGTCTGTAAGAGTGGAATCGACGAAGTTTTCCTTGGCATAAGGCGAGACCACGAGAAGCGGCTGCCGCATTCCGTAGCCGCAACGTCCTTGGATTGGGGTGTTGGTATTGTCCGCCAACGGCGTTCCGTGGCCGCACACCATCGTTTGTGGGAGCATCGCAATGGGCGTTAGCACGTTCAACTGGTCGCTCGTGCTCGATGTGGCTCCTCCCGCAATTTCGGCCGAGGTGTTGACGATCGGCGGCATCTGATGATCGTACCAGCCGTCGGAATCGTCATAGAGGATGATGATCGCCGTATTGTTCCAGTACCGTGATTCCATGATGGTGTTGATCGTGTTGACGAGGAACGTTTGTTCCAAGAGTGGGTCGGAATAGCCGGCGTGCCCATCTTGCGCCGCAATGGCTTTCAAGAAGCTCACGGCCGGGAGGCGATCAGCATTCAGTGCATCGAAGAAGTCCTGCAGGTCGTATTGATGATTTGCCGGGCCAGCATTCCCGATTTCGGATATCGAAGCGGGACGCGTGTGCGCAAAGTTTGCGGTCGAGGCGTAATAGTTGAAGAAGGAATGATGCGGAATGTAGTCGGCCGTTGGCCCACCGTTAGAAGGCGAGGCCGGGTGGGACAGAGCGCACCCAGCAGCACCCATGCCGTGCAAGTTGAAGCCGCCCATAAAGGAGCCCCACGTAATGCCCTTGGCACTGAGGAGGTCGCCGATATTCGGCCCGCTCAACTGCACGGTGGTGCCAGCCGAGCAAATGTCGCCCGTCGGGTCAAGATCGCCGACCAGCGTACCCGTCGTCATCGTGGCGGGATTGGTGTTCGGCACGATCTTCGGTGAAGCAGTACCCGTCGTCGTCGCCTTGTAAGTGTTGCCGGCAACCAGGTTCAAAACTCCGGGCGTAGAGGGCCCGAAGGTTGAGGAGTAGGAATTGTCGCTCATGGCAAAATGCTGGGCGTAATTCCACAGCGCGGTGATCGTGTTGCCGTCGAAGTAGCCCAACACGAGGCCTGTGCTCTTGCCATATGCAAACGCTGCGCCGCAACCCGCCGACCCGGTGAACTTAGGAAACGCGTCCATGAGGCCCTGATCAGCAGCCTGCTGTTCGGGGCCGTAGTTGTGCCCCTGGTCGCAGGTGGAAGCCTGCGAGCGATCCAGACGGAAGGGAGGAATGTTGTTGGGGGCGTTCAGGGCGTTCTTGGCGTTAGGATTGTTGTCGGTCAGCAGGCCGCCGTGTTCCAAGCCATTGATGCGTGGCGTATCGTCTTTGGGCCCCATAAACAATACAGCCGGCTGGCCTGCCCCAGTGTTCGGCAGGGCATGCGGATACGTCGCGAAATAGTGATCAAACGAGACGTTCTCTTGAAAGATGACCACCACGTGATCAATTGGTGTTGTTGTTGCCCCATACCAGTGATCATCCTTGTCGTTATCGCCATCGTTCGCTTTGGTCTGAAGGGTTAGAGAGAAAATCAGGCTTGCCGCTAAGATCGATGCAGCCGCAAACCGTGTACGGCGAATGCGCATGTATTCCTCCACGTGAAATGTCGATCAATACTCGGGACGCGGCGAAGAATTTAGTCAGACATAAATTGCGAAATTGTTAACGAAAAGTAAAAATTGCAGCAGATCCCTACAACCCAGATTTCCGCAAAATGGCCAGTGTTTTTGTGGAATCCGGCTTCAATCGGGAGCGCTTTGTTAAAAAAAGTGTGTTTTCGGTGCCGGGTCTTTAATCTGCCTTCATTTTCTGTTAACTCGGTGTTAATAAGTCATTATCCTGCGAATCCAGGCCTAAGCCTGTTCATTCAAGCGCGCAGGGCGTTGAAATGGGGCAAATGCTGGGAGGGATTTATCGCTGGGGACCGTTCCGGTGCTATAGGTGCTCGCCTAGTCGCCGCGCCCACCTGCCTGGAATCCGCGGGCAAACTCCTCCCGTTTTGTTAGCGATTGCGGACCCTTGCGTCGTGCGGCTGTTGTCAAGCCTGCAAAACGCGCTATCCTAAATCATGTGAGCCTTGCGTGGGTTCATAAACCTCATGTCCAGTGATGCCAACCGCATCGAAGTGGTCATGGAGACGCTGCTCGACAGCGTCTCCCTCGCCGAAGGCATCACCGAGCGCGTCGCCAGGGCCGCCGGATTCAACGATGACGACTGCCTGAAGATCGGCATGTCCGTGAGGGAAGGCGTGATCAACGCCTTCCGCTACGGGAACGAAGAACAGCGGCATAAGAAAATTCAACTCATTTTCGAAGTCAAAGAGGAGAAGTTCGTGGTCCATATCCTGGACCAGGGGCGCGGTTTTGACTTAGCGCCAGGTTCCCGACCCCCTCGCCGAAGAAAACCTCTTGAAAACTTCGGGCCGCGGCATTTTCCTGATGCGCACTTTCATGGACGAATTCGATGTGCGCCGCTCCACCTACGGTGGCGCGGAACTGGTCATGGCAAAAAAGCTCGCCTGCTCGCCCGATCCGAGCTCCCGCGTCGGCGAAAAGTGAATGCCCCGCGCGAACTTTTCTCCATCCGTTAACGTTACGCGTTCGCCAGCAAAGCCCTTGAAACCGGTGGTTTATTCGATAAACCCTCTGGACAGCAAACCCAGTTTGTGCCAGCATTGCGCCGCATTTGATTGGGTCTCGTAATCCCGTAGTGGTGCAAGGGCCCGTCACCAGGGTCATTCCGAGCTCCACCGACTGGCGTTACACCCGGCAAATGGAAAAGATCATGAACGAGGAGTGAAGAGTTTGAGCAGAGAACAAGGTGTGGTCAAGTGGTTCAACGCAGCAAAGGGGTATGGTTTCATCCAGCGCCAGTCGGGAGAGGACGTCTTCGTCCACTTCTCCGCGATTCAGATGGATGGTTACAAATCGCTGACGGAGGGACAAATGGTAGAGTTCGAGGTCAAACAGGGGCCGAAAGGCTACCAGGCCGAGAACGTTACCTTGCCTTAGACGTTCGCGTTCTATCATTTCGGTGATTGCTCGAGGCCCTGTTCGCCAGCGAACGGGGCCTTTTGCTTATTGCGGTGCCGTGATCGTGGCACAGCAGGGCAGAATCAAACGACCCTCTGCCCCGTTTCCGCATGGGTCGATCTGGCCTGCCGATTATGGTACGATTCGGATTCCAGACCACTTTAGGAGCACTCGTTTGGCGCGGCATATCTCCCGTAAAGAGCTAAAGAAGGACGAAATCCGTGAGACTTTCACCCACGGCGCTGAGGCCATCGCTTCGCATCAGCGGCAGATTTGGATCTACGGCGGCGTGGCCTTGCTTGCCGTGCTGGCGGTGCTGGGCTGGCGCTTTTATACCCAGCAGCAGACTGCCAAAGCATCCTCGGCTTTGGCCGATGCCATGAAGATTTACCAGGCCCGCATTCGAACCGAAGCCGCACCCGCCCAACCCGACGAAATCACCTATCTGGACGAAAAGAACAAATACGGCGATGCGGACAAGAAGTTCATGGAGGTTGCCAACCGCTATCCCCGCACGCGGCCCGGCCAGTTGGCTCGCTACTACGCCGCATTAAGCCTGGAACACATGGCCCGTTACGACGAAGCCGAGAACGACCTGAAATCTCTCGAGTCCTCGAGGGACGAAAGCATTTCGGCTCTGGCCCGCTTCAAGCTCGCGCAAGTGTACGACGAGGCGGGAAAAGGGCCGCAGGCGGTTGAGCTCTACAAGGAGCTTGCCGATAAGCCCTCTCTCTTCGTGCCCAAGCCTGTCGTTCTGCTGGCCCTCGCCGATCATTACAGCAGCTCGGACCCGGCTCAGGCCTCCAAGCTCTACAACCAGGTAAAGAGCGAATTCCCCGATACCCAAGCCGCTCAGCAAGCCGACGAGCGGCTGCAATTGCTTCAAGTCAAGGGCTGAGCTTCGTCCGTTTCGTTTCGCTGCAGGCGGCCTTTCCGATCGGTGCTGAGCCTGCTCCCGCTTGCGCGCCTTCTTTCTCGCCGCATTGCCCTGACGTAATCTGGCATAAAATGAGCCCATGAACCTGGCCCCCATAGCCATGGACGCTGCGCTCTCGCGCGGGCGTCGCTGGCCGGAGGTTGCCCATCCTTATCGAGGGGAGTACGCGCGCGATCGCGACCGCGTGATTCACTCGCGCGCCTTTCGCCGCCTCGAGGCCAAAACCCAGGTCTTTACCACGCGCTATTCCGATCATTTCCGCAATCGCCTCACCCACACCATCGAAGTGGCCCAGATTGCCCGCACCGTGGCCCAAGCGCTGGGGTTGAATACCGATCTCGCCGAAGCCCTGGCGCTGGCGCACGATATCGGCCATCCTCCTTTCGGGCACGCCGGCGAAGCGCGGCTCAACGAACTGATGCGCGCCCACGGAGACCGCTTCGACCACAACCTGCATGCGCTTCGCATCGTGGAGAAGTTCGAGCAGCGCTACCTGGATTTTCCCGGCTTGAACCTTACGTTTGAGGTTCGCGAGGGCATCGTCAAACATTCGCGCGACTATGCGCCGGCCGAGTTTCCCGAATTGGCCGAATACGACTTGGATCTGCGTCCGCCGCTCGAAGCTCAGTTGATGAACGCGGTGGACGAAATTGCCTATAACTCCGCCGATCTCGACGACGGTTTCGAGGCGCACCTGCTCCAGGTCGAGATGCTCCGCGAGGAAGCGCCCTTCCTTGCCGATATTTATGACGAGATTGACCGCGGCCATCCCGGCGGCCGGACCAAACTGAAGATCGGTGAAACCATAAAGCGGCTGTTGGATCACCTGGCCACGGACCTGATCGAAAATACGCGCCTGCAGGCCGTGGAGAGTGGCGCGAAGAGTACGGAGGACGTTCGCCGTTTCCCGCGGCGCTTGGCCGGGTTCAGCCCGCCGGTGGCGGAAATCAGTAGCGCGCTAAAGAGATTCCTTTATCGCCGGCTCTACGACCATCCTACGATCGTCGAAGAGCGGGACCGTTCCGTGGACGCGCTCGAGCGCCTGTTTCGCTACTATCTGGTGCACCCTGAAACCATGCCCCCATACTACTCGGAGCTGTCCCTGCGCGAGCCGCCTCACCGCGTCGTCTGCGATTACATCGCGGGAATGACCGATCATTTCCTGCTGCGCCAGCATCAGGAACTTCTCGGCGTCCCCGCCTCGATCTGACCGACAAGTGGCACAGCCACTCCTGGCTGTGCTGCATTGCCCCGGCCACAAGGGCCCTCGTCTAGGCGTTTTACTGCCGCTTGAAATACAGCGTCGCCAGCGGCGGCAGACGCAGCGGCAACGAATAGCTCATGCCCATCCAGGGCACCGGCTCCGCCATCACTCCGCCGGCGTTCCCGAAGTTCGCTTCCGCCGTAGAATTCGGCGTCGGTGTTGAAGAGTTCGCGATAGCAGCCCGGGTCGGGCACGCCCACGCGGTATTTCTCGCGCAGCCACGGGCGTGAAATTCGCCACGACGACGATCGCGTCCCACTGCTCCCGGGCGCGGCGGATGAACGAAAGCACGCTGGCGTCGGCATCGTTGCAGTCGATCCACTGAAATCCCTGCCAATCGAAATCCACTTGGTGCAGCGCCGGCTCCCGCCGGTAGAGCGCGTTCAGATCGGCGACCAGCCGCTGCAATCCGCTGATGCTCGGGATATTGCAGCAGATCCCATTCGAGGCTGGTGTCGTGGTTCCATTCCGAACGCTGTCCGAACTCGCCGCCCATGAAGAGCAGCTTCTTGCCCGGATGCGCCGTACATATACGCGTACAGCAGCCGCAAGTTCGCGAACTGCTGCCAAAGATCGCCCGGCATTTTGTTGATCAGCGAACCCTTGCCGTGCACCACTTCGTCGTGCGAAAGCGGCAGCACGAAATTCTCCGTGAAGGCGTAGAGCATGGAGAAGGTCATGCGGTTGTGGTGGTACTTGCGGTGGATGGGGTCGAGCGAGAAATACTCAGCGTGTCGTTCATCCAGCCCATGTTCCATTTCAGCCTGAAGCCCAGCCCGCCCAGATACGTCGGCCGGGAAACCGCCGGCCAGGCCGTGGATTCCTCGGCGACCATCAGCACGCCCGGGTGGCGCTCGATGCGCCACTTCATTGAGCCGCTTCAGGAAAGCGATGGCCGCCAGGTTTTCGCGCCCGCCGAACTCGTTGGGAATCCATTCGCCCGGCTGCCGCGAGTAATCCAGATAGAGCATGGAGGCCACGGCGTCCACGCGCAGGCCGTCGATGTGATACTTGTCCAGCCAGAAGAGCGCGTTGGCCAGCAAGAAATCCTGCACTTCCGAGCGGCCGTAATTGAATACCAGCGTGCCCCAATCCGGATGCCGGCCTTGCCGCGGATCGGCGTGTTCGTAAAGATGCGTGCCGTCGAATTCCGCCAGGCCGTGCGCGTCGGAGGGGAAGTGCGCGGGCGTCCAGTCCAGAAGCACGCCGATATCCTTCCTGATGGCAGCGGTCCACGAAGTACATAAAGTCCTCCGGCGTGCCGTAGCGGCTGGTGGCCGCGAAATAGCCGACCGTCTGATAGCCCCAGGAGCCGTCGAAGGGATGCTCCATCACCGGCAGCAGTTCGATGTGCGTGTAGCCCATCTGCTTCACGTAGGGGATCAGTTGGTCGGCGATCTCGCGGTAGGTGAGCCAGCGGTTGTTCTCTTCCGGAACGCGCCGCCACGAACCCAGATGCACTTCGTAGATCGAAATCGGCTCGGCCAGCCAGTCCCGCCTGCGCGCGCGCGTGCATCCAGTCGTTGTCGTTCCATCCATAGCCGTCGAGCGTCGCCACCACGGATCCCGACTTCGGCCGCAGTTCGGCCTCGAAAGCGTAAGGGTCGGCCTTCAGAAACGGAAGATCCCCGAGCCGCGAGCGAATCTCGAATTTGTAGATCGCTCCCTCGGCCAGCTCGGGAACGAACAGCTCCCACACGCCCGAATTTCCCCGCGACGCGCATCGGGTGCACGCGCCCATCCCAGCGGTTGAAATCGCCCACCACGCTCACGCGCAGCGCGTTCGGCGCCCACACCGCGAACTGGACCCCTCGCACGCCGGCGATCTCGCGCACGTGCGCGCCCATCTTTTCGTAGCCTTGCCAGTGCGTCCCTTCGCCGAAAAGGTGCAGGTCGAAATCGCGTCAGCACCGGCGGAAAGGCATAAGCGTCCGGCACTTCGCTGACGCTGCCGTTGTCCCACTCTATCCGCAGGCGATAGTCGCGCGCCTCGAGGTATTGGCATGCGGGCGGCATCAGCGCCTCGAAAATTCCGTCGGCCCCGTCGCCAAGCTCCAACCGTTTCGCGGGGATCGTCTCTCCGCTGCTCAGGACCAGGCTCACGGCCGTCGCATACGGCTGTATCGTCCGCACCAGAATGCGCCGCCCGCCCTCGCGCTCTACCACGTGCGGTCCCAGCAAGCGAAAAGCTTCGCCATGCTCCGCCCGAGCCAGCGCCTCGAGTTCCACTTCCAACCGAGGAGGTGCTTCGGGCGCGCCAGTTACAGGTTCCGGTTCCATTCCCGCCCCTGTATGCTCCGCCAACTTAGACAAATGTCAGCCTCCCGCTAGCCCGTGCGGCTAGCACCCCCTGAGCCCGTGCGGCCAGCAATCAAGCATTCTACCAATGGCCCCGCCTAACCGAGATTCTTATCTCCGCCCTTCCATGCCGATCTCGCCATCATTCCCTCTCTGACGAACCGTGCCGTGTCAAGGCACACCAACACGGGGCTGCACGGTGTGTGCAGCAACGGAGTTTTTTCTTCCTTACCAGAGTCTTTTGCGAACACCAGGCTCGTTCTCGATCTGCATCACGCGGTGGTCCGACTGCTCCACCAACCATCTCTTCGGTCTCCTACAGCGACCATGATTGCTATTGCGAACTCCCTGTCCACGACCAGGGAGGCAGGGTGCCCACTCAAACGCTCGGCCTTATCCTACGACCACGGAATGACTCGGGCCGCCCTGCATACGAGCAACGGTTGCCGGTGGCATAGGGCCGCTGCTCGCGCAGCATCCAGTACAGCCGCACCGCCAACTTGCGCGCCACCATCACCTTGGCCAGCGCCTTGTGTTTGCGCGCCGCCAGCCGGCGATAGTCCCGCCGCAACTGTTCATCGAAACGCGCCGCGTTTTGGGCGGCTTCGACCAAAAGCGTACGCATCATGGTGTTGCCTTGCTTGCTGATCGCTCCCAGCCTCTGCCGCCCGCCGGAAGAATGTTCCCGCGGGATCAATCCCAAATAACTGGCCACCTGTTTGCCGCGCGGAAATCTTCCCGGCGGTCCGATGGTCAAGGCATACGCTAATCCCACCACCGGCCCCACGCCCGGATGGGTCATCAACAGCCGCACCTCCGGCCGCTGCTCGGCTTCCGCCCGCACCGCTGTGTCCAGCTCTTGGACCTGCTCCTGTAAACGATCCAGCATCCCCAGCAACTCCGTTCGGCGCCGCGCCGTCCAGCCTTCCAGCGGCAGCTGCTCCAGCACCGCGCGCCCTTGCTTGCTCCACAACTTCCTCTTCCGCCGCACACCCTGGTTCAGCGCCAGATGCTGCAACTGGTTCTTCACCTGGGTGCGCCACTCCACCAGCTTCTGCCGGTGCCGCAACAACTGCCGCACATCGCGTATCTTCCCGCTGGGAACCCACAACCGCGGAAACCGCCCGTCGATCAGCAACTGCAAAATATGCCGCGCATCCCGCCGGTCGGTCTTCTGTCGTCGTACCACCATCTGCCGGATCTGCGCCGCGTCTCCAATCCACAACTCCTGCCCCAACTCGGCCAGCAACTGCTCGAACCACTGCGAATTGCCCACCGCTTCCATCCCCACTCGCACCGGCCCCTGCAGCTGTTGATAGAACCGGCGCGCCTCTCCTTTCTCGTGCTCCAAACGAAATTCCGACAGCTCGCCCGTGTCGCCGTCCAGCATCGCGATCTGCTGGTAGCTCGGGTGAAAATCGCAGCCTATAATCTTCATTGCGGCTCCTTCCGACCGAGCCTTGGTTTTCGCAAACACAAGTCTACTCGCTAGGTTCTGGAGCCGCTCCTTCGTCATCCAATCAAGCGCCGCCGGCCTCGCGGCCTGACCCACCCTGGCCACCCTGATTGGATGGACGCCGCCGATTCCTGGTGCCTCCGCCGTTGCACAAAGGGCAAAAGGCCGCCCGCGGACGCTGTGAGACACCCTATCATTGTCCTATACTTCCAGACGGGCGCTGGGAGATGTTTCGCAGGGCAGCCCTCCACGCGCTAGGAATGCCAGGGAGCGCTGCTTTCTTGATCGTTTCCAGATGACGCGGCAAACCTCATTAACGATCGTTGTTCCCGTTTACAACGAACAGTATTTGGTTGAGGCCAGCCTGGACCGCCTCTTTCTTCTGGCCGATTCACCCCTTTTGGAATCGATTCAGGTGATCGTGGTCGACGACGGCTCGAGCGACCACACGCCCGAGGCTCTTGAACGCTTCCGTCTTGCCGCTCAGCGTCGAGGAGACCCCAAGGTCGAGTGGCTCTTCCTCCGTCACTCGGTCAATAAAGGCAAATCCGCGGCCATTCGTACCGCCCTGCCTCATGCCTCCAAGGACCTCACGGTCATCCATGACGCCGATCTTGAGTATCATCCCCAGGACTTGCTGCAAATGGCGGCCGTCTTTCTCGCCGAGGATGCCGACGCCGTCTTCGGTTCACGCTTCCTGGCCAGCCCCTACCGCCGGGTGCTGTTTTTCCGCCACGAACTGGGCAATCGCTTCCTCACGCTCTTCTGCAACGTGGTCTCCGATCTCAATCTCACCGATATGGAAACCTGCTACAAGATGGTTCGCACCGACCTGCTGAAGAGCATCCCCCTGGTCAGCACCCGTTTCGGATTCGAGCCCGAGATCACCATCAAGCTGGCCAAGCGCTCCGCGCGAATTTTTGAAGTGCCCATTCGCTATGCCGGCCGCGGTTATCAGGAAGGCAAAAAGATCGGCTGGAAGGACGGCGTTCGCTGCATCGGCGCGATCGTTCATTTTGCTCTCTCCGATCACGTCTATTCCGGCGACGAGACCGGCAGCGAGATTCTCGGCCGGCTCAATCGCGCTCCGCGTTTCACCAAGTGGATGGCCGACGTGATCCGCCCTTACCTGGGCGAGTCAGTCCTCGAGATCGGCGCGGGCACGGGTAACCTGACCTTGCAATTGATCCCTCGCCCGCTCTACTGCGTCAGCGATATCAATCCACTGTATCTCGACCATCTCAGCAAGCTGGCTCTCAATCGGCCTTACCTTCAGGTCTGCTTCACCGACGGCGAAAAGGGCGACACCTATCCTCAAAATCGCTTCGATACCGTGGTCTGCCTCAACGTGGTCGAGCACCTCGCCGACGATTCCGCCGCCTTGCGCAATATCTATAACGTCCTCGAAGACGGCGGACGCGCCATCATCCTGGTTCCCTGCGGGCAATGGCTTTTCGGCACGCTCGATACGGTATTAGGGCATCACCGCAGATATTCGCCGGAGCAACTGAGGAGTCTCGCCGTCTCCACGGGATTCACCGTGGAAGACGTGCTGCCTTTTAATCGCGTGGGAATCGCGGCCTGGTGGCTCAATGGCCGTGTCTTGCGCAGGACCTCGTTCGGCATTTGGCAGATCAAAATGTTGAATCTGCTCGCTCCCGCGTTTCGTCTGCTGGACCGCTGGCTCCCTCTGCCCCCACTTTCGCTCATCGCCATCCTTCGCAGGAGCCCCGCGCCCGTGAGCGTAGCGAGCGCCAACGAAAGCGGCGATGCGCCGCGCGGAGACGATGTGCCGAGCGATGCCCCTTTTTCCCGCCAGCCCGCCTTGCGCTGATTTCCGCTTGTAACTGCGGTCCACTGGTGCGTGACGCAAGCGCGCTAGCCAATCGCTCGCAAACGAGATTGCGCTAATCGGCGCGGCTGTAGTATCCGTTGCGGTTATATACGTGAATCGGCGCCTGGCTTCCGCTTGCGTCGACTTTTACTTCGATGTTTCGCCACGTGCCGTCGTGCTGGCCGACGGGTTTGTATCCCAGGACATACTCGTCGCGTAGTTCCATGTTGATTTTGGCGGCGACCTCGGGCAGTTCCTCCACGCTGGACACCCGGAACGCGCGCCCCCCGGTGATGTCGGCCAGGTCGGAGAGCAGCGCCGGCCCCTTGCGCTCCTCGGGCGTCCGTTTCATATCGGCTTCGTTATAGATTCCCATGGCATAAAGCTGGCAATCCGCTTCCTTCAACTCGCTTCGGATGCGCGATTCGTGGTACCGGCTATGATTGTCTCCGCCGTCGGAGATCACCAGCAGCGCTCGCCTGCGATATCGCGCGTTCTTCATCTCTTCCGTGCCCATATGGATTGCGTCCAGCAGCGCCGTGTGGCCCTTGGGCACGGTCAGCAGCATGCGGCTTTGCAACTCTTGCAGATCCGACGTGAACCCGCTCGTCAATTCGGCATGATCGCTGAAACTCACCAGGAAGAACTCATCGGCTGGATTGGCCGTCTTCAAGATTTGCAGCGCCGCCTGCCTGGCCTTATCGATCTTGTCGATCATGCTGGTGCTCAGGTCGAAGAGCAGCCCGATCGACATCGGCGAGTCTTCCTGCGAAAAGGTCAGGATCTCCTGTTCGGCCTCGTTCTCAAACAGCCGGAAGTTGTCTTTGTGCAATCCCAGAACCAGCCGATCCTCGAAGTCCGTCACCGCCACGTTCACCAGCACCATCTCCACATTGATCTGAATTGGCTTCACCAGCGGCCGTGACGGCGTGGTCGGACCCGTCACTTGCGCCCTGCTGGGCAGCGTTACCAGCGCGACGGCCATCGCGCCTAAAGCGAAGAGGAGGGTTCTGCGTCTTTCCGTCACCGGGACCCCACTTACATCCGCGTTCGAAACTTGGGCTGAGGGACCGAGAAGCGGGCGATTCTAGCACTGGGAGCTAACCGGCAGGCAATAAGCAAATCGCCCTAGTAGTACCGGAACTCGGCGTCGGCGACGATCATCCGAAATCTCCGCTGCAAGCCCAGTATTACCATCAAAACCCCTCTCTAGCAGTAGACTTTTCAATAACTTAGAGCTATTTCAAAAAGTTACTAACGCCGCTGGTACAGCCCCGGACTCTTCCGTTTGGCCGCGCGCCCTGGCGTGTATAGACTCGAAATACGTGCAAGGCCCTTACGCTGCCGGGGGGTGGGGAGGCAGCCAATTGCCAAATCTTTTTGGAAAGGACCAACATAATGCGACGACTGTTTTTCGGAGGTATCGCCTTGCTGCTGTTCTCCATTCCAGGATTTGCCCAGGAATACAGCTATCCCAAGCTCGAGGTCTTCGGCGGCTTCTCCATCAATAGCATGGGATTCTCGACGCTCGATCCGACCACCTTGCTATCGACCACCAGCCGGGAAAACTTCTATGGTTGGCAGAGTTCGATTGACGGCAACGTTAGCCGCCACTTCGGCTTCGTAGGCGATTTCGGCGGCCAATACAAGACCATCAGCGTCCTCGGATCCGGCCTTGGCATGAGCAACTACCAATACATGTTCGGGCCGCAAATCTCCATGCGCATGCCCAAGGTGAACCCCTTCTTCCACGTCCTCTTCGGTGCCTCCAGAACGAGCGCTGCTTTCACCGATCCGACCTCTGGCTTGACCACAGCCGTAGCCAGCACCGGCCTCGGACTAGGGATCGGCGGCGGACTGGATGTTAGCGTCTCCCATCGCTTGGCCCTTCGCGTTCCGCAGTTCGATTGGACCCCGGTTCACGCCGGTGGCGTCTGGACGAACAATGTGATCCGCATCGGAATCGGCCTCGTTCTCAAGGCTGGCGAATAACCACTGCAGTTGGACCTGCACAAACAATCCCGATAGCTCGGCGCGCTTCCTGATGCCCGTTTCCGCAACGCACATGAAGCGCGCCTCGCCCCATCGGCCAAACAAAAAGCCCCCGCCGCTTCTCCTTCCGGCGGGGGCTTTTTTTTGATGGCGGGTAAAGCTACTTCGCGGTCTTGCCGAATTGCGCCGCGAGATAAGCCGTCATGGTCTCGATCTCGTTCGGCGTGGCCATACCGCTAACCTTGGCCATCATTCCGTTCACCGCGACGCTCCACTCCTCTTTGCTCCTCTTCGATCCCGTCACTCTGGAAAGATCGTGGCAAACCGTGCAGTGCGTCTGCACCAACTCTTGCCCCGGCCCGCTCGGCAGCGGCTGCCCTTCGCCCTTGCCAACCTGCATCGGACCGGCAGCCGGGCCGAAATTCTTCGAGAGGTATTGAATCGCCGTTGCGGCCTCCTCCGGTCGCAGTTGGGCGCCGCGCAAAATCATGTCGTCGACCAGAATCTTCCAGCCCACCGGCCCATCCCGCAGCGCCATAATCGTTTTCAGACCATGGCACTGGCTGCACGCCACCGCCACAAAATCCCTGCCGTCGCCCGCCGGCAAACCGTTACCAGCGCCTGCCGCCGGAGTTTGCCCATAAAGCGAGCCATTCGCCATACCCAGAACGAAAATCCCGAGGACGACAATCACCACAACTCGTGCGACGCGGCTCATGCTTACACTTTCCTCTTGCGCAAATCGGCCACCGAATACGCCGGATACCACTCGGACAGCGCGCCAATGCCGTCGCGCTGCACGTGAATGTCGAGCAGATAGGGCCGCCCGCTCGCCGTCGCTTGCTTGGCGCGCTCCAGCGCCTCGCGCAGCTTCGCGGGATCGCTCACGGTCTCGCCGTCCACGCCAAACGCCGCCGCCACTTTGGTGTAATCGATGTCCGGATCTCCGTTGTAGCAGACCATATCGCGCCCCGCCGCAAACTGCCTGCCTCCGTCGTTCCAGATGCGATTGCGTTCGTTGTTATAGCTCCGGTTGTTGATCACGATGTGGATCACGGGCGCCTTATAGCGCGCGAAGCTCCACAGAGGCTGCGGCCCGCCAAAGAGAAAACTGCCGTCGCCCACCACCGAAACCACCGGCAGGTCCGGATGCGCCAGCTTCACGCCAAACGCCGCCGGCACGCCCCATCCCAGCACCGCGGGCGAGGTCCCAAAGTATTGTTTGTCGCTTCCTCCGAAGGAAAGCAACGTGTCCATCGTCTTGCCCGAGTCCGCATCCGTCACGTAGCAGGTGTCCTTATCGAGCGTGGCTTCCAGCTCCACGCCCAGCCGTCCGATCGTGATCGTCGACCGGCCCGCCGCATCCGCCCCCACCTTCTGGCGGAACTCATGCATGGTAGCCGAATATTCGCGCGTCTTGCTCGTCCGCGCTTCGCGCAACTGTTTCAATTGCTCTTCGCTGGCCATGCTGTGCAGCGCCGCGATCAGATCGATAATCGCCAGCTTCAGGTCGGCCACGATGGCCACCTCCGCCGGCGCGGTGCGAGCGATATTGATCGGGTCCAGCCGAATTGTGACCAGCTTCATCTCCGCGCTGGCCCGTTCCCCGTTGCGCGTGCCCAGGTTCACCAAAAGATCCGGCTGTCCCGGATAGCGCAGCTTGCCCAGTTGCGCGCCCACGTAGAGCGGATGCCGCGTCGGGAATGGCATCGACCAGAAGCCGTTCCCGGTCTCTCCTACCACCGGCAGCCCCAGCAGTTCGGCCAGTTCAACGGCCTCCTGCTGCGCGCGGCACCAGGTCACATCGTCGCCCACGGTGAGCACAGGATTTTTCGCGTCCAGAAGCAAACGCGCGACTTTTTCGATCCCATCCTTGTCCGGCCGAATCTTCATCTCCACGTCGAACTTGGATTGGTCGATGATCGCGGCTTTGGCCTCGTCGTGCAGCGTGTCGCTGGGAAACGCCAGAAACACGGGACCGCACGGCGGCGTGGTGGCCAGCTTGATTCCCCTGCGCACCAGTTCCGGAACTTTGTCCGCCGACTGCGCCGTCCAATGCCACTTGGTGATCGGCGCGGTGATATCGTCGGCGTGCTCGTACTCCTGAAAAGCGTTTTCGCCCATGGCCCCGCGCGAGGTGGCATCCACGATCACCAGCATGGGAATCTGATCTCGCCAGGTATTCACCATCTGGGTCATCCCGTTGGGAAGTCCGATATGCGCGATGATCACCACCCCGATCTTGCCCGACGCCTTGGCATAGCCGTCCGCCATCGCCACGCAGGAGCCTTCCTGCAGCCCCTTGATCAGGTGCATCTCCGGCTCATCCACTAGAGCGTCGTAGATCGGCCCCGCGCCCGACGATGGATTGAAGAAGATGTGGCTGATTCCCGCGGCCTTAAGCTGAGCCACCAGCAGCGCACCACCAGTTCCGCTCGCCACTGTCTGCGGAGCGCCGCCTCGTTCTTCCCCTTCTTGCGGCAGAGGAGATGCCAGCGACCGCGCCAGCGACTTTGCCGCGGCGGCACTCATGCCCAGCGCGCCCAAGCCCGTCAGCAGCTCCCGCCTCGAGATTCCGTGATCCAGATACTGCTTGATCAAATGTTTCATCGCCCCACTCCCGCCGCCGCCTTCAGCGACTCAGTGCGGCGGATTCTACACCCAAAAAATAAAGGCCGATAGCCGCACCTGGACGAACGACGTCGGAACGGGAGGATCTTATGGGTGGCCCATGCGTCGGTTTTGCGCGTGGGGATTTTCCATAGTGCGAGGTCCGGTCGCTCTCCTTAGTAGTGGAGTAGAAGTGTGGCGGTTTGCGCGTTTGCTAATCTCTCCATCGTGGCCTCACCAGCAAGCGAGCTTTACTTGGATGGTAAAATAGAACATGCTCGAGTTTTGCCGAGATCCATACTCCCTTCGTGCAGCCGCCTATTTGCCGTCCGTGATCGCTCCTGTGACTAAGTTCCAGCTAAACACCTTAGAATCAAATCCTTGCATAACGCGCGCGAGCAACCCATTTGGAATGATATCCTTGCAAAAAAAGTGGGGGGAGGGGTGGGGCGGCGCACTTTCCATGCCAAACAACCTCCGGCTGCTCTTAGGTTTAAACGTAGCGCCGCGGCCTTTAGCGCGGCAGCTCTGGCGATTCCACGATGATATTGGACTTAAGCCGCATGGATGAGCAGCTAGGAAAAAGGAGCCGGGGCGAGGGTTTGCTGAGCGATCTTCCATGAGCCCGTGCGGCTAGCACCCATGAGCCCATGCGGCCAGCATCGCGCCGGAAGGCGCCCTGAGCCCGTGCGGCGAGCACCAGTTAAGGCTTGACGAATGATCGGCACCATAGATACCATTGTTGGTCCGCGCAGCAGTCGCGTGGAGCGATCTTCATGCAGAGTGGCTGAGGGGTTCGGGCCCGACGACGCCACGACAACCGGACCAGGGTTTTTTCTGGTCGCAGGTGCCAATTCCCGCCCGGTTTGCGGGGGACATGAAGGGTCGTTAGCAACGGCATTTCGCCTCGTTCCCCCATACCCGGAACGAGGCATTTTTTTTGGCGCGCGCCAGGGCCCAGCGCAGCCTGGGAGATCGTTATGAGCGAACACTATACGTTGCGCTGCCGGGAATGCAATCGCGAGTGGGGCAATCGTCCCAGCTCGATCTGCGAGGATTGCCTCGCGCCTCTGGAAGTGAAATACGACCTTGACGCGGCGCGCTCCACCTTCACCCGCGACAATATCGCCAAGCGCCCCGCCAATATCTGGCGCTACTCCGAACTGCTGCCGATTCCCGAAGGATACAAGCCCGAAATTCCCGTGGGCATGACGCCGCTGGTCGCCGCCTCGCGCCTTGGCGCGCGCATTGGTTCGCGCCGCCTCTACGTCAAAAATGACGCCGTCAATTTCCCCACGCTCTCTTTCAAGGACCGCGTCGTCGCCGTGGCGCTGGCGCAGGCCAAAGCCTTCGGATTCCAAACCGTCAGTTGCTCTTCCACCGGGAATCTGGCCAACGCCGTCGCCGCCCAGGCCGCGCGCCAGGGCTTTGACGCCTGGATCTTCATCCCGGCCGATCTCGAACCGGCCAAGATTCTTGGCACGCAGATTTTTGGCGCGCGCCTGGTGCGCATTGCCGGAAACTACGATCAGGTGAACCGGCTCTGCTCGCAGATCGGCGAGCGCTTCCACTGGGGCTTCGTGAATATCAATCTGCGTCCTTACTACGCGGAAGGCTCGAAGACGGTAGGCTACGAAATCGCCGAGCAGCTTGGCTGGCGGCTTGCCGGACAATGTCGTCGTGCCCATGGCCGGCGGTTCGCTGATCACCAAAATTCACAAGGCCTTCCAGGAATTGATTACGCTCGGACTGGTGGAATCGAAGCCGGTCCGGTTCTTCGGCGCGCAGGCCACCGGCTGCTCGCCCATCTCCCGCGCCGTCAAAGTCGGCACGGACGAAATCGATCCGCAAAAGCCGGCTACCATCGCGCGCTCCCTGGCCATCGGCAATCCCGCCGACGGGATGTACGCCAGCCGCATCATTCGCTCCAGCGGAGGCTGGGCCGAGGATGTTTCCGACGCCGAACTCGTGACCAGCATGGAGCTTCTGGCCACCACCGAAGGAATCTTCGGAGAGACGGCCGCCGGCGTCACCGTGGGATGCGCGAAGTCGCTGATCGCGCAAGGCCGCATTCGCCCCGACGAAGAGACCGTCATCTGCGTTACCGGCAATGGCCTGAAGACCACCGATGCGCTCGCCGGACGTTATGCCGTCGAGGAAGCCATCGAGCCGCGCCTGGCCGCGTTTGAAAAATTCATGGGACACGCTATGGCCGTTTCCGCCGTGTCCTAGTCGTGCCGCCGCGTTCTAGTTCAGCCGGGCGCACATTTTCCGTTGTCGTTCCTGCCTCCAGCGCAAACGTGGGGTGCGCTTTCGATTGCGCCGCGATTGCCCTCAATTTGTATCTCCGCGCTTCGGCCACGCCGATCCCTTCCGGTTTTTCGATCGCGTATCACGGCCCGAATGAAAATGAAGTTCCCCACGACGAAAACAATCTGATTCTCAGGTCCATGCGGCGCGCCGCTGCCGCAAAGCATTCGCCGCTGCCTTCCGTGCGGCTCGACGTGCAAAACGATATTCCGCTGGGCGTCGGTTTGGGCTCCAGCTCCGCGGCAATCGTCGCCGGCATTCTCCTGGGAAGCGCGCTCTGCGGAGGCCCGCTCCCGCCGGACCAGGCTCTTGCCCTGGCATCCGAGATCGAAGGCCATCCCGACAACGTCGCTGCCGCGCTGCACGGCGGATTCGTCGTCGCCGCCGCCGCGGGAAGCGCCCCGGGCGTGCTCGTCGCCAAAGCCGCCGTCTCGGAAAGTCTCAATTTCGTGGCGGTGATCCCGGAAATTCCGCTGCCAACCGAGAAAGCGCGCGCCGTTCTTCCGGAGCAATACTCGCGCCGCGATGTGGTGGGCAATTTGCAGCGCACCGCCTTGCTGGCGGCGAGCTTTTTCTCCGGCGGAGAACTCTCGCCGGAATTATTTGCCGACCGGCTGCACCAGCCTTATCGCAGCGCGCTGGTTCCCGGAATCGCGGATTGCCTGGCGTTTCGGCATCGGAACCTGGCGGGAGTTTTCCTCAGCGGAGCGGGATCGGCCGTGATGGCCATTGCGCGGCGCGGCGCAGCGGAAATTGGCGAGGCGCTGGTGGGCGAATTTCGGCGCAGAGGAACGAAGGCCCGCGCGCTTTTGCTGAAGGCCGATAATCGCGGCGCGCGCCTTTCCAGCTCGTCTTCATCAAGAAAGCCAGCGACGAATCAGTTGGCGGGAAGGCGCCTTACCGCCCACGAAGAAAAGCAAAGGCGTGTTGCGAAAGAATAGAATCAGCGAAGCAGTTCTTCGAGTTGCGTGCGCAGGTCCGTCTTGGCGTCGCGATACTTCACGATCACCGGGGTGTAAAGAGAAAGCCCCCATTCCTTGCCGCGCCCCCGAGTAATGGCCCGCGAGCCGGCCACGACCACGGCTTTTTCTGGGATAATCAGCGGCTGATCGTCGCTGGCCATCAGCACATTTCCGCTCGCAAGGTCGTAAACGGGCGTGGATCGATTCAGAATCGTTCCCGTCCCCAGAACGGCCCCCCGCCTTACGATCGTGCCTTCGTAGACGCCGCAATTTCCGCCGACAAGCACTTCATCTTCGATGATCACGGGCATCGCCCCAACCGGTTCGAGAACTCCGCCGATCTGCGCGGCCGCGGAGATATGGCAACTCTTCCCCACTTGCGCGCAGCTCCCCACCAGCGCGTGCGAATCGATCATGGTCTGCTCGCCCACGTAAGCGCCCACGTTGACGAACATCGGAGGCATGCAGGTGACGCCTTTGCCCAGGAAGCATCCGTCGCGCAGGCTCGATCCTCCCGGAACGATGCGCACCGCGTTCGCCAGCGTGAAGCTCTTGAGCGGATAAGTAGCTTTGTCGAAGAATGCCTGGCCGGCGCCATCATGCGACATGGACACGACCGCGCCCATGCGGAACCCCAGCAGAATTCCCTTCTTGACCCAGCCATTCACGCGCCAGCCCGTGGGAGAAGCGGCATCCGGTTCGGCGGCGCGAATGCTGCCGTCGTTCAAACCGTCCTTTAATTTCTGGAAAAGGCGCGAGTGCTCGTCGCTATAGCGTTCCGGAGGCTTATCGAAGAGGGATTCAATTTGCTCTGGCAACATGCTTCTCTCCAACCAGGCCCAGACATTCCAGCACGCCTCGAATTTTCTCTTCGTTTTCGGGCCGCGGCGCGCAAAGAGGAAGCCGCCATACAGGCTCGAGCAGGCCCATCGCGGCCATAGCCGCTTTCACCGGAATCGGGCTCGACTCAATGAAATTGACTTCCATCAAAGGCAGAAAACGGCGCTGCAAGCGCCGCGCCGGCTCGAAATGATCTTGCAGGCACAAGCGTATGAGTTCCGTCATCTCCGCGGGAATTTCGTTGGAGACCACGGAGATCAGGCCTTTTCCGCCGAGAGCGATGATCGGCAGCGCCAGCGAATCGTCACCGGAAAGCACTGTGAACGTTTCCGGCAAGTGGGCGAGAATGGCGGCGATTTGACCGAGGTCGCCCGAGGCTTCTTTCACGCCGACGATGTTGTCGATCTCCGCGAGCCTTTTCAGCGTGGCGGGATCGACGTTTGTGCCCGTGCGGCGCGGCACGTTATAAACGATCAAGGGCAAGCGAAATGGCCGAGGCGATGGCCTGGAAATGGCGGTAAAGCCCTTCCGGCGTGGGCTTATTGTAGTAGGGGGTGACGGAAAGGATTCCATCGACGCGCATGGATTGAAGTTCTTTCGCCAGCGCGATCGCCTCGGCGGTGTTGTAGCCGCCGGCTCCGGCGAGCACGGGAACGCGGCCCGAAGCCTCTTCCAGCGTGATCTCCACGACGCGCAGATGCTCGCGCTCGCTGAGCGTGGGGCTTTCGCCCGTGGTCCCGCAGGGCACCAGGAAATCGATGCCCGCGTCGATCTGGCGGCGCACCAGCTTGCGCATGGCCGGCTCGTCGAGCGAAAGATCGCGCCGAAATGGAGTGACTAAAGCTGTGCCGCATCCGGAAAACATCTGGCGCCTCCTTCAATGGCCGTCGAACAAAACCTCGCTAAATTCAAACCAACCCTTTTTCCCGACAACCCACTTGGCCGCGCTGAGCGCGCCTCGCGCGAAGCCCTCGCGGCTGCGGGCTGTATGCCGCAGCGTGATGGTATCGGCCCCCGAATCGAAGCCGATTTCGTGCGTTCCAGGATGAGCGCCGGCGCGGCTGGAACTTACGTCCACGCTGCCGGTTGGGATCGGCCCTTTTCATCTCTTCCACCATTTTCAGCAACGTGCCGCTGGGCGCATCCTTTTTTGTGATGTGATGAATCTCCCAGGCCCAAGCGCCATATTCTTTGTAGGGCGCAAATTGCCGCGACGCTTCGGCGACAAGGCGCAAAAAGATATTAACGCCGATGGAGAAGTTCGGGCTCCATACCAGTCCAATCCTTCCCTTTTCCACCGCCGCTTTGGCCCGCTCCATTTGATCGGTCCAGCCCGTGGTGCCAATCACGGCGTTGACGCCAGCGGAGGAGAGACGTTCGATATCCGTGAGAACCGCGGAGGGAGTGGAGAAGTCTACGGCGACGTCGATACCGCGAAAGCGCTCGCGCGTGATGCCCTGGCCATTTTCATTTTCCGCGATATCCAGCCGCAGGGGAACATCAAAGCCGTATTCGGGAGCGAACTGCTCCACGAGATGGCCCATCTTGCCGTATCCGATGATCGCCAGGTTCATAGTCTCTACTCGAAGACTGCCGGATCGACGCTGCTAAAGAACTCCTGGTGCAGCAACATTACCGCCTTTTCGGCGTCGCGAGCAGCGACGACGAAGCCGATATTGAGCACCGAAGCCCCTTGAGAAATCATGCGAATGTTTACGCCTTTCAAAGCGCCGAAGGCGCGCGCAGCCACGCCAGGGGTATGGCGAAGATTATCGCCGACAATGCAAACGATGGCATGATTCTCTTCCACAGTAACATCGGAGAACTCACGCAGGGCCTGGCAAATCTCGGGCAGGCGCGCGGCGTTATCGATGGTCAAGGAGACGCTGACCTCGGAGCTGGCGAGCATGTCCACGGCCGTTTCCGCGCGGTTGAAGCTCTCGAAGATGCGCTGGAGAAACCCATGCGCCATAAGCATGCGCGTGGAGCGGATATTCACGATCGAGATGCCCTTTTTGCAGGAGATGGCCTTGATCACGTTGGCGCAGGGCACGGCTTCGGCCACAATTCGCGTGCCAGGAACCTCGGGGCGCCGCGAATTCAGGACAACGATAGGGATATTTTTTTCGACGGCCGGAAGCAGCGTCGAAGGGTGAAGAACCTTGGCCCCGAAATAGGCGAGCTCGGCCGCTTCGGCGAAGGAGATGGTCTTCACGCGATGCGCTTCGGGCACGAGCTTGGGATCGCAGGTCATTACGCCATCAACGTCGGTCCAAATCTGAATCTCCTCCGCTCCCAAGCCGGCGCCAAAAATGGCGGCGCTGAAATCGGAGCCGCCGCGGCCGAGCGTGGTGGTCACGCCGTTTTCGGTGGCGCCGATGAATCCGCCGAGCACAGGTACTCTGTTGGCCTCGATCAGGGGCGAAATCTTATCCCGAATGCGGGCGTAAGTCTGCGGATATAAGGGCACAGCGGCTTGATGGCGGCCATCGGTAAGGACGACGCAGCGCGCATCCACGTGCTCCGCATTAATTCCCATATTGGAAAAGACCAGGGCAATCAATTGGCTGGACAGGCGCTCGCCATAGCTCGCGAGCGCATCGGAAGGAGCGGGCGAGAATTCGCCCCGGCCGGCCAATTGCTCGATCAAATCGGCCATTTCGTGAAAATGAGAGTCGAGGATCAGACGGAGAGTTGCAAGGGCGGCGTCCGGAAGCAATGCGCCGATCTCCCTCTCGTGCATTTCGCGGAGGCGGCGCAGCCTTTCGAGCGCATGGGTTTTTTCGCCGGCCGCAGCTTCCTCGCCCATGGCCAGAAGGTGCTCGGTGGTCTTGCCCATGGCAGAGACCACAACAAGAGGTCTGCGGGGAACGGCACGCGCGACGATTCCGGCCACGCGCTCGATAGCCGTGGCAGATTCGAGAGACGAGCCGCCAAATTTCATTACGATCATTTTCCCACTGCCTTTGCCATTACCTTTGCTTCAAGCATCCTCATGCACGCGCGAGAAGCGTTCTCACCATCTGCTGATAGATTTCCCTGGCCGCAAGTAGCTCCTTCTTGGAAACACGCTCCTCATTCGTATGTGCGACGTGAATATTCCCGGGACCCAGCAAGAAAGGTTTGCCCCAACTCAGGCCGAATGCCGGCACGTCGGTGGTGTAGGCGACGACAGAGGTCTCGAAGCCATCGAGGGAATCAAAATTGATCGCGGGAATGCAAAGAATCTCCCGTGCCTGGGCGCGATCACCTACAGCCTGAATCATGGCCTTACGCACCGGCTCAGGATCGCCCACGAGCCGAATAGAAATTTCAGCCTTAGCCGCGTCGGGAACGACGTTGGGCGCCCGGCCGCCGGAAATAACACCGATGTTGAGAGTGGTTGGTCCGAGAAGCGCGTCTTTCGGGAGGGTTAATTTGCGAACTTCCCCGAGAGCGTCCAGAAGCTTATCAATCGCGGATACGCCCAGCTGGGGATAGGCGGAGTGCGCAAGCTTGCCGCTGGCTTCAATTTCGTAACGCAGGACGCCTTTGCTTGCCAAAGCCAGCTTATTTTCGGTGGGCTCGCCATTGATGAGGAATTTCGATCCACGGGGATCCCGCGCCGCGGCGTAAGCTCCCGCGCTATTGCGCTCTTCGCCCACGACGAAGAGCAGGCCGAAATTGCGCACACCACTTTCGAGCAGCCCCTCAGCGGCCCCGATCATGGAAGCGATAATGCCCTTAGCGTCCGCGGAGCCGCGTCCCCAGATGAAATCGGCGTCCTCGCGAGAGGCGAAGAACGGAGGGACGGTATCCATGTGAGTGGAAAGAGTAACCAGCGGCTCTCCCCAGTGGGCGAAGACGTTGAAGCGATCCGCCTTAACCGGGCAGCGTTCGGCGTGACCCGAAAAGCGGCCGCCGAGTCGTGAAAGCGCCTCCAAGAGAACCTCTCCGACCGGAGCCTCGTGATTGGTCACCGACTCGATATCCACGAGTTGGCGTGTGAGCTGGAAGATATCCGTCATGCCGCCTTCTGGTTTAACGTCACGCAAATTCGGTGAAGCAATTCTCAGGGGCTAAAGCCCCTTGGTTTTCCGAGGTTTGTTGTCAGGGCTAAAGCCCTGACCCACAAACCGAGGCCTTTGAGACCATATCGCCCAGCTTCGACCGTTTAGACCTGTTGCGACTTGCGTGGATGGAGTTAGAGAAGGAAAGCCGGCGAGGAGACGGATCGCAGTCTTCGCTTCCCGATAGCGCTCCATCCGCACAGCGGGCAAAGCCGCAGGGCCGGATGACAGTCGACGAGCCTTGGACTCGTCTCCCAATCGCCCGGGAGAACGCCTCCGGGAGCGATTTCGGCGGAACCTTAGGCGGCAGCAGGGTTTAGCTGCATCCCAGCCCCTTTCGCACGAGCCTCCGAAGCGCCTCGGAACTGCCGGCCCGGCTACTGGTGGCCTCCGCACCTCTACCAAGAACACTTCAAGCTAACAGCTTGGCGGAAGGCATGTCAAGGCAGGCGGAACTGGGGTAGTGGCTCAGTTGGATTCTCGGTTAATGACGACGCTCAGCCTCTTGCAGGTCGAACCACGTCAATGCTTTGGTTTCCGTAGTCTGAACCCATGCGGCTTTCTCATCTGTGTAGGCATGGGAATCGTCTGGATAGAGGTTGCGGGCCCTCTGTTTTTCCTTTTCGTAATCCTTCATCTCTTCGGGATGGCTGCGCAAGTAGTCTCTGAAAGCAAGATGCCGCGTTACGTGTGGTGAATTCGCTGTAAAGAAATGCAGCTGAACGATGCGGTTGCCCGATTCGTCGGAAAGGGTGCAATAACGACGTCCCGGTATCCACAGTTCCCCGTGCCAACCGTACCCGAGCGTCTCTATACGCGACCGCTCTCGATCCAGATCACTCAAACTGCTTACCAATGGCATCAAGTCTATGATCGGTTTGGCAGCCAAGCCCGGCACCGAAGTCGAGCCTATATGGTGAACGATCACAAGGACCGAACCGAGCACAGACAACCGTGTTGAATGCATTTTTGCCAGATCCGGCCATTCGGGATTGTAAGGAACCAAGAGCACCGGGATAGGCAGGGGCGCCATTGGCTGGAGCTTACGACGCGGAGCGCATAAATTCAAACTAACCAACCAGAACAGGTTTGCGGACAATAGGAAGGAGGCGGAGGGAGCTTACCCGCGGACGCGGATTTGGCTGAAACTCAACACGACGTGGCCGCCGGACGTGGGCCGGCCGAAGTTCATCTCGGGACGGAAGCGGGAGAAGAGCAAAACCTGATCCAACTCGTGCTGCACGTTCGCATCGACTTGTCCGGAGATGACGCGATAGCTTACGGCCTGGCCATCGGCGTTGACCATCGCTTCGACGAGAAGCGGATGCTCTCCGCCGGTGCGAGTGGCCTCTTCGAGCCGGGACATCTCAAAGCCGGCTAGCACTTCAAGGCGAGCAGGCTGGAGCAGATTCGTGGGCGAATCGGGTGTGGCAGCGGAGACGGGCATTCCAGGACCCAGAACCTGATAAACCACGGCGAAAACCAATAAGGCAAAAACTACGCCACCAGCCGCGGGCAATGCCAGCGGTTCAAATATATTCTTCAGCACAAGTTCCAGGCGGTCTTTGGCGCGGCGCATGCGGCCCTGTAATCCGCCTAAGGCGCGGGCATCGGAAACCGCCAAACGGATACTTACACCCAAATCCTGGGGCGGCGCCGGCCGGGGAGCCAAAGACATGACCCGCTGGATGCGCCGATAGCGATCCAGTTCGCGACGGCAGGAGGGACAGGCGTCCAGGTGCGACCCGATGATGGCATGCGCATCGGGACCGAGACGGTCCGGCAAAGCGCCGTCAAGGTATCCTGGCAGGAAGCGTATCACTCGAGCGCAGGTCATTTTTTAATCTCCACACTTCACCCGGCGCAAAGACAGAAAGGCCGCATTGGGGGCCGATTTATGCGGAACCAGGACAGGTTCGAGAATCTCGCGCAGCATGCGGCGGCCGCGCAAGATTCGGGACTTCACGGTACCCACGGAAACGTCCAGGACCTCGGCGACTTCTTCGTAAGAGAGTCCCTCCAAATCGCGGAGAATCACGGCGGCGCGGAAGACGGGGGCGACCTCTCCCAGCGCGTGCTGAACCACGTGCTGAATTTCACGAGCGGCGAGTTCCTCGAAGGGAGAACACCCGGAATCTTCAAGCTCGATCGTCGCGCCGTCCTGCTCCTCGTCAATGGAGGTTTGAAAGCGCAAATGGCGCCAGAACCAACGCTTGTAATTAAGGCTCTCGCGCACGGCGATGCGATAGAGCCAGGTCTTCAGCGAACTGCCTTCACGAAAGCGGCGAATTCCGCGAAATGCCTTCAGAAAGACCTCTTGGGTGACGTCGGCCGCATCGTTCGGATCACGCAGAATCCCAAAGATAACGCCGTAGACCGGAGCGTGGTAGTAAGTGACGAGCCAGTCGAAGGCCGCTTCGGAGCCGCTGCGTAACTCCTCCATCATCCCGGCTTCGTCCTGAGGCCAGGTTAGGACGTGCGCCAAGTCAGACACAGCCACCTCTCTCCACCTGCAAAGTTAGACACCAATGGGGCAGGGATGTTCCCCGCGTATGTTGTATTTTCCCGCTACGGGTGCTTATTTGCAAATAGGGCATTTGGCCTGGTCAGGCTTGCCAAATTGGGACGGATCGATCAGTTGACGCCACTTACCGGCACAAACTTCTGAACCCGCTTTCCGTCCTCGACTTCTCCGGTATAAACGTTGTTCTTGGAATCGACGACGACCGAATCTATCCAATGAAGTTGACCTGCGTAACGGCCATTGCCGCCGAACGAACCGGCCGGCGTTCCGTCCTTGCGATTAAAAATCCACACCATGTCGTTTGTGCCGTCTGCAACGAAAATGAACTTCTGTTGCGGGTCTTTTGAGAGCGCCAGGTGATAGACCGTTCCACAGCTGGGTGAGGTTGTGCTCCAGGGTCCGCCGCAGTTTGCGCCGCGTGATTGAGTCGAAGGATGAACGAAGAACTGCATCACAAAGGCGCCTTGCTTTGTAAATACTTGGACGCGGTCACTCCCTCGCTCGCAGACGTATACGAGACCATCGTTTGACAGGTGAACACAGTGGAGCGCCGGCGCAAACTGCTTTTGGTCCGGAGGCGGCCCGGAGATGTCGTAATTCGGTGTAGGATCGTTGTCGATTTCGCTCAAGGGAATGCCGTGCCCACCCCAGCCGCGCTTGAAGGCGCCGGTATCCAGGTCGTAGACGAGGATTCGTTTGTTCAGAAAACCATCGGAGATGTAGATCTCTCGATCGTCTTCTTGCAAGTGGAATGAGCCGATACCGCCAGGGAACAAGTCGGTTTGCTGATTATTCTGCTTCACCTGGTTGGCCGGCACTTTTGGCCCGCGGCGGCCAAAATCCCTTACAAACTTGCCATCCTTGTCGTACTCGATGATCCCATCGCCTGGATTCGTTCCAGACAGCCACACGTTTTCGTCTCGATCAACGAACATGGTTTGCAGCCTGCCCGGCCAGCCAGGAGTGTAATTTGGTCCGCCCCAACCTCTCAAAACGTTTCCTTGCTGATCGAATTCAATTATTTCGGGTCCGAGTACACAGCACTCTTGGCGCGGAGGCGTCAGGCTAGCGCCCAACTCGTCAGGCCTGGCATCCGACTGCCGATTGATAATCCAGAGGTGATCTTCTTTATCGACACCCATGTCCACGACTTGCTGCATGCTCCATTTGTTCGGCAAAGGCTTTGGCCAGAATGGATCGACCTTATAGACAGGCCCTGATTGCGCACGGGCTGCCGAAAACGTCATCAGGAAGAGACCCAACGACGCTAGAGCCATCGATGTTCTTGTCCATCTGTCACACATCACTCTTCTCCTCTCGAACCGGTATCGGAGGCACGTCTCACGGGCAAGATGAGGAACCGCTCTTGCAAGTCCTGTAGCCTCAATCTGCAAAACACAGACGTAGAAGGCCATAAGATTGGTGGAGCCGAGGGGATTTGAACCCCTGACCTCCTCGATGCCATCGAGGCGCGCTTCCAACTGCGCCACGGCCCCACCGGAGGGATGAAGTTCTTATAGCACCCAGTTTGGATAAGGTCAAACAGCAGGGATTCTTTTAGATTCTTTCGCTTGCGGCGAGATGGCTCGCGATTACAATAGCCCGCCTATGCCAAGGATCACATTTCTGGGTGCGGCGGGAACGGTTACGGGCTCCAAGTATCTGATCGAGGCTGCGGGGAAACGGCTGCTTATCGATTGCGGGCTATTCCAAGGCGGCAAGGAGTTAACGCAACGGAATTGGGCGCCCCTGCCGCAAAACCCGGCGAGCATCGATTTCGTCGCGCTTACGCATGCGCATTTGGATCATACCGGCTATCTGCCGCGGCTGGTGAGCGACGGGTTCCGAGGCCCGATTTTTGCCAACGAGGCGACGCAAGAACTGTGCGGGCTGCTTCTTCCGGATTCGGCACATATCATGGAAGAAGACGCGGCGCACGCCACGCGCCACGGATACAGTTCGCATAAGCCGGCCCTGCCGCTCTACACGCAGGATGAGGCGGCGGAAACACTGAAGCGATTCGCGCCCCTGCCTCGCCTGGGCGAATGCCGCATCTGTCCCGAGTTCCTGATTCGGTCGCATGACGCCGGGCATATTCTGGGTTCATCGAGCCTGGAACTGGTGATAACGGAGGACGGCAAGAACACGACGATACTTTTTTCGGGAGACATTGGGCGTTATGGCCAGCCGCTGATGAAAGATCCGGAGAGGCCGCCGCAGGCGGATTTCGTGCTTTGCGAATCGACCTATGGGGACCGCGATCATCCCAGCGTTCCGCCCCCCGACGAAGCGTTGGCCGAGGTGATCCATCGCGTGGCTCGCCGAGGCGGAGTGATCGTGGTGCCGGCGTTCGCGGTGGACCGCACGCAACTGCTGCTCTACGACATACGACGGCTGGAAAGGGCGCAGCGTGTCCCTCCGCTGCCCATTTATATGGACAGCCCGATGGCCATCGGCGTCACGGAGATCTACCGGGAGCATCGCGAGGATTTGAAAATTGGAATGGAGGAGCTGCACGCCAACGCTTCCTCCATGCAGGCGGTTCACGTGATGCGCAGCCCCGAGGAGTCGAAACAGATCAATAACGTGCATACGCCGGCCATCATTATCTCGGCCAGCGGCATGGCTACGGGGGGCCGCGTGCTTCATCATTTGAGCTCAACGCCTGCCGGACGCGCGCAATTGCGTGCTGCTGGCTGGCTTCCAGGCCGAAGGCACGCGGGGGCGGGCGCTGGAGGACGGCGCGAAGTTGATCCGAATTCACGGCGAGGACGTGCCGGTGCGGGCCGAAGTCGTCAACCTGCGGCAATTTTCGGCGCACGCCGGACGCAGCGAGCTGATGCGCTGGCTAGGCGGAATTCCGGCGCCGCCTCGGCAGATTTTTCTAGTGCACGGAGAGCCGGCGGCAGCCCAAGCCCTTCAAGCGGCGATAAAGACCGAACTGCGTTGGAATGTGACGGTAGCGAGTTATCTGCAGAGTGTTGACCTTAACGCGGGATGAACGATGTAGCCCCCGAGGCGAGAATTTAGCCTTAAGCGGTAACGCTCGCGGGGCTGACCTGCTGCGGCATGGCCGGAACTTCCTGCAAGTGAAGGCCGACCCTGAACATCGGCAGCGGAGCGACGCGTCCCCAGCGGTTGAGATCCCAACGGGCGCGAATAAATTTCACCTCGGGCCGAAGAACCAGCTCGAGCACGGCGCGCGTCTCGCCGCGGTAGAAGCTCTGCGGCAGCTTGAGAATCGGGTGCGTGCCCCAATTCTCGCCGTCGGCGGAGCCCCAAATGGAAACGTCGATGGACTCCTGCTCAATCTGGTCGGTAATGAGCATGATGCAAAAGAAAGTGCGCGTGGAAGTGGCGCTGACGTCGACCTTCTCGCCTTGTCCGTTCTCCTCGACTTTGGTGTCGAGGGGAATCAGATTGAACTCCATGGCCATTTAAGCTTTTCTCCTTGAAGCTCGCGGATTTTAACACATCCCCTGGCGGATCAGGATGGGCGCAGGCGTGAAAGGCGCTCGGCGGCGGCGGCCAGCGTCTCTTCCTTTTTGCAAAACGTGAAGCGGACCTGGCGGGCGCCGTCGGCGGCATCGTTGTAAAAGCTCGATCCCGGGACCACGGCGATGCCAATTCGCTGGACCAGATCGCGGGCGAAGGCGACGTCATCGGGAAATCCGAACCGGGAGATATCGGTCATGACGTAGTAGGCGCCGCGAGGACGAAAGCACTGGAAGCCTGCATTTTCCAGAATGCCGAGCATGCGATCGCGCTTGACGCGGTAGGTTTCGGCTAGGCGCTGGTAGTAAGAATCGGGCAGATGGAGCGCGAAAGCTCCCGCAGCCTGCAACGGCGCCGCAGCGCCGACGGTGAGAAAATCGTGCACCTTGCGAATGGATTCGGTGGCAGCGGGCGGAGCAATGGCCCATCCGACGCGCCATCCCGTAACGCCATAGGTTTTGGACATGCCGTTGATGGTGATGGAACGGTCGCGCATACCCTCGAGCGAGGCCATGGAGATGTGCCGGACGCCATCGTAAATGATGTGCTCGTAGATCTCGTCGGTGACGGCGAAGGTATTCCAGCGCAGGCAGAGGTCGCGAATAAATTCGAGTTCCTCGAGCGTGAAAACCTTGCCGGTGGGATTGTTGGGAGTGTTTACGATGATGGCCTTGGTTTTCGGGCCGAAGGCGTTCGCGAGCTCCTGGCGGTCGAACTCCCAATTGGGGGGATGCAGCCGCACAAAGCGAGGCTTGGCGCCGGAGAGGATGGCGTCGGGGCCGTAGTTTTCGTAAAAGGGCTCAAAAATAACGACTTCGTCGCCGGGATTAATGATGGCCATCAGGGACGAAATCATGGCTTCGGTGGAACCGCAGCAGACGGTGATCTCGCGCTCCGGGTCCACGGTCACGCCTTGGGTGCGGGCGAACTTCGCGACAATGGCATCGCGCAGGGGTTTCGCTCCCCAGGTGATGGCGTACTGATTATCGTCCGCGGCAATGGCGGCGCGAGCGGCCTCTTTCACTTCGGCGGGCGCGGGGAAATCGGGAAAGCCTTGCGCCAAGTTGACGGCGTGGTGCTGCAGGGCAAGGCGGGTCATCTCGCGAATCACGGATTCGGTAAAGTATTCGGCCTTTTCGGAGAGCATCAGGCGGGCCGTTGCGGCAATCTTATCGGCAGTCGGTTTGGCTTCAGCGGAACGGGTCATTAGTGGTTTTGGGGATGGCGAAGGGATTTACGGACGAACACCATCGGGCAAAGCGGGTGAAGCGGAATCGGACGCCGTGTTGGACGCTTTGGCCAGCGTGGCGGAGCCGCGCCGATAGATCTGGCGGTAAAGCTCGGCGTTGCGGGCCACGATCTGGACGTATTCGCGGGTCTGGTTAAAGGGGATCGATTCAACAAATTCCGCCGGCTCCTCATAGTTCTGACCCGCAGTCCACTGATCCACGCGACTCTCACCGGCGTTGTAGGCCGCCAGCGCCGCCTCCGGCGTGCCGTAGGCGGAGAGCAGCTGGGACAAATACAACGCTCCGAGCTTCACATTGTACTCCGGATCGAACAGGCGTCCTCGAGCATAGCTGTACTTGAGAGTATGCGCCAGTTTTACGGCCGTGTACGGCTCGAGTTGCATCAGGCCGACCGCATTGGCGTACGACACGACGTCGGACGCGAAGGCCGACTCCTGCCGGATAAGGCCGGCGACGAGCATGGGGTCGAGATGAAAATGCAGGGCTTCCCGCTCGATCAGATCGCGGTACGGCAACGGATATGCGGTATGCAAAGCCTCATCGGGGATTTCTTCGACGCGACGCGCTTCGAACTGGGTGACGATTTGACGAGTGGTGACGATTCCCGCGCCATAGTGCCCCGCTTGCTCAGCGGCCTTGGCGATGGCGATGAGCAGGCCGCCAGCATGGGTATCGGCATAAGCCGCACGCAATTCCAACTCGGCAGAACTATCAAAAGCGATGCTTTGCAGCGCCTGAGCGCGCGACCAGCGCTGGGTGGCCGCGGCCGGCAAGGGGCCGTCCAGCGGAAGCAAGGGCGGCGCCGGAGGAATCACGGAAACGATCTCGGCAGGATTGGTGGGTTCGGAGCCGATTTCATGCAGGCGCTCGGCGGCCTTTTCGCCAAAATAGGTTTGCGGGAAGCGATCGACGTCGGCGAGATAGAAGCTGCGGGCATGCGGAGTATTGTCCGCGCGCTCATAGGAACGGCCCAGCCAATAGAGCGCATTCGCGACTTGGGGCGCCGTCGGGTACTTGGTCAGAAATTGCTCGAACTGGCTGGCGGCGTCGGGCTGCCGCAGCATGTAAGCCGTCCAGGCCAGGCGCCACTGCGCTGTCGTTGCATACTTTCCGGCGGGAAAAGCGGCCAAAATCCGCTGGTAATATTCGGACGCACGGGCGCGATCGACATTCACCCAATAAAAATTGGCCGCGGAAAACAGAGCCTCCTCGGCCCAGGGGCTTTGTGGATGGCCGGAGACGACCCGTTCGACGGCGGCGACCATATCCGCCTCGACCTTTGCCGTTCGCTGTACCTGCGAAAGTGAATAGAGGCGCTCGGCATCCAGCTCAGGATCGGAGAGGGTCAGAGATTCGAGGGCGCTGGCACTGCCGCCCAATTGCACTTGAACCTGCGCGAGGCGCAGGGTGGCGCGATCATGAGCGGTGCCAGAGAGCTTGGGCAGCAGATCCTGGTAGGCCGTGCGGACATCCTTCCAGCGCCGCGCGTCGTAGAGCGCTTCCGCGCGGCTGATCTCCGTTTCCACGGGCGTGCCGGGAAACTGCTCGCCCAGGATTGCCTGAAGGTAGGGAACGCGGTCAACGGCAATCTTGGCCTCGTTGTTCAGCGGAAAGCGGTAAATGACGTCCAGATAGTCGGTGGCCGCGGCGAGGGGCTTTTCCCCATTTGCGAGAGCTGTTTTTTCCTTGGCCTGGGCACGGAGCAGCAAAAGCGAAGGCTTCGCGGTCACTTTCGGATACGCTTCCAAAGCGGCCACGGCCTCGGCAGGCTGACCCGCGGAGATCGCCGCTTGGGCCAAGGCCTCGACGGCAGAATCGCTCATGGCAACACCGGGATAGAGTTCCCGGTAGCGCTTCAATTCGGCGAGGGCGATGTCCACGGCTCCGGAGGCGCGGTCGTTCTGCGCTTCCCAATACAAAGCATAATCGGCGAGCAAGGGATCCGCGGCGGCCTTCTCCAGCCAGCTTCTTGATTCGGTGAAATGCGTACGGGTGTAGTCGTAATAACCCAAGGCCAGCGCCGCCCGCGCGCCTACGGCCGTTCCCTTTTCGCGATCCGCAAACTGCACCAGGCGTTCATAAGCGACGCCCATGGGATGGTCGTGAAGATCGCGCGCGAGGCGCTCGAGTTGCTGCGCGGAGCTCGGCGAGGTAACGGGGGGCTTAGCCGGTATTATCTTCTTCTTGGCTACGGGCTTCTTTGGAGTGCTGGCCTGCTGCGGCGCCGCCATGCCCGGAATCGACAAACAGCAGCAGAATACGCCCGCGCAAGAGCAGCGTCCAGAATTGGCAGAATCGCCAGGATCGCTTGATGCCGCGCGAGGGGACGGCTGCTGGAGGCGGGGGGACAGACAAGCACGACGGTGCCGTCAAGCCTGACGCGACCGCAGGCAAGCTAACGCCGCAAAGCGGGAGAGGGATACGGATATTCGCCAAGGGCCTGCGGATCGCCATCGCCCAAGATTTGCACCATCCAGTCATAGAAGTAATCGACAGGATGGCCAAGAATCGACTGAAAACGCCTGCCATATTCCTTGTGAGCCTTTTCGATATCATCTCGCAAACGTAGGCAAATGTCTCTATGCTCGCGTCCCAAACGAACCTCGTTGGGGCGGAGCATCTTGATATCCTGCATGGAAACTTTGGCGACGCGATTGGCTCGCCGGTGCAGGTCCTGTTCCTCCGGAAGCAGCGCCGAGACATCGAAAGACGCTGCGGCGGAAGGAAGCTCTTCTATGGGGTTCAGCGGCGGATGCCCCGCCGATTCAACCGAAATCTCCGCGAAGTACTCCGTGCGCTCCCCCGCCCCGTCAGATGCATGAGGCTGGCCAATCGTTTCCGCTGGAGGGGAGTGTAACGGGGCGCCGATGGGACTGGTAGCAAAATCTTTGACGGCAGGTTCCTGAACCGGGGCGAGGTCTTCGCCCATGTCCGGCAAGGCGACCGGGGCCTGCGACTGGGCCGCCGCGGGTTGCTCGAGCGGAATTTCCGCCTGGGCAGAGGGCATGGGAACGACCGCTACGGGACGCCTGCTGGGCTGCACTGGGGCTGGCTCCGGCTCGGCAATGCCGCCCCCATATCCAGACTGGAGGGAGTTGGACACAAAGCGAGAAAGGACCTCGAGCGAAGCAGCCAGGGATGCGGCAGAAGTCTGGGCGCGCAAAATAGGCGGAAGCGAATTCGAAGGGCGGCTGCTGCCGCAAGCGGCAACCAAATCGTTAAGAGCTTGATTCAGCTCCTCGGCGGTGCGCTGGAGCGTATTCAGGGTCTCGCGCAGAGTTCGAGAAACGGCCTTTTCCGACTCATTACCTGGCGTCATGCGGACCGCCGCCAAAATGGACACATAAAAACATTATTGTGAGCGGCGTAAAGCATTGTCAACAGCGACAATAGCGGCACGTAGCCAGGTAGGCGCTAGTGCCCTGTGCGGGGTTTAGAGGCGCAAATAGCCGCGGGCGAGATCGGGCCGGCGCCGCCAAGGCTTTCGTGAAGCGAAATGGTGGAGGCGGGGGGAGTCGAACCCCCGTCCGAAAAGCGCTACGGCTCGAAGACTACATGCTTATCGCATTCGATTTGTTTCGCCAGCCGCGTTTGGAACGCGCAAGACACGCGCCCGGCTAGTCCGATTAATCTCGCCGGAAAACCACGGACCGAGGTCCGCCGGCCAGCCCACTGTGTGACGCCTCGATCCGAGCCCGTGGACGAAGCTCGGGGAGACGGGCTACGCTAGGTTTTTCTAGGCAGCCAGAGCCAACTCAGTGTTGGCAGTTCTATTTTTCCACCCGATTGCGGGCAGGTGGCGCCCGGCATGCCTTCGAGTCGCCACAGCTTCCGTCGAAACCGTGTCGCCCCCGTCGATTAGCCCCGATTATACCAGTTGCGGCCCTACTCGGCTCGATCTCCCCGGAGCACCCATGCATAGGAGACACCTGATTGGAACTCTGAAGCTTTGGCTTGCCTTGCCTCATCTAACTGTTGGGAGGGTGCGACACATGAAATCCAAGCACATACCCGACATGGGAAGTGTTACTGGGTTCCCCGAAATCAGATCGACCGAGCGGGCCGTATGCGAGCTTTGCGGCGGGGTGATCAAAACAACGAACGGCGGACGGCATACTGGCTTAGGCTTCATCTCATTCGAGCGGCTGCTTGATTTGCACATGAAAGAGCGGCACGCGAACGTTTGCCCGCTGCCTGTACCCGTGGACCACAAGAAAGCGGCCTAATCGCGCCCGATCTTGCGCTCGATCTGGCGCTCGATCTGGCCCGCAAGAATCTCCCCCATCTACTCTCCCGTCGTCGTTAGCGCAGCGCAGGTTTAACTCAGCTCTAGGAGCGTGTCCGAGAATTTCGGTTTGTTCTGCGGAATTTGCTTGAAGTGGAATCAAAGTGTGTGGCACGTTTTCGGAATCATGACCAAACCATTCCGCACCTACCTTCCGGAACAAAATTTGTTGTTGCCGCCGAGTCTCCGTGATTGGTTGCCGGATGATCACCTGTGCTATTTCGTATCTGACGTGGTGGACCAGTTGGACCTTTCGGCAATCGAGTCTGTGTATGAAGAGGAGGATCGGGGCAGCCTCCTTACCATCCGCGGATGATGACCAAGATCCTGGTCTATGGCTATTGCGTGGGAGTATTTTCGTCGCGCAAGATCCAGAAGCGCTTGGTGGAGGACGTGGCGTTTCGAGTATTGGCGGCGGGAAATCATCCGGACTTCCGCACCATTTCGGATTTTCGAAAGCTTCATTTGAAGGCGCTGGAAGAGTTGTTCCAGCAGATGTTACGGCTGACGTTAGAGACCGGGGCGATGAAGTTGGGGCGGGTAGCACTGGATGGGAGCAAGGTGAAGGCCAATGCGAGCAAGCACAAAGCCATGAGTTATGGGCGGATGAAGGAAACCGAGAAGCGGTTGCGGGAGGAAGTGCGGAGGTTGTTGAGCCAAGCCGAGGCGGCGGATGAAGAAGAGGATAGCCGCTACGGTCGGGATCGCCGGGGCGACGAGTTGCCGGAAGAGTTGCAGCGGCGGGAGACGCGGATCGCCCGGATCCGAGAAGCCAAGCGTGCGCTGGAGGAGCGCGCACGGGAGCAGGCCCAGAGCGAGGGGAAGCGTGCGGGAGGAGGCCCAGCCGACCGAGAAGGCGCAATACAACTTTACCGATCCCGAGTCCCGGATTCTGAAGGGGGCGGAGGGATTCGTGCAGGGCTACAACACGCAGATCGCGGTCGAGCCCGTCTTCCAGTTGATTGTGGGGCAAACGGTGACGCAAGCGGCGAACGACAAACAACAGATGGTGCCGCTGATCGAGGCGATCGAAGAACAGTGCGGACAGAAACCGGAAGAAGTGGTGGCCGACAGCGGGTATTGCTCGGATGAAAACCTGAAGTACCTGGCCAGGAGAAGGATGGAAGGATTCGTAGCGACGGGAAAGCAGAAGCACGGCGAGCGGAGGGAAGCGTGCAAGCGAGGGCCTTTGCCCAGAGCCGCCAGCCGGGTCGAGCGCATGGAACGGAAGTTGGAAACCAAGGTGGGGGCGGCGGTGTATGCCACCCGGAAATTCATTGTGGAGCCCGTCTTCGGACAGATCAAACAGGCTCGCGGATTCCGGCAGTTCCTCTTACGGGGGATTGAAAAAGTACGAGGCGAGTGGGCCCTGGTCTGCATGACTCACAATATTCTGAAGTTTCACAAGATCTGTTCTGGATAGAACGGCAGTTTCTGGCGCCATCGGTCATTGGAGCGGCTCAAGAAGAGGATTGAAGCACTCAGCAGTCCACGGAAGTAGCTGCCGGTCAGAAAAGTTCCCCCTTTTGCCACGTGTTGAGGAATGAGCCGGGCCAGAGCCCTTCAAATGCCAAATCTCAGACGCGCTCCAGGTGTGGGAGCATGAGTCGCGCCGCCTATTGTGACGGCGGTCACAATCGAGGATGACTCTGAACACGGCCCGCTCAAGAACGGGGTGCCAAATTGAATCCGATGGCACCCCAATACCTAGGCTCGATCGATTCAAGGCCGATGTGGCGCCAGCGGCAGGGGCTTTTCACGGAACAACGGGTTGAATTTGGATTTTCCTCGCAGGAACGGCGGTCATGGCGATGTGTATCAAGAGAACACCTCGCAAGAGTTGGCCGCTTCGAGGGGCTGTAAAGGAGGTATCACTATGCGTTATGCACTTCTTGGCGGCGCTTTGTTCTTTGTAATTCTCACGGTGGTCGCGAACGACCATCGAACGCAGAATCAGGCGCAATTTCCGCCTACCTATGTGCCTTCGGGTCAGGAGATCTATCAGCAATTCTGCGCGGCTTGCCACGGTCTGGACGCGAAGGGCAATGGGCCCACGGCGTCGAGGCTCAAGACACCGCCCCCGGACTTGACCACCCTGGCCAAGCGTAATATGGGCAAGTTTCCCTACGATTACGTCGCCGACGTCCTGCGGTTTGGACCGGGGCCCTCCACGCATGGCTCGCCGGACATGCCGACCTGGGGACCCATTTTCCAGATCGTCGACAAGAACAACGAACGGGCGGTGCGGCAACGGATCAAGAACCTTTCGGATTACCTGGCATCTCTGCAGGAGGGCTCGGGAGGAATCAGTACTATACCCGCGGTGCAATAGCGGGTTATAAGAGGCACATGAATCTCCATCGCTGCGCGCTGCTTACATTGTTTGTGTCGGCGATTTCGCCACTGGCTTGTCCCATGAAAGCCGTGGGTGGGGGAGCCCAGAGTGCGCAGAAACCGGCGGCGGCCTCGGAGCAAAGACCGCGCGCAAAGGTGGCCCAAGGCGAATACGTAGTTTCCGAGCAAGCCAATGGCGGCGCCGTGGGCCCGTTCGGAGAGGAAGTCTACAATTTTCACGAGACCTGGGTGCTTTGGCGCGACGGCGACGGGCGGTACGAAGTTGAGGGGGAAAGACGGTTTGAAGCGCCGCAAGGGACGGCGCGTTCGGACCGCTTTGTGGCGGAACTCACACGAGATTTGACGATCACGCGGGTGACGGAGTTTTCGCAGCTGAAGTGGAGGCGCGATTCCGGGCCACTCACGTGCGAATTCCTGCGGAGCGAGCTTCATTGTTCCTCGAACGCGAAAAACGCGCAGGAAGCGCTGGAGCTCAGGATTCCCATGCAAAAGCCTTTTGGCTTGCTGTGGCCGATCTCGGCGTTTTCGCTGAGCGGCCTGACGCGGGAAGCGGAGCGCGACCCGCGCCACGCGACGCAGATTCAGCTCGTTTCCATCGAGCAGCCCAGCGCAGACATGCCCGTAATGCCGATGATCCTGGATGGCGAGCTGCAATACCTCGGCGAAGAGAATCTCGAGATTGCGGGACTGCCGCAGCGCGCATTCAAGTTTTCGATCAAGGCCGCGTTATCTCCGGAGATCGTGGTGTGGACAACGACCAACGGACTATTGCTGGCGGTATCGGTCGAGCACGGCGACAAAAATTGGCCCGAACAGGGCATGAAACTTCTCCACTTCCAAGAATGGCCGGTTTCCAAGTGAGGTCCGGCATCGCGGCCCTTGCGGGAGAGGATTGCGACTTCGCTTCGAGCGGCGAATGCAACATGAAACTGAGGCTACGATGAAAATATTGCTGGCCATCGATGGGTCGAAGTATTCGGACGCCACGGTTCAGGCTCTGGCTGCGCAGATTCGCACGGAAAATGCCCAAGTGCTCGTTCTCCAAATTGTCGAGCCACGGATTTATTCCACGCCGCCGCAGATGGCGGCAGGATATCAGCCCGAGATGGCGGAGATCATGAAGGAGCAATTCAAGCAGGCGCAGGAAAGCGTAGACCGCAGCGCCGCAACTCTTCGATCAGCAGGCTTCGAGGTCAACACACGGGTTCTCGAAGCCGAACCGCGCACGGGGATCCTGGACCTGGCCAGCGAATGGCATGCCGACCTCATCGTATTGGGATCACATGGGCGGAAAGGCCTCCAGCGATTTATGCTGGGAAGCGTGGCTGAGTCTGTGGCCCGGGGCGCGTACTGCTCCGTTTTGATTGTTCGCAAGCCCGAGAAGTAGCGCTACACCGCCGATCCGCCTGCCTTGAATCGAGAATAATTCAGCCTTCCAGTGATCGCCGTCACAGATTTACGAGCCCATTTGGGCGATATTGTATTTGGTCGATAAAGGCAGGTTAGAGATGTTCTGTTGGAGACGGGTTTCTGAGAAAGCGGCGAAGTGGATCTTGATCGGCGTGACGGCAATGGTGGCGATGCGATTTTATTACGTGCGGGAGATGGTCGCCGCATTGATTCTCTTTTCGGTGCTTTTTGGCTGTGTCGCGACGGTGGTGGCTATGTTTTTCATCATCGATCGTGCGGCCAGCGCGGCAGCTGAATTCTTCGAACTACGCGGGAAAGAGGCGCTTCAACACGCCCGCGCATGGCACAGGTTATCGGAGCCGCGGCCAGGGATACACCGTTAAATGGGAGGTGCGCCGTGAGAAGCAAAGTTATCACGACCGGGGGACCGCACCGAACGTTTCGCCTAGGCGTGTGGATGGGAAGAATTGTGGGCTGGATGCTGTTGTTCGTGGCAATCTTCGGCGCCCTGCAATCGGAATTCTCGAAGGGAACAATGACCGCTTTCCGGACGTTCCCATCCGTAGCGCTGGGATTGGTGGCGGTCATCTGGATCGTTGCACTCGAACTACTTTTGCATTTTTTCGATCGCTATTTGTCGCGCAATTGAGGAACGGCGATCGCAGGAACCTATGCGGGGCGGCCAGCGGCTTCAGATGTAGTCTTCGCGTTTGATACCGAGCTTCTTCAGTTTGGAATTCAGCGTGGTGCGCTTCAAGCCCAGGCGGGCGGCCGCTCCTTCTGGCCCTCCGATGCCTTTCGCCTCGCGCAGGACGCGCAAAATATGCTCTCTCTCGGTGGCTTCGAGGGTCACATCGGCTTGCTGTGGCGAGGTTGTTTCCTCGGGCATCTGTAACTCGGAAAGCGGCGCGCGTAAGGCAGGTCCCTTGGAAAGGATGACGCACCGCTCGATGAAGTTTTCGAGCTCGCGGATATTGCCCGGCCAATCCCACTTGGTGAACGCCTTCATCACGTCCGAGGGAATGGACTCGATCTTCCGATCCATGCGAATGGAGTGCTTGCTAACGAAGTAACGAACGAGCAGAGGTATGTCTTCCCGGCGCTCGCGCAGAGGCAGAATGGTAATGGGAAAGACGCGCAGGCGATAATAAAGATCGTTACGAAACTCGCGATCCGCCACCATTTTTTCGAGATTGCGGTTCGTGGCCGCCACCAGGCGTATGTCCACGGGAATTGTGCGTGTGCCGCCGAGCCTCTCGAACTCCTTTTCCTGAAGGGCACGCAGCAGCTTGGGCTGAACCTCCAGCGGCAAGTCTCCTACCTCGTCGAGAAAAAGAGTGCCCTGATGAGCCAATTCCAGCCGGCCGATCTTCTGGGAGATGGCCCCGGTGAAGGCACCTCTTTCATGGCCGAAGAGCTCGCTCTCGAGCAAGCCGGTGGGGATAGCGGCGCAGTTCAACTTCACCAAAGTTCGCTCGCGGCGAGGGCTGAGCTGGTGAATGGCCCGGGCGATCAGATCCTTTCCCGTGCCGGTTTCGCCCAGGAGGAGCACCGTAACATCCGCGCCGGCGACCGTTTCCACCTGTTTCAGAACTCTCTTCAGGCCAACGCTCTCACCGATAATGTCTTCGAATCTGTGCTCTGTGTTCAGCTCCTCTTCGAGATAGCGCTTTTCGCGCTCTTTGCGCGCCAACTCTTCTTCGGCTTTCTTCTTCTCCGAAAGGTCGCGGATCACGCTGAGAACTAATTTGCCGCCCTCGGATTTAACCGGGCTGAGCATGATGTCCACGGGAAACTCCGTGCCATCCTTGCGCCTTGCGTAAAGTTCCAGCCCGATGCCCATCGGGCGGGGCCGAGGTTCGTCGGCGTACTCTTGGCGATGGGCAGGATGCCCCCGGCGGAATCTTTCGGGGACCAGAGTTTCCACAGATTGGCCGAGCAGTTCACCGCGGCTATAGCCGAAGAATTTCTCGACCTGTGCATTGATTTCCGCAATTTTGCCGTCCTGATCGCTCACGATAATCGCATCAGGCGAAAATTCGAACAGGGAGCGAAAACGCTCCTCGCTCAAACGAACCGATTCCTGCGCTTTCCTGCGCTCGGTAAAGTCGCGAGTGATCTTCGAGAATCCAAGCAATTTTCCACTTTGATCTCGAAGGGCAGCGATGATCACGTTTGCCCAGAATCGGGAACCATCCTTTCGCACCCTCCAGCCTTCGTCTTCAAATCTCCCTTGCAAGGCCGCCGTTTTCAATTCCATATCCGGTTTGCCGCTCAGGAGATCCTCTGGCGTGTAAAATCGCGAGAAATGCTGTCCGATGATCTCATCGGCACGGTAGCCCTTGATCCGCTCCGCTCCCACGTTCCAAGTGGAAATTTTACCTTCATGATCGAGCATGAAAATCGCGTAGTCGTCTGCGTTCTCCACGAGCAAGCGAAAGCGCTGCTCACTCTCACGCAACGCCGTTTCTGCCTGCTTTTGGGCGGTAATGTCCCGAATGACGGTCAGCACGACAGGGCCCTCTGAGGTATCGATCGGGCTGAGCATGATATCCACGGGGAACTCTGTTCCGTCCTTGCGGCGGGCAAAGAGCTCCAGCCCCGCACCCATCGGACGCATACGCGGCTGAGCATCGAACTGGTCTCGCAAGGAGGGATGCGCCTGCCGAAAACGCTCCGGGATCAGGATTTCGACAGGATGGCCTAGCAGTTCGGAGATGGTGTAGCCGAAAAAGTGCTGCGCCTGGGGATTCGCGCGGGTGATCCTGCCGGCGGCATCAACTACCAAAACCGCGTTGGGCGTGCCTTCGAACAGCCGTTCGTAAACGGCTTCGCTTTCGGCTAGGCGGGTATTCTTAAGGGATGACTCGGCCATTGGATAGATCCCAGCCGTTTGAGGGTCACTCAGACGCTAATACAGTGAATCCCGCACGTCAAGCTAAGCTCCCTTTGCCCTAAACCAGAATAGGACAAATCACTGCGGGCAGCCATGTCCGTACTAGTACTTATGACAGCCGAAACCATCGCCTGTGACTCAGGTCACTGATGCTATCAGCCGAAAATCGCAAACTGTGGGTGACATTAAGCTGTGGGGGCCGTATGTCAGATAAGCGAAATCTAAGCGAGGTACTCAAGAGCGAGCTCGAATTTCTGAATAGCGGCGGCTACCGAAAAACCTCTTGGCGGCCGCGGTTTATTTTCGAGGACTCGCCCACCTGTCCGAACTTCGGCCACAGCCACCGCCAAGAACCTTGCTCTGAATGCATTCTGATGCAACTTGTGCCACCAGAAAAACGCGGGTTGAAGGTTCCTTGCCGCTATATCCGGCTCAACGATCGAGGCGACACGATCGAATCGCTGTACCGCTCCGGAACGCAGGACGAGTTGGAATCAGCCCTTAGAGCCTGGTTGACGCGCGAAATCAAGAATCTAGAGAACGCGCAAGGCACCGATGACGAACAGGGCGCGAGGATCGAGACCGAGGCTAGCACTTTATTCCTAAATCAGAGGAACGCCAGATGATTTCGACATGCGCCAACCACAACTGCGGCAAGGCATTCAATTACGAGGAAGGTCGGTTCTTTCGTTTTCGCCAGAATCTCGCAGCAAATGAACCGGCAAACGCTCATTCTGTCCGGCATTTTTGGCTTTGCGGCAGGTGCTGTGAAGAGTACTCGCTCGAAGAAGCATCGCGATCTTGCGAGGACCGCCCGAAGGCCGCGATCCGCTTGGTGCATCGGGCTCATTTGTCGCCAGAGGCGGTGGAGGTTTAGGGATGGTTTTGGCAACCCATCGCCGAGTTAAGGGAGCCGTTTCGCCTTTGATTCGGTCCCAATTCAGGCCGTTTCACCACGGAACGGTACCCCTGTGATTGGCGTCACAGCCAGGATCGGGAGATCCGATTAGTCTCGAACTGGGAAGATTTAGACCCGAATTTAAAACCAATCGAGGAGGAGATGAAGATGGCATCGAGAACTACCGCAACGCAGCCTGCGATGGAAAGTACAGCAACGAAGGCTCTGGGACCTACGGCAACGAAGGCACTTGCAACGGAAGACGTATTCGAGCAGTTCGACCGCATCTACGACTCGATCGCGCGGCGCGCTTTTGAGATCTTCTCCGAGTAATGGCCATGGCTTTGGCCACGATCTGGAAGATTGGTTAAGGCGGAATCCGAACTGCTGCACCCAGTGCACATGAAAGTGGCGGAGTCCGATGAAGCGGTCAGCGTAACGGCGGAAGTGCCGGGATTCGAAGCCAAAGACCTGGAGATCAAGCTGGAGCCCACCCGGCTTACCGTTAGCGGCAAGCGGGAAACAAAAGAGGAGCAGAAAAAGGGCAAGACCACTTATCAGGAATATTGCGCCAACGAAATCCTGCGCATCGTGGAACTGCCGGCTGAAGTGGACGCGTCGAAGGCGCAAGCGAAGCTGAAGAACGGCATGCTCGAAATTCAGGTGCCAAAGGGAAAGCCGGCAAAGACTACTCGAATCGAAGTGAAAGCGGGCTAAAGGGCGGGGAGGCGATGCTTGGCGACAATGCTTTGCATTAGGCCCCGACCCGGAAGAGAGGGGGAAACATGAAGACAGACAGTGAATTGCAACGCTCGGTTATGGAAGAGCTCGTGTGGGAACCAAGCGTGGATGCAGCGGAGATCGGCGTAGCCGCCGAATCCGGCATCGTAACGCTCAGCGGAACCGTAAAGAACCTTCCACAAAAATGGGCCGCCGAAAAGGCTGCACAGCGAGTCTCGGGAGTAAAAGCGATCACCGATGAAATCGTAGTGAAACTTCCCGGCGATAGCGAACTCGGCGATACGGAGATCGCGCGCGCAGTTGTGAACGCCCTGGACTGGAACGCTTCGGTGCCAAGAGGGCGACTGAAGGTTGTTGTGGCCCATGGATGGATCACGCTCGAGGGCACCGTGCAGTTTCATTATGAGAGAGTGGCGGCCGAGTACGCCGCGCGGGGAATCACCGGCGTCAAGGGGGTGACAAACCTGATCAGCGTCACACCACCACAGACGTCACCCAAAGATATAAAGCATAGGATCGAGAAAGCATTTGAGCGCTACGCCGAGCTCGATGCGGAAACGATCTCGGTCGAAGCCAATAACGGGAAGATCGTCCTGCGAGGGACGGTGAACTCGTGGGCAGAGCGGGAACACGCGGAAATAGCAGCGTGGGCCGCTCCAGGAGTCTCACAGGTAAAGAACGAAATTATGATCAGCCCAGAGGAGGAAACTGTCGCGACCTTGTGACAGCTTCGAGACGGCAGGGGTGAAGAGGAAAAGATATCTTCTCCCCTGCCTCTCTTCCACGAAAGGAGCATCGAGATGCGAAAACGCCATGTGGAGCCCAAAGCCAGGACCGGAAAATCGGAGCCGGCACGAAGAAGGCGACGGCCAGCCGCACCGAAGAGATCCAGAGGCGGACTTTCCGGCCGCGCGATCGATGAATGCAGAACTTACGTGACGGAACGGCACTACGAGCTATAGTCCTGCTCTTTCAACACTGCGAGATCAAAGCCTTAGCACAAGATAAGGCTTCTTCTCATTGCCTCCGCATTGTATGTCCTTGCTAGCTTAAATCAGGAGTCAGCCTGTGGAGCGCTGTCTTCATCGATTACCTCGAACGTCGTCCTCACGACGGCGCTGTGCTTAAGCATGGCCTCAACCGCGCAGTATTTCTCCTCGGATATTCGTATCGCTTCGGTGACGGCGGCCGGATCGACGCCGTGCCCCGTTACAATGTGATGAATGCGCACGGCCACGAAAGCCTGGGGCGGCCGCTCGGCTTGTTCCGCCTCCACGCGAACCTCGTAGGCGGTTATGAGCTGACGCTTCTTGCTGCGAAGAACTGTGATCACGTCAAAGGCAGTGCATCCCGCCAGCGCGGCCGCCACCAGTTCAATGGGCTTGGGCCCCGTATCGCCAGCCTTGTCGTCGACCAGGAAATGATGGCCGCTGCCGGTCTCGACGACGAATTGCCTGCTTTTCGCAAGCGCCGGCTGGGTGAGCGTCACGCGAGCATGGATGCCCGGCACATTGGCTCGAGCTTCCCCTACTTTCCAAAATTCGCTCCAAAGCGTTTTGGCACCATTGGCTGTCTCGATCCCCGAGCTACTCATCGCTATCTCCTTCCGCGGGCTTCCGCGGGCAAGCCGAGGCCCCCGTTCTCAGTTCACGCTCCTGCCGGGCTGTTTGTGTTCGGCGAGGCAAGACGAAACTGCCCGGCAAACCTTGGCCGGGTCCCGCTTATCGACTAATTCAGCCACATCCAAGGATGCGTAAGACTGCACATCGGCGGGTTTTGGTTCCGCGCTGTGCATGACGACAATCGAAGGCTGGTTCGATAAGCGGCCGACCCGCTTGAGAAAATCGTGGGAGTGAATGTCAGGCAAGTAATCGTCCACAAGTAAGATGTCGAACTTGCCCGACCCAAGCAAGGCCAGGGCCTCGTGGCCACTCCAGGTGGCTTCGGTGTTGAAGCCTGCATTTTCGAGATGCTCCCGGAATGCCCAGAGGATCCGATCGTCATTATCGACGATCAGGACATTGCCTTTGTGATTGCGTTGCATGCCGCCTCCTCCGCGCACAATTATTTTCGCCATGTTTGCTCAGGGGCGAATCGCCACCTTGAGCACCCCGTCTTTACGATTGGCAAAAAGATCGTAGGCTTTTGTGATTTCATCGAGGCTAAAGGTGTGCGTCAGCAAAGGGCGCAGATCCACTCTGCCGTGCCGCACAAGCTCCATCAGCCGGCGCATCCGTTCCTTGCCGCCGGGGCAAAGGGTGGTCACGATCTTCTGATCGCCAAGGCCCGCCGCGAAAGGCTCAAGCGGAATGGATAACTTACCGGAATAAACACCGAGGCTGGAGAGTGTTCCGCCGGGACGAATGACCCTCAGCGCATTTTCAAAAGTCTGGGAGGTACCGAGTGCTTCGATGGCGACGTCTACGCCACGCCCACGCGTCAGCCTTTGCACAGCGGCCATCACGTCCTCTTTGTGAAAATCGATGACGGCGTCCGCGCCCATGCGCCGGGACATGGCCATGCGAACGGGATCGGACTCCACGGCAATCACTAGACCGGCGCCCTTGAGCCGAGCGCCAACAGTGGCACATAGACCGATGGGGCCCTGAGCAAATACGGCCACCGAGTCCCCCAGCTGCACGCCGCCGGATTCGGAAGCGGAAAAACCGGTGGAAGCGATATCGGCCAGAAGCACGACTTGCTCGTCCGTTAGTTCCGAGGGAATCTTTGCCAGGTTGGCCTGGGCATAGGGCACTAACAAATACTCGGCTTGTGCGCCAGGGATCGTATTGCCAAATTTCCAGCCGCCGATGGCGCCGCCGCATTGGGATAATTTTCCGCTCAGGCAAAACTCGCATTGTCCACAGGGCGTAATGGCCCCCACAAGGACCCGATCGCCGACGACATAGCCCTCGACGCCTGGGCCGAGCTCTTGAATTACTCCAACGGGTTCGTGGCCAATGACCAATCCGGGCTTGACCGGGTACTCTCCCTTTAATATGTGCACGTCGGTGCCGCAGATAGTCGTGAGGGTCACGCGAATGAGCGCCTCTCCGTAACTTGGCCTGGGGATTGGAACCCTCTCGATTCCGATCTGATTGGGACCCCTAAAAACGAGCGCTTTCATTGTCTCGACGGTCTTCGCTGCGGGAACACTGCTCTTCTCTGCCCTCTCGATAGTTTGTGTCGCCATACTTTTCCTCCAACGCTTAATTTATGCGCAGACCATTGCGAAATCTGTGATTCGCATCACTTTCCGGTGTGCGCCTGCTTCAGGGTCCCGGAACGCTTGCCGATGCGTGTCAGGCGAAGAAAGTGCCCGGTACCGGATTGCGCAGTGTGACGGCGATCACAGGCGCAGATGATCGGCATCACATCGATCGTTCGTGGACGCGTGCGAACCTGTTTAGAGGAAGAATTATGAGTGAGCCACTTTTCGTTCGGGAATGGGGCGCCGATGCATTCCACCAGCGCGTGCTGGAACTGGAGACTAAAGGCTACATTGCCAGGTTAGAGACGTATCAAATCACTGCGGAAATGAATCCCGACACAGGCGAAATCATTCATCTACACACAATCGAAATGCTCGACCGGTCACCGGGTTCGCCATCGGATTCTTAGATATCGAGATACGCGAGTCCCACAGAGCGGATTGGTACCGCCAGCGGAGCCCTCTTGTCAGACATGAGTAACGATGCCGAATTTGACGTCAACCGCAGACCGTCATTACAGGGCATGTCGCACGAGCTATAACGCTATGGACGGTCGCGGCCGACAGGTGCGTTGCGGCGACGATGTGTCCAGCAGCCGACTTGGCGCCTAGCACGATCAAATCGACGTTTCGCTCCTGCGCAACGCGGAGGATCTGGTCCGCGCCATTGCCGAACTCCACGATGCAGTCGGGCTTACGTGCCAGATCCCCATCCGCAGAAGCGATTTTGCGAAGCCGTTCGGTGCGGCCTTTCAACGCCGTTTGAGGGTCCACGGGTGGGTCGAAATCCTCTTCATCCATGACGTTCAAGAGCGTGAGTCTGGCCTGAAACTCTTCGGCCAAAGAGATCGCATAAGTCGCGGCCGCGAGCGATTCCTGGCCCAAGTTTGTGGCCAGGAGAATTTCCTTGAACTCCACTTTCTCGGAGACGGGAACACTTGCGTTCGGACCGACTGTCAGGACTGGACAATGGACTCGCCGGAGGAGTTCCTCGGCGGCCGATCCCATGGCGAAGCGGCCTGCGCCTTCTCGGCTGTGCGTGCCGAGGACAAGCAGGTCGATATGCAGCTCTTCGATTTCGGCTGAGACGACCTCTGGAAGTCTGCCGTGCTCCAGCCTCACTTCATGCTTCACATCTTTGAAGCCGGCGTTCACTTGGTCGAGTCGTGCTTTAGCCGCCTCGTCGATCATCTGCATGCTCGAGCCCCAGTATTCCGGAGGCACCAAGGCAGTTTCCGCCGGCGAGATAACATGCGTTATGACGAGCTTAGATCCATATCGGTGAGCGATTCGCTGCGCCCAAACCAACGCTGCCTTCGAGTCAGGCGAGAGGTCGCTGGCCACAAGCACATTCTTGAATTCGGTCCGCGGAGGCGTCGATGCGAGCTTCATAAGGTCCTCCTCTCGGCTCGGAGCGGCCAATGCGACCGCTCCGCGACCAAGTCAGCGTCAACTATTCAGCCCAATCCAAACCCAAACGCCCGCGCTGGCAAGCAGCAACGCCGCCGAGACGACGGCTAGATAGATAATGACCCGCGCGAGATGCCGCATCTTCCCAATTAACACTTGCTGTTCGGAGGCCATCATTTCCTGCTCGGCCGCATTGAGATAAAGCTGGTCCTCTTCCCGGATAGACAATGTATTGCCGTAGATCACCAGGGCCACGAGAACCGCTGTTACCGCTCCCCAGGAAGCCAATAGGTACATCAGCGAATGCGATATGCCGCTCATCGTTCTCTCCTCTTAGTTCTGCCAGCAATCTCACGAACTCGGCCACAGTGTACGAGGAACTTGTTTTGGCGACAGTGACACGGGTCACACAAGCGCGTGTCCCAAGGGGAATGCCACTCACCGTCGGCGGCGCTGACGACCATTCTTTCTAGACCAACTCAAAGCACTTACAAATGGTGGCATCTTCGAATGCCTCCGTTAGAGCAAAACCGGGAGAGCCTCGGGTTCGAGGGACGAGATGGGCTTATCGCGAGAGACGGCGCTGGAATTTCTTATCGCGCAAATTGAGGAAAGTTGCTCCGTAATATGAGATTTTCCGCTGAATTGCCCGGGAAGATCTGGTGTTTGACCGAGCAGGCCGTGATCGCTTATTAAAGCGGAAATAAAGGAAGCTCACAGTCTGATCGGCCTCAAGTGTTTTGTGATCTAGTGGAACGCGAGTTAGCTGCGTCCGGATCGGATTCAATCTGAGGTAGAGCCGGAAGATTCCTTCGCAAGGCGATGGTTGGCTACAATTTCCTTGATAATCTGAGAACTCGATGGCGTGTCGATCGTGGGAATCAGAACGACGCGTCCGCCATATCTCTCCACCTCTCTGCGACCTACGACTTCTGCCGGAGCGTAATTCCCGCCCTTGACCAAAACATCGGGCCTCAATTCTTCAATCAGGCGGAGCGGCGTAATATCGGAAAAGACCATCACATAATCGACGGATTCTAATGCGGCAATAATCCCCGCCCGATCCTTCGCCGAGATTAAAGGCCGGCCATTTCCTTTGATCTGTCGAGTCGAGTAATCGTCGTTGATGGCCACGATCAGCAACTGCCCGAAAGCCTTCGCTTTCTGCAAAAGCTGTACGTGCCCGGCATGCAGCAGATCGAAACACCCATTTGTGAATACGACTTTGAGACCATGGGAATGCGCCAGGCTGACCCGTTGTTTCGCCTGCGATAAATCGACGAGCTTGGCGCTTCCGCGGATGGCTCTTTCGCGAATCCAAGAGGATAGCTCATCGATGGATACCGTCGCGGTTCCGAATTTTCCAACCTTAATTCCCCCGGCGGCGTTCGCGAGGCGCGCGGCCGTTTCGAGTTCATAACCGCCGAGGAAAACACGCGCGATCACGCTGATGACCGTGTCACCCGCTCCGGTAATATCGAACACGTCGTGCACTTCCGTTTGAATGTGCGCCTCGCCGCCGCCTTTCTTGTACAGAGACATTCCCTCTTCGCTCCGCGTCACAAGAATGGCTTCGCATTCGGTTTGGGAGAAGAGACGGTCGACAGCCAGGCGGATTCCCTCCTCCGTGCCAACGGGCAAATGCGTGGCTCGTTGCAATTCAGCCTTGTTGGGCGTAAGCAAGAACGCTCCCGCGTATTTGGCGAAATCGTCCCCTTTGGGATCGACGAAAACCGGCCGGCCGGCAGCTCGGGCCATGCGAATCAGCGATCGAGTCGCGCCCTGCCCCAAAACTCCTTTTGCGTAATCGGAGAGCACCACGCCGTCAACCGATGGCAAGCGCTTCTCGGCGAAATCGAGCAACTCAGCCAAGGGTTCCTCGGCTAACTCCGAATGGGTCTCTTTATCAACGCGCAACATTTGCTTTCCGTGGCTGATCAGCCGGGTCTTTACCGTCGTGGCGCGATGCCTGTCGATAACGACGCCTTCCGTGTTGATCCCGGACGTCTTGGCAAGCCGCAAAAGCTCCTCGCCAGCGTGATCTTGGCCCACCACACCGGCAAGAAACACCTCACAGCCCAACTGGGCGAGGTTGTTCGCTACGTTCGCGGCGCCCCCTAAAATAGCGTTTCCCGAACTCCAATTCAGAATTTGTACCGGCGCCTCCGGCGAAATGCGATCGATCGTTCCGTAGACGTATTCATCCAACATCAAGTCCCCGACCAGAAGCACCGAGGCTCGCTTGAGGCCGTTCAACACCGTACCGAGTGTCTCCCAGTCAGGTTGAGTGTGATTGTCGCTCAGAAGGATTCTCCAGGCGATTCTTAGCGCCAAAGGCTACGAGTACTTTACTCAGGACGGAAGAGGTTCGCAATTGCGGGAGTGTTTCGTTTTACTATCCAAAACGTTCAGATTTTGCCCTGCTTCAAAGTAGCCAACTACTTGATTTCAAGAGACAAAGCTGAGTTCGTTTTGTAATTTGCCTCCCGTGGTAACTCGCACCTAAATACTACACTCGTAGTGGCCGTGCGCTTGAATTCCTCGCCCCGCCTATGGTGCAGGCGCTACCCGCTGGATTGAAAAGCGGACGAAGGTCTATCGCTCAGATGTTGCCACACGCGGCAAGCGGAATCGGAGATAACCCATTTTCGTTTTCCCTCGCAATTACGTCGAAAACTCTTATGTGGGAATACCTCCGGAGATGGTGACATCGACTCGTGGAGTAACTGGTTGGCCGAGGCGCATTCGCTGTAGGGCTGCACCTCATTTCGTCCAACCTCGTCTGCGTCCCTCCCAGCATCGATCATCGATGCGCATTGTTCTGTCGAACTCGCCCGGGCGTCACGACTTTTGGGACGAACGGGTAACCGTTTTCTTTGGGTCAAAATAACCTATAATCCGTTCGTTGCGAGGGAGCGAGTAAAACGACAATCAGGATAGGCATCATTGGGTGCGGCTACGGCCGGCAAGTGCTGGTGCCCGCGTTTCGCGCAGATTCGAGATGCGACGTCGTCGTAATAGCGGCCACCGATCTATCACGCGCAGAACTTGCGGCTTCCGAACTTGGAATAGCTCGCGCGTCCTCGAATTGGCGGTCGATCATTGAGGATCTTAGTGTGGATGCAGTCGCCGTTGCCACCCCGCCCACGATACAGCCGGAAATCGTGCTCAGCGCACTTAAGGAAGCTAAAGCGGTGTTCGCTGAAAAGCCTATGGCTCTGGACCTTGTAAAAGCCGATGAGATGACGCATTGTGCGGCCGCATCTGGGCGACCCAACATGGTTGATTTCAATTTCACCGAGATCGCCTCTTGGAAAAAAGCGAGGCAAATTCTCCTATCAGGAACAATCGGGGACGTGCGCCACGCAACGGTGCACTGGCAGGTCGAAAACTACACGAATAGAATGGGGCTCACGAACTGGAAATCGGCTCGGGAATATGGGGGTGGCACCCTATTCAACTTTGTCAGTCATTGTATGCATTACCTGGAATGGTTTCTCGGGCCTATTGTTGGACTTTCGTCCAAACTGTTCCGGATCCCTCATGACGAGCGGACTGGAGATACAACGGTCATTCTGTGTTTATCTTTTCACTCGGGCGCCGCGGCGAGCCTGTCAGTAAGCTCCGCGGCATATCTGGGTTCCGGCCACAGGGTCGAGTTTTACGGCAATAAAGGCACGCTGGTCCTTGAGAACTCGACCGCCGATTACATGAGAGGTTTCAAAATATTAATTGGAACGCGCCCTGATACAGAATTGAAACCACTTCTTGTTGAAGATCCTGAAGAACGTTTATACGCCGACGGTCGGATTCTGCCTGCCTCGAGGCTCGCTGGCCGGTTTCTTGATTGGATCGCAAAGGGCGTCCCCGCACGACCTAATTTCAGCGACGGCTTGCGCGTGCAAAAGCTCTTACATGCTGCGCTACGGTCGCACCAAACCGGCAAGTGGGTCAGCATCGGGTAAAATGAACCTGGATTACACGTGAGCAAGAAACATTATTTAGTCACTGGAGGCACCGGTTTCGTCGGATCAGCTATCGTACGCCGACTAATACGTGATGGCCATAAAGTGCGCGTGCTCGATAATAATTCGCGGGGCCTCGAAAGACGACTGGCCGAATGTAAGTCAGATATCGAGTTGATCGTGGGAGACGTGCGTGACCCCGAAATCGTAGCGAGTGCCATCCGCGGTACAGATGGCGTCCACCATCTAGCCTTCGTCAACGGAACCGAATACTTTTACACGGTACCTGATCTGGTTTTAGACGTAGGTATTAAAGGCATCGTGAACGTAATCGACGGGTGCCGGAAGCACGGCGTGGGCTCACTTTTTCTTGCCTCAAGCTCGGAAGTTTACCAGACTCCTCCCCACATTCCGACCGACGAAACTGCGCCGCTAGTTATTCCAGATCCAAGTAACCCACGCTACTCCTACGGTGGCGGCAAAATCATGAGCGAATTGATGGCAATCAATTTCGGGCGGAAATATTTTGAACGCGTAGTCATTTATCGGCCGCATAATGTCTACGGACCGGATATGGGAGAGGAACACGTAATCCCTCAGTTCGCGAGGCGCCTGAGACAATTATGTTCCGTTCAAGCCGAGGGGATCATCGAGTTTCCCATTCAAGGCACAGGTGACGAAACCAGAGCTTTTTGCTTCATCGACGATTTTGTCGAGGGCGCAATGATTCTTCTGGAGCACGGTCAACACCTTGGCATATACCACATCGGCACAATGGAAGAAGTAACGATGACGGAAGTTGCTCAACGTATCGCTGCATGTTTGAACCGTAAAATCACTATCATGCCGACCGAACGCCCAACTGGAAGCACTGTCCGCCGTTGTCCTGATATTGCTAAGCTGGCTAAGCTTGGGTATTCGCCCAGGGTGCTGCTGAACGAAGGGCTGCCCATCGCCACTCGATGGTACACTAGCGATTTCTCTGGAGCAGAGAATCGCTAACTAGCACAAAAGATAAGGGGGCATTTGGCAATGGCGGTATCTGCCTTGGCGGCGGGAACGGGATCGAGCGTAGTCATCCGGGCTTGCCAGATATGCGGGAATGTTGAACTCGAAAAAGTTCTTTTTCTAGGCTACATGCCGCCCGTCAACACAATGCACAGAATCGGCGAGACTCCGCAGGAGCAGCCTTCGTACCCGGCCGGCCTGCTCTACTGTGCTAAGTGTGAATTGGTTCAGCTTGGTCTTTCAATAGATCCCCATATACTCTTCCCTTCCGATTATCCTTACACCAGTGGCACAACGAAAATCCTGCGGGACAATTTTGCAGATTTACATGCAGAATGTTGCGGCCTTTTAGCCCTTGGGCCCAGTGACTTGGTCGTGGACATCGGCTCGAACGATGGTACTTTGCTTTCGAATTTCAAATTATGTGGGCATCGCGTGCTTGGAATTGAGCCGACGGAAGTGGGCAGGCTGGCGCTTGATCGCGGCATTCCGACTCTACTTCGTTATTTCCGGCCGGAGGTCGCCCGCCAAGTACGCGCTGAACACGGCCAAGCTCGCATCATCACAGCGACAAATTGCTTCGCTCACATAGAGGATGTACACGTGATCCTCGAAGCAATCTTGGAGCTACTTTCCGACAAAGGCGTTTTTGTATCGGAATCGCACTACTTAATCGGACTACTTGACCGGCTACAGTACGACACTATCTATCATGAGCATCTCCGCTATTATTCGCTCCATAGCCTCAAACACCTACTGGAAATGCATGAATTGGAAATTATAGATGCTCATGACATACCGACCCATGGCGGTTCAGTACGCGTGTACGCTGCGCGAAGGGGAACGTACCCCATTCGATCCCGAGTGCAAGAAATGTTGGCGCGAGAACCAGTTGGACAGGCAATGCGTGCGCGCTTGGCGAACTTCCGTCACGATGCGATGGTCTCGAAGCTACAGCTGCTGTCCCTACTAGGTGCGGCGAAAAAGCAAGGCGCGCGTGTGTGCGGGATCAGCGCTCCTTCCCGAGCGAGTACTTTAATCAATTACGTAGGGCTCGACGATTCCATCGTCGATTATGTCGTCGAAATTAAAGGCTCATTGAAGATCGGGAGATATATTCCCGGCACCATGATCCCAGTCATAGAGGAAAGCCGGATATTTGAGGATCAACCGGATTACGCGATTATCTTCTCATGGCATATCGCCGACGAACTAGCCGCGAAACTGCGTGAACGCGGCTACAAAGGAAAATTCATCGTGCCACTTTCGCAGCCGCGGATCATGTGAATCGTATGTTCGCTCGTCTGTCGGTTCGTCCAATTGGGTCACGGTGCGATAGGTTTCGAAAAAAGAAGGAAGACGCGGCTGAGGTATTCGTCCGCCCAGTCGGAGCGTTTGATTCCGAACTGTCGTTTTGATCGCTCAAAGGGGGAGAGAAACCGTGGGCCACAAGCCCCATCTCATTGATAGTAAGGGGAGCACGGACATAGATTTGACCGTCGTTGGTGGGGCGGGACATGTCGGCCTGCCCCTGGTGC
>CAWGNM010000008.1:0-515677 GCA_963823935.1 uncultured Acidobacteriota bacterium
ATTGGGCCAGCGAGCGAAGCAGGCAAGAAGCTTTCCTAAAACAACTACGCGGGAAGACGCCACTTTTGAACGTTCAGCGGTTTGACGATTGGATGAGGGTCAGGAGGCATCGAAAATTACTCAGGAATAAGGAAAGAATGGTTGAAATCTGTAATAATGACATGCGTTTTTACGCAGATTTTCTCCGCACCAACCTACGGAAGGCTTTCGAATACGAGGCGGTTGAGGTAGGCTTAGGTGTTTGGCCGATCCGGAGAACCCGCACTACTGCGACTGTGACACTGCTCGCTTCGCCGTAGCGGGGTGGTGAACCTCCAACTCCTTAATGGCCCTATGGTGCAAAGGTTAGCACGCCAGATTCTCAATCTGGTAATACGGGTTCGACTCCCGTTAGGGCTACCACTTCTCTTCAGTTCTTCTCTTTTAGCTGCGGCCTTGGCGTCCCGAGTAAAGCGAACACGGCCGCCTTCATGCGGTAACTCAGCAAGAGCTGCAACAGACTCAACCGGAACCGACTCCATTAGCTCTGTCCTATTCCGCCGTCGATGTTGATCTCCGCGCGGGTGACGCTCATTTCTCGGCGCGCGAGATTTCCTTCTTATCGGCAGCGGCGCCAACCGGGCGCGAGGCCGTGTAGGCCACAATGGCGACGATGTCGTCGGGAGTCAGCTTGGCGACGACCGGCTTCATCAATTCGGTCCAGATGCCGTGCCGGTTTCCCACCTGCATGTCATAAAGCTGCCGCGCGATATAACTCGGCGAGCGTCCCGCGATGCCGGGCACCGGCCCCAGTCCTTGAGGTCCGCGCCGTGGCAATTGGCGCAGGCAATCGTCTTGCCTCCGCCACCACGCATCACCAGGGCTTCGCCGCGCTTGATGCTGCCCGGCGGCACGTAGGCGATAAACCCGGAATGCGGATCGCGCAGCAGTTCGGTGCGCTCGGCATCTTCCGGCGATTCGACGACGCGCTTGCCGAGAGGCTCGGTCTCATTGCCCTCGAGCTTCAGGAACATGCCGTTCTGCACGCGCATCTTGGGAATCGTGTTGGTCTCCACCACGCGAATCCAGGGCGTCCACTTCATGGAGCTGAAGTAAAGGGCGGCGGCCTTGGTTTCGTCGTCGGTCATGTTGGTGGCGAAGCGAATCATGTTGTTGGTGTTGGCCTTTCGCGTGTCCGAACTCTTCCTCATGCCGCTCTTGAAATCGGCCATGGTCTGCATGAAGTAAACATAAGGAAGCCCGGCGATGCCCGCGTTTTCCTGGCGCCCTTTGCCGTTGGGATAGTGGCAAAGGCTGCAGGCCTGAATCATGGCCTCCTGGCGGCCGTGCGCCACGATCGGCGGCATGGGAGGATGGTCCTCGGGAAACCAGTCGGCCGGGCCGAAGCCGTTGCGAATCTCGGTGAGCGTGAAAGAAAGCGTGGCCCCGGGAATATGCCGCGCGGTGCCGTCGTCTTTTATGGCGGGCTGGCCTGGGGGCGCCTTGGGCTGCTCGGTGACCGGCAGAATGAACCCGTAGGCCCACGGCGGAGGCGCGTCCGTCGCCGCAATCACCACGCCGGCAATCAACACACAGGCCAAACCCAAAACCAAACCGAATCGTGTTCGCATAGGCGCCTCCGGCTTTCTAATTCGCGACATGCTATCACTATCTTGGGTCGCCCGATGAGCGTTTTGTAATTCCGCCTACGTCAGTAACCCCGACAACCGCAGAGGGCGACACTCATGGCCTTAGCAGGCCCCCGCGGACGCGACTGTCCAAAGTTGCACACTTCGGGTGCCTCAGGTAATCACCCTATGTTGGACAGCCTTAGGGTGTCTACAATGATTCGACTGAAAACAGGTCGCCAATCGTGCATATTCTCATCGCCGATGACCACAAAGCGGTCCGGGATAACCTTCGCTCCGTGCTGAAGGAACAGCAGCCTCACTGGGAGCTTTCCGAGGCAGCGAATGGAAAAGAAGTGATTGAGTTATTCCGCAGGATAGCACCGGACGTGGCCGTGCTGGATATCGTGATGGAGCCCATAGGCGGGATCGCCGCGGCCTATGAGATACAGCGAACTCATCCGGCGACCAAGATTATCTTCATCAGCAATCACTACAATATACGCGAGGCTTCCGTAGTCACGCGTTTGCTGGGCGCGGGAGCGTTTGTCCCGAAGACGGAAGTCGTCAGGTTGCTGGTGCCCACGATCAAGAAGCTTCTGGACCCAACCAATCAGCCTTCGTAAGTTGGCCCGCCGTAGTCGTTTTGAATTCCCTGAGAATGCTATAAAGTGAATTGCGGCGCGCGCGGAATGACACCGTGCGGCAGGTGTGGGTCCGGGAGGCGGCGGCGCGCAGGAGATCCCCGATGGGGCGAAATTGGCACAGAGAGCAAGAGGAGCAGGCTTTCGGGATGCGAGTGCCGTGGCGGCGTTATAGAATTAAAGACTTTCGAGACGCGATTTCAAGACATAGCTTAGAGGGATAACGGGGAGAAAGCATGCTACGGGTCGGAATGATTGGGTGGAGAGGGATGGTGGGCAGCGTCCTGATGCAGAGGATGCGGGAGGAGAAGGACTTTTCGGGAATCGAGCCAGTGTTCTTCTCGACGTCGAATGCGGGCGGGGCGGCTCCGGCGGAAGCGGGCGGCGGCACGCTGAAGGATGCGTCCGACCTGCGCGAACTGGGGCGCTGCGAGGTGCTGATCAGCTGCCAGGGCGGCGAATACACGACGGAAGTTTACGCGCCGCTGCGCAAGAGCGGCTGGAAGGGCTACTGGATCGATGCGGCTTCGACGCTGCGCATGAGCGACGAGGCCGTGATCATTCTCGATCCGGTGAACGCGGAACTGATCCGCGAGGGACTGGCCAAGGGCCTGCGCGCATATGCCGGCGGAAACTGCACGGTGAGCCTGATGCTGATGGCCGTTTGCGGGCTTTTCCGCGCCGGCCTGGTCGAGTGGATGACCACGATGACGTATCAGGCGGCTTCCGGGGCGGGCGCGGCGAAGATGCTGGAACTGGTGAAGCAGATGGGCGTGCTCACGGACGCGACGCGGAAGAGTCCTTCGGAGAACGCGCTGGAGGTGGACCGCGTGATGATTGCGGAGCAGCGGTCGCCGCGGCTGCCGGTGCAGGAGTTTGGCGTGCCGCTGGCGGGCAGCCTGATTCCGTGGATCGATAAGGAGATGCCGGAAGGCCAGACCAAGGAAGAGTGGAAAGGCATGGCGGAGACGAACAAGATCCTGGGGGTTGGCGCTGGCCACGGGACGCCGGTGCCGGTGGACGGCATCTGCGTGCGCGTGGGGACGATGCGCTGCCACAGCCAGGGCTTGTGCATCAAGCTGAAGCGCGACGTGCCGCTGGCGGAGATCGAGCGGATGCTGGCCGGGGCCAACGAGTGGGTGCGCGTGGTGCCGAATACGAAAGAAGCGACGACGCGCTGCCTCACGCCGACGGCCGTTTCGGGGACGCTGAACGTGCCGATCGGGCGCATGCACAAGCTGAAGATGGGGCCGGAGTACGTGGGGGCGTTCACCGTGGGGGATCAGCTGCTGTGGGGCGCGGCGGAGCCGTTGCGGCGCATGCTGGGGATTCTGCGGGAGCATTTGGATGCCTAACGAAGTCCAATCCGGAGCAGAGCATGAGCCGGTGAGAAGGTACCGTGGCCTCACCCAACTGAAGAGAAGGTGGCGTATTGTCATTGCTGCTTTTTCGCTTGCGGAAGTGTTCCCGTGGGTCACTGGTTATTCAAAGACACCGCTAATAGTCAGTGATGCCTTCGTTTTTGTCCTTTCGTTGATCCTGATATTTCGCCCTCAGTGGTTCGAGTACTTGGCGAAGAAGGACCAAGATCGACTTAAAAACTGGCGCACTCATCCCGGCCAATGGTCGTGAATCGCGGAGCTTGACATGGGAGGCGGGCGGCGGATATGCTTGCGGCCGATTTGGGCAGTGTTTCTCAGATGAAACTGAACCGATATTCGAGATTCGCCTTTACGGGCCGCTTCCTCTGGTGGGGAAGCGGCAAAGTAGAGGCGCGATTGCGGGTGGTCGCCTGAAGAGATAGGACCAGCAAAGCCGCAAAAGGTTTCTACCGAGCCAGCTTCCCGAATGGGTAAGCTGGCTTTTTTGTTGTGGGGCGGCGTGAGATTGGCAAGAGCACAAAGCGAAAAGCAGATCCCTCGTCGCCAACGGCAAAAACGCTCCTCGGGATGACAGCGGCTGGGCTGGACGCTGGCATCCGAGCGGCAGCGGCGGAAAGTTCGGGCGAAAGGCAAGAACGGGAACGAAGGCAAGAAGCACAGCCAGGAGTGGCTGTGCCACATAGGCAAAGATGGCGAAACGCAGGGGAAACGAACAGGAGGCATTCTTAGAATGATCGTCAATATGAGCCGAAACGCGACCGAGGAACAGATCGAGCACGTCATCGAACGCATCAAGGAGTGCGGGTTCCAGCCGCACGTGATCCGCGGCGCGGAACGCACCGTGATCGGCGCGGTGGGCAGCGGCGGGCGGCGCGCGGAACTGGAAGCTCTGCAGGCCGCGCCGGGAGTGGAGGAACTGGTTCCGATCTCGCAGCCGTTCAAGCTGGTGAGCCGGCAGCTGCACAAGGAGCGCACGGTGGTGGACGTGGGCGGCGTGAAGATCGGCGGCGAGCAGTACATCGTGATGGCCGGGCCGTGCTCGGTGGAGTCGCGCGAGCAACTGCTGACCACGGCGCGCGCGGTGCGCGACGCGGGCGGGTCGATCCTGCGCGGCGGCGCATACAAGCCGCGCACGTCGCCGTACGACTTTCAGGGGCTGGGCGTGGAAGCGCTGGAACTGCTGAAGGAAGCGCGCGAGGAGACGGGGCTGCCGATCGTCACGGAAGTGATGAGCACGGAGGACGTGGACCTGGTCTCCGAATACGCGGACATGCTGCAGGTGGGCGCGCGCAACATGCAGAACTTCCCGCTGCTGCGGCGGCTGGCGCGGGCGGAGAAGCCCATCCTGCTGAAGCGCGGACCTTCGGCGACGGTGAAGGAGTGGCTGCTGGCGGCGGAGTATCTGCTGAGCGGCGGGAATCCGAACGTGGTGCTCTGCGAGCGCGGGATCAAGACGTTCGAATCCGAGCTGCGCAACACGTTCGACCTGGCGGCGGTGGCGCTGGCGAAGGAGCTTTCGCACCTGCCGGTGGTGGCCGATCCTTCGCACGGCACGGGGCGGCGCAGCGTGATTCCGGCGATGAGCCGCGCGGCGATCGCCGCGGGCGCGGACGGAATCATCATGGAAGTGCATCCCTGCCCGGAGCGCGCGCTTTCCGACGGGCCGCAGTCGCTGGACCTGACGGGGTTCGCGATGCTGATGGAGGAGATGGACCGGCCGGCGACGAACACGGGTGAAGGCGACGGTAAAGGTCTAGAGGATGCGTTCGTGGGTGTAGCCGGCGGTGCTGATGGCCGCGAGCAGGCCGGCGAGATGGTCGGCGCCGCGCGTTTCGAGGGTGACGTCGATGGCGGTGTCGCCGAGGCTGACTCCGTAGTAGGCGCGGTTGAAAAGCAGCTCGACGATATTGGCGCGCTGCGCGGCGATGACGGACGGAGAGTTCGGCGAGAGCGCCGGGGCGGTCCGGCAGATAGATGCGGATGCGCACCAGGCGGCCATCCTTGACCAAGCCGCGTTCGATGATGCGGCTCAGAAGCGAGACGTCGATATTTCCGCCGCCGACGATCACGGCGGTGTGCTGGCCGTTCAGCGAAGTCTTGTGCTGCAGTAGGGCCGCGACGCCCGCGGCGCCGGCGCCTTCGGCGAGCGTTTTTTCGCGTTCCAGCAGGGTGAGGATGGCGCTGGCGATCTCTTCTTCCTCGACGGTAACGATCTCGTCGACATATTTCTCGACCAGCGGAAAGGTGACCTCGCCGGCGCGGCGGACGGCGATGCCGTCGGCAACGGTGGAAGCCGCGGGGAAGGGTCACGATGTGATGCTGCTTGATAGCCTGCAGCATGGAAGGCAAGCGGCGCCGTCTGCACGCCGATGATTTTTACTTCGGGACGCAACTCCTTGATGGCGCAGGCCACGCCGGCGATCAAGCCGCCGCCGCCCACCGGCACGACGACAGCTTCCAATTGCGGGCACTGCTCGAGCAACTCGAGGCCGATGGTGCCCTGCCCGGCGATGACGGCGATGTCGTCGAAGGCGTGCAGAAAGACCTGGCCCTGCTCGCGGGCGAGCTTCAGGGCGTGTTGGCAGGCCTCGTCGTAATTGGCGCCGTAGAGGATCACGTTGCCGCCGTAATTTTGCGTGGCCGCGACTTTGACCAGCGGCGTGGTGGTGGGCATGACGATGGTGCTGCGGATGCCGCGGCGCGTGGCGTGATAGGCGACGGCCTGCGCGTGGTTTCCCGCCGAGGCGCGAATGACGCCGCGCTTCTTCTCCTCCGGGCTGAGCAGCAGGATTTTGTTGAGCGCGCCGCGTTCCTTGTAGGCGCCGGTCATCTGGAGATTTTCGAGCTTGAGGTAGACCTGCTGGCCGGTGGACGCGGAGAGCTCACCGGAATACGGGCACGGCGAGAGGTAGACCGAACCGCGAATGCGGTCGGCGGCTTCGCGGATCATGGAGAGCAGCTCGAGCGTGGTGGTCTTATTCATGCGCGTTTTTAATCCCGTGCCGTCTTGCCGCGCGAGTCGCGAGATTGCTGCGAATCGCAGCCGGGTTCGCGGCGATGCAAAAAGCGGCGCGCGTGCGGGCCCTGATAGTCGCGCGCCAGATGGCCGTGGCCGCGCAGAAGATATTTGTAGGTCGTAAGGCCCTCCAGGCCGACCGGGCCGCGGGCGTGAAGGCGGCTGGTGCTGATGCCGACCTCGGCGCCGAAGCCATAGCGATAGCCGTCGGCAAAGCGCGTGGAGGCGTTATGGTACACGCCCGCGGAATCCACTTGCTGCAAAAAGATGCGCGCGGCGTCGGCGTCGTCGGTAACGATGGCGTCGGTGTGGGCGGAACCGAAACGCTGGATGTGGTCGATGGCTTCGTTCACGCCGCGAACGACTTTCACGGCCAGGATCAGGTCGCCGTATTCGGTGTGCCACTCGTTGTCGCCGACCGGCTCGACGGCGGCGTCGTGAATGGCGGCGACGGCCTGAGGGCAGCCGCGCAGGCGAACGCCGCTTTCCTTCATGCGCGCGGCAAGCAGCGGGAGAAAAGCAGCGGCGATGGATTGGTCGACCAAAACGGTTTCCACGGCATTGCAGGCGGCGGGATAGTCGGTCTTGGCGTCGTCGATGATGTCGAGCGCCATGGCGAAGTCCGCGGCGGCGTCAACGTAGATGTGGCAGACACCTTCGGAATGGCCGAGCACAGGGATGCGCGTGTTCGATTGGACGTGGCGCACCAGGTCGTAACCGCCGCGAGGGATGACCAGATCGACGAGATCGTCGAGCTTCAGGAGTTCGTCGGACCTCGGCGCGCTGCTGGATATTGGTGACCAGCGCCTCGGGGAGCGCAAGTGCGCGCGCAGCGCGGCGCGAATGATTGTCCACGACGACGCGCGCGGTGCGTTCCACCTCGCGGCCGGGCTTGAGAATGACGGCGTTCGCGGATTTGATGGCCAGCGAAGCGATCTGCGTGACGGCTTCGGGGCGCGCCTCAAAAATGACGGCGAGCAGGCCCAGCGGGCAGCTTACCTTTTCCAGTTCGAGGCCGGAGTCGAGTTCGGTGCGATCGAGAACGCGGCCGATGGGATCGGGCAAAGCGATGACGGCGCGAACGCCTTCGATCATGGACTGCAAGCTTGTGCGGCGAGAGCTTCAGGCGATCGACAAGGGCTTTCGACGATTCGCCGCGGCCGAGCGCCGCTTCGGCTTCGGCGGTGTCCTGAGCATTGGCGGCAAGGATTTCGGGCGCGGCGCGCTCGAGCGCGCGGGCGATCTGCCTCGAGCGCGCTGGTTGCGCTGCTCGATGGAGGCGGAGGCGATGCAGCGCGCAGCTTGCTTGGCGGCTTGCGCGAGCGCGCGGACAGCTTCGCTCACGTGCGCTTCCCGGGGAAGAAGAGAGTGCCGACAGCCTTGCCGGCGAGAATGGCGTCGAGGACGCCGGGCGTGCGGCCGTTGGCGATGATGGCGGGCCGGCCGGCTTCATTGGCGATGCGCACGGCTTCGAGCTTGGTTTCCATGCCGCCGCGGCCGCGGCCATTGCCGCCGCGGGCGTAAGCCGCGGACGCGCTCGTCAAGCGAGTCCAATTCGGGGATCAGGGTGGCGCCCTGGGCTTGCGGATCGTCGGTGTAGAGGCCGTCGACGTCGGAGAGCAGCACCAGCAGATCGGCGTCGATGTGCGTCATCACCAGGGCGGAGAGCTTGTCGTTATCGCCAAAGATGCGGACACGCTCTGCCGGCGCCGCCGGCGGGGCGGTCGAGTTCGGCGGTGGAGACGGTGTCGTTTTCGTTGATGATGGGGATGACGCCGAGTTGAAGCAGGGTGGTCAGCGTGGCGCGAAGATTTTCGTGCCGGCGCGGATCGAGAAAATCGTCTTCGGTGAGCAGAACCTGGGCGACGCGATAGCCCAGCTTATCGAAGGCGTCGTCGTACATGCTCATCAGGCGGCTCTGGCCGACGGCGGCGCAGGCCTGCACGAGCGTGAGCTCGGAAGGCCGCGAGGCGAGTTCGAGGCGCTGCATGCCCAGACCGACCGCGCCGGAGGAGACGAGCAGGACTTCGCGCCCGGCGCGGCGGAGATTGGCGAGCGACTCGGCGATGCCGTAGAAGGCGCCGATGGAGACGCCGCCATCATCGCGCATGAGCACGTTGGTGCCGATCTTCACGACCATGCGGGCGGAAGCGGCAACCTGTGCTCGAGGCGAGAGTTCGGTCCGCTGGGCTTTGCCGGAATCGACGGCTTTTCCGATGGCTTTTCTCCCCACGCGCTTGGCGCTAGGCCGATTCGGCATGGCGGCATTCTTATGCGTTCGGCCACGAGAGTCGCAAATTCGGCTCTCGGAGCGGATGCGATTCACCGCAATCAGAATAGGCGTCTTGGTATTCTGCCAGCGAGGGGAAGGGGGCGCAAGGTGGGGGCGATGACGGTGTGCGAGGCGCTAATGCAAATGCAGGTTGTAATCGGATCCTAGACCAAGTTTTACCAAAAAAGTGACAGGAATGTGACTTGACTTGGGTACGGATTGGGAACAGCCTCTCCAGCCAGATGGCCGCGCTGTACCCCTGGGCTGCCAAAGAGGGAGAGAGTGGGCAGGACTGGCGTCCCGGGGGAAAACCAGAGTGGGAGTTCCAGCTCACATTTGCTGATCGCAGCGAGCGGCCAAAGGGGAGGCGACGATGGATTCGCGAACCGGGTTTCGATGGGCTGATCGGTGTAGCGTTCTTAGTGATGGTGGTGGGATTGGTGGCCGCGGACAAAGATAGAAACACGATTACCACCAAGCTTAGCGGGCTGAATGAGACGACAGCGACCATCCAGACGAAAGCGAGCGGTGAATTCAAGGCCACAATCAGCGAAGACGGCAGCATGATCACGTATGAGGAGACTTGGCGGGATCTCTCTTCCGAGGTAACCCAGTCGCACATTCACTTCGGGCGGCCAGGGCTCAGCGGGGGCGTCGTGCTTTGGCTGTGCTACAACCCCGATAAGACGCTTGTGCCGCCGATTACTCCGCCGACAACTGTGCCGACACCTCCGATTTGCCCGACGGGAAACCCAGCGACCGTCACCGGCACGCTCACCGAGGCCAACGTGGTCTCGTCCGTAGCAGCGCCCGGCGGCGGTCAGGGAGTCGACGCCGGAGCGGAGGGTTTCGCCGAGATGGTGAAGGCGATCCGGACGGGTTCGGCTTACGCGAACGTGCATTCGGTGGATCATCCATCGGGTGAGATACGCGGCCGGTTACCCGGCTTCTTCCCGCGATTCCGGCCGGGCCCGGACGATCGCCGGGACGATCACCACGACGATGGGGGACACCAGCACTAAGGAAGAGTCTGCAAGGAAAAATCCCCAGGGCCCCGCCGACTCTTTTTTTGATGCGCGCTTTCGCGCCGGACGGCGGGCACCCTGGGCTACAGACGCACAGGCGGCTTCGTTTAGCGCGCGAGTACGCGCGCGGTGTGGGGGGGCCCCCGCCGAACTACAGCGACGGAAAACACAACCAGAAGCAGATTCCTCGGCCTTCTCACCCCGTACACAGCGTCAGGGGCTAAAGCCCCGCGATGTGTCCTGCTGGAATGTCGCGGTCCGGTTTCAGGACTCCCGGTGGAGTCCCGGACTCCGTAAACCGGAGCTAAAGCCGCGACCCACAAAACACGCTATTTCGGCTGTGGGAAAATTGACTTCGTCGAAGACGCGCTTGGCGAATTTGTAGATGGCCGGGCTGCCGGTGTTGCGGCCGTAGATGGAGTCGCCGGTAATGCCGGAGAAGACCAACTCGGTCTTCTTGCCGTTTTTATCAGTAATGGTGATTTGCACGGGCGGCTTAGCCAGCTGCGAGGAAACCGACGCGGGAGGAGTGTCGTAGACCTCGTCGGCCTGATCGTCCTGAAGCTCATCGACCAAATTGGGGCACGAAGGCGGCGCAGCTTTCTTATCGGCCGCAGCAGGTTGCTCGAGAACGAAGCCGGAATCGCCCTTCACGCACGCAAACGAGCCGTTCAGATTGCGCACATCGAGGCGCGTGGCGTCCGCGGGCGCGACATGGACGATCTGCTTATCGCGCAGATCGATATATTTATCGTTCAAAATTGAGTAGAGATTCTCGTTGATCTGAAAGACGCCGGGCTGCGCCAGATTGCGCGCGTAGTAGTCCGCGCCTTCCTGCTTCCCTACCTCGAGCGAGACGGATTTGCCATCGGCAAGCTTGGCCTGGAAACGGATGGCCGGCTTATCGAGGCCATATTTGGCGAGCGAGGCGTTTGAGTCGGTGACGAAATGCGTGACTTGTCCGCCGGCCACGGAGCTGAGCAGCGCGTCGATCTTAGCGTGATCGCCGGGGGCGACGCGGGGCTTATCGAGAGTCCAGGTGTCGCCTTTCTTGGTTCCCGCGAGTTCGCCGGAGGAGTTCACCAAGTCGAAAGAGTTGGCGTCGGATGCGGGGACAGTGGTGAGGGATTTATCGCGGAAATCGTCGGGCGCCTTGTCGCTGCTGCTATAGACCGCGTCGGCCATGAGCGAAACCTGGCTGCCGTTGTCGATCAAGGCGTAAATGGACGAGGACGAGAAATCCTTGGCCCCGAAGCGCAGTTCGTGGCTCGCGCCGTTCTTGAGCTTGAAATCCACCGTTACGGTGGGATCCTTCAGGCCAAAGGAGCCGAGGTTGTCCGGCGTGGCCGGAAAAGTGCGATCCACGCTGGCGTAGGAGAGCGCGCCGGCGAGGCCATCGAGCGCCGAGGAGTCGGCGCGCTGGGCGCGAGGCTGGGTCATATACCAGCCGTCGCTCTTGTGGTCGAAATCCATGGTGGTGCCGGCGCGCTGAATCTTGATCTCCTGCACATCGCCGGATGTGACCGAGGTGAAGGCGGGCTTGGAGGCTGCCGGGGTGGAGGCGTCGCTCGCAGCAGGGGTGTGCTTCAAATCGTAGAAATAGACGAAGGCCGCAAGTGCCGCGGCCAGCAGGAATACGATTCCAGTGCTTCGCTTCATGGCCCTACCTCACCGGCGCCGAAGCCAAATGAGCGCGCCGGAAATGAGCACCAAGCCGGGCAAGAAAATCATGCTGGCGAAAAACAGCTCGCGCTGCTGCGTTTCCGTCAGGATGACGCGGCGGTTGGTGGGGTTCTTGGGGCGAACCGAGATGAGGTCTTCATCCTGGGCCAGCCAGTTGACGGTGTTCAGGAAGAGATCGCCATTGCGCTGCAAGCCTTCCCACTGGTTGGTGGCAAAGGCGGAATTTCCGATGACCACCAGGCGGGCGCTCTTGCTATTGTCGCCCGTGCCGCTTTTGCGTTCGGCGGCAACGCCGAGGGAGAGCGGGCCGGCCTGATCCTTGGCCGGGTCGTAGCGGACTTCGTTGGTCTTCAGATTCGGGACGGTGAAGCTGCGCGGCGAAGTCTTGAGCAGCTCGATGCCCTCGGGTTCGCTCTTGTTCTTATCGGCGATGGAGACCGTGCGCGCCAGATTGAAAAAGGTCATGGTGCCGGTGAAATTTTGGGTGATGGGGCTCGTGCCGTAATCGACGACGAGAGGGACGGCCGGGCCGGTGCCAAAAAGGCGGCCCACGCCGCTGGCGTCGATGACCACGTTACTGCCCAGGGCGATATTCCAGGACTGGAGAATGGGATCGACTTTGGGATCCGTCTCGGGATCGAGCAGCAACAAGACCCTGCCGCCGCCATCGAGATACTTGGAGATGAAGTCGACCTCCTGGGGGAACAGGGACTGCTTGGGGCCGGCGTCCACGAGAACATTGCAGTCGGCGGGAACGCTTCCGGAGGTGACGAGATTGACGGATTTGGTGTCGTAGCCCTCGCCCTTGAGGGCCTTATCGCCGCCCTCGAGGCCATCCTGCTGGGTATCGGTGAGGGCCTTCTCGCCGTGGCCCTCGACGAAGCAGATGTTCTTCACGGTGTCGCGGGTGACTTTGATGATGGCGTTGGTGACGTCCTGTTCGCCGGTGCCGCTGAGGGTCTCGTTATGGGCGCCGGCGGAGACCACGATGTCGTTCATGTGGGTGACGTTATATTGCCGGGCGACATCGGGCTTTTCCTGCGGATCGACTTCGCGGTAATGCACGTGCGTGCCGGCGTTGGCGTATTCGTCGGCCAAATCCTTGAAGGCGGTGTCCGGCGTGCGCGCGAAGCGAATGATATCGACATCCTTCTTAAGGCCGGCGACGGTGCGCTTGGACTCGTCGGAAAGCGTATAGAGCTTTTCGCTGGTGAGATCGATGCGCTTATGATGGCGAAAGCCAAGAAAATTAACGAGCCCCAGGACCACGAGCACCAGCAAAGTGATGGTGATGGCATTGGCGCCGAGGCGCGATGAACGCACGCTGAAAAAGGCCACCACCTCGCGGTAACTCAGGACAATGCCGGCGAGGAACAGAACCCCGCCGCCGATCAGCAGAACCTCGCTGAGGCGCGTCCACTCGCCCTGGGTGGAGTAACGGACCAAGCCGGCCGCAGCCAAGGCAAGACCGAAGGACGCGAGCCAGCGGCGCTCTCGTTTCCAGTCCAGCTTCACAGGCATTTCTCCTCCTTATGCATCGTTACACAGTGTCGAGACAAAACTTCAACGCAGCGGCTGGGGTGAAGCGCCATCAGGCGCGCCGCCAGCGCATGGAATCGACGCTGCGCACGGTGAGAAAAATTCCCAGCACGATGAAACTCAAGTAAAAGATGACGTTGGAGGTGTCGATCACGCCGTGGGTGAAGTCGTCGTAATGGCGAAAGACCGAGAGATACTGAACGGCCTGGCCCCAAGCGCCGGAACCGGCGTTGCCGCCGAAGTCGAGCACCCACAGCAGGAGAATCGCGCCGAAGCTCAGGATCGCGGCGATGAGCGTGCTTTCCGTGACCGAAGAGAAAAAGGAGCCGAGGGCCAGAAGCGTGGCGCCCAAGAGCATGACTCCAAGATATTCGCTGCCGAGCGTGGTCCAGGGCGCGGTGGGCTCGCTATAGTGCAGCATGTAGGCGAAGCCAATCGCGGTGGGCAAGAGCATGATGGCCAGCAAAGTAAGCGAGGCGAAGAATTTGCCGAGGACGATCCCAAGATCGGTGACGGGCGAGGTCATCAGCAGTTCCATGGTGCCGCGGCGGCGCTCCTCCGAGTAAACGCTCATGGTCAGCATGGGCGTGAGGAAAAGCAGGAGCGTGGAGATTACCCCGAAGAAATTGCGCATGACCGCCGAGGGCACGTCGATGGGCGCGCCGCCAAACTGATCTTCCAGGCCGGCTTCGAAGGCTTGCTGAACGATCACTCGGAGCAGTTGATTGAAGAAATAGGCGGCCAGCACGAGGAAAACGGCCACAATAATGTAAGCCACGGGAGAAACGAAGTAGTGGCCCATCTCCTTGCGGTAAACAGCGTACATTCCTTTCATGGCTTCCTTCTCCTAAGCTCCTGAATTCTGGGGCCTCAGTTGGGACTCTTCGAAGCGTTCTCGGACTCTTCGTCGGTGGTGAGCTCGAGGAAGATCTCCTCGAGGCTCAGATTGACCCCGCGCAATTCATAAAGCGGCCAGCCCTTGCCGACAATCTTGGCGGCAAGCTGGCTGCGGATCTCCTGTCCGGGCGAAACTTCCACCAGGGCGACGACCCGGCCGCTGCCGGTCGGTTCGACGGTCACTTTGCGAACTCCCGGCATCTCGCGGATGGCGGCGCTGACGGCATTTTGGTCCGCGCGCGACTTCCACGCTGACGTGCTGGCCGCCCTTGAGCTGGGTGGTGAGATTGGCCGGGGTATCGATGGCGGCGATGCGGCCGCGGTTGATAATCACGACGCGGTCGCAGGTCATGCTGACTTCCGGGAGGATGTGGGTGGAAAGAATGATGGTATGGCTGCCGGCGAGCCCCTTGATGAGATGGCGAACCTCGATGATCTGCTTGGGATCGAGGCCGACGGTGGGCTCGTCGAGGATGATCACTTCGGGATCATGGACGAGGGCCTGGGCCAGGCCGACGCGCTGCTTATAACCGCGGGAAAGGCGTTTGATCAGCTCGTGACGCTTATCCTGAATATTGGTCTTGACCATGGCGTCTTGGACGCTCGAGCGGCGCTTCTCCGCGGGGACGTTTTTGATGCGGGCCACGAAATCGAGATAGGCGGCAACGGTCATATCCAGATAGAGCGGCGGATTCTCGGGCAGATAGCCGATGCGCTTGCGCACCTCCAGCGAATCGTTGAAGACATCGAAGCCCGCGACCTTCGCGCTGCCGCTGGTGGCGGGCAGAAAGCCGGTCAAGATCCGCATGGTGGTGGTCTTCCCGGCGCCGTTGGGGCCCAGGAACCCGAGAATCTCGCCTTTGTTCACCACGAAAGACACGTGATCGACCGCAGTTCGCTCCGCGAACGATTTCGTCAAATCCTTCACTTCAATCAACGGTAACCTCCGAGCGAAAACATGCGCGGAACCAAAACGCGCAATGCTTCCGAGCGATGCTCCCTAATGCCGCGATACTTCCTTATATTGTAAAGAAGCAAAACGAAAATGGAAGTCATGCCGTGAAGAGCGCCGGCTCCTCACATTTACGGCAGAGGTCATTCCGACCGCATTAAGAATAGACGCAGGAGCAAAGAAAATGGTTTCCGCGCGGTATGAAGGCCGCAAGAGGCCATAGGAGGGGCCAAACTGGGTAGCCAGGCGAAAGGCGTTGCGGGGAAGCCGGAAACGTCGATGCGCGGAGGATTCAGCATGTGGAAAAAGCTGTGAAAAGGTTGTGTGTAAAACCGTACAGTGTTCACAACCTGCACCTCCGTACAGGGTGCCTTGGAGGTGAAAAAGACCGAGAATTAAGAAGTGGGACCTAATAGCGTGGACTCATTTGAAGGACATGATCAAGACGAACCTAAAAGGAAGCCTGCGAATTTTTTCAGCGACCGCGGCCCTCTCCTGCGGCGTGATGGTGGGGGCGCACTTTCTCAGGCAACTCGGGATTAGCGCCAATCCAGCGCTGCTGGCGAGCGCAGAGGTCATCGCAGCGCTGCTCGGCTTCACGATCGCGGCAAATATTTGGGTGCGATTCGACGGAACCGGGGATCGATTCGCTCTGCTGATAGGCACGGCTTTCGGGTTGGACGGCTGGGTCCAGCTGACCGCTATTCTGGGCCTTCGCGGAGAGCTGCTGAGCCGGGGCCCAGCGATGCGGGTTCCGCTCTACTGGATGGCGGGACGAACCCTGCTGGGCGTGCTCTTGTTAGCGGCGATTGGGCTGGAGAAATGGCTGCCGTGGCCAAGGGAGCCCAAGAGAACGGCTTTCGCGGTGCTGAGCGTTGTGGGGGCGATCGCGGGGCTGACCGGATTTATTTTCCTGCTGGTGGGGCACGGGCCGCTGATCCACTCGGCAAGCCCGATACCACGCCCCTGGGACCTGGTGCCCGCGGGAATGTTCCTGGCGGCGGCCATCCTGTTGTATCGAAGCTCCCGGCCGCGCTCCGTGTTCGTAATCGCGCTGCCGTGGGTGGCGGCAATGAACGCCGCCTGCCATCTGATCGCGACACAATCCGCGCAGTTGCTGGATGCGCCGGCCTTCGCGGCGCAACTGCTGAATTCTCTGAGCTACACGGTTCTGCTGGCCGCGACCCTGGCGGATAACGTGCGGATTTTTGGACAGGTGCGGCATCGGGCAGCCAGCGACAGCTTGACCGGGCTGGCCAATTACCGCCGCTTCATCGACGCGCTGCAAGGCGAACTGGAAAGGTCAGGGAGGACCAACCGGCCATTTTCGATTCTGCTGATGGACCTGGACAAGCTGAAGGAGATCAACGACCGCTACGGACACCAAACGGGCACGCGAGCGATTTGCCGCGTGGCTGAAGTGCTTCGCCAGCACTGCCGGGCCATCGACACGGCCGCGCGCTACGGAGGCGATGAGTTTGCCCTTTTGCTGCCGGAGACGGGCGAAGCGGCGGCGCGGCAAGTGGTCTCCCGAATCAAAGGCCACCTCGAGGCGAGCACGGAACAACCGAAGCTGACCGTGAGCATCGGAGTGGCCACGCACCCGCCGAACGGCACTTCGACACAACACCTGCTCGAGGCCGCGGACCTGGAGCTTTACGCGCATAAGGCTTCACGCGGTCGCAAAGTACATTCGTTCTGAGAGGCCGGCTCGGCATTTACCCCTATCCCCACTACAAGCAGTTCGCATCCTATGTGCAAACCGTCGGAGATTGCGTACAAGCCGTTTCGTTTCCAGGCGTGTAAAAACCGACGTTGCAAAATCAGATGAGGAAAATTCCGGCCTGTAGTGTATAGTTCGCCAGCCGCTCGAAAGGCAGGCCCGCGGAGACGGGCATCCTGATGATTCGAACGCGCAGTATAAACCACCAGCCTCCAATAAATATCTCGTTCAGCAAGGCAATTTTCCTTTTGGTTTTTGCTTTCACCTTTTGCGCGGGAGCGAAAGCCCAAGACCTCGCTTGCCAATCGATCCCCTCGGGCCAGGAGTTCTGGATCCGGCTGACCGAGCCGGTCTCGACGTACAGCTCGAAGGCGGGCGCACGCGTTGCGGCCGTGCTCATCGATTCGCCACGATGCGGCGACGCTTCCGTCTTCTCGACCGGGACCCCGGTGGAAGGGCGAATCACCTATGTGCGCAGAGTGGGCTTGGGCTTTCGGCACGACTCTTCCGCTATCGCAATCAATTTCGATCAACTCATGGCCGGCCCGAATTCTCTTTCGGTAAAAACCGAGATTGAAGAGGTGGCCAACGGACGGGAGCGGGTGAAGGACGGCGTCATCGAGGGGGCCACCGCCAAGGATACGCCGCAACGGCTGATGAGCACGCGCCTGATTCATCTTCCTGAGTGGAATCCCGAGACTTATTGGGTCTTTATGGTGCGCCGCTCGGTGTTCCCCTTTTCGCCCGAGCCCGAGACATTCTTACCGGCGGGAACGGATCTGCGACTGGAGCTGAAAGCGCCCCTGCAACTTCCGGCCGGCTTTCAAAGCGCGGCGCCGGAGCGAGAGGAAAACGGCGAAGGGACAATTGACGACGAGTTGCAAGCGAAGTTACTGACCCTGCCGAACCGCAGTTTGACGGGCTCATCGAAGCCTTCCGACCTGGTAAATCTGGCTTTTATCGGTTCGCCGCAGCAGGTCGAGGAGGCGTTTCAATCGGCGGGGTGGACGTACGGCGATTCGGTGTCGACCTTGTCCGTATTGCGGGAGATGCGAGCGATGAGCTCGCTCAAGAGCTATACCCATCTGCCCATTTCCAAGCAATGGCTCAACGGCGCGCCGCCGGACTTTCGGTTCCAGAAAAGCTTCGACAGCTACCAAAAGCGCGAGCACATACGGATCTGGAAGGAAGCCACGCTCCAGGACGGCCTCTGGGCAGGCGGCGCTATTCGTGAAACGGGAGCGGAGTGGTCCCTGCGGAAAGGGAAATTTATTCACCACGTCGATGGGGACGTGGACGCGGAACGCGAAAAGATCGTGCGGGAACTCCGGCTCACGGGATGCGTGGCGAATGTCTCTTACTTGAAACGCGGACAGAGTTCAGAATCGATGCGCGCGGCGAGCGGAGACGTGCTTCAGACCGACGGGGGGATGGCGGTTATAGAGCTAAAGGATTGCGAGCCACCGGATACGGCGGCCATTCTGGCTGGAAATAAGATCCTGTCGCGGCCACGGTCCAGGATCGTGCGCTTCGTGCGCACTCAAGCGCTTTCGATTCACGACCTCTGGCAATCCAACGCGATTTACGAGTCGTTCGACATCAGCCGCAGCCTGATTCATACCTTGCAAAGCCGCAGGCTCCGCCGTCGCGAAATAGAGGAAGAAGCCCTTCGAGTCCAAGCGGCTCCCGGCGGCGAAACCGCGAAATGCGACACACCGCGTCTGGAAGATCCTCCCGGACTTTGCCACCAATAAGTACGCGCTATCGGTAAGCACGGCACGAGAGAAGGCCGGCATCACCAGAGAATGGAATTCGCCATCCGATCTCAGCAGCCGCGCCCCTAATCGACGCTGTTGAATCCGGCGGCTTGCATGAGCCCAGCGGGGGGAACTAGCGAAGCGCCACTCATGGCCGTGGGATTGAACACCATCTTCTGCACCCCGATGTTGGAATAATCCTGAAAATTGAAGTACCGGTTCACCATGCCATTCGTGACCGCGATGCTGACGGCCTGGAACTGAATATTGCCGATGGGATAGCTGCCACCGCCGCCCCGAAGGCAGCCTACAGCGGCGCTATCGCCATAGGTGGGGTCAGGACCATTCTTGTGCGGATTGGTGATGTTGAGATTTTGGAAGACGACGGTGGGGCCGTCGGCGTCGAAACCATGGCCCACGGCGCCGTAGCTGCCGTCATTGGTGGAGGAGGAGTTTTGAATGAGGATGTTGCCCTGGACGTTGGGGCTTACATCGTTGTTGCTGAGCTCATATCCGGAAAGTTGATTGGAAGCAGACTGATAGTTCGATACGGTGATCTCCACGCTGGGAGAGGATCCATTCAACTGCCCCAGGGCAATCAAAAGCCCGGCACCGGCGTTCCCCGTGGAGAAATTATTCGTAATATGGACATCGGCGAGGGTGTTGTTGGGAGCATTGGGCTCGATATCGATTCCGGCCTCGGGGGCGGTGCCGCTGGTGTTCGTGAAGTAACAATTGGAGACGGAGATATGCATGCCGCTGATGAGGCTGAAGCCCTGGCGGAAATTCTGGTCGAATACGGAGTTGGCGATGGTGACGTTCTGGCTGGGGCCTGCCGCGCCATCAGCGACGTAAATGCCGTCGCCGCCGGACTGATTGCAGGAGATCCCGCTGATGGCGACGTTGCTGGCGCCTTCGATATCCAGGCAATGGCGCCACTCGCTGTGGTCGGTGGAGTGCTCGGCGACGTATTCCGATTTGCGCATCTGGAAGATGACGCTGGCGGCTCCTGCGCCCTGAATGGAGACGTTCTGGGAGGCAATGTTGAGCATTTTGTCGAGCGGTCCGTAGCCCGGATTGGCGGTTACGGTGACGCCCGCGGCGAGGACGAGCTGAGAATTATTGGGAAAGAAGATCGGACTAATGTTGTAGCTACCCGCTGGGACGAGCAGGGCCTGTCCATTGGCGGCGGTGTTGTTCAAGGCGTTCTGAAAGAGGGTCGTGTCGTCGCCGCCGAAGCCTGCATTTCCAAATGTGAGCAAACTCACCTGCGGAGCGCTGGTGACGGGGTTGACGGCGCCAGTGGAACCGGCACTCGTGGAACTGGCGGACGGGGATGAACTAGCAGTAGCAGTGCGGGGAGCGTTGTTAGGGTTCACGGTTGCGCCTCCGCAACCGGAGATAGCGGCCAATAGCAGGATCGCTGAAATGAGAACAAGGGGAGCAAGGGCACGAGGACGGGAACTTTGGCAGCATCTGGGTTTGCGAATAGAGAGTCTAAAATTTGTTCGGGTGTAAGAGCTTAAAAAATGCACATCGACCTCAACCGGGAAGTTTGTGGGCCGGGAGAGAGTAACTACCGGCGGAAGCTGAGGTGAACTGGTGAGGCGGGCAATAAAAGAACACGCAGGTGGCGTGTCGAGGTTCAGGCGCAGGTACAGCTGGAGACTGGCTCAGGGGCGTACTTTATCGGCAATCACCTCACTGGAAGAGACTTAACAGGGATTACCTTTGAATCGGCGTCGCCGTTAAGAAGGCTGGGATGCGGTGAGCGATATGGTCAAGGAGTTCTGGCCGGATATCCGCCGCAAGGTGCATAAAGATAAGGGTTAAGACAGAAAACCGCAGTTCGGATTGTGGTGCGGCTCTGTTAAGATCGGTTGGTCGTCGCTCGACGATCGGGTGGGCGGCGAAATCGATGAAAAATGCCCCTCAAGGTGTCCAGCCCGCAAATCGCACGTTCAAATTCGCAGTCGTTAGGGAATCAGCCATGATCTCCCAGAAAACCAAGTTCGGCACGCCGCGCTTCTAGGGCGCGGCAGGAGAAAGCAGGCCAATCGTTACTCGCAGGACCCAAGGGATGCGGCAAGGTGATGGGAACATTCGAATGAGGAGAGATTATGAAGTTAATTAAGGCAAAGTGGATAGTGGCTGCAGGGCTGGGACTGCTGGCGATGCAGGCGCAAGCCCAGAATGCCGGCGCTCCGGCTACGCAGCCAGGGCAAACGGCGCCGAGCACGCAAAAAGATAAAGTGAGTTATGGCGTGGGAGTTCAGGTGGCGAGAAGCCTGAAGAGCCAAGGTCTCGATATCAACCCAGACCTGCTCGTGCAAGGCTTGAAAGACGCGCTGGCCGGCCAGAAGCTTTTGATGTCCGACGAGGAGCTCAATAACACCATGGCCGCTTTGCAGCAAGAACTGGCGCAGAAAGAGGCCCAAGCCAAAGCCAAGGAAGCTACGGACAACAAGAAGGCCGGAGATGCGTTCCTGGCCGACAACGCGAAGAAAGATGGTGTGGTCAGCCTGCCCAGCGGACTGCAATATAAGATCGTGAAAACCGCCGACGGCAAGAAGCCGACCGACGCCGACACCGTAAGCTGTAACTATCGCGGGACGCTGATCGACGGAACCGAGTTTGACAAGAATCAGCCAGGCCAGCCGGCGACTTTTCAGGTGGGGGCGGTGATCCCCGGCTTCAAAGAAGGGCTAAAGCTGATGCCGGTGGGGTCCACGTGGCAATTCTTTATTCCTCCGCAGTTGGCCTACGGCGAGCGCGGCGCGGGCAACGTGATCGGGCCCAATACCACGCTTGTCTTTGAAGTGGAGTTGATCTCCATCAAGGGAGCGCCGGGGAATCCACCGGCCGCTCAGCAATAACGACTGAGAACGCCTGAGGACACTTGTGTTTAAGGGGCACGGTGCGCATCGAGATCGTCCCGGGGCGCGCGGAACGGCTTACAATGCGGGCGCTCGGAGCGCAGTAAATGCGCCATTGAGAGGCAAGGCGATTTGATGAAAGGATCCCGGCGGAAACGCTGACTCCATGCGAACGATCACACTGGAAGAGCACTTTGCGACGCCCGAGTTTTTGAAAGCGACGGCTCAGCTGCTATCGGCAGCCCGGGCCGATTTCGTGAGGCCGGTGGAAAGCAAGCTACTGGACCTTGGGCAGGGGCGTATTGCCGATATGGATGCCGCAGGGATCGACCTGCAGGTGCTGTCGCTGACGTGGGCTGGCCTCGACAGATTAGAAGGAGCTACGGCCACGGGCTTGGCACATGACGCCAACGATCGGCTGGCCGCGGCGGTGCGCGAACATCCCAAGCGATTCGCCGGGTTCGCGGCTCTAGCTTTGCAGGAGCCGGAAAAGGCTGCCGCCGAATTCGAGCGCTGCGTGCGCCAATTGGGGTTCAAAGGCGCGCTCGTCCACGGAACGACGCGAGGCGTGTTTCTAGACGATCCGCAGTTCACGCCTCTATTCGAAACGGCGCAGGCGCTGGACGTTCCGATTTACCTGCACCCCGCCCCGCCACCAAAACCGGTACAGGAAGCCTATTTCGGAGGACTGCCGGGGGAGCTGGGTTTTTTTCTTGCCACCGCGGCGTGGGGATGGCACGCGGAAGCTGGGATGCACTCCCTGCGGCTGATTGTCAGCGGACTCTTCGACCGTTTTCCCAAACTAAAGTTGATCATCGGGCATATGGGGGAGGACTTGCCGTTCTCCATCGCACGCGCCGAAGCCGTACTTTCGGGCGTGACAAAGCATTTGCAGCGGCGAGTGGGCGAATACTTCCACCAGCACTTCTATATCACCACCAGCGGATATTTCACCGTGCCGCCTTTCCAATGCGCGATGGAAGTGGTGGGGGCCGATCGGATCCTGTTCTCGGTGGATTATCCGTACAGCCCGAATACAGTCGGACGCAACTTTTTAAACTCGCTGCCGATCAGCCCGGAAGATATGGGCAAGATCAGCGGCGGCAACGCCGAGCGATTGCTCAAGCTCTGAGCTGACCAGCGCTCAAGTTTTCGGCCATCCCTTGCGGCGGCTGCGCGGCCGAGAGCCTCGCCCGGGGCATCGGGCGGGCGGTATTTTTGCGCCGGGCGGCGCGGCACATTTCCCTTTGGATTATTCATCTTTGAATTATTCGTAATAGGACCTCGTAATGCCCTCGCTATACTGGTAAAACTTCCCCAGAACGTGGACGACCGTGGATGCGCTTTGGCAAAGGCTTTTTAGTTCGGAGTACTGGCTGGCGCGATTTGCGTTCCAGCGCGGCCTGGCGCTGATTTACCTGCTGGCTTTTCTCGTAGCGCTGAATCAATTTCGGCCGCTCGTGGGCGAGCGAGGGCTGTTGCCGGTTCCGGAGTTTCTTCGATACGTGGACTTCCGAAGAGCGCCCAGCATTTTTCATCTTTTCTATTCCGAGCGTTTTTTCGGGGGCGTTGCATGGGCCGGAATCGCGCTCTCGATCGTCGCGCTCACGTCGTTTTCAGAACGGGGCCCGCTTTGGATTTCGATTGCGGTGTGGACCTCGCTTTACCTGTTGTATCTCTCGATTATGAATGTGGGGCAGGTGTTCTACGGCTTCGGCTGGGAATCGATGCTGCTGGAAGCGGGTTTTCTGGCCATCTTCCTGGGCACCAACAGAATGGCGGTCCCTGCGCCGCTGATCTTTCTGCTGAGATGGATGCTGTTTCGCGTGGAGTTCGGCGCCGGGCTCATCAAGCTGCGGGGCGACCCTTGCTGGCGAAATCTGACCTGCCTCAACTACCATCACGAGACTCAGCCGCTTCCCAATCCGCTCAGCTCCCGCTTTCACCACCTGCCTGAATCGTTTCACAAGCTGGAAGTGGTGGGCAATTTTGCGGCGCAACTAGTGGTTCCCTGGGGACTCTTTTTTCCGCAGCCGGTGGCCGGAATTGCGGGGGCGGTGATCATCCTGACGCAGATGTGGCTTTTCATCAGCGGGAACTATTCCTGGCTGAATGTGCTGACCATGCTGCTGGCCGTTCCGGCCTTTACGAATGCGCAGATTCAAGGGATCGTGCGCATGCAAATACCGGATAGCCTGGCCTCGCCCGCGGCGTACGAATGGGCGATTCTGGCGCTGACCGCTGCCGTGATCGTCTTGAGCTATTGGCCGGTGCACAACCTGCTTTCGCGCCGCCAGACGATGAACACCAGTTTCAATCGCTTTCATCTGGTGAATACGTACGGCGCTTTTGGAAGCGTGACCAAGGCCCGCTACGAAATCGTGATCGAGGGCACGGAGGAGCGGACGGCGCGGCCAGGGACGAAATGGACGGAATATGAGTTCAAGGCCAAGCCAGGCGACCCGCGCCGCAGGCCGCGCCAAATCGCTCCGTATCACCTGCGGCTGGATTGGCTGATGTGGTTTGCGGCGATGTCGCCGGTGTACGAGTATCTGGAGCATCCGTGGCTTATCGTTTTTATACAGAAATTGCTGCAAAACGACGCTGCGACCCTGAAGCTGATCTCCGGGAACCCCTTTCCCGAAGGCCCAAGAATCATTCGCGCGCGGCTTTATCGCTACCGATTCGCGACGGCGAAAGAGCGGCGCGAATCGGGGATGTGGTGGATACGCACACTGGATGGCGAATACCTTCCGCCCGTGTCGTTGGGCAGCGGCGATGGCCGGCGCGAGACGTCAGCGTAGTGCGAATCCTCAGGCGCGGGCGCCTTCCTGGTGGACATACTTGATGACTTCCACTTCGGACATGGCAATGAGGCCTTCGTCCACGACTTCGTCGAGAAAAGGCAGAAGGCGGCGAATCTTTTCCTCGGTATCGATCACGGTGACCATGACCGGCGCATCGGACGAGAAGGAAAGATGATGGCTATGACGGACGCGGGTGCTGGCGCCGTAGCCCTCGATTCCGCGCAATACGGTGGCCCCGGCGATATCCAGCTCGCGGCATTTCTCCACGATCGCGAGATAGAGCGGCTTATTCTGCCATTTGTCGTCTTCGCCAAAGTGGATTCGCAAAAGCTGGGCTTTGCCTTCGAGTTTCATTGCTGTGCCTCCGCCCGCCGCTCGGCGGCGTCGTAGTTGTGCGTGTACTTGACGATATCGACGTCCGATAGCACGACCAGTCCCTGCAATACCATGCCATCCAGAAGCGGAAGGAAGGCGCGGAGCTTCTCTTCGGTGTCCACGACGGATAGGACAATGGGGCGATCATGAGAAAGGCTCAGGACTTTATCCTGGTGAATTCGGCGGTTCGCGCCATAACCGAGAATGCCCTGATACACGGTGACTCCGGCAATATCGTTGGCGCGCATGCTCTCCACCAGCGCGAGATGCAGCGGCTTATCGCGCCATTTGTCGTTCTCGCCGATATAGATGCGCATGAGTTTGGCCTTTCCTTCGCGCTTCAGCGCAGGGCCCGCGGGTTGCCGCGCTGTCTTTAGCGTTGTCTCCGTCGCCTTGATGACCGTCGTATCCTGAATCTCGATCAGGCCCGTTCCCGCCATCTCACGCAATTTGGGAAGGAGTTCGTCCACTTTGTCGGGGGACTCGATGAATTCGATCTTCATGGGGAGATTCTCGGTGAGCCGGAGGATGCGAGTGGTGTGCAGGTGATGGTCGGCGCCGAATCCGGCGATCCCGCGCACGACATTGGCTCCGGAAACGCCGCGATAAAACAGATAATCGAGGATGGCGCTATAAGCGGTATGGCCGTGATACTGGTGGTCCTCACCGACGTAGACGATCACCTTTTTCGCTGGACCAGCCTTCAGCATGCGACTCCTCCTATGGCGCAATCACGCGGCGGGTTCATCCCAGCAGCTTTCCCGCAATGACGCCGCACCAAACCGATATGAATCCCGTGACCACGCTCAGAGTGACGTTCAACGAGGCCATAAGAATTTCGCCGTCCTGAAAGCTACGGAACGTCTCGTATTCAAACGTGGAGAACGTCGTATAGCCTCCGATGAATCCAATAGGAATCAGATAGCGCCAATTGGCGCTCCAATGCGTTTTCTCAGCCAAAAGCGTAAGCACCAAGCCGATCAAGAACGACCCGGTGACATTGATGACGAAAGTGCCATAGGGGAAACGCGATCCCATGCGATTGCTGACCACTCCTCCCAGCCAGAACCGCAGAATGGCGCCAAGGCAGCCTCCTAAACCGACCATAAGGTATTTAGTCATATTTTCGGCCTGAAAATGCCGCCAAATGGCCTCCTTATTTTCTCAGGCTACTCCGCTATTTCCGGGCTGAACGTGAACGCTCATTCCAAGCTCAGTTCGCATATTTATTGGGATCGTGCCGGAATATACATGACTCCGCGACGCCGATCCGTCAGGAGTCATCATCTGTCCCGGCAAAGAAAGGACAGCGGTTAAGGGGCGACGCCTTGCCCAAAGCCAGATCATACGTGGTCGCTAGGGAAAGTTCAACGGGACATTGTTCTGGCTGTTACGAAGTTCGATCCGTCTCGGTGCACAATAAGCTGAGCGGCAGCATTTCGCCGGCATTCTCCCCGGAGCGTGGCAGGAGTTCCCATGAGCGCGACGCTAGCGAACCCAAAACTTTCCGCCAGGAATGCACTTCAATTCGTGGTGCTGCTGGGCGTGGTCAGCCTATTCGCGGACGTTACCTACGAAGGCGCTCGCAGCATCAACGGCCCATTTCTTGCGGTTCTGGGAGCGAGCGCAGTGGTGGTTGGCGTGGTTGGCGGACTTGGGGAGCTGCTGGGGTACGGCTTGCGGCTCGTCTCCGGGCCGCTGAGCGACCGGACGCGGCAGTTCTGGTTTCTCACCTTCGCCGGATACACCATACAAATGATCTCGGTTCCGGCGCTGGCGTACGCAAATACGTGGGGCGTCGCGGTAGCGCTGATCCTCAGCGAGCGAATCGCCAAAGCCATTCGAACTCCCGCGCGGGACGTGATGCTTTCGCATGCGGCGAAGCAGATGGGCTACGGGTGGGGTTTCGGCTTGCACGAAGCGCTGGACCAGATCGGGGCGCTGCTTGGCCCGTTGCTCATCGCCGTGGTGCTTGTGCGCCGCGGCAACGATTACCACCAGGCGTTTGCGGTTCTGCTGGTGCCAGCGCTCGTGACACTCGCCGTTTTGGCGTTGGCCCGCTGGCGTTACCCGCGTCCGGAGGAGTTCGAGCGGACCGAGCCCCAGATCGAAACGGGGAGAGGTTTTTCGAGGATCTTCTGGATCTATCTGGCTGGAGCGGCGCTGGTCGCGGCGGGATTCGCCGATTTTTCCCTCGTGGCCTATCACTTCCAGAAAGCGGGCACCGTGCCGGCCGCGTGGATACCCGTTTTCTATTCGATTGCCATGGGAGTGAGCGGCGCCGGATCGCTTCTCTTCGGGCGGATTTTCGACCGGCGAGGAATCTCCGTGCTGATTCCCGCCACGATTTTGAGCGCATTGGCGGCCCCGCTCGTATTCCTGGGACATTTTTGGGCAGCGCTGGCGGGAGCGGCGCTTTGGGGGTTGGGGGTGGGCGCGCACGAATCGATCATTCCGGCGGCGGTGGCGACAATGGTTCCGGCCAACCGGCGCGCGACGGCTTACGGTGTGTTCACCGGCTCGTATGGTGTCTTCTGGTTCCTGGGAAGCGCGGCGATTGGGATTCTTTACGAGCGTTCCATAACCGCCGTGATCGCCTTCAGCGTGGCGGCAGAGTTGGCGGCCATTCCTCTCTTTGTCGTTGTAACAAGAAAACAACTCCGATCGCAACACTCCTAAGCTAGCCCCAGTTATTGCACCCTTTTTCAAGAAGGGGTGGCGTGAAATCGGGATCGGGCCGACAATGCCCCGTTCCGACGGCGGGAGGATATAAATGCGCCGTATAAGAACAAAGAGTAATTTCTGCGACGCGATTCGAAATCTGGCAATCGTCTCGGCGCTGGCGTGCGCGGCATTAGCGGCAGCGAATTACCACGTGATCAAGCGCATCCCCATCCCGGGCGATGCCGGATGGGATTACATAACGGCGGATAGCGCAGGCCGGCGGCTCTATGTGCCACATGGGACCGAAGTCGTGGTGCTCGATCTCGATTCTGGCTCTATCGTCGGGAAGATCGGTGGACTTGAAGACGCTCATGGCGTCGCCGTAGCGGCGGAGTTCGGTCGGGGATTTGCGGACGCTAGTGATCCTGGTTCGGTCACTATTTTTGATCTCAAGACCCTCGCTACCATCGGGAAGGTGAAAGTTGGCGATGATCCTAACGGCATCATCTACGATTCGAAGCTCAAGCGCATCTTCACGGCTGATCGCGGAAGCAAGCGGCTCACCGCGATTGACGCGAAAACAGGAATGGTCGCTGGGAGCATCACCCTCCCCACCGGCAGAACCGAGCATCTGGCTTCGGACGGCGCCGGTCACGTTTTTCTCAACATGCAAGACATTGGCAAGTTGCACAAACTTGATGTCCAGTCGTTCAAGATCATCGAGACGTGGGACCTCCTTCCCACCTGCGCTCAGCCAAGCAGCATGGATATAGACGTGGCCCATAATCGTATCTTCATCGGATGCCGCGGCGGCGGCGCATCGCAGCCCCCTGCGCCGACTCTCTTGGCTGTGGTGGATGGATCGAACGGGAAAATTGTGGACACGGAGCCAATCGGCCCGGGCGTGGACGCATTGGAATTCGACCCTGCGTCAAAGTTGATCTATGTTTCAACGGGCGGGGGCCAGGGGACCCTGTCGATTTTCCATCAGGACAGCCCAGACAAGTATTCGCTGGTGCAGAACGTCAAGACTCTGCAGGGGGCGCGGACGATGGCACTCGACAGAAAAACGGGAATCGTCTACCTGCCGGTTGCGGATTTCGGACCCGCGCCGGCGCCTTCGGCAGGGACTCCACGGCCTCGCCCGCGAACTCTTCCGGGAACCTTCTCGGTCCTCGTCGTAGGCCAATAAGGTCGTGGAGCGGAAGGGTGTGAGGCTTACTCAGAACCGCCCGGCTCAAGTTCCCGTCCACTTGGGCGCGCGCTTATTCAGGAAGGCGTCCATGCCCTCGCGAAAGTCACGGCTCATATAACACATCACAATCAGATCGCGGTCCTCTTTGGGAGTGCTCGTCTCGCGGATGCGGCGCAAGGCCTCCTTTGTAGCCCGCAAAGTGAGCGGCGCCTGGGAGGCTACTGTCTGTGCCAATTCATCGGCGCGGGTTTGCAGGCTTACGTAATCGGCGAGCACTTCGCTGAGCAATCCGATCGCGCGCGCCTCCTCCGCTTCGATCAGGCGCGCGGTGAAGATGATCTCTTTTACACGCGCCGGGCCAATGAGCGACGCCAGCCTGCGCATAGTTGGATGCGGAGAGGCAGTTGCCCAACGTGCGGCCGATGGGCATGCCAAAGCGGGCATTTCGCGCGCCGATACGCAAATCGCAGCAGGAGGCAATCGCGGCGCCGCCTCCGGTGCAGGCTCCCGCAATCGCGGCGATGGTCGGAATGGGACAGCGCTCCAGCGCGTTCAGGATGCGGTCCATGCGCTCTTCGTAATTCAGCGCGTCCTCGGCAGTGGAAAATGCGCGGAATTCGGAGATGTCCGTTCCCGCGGCGAAAGCTTGCTCCCCTGCTCCCGTGAGGATCAACGCTTTCACCGAGGAATCTTTCTGCGCATCGCGTATCACTTCGGCCAGCCGTTCGTACATCTCGAAGGTGAGGGCATTGCGGGCCTGCGGGCGGTTGAAAGTGATGCGGCCGATGCCGTCGCGGAGTACGTAGAGAAGATCTTGGCTCACGGTGTTGTGCCTTTCTGAATCGCGCCGGGAATGTGAATCGCTCCTTGCGCGGCCAGTTCGTCGATTTCGGACTCGGAGAAACCGTGCTCGCGGAGCACTTCGCGCGTGTGCTGGCCAAAAACGGGCGCCGCACGGCGCACAGCGCCCGGCGTATCGGAGAATTTGATGGGCAAGCCGATAGCCTTCACGCTGCCGACCGAGGGATGCTCGGTCTCCACGATCATCTCGCGCGCCAGTGCCTGTGGATCCGCTGTGCATCTGAGCGACGTCGAGCACGGGGCCCGCGGGAACGCCGGCTTGCTCGAGGCGGCGCAGCCAGTCTGCGGAGCTGCGGCGCTGGAACAGCGGCGTGAGCGCCGCAGTGAGCGCCTCCAGATTGCGCATGCGGTCGGCATTGACCGAGAAGCGAGCGTCATCGCGCAGTTGCGGCGCTTCGAGTGCGTCCAAAAGGCGCAACCAATTGCCTTGGTTCGCAGCGCCCACGGTGATCCAGCCATCGGAGGTGGGAAATGCCTGATAAGGAGCGTTCAAGGGATGCGCCGTGCCCATCGGTCCAGGCGCGCGGCCCGTCGCGAAACACATGGCCGAATGCCAGTACGTGTGAATGATGCCGGCTTCGAATAGCGAGGTGTCCAGCATCTGCCCCTCGCCGCTGGACTCGCGCGCATGCAGCGCCGCAAGTATGCCGACGCAGGCGAGAATGCCGGCCGTAGTGTCCGTAATCGGCGGGCCTATCTTCATGGGGGCTTTCACGTGCGTGGGGCCTGGGGATTCGCCGGTGATGCTCATCAGACCGCTCATGCCTTGGGCTACCAGATCGAACCCGCCGCGATCGGCGTAGGGCCCGGTTCGGCCGAAGCCGGAGATAGAGCAATAGATGAGCCTTGGATTGCTGGCGTGCACGGCATCGTAACCGAAACCCATCTGTTCCATCGTGCCTCGGCGATAGTTCTCGATCAGCACGTCGGCGCTTTTCAGCAGGCGGGAAAGAACGCCGCGGCCGGCGCCGGTGCGGAGGTCCACGGCAATGCCGCGCTTGTTGCGATTCATGATCAAGAAGGCGGCGGATTCGTCGGCAATCGTCGGCGGGATCATGCGACGGGAGTCATCGCCGTCCGGCATGCGTTCCACCTTAATGACGTCGGCGCCCATATCCGCCAGCAGCATCGCGCATGCCGGGCCGGCGAGAATATGCGAAAGCTCGATTACGGTGAGATCGTTGAGGGGCCCCGCCTTTGCGTGGTCGCTAGCCTGTGCCATCCGCGATCCTCTCGTGCGTCTTCCGAGGAGATACGACGAACGCTAAGGATACCCGGATTGGCAGCGGCGGCAAGAATTTGCGTTTGAATTCGGGCGCGGCTCTCATGGTAATGGGACGCAGACTCCTGGGCGCGCTACGCACCCCACGGCGTGTCACGGCTTCGTAGCAGGAGCGTATCCGGAGCAGCGCAATACGGGCAGACGAGGATATTTGGGGAAGCTGGAATCGGTAAAGGAGAGCTCGCAGAGGTAATAAGTCACTTCGTTCTTTCCCGCCACGGCTCGGCCATATAAGCAATCGACGCAGAGGCCTACATGCGATGTGTCGTCCGTGCTTGCGATTCCCATGAGCGCGCGATTTGCCCCCCATGCAGCCATCACTTATACACCCCTATCCCTTTGGGAATAAGCATCGGTGACGGCCCGGCGCGCAGCGGCGCGAGCAACCCGCTGGTGTAAGATGGCGACGAGAGTGAGGTAAGCGGACCGCCTCTCCGAGTTCTACTCCGAGGAACGGAACCCACGAAGCGAGGAGGACACGATGTCAAACAGGCGAATTTTACAGCGCACAGTGGCCGTTGCGGCCATGGCGCTCGTCGTTCTGTTTACTGCGGCGTTCGCTGCATCGGCTTGGGCCAACGATATCGAGGATGATTGGGACACAGTAAAGCCGCCGCCACGGCCCGAGCTCAAAGCCGTGACGCTGGATCCTTCCACAACGGCTCTGCTCATTCTGGATCTATCGAAAAATGGGTCTTGCAGCACGCGGCCGCGCTGCATGGCCTCGGTTCCCAACGTCAAGCGCCTGCACGATGCGGCGCGCGCGGCGGGAGTGATGTTGTGGTACACCGTTGGCGAGAACCCCGAGGAGATGATCGGCCCTGGACTCGCTCCACGCGAGGGCGAATGGGTGCATCAGAACGGACCAGACAAGTTCCTGGGCTCGAATTTGGAAGAGACGCTGAAATCGCACGGAATCAAAACGGTCGTCGTGTGCGGCACCTCGTTTCAGGGCGTGGGCATCGGCACCGGCACGGAGGCGGCGCAGCGCGGCTATAAAGTGATCGTTCCCGTCGATTGCCTCTCATCCGAAGATCCCTACATGGAGCAGTATTCGGCTTGGCATTTCTTCAAGGGCGGACCGAACGTGGTCGTGAGGAATTCCACGCTCACGCGCAGCACGATGGTAAAGTTCGGCAAGTGAAATCGGGCGAGAGCCTTCCCGGCATGGCGCAGGCGCGCTATACGCATCGCCGCGGGGATTCCTAGCGATCCCTGGGGAGCTACATCAGCTCGCAAAATGGGTTGTGCCAAGGTCCTGCGGAAGCGTATGATGCGCGGTATTGTATCGTTGCAATTTTTGCAATTGGAAATTCCGGGTTGGAAAATATGACCCGACATTGGGGAGTAGCATGAGAGACAAGGCTATCCGAAGTTTCCTGGTGCTTGCCGGCCTGTTGGCGCTTTCCCTTCCGTTGCTCGCACATCACGGAAATGCGCAGTACAAAGACGAAAAGATCGTTTTGAAGGGCACCGTGACGGAGTGGAGCTGGATCAATCCCCATGTCTTCCTGAAAATGGACGTGAAGGGCGACGACGGCAAGATCGTCAACTGGACTTGCGAGTTAGTTGCGCCGTCCAACATGATCAACTTTGGCTTCGCGAAGACTAGTTTCAAGCCCGGCGACCAAGTCACCGTGGTCACCAGTCAAGTTGCCAAGACAGGCGCACCGATCGCCCGCCTTGGATATAACCCGGCTACCGGGCTCCTTAGGGGCTGGCAAGATCCAAAATAGTTGAACCGCCGCATCCCTCAACCTAACGCGCTCACTTATTGTCACACTTAGAAGCGTTTCAGCCGGTTATTCCTCGGCTGAACACATCTCGGCAGTTTCCGCTACAACGCCCCAGCGCTCGCTTTCAGCGGGTGAAAAGCATCATCAGACGATAATTCATTAGACCTTTAGCCTCTTGAGAAGTAACGAGCAAGCCTCGTTTGTTGTTCTATTCATCAAAAGTACGGAGGATGCATGGCTCACGCAAGAGGCGCCGCCGGCACCGGAAGCCAGCGACGCTGAGCAATGGAGAGATTGAAAGAGTTGCCGTGGGCGGCTCTTGTCGTCTTGATATTGATGCTGATCGTTCTGCTGGCCATGTGGGGCAAGTGGCCACATGCAGACCGCCGGCCACCTCAGGCGCCTACCGGTTCCTTCATTGGTTTGCTAAGCGCGTCAGCGAACTCGCCGATTGCCGCTGCTGCTGCGGGGCCCGCCGATAAAGCTAACCGCCGCTCCCTGCAACCGTAGGTTCTCCGAATCATTAGTACCAAGCGCCTGAAACGCATGGACTATGGATGCCCGCGTACTTCGCCGGCATGCTTGAGGCATGGCCCGCTCGAAAAGGCTGATCTTTCTGATCGCAGTTGGAATGGTCCTTTGGGCCGTGTCCGTATTTTGGCGGGAGGTCAAGAAGCGTTTATTCGGGCACGGAACTTTCGTTGGACAGTCTGGGGTTGGTTAGGCTGAGGTCGGTCAGGCCGGGACTGGTCAGACTGAGACCCGAAGCCGCGAGTCAGGATCAATATCTTTTTTCATCTGCCAGCCATTTTCCCAGAATCGCTCGATCCTTCGGTTCCATCTCGACAAACTCGACCCCCATCCCGTCTGGCCTTACATTATCGGTCACTCTTCCGACTGCTGTGAACTCCTCGCCACGGTGTGTAATGCGCACGTGCATTCGGCTCCCCTTGGCGCAGGGTGTCGCGGTTTCGACAAAACAGCCCCCAGCGCTGAGATCGCGGGTGATCAAAACCTGCTCGTTCCATGAGCCGAGTTCCTTTACTTCAGCAGTCGCTCCGATGCTGTAACGTTCCGAGAATCTGGGGGAGCGGGACAACCACTTGGCAAGAATTTCATAATTCTCGGGGTCAACCATGCTGAAGATGACGCCCATGCCATCGCCAGCGACATAAGCGACCACGCCCAATGCAGAAAACGTGGTTCCCGCCTCAGCCATCTCGATATGAACCCTGGTCCCCTGGGGGTATGGCTTGATGGTTTTGACAAAACATCCGTAGCGACTCAGCTCGGCAGTCTGGGCCACGACGACTTGCGTGGAACCTATCTCCGCCACGACGGAAGTTGCCTTGAAGGGAATGCGGGGGAGCCGGCGGCGGTCACCGGGGCGCTCCGCGATCGGCCCAGTGCTCCCTACTTCCGGCACTTCAGCACACCTTGCTCTCTATCGAGAACCATAGGAGTGAACGAAACAGGCACGTAAACACAAAGTAAACTGTTGGTCGCTAGTGGTCAAGCAGTAAATGGTGCAGGGGTTCTAAGCGCCATACGGCAAATCCCGTACGAACGGGCGAGGCATTTCGAAAGCGCCGGCGGGCGCCCTCATCTTCTATTTCTCTTGTTGGTCTTTCGCTTCTTGGAGAGCGACTTCTGGAGCGTTCGCAACTTCTTAACCAAGGCGCGTTCCGCCTTGCGGTCTTCGCTTTTCCATCCCAGATACGTTGCCCACAGACGCTTCAGGGCGCGCTTTATAGTTTTTATTTGGCGCGGCAAATCCGCGGCGCTACGCCGGGGCGCCTTACCCGCAGTACGCTTGGCCATTAAACCGTCACAAATTCGTAAGTTCTTGGTGCCCAAGAAGGGATTCGAACCCCTACGCCGTTGCCGGCACTAGACCCTGAATCTAGCGCGTCTGCCAGTTCCGCCACTTGGGCATTCCGTGGGGTCAACCGAGGCAAGAAACGAAATCATTTTGCGCGCCGCTTCCACCTTTGTCAACGCACGCCGGCAAGAGTGCGCGGCCGGCTGTAGCGGTTCAGCGCTTGACGCCCTCGCGCCGAAGCGGTGCTATAATCCGCGCAACGCGGGGGACCGGCCTAAGGCACCGCGATTTCGAGCTTTTTTCAATAGGGTTCCATCTAGGGAAATCCAGCACCGCTTGACAATTCTCGCAGGGAGGAAACCATGGGAGATATATCGGGTCCATTGGCCTACCTGTTACTTTCCTGGGGGTTGATCACCACCGCACTGGTCGTCCTGTTGGTCTACCGGGTTACGCTATCGAACAAAGAGGACGATCGGCTTTACCTGAACAAAGCCGAAGTGGAAATGATGGGCAGCGATCAGGCGGCGGTGATTACCAAGTTAAATCGTCTGGGCAAGCCGATCTGGGCTTTGGCAATACTTTCCGGAATATTGTTGCTGGCGAGCGCGAGCCTGTGGGTGTGGATAGGGTTCAATACCCAATAACTCGTTCGCCGGCTCAGCGATCGGGCGCCCAAGCGCCTCTGGCCTTATTTGCCGGCGGCCGCCACCGAACTGGTAGCGTCACTAGCTTTGGGCGCTGAAGAAGTTTGGGCAGGTGGTTGATCGGTGGGTATCGCCGAAGTGTGATTGAGCACGATCAGCCAGGCGCCGGCCCGCTTCTGCAGCACCAATGAGGTATGGCCATAGGCTTGGACCGTTGTGCCATCCACGATTCCAACGTACTGCCACTGATAGGTGGCCCAAGCCGTATCGCCCATCACTTTGATGTACGAATTGGTCCGCTCCAGACGCGACCCCGATGAGCGAGCAATCTGCGCCTGGTAGGCGCGCGCGTAATTCTCCCAGCCCATCAGCGGCGGCTCCCAGCCCCCGCTAATCACGACCACGTCGTCGGCATAGAATTTTCGCATTCCATCGGCGTCGCCAGCCTGCCATGCACCGAGCATCTGCGTGACCTGCAGGTCGATGGCGGCATTATCGGGCAACAAGGAGCCGCCCGTGACGTCATTCCCCTGGTCTTTGCCTTTTTTGTTTTTTTGGTTCTGGGCGTGTGCAAAGCCCGTGCAGCACAGCATCGCCACGACGACCAGGATCGTTATGCGCCACGCGCCAGTTAGGCGACTCCCGGCGTGAACACCGCTCGGTCGCCCAGCCGCGCGGCATTCGCTGGAGTTACTCTCAAGGTGTGATGATTCGCGCATCTGCCCTCCACTCTTCTCGAACGTCGAAGATAGCAGAACGAGAACGGGCAGCGAGGACCATCCGGCGGGGAGTTGACTAATCGTTCATCCGCGCGATTTCACAGAGATCGGGCTACGCGGAAACCGTAGTCCGCGTACTTGAATTCAGGAGGAATGCTCGATCTCGCCGTGCACCGGGATACCTTAATGTGGTGGCGCCAGGCGCCCCCTCGCGAAGCGCGCCGGCTGCCTCGTTCCGGCCCTTGCGGATTCCGCTCAGGACTGCGCTCATAGTAATTGGCGTCGTACCAATCGGCACACCATTCGTGCACGTTATCGCCCATGTTAAACAGCCCGTACGGATTGGGCGCGTAAAGTCCGACGATTTCCGGGCCCGTCTTCCAACGGCTCCCGTAATCGGGCAGGTCTTCGGGCGGCGTATTCCCCCAGCTATAAGGCAGCCCTTCGACGCCTCCGCGCGCTGCGCGCTCCCATTCCGCTTCGGTCGGGAGGCGATATTTCCGGCCGGAGATTCCGCTTAGCCATTCGCAAAAGGCCAGCGCATCGAACCATGACGGGCCCGCCACCGGCTGCCGCGGCTCCTGAAAATTGGGGTCGTCCCAGAAGGGCGGCGCGTCCCGCCGCGTTTCGCAAAGAAATTGAGCGTACTCGGCTCGAGTGACTTGATAGATTCCCAGCTCGAAACGATCGATCCACACCCGGTGCTCGGGCTTTTCGTCGTCGCGCCCCCTTTCAAAACCCATCGCGAACCACCCCTCGGGGATCAGCGCCATGGCGGGTTCGCCGATCGGCGAAAGCGCCCCGGGCTCGCGTGGCTCGAATTGGGGCCCTGCCTCGGGCATCGTACAATTCCTATTTTCGCGATTGCGACTTAACTTCACGTAAATTCATTCTGAATAACGAGCATAGCAGACTCCAATCGGCAAAACGCCGAGCCTGCGATACCATCGCACTATGGTGATCCTGGGAGTAATCCTGCTGGCGTGCACGATTACCCTACTGACGACCGAATTTCTCCGTCGGCGCGCCCCCCTCCCGGCTTATGGCTGGATCGGGCTGGTCTCCTTATTGATCGCCGAGGCGCTGATGTTCCGCGGCATTGAACCCGTGGCTACCTTCTTCACGCCGATCGCCTGGACCGCCTATGCCCTCATTGCGGACGCCGCGGTTTTTGCCATCCGCGGCCACTCTCGTCTGCGCGACGCGCCCGGCCAATTCGCGCGCCTGGCTCTGCTTTCAATTCCCCTTTGGCTGATCTTCGAGGCTTATAACCTGCGGCTGGCGAACTGGACCTACGCCGGGGGCTGGCAGCTATCGCTCCCGATACGCTGGTTTGCGTACGGTTGGGCCTTTGCCACCATCTGGCCGGGGATTTTTCTCACCGCCGATCTGGTGGAATCTTTCGGCTGGTGGGATCGTCCGTCGCGACCGATCTTCTTCTCGCGTACAGTGCAGAACGCCTTCATGGCCGCCGGCGCGGTGTTGCTCATGGTGCCGGTGCTGCTGCCGGCCCGGATGGGCTCCTACCTTTTCGGCGCGGTATGGGCGGGGTTCATTTTTCTCCTCGATCCTATCAACTTTCGCTTGGGACTGCCTTCCTTGGAAGGCGATCTCGCTTCGGGGCGATGGGGGCGTTTCTTTTCCTTTCTCATTTCCGGCTGGGTATGTGGCTGGCTTTGGGAGTTTTGGAACTTCTGGGCTGCCGCCAAATGGCATTATATTTTCCCGATCATGCAGGGGAGCAAGATCTTCGAGATGCCCGCGCTGGGCTTTGCCGGTTTTCCGCCCTTTGCGCTGGAATGCCTGGTGATGTATTACTTCGCCGCTTGGCTTCTCGGATGGGAAAAGCCATTACCAACCCAAACGATCTCGCCAACACAAGAGATACATGCCCCGAGCGCCCCGCTGACGTCCCGGCCCTTTGCCATTGTTCCGTGGATCTTGCTGGCCGCTTTGCTCTGCCCGCAGCTCGCACATGCATCTTCACTCAATTTGCCGGAGGCAGCGCGGCACGGGCTTGATCTGCTCTATGCGGGGCGTTCCGAAGAGGCTGCGGCTCTGTTCCGCCAAGTGCAAGCCGCTGATCCCGAGGCCCCGCTTGGTTATCTCCTGGAGGCCGAAGCGCGCTGGTGGCAAATCTATTGCGAAGCCTGTGAGGTCAAGTGGAACACCATCGATGCGTGGGACCGCCCGCGCATCGCCGCCGATAAAGAATACCTGGACCTCGCGGATAGAACGATCGCCATCGCCGAATCGCGCATCGCGCAAGGCGATTCGGCCGAAATGCAGCTCTACGCCGAAATGGGCTGGATGCTGCGGGCAAGATTCCTTGGATTACGCGACGACCACCTCGGCACTGCTCGCGCCGGCGTGAATGCGCGGGCGCATGCTCTGCGCTGCCTGCAACTCGATCCGCAAATGGCGGACGCCTACACCGGCCTTGGCCTCTATAACTATTACGCCGATACGCTTTCGCCTATGGCGCGCCTCTTGCGCTTTCTGATGCGCATTCCCGGCGGCTCGAAACAAGAAGGCATCCGCCAACTCGAAATCGCCATCGATAAAGGCGATGTCCTGCGCGTGGAGGCACGATTTTATCTGGGCAAGAATTTGCGCACGTTCGATCTGGATTATGCGCGATCGCTGGAGGTCTTCACCCCCCTTACGGACCAATTCCCCGGCAATCCTATCTTTCAGCTCATTCGAGGCGACATTCTGGGGAAACTCGGGCGCGCAGAGCAGGCTGCCGCCAGCTTTCGCCAGGCCGAGCAATTGTCGACGGGCCAGACGCTTTGCGACCGGCACATGCGGGCCCTGGCCGGGCGATCGGCCACCGCTTTTGCGGGAATCAACACCGACCATTAGGCCTCGCGGCAGCTTTCCATGGCTTTGATTGCTATACTTCGGGATCTGTATCGGCGGTCGGTGTCGCAACAGGACTAAGCAACAGGGCTGTTGCAGTGAGCATCCTAATCGGCATTCAGAAAGTCTCGGGCATGCGCATTTGACTTGGCTCTACCTGAGTGGTATCAGAAAGAATTCACTTGCCGGGAGATCTCGAAGTATCTTGAAAGTCCGCACCCCGCTGAGAGCATGGCTCTACCCGCGCCTCCCTGAATTCACTCCCAGAGTTGTCCGCTGGGAGCACGGCAAACGACATTCGCGCCGGTTCGCGGGTTTCCTCGGCATGGCCTGCTTATGCGGTCTGGCGGGGTTGCTCGGCTGCAATCAGTACAATCCATACCTCGGCGCGTCGCCCACGGTCAGTTCGGAGATTACGTCGATCACCCCCAGCGGCGCGACGGCGCCGGTGAGCCAAGACATTCTCTTGACCGTTAACGGCGCCGGATTTGTCGCTGGCTCCAACGTAACGTGGAACAGCTCCGGCAGCGCCAGCGTACAACTCGTGTCGAATTTCATCAGCGCCGCCGAAATGCAAGCCAATCTACCGCGGTCCCTGGTTACCACCCCAGGAACCTTTTTTGTGGGCGTGATCGCACCCGGGCCCACGAGCGGCAACAACGCGGGAAACAATATCTCCAACTTCGTGCCTTTTTGTGTCTACCCCACGTCGGACTGTCCTTCAGTTGGGTCGAACGCGGAGAGCGCCGGCGCCTCTGCCAAGCTCTCCATCGCTCGGCTTTCCGTGCTGATCCAATCGGGTCCCCGCTATCAAGCTGTGGTGGCGGATTCCGCTGATGGGTCCGATGAAACCGGAGGCGGCATCGCCAAGATTTTCCTGCGCGACACCTGCCTCAGGGCCCCCGCCAATTGCGCCCCGCAGATCTTCCCGGTTTCCGTGGGATGGAATGGGGTCGATCCCAATGGCCCCAGCAGTGCGCCTTCGGTTAGCGCCGATGGCCGGTTTGTCGTGTTCGCTTCCGCGGCCGACAATTTGGTGAAGGGCGACACCAACGGCCGGAGCGACATTTTTCTGCGCGATACGTGCATCGGTTCGGCATCCACCTGCGTGCCCGCCACCGTCCGCCTCTCTCTCGATCCGGGCGGCGACGAGGCCAATGGCCCTAGCTCGTCTCCAGTCATCAGCCCCGACGGGCGCTTCGTGGCATTCAACTCGTCGGCCACCAATCTAGTCCCGCAGCTTACCGACTCTTTTCCGGCAGGCGTCGCTCGTCCTCTCTTCCTGCGAGATACCTGTTTCGGGGCGGCCGCGGCGTGCGTGCCCAATACTTCCCTCGTAATTTCAGCGGCCCCGGCGCAAAAATAGAGCAGCGCGGGACCGGAATCGCTTCCCTACTTCCCTGAGAAATTTATTCGTTGAATTTAGCTGTTGTTACGGGCAGCCTTTTCCTGGTCGAAGGCGTGATAGGAAGAGCGCACCAACGGGCCGGATTCCACGTGACGAAAACCTATCTCCTGCCCCATCTGCTTGTACTCGGCGAATTCCTGCGGATGCACAAACCGCACCACGGGCAGATGTTCCTTCGTCGGCTGCAAATATTGGCCGAGCGTCAGGATATCGGTTCCCTGTGCCGCAAGGTCACTCATAGCCTGGAGCACTTCGTCGCGCTCCTCGCCGAGGCCTAACATCATGCCGGTCTTTACCGGCATATCCGGCGCCCGCTCCTTGGCTTGGCGCAGCAGGTCCAGGGAGCGCCCGTAAATGGCGCCCGGCCGCACCTGCCGATAGAGTCGCGGAACGGTCTCCACGTTGTGATTGAGAACGTCGGGCCGTGCCCCGACAACAGTTTCCAAGGCCGCTCGGCTTCCCCGAAAATCGGGAATGAGAACTTCCACCTTGCATTCCGGAACCAGCGAACGAATGGCCGCGATGGTCCGCGCAAAAATGCTGGCCCCGCCGTCCGGCTGGTCGTCGCGATTCACGGACGTCACCACCGCGTATTTCAGATTCATCAACTCCACAGCCCGCGCCACCCGCTCCGGCTCGGCTTCATCTGGCGGCCCCGCGGGCCTGCCCGAGGTCACCGCGCAAAATCCGCACGCGCGGGTGCACACATCCCCCAAAATCATGAAGGTCGCGGTGCGATGTTCCCAGCACTCCCCTTGATTCGGGCATCGCGCGCTCTCGCACACCGTGTGCAGTTCGAGTCCGCGCATGATGCGTTTCAATTCTTGAAAATTTTCGCCGCCGAAGAAGCGCACCTTCAGCCAAGCCGGGCGCGGATGCAGTCGCCTGCCGGCGGAAAACTGCCCCCGCACTGCGGGGTGTTCGTCTCGCGCTCAGGAAATTGTGGATCGGGAAGAATATGGAAGGGCGATGCCATGATTGAGCTCTGTCAATTTTACGCTGTCGCCATCGGTAGTCACAAGCCACGCGCCTCGGCAATGGGCAGGAATGACCAAGCATGGCATGTTTCAGCCAATCGCGTCCGGCGTACCACAGCGAAACGGCGCGTTTGTGGTGCGTTTACCACATCAAAGCCGTATTGCCTTTGTAATCACATGAATATAAATGCCTTGCAATCCAACCAAAAGGATTGTGAAATGCTCCAAGAGCCTATATGGCAACGCAGACGACCATAGAGCGCCCCGTCGAAACCTCCGGAATCGGTCTTCATACCGCCGTCGCTGGCCGGGTTCGTCTGATGCCCGCGCCGCCAGACACTGGCATCGTGTTCCGCCGCGTCGATCTCGACAACTTTGAAATCGAGGCTCATGGCCGGAACGTGGCCCGCGTGAGCTACGCTACCAGCCTGATGAAAAAAGGCGTGCTCCTTTCCACCACGGAGCACCTTCTCGCGGCTCTTTATGCCTGCGGGATCGACAACGTGTACATCGACATTGATGCCATCGAGGTCCCCATACTCGATGGTTCGTCGCAGCCGTTCATCGAGATGCTGGCGCGGGCCGGCGTTCGCCGCCAGCGCCGCCGCCGGCGCTACCTGAAAGTCTTACGCCAGCTCGAAATCTCCGACGGTGATCGTTACATTGGCATCTATCCCTGCGACGAATTCCGAGTGCATTGCCTGGTCGACTATTCCCATCCCATGATCGGCCGGCAGGAGATCGAGATGGCGGTCAATCGCGAAACCTTCAGCGAGAGGCTGGCCCGGGCGCGCACGTTCGGCTTCGTCGACGAACTGGAAAAGCTTCGCGCCGTCGATCTGATCCGCGGAGGCTCGCTCGAAAACGCCATCGTCCTGACGCGCGAGGGCATTATGAACAGCGAGCTGCGTTATCCCGACGAATTCGGCCGCCACAAGACCTTGGACTTGATCGGCGACCTGGCCTTGCTGGGACGGCCCTTGCTGGGGCGCGTGGTGGCTCACAAGGCCGGTCACGCCCTGCATACCCAATTGGTGGCCCGCCTTCTCGCGGATAAGTCCCTTTGGACCCAACTGACTCTTACCATGCCGCAGCAAGAGCCTGTGTCGTCCGACGGCCTGTCGGCCATTCCCGCCTAGCCAAAGCCCTTAGGCTGGCGATCGACGATCGCACCCAGTTTAGGAACACATCTTTCTCTTTTTTCTGTCACATTTTCTGCTAAAAAGAATCCAACCAACGGAGCATACTCGACGAACCATGCCTCTGCCCGATTGCGCCATTGTCATTCTTGCCGCCGGCAAGGGAACACGCCTCAAGTCTTCGCGCGCCAAAGTCTTGCATCGCGCCGGCGGCCTTTCTCTAATTGAACACGTGGTGCGGGCCTGCCAGCGCCTCAAGCCGCGCGCGATTGTCGCCGTAGTGGGGCACCACGCCGAGGACGTTTCCGCCGTTCTCAAACCTTTGGGTGTGCAAATCGTCATTCAGGAGCCGCAGCGCGGAACCGGCCACGCCCTGCTGATGGCCCGCCGCGCGCTTGGCAGCCGCGCCAAATATGCTCTTGTTCTGCCGGGCGACGCGCCCCTGGTCCGTGCCGAAACACTGGCGGAAATGGCTCGCATGCATCGGCAGAGCCTCTCGGCCGCCACTATCCTCTCCGCCTTCCTGGAACGGCCGCAGGGGTATGGCCGCATACTTCGGCGCGACGAGGGCACGGTCGAAGCGATCGTCGAGGATTCCGCGCTTACCGACGATCAGCGCGCGATCAACGAAATCAACTCCAGCATCTACGCCTTCACGCTCGCCAAGCTCTGGCCCTGCCTCGCGCGGCTGCGGCCCGACAACATCCATCGCGAACTGTATCTCACCGACGCCATCGCCATGCTGCGCTCTCAAGGCGAATCCGTGGGCGCTCTGGTCGCAGCCGACGCCGAGGAGGTCCTGGGCTGCAATACGCGAGCGGATTTGGCCGCGGTTGATGAGGTTTTTCGCCGCCGCAAACGCGCCGAACTCATGGACGCCGGCGTAAGCATGCTGATGCCGGAATCCATTTTGATCGACGCCGATGTCACCGTTGGCCCGGATACTTTGCTCGAGCCCGGCGTGCAGTTGCTTGGCAAATCGCGCATCGGCGCGGGCTGCACGATCCGCACGGGCAGTATCCTGAACGATGTCACAATGGCAGACCGAGTCCTTGTCCGTCCTTACTCCGTAATCAATGCCAGCCATCTCGCGGCGGAGACGGAAATCGGGCCGTTCGCGCACCTGCGCACCGCCGTGCGCATGCTCGATCGCGCGCATGTGGGCAATTTCGTCGAACTCAAGAACACCGTCCTGGGAGAAGGCACCAAGGCCATGCACCTCAGCTACCTTGGCGACGCGCACATCGGCGGCGGAACCAACGTCGGAGCCGGAACAATTACCTGCAATTACGATGGCGTGAAAAAGAACCCCACGACGATCGGCCGCCGCGTCTTCATCGGAACCGATACAGCTCTTGTCGCCCCCGTGAAGGTCGGGGACGGCGCCTATATCGCCGCGGGATCGGTCATTACCAAAAACGTCCCGGCAGACGCCTTGGCGATTGCTCGGGGGCACCAGGTGAATAAGCTAGGCTGGGCGCCAAGCGCCGCCGCGCGACGGCCGCAACCGTGAAGCACAAACCTGCCGCGAAGCATTCCCAGACCCGCTCGGCGCGCGTATCGCGTGGCAAAGTTGCCGCCGCGGCCAAGCGAGCCCGCCGCATCCGCAAGCGCTCACACCGCTGAGCCATCTGCGGATTGTGCGCGCTCGTTACTCCCATCCCGCAATCGAGAAATTTTCCACGGGCGCGGCCAAAAGCCCTTCGCGCTCGCGCACGAACTGCTATACTATTTGCTCCCCAGGAGCTGCGGCGTAATGAAAATTGGTGTTGTCGTATTCCCCGGATCAAACTGCGATCACGATGCCCTGTATGCCGCCACCGAAGTGCTCCACCAGCCCGCTGAATTCATCTGGCACCAATCGCAGGACCTCGCCGGCTTCGATGCCGTCATTTTGCCCGGCGGATTCTCTTACGGCGACTACCTGCGCACCGGCGCCATCGCCCGTTTTTCGCCGGTAATGAATGCCATCGCGCGATTCGCGCGCTCGGGCGGCCTGGTGCTGGGAATTTGTAATGGCTTCCAGATTCTGTGTGAAGCCGGGCTTCTGCCCGGGGCTTTGATGCGCAACAAAGGGCTGCGCTTCATCTGCCGCCACGTGCACGTTCGCGTGGAAACCACGGCCACGCCATTCACTTCTGCCGGGCGCGCCGGCCAGGTGCTGCGCCTTCCCATTGCCCATGCCGAGGGAAATTACTTCTGCGATGCGGCCACGCTCGCCCATCTCAAAGCGCAAACCAAATTGTGTTTCGCTACTGCGCTCCCGACGGCGGCAACGATCCCGGCGCGAACCCCAATGGCTCGCTCGACTCCATCGCCGGCATCTGCAATCGCGAACGCAATATCCTGGGCATGATGCCGCATCCGGAGCGAGCCGTGGAAGCGGCGCTCGGGTCAACAGACGGCCTGGTGGTTTTTCGCTCGCTGGTACAATCCATTGCGCGGCAACCCGCCGCTGCCGCGAGTTAGACCTTTGTCGCAGGCGGCACACATGCCCTCCATGCCGGCAACGAAAATCAAGGTGACGCCGGAGATCGTCGCCGAGCACGGCCTTACGCCCGAAGAGTACGCGCGCATCGAGAAAATTCTCGGCCGCGAACCCAATTTCACCGAACTGGGCGTCTTCAGCGTGATGTGGAGCGAGCACTGCTCCTACAAATCGAGCCGCGTTCATCTCCGCCGCCTGCCCACGAAAGCTCCGCAGGTCCTGCAGGGCCCAGGCGAAAATGCCGGCGTCGTTGACGTTGGCGACGGCTTGGCCGCGGTCTTCAAGATGGAATCGCACAATCATCCCAGCTACGTGGAGCCTTTTCAGGGCGCGGCCACGGGCGTGGGCGGAATCCTGCGCGATGTGTTTACCATGGGAGCGCGGCCGATTGCGGTTCTCGATTCGCTTCGTTTCGGCGCGATTACCGCCGCGAATGGCGAAGCGCCTGAGGCCATCGCCCGCAATCGCCGACTGGTGGATGGCGTGGTTCGCGGCATCTCCTTTTACGGCAATTGTTTCGGCGTGCCCACGGTCGGCGGCGAAGTGGAGTTCGAACCGGGCTATGCCGGGAATCCGCTGGTCAACGTCTTGGCCCTGGGGATCGCTCCGAAAAATCAGCTGTTCTTCGCCCGCGCTCGCGGCGAAGGCAATCCGGTGATCTACGTCGGCGCCAAGACCGGGCGCGACGGCATTCACGGCGCCTCTCTGCTGGCCTCCGCGGAGTTCACAGAGGAGTCGCAGCGGAAGCGGCCTAACGTCCAAGTGGGCGATCCCTTTCTCGAGAAGCTCCTGCTCGAGGCCTGCCTCGAGGCGATGGCCACCGGAGCGATCGTCGGAATTCAAGATATGGGCGCTGCCGGGCTCACCAGTTCCTCCTGCGAGATGGCCTCGCGAGGCGGCGTGGGAATTGAAATCGAGCTGGATCGCGTGCCGCAGCGTGAAACGGGCATGACCGCATACGAAATTTTGCTCAGCGAATCGCAGGAACGCATGCTGCTCGTCGCCGAGCGCGGCCGCGAAGCCGAAGTCCTGGGCGTCTTCCGCAAATGGGGACTCGACGCCGTTGAGATCGGCCGGGTCACCTCCGGCGGCATGCTGCGTGTTTTGCAACACGGGCAGATCGCCGCGGAGATTCCCGCCGACGCGCTAGCCGAGCAGGCGCCTGTCTACCAGCGCCCGATCGCAGCGCCAAAGGCGTCGCCCGCGCGCGACATTTTCTTCGGGCTCAGCCCCGCCGGCGCCGATCTCACCGCGAATTTCCGGAAATTGCTCGCCGCTCCCGCCATCGCCTCGAAGCGCTGGATCTTCGAGCAGTACGATCATATGGTTCGCACCAATACGACCGTCGTACCCGGGGCCGCCGATGCGGCCGTCGTTCGCTTGAAAGGCACGCATCGCGCTCTCGCACTCGCCACGGACGGCAAGGGCCGATGGTGCTCGCTTGATCCTCGGGCCGGGGCCATGCACGCGGTCGCCGAAGCGGCGCGCAATGTGGCCGCGGTCGGGGCCCGTCCCTCGGCGGCGACCAACTGCCTGAATTTTGGCAATCCCGAGAAGCCCGAGGTCATGTGGCAGTTCAGCGAAGCTGTGGACGGGATGGCCGAAGCGTGCCGCGCTCTCGCCATCCCCATCACCGGCGGCAACGTCAGCTTCTATAACGACACGCTCGGCAAGTCCATCGATCCCACGCCCATCGTCGGCGTGCTCGGCGTTCTCGAAAAGGCGGACGCGGCATTGACCATGGCTTTCCGCAACGAGGGCGACGCCATTGTTTTGCTCGATGGCCGCGGCGCGCTCCGCTCCGCGGCTAGCCAGCGTTCCAGTGGCCGGGAGCGCGAGGCTCTGCGTGAATTCTCATCCTCCGAATATGCGCGTAGCATCACCGGGCAGGTCGCGGGCGTTCCGCCCGCTATCGATCTTGCCGCCGAATCGCACTTGATCGAGGTGCTCGTGGCGCTCGCCGCCGAAGGCATTCTCTCCTCGGCGCACGATGTCAGCGACGGCGGAATCGCCGTGGCGCTGGCCGAATGCGGTTTTGCCTCGAACGGCCTTGCCGCCAAAGCTTCCTGGCAAAGCGATGAGGCCGACGAACTGGCTCTTTTTGCCGAAACCGGCGCCCGCGCCATTGTCTCTTTGCCGCACGCCTCACTTGCCCGGTTGCTGGCCCTTGCGGCAAAATATAGTGTTAGCGCGACCGAGATGGGCCGCGTCACGCGCGGGCAGTTTCAGCTCACACACAATGGCGCCACGGTAGTACGGGACAACTCCGCCGCACTTGGCGAAATCTGGAGCGGAGCAATCGAGCGGTCAATTCTCGGCGAACCAGCATCCAAACAAGCATGAACCATCTTCACGACGATCGGTTCCACGATTACTGCGGTGTCGCCGGCATCTTCGGCCATGCCGAAGCCGCCAAGCTCGCCTATCTGGGGCTGTACGCCCTGCAGCACCGAGGACAGGAATCGGCCGGTATCGTCTCTTCCGATGGCGCCAAACTTCATATTGAAAAGGGTATGGGCTTGGTGCAGGAGATCTTCCAGCCGCAGGTGCTGTCGCGCCTGCCCGGCGCCGCGGCCGTGGGACACACCCGCTATTCCACCGCCGGCGATACTTCGCTGACCAATGCGCAGCCCATCGTGATCGATTGCAACAAGGGCAAGCTGGCCCTGGCGCACAACGGCAATCTCACCAATGCCGGCAAGCTGCGCCGCTCTCTCGAACACCGCGGCTCCATTTTCCAGACCACCAGCGATACCGAAGTGATCGTCCACCTGGTGGCTCGCAGCGCGGCCCATAATCTTCAGGGCGCGCTCGGCGACGCCCTGAATCAAGTCGAAGGAGCCTATTCGCTGCTGGTGCTGACGCGCGACGAACTCTACGCCATCCGCGATCCGCGCGGCTTTCGCCCGCTCTCCCTGGGCCGCCTGGGCGACGCCTGGCTGGTGGCTTCCGAAACCACGGCTTTCGATCTGATCGGGGCTCAATACGTCCGTGAAATCGAACCCGGCGAACTGGTGCGCATCTCTCGCAGCGGCGTTGAATCGCTGTGTTTCACCTCTCCCAAGCAGCATCAGTTTTGCGTCTTCGAGCACGTCTATTTCTCGCGTCCCGACAGCATGGTGTTCGGCCGCCCGGTGGACCGCAGCCGGGAGATGATGGGCCGGCTTCTGGCGCGCGAAAAGCCCGCCGACGCCGATCTCGTCGTGCCGGTGCCGGATTCCGGCGTGCCCGCGGCGATCGGCTATGCGCTCGAATCCGGGTTGCCCTTTCGCATGGGGCTGATCCGCAACCACTATATCGGCCGCACGTTCATCGAGCCCGAGCAGGCCATCCGCGATTTTGGCGTCAAACTGAAGCTCAATCCCGTGCGCGCGCTGCTGGAAGGCAAGCGCGTGGTTCTGGTGGACGACTCCATCGTCCGCGGCACCACCAGCCGCAAGATTGTGCGCATGATGCGCGAGGCCGGCGCCACCGAAGTGCACATGCGCATCAGTTGCCCGCCCACGATCTCGCCCTGCTATTACGGCGTCGATACGCCCACGCGCGAGGAGTTGCTCGCCGCGGACGCTTCCGTCATCCGGCCGCACCTTCCGGAAGGCGGCCGCCCCGATCTTTCCGGCCCCGGGCGAACGCTCGAAGAGATTCGCCTCTTCCTCGATGCCGATTCGGTGGGCTATCTTTCCCTGGAAAGCCTGCGCCGGGCCGTCGGGAGATACGAACGGGAGCTTCTGCACTTCCTGCTACACCGGCTCCTATGTCCGCGAAAACGTGCAGCTGGAAGTAGCTGTTCCGGCCGGCGCTTCCGCCCTGAATCCGACGGGCCCTCGATCGGCAAGCTCGAGCGGAAGGAAAGAACCATGAGCGACGGTCCCAGCGGCATTGGGCCGATGAGCAATCCCGCCGCTGAATCGGCATTGCCCGCTTCCGGAACTGCGCCGTCCGCGAGCGCGCCGAGCAGAAGCAATTCGCCCACGCTGCGCGACCACTTGGTTCGCGAGTTGCTTTCCTGGGTCTGGGTGGCGCTGGCATTTTTCCTGATTACCGGCACCATGGTGCAAGCCCGCGTGATCCCCTCGGCTTCCATGGAGGGCACGCTGCTGATCGGCGACCATCTGCTCATGAGCCGCTTCGGCTACGACATTGGCCTGCCTTTCACGCGCTATCACATCCGCCTCTGGCGCGAGCCGCACCGCCAGCAGGTGGTGATCTTTCAAGCGCCGATCCCCGGCCACGAGGAAGATTTCATCAAGCGGCTGATTGGAATGCCAGGTGATACGGTCGAAGTCCGCCAGGGACGAGTCTTCGTCAATGGACAAGCCCTCAGCGAGCCTTATCGGCACGATCCGCCGAATCCCCTCGATAATTTCGGCCCCGTGACCATTCCCGAGCGCCACTACTTCGTGATGGGAGATAATCGCGAAGACTCCTGGGATAGCCGCGACTGGGGTTTTGTCCCGGAATCCAACATCATCGGCACTCCCGTTTTTATTTACATGTCCGTGCAAGCGAACGAAGATGCCTGGCAGCCGGGCCAGGTGCGCGAACGGATTTACGCGTACACCAATGCTTTGCTGCACCCGCGCCTGGTGCGTTGGCGGCGCCTTCTGAAGACGTTCTGACCGGCGCCGTGATCCAAAGCGAAGTGCCAAAGCGAAGTGCGTCTGGCCGCGCCGCGCGCCCTTACAGGAACCGGGGTTCCTAATTTGCAATGCGCCATTCGCTCGCCTGGGAATTTTGCAGTATCCTTCGAGACATAAAGCGTTAGACTGTCGCCCGCGTTTCCGGAGATAGGCCGAACAAGTTATGCGCTATGCCGATGCCGGCGTGGATATCTCTCGCGCCGAACAAGCCAAGGAACGAATCCGCCGCATGGCCACGCGCACGTTTACGCGCGGCGTGGTGGGCGGCATCGGCGCCTTCGGGGGTCTCTTCGCCCTGGACGTGAAGCGCTGGCGGGAGCCGGTGCTCGTTTCCAGCACCGACGGCGTGGGCACTAAGCTGAAAATCGCCGCGGCCATGGGCATTCATTCCACCGTGGGCGGCGATCTCGTGAATCATTGCGTGAACGACATTCTCACCCAGGGCGCCGAGCCGCTGTTTTTTCTCGATTATCTGGCGCTGGGCCGCATGGATCCCGACGTCGTCGAACAACTGGTCGACGGCATCACCCGCGCCTGCCATCAAGCCGACTGCGCCTTGGTGGGGGGCGAAACCGCCGAACTGCCGGACACTTACGCTGCCGACGAATACGATCTGGCCGGGTTCATCGTGGGCGTCGTCGAACGCAGCCGGATCATGAAAACCAGCGCCGTCCACGCCGGGGATATTCTGGTGGCCTTGCCCTCGCTGGGATTGCATACCAACGGTTATTCGCTGGCGCGCAAATTAGTGTTCGAAACCGCCGGCCTCGCCGCCGACGCCTACGTCGCGGAGATCGCCAACAAAATCGGCGCGGAACTGCTGATGCCGCACCGTTGCTATTGGCCGATGCTCAAAAATATCGTGGCCCAGGGGCTGGTCACCGGCATGGCTCACATCACCGGCGGCGGGATTCCCGGCAACCTGCCGCGCGTGCTGCCGCGCAGCACCCAGGCCGTTGTAGAGCTGGGCTCTTGGCCCGTGCTGCCGATCTTTTCTTATCTTGCCAAGCTCGGCAAAATCGAGCGCGATGAACTCCTGCGCACCTTTAATCTCGGCGTGGGCATGGTCCTGATCGTTCCGCCCGCCAATTTCCGCGCGGTCGAAACCGAACTCAAGCGCAGGCGGGAGAAGTACTACCGCATCGGCGAAATCCGCAACGCCGATTCGCGCAAAGCGCCCATCGCCTTCACCGGCTCCTTGCCCATTTAGCCCGCCGATGCTCAAAATCCGCCCCGCGACGATCGATGACGCAGCCCTGCTTGCCAGCCTGATCCTGGAGCTTGCCGAATATGACCAGCTTGCCCAGGAAGCCGGCGTCAACGCCGAGGCCATTGCTCGCGACGGCTTCGGTCCCCGCCCGAAATTTCGGGCGGTGATCGCCGAGCTGGACGGGCAGGCTGGCCGGATATGCGGTTTTTTTCGAGTTCTACTCCACGTTCCAGGCGACGCGCGGGCCTTTTCCTTGACGATATCTTTGTCAGGCCGCAGTTCCGCAAAAAGGGCATCGGGCAGGCTTTGCTGGCGCACGTGGCGCGAATCGCCTGGGAAGAAGAGTACTTCTGCGTGCGCTGGGAAGTGCTCAACTGGAACACTCCGGCGATCGAGTTCTACAAGCGCCTTGGCGCCGAGTTCCTGGACGAGTGGAGAGCGGTCATGCTGATCGGCGACGCGCTGGAATCCGTAGCCGAATCCGCAAAATAACTGCTTCGCTGCGACTGAGTGCGGTGTGTCGCCTTTACCCCAAAGTTGAAGATCATGCCAGACGGATTGAGCGCAGCGAAGCCGTATCTGCCGCTGGGGAAAGCGTCCGGTCGCCTATACTATAGCCCGTGACCGAGCTGGCCAAATCGCCGCCGGATGCGCCCGACCAGCACACCGGCGTCTATGATTCCCGGCCCAAACAGCTTTCCGCTTTCCGTCGCGCCCAAGTCCCGATTATTTCGGCCACGGCATACGGCTTCGCTCGCGCCATCGGGCCCACCTTGCGCTATGAAGTCCTGGGATGGCGGCACATCGATCGCGTCCACCGCCAGAACCGCCGCTGCGTTTATTCTTTTTGGCACCAGACGATTTTCCTGGCGATGTGGTGGTGGCGTCATCGCGGCGTGGTGGCCATGACCAGCGCGAATTTCGATGGGCAAATCCTGGGGCGCGCGCTCGCGCGGCTGGGCTTTGGCACCGTGCACGGCAGCTCCTCCCGCGGCGGATTGGGCGGCCTTTCCGTTCTCGCCAGGCAGCTTGGGCAAGGCCACGACGCCGCGTTCGCGGCCGACGGCCCCCGGGGGCCGCGTTATATCGCCAAGCCCGGCCCGGTGATTCTGGCGCGTAAGAGCCGCTGCCCGATCGTGGCCTTTCATCTTTTTGCCGAGCACGCGCACATTTTTGAGAAAGCCTGGGACCGCTTTCAGCTTCCCCATCCTTTCTCCCGGGTGGTGCTGGTGATTGGCCGGCCCATCGAAGTGCCTGCGGAACCGGGCCGTCACACCATCGCCAGCAAGCAGGCGGACTTGCAAAGGACGCTCGAGCGTGTGCGGGAGACTGCGGAATCCTGGTTCACGCTTTCGCGCGCGGAGCAGGAGCGTCAAAGGACAATCTGGAACGCCTGAGCGCCCCTCTGGAAGAGTTGTGAAACGTTAGTTCGCGCGGGAGCCGGCCATGCGCTTGAGTCGATCGACCAAAATCTGCACCTGTTTCCTGGTGTAATCGAGCGAACCGGAACAGTCGATCTCCTCGTGGGCCAGCTTGCGCTTCTCGTCCAGCGTCATCTGCGCGGCGATGCGCTGCTGGGCTTGCTCGGGCGACATGGAGCGTCCAAAGGTAGGATTGGTCAGCCGTTCCATCTGCTGCTCGCGCGTGCAGCTCACCAGAATGAGTCGATCCAGCCGCAGGTGGTAACCGGATTCGATCAGCAGCGCCGCTTCCACCACGGCGACAGCAGAAGGATCGGTCGCCGAGAGCCGCTCGAACTCCTTGTCGATATCGCGCAGAACCGCCGGATGCACGATGGCGTTCAGGGCCGCAAGTTTCTGCGCGTCAGCAAAAACCACGGCGGCCAATCGCGCGCGATCGATCGTTCCATCCGAAGCAAAAACTCCCGAGCCGAATTGCCGCCGTATCTCTTCGCACGCAGGCGTTCCGGGCGCAATCAAGGCATGGGCCATTTGGTCCGCATTGATGATGTGGCAGCCGAGTTCGCGCATCATGGCGGCCACGGTGCTCTTGCCGCAGCCGATGCCGCCCGTCAGGCCGACGCGCAGCATCAATGCGTGGCAGCGGGCCTGACGGCCGTTGCCGGAGCGGGCCGCTGCGCGCGCCTGAGCCGCGCTGCTTTGATCGTATTGCTCATGAGCATGGCAATGGTGAGTGGTCCCACGCCGCCCGGGACGGGAGTGATCGCGCCGGCAATTTCCGCGGCATCGGGATGAACGTCGCCAACCAGCGCGGAGCCCTTTTCCTTGAACCGCTCCAAGCGCTGCGGAAACTTAGCGAAGAGCTGCGCCGCTTCGGCGGGATCGGTGATGCGGTTCACTCCCACGTCGATGACTGTCGCGCCGGGGCGAATCCAATCCGGCGCGACCATGGCAGGGCGGCCCATGGCCGCGACGATGAGATCGGCGCGCCGGGTGATTTGCGGCAACTCGCGCGTTTTTGAATGGCAAATGGTGACCGTGGCATTGGCGTGCATCAGTAAGAGCGCCATCGGCTTGCCCACAATGTCGCTTCTGCCCAGCACCACCGCATTGGCGCCCTCCAGAGGAATGCCGCTGCGCCGCAAAATTTCCATCACTCCCGATGGCGTGCAAGCCACCAAACCTGGCTCTCCGCGCACCAGCCGTCCCAGGCTCACAGGATGAAACCCATCCACATCTTTCGCCGGGTCCACGGATTCGAGAACGCGGCGTGTATCCACCTGGCTTGGCAAGGGCAATTGCACGAGTATGCCGTCGACGTCGTCGCGCCCATTCAGTTCAGCGACCAGCCGCAAGAGTTCCGCAGTCGAAACAGTCTCGTCAGGCGTAAGGAGCCAACTCTGCAACCCAAGTTTTTCGCAGGCCGCGATTTTGCTTTTGACGTAAACCTCAGAGGCGGGATTATGACCCACCAGAACCGCGGCTAGGCCCGGCTGGATGCCGGAGGCCCGCAATTCCGCGATTTCCGGTTGCAACTCTGCGTAGATTTGATTGCGGATGGCGTTGCCGTCGAGGATACGCGCCGTCACCGTTGCTCCGGGGAGCGATCTTGAGAACTTGCGAATCGATGATATCACACCGCAAAACTCCTTAGCGTTGAGCGACGTCGAGCTACGTTGATCTGCGTGGCGCGGGGAGTTCTTGTCGCCAAGATTAGGCGGCGGTGTATAGGATTAAGCCATGGGCCCTGGGAAATCGCGAAGAGTGGGATTGGCGCGGGCATTGTCGAAGCTCGGTTATTGCTCGCGCTCGCAGGCCGAGGGCCTGATTCGGGCGGGACACGTGCAACTCAATGGAATAGCCAAGCGCGATCCTGAGTCGCCGGTTCTCCTCGGCCGCGACCGAATTGAAGTGCAGGGCCAGTTAGTTCGCCCGGCGGAAAAGGTCTATTTGATGCTGAATAAGCCGCGCGGCCTGGTAACCACAGCGTCCGATGAAAAAGGGCGCGCGACGATCTACTCGAACCTCAGTAGCACGCTGTCGTGGGCTGCACCGGTAGGGCGTTTGGACAAGGCCAGCGAAGGATTGCTGTTGCTGACGAATGACCCGGAGTGGGCGGCGGCGGTAACGGCTCCGGAAAGCCATCTAGCGAAGCTCTATCACGTGCAAGTTTCGGGGCTGAGGAATGCCGCGCTCACGGATGCGCTGGTAAAGGGCTTTCGCGTTTCCGACGCGGACTTTCTCAAGGTGAAAGAGGCGGGCGTATTACGGCAAGGAGACCGGAATACCTGGCTGGCGATAACATTGGAGGAAGGAAAAAACCGCCACATTCGCCGAATGCTCGAACACCTGGGGATCGAGGTCCTGCGGCTGGTCCGAGTAGCCATCGGGCCGCTGGCGTTGGGCGACCTCGCGAAGGGCGCGTCTCGCCCGCTAACGGCAGAGGAGAAATCGGCGCTGGATCGCGCCATCGGCGCTTAGGATCCCACGAGGCTTGCCCCGCCCGAGGGCAACGCGTCTGGCCGCTGCGCTGAGCCTGCCGCCGTCACCGCCTCGCTGAGAGCGGTTCGAAGATCGGCGCCGGTAGCAAAATGCGCCGGGTCCGCTTCGGATTTCTCGGCGAGCGCCTGCGTCCATTCGCTCGTTCCGAACTCCGCGTCGGCGGTGCGCTCCCAGACCTCCCGGTCTCGGAGTTGGTGAAACCAATATTGCGGAGCTGGCATCTCCTGCCCCACCCAGCAAATGCCCGCGGGGTAGATGAAATACGTGTCCCACGCAATGTGCTGCCGCCAGCCCAGGCAACGGGCCATGGCTCGGCCGAGCTGATGACCGGGATCGTGAAATGCGAGTAATCGAGGATCGTCGATCCGCGACGCCGCATCGCTCGCGGCCTCGAGCGTGTCGGTCTTGATCATATCGATGAACGTCCATGCCATCCGGAAGTCGGTCTTGAGCGCGAACAGCGGCTGAAGCGCCCCACGGGCGCCCCGAACGCAAAGCGCTCAAGTGGCCGACTGGATCACCAAAATGCGCACGTGGCTGGCTTCGCGCTCAAACCAAGCGCGTAGCGGATCGAGCCCGCCCTCAAGGCTTTGCAGGGGCGTCATCACATCGCGCTTATCCATGATAGGTTCCACACTCCTTGGCGCACGCCCGGCAAGCGTTCATGCATTCGACGCAGCAGGCGTGCTTGAATTTCGCGCACATATCGGCGCAAGCCAGACAGGCTTGCTCGTGGGCGGCGCAGATAGCATCGGCATAGCGGCTTTGGCGGGACATCAGCGTCAAGCTGAGTGACGCGATATCGGCACAGTCGCGCGCCAACACGGCGCACTTTTCGCGCTCTCGATCGCCTGACGTACCGCACTCTGCGGCGCAACGCTCGCAGGCTTCGATACAGCGTACGGTGGTATCCATACAAGGCACAACGGCTTTCGTGGTCATCTTTCCCTCCCGACTATTCTCTAACACTTCAGTTTCTCGCAACTGAGACCGATCCTCGGTGACGCTTGTCACAACAGAATGTGCGGAACATTGCGGAATCGGGAGCGCTGATTTGGAGCCGATCGGCGGGAACGGCCACCTATGCTGGGTGTAGTATCTATTGCGTGGAGGGCCTCGCCATGAAAACCAAGACCAAACTTTTGATCGTCGGCGCCGCGGCGGTTGCGGCGATCGCAGGGATGATCGCCCGAGCGTCTTACGGCCAGTTCGGCGGCTCAGGTTATACCAGTCCTCCAAAAAACGTGGCCATCACCATAGCCGGCAAACGGATTACGATCGACTACTATGCCCCCTCCATGCACGGACGAAAAATCGTGGGTGGCTTGGTGCCGTTCGGCGAGGTATGGTGCACCGGCGCGAACTGGGCCACAAAAATCACGAGCGATGCCAGCCTCGAAATGGGTGGCCTAAAGCTGGCGCAGGGAAGTTATAGCATCTGGACGATTCCCAACGAGAATGAATGGACGCTCATCATCAACAACCAGACGGGGCAATTTCATCTGAACTACGACTCTTCGCGCGACCTGGGCCGCACCAAGATGAACTTGAAGAAGCTCGCCACTCCCGTGGAGACTTTCAGGATTGAATTGAGATCCGACGGGGGAAATAAAGGGACACTCGCGCTCCTCTGGGAGACCACCGAAGCTTCCATTCCGTTCACGGTGGGAGACTGACCAGAGCGCGAAGAGGCGCGCAACTAATCGTACGTGGCGCCCTCCCCGCCTCTGGAGAAATCGGTTGAGAGATGAATGTCAGAGCTGTCCGGCGCGGCGAGCCTTGCTCGCTGCCGTTGTTGGGTCGTCGAAGTCAGTCGCCGCCGGCATCGTGCGAACGTAATCCTCGACTTCTCGCTGGGCCTGTTCCTTGGTCATCCCATAGGCTTCCTGAATTCGCCCCACCAGCTGATCGCGTTTCCCGGCGATTACATCGAGATCGCTGTCCGTGAGTTTTCCCCATTTCTCTTTCATCGCGCCTTTGTACTGTTTCCACTTCCCTTCCACTTGATCCCAGTTCATAGCTCCTCCTTGGTATCCAGCCCTATGAGAAACCCAAACCGGGTGTGCCGGAAATACGCGGAATCTGGCAAGCGGTTCGGCAGAGGGCTGTAAGCTCAGGCCACACATTGACACCGTGTTGACGCATCGAGGAGCAAGACCCGTGCGGGCGGGGGAACGGGAGCCTATTGGGGCGGCGTTCTCGGATCCGACTCAAGCGCCTGATCGTTGGCCTGTCAAAAGCAGCGCTACCCCGCCGATTACCAACAGTCCGCCCAGTACTGGCGGGAGAGGAAGCGTGTGCTTTTCGTCCTTCGTCGCGTGGATGGGTCCCACGTCGACCACCTTTTTTTGTGTAGTAACACTGATTCCCTGGTATGCGAATGACAAAATCCCCAACACGATTAAAACGATTCCCGCAAGTGTCGCGCTCTTCATCGAGTAGACCCCATCACACCTTTCAGTTCACGAGCATTTCGCTCTCGACCGGCTCGGCAGCATCCTCCGGCAATTCCGCGCAGCTTTCTTGCTTTTCGATCAGGCGCTCGAATTCATCGGCAACCCGCTCCCGAAAATGAAGAACGCAATAGATGTGCTGGCCATCTTTCGGGTAGCGGTCCGCGTAAGCCAGCAGCGCTTCCTTGATAATCTCCGGAACGGCGATCAGCTCCCGGATCTCATCGATTCCAGAGGAGCCGGAACGCACCATCCTATACAGATCACGGGCTTCATCCAGCGGATTGCGAATCGCCCAGGGATTTTCATGAGCGTTGCTGGGGACCGTCTGCCAAACACTCAAGGCGTCAGCGAGATTTTTCATGTGAATATTCCCCCTTTTGAATGAAGCTCGACTTCGGAGTGAAGGCTACAACCGATACGCGGGGAAGCCCATATAGGAGATGCTGTAAACGCACGCAAATTAAATGCTTGGCCGCCTGCACTGTGGACCTTAGTCCCTGCCCCCTAATGCCTCAGTTCTAGCCGCAAAAATCCACCAGCGGTGCATAGGAGAAATGCCTCATTCCCCCAATGAGGCTGGGGTATGCCCGCGGGATTCAATCGGCTCAGGAGACAATTGTCGAGCACGCCGAACTGCCTGGAAAAAAGCCTTTCTTGACCTTCTCTAGGCGTTTGAGGTAGTTTCCGCTCATCTAGGGTCTCGCCGTTGATCGCTTTAGGGAGGTGTTTTCTATGATTGCGACCAAATTCGAATCCACGGCATTTGTGTCGATAAACGTCACCAAGTGGCTTCGGCTTTTGTCTCTCGCCCTGGGAATCGCGTTGTTTTCGCTGCCAGCCTCCGCACAACTCAACTACGGGCGCATTTACGGCTCGGTCACCGATCAAACCGGCGGCGCCGTTGCAGGCGCTACTGTAACGGTCATCGATGTGGACCGAGGCATCTCGCGAACATTGGTCGCAGATGACACTGGACAGTACTCGGCCTCCAGCCTGCTTCCGGGAAACTATACGGTTCGTGCCGAGTTCAAGGGCTTCAAGGCCGCCGAGCACAGCGGGCTGACGGTGGCAGTCGGCCAGGATGTTCGAGTCGATTTGTCGCTGCAGCCGGGGGAGCAAACGCAAACGGTCACGGTTACCGGCGAAGTTCCCATGGTCAATACCACCAGCGCCACTTTGGGCAACACGGTCGAAAACTCCACCATCGTGGACCTGCCCCTGAATGGCCGCGCCTTCCAAAAGCTGCTCGACTTTAACCCCGGCATGCAACAGATTCCCGGAGGCGGCACGCCGGCTTACAACGTAAATGGCCAGCGCGGCACCAATATCACCTGGATGCTGGATGGCGTGGACGAAATCAACATGGCCGGCGGCGCAGGACCCACGGTCGGCGGAAACGGCGGCGGCGTCGACGGCGTGACGATCCTGTCGCTGGACTCGATCCAGGAGATCAACACGATCCAGAGCCCGAAGGCGGAATATGGATGGATGGCGGGCTCGGTCGTGAACGTCGGTCTGAAGTCTGGAACCAATAATGTTCACGGCACGGCTTTTGGCTTTTTGCCGCAATGGAGACCTCGACGCCAGAAATGCCTTCTCTCCGTCCACCGCTCTCAAAGGCCACCGATGATCTCAAGCAGTACGGCGCCAGCATCGGCGGCCCGATCAAGAAGGATAAGCTCTTCTACTTTGGAGCTTACGAGGGGAACCGCTATACGCTCGGCGCCCCCAAGACGATCACGGAGCCAAGCGACGAACGCCACCGGCGGTGGGACACTACAAACAGCATCCCGGATGCGATCGCTGCGATGAATTCCATCGCGCGGCCAAAAGATCAAGCCCGATGAGCGTATTGATGGCGGGATGCACGACGGCCGCGATCAACCCCGCGCTGAAGACGGGCGCTCGCGGTAGCGCCCTTCTGCGGACCTGGCGCGAGCCGGCGCCCCGCTCAGTCTTTTCGGAAATAGCTCGGGCGATCACAGACCGAGGCGGTGCAATTCAATAATCTGGGCGGCTCGGACAACGGCCTTGCAAAGCTTGACTACCACTTGAACGATAAGAGCACGACTCAACGGTGAATATTTCTTCGGCAACGGAAACGTTGACAACGCCACCTCCTCTATTTCGCCTTATTGGCTGGCGGACAATCATTTCCGAACGCAGACGGGCCGTGTGGTCTGGGTCTGGACGCCGAAATCGTCAATGGTGAACGAGATGAGATTTGGTCTGCTGGAATACACCCAGCTCGGATTCCCGGACGATTGCAATGGAAACGACGGAGCGCCGAATTATGCACGGCTTATGGGTACAACTTGGGCTTGAGCATACCGGCGCCGCAATGCGGCATGGCAGACGTTATCATCACAGGCTTCAACAACCTGGGCAGCCAGAGCACCAATGGCGGACCCAGGCCAACCATTTTAGCGTCTGGTCTGGAATCGACAGCCTTTCCTATACTCATGGCAACCACCTCTTCAAGTTCGGCGGCGAGATCCACGATACGCTTTTCAGCGGCAGCAAGTCGCTGACGAACGATAACGGCACATTCGATTTCGGCAAGACCGCTGCCTTCACTGCGGGGGCGTCAACGCTAGCCCTCTAGAAGACTTCCTGGCAGGCCTATCATCGATCGGGAACACATTCTGGTCGGTAACGCGACGCTTTCACAGGCTCTTAACTACAATCGCTATGCGCTTTTCGCTCAGGATGATTGGCGCATCAGGCCGAGAATCACGCTGAACCTCGGCGTACGATGGGAGTATGTGCAGCCGATCTCTACTCCGAATAACGTCCTGGGCAATTTCAATCCGAGCGCCTCGACGGGACTTATCCAGGAGACCGGGCGGCAATCCGGTCTATACCCTTCCCAAGAATCTTTTTTCCCCGCGCCTCGGCGTAGCCTGGGACGTAACCGGTAAGGGCACCACAGTCGTCCGCGTGGGCGGGACGTACATGTATGATTTCCTGGTCTTCCAGCAACTGTTGCCCAATTTGCAGGCTGTGCCAACCGGATTTGCTCTGGTATCTCCCGAATGGCACTCTGGTAACGCCGCAGCCGGGCAATAATCTTCTTGGGAACTTTAGCTCTCTGGTCTACGGCTGGGGTGAACTGGTAACGGGTACAGGCCCAGTGGTTACCCTGAGTCCCAATCCGCGTCAATAGTCTCGGTTTCGCTTGCGGAAACGGGCTTGCCGCCTTCAGGCGGGACTGGAACCACTCCGGCGCCTTGCAACCTGACCCGCTGCTAACTGAGCCAAACTGGTTTCAAGCCGGATGGGTTGCCGGCTGGAACCTCTCCGTGCAGCATGCGTTCACCAATAGCCTTTCCTTGAACGTCGCCTATGTCGGGACTCACGGCTCGGACCTGCGCGGCACGACGGACCTCAACCAGCCGCTCGCCTGGAGTCACCAACAGAACGAGTACCAGCGATCGAAACGAGCAGAGTCGGCGGATCTACACGCAGAACTGCCCGACCACGTTCCTAATCGGGCGGCTTGGGCCTGAATCCGGCCCAGTGCTTCCCCTATCTCGGCCAGGTGCTCGAGAGCAATCTTCCCAACGAAATCTCCAATTACAACGCGTTGCAGACAACTCTGAGCGAGCGGGTTTCGCATGGCTTGCAGTTCACGCCGGGTATACCTACGCCCACGCCTTGGACGAAGCCTCCGGCGTTTCCAATTCGGCCAACAGCAACCTGGAGAACACACAAAATCCGCTGCTGGACTACGGCAACGCGGCCTTTGACGCGCGGCATCATTCACTCTGACCGGCCACCTACGATATCCCCGGCTACAAAATGAAAGGCCAGATGCTGGAAGGCTGGCAGGTGAACGTGGCTCTGTCGATGCTAAGCGCCCTGCCGTTCAATGCCCAGGACAGCACCGACGATCTCAGTGGAACTGGCATCAACCAGGATCGCTGGAATATTCTGGGATCGCCCAGCAACATCGTGGCGGGAACTGCCGCGCCCATTCCGTGCTTCGGCGTGACGGGTAGCAAGTTTGCTACCGCGGCCGGTAACCCCTGCATGGTGCGCCACAGTCCCAACGGGAGCAGTCAAGGCAACCCAGGGTTTCGTTTCCAATATGCCGTCGCAGTGCATCGGCCGCGGCATCGCGTTCGGCAGCTCCGTCCAATCCTTCTGTTCCCATCAAGCGACGCCAACGCCACTGGAATCGCCGCGCTGGGCAACTTCGGCTGCTACTTCCAGAACGGCACGGCAATCGTTCCCTCCGCACAAGGAACCTATGGCGACATGGGCCGGGACGTCCTCAGAGGCACGCCGTTTCCGAGAGACCGATCTCTCAATAACGAAGACGTGGAAGTTCAGAGGAACGCATGTCTACTCAGTTCCGCGCTGAATTCTTCAACATCTTCAATGCCGTGGAGTTCTCCAACCCAGGGCAATCGACAGCACCGCGAACCTGGCGGCGCCGGCAACCTTCGGCTCCTCCAGTTCCACGCCGAACACGTTCAGTTTCATCTTCGGCAGTGGCGGCCCGCGCACCGCGCAGTTGGGATTGAAGTTCCTCTTCTAGTTCGCCTATCCCAAAGCGCGCTGTGCATCTGATCTCGAAAGGGCCGGAGCTAACTCCGGCCCTCCTTTTTTGCAGAGGATTGCCGTGGCAGGGTCCACTGGAGGCAGAATGACAGCCTCGAGGTATCGATGAAATTTGCCAAGACCCGCCTGGGCATCCAAATCGCATTCTGGTTAATGCCTTTCTTCTGTTCCGCTTTGGCCCTCGCCGACACTGCTGTCAAGCTTCCCAAGCTCGAGCTGCACCAGACGCGCCTCGAAAATGGCCTTCGCGTCATACTCGTTCCGGACCATAGCGCCCCCGTCTATGCCATTAATGTTTCCTATAACGTGGGCAGCCGCAACGAACTCCCCGGCCATACCGGATTCGCGCACCTTTTCGAGCACATGATGTTCCAGGGCTCCGCCAACGTGGGCAAAGGAGAGCATTTCATCCTGGTGCTGAATAATGGCGGAAACATGAACGGCACCACCAGCGAGGACCGCACCATCTATTTCGAGGAGTTGCCCAAGAATCAGCTCGATCTGGGAATGTATCTGGAAGCCGACCGCATGCGCTCGCTCAACGTCACCCAAGCGAATCTGGACAATCAGCGAAACGCCGTGGAAGAAGAACGCCGCCAGAGCGTCGATAATCAGCCCTACGGCCGCGCTCAACTGGATCTCGACAGCCTTTCCTACGATAATTTCGCTTACAAGCACCCCACCATTGGCTCGATGGCCGACCTCAACGCCGCCAGCGTCGCGGACGTGGCCGCTTTTTTCCACACTTACTACGCCCCCAATAACGCCGTTCTAACCCTGGTGGGCGATTTCGATCTCGATGAAGCCATGGCCAAGGTCAAAAAATATTTCGCGTCGATTCCCGCTCAAGCCGCGCCTCCCAAGGTCGATCTCCGCGAAGAGCCGCACTACGGCGAGCGCCGCGAGTCGATCTCCGATCCCCTGGCGCGGCTGCCCCGCCTCGATATCGCCTATCACGTTCCGCCCGGGAACACCGCGGATAATTACGCCATGCTGGAATTGGGCACGGCCCTCGCGCAGGGGCAGAGCTCGCGCTTTTATCAGCACCTTGTGAAGGATAAGCAGCTCGCCTCGAACCTAGCGATTCAGACCGAGGCGCGCGTAGGCACCAGCCAAATGTACATTGTCGCCACGCCCCGGCCCGGCGTGACTTTGGCCGATCTCGAAAAGGGCCTGGATGATGAAATCGCGGCCGTCGTAAAAGATGGCATCACCGCCGATGAACTGGCTAGAGCCAAGACGCAATTGCTGCGCCGCTTTATCGACCGCCGCCGAACCGTTCTGGGCACCGCGCAATTGATCGGCGAAGATGCCGTCAAGTTCGATGATCCCGAGCTGATCAATACCATCGTGGAGAAGCAAGACGCGGTGACCCTCGATCAAGTGAATCGCGCCGCCAAGACTTATCTGGTGCGCGACCAGCGCAGCGTCATAACAACCATGCCCGCGCAGGCCGCATCAAGCGCTGGCCGGGAGGCGCGATGAATCGCCGTATCGCCGCGCCATCTATCTCGCGAGCCCGCCGCCGCAATGTTGTCCCGAGGGTTGGCGTTAAGTCTCGCAGCGCTCACATTCGCGGCACTGGCGGTATCCGCTCTTCGCGCCCAGGAAAAAGCCACGCCGCTCAGCCAGGTGGAGCGCCTCAATCGCGCCCCTGTCAATAAGGAAGTCCTGCGCGTGCAACTGCCTCGCCCTGTGGTCACCAAGCTTCCGAATGGGCTGACTCTGGTGCTTCTCGAAGATCACAAGCTTCCCACAGCCACATTCATCCTGTGGATTCGCCCCGGACAACTGGCCGATCCCGGCAATCTGCCCGGTTTGGCTTCGTTCACCGCCGATATGCTCCGCGAAGGCACCGATCGTCGCTCCAGCCTGGCCATCGCCGCTGAAGCCGATTCGCTGGGAGCCACTCTTGGAGCGAACGCTCGATTCGGATCGAGTTATACCGTAGTGAATGCCTCCGGGCTCTCCGATAGCGCGCCGCAGCTTCTGGATCTGCTCAGCGACATTGTCTTGCATCCGGCGTTTCGCCCGGACGAAGTCGCCAGTTATAAACAGCGCGAGAGCGCCGCTCTCGAGCAGCGCATGGCCAATCCCGTGTTTCTCGGCCAGCGCGCCCTTCGCCGAATCCTCTACGGCGATGGACCTCTGGCGGTAGCTTCGGCCACGAGAGAGTCGATCGCGCAGGTCACGCCGGAAGATCTGAAGCGCTTCCACGACCAGCACTATCGCCCCGGAAACGCAATCTTGGGAGCCATCGGCGATTTCAAGACCAGCGACATGCGCGCGCTCATCGAGAAATATTTTGCTCCTTGGTCGGGAGCCGCCGAGCCGGCGCCATCGCTAGAGGCAAAAGCCGAGCCGCAGCCGGCCAAGATAACGCTCGTCGATCGCCCCGGCTCCGTGCAAACCTACATCATGGCCGCCACGCGCGGCATCCGCCGCACCGATCCCGAGTATTACCCTCTCGAGGTAATGAACCAGATTCTTGGCGGCGGCCCTCAGGCCCGATTATTTCTCGATCTCCGGGAAGAGCACGGCTACACCTATGGGGCCTACAGTAATTTCAACGCTGAAATCTATCCCGGGGAGTGGCTGGCTGCGGCGGCCGTGCGTACGCCGGTGACGGATGGCTCCATGACGCAATTCATGTATGAATTCAAGCGCATGAGTAGCGACCTGGTACCGCAAAGCGAACTGGATGACGCGCGCCACGCCATTGTGGCCGGCTTCGCCCTCGCTCTCGAACAGCCCGCTCGCCTGCTCGACAATTGGATGACGGTGCAGTATTACGGCCTGCCCGCCGACTACTGGGACCACTACCCCGATCGTATTGCAGCCGTGGACGCCGCCGCGGTGCAAGCCGCCGCGCGCCGGTTCGTCGACCTGCCGCACATGCAGTGGATCGCCGTCGGAGATCGGCGGCAAATTCAGGAAGCTCTCGCCAAGTATGGCCCGGTGACTGTAGTGGACGCGGAAGGCACTACCGCAAAATAGGCGCGCTCGGCAACTCTCTGATGACTCTAAGTGATGATGGCTGCCTGAAATCAGGGCACCACCGTTGGAGAAGAGTGCCGCCCAACGCCCGGTGTATGGAGGAAGTTAATGCTTGAGTGCTTTGGGTTCCACCGGCTCTACATCGATCACATCCCCGGGCGGCTGCACTCGCTTCCATTTCCGGTATACGTTGGCAACCGCAAGCGTCCAGAATGGAACCAGATCGACCCCCGGAATTAGTTTCGCGGCGAAGGATGGCATGAACTCCCAGTGCCAGCCGAGCAAACCCGTCATGGCCACCGCCAGCGCGCCGTCCAGGATATCGTCCACAGGCGATATCGCGCCCTCCGCGAACAACGGAAAGCCGACGATCTGGATGATATCGGCGATTATGGCCACCAGCAGCGCCGCTCGGAATCGCGATCGTTGCGAGTTGAGAGATAAGCCGGAGAACATGGAAAACCTCTTAGAAGGCCGTTCGTTTTAGCTTATCAGAAATCTCAGGAGATCTGGGATAGAGCGTATAATCTTCGCTCAAGGAGAAAAACAATGTCTAACAATCGGGCTTTGCCGCGCGCTTTTGGTTTTGCCCTGCTCCTCGTGGCAGGATTTTTCTTTGCTTTGCCCCCGGCTCATCTCCTCGCCGCTCCTCGTCCCGCCGATGCCAAAGCCGGCGCCGATCAGGAAGTGCTCAAGATGAACGAAGAGTGCAATGCCGCCGAACTGAAGGCCGATGTGGCGAAAATGGAGAGTTGCGAAACCGACGATTTCGAGCACATCCACGCCAACGGCATGGTGGAGCACAAAGCCGAATTTTTGAAAGGTGTCGGTAGCGGCGCCCATAAATTTTTGGCGCTGGATCTTTCCGACGTGCACGTGCGTTCCTACGGCACGACCGCCGATTGTCGAGGAACATATGCACCTTCGAGCGGACAACAGCGGCAAAATCGCCGACGTCAATAATATCGTGATGACCGTTTGGACCAAGCAACAGGGCAAGTGGCGCGAAGCCGCATGGATGGCGGTCGGCCTGCCGCGGCCTGGCGCCCCAGGAAGCAATTAACTCAGCGCTCCTGTACCAACTGACGCGCGCCCCAGACGGCGATATTCGGCTCGGCCTAATGAGGGTATCATTCGTCAGGCTTCAGAAAGTTCGCACCAGGAGGATCCCGTAAATGCGTTGGATGCGGGCGGTTAGTTTGAACAGAGTGGCTGGCGCAATCGCCTTGGCGATTTGTGCTGTTTTTCTAAGCGCCGGTATATTTCGTGTGAATCATTTCTCAACGGTGATGGGTGCCTCCGAGAGCGCGGTCCCCAAACTCAAGTTTGATCCCGACTGGCCCAAGACCTTGCCAAACAAATGGAAGATCGGCGGCATCACGGGCTTAGCCGTCGATAAGGACGACAACGTCTGGGCCTACGATCGGCCCAACGATCTCACCGACATTGAACTCGAAGCGGAGCTGAATCCTCCCATCGCGGACTGCTGCAAGCTGCCTCCGTCGCTGATTCATTTTGACAAAGAGGGCAACGTGATCGGCTACATCGATCCGCCGCAAGGACACGGCATGGCCGTCGATGCTAAAGGATACCTATATACCGGAAACACGGTCAACGGCCTGGACAGCGTGCACAAGTACGATCCCAAGACCGGCCAGCTCCTGGGGACCGTTCCTCGCGCCCCCGAAGCCGAAGGAGGCGGCCGGAACCAGGACGAAGGCATGGATAAACATGTTCCCGGCCACGGCAGCGCGGGGCCGGTAGCGAACTTCATCCATCCGCTCGGCGCCCCGGCGCCGGCGCGCCGGCAACCTTCGCCGGAGGCTGCAGAGGCTCGTCAAGCTGCCGTAAAGGCTTTCAGGCAAAAGTATCCGCCAACCACGCCCATGATCGTTGGCAATATCGAAGAAGTCCGCATTGACGACGCCGATCATGAACTCTACGCCACCGACAGCTACCTTGGCGGGCGCGTGATGGTATTCGATCTGGAGACGCTGGCGTTCAAGCGCGGCTGGGGCGCCTATGGCCACAAGCTTTCGGAGATCAGCACCGATCCCAAGGACCGCGAATATAAACCCGGCGGACCGGAGCCCAAGGAGTTCCGCAACCACCTGACCCTGAATATCTCCCGCGATGGTTTGGTTTACGCCGCCGACCGCGGCGCGGATCGCATCCAGGTGTTCACGAAGCAGGGTCAGTTTCTGAAGGAATTTGTCCTCGCTCCGCAGACGGGCGCCGGCGGTTCAGCGGGCGGGGTGATGTTCTCGCCGGATAAAGACGAACGGCTCCTCTATATCTCCGATATCACCAACAACTGTATCTGGTTCCTCAACCGCGAGGACGGCAAAGTTCTCGGGCACGTAGGCAGCATGGGCCAAAATGGCGGCTATTTTTTCGGGTTGCACATGGAAGCGGTGGATTCCAAAGGCGCCGTTTATACCGGCGAAGTTTTCGCCGGCGAGCGGGTCCAAAGATTCCTGCCCGCCCGGTAAATCAATCCACCGCAAGAAAGCCGGTCGAAATAATTCGACCGTAAAAATTCAGCCGCAGGGAAAGGCTTTCGCTTTCCCTGCGGCTGAGTTGCTTGGATAGGTTTAGCGGGCGATTTCAGAGAGAGGCCGCGCCAAGCTTCCGAGCTTACTTGGGCGGGCTGTTAGCACCCCAACCCGCGGGGTTGGCTAGTCTATCCCGATACTCGATGGCCTCGGACGGTATGCACAGCTCCTCTTGCACATCCTGATCCTTCTTCCAGTAATAGTGCGCCTTTATCAGCTGAAAAGGCTGGGTATAGAATTTCGGATCGTCGGCCGTGACCGTCACCTCCAGGTTGTACTGATCGAGCCGCGTCCAGCGCTCCTGGAGTTTGATGGCGGTGCTATGCGGGTGCCCGGCCTCATCGATCCAAGTCCTGGGATCCAGGCCCATCGTATCGATCACGAACACGTTGTCGCCGTCCCAATGGCCCACGGAATATCCGTAGAACCTGGAATCCGGCGCGCCCGGCGCGTCCACCTTTGCGGGAAGTTGCCTGCCGTCCGTCCAGATCTCTCGGTACACGCGTTGTTGCTCAAATAGCATGAGCATCTTATTTTGCAGCGGCTGGAACCAGATTCCTCCTCGGCTGCTGAGCGTGTGGTTCAAAAGGTCCCGCGGAAATCCGAGCGGATCGCAGATCGCGAAGGGATCATTGTTGGGCTCCAGCTGGACCACCCTTTCCGACGCGCGGGCAATTGGCTTATTGAGCTTGAATTTCGCCTCGCCGGCGGGCGTCATGGCCGGGAAAGGGCCCATCACGACATCTTGTGGGCCTACCCAGATACCGGTCAGATCGTGCTTGGGAGCAGGGCCGGGCGGGTCCGGCATCGCCGGCACTCCGTCGTAGGCGTAACCCGGCGGCAGAGATCGCCTCCCTCGGCCCTGAGCTTGGACCCCGGCCGCAGCAAGCGCCACTATGGCCAATAAAGTAAGAATGCGTTCAGCAACCAACTTTCGCATTTGCACTACCCTCTTTGATCTCGTTATGAGAACGTCCGTCCCTCAGACTGACTGGGATGGTTCTGCTTTCATATCACTCAGTATGACGGATTTTCGCCATTGCGGTAGGGGGAAACACCCTCGGCGTACTTGGGTAGCGACGTGCCGTCGGGAAGCACGATCCGGCTAACTAACACGACCGACAGGATCGCGCGTTTCGGATTGACGCTAACAGATGGGAGTCCAGATGAAGCGTGTTGCCGAATCCCGCGCGGGAACGCCGGGATTCAGCAACACCAAGGCCCGGTAGACCCAGGTCTCTAGAACATCAATTTCAGGCCGAACTGGAATTGCCGATTAGTTGATACCCCGTCCACCGCTTACCCCACTCGTGGCGAACCCGAATGCGTTGCTGCTCGTGATAATGCCGCCGCCGGCGCTTGGGTCCAGAAGAACCATCAGCGCCGTTGTAAAATGGTAGTTCGCTTGGTTAAAGACGTTGTAGCATTCGATCCGCAACTGAACGCTATATCGTTCCTTGACGTGCCACATTTTTTCGAGCGCTATGTCCACATCTTGGTAATTAGGCCCGATGGAAAAGGCCGCGGGTGGCGTTACCCAGCGTTCCATAGGCGGGAGGCGTCAAAATTCCTCCCGTTCTGGATGTAGCAGGCGCCATTGGGACTGGTGAGCGCCGCCAGCGCGAGGTCTTGCTGCAGCGTAGTTGAGTAAGGAGCTGTGCGGCCCCGCCGCAGGTATTCCATATCGCCGCCGGCGCGGTGGCCCACGGCGTACAGCCGGATGCCTGCCCATAACAGGGAATGGGCGTGTCGCCGGCATTCGTTGAAGGCAGAATGAGGACCGGTGTAGTTCCAGCTCTGCCACACTCCGTTGTTCGGGTTCGGCATGGTGCTATCGCGTTTTCGCCGTTACCGCCCCAATCATCCGTGGTGGCATCGTTCGGGGCCCAGGCAAAGCCGCTCTGCAGAGCCCGATGCAGCTGATCTGCCAGCCTTCCAGCATCTGGCCCGGCGACTTCATTCCCGGGATTGCGTAGGTCGGCGAAAACCGGAGGCGATGGCGCACGTCCAGGTCGCTGTTTCCATACTGATATTGCGGGTTGGCTGGGTTGGCCAGCGCCGACGTCGCCTGCGAGCTCTTCGTCCAATCGTCGAGAGCGTGGCAAAGGTATACGAGCCGCAGGAAGCTCAGGCCGTGATAGTTCCGGCCGTCCAGGGTCACTTGCAATCCGTCGTAGTTGGAAATGAATCCGTTCGTCGTTTGAGCAATGTATTGGAAATAAGGAAACTTGGCGTCGTACGGCCTCGCGGCCTGTTCAGCGGCATTGTCGGCAGTGCAAGTGGTCGCAGCGCTGGACTGGGTCGCGACGACCGGAGCGGCCTGATTCGTCCCCAGGCAGCCGGCTGTCGAAAATTGCCCGCAGTGTCCCACCCCGCACCCAAGGCAGGCTCATTCAGATCAACCGAGTGAATTTCGTTCCAGCCATGGACACCCACATAGGCCACGTCCAAGGTCATGTTATTGGTAATCGCGCGCTGCAGGTCCAAATTCCACTGAGCGGACCTCGGATTTTTCAGATTCGGATCCGTCACCAGCATCGAGCATTGAGTGATCAACCCGGCTCCGCTCTTCGCGCTGGTCCCGCACGTCGGGCCTGACGTGGAGTGATCAGCCGAGTTGCCCGAGAATACCGGGGCGGCGCCGGTGGTGCAGCTTGCCGGCAGCGGAACGATGGCACAGCTCGACCAGGCCGGCGTGGGGGCGAAGGTGTTTGGGGTGATCCCGTTGTTCGGGGTCCCGTATCGATTGGCGACGAGAGCCGCGTTGGCCCCGTGCAGGTGGCCAAGCTAGTGGCGTTGCACAGCGTGTCTCCGTACGGAATTTGATTCCCAGCGACCGCAGTTTATGGTTGGGAAGCTGGAGATCTCTGCCAGCTCCGGCGCGCAGCACCGTCTTGCCGTTACCAAAGATGTCCCAAGCGACGCCAACGCGAGGGTTGAAATTGTACTTTGGGCATGGGTCACCGCGGACTCGCATCAACGTTATCGCCAGGCATGAGGAAGTGGCAAGGGACCGACCTGCATCGCTCCTCCAGCTTCATTGGGGTCGAAATTGCCCATTTTGTTGACAGTCGAATGCGGAGACCCGATATATTCCCAGCGGATGCCCGGGGTCAGGGTTACCCTCGGAGTGATGCGCCAAGTATCCTGGGCGAAGGCGGCATGCCATTGCTCACGCCAATGGTCGGTATTATCGCCGATGAAGATGGTTCCCGTATTCGGGCTACCCGCCAGGAAATTCTGCCAGACTCGTAAAGGCGAAACGGTGCCGTGCTGGCTGGCCGTTGATGAATCGTCGAAGTGGACGAAGACCTGCTTCGTAGCCCCATTTGAAGGCATGGTTGCCATGCAAGTAGGAGACTTTATCGGTGAAATCGAGCTGGTACTGTGGTCCGCGCATACCGATTTTTCCCACAATCCCCCAGGCCAGAGTGGTCGGGAAGACACCACTGATCTGCAGTGCACATCAAGCCGACCCGCTGGTGCCCGTATTTACGCTGTACCCCTCCCCGCCGGGTACGGGTTGCAGGAGTTCTGTCCGAATCTCCAGGCAACCGAATTACCCGAGTTGGGCGCGCGCCCCTCCCCGCAGGTCATTCACCCAGTTGGAATTCGGAGTCCAGGTCCAAGCTCCCGCATATTCGGAGGTGCTCCCGAGACCCAAAGCTGCCCCAGTAGGGTTGATAATTACTGCCAGCTGTTGTCGTTTCTCTCGAAATATACACGAAGCCGTCAAAATGGTGCTTCTGGTTAGGGCGTAATCCACTTTGGCCAGTCCGTTATTGCTCGGCGTGTTGGTGACAGGGTTAGGGAATATCGTGACCCGAGAGGCTGGATTGAAATGGGAACAGATTCTCAAATGTGCTCGTCGCCGGCTGCGGTACGCAGAAATTAGCTCCAGCAGGATTGTTGAAGTTCACGATCCCAGCGATCTGCGCGCTCAGTGGGTTGACTCCGCCTTTGGCGCCAGCTTGGGCTATACACGCGTCGACCATACTGCCGGGTACACCCGGAACATCCGCCGGTGCAGTGGATCCGATCGCTGGATCGAAACTGGACTGACGGATAAATTCGGCGGAGACAAACCAGAAAAGCTTGTTCTTGATTAGTGGGCCGCCCAGCGTGAAGCCGGGCTGCTCCACCGTCGAGTTGCCAACCTGCTCGGCGGCGCCCGGGAGTGCGGAGAACTGCTTCGCATCGGTCGCCGCTGCATCGCGGCCGAAGGCATAGGCCGACCCGTGAATGCTGTTGGTCCCTGACTTGACCGCAACGTTTACGGCCGACCCGTCGCGCCAGCCGTATTCCGCCGGGGGGTTCTGCTGGGTGCTGAATTCCTGCACGGAATCCAGGGGCAACTCGTCAACCGCTCCGCCCTTTTGGGCTCCGTTGATCAGGACGTTGCGGTCGCCAGATCGAATTGAGTGACGCCTTCGACCAGCATAACGTCTGCTCCCTGTACGCCGGCCATTGGTGGCCGTGGCGGTAGCCGTTGCCGCCCGGCACGATCCACGACGCCAGGGCGCAATTGGAGCAATCGAAGGAAGTTGCGGGTGACCAGCGGCAGCGAGGTAACCGCCTGGTTGGTAACGGTTCCGCCGAGGGTGGCAGTTCGTGGTATCGATCGCCGGGGCTTCTGCGGTGACCGTGACGGTCTGGGTTTGCTCTCCGGGCGATAGCGTGAGATCGACGCGTACGTCCTGGGCCACCTCAAGCAGCACGTTGGTGTGTTCCACGGTCTGGAATCCCTTGGCCGCAGCCCGCACCGTGTAGGTGCCGGAGAGCAGGCTGGGAGCTGTAAATTCGCCCGCTGCGCCGGTCGTCAACGTTCGCGTGGTACCGCGAGCCACGTCGATGATCGTCACTTGCGCGCCGGCAATTGCGCCGCCCGCGGAATCAAAAACAGCCTCCCAGAATCGTTCCTACCGCAGCTTGGGAGAAAAGAGGAAGCGAAGCCGCCAGTAGCACCATGACGGCAGACAGGAGCACTGCTGCTTTCTTTACAGTGCTCCACGATTGGTTCACCTTGTAAACCAAAAGATTCATAAACCCGCCTTTTTGCTTTCGTTTTCGGGTAATCAACAGAAATATTAGAAATGAGACCCCTAAAGAACACCAGAGACCCCGATTTGGTAGGCGGTTTTTAGCACATAACTCCGGTGAGGTGTCAACACAACCGCTGGAAATACCGTGACCCAATGTGTCGTTAGAATACTCGTACCGGACTGGTAACCTGTAACTTGCGGACACTTCGATTGTCATTTGGGAAGCGTTTCCACTCCTCACGCTTCGATGGCGTGAATAATTCCGGCCGCCCAGCGTCCATAAGTGTCCGGCATCGCCCCGACCACCGGGCAAGGAGTGGTCTCCGCCCGCCTCGCGATGTACACTGCACCGCCAACCCGTGTTCTCCGCCGCAAATGAAAAGGCGCTCGCCGCCGATGTAAAACATGCGCCCGGTCTCTCCGTAGTCTTGTACTCCGCAACGATTTTCCTGAGCGCCTTTCTCCTCTTCCAGGTCCAGCCGATTCTGGCCAAATTGATTCTTCCCTGGTTTGGCGGAGCGGCGGCCGTATGGATCGTCAGCCTGGCGTTCTATCAACTGACGTATCTCCTCGGCAATGTCTATGCCCATGCCCTGATCCAGCGCGCCAGGGCGCGCATTTCGACGCGTACTCATGCCCTGCTTCTTGGAACGAGCCTGCTGCTATTGCCCATCCTGCCCAGCGCTTTTTGGCAGCCGCGCGGCGGCGAAGAGCCCACCTGGCGGATTTTGGGTGCGCTCGCCGCGACCGTGGGTCTTCCCTTCCTCCTGCTTTCGGCCACCAGTCCGCTGCTGCAGGCTTGGTACGCCCTCGGCCGCCAGGGCCTGCGCCCCTACCGCTTCTATGCGCTTTCCAACGCCGGCTCGCTCTTGGCGCTCTCAGTTATCCGCTGCTCGTTGAGCCCCTGCTGTCCACGCACCGCCAAGCTTTGCTCTGGTCGGCGGCATATGGCGGTTTCGTTTTGCTCTGTTCGACTCTGGCGTTCCGAATGCGCGCGGTGAACCTCCCGCCGCCGGCGCAGCGCGCTGAAGGCCGGCCACACTGGAAGCTACAGCTGATCTGGCTGTTGCTGGCGGCTTGTGCTTCGGCCCTGCTGCTCTCGGTCACGCAGCACGTTTCCCAAAACATTGCCGCGATTCCTCTGCTCTGGGTCGTGCCGCTCTCGCTCTATTTGCTGAGCCTCATCCTGTGCTTCGAAGGCGTCCGCTGGTATCGGCGGCGGCTTTTCCTGCCTTTGTTGCCGGTAGCGCTTGCCGCCATGGCCTACTTGCTTTCGCCGCGATTCGAAGGCATGGGGCCGCGATTGCTCATTCCCTTGTATTTTGCGGGGCTCTTCATTTGCTGCATGGTTTGCCATGGAGAGATGGCGGCGCTGAAGCCCCAGCCCGAATTTCTGACCTCGTTTTACCTGATGGTTTCCGCCGGCGGCGCCAGCGGTGGGCTCTTTGTGGCGCTCCTGGCCCCACACATCTTTAGCGCGTTTTACGAACTGCCGCTGGCGCTCGCGGCCTGCGCGGTCGCCGTTTTGATTGCGCTGCTGCGACAACCGCGGACACTCGGACAACAACTCGGCCGCCCGGCGGTTTTAGCAGCCGAAGCCTTCACCCTGCTGTTGCTGGCGTTCGTTTTTCATGTCGCGCGCCTGCAGGGCCGGCAATCGCTCGTAACCGCTCGGAATTTTTACGGCGTCCTGCGCGTCAGCATTTTGCCGGCAGTCGGCGTCCGGCCCGCGGTCACCCAGCTTCGCAACGGAACGGTCGTTCACGGCGAAGAGATCATCGGCCCCCGCAGCGATGTGCCCACCACGTATTACGGACAGAACTCCGGCATCGGCATCGCTCTGTTGTTCGCGCGGCAGGCCGGCAATATCCGCGTCGGCGTCATCGGGCTCGGTGTCGGCACCTTGGCTCGCTACGGACAAAAGGGCGATCATTACTACTTCTACGAGATCAATCCGCTGGATACCGAGCTGGCCACCAACCTTTTCGATTTTCTCGGCCACGCCGACGCGGAGGTGTCCATCGTTCCGGGCGATGGCCGCCTGTCTCTCGAACAACAAAGCCCGCAGCAGTTCGACGTGCTGGTTGTGGACGCTTTTTCGGGCGACGCCATTCCCGTACACCTGCTGACCCGCGAAGCCTTCGAGCTTTATTTCCGTCACCTCAAGCCGCACGGCGCTTCTGGCGATTCACGTCACCAATCGGCTCCTGGACTTTCCGCCGCTGGTCGAGGCCGAGGCTCAAACCGTGGGCGCGCGCGCCATCGCCGTGACCAATGCCGAGGACGAACCGAACGCGGTTTATGAGTCGACCTGGATGCTGGTCGACCTCGCCGCGACGCCCAATCCAACGGTCAGCAATCTGGTCGAATCCAAAATCGATCTACCACCCGGAACGTCGACCCAAATCGAGGCCCAAATCGAAAAAAGACGAGTGCGGCCCTGGACCGACGATTACAGCAACTTGCTGGAGATCCTGAAGTGAACTGCGGCCATCGCAATGCGACCTATGGCGACGCAGCGTTACCCACCTTCTCGCACAAAGTCGCGCCAGGGCACGCCGTTTCGTTCCTTGCACGCGTCTTCTGGGCAAGCTATTTCGAAAGCCTCCCCACATTCACGCTGGAAGCGGAAGCTCACAATATCCTTGCGTCCCTCCCCAGCATGGCGCATGATGGCACGTCATTCGCCTATTATTCGCCTAGCTTCGGGAGGGACCTGTGGCCGGATCGCTTGCTGTAAGCCGCGCCAGCTCGAGCAGCCAAATTGAGACTGTGGTCGATCAATTGGCTGCACGCGACCGCCATGCCGAACTCATTACCGCGCTGCACAGAGTCCCCGCGCGGCAGGCGCAATGGGCCCCGATGCCGGAATGGGTCCGTCCCGAACTGGTTGCTGCGTATCGCCACAAGGGCGTCGAGCAGCTTTATTCTCATCAAGCCCGTGCCATAACCGCCGTCCATGCCGGGCGGAATGCGGTGATCGTCACGCCCACGGCTTCCGGCAAGACGCTTTGCTACAACCTGCCGGTGCTGAATAGTGTGCTCGAAAATCCAGATGTACGCGCGCTCTACCTATTCCCCACCAAAGCGCTCGCCCAGGATCAGCTTGCGGAACTTCACGAATTGGGAGAGCGCCTGGAAGATCGGTTCGGCGTATTCACGTACGATGGCGATACCCCAAGTGATGCTCGGGCGGCGATCCGCGAGCGCGGCCACATCGTGCTCAGCAATCCCGATATGCTCCATTCTGGAATCCTTCCGCACCACACTCGCTGGACCCGCCTCTTTGAGAACTTGCGCTATATCGTCCTCGATGAGCTGCACACTTATCGTGGCGTGTTCGGCAGCCATCTGGCTAACGTCCTGCGCAGGCTCCGCCGCGTAGCGAACTTCTACGGCTCCGATCCCCAGTTCATCGCCTGTTCGGCCACCATCGCCAACCCGGCCGAGTTGGCTCATCGTCTGACGGAAGCGGATTTCGAGTGCATCTCCGAAAATGGCGCGCCCTCGGGAGAGAAGTTTTTCCTTTTCTACAATCCGCCGGTTGTGAATCGCTACCTCGGCATCCGCCGCAGCTATATCCATGAATCGGCGCGCATCGCCCAGGAATTCCTGAAACGAGATTTACAAACACTGGTCTTCGCCAATAGCCGCCTTCATACCGAGCTGCTGCTCACCTATCTGCAGCGCGCCAACCCGCCCGCGCCCGGCCGTGAACCCTCCGTGCGCGGATATCGTGGCGGCTACCTTCCCAACGAGCGCCGCGAGATCGAACGCGGATTGCGCGAGGAAAGAATCGGCGGAATTGTCTCCACCAACGCCCTCGAACTCGGCATCGACATCGGTTCGCTCGATGCCGTGGTGATGGCCGGCTATCCCGGAACCCTCGCATCCACTTGGCAACGCGCCGGCCGCGCGGGCAGGAGAAGCGACTCTTCCTGCGCCGTATTCGTTGCCTCCTCCAGTCCCATCGATCAGTTCATCGTTCAGAATCCGGACTATTTCTTTGGCCGAACTCCCGAACACGCCTTTATCCAGCCCAATAACCTGGAGATCCTGGTCAATCATCTGAAATGCGCGGCGTTCGAGCTGCCCATTCGCAGTGACGAACAGTTCGGCGGCATCGACGTCGCTCCCCTCTGTGAACGGCTCGAAGAAGCCGGCTATCTTCATCGCACGGGCGACAACTGGCACTGGACCGAGCAGGCTTATCCCGCCGACACGGTCAGCCTTCGCGCAGTCACCTCGGACAATTTTGTCATCGTGGACACTACCGGGCTCCCGCAGACCATCGGCGAAGTCGATTTCTCGAGCGCGCTCACGACCGTCCATCCCAAGGCGATTTACCTTCACCAGGGGCAGCAATATCAGGTGGAGCGGCTGGATTTCGAGAAGCGCAAGGCTTACGTCAAGCGGGTCGATCTGGAGTATTACACCGACGCAATCCGTTATACCCAAGTGCGCGTGTTGGAACTTGCGGAAAGCTCCAGGCTCGAATCGGCCATCGCGGGCGGCGCGAATGCCCATTCGGGAGCCACACGCAATCATGGCGACGTGCTGGTTCGCTCTCAGGTGGTCGGTTTCAAGAAGATCAAGTTCTTCACCAACGAGAACGTCGGCTCCGGCAATCTCGAATTGCCGGAAAACGAAATGCACACCACGGCATTTTGGCTAACCCTGGAGAGATCATTAGTCGAAGCGCTGCCCTTCTCCGTGAGTGAACGCCAAAGCGGCATGCGCGGCCTCCTGCATGCCCTCAGTTCCATGGCCACGCTCCTGCTCATGTGCGACCGCCGCGACCTGGGCACCGCCATCGGTGAACGGCCGCCGTCTCCTGGTTTAGGCTTGGACTGGGATGAGCCCGCTGAATTGGACAGCGACGAGCGCGAGTACTTCGAGCCTAACCTATATATTTACGACGCTTACCCCGGCGGAATCGGGTTCTCGGAGCCGCTCTTTGACGTTGCCGATGTGCTGATCGCGCGGACCCGAGCCTTGATCGAAGCCTGTCCATGCGAACGCGGATGCCCCTCTTGCGTTGGCCCCGCCGATCAATCGAGCGAGCATGCCAAGCAGGTCGCCCTGGCCATCCTGAGTCGCTTCGGCGTGAGTGCGGCATGAGCGGCTCGCTTCAAGAGCGATTCTCCCGGATTTCCGCCTTCAAACCCGCAAGGACGCGCGAACCCGTTCTTCCGAATCAGGAGCATGGCCACAACGATTGTCCGGATGCATTGCTGGCGCGCCTTGGCGCACAGCTCGGCAAAAATCGCTACGGCGAACACCTCGTCTATCGCCAATGGTATGCCACGCCGGAAATGTGCGCACCCTCGGAAGAAGTGTTGCGGCTTTTACTGCCGCCAAAATGCGAGGCACCCGAGCAAATACTCCGATGCGCCGTCGATCTGGAGAAATGGCTGTTCCTGGACACGGAAACAACCGGGCTCGCCGGAGGAACGGGAACGTATGCGTTCCTCGTCGGCCTAGCCTGGTGGGAATCAGGAGGGCTCAGGGTCGAACAGCTTTTCATGCGCGATCACGACGAAGAGCATTCCATTCTTCTGGAAATTGCCAATCGGCTCGCCGAACGCCCGGTTCTGGTCACCTTTAACGGCAAGTCCTTCGACTGGCCGCTCCTCCAGAATCGATTTCGCATGACCCGCCAGATCGACGTTCCTGAATTGGCCGCCCATCTCGACTTCTTGCATCCCGCCCGGCAGCTCTGGCGATTGCAGATCGGCCCCACCAGGCTGGGCGACCTGGAGCGCAGCGTTTTAAACGCCGAAAGCCTAGGATGGTCGCGCGGCGACGACATCGATTCATCGCGTATTCCCGAGTTCTATTTTGACTTCTTACGAACGGGCGCCGTGGACGGAATCGGCGGCGTTTTCCTCCACAACCGCATGGACTTGAGGGGACTGGCGGCGCTCGGCGCACATATCCTTCGGATCTTGGCGGAGCCGGAAGACGCTCGAATATCGCCGCTCGAATTTTATGGAATGTCGCAGCTCGTCGCTCGCCGTGGCCAATGTTCCAAAGCCCGTAAGCTATACGAGCGCAGCCTGGCCGCGGGGCTCCCAGCTACCGTCGCGCGCAAGGCCAGGCACGAAGCGGCGAGGCTCGCCAAACGAGAACGAGACTTCGGCCGCGCCATCGAACTTTGGAATCAGCTCGCCGGCTCGATCGAACCGAGCCTCGAAGCTCTCGAACAGCTCGCCCTTCACTACGAACGGAGAGAGCGGGATTACGATGAGGCTGCGCGCCTCACCCGATCCGCGCTCGGCGAACTTCGCAAAGCCTCCCGCCTCGGCCTGATCGGCCCGGAACGCCACGCGCTTTTATCGCAACGTCTGAAGAAGCGTTTGATCCGTCTCCAAAGTAAGGCAGATCCGTTAAAGAGCCCCGTCTGAGCATGTACTGATTGACCCAAGACGCCATTGATTCGGACGATCTGCGCCCACGGCTCCGAACCATGACGGACGCTGAAGGTGAAAACAAAGAAGGCAGCCCGCTCGCGAGGCCGCCTTTTTGGTTCCGTTTTGTGTGCTGAAGTTACCCGAGCTGATTGCTAACGTTTGCCTTCTTCTACGTGGCCATGCCCGTCGTGGGTTTCATTTCCTTTGAAGTGCTCCACCTTGCCCGGACGCCGATCCGGTTCGGGCTTATCGCCACGGTGCGGCATGGCGCCCCTGTAGCCATGCTGAACGTCGTAACGGTTATCCACATGGCCGTGGAACTTCTCAGTGCCATGGAACCAGGGACCGGCCCCAATAAAAATGCCGTCCCTGAACCATTCCGGACCGTAATAGCCATAGGGGGCACAGTCATATGGGGCATAGTCATAGTAGCCATAAGGGCAGTCAGGGGCGGGTCCAATCTGGACGGTGACCTGAGCCTGCGCCTTGGGGGTGGTGCTCATTGCCAGACAGGCTGCGAAAGCGATCGCAACGAGCGCGACAAATCGGAGTGCGTTCATGGTTTCTCCTCGGGCTGCAATGGCAACTTTAGCGAAGCCGCGGGGATGCGTGGATCGGCCGAACCGTGTAACGTCCTCGAAGGGATCACCCTAAGCGGCGGGTGTAGGGCGCTAGCAAATGCCAGGCGAAGGGCGCTTGGCGCGGGAATCAAGCGCGGAATTGGAATTGCGTATCAAGGCTTTGCCTGGCTTTGCTTCCGGCTTCGCGCTTTTTCGAAGCCACTGCTCAGCTCGTTTCGAGCGCGTACTACAACCCGGGTACTTTTTAATTTGGCGCTAAAGGCCCATTTGGCGGCACCGTTTGCACGGCCATGATGCCTTCGAGGTTGGGGGAGTTGCGGGGACGACAGCTCCGGGAAGTCGTTGGTTTCCCATCCGTCACATTAAGAGGAACCACGCGCGGGGAATCGAGATGCAAGCACTTCAATTGCACTGGTATGAGGTTTTAGCCGCAGTCATCTTGTTCGTTATCTGGACTGCTTTGCAGTTGTTGCTAATGAAGCCTAAAGAGGAAGACGAATCCGAACCGGAATCTCCAGAGCGGGCTGACACAGATGCTTACGTGAAGTGCCAGGGTGAGCAGATGGCCGAAACATTGCGCTGGAAACGATTCCATTTTGATTGAGCTCCCACAGGCTTGAATTGACGCCCTAGCGTGACAAGAAGGGAAAAGTGCTAATTGCTTCGGGCGAATGAACCTGTCGGGTGGGTGCGTTTCCCGCCATGCGGGATGGTGCCGGGGGGACCGAACTACACCCAACGTCGCGCTCCGTACTACCCATCGCACGCCGTCATATGAATCTCCGATGCAAAACCTCGAAAAAGCACAGGCCAGCTGGCGCCGGCCTCTACCCTGGCATAGAGCGAGAAGGGGCACGCCATCTTTCCCCCGGACCGTCTAACATTCAGGCGCTACAATGTTTGAGAATTCCGATAACACGTGCAGCATTCGACCTTAGTTGCGATGGGTGTCCGGTGGCTTAGCAGACAGTGCTCCGTGGTGCTCTACGAGTTTGCCACAGAAGCGGATGAAAACCCCGATGTGATCGGCTGGGCTCCCGGAGCCGGTTCTGTCCTCATCGAATGCAAGTTGAGTCGTTCGGATTTCTTAAGGGACGGAACGAAGAGTGTCCGGAGTAATCCGCGTGCTGGAATGGGTCACCGTCGCTATTATCTGTGTCCACCCGATTTGATTCAGCTGAAGGACCTTCCTCCGAAGTGGGGTCTGCTCTGGACCGCCAAGGGCGAAGTAATCGTAAAGCGCGAGGCGCGGGGGCATCCGGAGAGAAACCTTGCGGCCGAGGTTCGGTTCCTGAGTTCGATGCTCAGGCGCGCACAAATACGAATCGGTACCCGCCCCCTCTCGGAATGGCTCAGAGGTGAGAATCGCTTCGAAGCAAAACGTGGCCTCCCTCCCACCCGAGATCGGGTAATTCGGAAAACGAACCGCACACATCCTTGAAGGCGACGGGTGCCCACGGAACCGTGACTACACTCGTGGATCGCTCGGACGAACCGACTTGTCCGGCCCAAGGGAGCACGAGGCAATGTTTTATTTGCCGCAACCGTGCTTGGCCTGTTCGAACAGATCGAACAGTCGGCCGGCGTTCGAGCCCGCGAGAGTGTCCAAACGGTGGGGCTGTCCTTTTTCGACGGTATAGTTCGCCGTCATTCCTTTAGTACGAAACTCGGCCGTCTGTTTCTGCATCAGAGGTTGCCACCCCATCGGGTCCAGTTCGCCAACGAACATATTGATGCACATTTTCGAGATGGCCTGGACGTGCGCTGGAGTCTCCTCCCACAGATATCCTGGGAACGCAGTGATAGACAGGAAGTACTCGGGATTCAGCGAGGCCACATGAAATGCGGCGATGCCCCCATTCGAGGGCCCGGCGATATGAAACTTGTTGTCCTGGATTCTGTAGTCGGCCAGAATCTGTTTGAGGAACTCGGGGAAGATACGCTCCCCTCCTTCAAAGAACAACTGGTCGTTCGGCGCTGCGGGGACCACGACGATGTAGCCGCGCTTCTCCGCCTCATCGCGGAAGTTCCTGGCGATGACGCTGTCAACTACATTCATAGTCTGCGGTCCGCCGCCGAAAGCGAGAACGCCGGGGTAGACCTTGCTGGCATCGTAATTCTTCGGAAGGACAACCTTGTAGTGAACTGTAATCCCTCCGATATTCTTGGTCTTATCGAGGACCTCGGCTTTCGCGGAAAGGCTGGCTAGAATCACAAGAGCCGCCATGAGCGACAAAATTATCCATCGGCGTTGTTTCATATGCTTCCTCCTCGCAGTACGTCTCCCCCGATATCTCAGCTTGGTGATCTTATCGCGAGTCCGTCGTAGAAACGGTGCGCACCCACAAAATCCATTACTGAAAGTACGTCTTGATTTATATGCTCCTGTCCGCCGCGCCGTTTCAGCGGCCTGAACTATGGTCTTACGTCAGCACGAATCGAGTCGTTGAGCTCCTCGGCGGGAGGGGCCACTCGCTGGCGGTGTCGGATCAAAAGTGATGCGGTCTATCATGGACACGCAGATCAAACTGCAATCGTGTACCAAAGGAACTGGTTTGATACGGCAACAAAAGGGGTTTACGCGGTTCGAAGAATCAGCGACTTGTGGGAGGACCGCAAAATGCCTTTTGATACCCCACCGCATATCGAAATGGACCCAGAGGGCGGAGTTTATGTGGCATCGGGAAGCTGGGATTTATTAGGCAGTGATACGCTGGGTGCAGAACGAACATGGGATGGTGCCGGGGGGCAGAGTTGAACTGCCTACGCCGGCCTTTTCAGGGCCGCGCTCTACCGGTGAGCTACCCCGGCACCGTGAGAATCCAAAAATTGTAGCGGCGCGGAGTGGAGATGTCGAGAAGCAATCGCTCCCGGCTCTGGTTTCTCTGCGTTTTCCGAGCGGATGGTTTTACTTCACCGATTCGTCGAACTCGCGCATCCAGTCTTTTTTCTTCAGCACTTCGCGCGGCTTGGTGCCTTCTGCCGGGCCGACGATCCCGTCTTTCTCCATAATGTCTATCAGCCGCGCCGCGCGCCCGTAGCCAATGCGCAGGCGGCGCTGCAGCGTGGAAGTGGAGGCCCGTCCGGCCTCGCAAACCACGCGAACGGCCTCCTGGTAGAGGTCGTCGTCCACTTCCTCCTCGCCACCCTCGACCGCCGCGGCCCCAGCCGTCTCGTCCTTGGGAACTTCCAACAGTTTCTGGTTGTAGACGGCTTTGGCTTGTGACCGCCAGAAGTCGCAAAGCGAGGCGATCTCTTCCTCGCTGATCAGCGGCCCGTGAATACGATGCAGGCGCGACGATCCCGCCGGCAAATAGAGCATGTCGCCGCGGCCCAGCAGCGATTCCGCTCCATTCGAGTCCAGGATGGTTCGCGAATCCACTTTGCCCGCCACGCGGAAAGAGATGCGCGCCGGGAAATTCGCCTTGATCAGCCCGGTGATCACGTCCACCGACGGCCGCTGCGTGGCCAGAATCAGGTGAATGCCCACCGCGCGAGCCATTTGCGCCAGCCGCGTGATGGACTCTTCCACGTTGGTCGTATCCACCATCATCAGGTCGGCCAATTCGTCGATGATGATCACGATCAGCGGCAGAGGCTTGTGTTCCTCTTGATCGAGGTTCTCAAACAGCGAAAGCGATTGTCCCTTGGCAAACGTGCGGTTGTACTGCTCGATATTGCGCACGCCGCGCTGCGCCAGCAGCTTCAGCCGCCGCTCCATCTCCCGCGTGGCGTTGCGCAGCACGTTCGAGGCGACTTTGGGGTCCGTCACCACCGGCGCCAGCAGGTGCGGAATGTCTTCGTACAATCCCAATTCCAGCCGCTTGGGATCGACCATCACCATCTTCAGTTCGTCGGGTGTCGCTTTGTAGAGCATGGACACGATCAGCGAATTGAGAAAAACGCTCTTGCCCGTTCCGGTCGATCCGGCGATCAGCAGGTGCGGCATTTGCGCCAGATCGGAGACGCGCACGCGCCCGATCAGGTCCTTCCCCAGCGCCAGCGTCAATCTCGAGGCGGAGTTGACGAAGTCCGCCGATTCGATCACTTCGCGCAGCATAATCGTCTGCCGCCGCTGGTTGGGCACCTCGATGCCCACCGTCGATTTCCCGGGAATGCGCTCGATCAAAATCGATTCGGCCCGCAGCGCCAGGCACAAATCGTCGGAGAGCCCGGTGATGCGGCTGTACTTGATCCCCGCTTCCGGCTTGAACTCGTAAGTCGTAACCACCGGGCCGGGGTTGATCTGCGTGACGTGCCCGCCTACGTCGAATTCGCGGCACTTCTCCTCGATCGCGCGCGCGCACTCCTTCAGTTCGTCTTCCGAAATCTTTTCGCTGCGCTCGGCCGCGCGCAGCAGGCTCGGAGAAGGCAAACGGAAACCCGCCGCGCCGCGTGCGATCTTCGGTTCCGCAGAGGATTTCTTTGCCGCCGAGGGAGGCTCGGCGATTTCAGGCATGAACACGGGGCGAGCCACAGCCGTATCGTCCTCTTCCGCCGCCTTGGACCTCTCTTCCTCCGCCGCTTCGGCCGCTTCCGCGGCCGCCTTGCGTTCTTTGGACCCCATCGTTTGCGTGGGAACGGGCTGGCGCCCGCTCAGCTTGTTCGCTTCCACGCGCTTGCGCATTCTTTCCTGCTCCCGCTTCTCCTGCCAGGCCGACCATCGCGCCTTCAGCCTTCCGATCGGATCGAGCTTTTTCACCGGTCCGCGGACCAGGGCATGCGTTCCCGTAAAGGAAAATGGCGTGGTAAGGAAAAGCGCCGCAAAGAGCGCAGCAAGGGCAACCACGTGCGCTCCCACGGAGTTGAACGCGTGTTGCAGCCCCGAGGCCATCAGGCCCCCCACGAAGCCTCCCGGAGGGATCGCCTCGCGCACATTGGGAACGCGCCATAGGCTCAGCAGCGCAGGCAAGGAAAGGATCAGCAGCGCGTAACCGATCAGGCTGCCAATGGCCGAATCGAGCGGCTGGCTGCGAAACCAGCGCACTCCCAGCGCCAAAATTCCCATCGGCAGCAGAAATGCCGCATAACCCAGCACCTGAAACATCAAATCGGCGGTATACGCCCCCACCGGTCCCACCCAATTTCGCGCCGCATGCGCTTGCGGCGCTTGCGCGGACACGTTTAGCGAGACGTCTTGCGGGCTATAGGAAAGCAGGGCCAGCGCCATCAATATGGCCAGAGTGATGCCTAGAAAACCAATTAGCTCATTGAACCGGCGGTTTTCCGTCGGGGTCAGCAAGCGCACGGGATTCTCCTGCATTCTGGGGAAGGACCAAATCGAGCTTGCACAGGACGCGCGGGCGCTGGTCGCGCGGTTCACCTGTGGAGGAACATCGGACGGCGGTAACTATAACCAAAGCCCTAAGCCAAAAAAATAGGGGATGTTCGTCCGAGTACCAACCGGTTATCTCCCGCTCTCCGAGCTTCTAACCGGACAACGAGCTTCTAAACAACCCAGCGGCCCGAAAAATAGGCCCACAGCACGGCTGCGCCCACGATGATTCTGTAGATCGCAAAAGGCGCGAACCCTCGCCGTCTCACCCAGGCCATGAACCAGGCTACTGAACCGTAGGCCACGATGAACGACATCACCAGTCCAATCGCCAGAAGCGCCCATCCGTGGGCGTCGATTTGCGATACCCCGATCGGGTTTTCGCCCTTTCCCGCCAGCGATTTCAGCAAGTCGTATCCTGTCGCCGCGACCATCGTCGGCATGGACAGAAAAAACGAAAACTCCAGCGCCGAGGCCCGGGACATTCCCGCCACTTGTCCCGCGGCGATGGTGGACATCGAACGCGACGTCCCGGGAAACACGGCCGAGAGGATCTGGCATGCGCCAATCCAGACCGCCTGCCCCAAGCTCATCGCCTCCATCTTCCAGGTGTGGATTCGACCGCCCGTCGATCCCGGCCCAGCCGCTTCCGATTTCGCGTTGGCCGCGTCGATCACCCACATCACAATCCCGCCAATCAGCAACGAGCTGCCCATGATCGTCAAGCTCTCCAGATGTTTGCCGATCACCTTGGTCAGCAGAAAGGATGGGATTGCCGTGACCACAAAGGCGATCGCCACCAGGCCCAGAGGATGAGTGAATATCGTGCGCGTCCCCTCCTCTCCCGCGGAAAAGTGCTCATGAATTTTGCGATGCGATGCCGGAAGTAGATGGGAAGGCAGAGGATGGCCCCCAGTTGAATCACGATCGTATACATTTTCCAATAGCCGCTGCTGAGGCTCACGTGCAGCAGGGCTTCGGAAATCCGCAGATGCGCCGTGGAGCTCACGGGAAGAAACTCCGTCAGCCCCTCCACGATTCCCAGCAGCGTTGAGATCAGATAGTCGTTCAAATCCCCTCCAAGGAGTGGTCGCTGATTCGCAGGTTTAAGTGGCTAAGCGCTTATTCATCAGATAAGCGTCGATGCGGCCCAGATAATAGCCCGGAGAGATGCCCGAACTACGATAGCCATGCCTTTGCCAGAAGGCAATGCCGGCTTCGTTGTTTGTTGCCGTTTGCAGCTCGATGTAGCGCACTCTCATCGACGCCAGCCGCCGCTCGGCTTCCTCCAGCAGAGCGGTTCCAATGCCGCCGCGCCGCTGCCCTTGCGAGCACGTCGATGGTTACGATGTACCCGGCATCGCCGTCGCCTTGAGCGATGATGAAGCCGGCGATGGCGAAGCCAGCGCCGCCCGATTCAGGCCCGGCCTCCGCCTCGGCAACCACGCAGAACGATCCGCGCTGCTTCAGATACCACCGCAGCATCGCCCGCGAATAGGCGATTCCCCGCGCGTAACAGGCCTGGTCGATCTCATATAACGTCTCGAAATCGGCGGGGGAGTAATCGCGCAGCTTGCATGGCATGGCTATTCGGCCCGACGTAACCAAAATAAAGACACCAGGATTTAAGATGCAGACGGGAAGTCCATCGGCTCGTTCCGAAGGCAGGAGCGTTCCGACGCTCTCCTCCAGGTAACCTCTAAACTTCCCTTTTAGCTTCCCCTTATACTTCGAGGATCACCGGCAGGATCAGCGGGCGCTTCGAGGTCTGCTTGTTCAGATAGCGCTTCAAGTCCACGCGAATCTTTTCTTTGATCACGCTCCAATCCTTCTTTTCTTCCGGATTGGATTGCTCGATCGTCCGCAAAATCACGTCGCGCGCCGCCGCCAGCAGTTCGGTGCCGTTGTCGGAAGGCAAAAAGCCGCGCGTCACCATTTCCGGCCGCGACTCCATGCGCCCCGTGTGCTTGTCGATGGCGATAATCGGCACCACGATGCCGTCCTCGGCCAGATGCTGCCGGTCGCGGATCACCACTTCTTCGATCTCTTCGAGCGATCCGGAATCCACGCACACGCGCCCCGCGGGCACCGGCTCGCGCCGGTACGCGCCATCTTCGGTGAATTCGATGGGATGCCCGTCCTCCAGCAGCAGAACTTCGCCCGAAACCGATGCCCACTTGCTGCGCCAGCGCCGCGTGGCGGAAAAGCTGCCGGTATTCGCCGTGAACGGGAATGAAGTAGCGCGGGCGCACCAGGTTCAGGATCAGCTTTTGCTCTTCCTGGCTGGCGTGCCCGGAAACGTGCAACAGGCCGCCGTTGTTGTCGTAATAGACCAGCGCCCGCCGCCGGAACATGTGGTCCAGCATGCGGAAAATCGCCTTCTCATTTCCCGGAATGATGCGCGCCGAAAGGATCACGGTGTCGTCCTGGTCCACGCTGAGCAGCCGGTGATTATCCACGGCGATCCGCGAGAGCGAAGACATCGGCTCGGCCTGGCTGCCGCTCACCAGCACCACCAGTATTCTTCGGATCGAACGATCGCAGGTCCTGCGGGCGCACGACCATGCCGTCGGGAATCCGCAGCCGCCCCATGCCGTGGGCGATCTCCACGTTGTCGACCATGCTGCGGCCCACGAAGCCGACCTTGCGGCCCACCGATCCGGCGATATCGACGACCTGCTGAATGCGGTGGATCGAACTCGCAAAGCACGAAACCAGCACCTTGCGCGGCGCCGCCCGGCAATAGCTCCTCGATGCGGTTCCACACCGCGCGCTCCGAAGGCGTGTACCCGGGCCGCTCCACATTGGTGCTGTCGCTGAAGAGCGCCAGCACGCCTTCCTGGCCGTAGCGCGCAAAGGCGTGCAGGTCAAAGGGCGCGCCGTCCATCGGCGTCGGGTCCATCTTGTAATCGCCGGTGTGGATCACCACGCCCACCGGCGTGCGGATGGCCAGCGCCACGCAATCGATCGTGCTGTGCGTGACGTGGATGAACTCCACGTCGAACGGCCCGATCTCCGCGCGGCGTCCGGGAATCACTTCCCGCAGATCCGCTTTCTCCAGCAGCCCGTGCTCCTCCAGGCGCTTGCGCACCAGCGCCAGCGTGAAACGCGTGCCATAGATGGGAACGTTCAGGTCGCGCAGAATATAGGGCAGCGCGCCGATGTGATCTTCGTGCCCGTGCGTCAGCACGATCGCCCGCACCATGTTCGCGGTTTTGCTTGAGGTAGGTAATGTCGGGAATGACGATGTCCACGCCCAGCAGCTCGACTTCCGGGAACATCATGCCCGCGTCGATCACCAGGATGTCGTCCCCGGTGCGCAGGGCCATCATGTTCATGCCGAATTCGCCCAAACCGCCGAGCGGAATGGCCCACAGCGAAGGCTTGCTCAACTTTCTCACAGCTCCTTTTTTAGTCGAAACATCGTACCACGCGAATAGCGTGGATGCCCCATTCGCCGCCGAGCCAATCCGAATTTGTCATCACAAGAGCTGTGGCGCGTCCGCTCGTTTAGCCTAGGGCGCGCACTGGGCGGTCATCCCGAACCCAGTACCGGGGTCCCCAACACACGCCGGTCTTACGTGTGTTGGGGTGGTAGGCGCGTTCTTCGCGGATGTCGGTGAGGTCCGTTTTGTGGACTCCGTGGCGTCCAGCGGACGCCGCAACCGGAGGATCTGCTTTTGTCGGCAGGCACCTGATGAGTTGCGCGCTTCTACCTCGAAGCGCTGCCAGGCACTCGGCCAAACCGGCTGAAAAGCCGGATCGTCCAGACAAGAATGAATACTCCAAGCAACGCCAGCGCGTACCAAAGCCGCACGGGATTCGCCCCATCGGGCCCATGCAAACTATTTTGGACCGCGTAATCGAAGGCTACAACGATCACCGCATAGACGGCGCATCCAAACCACGCAAACCACCCGCTCAGAAACTCCATCGTGGCAGCCCTGTGCTCCGAGCCTAGCCAGTATTCTTTATTGGGCAAATTGATCAGTTGCCTCGGCGTAACCGCAATGATCTTGGGAACGCCGAATACGAGCACCGCCGCCAGCACGGTCATCCAGGCAAATATCTCGAAGAATGCTTGCTTCGTCGACCAGCCGTTAGGAATTCCGCGCGCGTCGAAATGCAAAGCCATAATATTGGGTAATAGAGGGTAGTAATGCCGGAAGTACGCGCCCGCGATCGATGCCATCAGTAGAAAGAACCCTTTAGGCCATCGCGCCTTCACGCCAACCTCTCCGTCAGGCGCGCTTTCCACCGCCCATGAGAAGGCGAGCGCCCAACACCAGCACCACGGCTCCCACGGTCGCCGCCGCCAGGCTGTACACAAATCCTCCGCCGAAAATGCCCAGTTTCAAGAAGATCCAGCCGCCCAGGATCGAACCGACCAGCCCGATGGCGATGTTCCCCAAGCACCCGAAGCCCGAGCCTCGGCTGATCTCGCCCGCGATCCACCCTGCCAGCAGCCCGATCAGGATCCATCCCAGCAGGGAGGTCCGCACGGAAACGCCAAAGAAATGAACCATAGATCTCCTCGACTAGCCCCGACTTAACTTAGACCCTCGGCAACGCTTTCCTTATAGACGTCTTATTCAACAATGCGCGCTCCGGAACTGCAACCCCGATCTGATACGCTCACACTATGGCCGAACTGGCATTCAGCCGCGAGGACCTCGTTCGCCGCGGCAAGAAGCTCGAGTATTTCACCATCGTCTGGAACAGCCTCGAGGGCCTCGTTGCCGTATTCGCCGGTGTATTGGCCGGCAGCATTTCGCTGGTCTCATTTGGCGTGGATAGCTTCATCGAAGTCGCCTCCGGCGCCGCGCTGCTCTGGCGCATCTATTCCGACGCTGACGAGACTCACCGCGAGGAAGTCGAACGGATCGCGCTCAGGATTGTGGCCGTCTGCTTCTTCGCCCTGGCTCTGTATGTCGGCTACCAGGCGACCGTCGATCTGCTCCGGCGAGAGCCGCCCCAGCACAGCCTGTTCGGAATCATCGTCGCCTGCGTCTCGCTTATCGTTATGCCCGTGCTCTCGCGCGCCAAGCGCAAGCTGGCCTCGGACATGGGGAGCCCAGCGATGGATGCCGACGCCAAACAGACCCAGTTTTGCGTCTATCTTTCCGTGATTCTTCTCGCCGGACTGCTGCTGAACGCCGTCTTCGGCCTCTGGTGGGCGGACCCGCTAGGCGGTCTCCTGATGGTTCCCATCATCCTCAGAGAAGGCGTACAAGCCGTTCGCGAACGTCCCTGTTGCCCGTAAGTCCGCTTGCGCAATTTCCTGGAGCCCAATCGCCGCCCGAAAATCGTGTTCGGCGCTCCCGAATTTGACTAACCCCGTCGCCGCCCATAGTATCGTTTGTTTCAGCGCATCGCTTCGGAGCGTCTGTGACTCACGGCAACGACCGCCCTCGCTACTATCTGACCACGCCGATCTATTACGCCAACGCGCGGCCGCACGTCGGCTCGGCCTATACCACGCTGGTGGCGGACACGGTCGCGCGCTTCAAGCGCATGCAGGGCTACGACGTGGCGTTTCTCACCGGCACCGACGAGCACGGCGAAAATATCGCCCGCGCCGCGGCCAAGGCGGGCATCACGCCGCGCGAGCTGGTGGACCGCAATTCCGCGGTTTTCCGCGGCTGTGGGACGAGCTGGGCATCAGCTACACGCATTTCGTCCGCACCACTTCGCCCGAACATCTGCGCGCCGTGCGCCGCCTGCTGCTGCGCGCGCGCGATACCGGCTACATCTACAAGGCGCTTCTACGAGGGCCGCTACTGCGTCTTCGACAATCTCTACGTCACCGACACCACCGAGCCGGTCGATTGCCCGCTGTGCGGCCGGCCCGCCGAAATCGTTTCCGAGGAGAACTATTTCTTCAAGCTCTCGGCCTTTCAGGACCGGCTGCTGAAGCTGTACGAGGACCAGCCCGATTTCATCCGCCCCGCTTTCCGCCGCAATGAGATCCTGCGCTTTGTCGAGGCCGGGCTGCGCGACATCTCCGTCAGCCGCAAGACCGTGAAGTGGGGCTTGCCCTGGCCGGACGATCCCGAGCACGTCGTCTACGTCTGGTACGACGCGCTCACCAGCTACCTGAGCGGCATCGGCTACGGCGACGACGAGATGCAGTACGAGAAATACTGGCCCGCGCAGCTGCACCTGATCGGCAAGGAGATCATCCGCTTCCACTGCGTCTACTGGCCGGCGTTCCTCATGGCCGCGCGAGGAGCCGCTGCCCAAGGGCGTGTTCGCGCACGGCTGGCTGCTTTTCGATCAGCAGAAGATGAGCAAGTCCAAGGGCAACGTCGCTTATGCCGAGCCGATCGCGCGCACCGTCGGCGTCGATGCGCTGCGCTACTACCTGCTGCGCGAAGTGCCCTTCGGCCAGGACGGCAATTTCAGCCACGACGCGCTGCTCACGCGCTACAACAGCGATCTGGCCAACGGCCTGGGCAATCTCGCCAGCCGCACGCTGGCGATGATCGAGCGTTATTGCGGCGGCGAAGTGCCCGCGGCGCATAGCGCGCAGCCACGGGCGAAGCCGAGAATGCGCTCGCCGCGCGCCGGTCACCGAAGCCGCACGCGACCGCGTCGAGCAGTACGAGGAGCTATCCTTTTCGCGCGCGCTCGAAGACGATCTGGGCGGCGGTCGCGCAGGTGGATGGCTACCTCACGGCGCAGCAAGCCCTGGACGCTGGCGGACGATCCCAGCCAGCGCGCGCAGCTCGAAACCGTGCTTGTACCACGCGGCGGAGTCGGTGCGCATCATCGTGGCGCTGGCGCATCCCGTCTTGCCCAATAGCCACGGAAAAGATTTGGGCGCAGCTGGGCAGCCTGGCGCGCTGGCGGAGTTGCGCATCGATCAGCTCGCCTGGGGCGGCTTGCGGCCCGGCACGCGCATTGGCGAGCCGGCAGCCGTGTTCCCTCGCGTCGAAAAAACCGAAACACTGGAGAAGATTGCAGCCATGGAACAGGAAATTACGCAAACCGCAAGGCACGCCCGCAACTCCGGCGTCGCGCTCGCGGCAGCTGTTCCGGCCGCGGCGCCCGCCGCTGCAGCCGCTGCCGCGGCCGCGGGCGCAGCTCGCGGCGCGCATCACCATCGACGATTTGCCAAGGTGGAGATGCGCGTCGGCCAGGTGAAGTCGGCCGAACGCGTGGCCGGCGCCGACAAACTGCTGAAGGTGATGGTGGACATCGGCGACGAAGTGCGCCAGATCGTCGCCGGGATCGCCACCGCGTACGAGCCGGAACAGCTGGTCGGCCGCAAGGTGGTGGTGGTCGTGAACCTGCAGCCGCGCAAGCTGCGCGGCGTGGAGTCCAACGGCATGATCGTGGCGGCGTCGATCGCCGGATGGAAGCCCGGTGCTCGCCGGATTCCTCGAAGACGTGCCGGTGGGCGCGCGCCTGAAGTAGCCGCGGGCTTCAGGAATCGGTTCCGCGACCAGGTCATCCATGGAACTGCTAGCTTCCCGTTCGATCCTCGCCAGCGAGCTTGAACTAGTGGATTCGCACGCCCACCTGGACATGCCCGAATTCGACGCGGATCGCGATGGCCATGCTGGCGCGCGCGCGCAAGCCGCCGGCGTGCGCAACATTCTGGCCATCGGCGGCGCATCCGGACGCGCTGGCTTCGTCGATGCCCTTCGCCGAGCGGTACGACTGGATCTACGCCGCCGCCGGCGTTCACCCGCACGAAGCCAAGCTGGCCACGCCGGCGCATTACGAAGAGCTGCCGCGTCTGGCGCAAGCATCCGAGATTTCTGGCCGGGGCGAGATCGGCCTCGACTATCACTACGACCATTCGCCGCGCGACGTTCAGCAGCGCGTCTTCATCGAACAACTGGAGTTGGCGCGCCGGCCGCACGCGCCGATCATGCTGCATTGCCGCGAGCCTGGCCCGATTGCCTGCGATACTCTGGAGCGGCACTGGCGCGCCTCCGGGCTGGGCGGAATCTTTCACTGCTTCACCGGCACGCTCGACGAGGCCCGGCGCGGAATCGAGATGGGCTTCCTGGTCTCCTTCGCCGGCAACGTCGACTTATCCCAAGGCGCAGAACCTGCGCGACGTGGCCGCGGCGCTGCCGCTGGAGTCGCTTGCTGATCGAGACCGACTCGCCATTTCTGGCGCCTCAGGCCCTATCGCGGCCGGCGAAACGAGCCCGCCTACGTCGCCGAGGTAGCGCGAACCCTCGGACCTGTGAGAAACTTGGCGCCTGGCGAGGTTTCGCGGCCGCGACCGCCGCCAATTTTCGCCGCTTCTTCGGCCTGGTATCGAAGGATCGGCCGACGTAGCCATCGCGAGTGGCTGCGGCGAATTGCCGCAGGGAATGAGGGGGAGCGCCATCTCACTGCTGACAGTAAAAGAGATTTTCGATCTGGTTCGCGACGACCTGGTCGTGCGTCGAGCAGGAACTCGCGCAGCAGACCGGCACGGCGAGCGAGCCGGTCGGCCGAAATCGCCGCGCTACCTGCTCGGCGGCGGCGGGAAGCGCCTGCGTCCGGCGCTGCTGCTGCTTACTGCGGGATACGCGGGATACCAGGGGCCGAGCGCGGTGCGCCTGGGCGCCGTCGTCGAGCTGATCCACAGCGCCACGCTGATTCATGACGACGTGATCGACGGCGCCGACACGCGCCGGGGCCGGCCTTCGGCCAATTCGCGCTGGGGAAATCATCGCAGCGTGCTGGCCGGCGATTGGCTGTACATGCAGTCGTTCCAAATGGCGCTGGAGGAGCGCAATTTCAAGGTTCTGGACATCCTGATCGACCTGACGCAGAACATGGTGGAAGGCGAAGTGGTGCAGCTCTCCAGCCTCGGGCCGCATGGACCTGGGCGAGCAGGAAGTGATGGATCTGGCGGCGCGCAAGACGGCCTGTCTGTTCAGCGGCTGCGCGCGGCTGGGCGCCGTGCTCGGGCGCGCTCACCGACGAGGAACAGACGCTGGCCGACTACGGCCGTTACGCCGGCGTGGCTTTTCAGCTGGTGGACGATCTGCTGGATTTCACGGCTTCGCCCACGCAGCTCGGCAAGCCCGTGCTGAGCGATTTGAAGGAGGGCAAGGTCACGCTGCCGCTGATCTATGCGCTGCGAAAGCGATGGCGCCGCGGGACGTCGGTATGGTGCGCACCGTGCTCGAAGAAAAGGGCTTCCACACCGTGCGCCCGGAGGAGATCTCCGCGCTGGTGCGCGATTCGGGAGCGCTCGATCGCACCCGCGGCCTGGCCCATGAGTATGCCACCCGCGCCAAGGCCTGCCTGAACGGCCGGGCGCGCAAGCGAATTTGGCCGCGCGCTGTTCGCCGTTCCCGATTTCATCCTCGACCGCGAACGTTACGTTCCGCCCGGCATCATGCTGCCGTTCAAGCTCGTCTACCACGAAGGCTACGATCTGCGGCTCGGGCCAGCACGTTTTTCCAGCGCAGAAGTTCCGCATGGTCCGCGACGCCCTGCTCGCCGGCAAGATTGCCGATCCTGGCGATTTCCTCAGCCCGAACCGGCCACCGATGAGGACATCCTGCGCGTGCACACCCGCGAATGGGTCGACAAGCTCAAGCACGATAAGCTCAGCATCGACCGAACGAATGCGCCTGGAAATCCCCTATTCCGCAGGCGGTTGTCGAGGCATTCTGGCTGGCCGCCGGCGGATCGATCCTCGCCGCCCGCTGCGCGGTAAAAGACGGATTCGCGAGTCAATATTGGCGGCGGATTTCATCATGCATTTCCCGGGCACGGCGAAGGCTTCTGCATGATCCACGATGTGGCCGTGGCCATCCGCCGGATGCAGGCTGACGGCACGCTCCAGAGCGCCCTGGTCGTCGATACGGACGTGCATCAGGGGAACGGGACCGCGGCGATTTTCGCCGGCGATGACAGCGTTTTCACCTTGTCTCTCCACCAGGAAAATAATTATCCCGACCCGAAGCCGCCTTCGGACTTGGACGTGAATATCGCCGATGGCGTCGGAGACGAACAATATCTGGAGCTGCTGGATAAAGCGCTGGCGGAGGCCTTCCGCCGCTTTGCGCCGCAAATGCTTTTCTATATTGGCGGCGCCGATCCCTATCGCGACGATCAGCTGGGGGGACTCTCGCTGACCATGCCAGGTTTGCAGGAGCGCGATGCGCTGGTCTTTGCCGAAGCCAGGCTCCGCGGCTTGCCTGTGGCCGTGGCCTTTGCCGGCGGTTACGCCCGCCAGGTCGAAGACACCGTGCGCATCCACGTGAACACAGTGATTGCGGCCCGCGAATGCGCCGCCGCGCGCGTCATCTAGTGCCCAGCGCCACAAATGAATCGCAATTCGGGGTTGTGGGTCAGGGCTTTAGCCCTGACAACAAAGTGGGAAGCGAACGGGGCTTCAGCCCCTGCAGACGGGCACGTTTCGATTCGCCGCACTTCGGCGTTGTGGGTCAGGGCTTTAGCCCTGACAACAAGGTGGAAAGCAAAGGGGGCTTCAGCCCTTGCAGACGCGCACGTTTCGATTCGCCGCAATTACTGGAACGATCACTGGAAATCGAGCAAGACGTCGGTGACGTGATTCGCGGGATTGGTGCGCAGAAAGTGTCCCATTTTTTCGTAGTGCACCGGCTTATCGCCAAAAATCGCCACCGTGGGCTTCTCCAGCTTCGAGAGCATCTCTTCCAGGTAGGTGTTGTCGAACACTTGCCCGGCCTTAAGCCGCCAGCTATTGCGCACGATCTGTTCCGAATCCACCGAGAGGCCGGTGATCACCAGTTGGCCCATGCGATATTGCGGCCCTTCCGCGATCTTCACGTTGTACGCGACGGTGGCCTTGGCGTCGTCGAATTGGGCCATCGGTGTAACCTTCACGTCCAGATAGCCGCGATGCTGGTACTCCAGTTCCACCTGTTCCCAATCCCCGGCGAGTTGCATGCCGTTGGCCAAGTCGCCGGGCTTCACCGCCAGAAGTTTGGAAAGCGCGGCTGCATCGAGCGCGGAGTTGCCGGTCCAGGTGATGCCGGAAAGGTGGTACACGAGCCCTGGCGTGATCGGAATCTGAACGTCTACCGTCGAAGGAGTCTGCGGGTCTGAGTCCGAGCCGCCGAAATGAATGCTGGGCGCGCCAAACTTCACCCCAATCTGGCCCGCGGCAAGGTAGACCGGCCGCAGCTGTTCATTCTCGAAAAGGTCGATGGCAAAGCGTGAAAAGCTTTTGCCCACAAGATCGCTCACGCGGTCCTTCAGCTTCTCCGAATTCTGCGCCAGCGCATCGCCGAAGGTGAGGCTGGAGATGGTGAAGCTGGGGCCATCCTGGCGGAACTGCATGATCATCTCGTCGCTGGAAGGCTCGGCCACGAGCATGTGCTCCACGTTGGCCTTGATTCCGCGCGACGCGAGCTTGGCGGCAAGCACAGAGGTGATTTCGTTCAGCAGCGTGCCGTCGCGAGGAGCGCTGCCGTCGAAAAGCGGTACGCCCTGGCGAATCTCGCCGGCAAGTTCATCGTCGGTGAACCAGGGGAAGTTCTCGAACATCACCGGGACGGCGTCGGCGTCTTGCAGCTCGAAATTGACCGTGGCGCGCCTATTCTTGACCGTGAAGCGAAAATTGACGCGGGAAAACACGCCGAGGTGAACCAGGCCATCGGCGATCGCTTGTAGTTTTTCCTGGTCGACCGGATCGCCGGGCCGCAAACCCACCGTCGCTGCGATCTGTGCGTCGCTGTAGCGATGCGACCCGGAGGAATGTACCTCCGCGACAACAAACGAATCGGGAGCGGTTTGCGCCGCAAGATCGCGGGCTGCGAGCAAGACGCACGAAGCGCAAGCAAAAATGAGAATGAAGCGAAGACCGCGCATGATTCGTGGCAACAATGTAAATATTTTATCGCGATGCCGCGAAAAGGAAACTCGGAAGCGCAGCTTTTATTCCACGGTGACGGATTTAGCCAGGTTGCGGGGCTGGTCCACGTCGCAGCCGCGGCGCACCGCGATGTGATAAGCGAGCAATTGCAAGGGCACGATTTCGAGAATCGGGGCCATCAGCTCGGGCGCGGTGGGGATTTCGATGGCGTGGTCGGAAGCTTTACGCGCCAGGTGATCGCCTTCGGTGACCACGGAGATGACGATGCCGTCGCGCGCTTTCACTTCCTGAATGTTGGAGACGCTCTTTTCGTAGCGCACCATGGAGTCGGAATCGAATTCGTCGCGCGTGGCCAGCACCACCACGGGCAGATTCTCGTCGATCAGCGCGTTGGGGCCGTGCTTCATCTCGCCGGCCGGATAGCCCTCGGCGTGGATGTAGGAGATTTCCTTTAACTTGAGCGCGCCTTCGAGAGCGATGGGATAGTGGATGCCGCGACCGAGATAGAGGAAATCGGTATAGCGGAAGAATTGTCGCGCCAGCGCTTCGTAGATGCCCTCCTGATCGCCTTGCAGAATCGTCTCCAGCTTCTGCGGGAGGCGCGTGAACTCCTGCATCAGCTTCTTGGCGGCGTCGTCGGAAAGCTTGCCCCGCGTCTGCCCGAGATAGAGTGAAATCAGCATCAGCGCGGTGAGCTGGCCGGTAAACGCTTTGGTGGAGGCTACGCCGATTTCGGGCCCGGCATGGGTGAGAATCGTGCCGGCGGCTTCGCGCGTGACCATCGAGCCCACCACATTGCAGATGGCCAGCGTTTTGGCGCCTTTTTGTTTGGCCTCGCGCTGGGCGGCGAGCGTATCCGCCGTTTCCCCCGACTGGCTGATGCAGATGACCAGCGTGCGATCGTCAATAATGGGGTTGCGATAGCGGAATTCGCTGCCGTAATCCACTTCCACGGGAACCCCGGCCAGCCGCTCGATCATGAATTTGCCGGCGAGACCGGCGTGCCAACTGGTGCCGCAGGCAACGATCTTGATGTTTCGGAAATTGCGGAACTCCTCCTCGGTGATGGCCATTTCGTCGAGGAAGACTTTGCCGGTCTCCTGCGAGATGCGGCCCAGCATGGTGTCTCGAATGGCGCGAGGCTGCTCGCAAATCTCCTTGAGCATGAAATGCTTGAAGCCGCCCTTTTCGGCGGTGATGGGGTCCCAGGTGATGTGATGAATCTTGGGTTCGACCGGCCTGGCTTCGATATCGGTTACTTTCACGCCCTTGGGCGTGAGCACGGCAATATCCCCGTTGCCCAGGAAAAACATGTCGCGCGTGTGCGCCAGGATGCCCGGGATGTCGCTGGCCACGAAGTATTCATCTTTGCCCAGGCCAACGACGCACGGGCGGGCCATTGCGGGCCGCCACGATTTTGCGCGGGTCCTTGGTCGAAAGAATCACCAGAGCGTAGACGCCGCTTAGCCGCTTGATGGCTTTTGCGCACGGCGTCTTCCAGCGGGCCGCCGTCCATATATTTTTCAACCAGGTGAGCCACGATCTCGGTGTCGGTCTGCGGTGACGAACTTGTGTCCTTCTTTTTCGAGCTCTTCCTTCAGTTCCACATAGTTTTCGACGATGCCGTTGTGAACGACGACGATCTCGCCCTTGCAGTCCCGGTGGGGGTGGGCATTCTCTTCCGTGGGCCGCCCATGCGTGGCCCAGCGCGTGTGGCCCAGGCCGTAGATGCCGTCGATGGGGTGCTGGCGGATGGACTCCTCGAGATTGGGCAGCTTGCCCGAGGCGCGGCGAATCTCCAGATGGCCGTTTTCGCTGACCACGGCCACGCCGGCGGAATCGTAGCCTCGATATTCGAGGCGCCGGAGCCCGTCCAGGATGAGGGGTACAACCTTCTTAGGGCCGATATAGCCGACAATGCCGCACACGATGGAATCTCCTTGGAATGGAACCGGGTGAGAAATGCACCGGCCATTCAGGGTAGCACAAGGACTTTGGAGAGCGCCTTACGTGAGGGGCCGTAGTTTTCGCCTATGTAAACCCCAATGAAAAACTGGCGCCGATTGCCGCCTATCTGGCTATCTATCCGGCAGTGGCGGGTTTGGCGTCCTCCACGATTTCAAAGCGGAAATCCTCGATCACGGGATTGGTAAGGACGTCGCGCGCAATGCGCTCCACTTCGGCCTGAGCGGCGGCGCGGTCCAGACTATCCAGATCGAGGATAAAGAATTTGCCCTGGCGAACGTCGCGCACAGCGGCATGGCCAAGCGAGGCAAGCGCTTGCTGAATCGCGGCGCCCTGAGGATCCAGCACCGTCGATTTCAGCATGACCCATACGTGGGCTTTCATGGCAGGCATTATAGCAGGCCCAGCGGCGCCGCTTGAGCGCGGAAGTTTTGCAGCAAGGCGATTTTTTCCTCCGAGGGAAGGAAAGCTCCGCGAAAGGCGCCCTCGGAGATGCGCAGGATTTCTTCGCCGCTCAGGCCCATCTGTTCGAGCGTGGCGTATTCGGCGTTCAAGGTGGTGCTGAACATGGCGGGATCGTCGGTCGATAGGCTGATGGGGATGCCGGCGCGAAAAAGGCGCGGGAGCGGATGTTCGGCGCTAAGCGCACTTCGGGGCGGCCGAGATACCGTGCCAACGCGCCGGTGCACAAATTGCTCGTAGGGCAGAGTTCCAGACCAATCGACCGTTCCGCGAGCAACGCCATCAGCTCGGGATCGGCCGCCGCGGCGATGCCATGGCCGATGCGCTCGGCTCCGAGAATCTCGACGGCATCGCGGACCGAATCCGGGCCACCGATCTCTCCGGCATGAACCAGCCGATGCAGGCCGTGGGCGGCCGCGTATTCATAGACGTCGCGAAAGTGGGCTGCGGGAAGAGCGAGTTCGTCGCCGCCCATTCCAAAGGCGATGACGCCCGCGCCGCGCAGGTCCACAGCGCATCGCGCAACCTCGCGGGCGGCGGCAGGCCCGAACTGGCGCACCGCGTCGAATATCCATTGAAGGCGCAGCCCGCGATGCTCGAACGGCGCGGCGGCTTCGCGGATTGCGGCGAAGTTGGCGGCGACATCCTGTTTGCGCAAGAGCATGACGCCGACGGAGAGAGTGATCTCGGCATACACAACATTTTGGGCCAGCAACTGTTCGCACATGCGGCGAGCCGCCAGGGCGTAGTCTGCCGGGGCGCGCAGATACGAAGTGACCCACTTGTAGGCCTCGATGAAGGCGGCGAAATCCCGCGCGGCATAGCGCGCGGCCACGGCGGCTTCGGTGACAAGGTCGCCATATTTTCCGGCGAGAGCGACAACGGTGGCGGGCTCCATGGTGCCTTCGAGATGGAGGTGCAGTTCGGCTTTGGGCAGCAATTGAAATCGCGCCGCCCACGATTGTACCGAGAGTTGCTGGGCCATCAGGATCTCGCCATCAGGATTTTCCGGGGGCCGGTTTCGGGGCGAATTCGCTGTGCCTGCGGCTATAACCCGCGTAGATCACGAGGCCGATCGCGAGCCAGACGACAAAACGAATCCAGGTGATCACCGTGAGGCCCATCATCAATCCGCCGCACAGAATAATGGAGATCAGCGGAAACCAAGGGACCAAGGGAACCCGAAAGCCGCGCCGCCGCTGCGGGTCTTTGCGGCGCAAGAGGATCACTCCCAGCGATACCAGCACAAAGGCGAAAAGCGTTCCGATATTGGAAAGATCGGCTGCATCGCTGACGGCAAAGATTCCCGCGGGGAGGCCCACGGCTAAACCAGCGATCCAGGTGGAGAGATGGGGAGTCTGGAAACGCGGATGGACGGCGGAGAAGATCTTGGGAAACAGACCGTCACGCGACATGGCGTACCAGATGCGCGCCTGGCCGTACTGAAAGACGAGCAGCGATGAAACCATGCCCATCAACGCGCCAATCACAATCACCGATCCGGCCAAGCGGCTGGAGCTGAGATGGTGCAAGGCATAGGCCACCGGAGCGTCGGAAGCCTCGCCGGAAACGAACGTGGTGTATTTCATCATTCCCAGAAGAACGATGGAAACCCCGATGTAGAGAATCGTGCAGACGATCAGCGAACCAATGATGCCGATGGGAAGATCGCGCTGCGGATTTTTGGCTTCCTCCGCCGCGGTGGAGACGGAATCGAAGCCGATGTAGGTGAAAAAGACGATGGCGCCGCCGGTGACAATCCCGCCGAAGCCCGAGGGAGCGAAGGGCCTCCAGTTGGCGGGATGGACCAGCATTCCGCCGACAACCAGAAACGTAAGGATCGCGCCAATCTTCACCGCCACGATCACGTTATTCGCTTGGGCGGACTCTCGCACTCCGCGCACGAGCAATATGGTGAGGAGGAAAACGATGAGGAACGCCGGAAAATTGAATATCGCGCCGGTCCAATGTCCCGATTCCCAGACCGGGCTGGACCAGCGGTCCGGCAAGTTCACTCCAAACGCGGTGAGCTGCGATTTGGCATAGGAGCTGAAGCCGATAGCGACGACGACATTGCTGACGGCGTATTCGAGAATCAGATCCCAGCCGATGATCCAGGCGAAGATTTCGCCCAGCGTGGCGTAGGAATAGGTGTAGGCGCTGCCGGCGATGGGGATCATGGAGGCAAGCTCGGCGTAACAAAGACCGGCAAAACTGCAGGCCAGCGCGACGAGAAGAAACGAAACCGCGATGGCGGGTCCAGCGGGGGGACGCCCGTGCATGAGCACGGCCGCGGAACCGCCATGGCGCAGATAATTGACGAGCAGGTCGAGGACTTGGGCATGCAGGATGGAGGGAGCCTGGAAATATTCTCCGGCGGCAGCCGTCCCGGTGAGAACGAAAATTCCGGAGCCGATGATGGCGCCGATGCCCAGTGCCGTGAGGGACCAGGGGCCGAGAGTCTTTTTCAACCGATGCTCAGGCGCTTCAGCTTCAGCGACTAGTTTATCGATGCTTTTGCAGCGCAATAGCTGCGAATTCACGAGCCGCCGCCGGCAGAGTGCAGGGTGCGCTGGCTGGGTGTGGCCTCAGGGCGGAAGGGTGGTTTGGCACGGGAAATGCGCCGGGGGACCCCTCCCCCCACTTTTTTTGCAAGAATATCATTCCATGGGAGTTATTTTTATGTTTGTACAAGGATATAAAACTAAAGGGTTTAGCGGATACCTGTCTGGGGGCTGGATATTGGCTTAACGCACAGATTCTACGGTAGTTGGCTCCCCACGACGTTCGGGTCGTCGCGCCGGATGGTGGTTTTTTGTAAACGTTATCATTCTAAAGCGGTTAGCTCCGTCTTTTCCGTTGCGCTTGCAAGAGTATCATTCTAAGAGATTTAAGTCTGCCCAAAAATTTGCTGCTTCGACTGGCGTGCGCGAGGCACGACTGGCGAAAATCCGCACCCTTGAAAACGAAGGGTGCGGGCACCCAAAGAAAAACCCCACGCCCAAAACCGACGCATGCGGTACCCACCGCTACCGGACAAAAGCCCCAGGGCCGGCTGGACAGCGCCGCGCCCTGGGCTACAAGAATCCAAGGAGCCGCGCGATGACAAGCCGCGAACCCGTTGGCACCTTGCCTATTCGGAAGACTGACTCCGAAAATCCCCACGCGCAAAAGAGGCGCATGGGGCAGCGACAAAGACGCTCCTCGCGCGCCGGTTCGTCGTCCAGCTCGTCATCTGGGCGCGTATATATATTTTATCGCGAGAGTCAATGAGGCAGCTTCAGAACGATAGCGGGAAGAGCTTGCGACACTCTGAGAAAATTCAAACTGGACGCGCTAACGCATACGGCGGTGGCTAGAAGATCCACTCGCGGGGCTCGCCGAGAAATTGGAAGCCGCAGATCTGGGCGGGAGTTTCGGGGGAACGGGACCAGGCGAGCCGGGCCTCTCCGGTAAATCGGTGCGCGGCGGGCATCCATAGGAAAACTTCAATCACCGTATTCGGTTTCAAGGAAGCGCTCAAGCCGCAGGCAAAGCCGCGGCGGCTGACGTTCTCGGTGAAGACGAGAGTTTCAAACGATTGGCCTTTGGCATCGGTTCCGCGCAGCTTCAGGCCGATCCTCAAGCGGATGCGCGCTTCGGCGCGGCGATTTTCGCGCCGGCGGCTGATCACCGCGGACAAGCGCTCCTGCAAAAGATTGAAGTCGATGGGCTTTTCGAAATAGCCGCTGACACCCATGGAATCGCAGAAGTCCTTATAAAGCGCCTTGGGCGCGCCGGAGATGACAAAGACGGGAATCAGCTCGGTGAAACTCATGGCGGAAAGCGTCTGGCAGACCTCGAAGCCGGTGTGGGCCGGCATCATGAGATCCACGAGGACGGCATCGGGCTTGTGCTGGAGCGCCAGGATGAGGCCCTCTTCGGGAGAGGGGGTGTCCATGAGTTCGTAAGCGTCCTTGAGGCGAAAACGAAGCATCCTGCGGATGGATTCGTCGTCGTCGATGACAAGAATGCGAGGCATTGCGACTCCTGGCTGGATAGAAGCGGCGCGACTGAGTGTATCCGGCCACATCCATTTTCAGCGCGGAGGAACGGTAGTGAGTAGTTAGTTAAGTAATGAGGTGCCTAATCGAATAGCATGCGCAGGTCTGGGGTCAAAAGCAGATCCTCCGGTTACGGCGTCCGCTGGACGCCACCGGAGTCCACAAAACGGACCTCACCGCCCGTCGCGAAAGCCGCACGATCCGAAACAGCAAGATCCCTCAGGCCGCCGACTTCGCATAAAACGCGACCGGGTTCGGGATGACAGCAGGCGGTGAGCTACAAGGGCGGCGAACGCGCTTACTTGGAGGCGGACTTGGACTGTGACGATGACTTGGGATCGCTTTGGTCCGCGGCCGACACTCCCATCTGGTCTAATTTTTTCTTGATTTCGGGGGCCAGCGGGCCCTTCGGCGACTGCTTCAAATAGGCGCGCATCTCGCCGGCGGCGCCGGGAAAGTCCTGCTTCTCGAGAAAGATATCGGCAAGCAAGGCGTGCACCTGAGGAATGTTTTGATTGGGAGACTTTTCGACCTCGCGGGCGCTGCGCTCCGCGTCGTCCAGGCGATTCAGCTTGAAGTAGCCGATGGCCTGGACATAATTGGCGATATCGACGGCAGGATTGAGGGCCAGAGCTTTTCCGGCGGTGTCGACGGCCTGGTCATACTCCTCACCTTGTATCTGCAGGCTGGCCAGACTCACGTACGGAGGTATGTACTTGGGATCGACGGCGATGGCCTTGGCAAAGGCCTGGCGAGCTTTATCGGGTTCGCGGCCGGCGGCGTAGACTTTACCCAACTCGGTCCAGGCGGCCGCATAGTTATCGTACTCGGCGACGGCTTTTTCGAAATGCGCGGTGGCAGGCTTGAGCTTGTTATTACGGGCGTCGTCTTCGCCTTTCTCGAATTCCTTGCGGGCGTTGGAGGGAACCAACATGGAGGTGACGCTGATGGCGGACCCTTCCACGCCGGCGATGCGGGCCAGATGAAAGGTGCCGACGTCAATCGTCTCCAGATCCGGCGGACTGGTGATGGGACGAGTCGTCGGCTGGAAGCCGTCGACGGAAACGCGCAGTTCACAGCCGACCAAACCATTGCCAAAGCCGGGCGCGCCATAGCCTGAAGTGCCCATGCCATTGCCGCCATTCATGCCGAAACCAGGGCCCGCGATCTCATCATTGGCGGCGCTGTAATCGATGTTGCCTTGAGGGCCCGAGCCGAGGGTGAATTGGAAATATCCCTTCAAGTCCGTGCGAATGACCTGCACTATCCTGAGGCCACAATCAAGAGCCACGGAGACGGGTTCGGGCACAGGCTGGCCAGTATCCATGAGCACGCGTCCGGAGACAAAAAGGGGAGTGGGCGATTGTGAGGATGGCGGCCGAGACATCGGCTGCGTCGTTGAGTTGGGGACATTGCCCGCGGAAGGGGCTGAGGGGGAGGAGGAGCCCGATCGCTGAGCCCGGGAGGCGGCCAACGGGAGCAGAACAAGCAATGCCACGGCGGGAAGGAGACGGAATCGCTTCATAAATCACCCCAAGAGGAAGGAACTTCGCGCTTTTTGAGCATACGCCCATCGGGGGGCGCAAGATAGTCAAATTCCGCGGGGGCTAGGCGTCAGTTTGAATTTTGACCTTTTGTGTCCGGCCGTGAGGCGAGGCTTGCTGGGCGCGAGGACTGGCAATTAGACTGAAGAAAAGGAGTGGCGGCGGGAGCGAGCTCTATCAACGAAGTGCTGTGAACCAACTGCTATGAAAGAAGTGCAGGTTCAAAACGGCCGCATCGGAGCAGAGGAGACCGGGCATGAAGGGAGGAGCCGGTCCGCGCGCTATAGCCTCGGATTCTGGAGCCTGGTGGCCACGCAGTTTCAGGGGGCGTTCAACGACAACGCGCTGAAATTCCTGGTGATTTACCTCGTGGTGGACATGACCGTGCCCGGGCCAAAGCAAAACTGGCTGGTGCTGGTGGTGGGAGCGCTTTTCGCGCTGCCGTTTATTCTGCTTTCGATGACCGGCGGATTCCTGGCGGACCGCTTCAGCAAGCGCTCGGTGACCATCGGAACGAAATGGATGGAGCTGGGCGTGATGCTCTTCGCGCTGGGGGCGCTGGCGCGGGGGAATCTGGCGATGGAAGCGGCGGGCGTATTTTTGCTGAGCTCGCAGGCGGCCATTTTTGGCCCATCGAAGTACGGGCTATTGCCGGAGCTGCTGCCGGAGAAGGACCTTTCGTGGGGCAATGGCGTGGTGGAGCTGGGAACGTTCCTGGCGGCGATTGCGGCCACGGTGGCCAGCGGATTTCTGGCGTTTTATTTTCGCGGGCATCAGGAACGGTCGGGCGCCATTCTGCTGGGCTGCACGGTGCTTGGGCTGGCGACCAGCTTCGGGGTTACGCGGGTGCCGGCGGCAAATCCGGCGCGAAAATTCAACCGCAACCCGCTGGGCGATCTGGGGGAACAGATTCGCAGGATTCGCGGCGATCGCGTGTTGAACTGGGCCGTGGTGGGCAACTTCTATCTTTGGTTCCTGGCGGCGCTGCTGCAATTCACGATCGTAATTTACGGGCACGATATTCTGCGGATCGACGACCGGCACATCAGCTACCTGCAGGCGGCGGTGGCGGTGGGCCTGGGATTGGGCAGCCTGGCGACGGGCTATCTTTCCGACGCCAAGATCGAATACGGGCTGATCCCGGTGGGCGCGGCGGGGATGATGGTTTTCGGGTTCCTTTCGGCGGGACATGGAATTTCGCTGGAACGCGCGGCCGCTTACCTGGGCCTGCTGGGATTTTTTGGCGGCTTCTACGCGGTTCCGCTGAACGCGCTGATTCAGCATCGGCCCGATCCGGAGCGCAAGGGCGGAGTGATCGCCGCGGCCAACCTCATTTCGTTCGTGGGCGTATTCGCAGCCGCGGGGGTTTACTTTGCGATGGCGGAATGGCTGCGGCTGCGCGCGGACGAGATCTTTCTGGCCGGGGCGTGCATGACGCTGGCGGCGACGCTTTACGCCGTGGTCTTCCTGCCGGATTCGATATTGCGCCTGGGGTTGTGGGCGCTTACGCACAGCGTTTACCGCATCCACGTGGAGGGCCGCGACAATATTCCCGAACGCGGCGGAGCGCTCTTCCTCACGCGAGGAGCTGACGCCGCTGAAGGCCATGTTTGTGGCCGCGGCGACGGACCGGCCGATCCACTTTGTGGCCGAGGCGAAGCCATTTGCGCGCATGGCTCCGCTGGTTCGCAAAGCGATGCGGATTACGCGACGGTCGGAAGCCAGTGCTGAAGTGGCATGGCCGGAGCTGGCGATGGAAGGCTGACGGATTGTTGAGAAAGGCTGCGGCGGCATTCTCGTCCGGCGAGGTGGTGTGCCTGGCGGGGGAAGCCGCGAGCGATGTGCTGGAAAATCCGAGCGAGAGCGAGCGCTGGGAGGAGTTCCTGCGCGAAAGCAATTCGCCGATTGTGGTGGTGTCGGTACATGACGCCGCCGGCCGTCCGCTGCAAGACGACGACGGGCGCTCGCTATTGAGCTCCTCGTCGCGAGGGCGGGTGACGGTGAAATTCGGCGCGCCCGCGATGCCGGGGGAGGGCGGCTGGACCGCCCAGGCGCTCCGCTCGCTAAAGCCGGCACCCGCCCCGCGATTTTCCGTCCCCAGCCACCGGCGATTAAAAGAGCGACAACTTCATTTAGAAAAAGACAACTTCACTTAAAAAAGAGACAACTTCACCTTCAGGAATTTCCCGGGATTCTGACGAAATTCGTTGAGAAGCAAGCGCAGATCGCCCGCCACTCCGGTGGTATTGTCGTAAAACTGCGGATTGGTGAAAAACTTGCCGGCGCTGCTATTCGGCGAATTCAAATCGGCCGTGACCTGCTTTAGATTGTCGCCGGTCTGGCGCCAGGTGGCATAGAGCTCGTCGTCAGTGGCCAGCTTGCCGAGGGTGCCGCGGCCGGCGCGCACGTCGGAAAGCAAGGCGTTGCCGCTATCCAGGAACTGCCGGGCGCTGTCATGGAAGCTGGGATCGAAAATAAATTTGCCGAGGGAGCCTTTCTGCTGATCGACAGCGGCCATGACGTTATCGAGATGGCCGACGGCGGAATCGGCCTTGGCGTAAAGGGCGTCCGAGGCGACCAGCTTGCCGATGGTGCCCTGGCCCTGCTGCACGGAAGCGGTGATCTGATCGGCGCGCGCGAGGACCGAGTTCAGGCGGTTATAGGCGGTTTCGTCGTGCAGCAACTTGCCGATCGTCCCCTGGCCCTGCTGAAGGCCGCCGACCATCTGGCTGATCTGGGAAGTCAGCCTGTTGAGATTGGCCATCAAGTCAGCGCCTTGGGAGACGACCTGGGTGATGGCCTTTTCTCCCGAGCCCGGCACCTCTTGGCCGTCCCGAAGCACCTGACCCGTGAAACCACGCTGAATGTTGACAACGCGGTTACCCACAAAGCCTTCGGTGAACAGGGTGGCCGTGGAATCGCTGCGGATGTCATTCTGGAAATCGCGGTTGATCCTCATGACGACCTCGACGGTGCGGTCGCGATTGGCCGGCTGGCCGGCGCGGACCGGAGCCATGCGGATGGTGTCGACGTTGCCAACGTCGACGCCATCGACGGTGACGGGCGCGCCGAGGGTCAGGCCTTCCACTTCGGGGAGATAGGTCACCAGATGGTATTTGGGACCCAAAGCTCCGGTGCCGGTGACGTAGAAAATTCCCAGCACGATCAGGACAATGCCGGCGAGCACAAAAACTCCTACGCGCAGCTCGGTCCAACTGAGTTGCTTGCGTTGCGCCATGATCTGGCCTCCTCGTGGTTCTTAAGTACGGTTTAGCTCTTTACCGATATCCAAATTTGCTTTCGCGTCCCCACTAATCAGACCAAAAATTTCTTCAGATAGGCATCGGGGGAATCGAGCAGGGCCTGCTGGCCTCCCTCGAAGTACACCTTGCCTTCGCGCAAGAACAAAAACGTGGTGGAGGGCTGGCCATTGCGGGCCGCCAAGGCCGCCGGAGAAATCCTGACGACGCGATTTTGCGCCGGGTCGAAGCGGAAATTGGCGAGGGCGAAGGCGTCTTGAAGGCGATGGGTGGCCATGAGCGAGGTGACTCCCTGGGTATCGCGCAGCCGCAAGATCAAGGTGATGATGGTATGCGAAGTGATGGGGTCGAGACCAGCGGTGGGCGAATCGTAAAGCACGATGGGAGGACGGCTGACCAAAGCGCGGGCAATGGACACGCGCCGCCTCATGCCTCCGGAGAGCTCGCCGGGAAGTTTATCGATAGCGTCTTCCATATCCACAAAGCCGAGCGCTTCGCGGACGCGGGCATCGATTTCATGTTCGTCCACGCCGTCTTCGTTGAGACGATAGGCGACATTTTCGGCCACGGTCATGGAATCGAAGAGCGCGCCTTCCTGGAAGACAAAACCGATTTGGCGCCGAAAGTGGAGCAACTGAGGTTCGGACATGGAGCCGAGATCGTCTCCCAGGACGCGCACGTGACCGGAGTCGGGCTTGAGCAGGCCCGCAGCCAACTTAAGGATAAGGGTCTTGCCCGTTCCGGTCTCGCCGACGAGGACCTTGGTTTCCTGGTGAGCGACGCGGAAGGAGACTCCACGAAGAACGTCGCCCTCGTCAAAGCCGAGGCGCACATCCTCAAAGGAAATGACTGGCTCGTTCGAGGCGGCGTTCATCCCGGAAAGTGGCTGAGCGGGGGGCGCCAGCACACGTCGTCACCCAATTCATTATAGATGCACATGCGGATTGGCCGTCACGTTTTGTGGGCGACTTGATTACTTGGCCCTAGGGGCGCCAAATCAGAACTTCACGCCGCCGGCGAGGAACAGAGAGACCTTGGTGAGGAAGAAGTCCGTAATCAGGATCAAGACCGAGGAGATGACCACGGCCTGAGTGGTGGCGCGTCCGACGCCCTGGGTGCCACCGCGAACCGTCAAGCCCTTGTAGCAGCCGACCGTGGCCAGGAGGAAGCCAAAGACCACCGGCTTGGCCATGCCCTGCATCAGGTCGGAAAATTCGAGGGCGTTGATGGCGCGCGTCCAGAACTCCACCCTGCCGATGCGCAAGGTGAAATAAGCGATGACAAAGCCGCCGATCAGGCCGACGAAATCGGCCATGGCGGTGAGCAGCGGCAGGACGCAGACGGTGGCGAGCACGCGGGGGGCGACGAGCTTGCGGTTGGGGTCCGTGCCCATGGCGCGCATGGCGTCGACTTGTTCGGTGACCAGCATGGAGCCGAGTTCGGAGGCCATGCCGGAGGCATTGCGGCCGGCGACGAGCAGTCCGGTGATGGCGGGCCCTAACTCGCGCACCAGGGCGAGCGAGACGACGTCGCCGGTAAGCGAGGTTTCGCCGAAACGCTCGAACTGCGAGGCGGTTTGCAAAACCATGACCGCGCCGATAAAGACGCCGGTCAGCAGCACGATGGGCAGCGAACCGATGCCGATGATATCCATCTGCTCCAAAAGGTCGTTTACGTAAATCGGCGGAGTGAAAAGAGCGGCCACGGCGCGGGCGGCGAGATAGGAGTAGTCCTGAACGATCTGCACATAGCGCTTGAACGGCTCGATCAATAAGGCGAATGCGGAGGGTTCCGCGGCGTCGAGCAATTTAGGATCAGTGGCCATTTGCCGATCGAGGCTCCTTGCAAGCCTAACGTCGGGCGTTGCGAAGCGTCAAGGACGGGTTCGCGGCGCGAACATTTGCCTCCCGGGTTCGTTTCCGGCGGCTTTAGCTTTACGCTGTGGGCGCGCTCCGATAAAATGCCCAATTCCCTGCCGCCCCGCGCGACGGACAAAGCGCATGCGAGCCGGGGCACAACCCAATGCTGCAATTCGCCACCGCGGGAGAATCGCACGGTCAGGCGCTGGTCGCCTGGATTTCAGGGCTGCCGGCCGGGCCTGCGCATCGATTTGGAATTCATCAACGGCGAACTGCACCGGCGGCAATTGGGCTATGGGCGCGGAGGAAGACAAAAGATCGAGAAAGACCGCGCCGAGGCGCTGGCGGGAATCCGGCACGGGCAGACGATCGGCGCGCCCATCGCGCTGCGCATCGAGAACCGCGATTGGGCCAATTGGGAGAAGGCCATGGCGGTGGAGGATCGCGAAGAAGAGCGATCCGCGCGGCGGCCGCTGACGGCGCCGCGGCCAGGGCATGCGGACCTGGCGGGCGCGATCAAGTTCAATCTGCACGATGCGCGCTACATTTTGGAACGGGCTTCGGCGCGCGAGACGGCGGCGCGCGTGGCGCTGGGCGCGGTGGCCAAGCTGCTGCTGCGGGAATTCGGCTGCGAAATTTTGAGCCACGTGGTGGCCGTGGGGCATGTGCGGCTGGAACGGCCGGCGGCGTGGAGCGAAATCCAGGCGGTGTGCGCGAATCTCGATTCGCCGCTGCGCTGCGTGGATCGGGAGATCGAGGCGCGCATGAAGCAGGAAGTGGATCAGGTGCTGCGCGCGGGAGATTCGGTGGGCGGCATCTTCGAGGTGGTGGCGCACGGAGCGCCGCCGGGCCTGGGGAGCCACGCGCAGTGGGACGCCAAACTCGATGGACAATTGGCGAGGGCGATCATGTCCATCCAAGCGGTAAAGGCGGTGGAGATCGGCGCCGGGGTTAGCGCGGCCGGTTCCTTTGGCAGCGAGGTGCAGGACGAGATCACCTACAATGCGAAGAGCCGGCGGTTCGAGCGCCCCAGCAATCGGGCGGGGGGCCTCGAAGGCGGGATCACCAACGGCGAAGACGTGGTGGTGCGAGGCTATCTGAAACCGATCTCGACGTTGCGGCGGGCGCTGGGGACGGCCGACCTGGTCAGCAAGGAAGCGGTGCAGGCGGCCTATGAGAGATCCGACGTATGCGTGGTGCCGGCGGGAGGAGTGGCGGGCGAAGCGATGACGGCGCTGGTGCTGGCGGGAGCGTTCCTGGAAAAATTTGGCGGGGATTCGCTGGGAGAGACGCGGCGAAACTTCGAGGGTTACATGCGGCAGGTGGATACTTTCTAATGTTATTTTCGGAGACGGCTTTTGACAAGGCTTCTGAAGGGGAATTTCTGAGCAACGGCGAAAAATCCGGAAAGTCGGCGATGATCTATCCCGTGGTTAAGTACGGCGACGCCGTATTGGAAAAGACGACCAAGCCCGTCGAGAAGTTCGACGAAGAACTGGCCAAGCTGTGCGAAGACATGTTCGAATCGATGTACGCGGCCAATGGCGTGGGGCTGGCGGCGCCGCAGATCGGGCTGGGGCGGCGGCTGGCGGTGGTGGACGTGACCGTGGGGAAAAATCCGGAAGCCAAAATCGTGCTGGCCAATCCGGAGATCATTCACGCCGAGGGCGAGCAGCGCGAGGAAGAGGGCTGCCTGTCGGTTCCGGGCTTTCGCGGAAACGTGGCGCGGCCGCAATACGTGACGGTGCGAGCGCAGGACGTCACAGGAAAAAGTTTTGAGATGAATGGCGAAGGATTGCTGGCGCGGGCGTTCTGCCACGAACTCGATCACCTGGACGGCATTCTTTTTCTGAAACACCTGGGCCTCGTAAAGCGCGATCTGATCCGCCGAAGAATCCGCAAACTGCAAAAAGCGGGGCAGTGGTAAGGGCCCACGCGCCTCAAGCCGCGAGAACAGCATGCGCATCGTCTTTTGCGGCACGCCCGAATTCGCCGTTCCCGCACTGCGGGCGCTGCTGGAGAACCCGGAATTCAGCGTGGAAGCCGTGGTGACGCAGCCGGACCGGCCGCGCGGGCGCGGGCAGCGCGTTTCGGCTTCCGCGGTGAAGGAAGTGGCGGCCGGAGCGGGCGCGCGGATTTATCAGCCGGAAAGCATGAAGTCGGACGCGGCGCTGGATTTTTTCGCGCAGATCAAGCCGGACGCGGTGGTGATCATCGCCTACGGGCAGATCATTCCCAGGCGTCTGCTGGAGATTCCACGGCTGGGCTGGATGAACCTGCACGCTTCGCTGCTGCCGAAATACCGCGGCGCGGCGCCCATCGCCTGGGCCATTATCAACGGCGAAAAGAAGACCGGGCTTACGACGATGCGGCTCGATCCGGGATTGGACACCGGGCCGATCCTTCTCCAGCGCGAAACGGAAATTGGCGCGGACGAGACGGCGCCGGAACTTGCCGGGCGCATGGCCGAATTGGGCGCGCCGCTGGTGGCAGAATCGCTGGTTCGCTGGGAGCGCGGAGAGATTACGCCGACTCCGCAGGACGCCGCGCAAGCGAGCTATGCGCCGATTCTCACGAAGGAGCACGGGCGGATCGACTGGGGGCGGCACGGCCGGCGAGATTTATAACCGGATTCGCGGGCTGACGCCGTGGCCGGGCGCGTTCAGCACATTTCGCGGAAAGCTGTGCCACATCTGGGGACGGCCGAGCGAGGCAGCCTGCCGGCGATGCCGCGGCGACCGCGAAGGAGCCGGGCACTTTGGTATTGGGCGATGCCGCTATCGAGGTGATTTGCGGCGCGGGCACACGGCTGCGGATCGAGGCAGTGCAGATCGAAGGGCGCAAGCGCGTGAGCGCGCGCGAATTTGCGAATGGCGCGCGGATCCAGAGCGGCGAGCGCTTCGGCAGTTAACGAGCGCGAATTCACTGGAGTTATTCAGCCCGTTCCTACCGGGGTGCATCCTCACTAAACTTGAGTTATGGCTATTTCCGCAGCGAGGAAGATTGCCTTCGACGTTTTGCGCCGCGTGGCGGCGGAGAACGCGTATGCGGCGGACCTGCTTTATGCGCAGCTCGCGGGAGGCGTAAAGAGAGCGGACGCATCGCTGGCGACGGAATTGACGCTGGGAGTGCTGCGGCGGCAGCGGCTGCTGGATTTTCTGCTGGAGCGATATCTGGAGCGGCGCGGCGAGCAATTGGATATAGAGGTGCTTTTGGCGCTGCGGCTGGGACTTTATCAACTGCGCTACCTGGATCGGGTGCCGCAGCACGCGGCCATCAACGAGTCGGTGGAGATGGTGAAGCGGGCGCGGAAGAGCTCCGCGGCGGGAATGGTGAATGCGGTGCTGCGGCGAGGGGCGGCGCAGGCGCGGATTGGCGGAGAAGAGCTCGACAGGCTGATATCCGAGCGGCTTGCGGGAGGAGCGTCGAACGAGGAGCGGCTGGGAGCGGAGCGGCTGGGAATTGTGCACTCGCATCCTACGTGGCTGGTAGAGAGATGGCTGCGGCGGTTTGGCAAAGAACGGACGACGGCCTTGCTGGAGGCGAACAACCGGCCGGCGCCGTTGACCTGCGCGGTGCTGGAGGAGGAAGCGAGCGAAAGCGTAGCGGGATCGCTGCGCAAATCGGGTCTCGAAGTAACTCCGGGACGATGGCTGCGGGGCGCGCTGCATATCTCGGGAGGCGATGCGGCGGCGAGCGAGGCTTATCGCGCCGGGGAGATCAATTTTCAGGATGAAGCGTCGCAAATGGTGGCGCACCTGGTGGACGCGAGCGCTTCCCAAAGCGTGCTCGACCTGTGCGCGGCGCCGGGCGGCAAGACCATCCTTCTGGCGCGGGCTGCCGGCGAGGGCGGGCGCGTGATCGCCGCGGATTTGCGGGAGCATCGCTTGCGCGCCATGCGGGAGCAACTGACGCGGACGCGGGCGACGAACGTTCGGCTGGTGGCGCTGGATGCGACGCGGCCTTGGCCTTTCTCGCAACCATTCGATCGCATCCTGATCGACGCGCCGTGCTCGGGGACCGGGACGCTTTCGCGCAATCCGGAGATCCGCTGGCGGCTGAAGCCCGAAGATCTGGAGAACGCCCATCGCAGCCAGGCCGCGATGTTGAGCAATGCGCTGGCGGCCGCGGCTTCGTTCCGCGGCGGAGCCACCCGGGTGGTGTATTCGACGTGCTCGCTGGAGCCGGAAGAGAATGAACAGGTGGTCGCGGAGGCGTTGTCGCAGACGCGGGATTGGCAGGTGACGTCGGGGCAAGCGGCGCTGCGGCCCCATCTGCGCCGGGCGGAGGCGGCCGAGGAGCTTGTCGAGCTTTTCGGGGCCGAGGGATTCTTTCGCACCTTCCCACCCGAGCAGGGGACGGACGGATTTTTTGCGGCGGTGATGGAGCGGCGGTGATGGAGCGAAGTCAGGCGACTTGGACGAGGATGACCGCCCGCGCTTCATTCTTCTGCCCCCACTTCGTTGAGGTTGGGGTTTCGGCGTGTTAGCCTGAGTGCTTCCTTATGATGGAGAAATGGCGAGAACGGCTGGAGCGCGTTTTGCGCCTCTCGCTGCTGGTTTTTGTGCTGGCCGCGGCGGGGTTCCTGAGCGCGGTGACCACGATCCGCATTGCGATTCGGGGGCGGATCGTCAGCATGCCCAGCCTGGTGGGCAAGACGGCGCCCGAAGCGGGACGGATGCTGGGGGCGCGCGGGCTGCAATTGCGGGTGGCGGACCGGGTGTATAGCCCGCTGCCGGTAAACGCAGTGGTGCGGCAGAGCCCGCCACCCGGCGAAGAGATGAAGATCTCCCAGGACGCCCATGTGGTGTTGAGCCTGGGACCGCAAACGATAAAGATTCCGGCGCTGGAAGGCGAGACGATGCGCGCGGCGAGGATAGCCTTGCTGCAGGCGGGGCTGCAGCTTGGGGAGCTGACCACGATCTATCTGCCGGGGACGGAGCCGGACATTGTGTTGAAGCAGGATCCGCAACCGGGAACAACGGCGTCGACCCCGCACGTGGACCTGCTGGTATCGGCGGCGGACCGGCAGCCATTTTACGTAATGCCTAACGTGGTGGGCCTGGACCAGCAGGACGCGAACCGGGCGCTGGCGGCGGCTGGACTGCGAATCGGCAAGGTAAACCACATCGGACAGGCCGGGGCGCAAAAGGGCACGATTGTGGGGCAGAATCCGCCGGGCGGCGACCGCATAGCCGCGGACGTGAGCGTGGAACTGGGCATTTCGGAGTGAATGGCGAGAAGGTTCAAACTGACCGAGTACCAGCTGAAAACACGCCGAAAGCCACTACTCTCTATGATAGAATTTCGCCAGTGAGCGTGACGACTGCCGTTGAGGTCGCCCCATCCATTCTAGCCGCGGATTTTGCGTGTCTAGGAGATGCCATAGGCGCCGTGGAACGCGGAGGCGCTTCCCTGCTGCATGTCGATGTGATGGACGGCCACTTCGTTCCCAATATTTCGATTGGCATTCCGGTGGTCGCGTCGCTCCGCAAGGCAACCAAACTGCCGCTTGACGTGCATCTGATGATCGAAAACCCGGAGGAGTACATTGGCGAGTTCGCCAAAGCCGGGGCGGACATGATTTCGGTGCACCAAGAGGCCACGCCGCACCTGGACAGGGCGCTGGCGATGATCCGCGAGCACGGGTGCAAGCCGGGAGCCGTGATCAACCCGGCGACGCCGGTGATGATGCTTTCCGAGGTGCTGGGGAAAGTGGACTACGTGCTGGTGATGTCCGTAAATCCGGGATTCGGCGGCCAAGCGTTCATTCCCGAGGCTACGGGGAAAATAAAGGAGTTGCAGGAGATTCGCAGCCGGAATCATTATAATTACCGGATTGAAGTGGATGGGGGGATTGGGCCCGAAAACGTGGCTGAGGTGGTGCGGGCCGGGGCGCAGATTTTGGTTGCGGGCACTTCGATCTTCCACAAGGCCGATCCAGCGGCAGCAGTGCGCGAACTGGGACAGTTAGCCAATGCGGCTTTGGCGCAAAAAGCGAGAAAGGCTGTTTAAGGCGAAATGCGGGTAAGGAAATACAACTGGCTGACGGCGTTGGCCGCGATCCTGATCTTGGTGGGTTGGGAGGCGCCAAAGGCGGCGGCGTCCCAGGTGACTGGGTCCAATAAGGCGGCCAATAAGACAGCGGCGCCGCAAAAGGATTCGAAAAAGGGCGCGGATACACAGAACGCCGCCGACTCGGCGGAGGCGGACAAGGTTCTATACCAGAAGGCGATGAACGACATAAAGCACGCGCGCTATGACACGGCGCGGCTGAGCCTGGAAACGCTGATCAATACCTACCCCGACAGCGAATACCTGGCCAAAGCGAAATTGGCCATAGCGGACTCCTATTACGACGAGGGCGGGGCGACGGGGCTGACCCAGGCAGTATCGGTGTATCAGGATTTCATCACGTTTTTCCCGTTTCTCGAGGAAGCGTCTTACGCGCAGATGCAGATCGCCATGGCGCACTACCGGCGGATGGAGAAGTCCGACCGGGACCGCAGCGAAGCGCTGGAGGCGGAGGCCGCGTTCCAGACGTTCATCCAGAAGTACCCCAATACGGAACTGACGCCTAAAGCCGAGCAGCGCCTGCGCGAGGTGCAGGAGGTTCTGGCCGACGGCGATTTCCGCATAGCGATCTTCTATTACATGCGGCGGGTGGACAAGGCGGCCGCTCCGCGGTTGATCGATCTGGTGAATCGTTACCCGCTGTACAGCGCAGCCGACCGCGCGAATTGGATGCTGGGCGCGATTTACGAGCGGAACGAGCACAACGACATGGCCGCGACGTACTACACGAGGTTGGTGAAGCAATATCCACTTGTCGCCGCTGGCCGCGGAAGCGAAAACAAAGCTGGCCAAGTTCGGCGATCCGGTGCCGCAGCCGGACCCGACGGCAATGGCTCGGATGCAACAAGAGCAACGAGTTCCCCGCGATCGGCCTATGTTCCTGAAGCGGCCCACCGAGATTCTGAAGTCCGGTCCTAACGTAAGCGCGGCGGCAAGAGTGGGGATGCCTACGCTGACGCCGCAGTCGGACGATGCGACCGATGTGCTAACCCCTGGGGCGGGACTGACCGTGGTGGCGTCGGGCGGGGCTTCCACTGGGAGCACTGGCGGAAGCGGGACCTACGTCCAGACGGTGACGCCGGCGGGATCCGGGGTGGGCGATCCTGCGGTGCCGCCAAACGCCGCTGCCGGGAACCCGGCGACCGCGGCAGGCGACACGGCTCCAGGCGCGTCCGCTCAGACCCAATCGGGCCAGGGCAGCCAGGCCGCGGCAACGCCGGAGTCTGGACAGCGTGCACAGGGCGCGAGCGGCGAACCCCCGGCACAGTCAAGCCAGCCGGCGAATACGGGCGAATCTTCCAGCAACAAGAAGAAGAAAAAGAGCAAGAAGCCGGGCCCGGTTCAAGCGCAGCCAGGCGCAACGCAGGCTCGGCGCAGCCCAGAACCAGGCTGCACCTCAGAGCCAGCCGCAGTAAGCCCCAAAATTCGCGAAACGAACGAGGTTACACTCCGGCACACTTGCGCTCAAAGCTCGTTGACTCGCTTCGACCCCGATGCTCCAATAATCCAAGCCGATAATGAGGGCGGTGGCTGAGACCGCCATCGGTACACGTGCCGCACGAAGGAGCACCCGGTGTCGCGCATACTCGTGGCCGACGACAACAGTAATATTCAGAAAATGGTCGCGTTGGCCCTGAAAGACGAAGGGATCGACGTTGTGGCCGTGGGGAATGGCGATGCGGCCATGCGGAAGATTCCGGACCTGCGGCCGGATCTGGTGTTAGCGGACATATTCATGCCCGTGCGCAACGGGTACGAAGTGTGCGAGTTCGTCAAGAACGACTCGCGTTACATGAACACGCCGGTGGTGCTGCTGGTCGGCGCGTTCGACCCGCTGGATGAAGACGAGACGCAGCGAGTGCGCGCGGACGGCGTGCTGAAGAAGCCATTCGTTCCGCCGGATCCCTTGATCAACATGGTCAAGGCTCTGCTGGCCAAGTCCAACGGGCAAAATGCCGCAGCGGTTGTGGCGGCACCGCCGGCACCGCCGGCGTTCGAACCGCGAGCCACAGTAGCGATCCCGCAACCATCTCCCGTTCGGGAGGCCGTCGCGCCCCCGAGGGTATCCCCCGAGCAGATTGCAGAGCCCAAACCTGTGACCCCCGCGGCGAGTTACGTGGCCGAAGCAGCCGCATCGGACGAGGCCGAAGAAGTGACCACGGCTGTGCGCGATCCGAATCTAGGCGAGCCGTTCTGGGCCGCTCCCGAGGAACCGGAAGAGGAAGCGCAGGCGGAGGCAGGAGTCTGGCACCCAACCCGAGGAGATGCTGGACATGCATTCCTTCGGCAAGGACGAGGAACGAGGCGATACCGGACGTTTTCGACCCGATTCAACCATGTTCGAGAATGCCGCGTTGGACGACGCTCCCGCGGAGAAGAAAAAGAAGGGGCGGGAAGTCCCGAAAGTCGAGGCGGCGGAAATAGCTTCGGCCCCATTGAAGGGCGTGGAAGCGGATGTGGACGCGGGCAAGCCGGTGGAAGCGGCCTCCAAAGAGGTAACGCAAGCGCCCGCGGCAGAGGAGATCCCGGTCGAGCCTTTCAAGTTCGATCCGGCGCTGACGTTTTCGGCCGCCACGGAGACGGCGGAAGAGCCGCAGGAGTCGATGCCTCTTCCTGAACTGCTACCGGCGCCGAGCGAGCCAGCAGCCGCGGCGGAGGCCCATGCTCTTCATCTGGAGCCGGCCCCGCTGGAAGCGCCGGTGAGCGAGCATGCGGCGAGCCTTTCCTGGCCCACGCTGGATGATCCGATTGAAGCGATACCTGCCGCGGCAGCGATTCCGCGCCCGCGCCAGCGATTCCCGTTGAGGCGCACGCCAGCTTCGAGCCTGCGGAAATGAGTTTGACGCCGCTACCCGATCAGGAGGCCGTGATCAAGGCGGCGACGGAAGCCGCGCGGACAGCGTTCTCGGAGTTGAAGACTTTCGCGGGCGTGATCCCTCCGATCGAGGATGCAGGAGTGGCGACCCAAGAGTTGGCGAACCAACCCGCGGGGCACGCCGTAAACGGGCAGACCGCTCAAGATACGCTTCAGGATGGTCCCGCTGGGCTGGCGCATACGGAAGCGCCAAAAGCGACGCCAGAGATGATCGACGCGGTGGTTAACAAGCTGCTCGAGCGCATGCAGCCGCAGATCATGGAAGTGGTGAATCGCGAAGTTCTGCGGCCGGCAATCGAGGCCATCGTTCGACGCGAGATGGAAAAGAACTAAGGTTATTTGGCGGCGGGTTCGGCAACGGTCTTCGTGTACTCCTCCGCTTCAGAAAGCACGCAGGGGCATCTCTCGAATATCGAAGGTCCTGGGCTGGCAGCGGGCCGGTTTGAATTTTGGCCGCTTGTGTCACGATCTGGGAAAATTCAAACTGACCCGCTATCGCTTGAGCTTTTCCTTTCCGCACTCGAAGCCTATTTGACCGCTCCAGCGGCGCTCCTTATAGTAGTTTGTTCGCCCATCGCGCGAGAATCGCGCGAGTCCGGCTGCAGCCGGAAGACGAGAACAACGTGCCGGAAAATCATTCACAACACGATTCAGAACGCGGGCACACGGGTCACAAGACGGGCCACAACAGGCGCCAAGAGAGGTGTCCAACGGGGCGGAGTTTCCCAAGGTCTACGAGCCGCAGCTGATCGAGCCGCGCTGGGCAGACGCCTGGGTGGAGCAGGGACTGTTTCAGGCCGATGCGCACGGATCGGGCGAAACGTTCTCCATTGTGATCCCACCGCCGAACGTAACCGGATATATCCACATCGGGCACATGCTGGAGCACACGCAAATCGATGTGCTCACGCGCTGGAACCGCATGCGCGGCAAGCGCACGCTGTGGCTGCCGGGGATGGATCATGCCGGAATCTCGACGCAGGTGGTGGTGGAGCGCGAACTGGCCAAGCAGGGGCTGACGCGCAAAGCGCTGGGGCGGGAAGAGTTCGAGCGGCGGGTGTGGGAATGGAAGGCGCACAGCGGCGGCACGATCAAAAAACAGATGATCCGGCTGGGGGATTCGTGCGACTGGTCGCGCGAAAGGTTCACGCTCGATCCAACGCTCTATCGGGCGGTTCTGGAAGCGTTTCTGCGGCTCTACCACGAAGGGCTGATTTACCGGGGCCGGTACATCGTGAACTGGTGTCCGCGCTGCCAAACGGCGCTGAGCGATCTGGAGACGGTGCACGAGGAGCGCAAAGGGCACCTGTGGCACATTCGCTATCCGGTGGTGGGCACGAACGAGTCGCTGGTGGTGGCGACGACGCGGCCGGAGACGATGCTGGGGGACACGTCTGTCGCGGTGCATCCGGAAGACGAGCGCTACCGGCATCTGGTGGGCAAGAAGGTTTTGCTGCCGCTGATGAACCGCGAAATTCCCATCATCGCCGACGCTTATGTGGATCGCGAATTCGGCACCGGAGCGGTGAAAGTAACTCCGGCGCACGATCCCAACGATTTCGAGATGGGCCGGCGGCACAAGCTTCCGCAAATCGACGTGATGACCGAGGACGGGAAGATGAGCGCCGCGGCGGGACCGTACGCCGGGCTGGATCGGTTCGATGCGCGCAGCCGCGTGGTCGCCGATCTGGAAGCGCAGGGGCTGCTGGTGAAAGTGGACGATCATGCGCTCTCGGTGGGGGTGTGCGATCGATGCAAGACGGTGGTCGAGCCGCGCGTATCGACGCAGTGGTTTTGCAAGATGCGGCCGTTGGCCGATGCTGGTCTGGCGGCGGTCGAGCAAGGCCTGATCAAGATTGTCCCGGACAATCAGCGCAAGATTTTCACCGACTGGCTGACAAATATTCGCGATTGGTGCATCTCGCGCCAGCTTTGGTGGGGACACCGCATTCCGATCTGGCATTGCCCCTGCGGCGGCATCACGCCGGCGCGAGATTCCCGCGTCGCGATCGTTGATGGACGCGCGGTGCCCGCCAGCCCTCCGGAAAAATGCGCGAAATGCGGCGGCGGGAAGCTGGAACAAGACCCGGACGTGCTGGACACATGGTTCAGCTCGGGGCTTTGGCCGCTTTCCACGCTGGGCTGGCCCGACGATACGCCGGACCTGCGAGCGTTTTATCCCACGACGCTGCTGATCAGCGGCTACGACATTCTCTTTTTCTGGGATGCGCGGATGGTGATGCTCTGCCTGCATCTGGCTCCCGGGAAAACGCCGGTGGAGCGGATTCCCTTTCGCACGCTTTACCTGCACTCGCTGGTTCGCGACGCGCAGGGACAAAAGATGTCCAAGATGCGCGGGAACGTGGTGGATCCGCTGGAATGGATGGAAAAGCACGGGACCGACGCGCTGCGCTTCACCCTGGCCGTCAAAGCCGCGCCGGGAACGGACATCGCGCTGAGCGAAGACGCCGTAGACGGCTCCCGAGCCTTCGCCAACAAGATCTGGAACGCTACGCGATTCGTATTTGTGAATCTGGAGAAATTTCAATCGGCCACGGGAATGAGCATCGAGGAGCTGGCGGCGCCGAAAATTCGCGAGGCCGCGCCGTATCCCATCGGGAACGAAGTGAGCCTCGCGGACCGCTGGATTTTTTCGCGGCTGGCGGAAACCATCGCTACCGTGGACGATGCGCTCGAAACTTTCCGCTTTCACGAAGCGGCGCAGGAGGTCTACCACTTCTTCTGGGGCGACCTTTGCGACTGGTACATCGAGTGGATCAAACCGGCGATTGCGGACACGGATCGAAGCATTGCCGTGCCGGCGTGGCGCAATCTGTTTGCAACGCTGGAGGCGGCGCTGCGGCTGCTGCATCCGTTTATGCCCTTCCTGACCGAGGAGTTGTGGCATCGGCTGCCGCAACACGCGCCGGAAAAAGACAAAAACGCGCGATCGATCGCACTGCAGCCGTTCCCGCGACCCGCGCCGCAATGGGTGGATCCCGATGCGGATCAGGACGTCAAGCTGCTGCAAGAGGTAATCGTGGCGGCACGCAATATCCGGGCGGAGCTGAAGCTCGATCCTAAACGGCGGGTGGCCGCGGACTTCAAGGCGGCGAATCCGGAAATTCGCGAAGTGGTGGAGGAAAATCGCGGGTTGGTGCTGCGCCTCGGCGATGCTCTCGGATTTGCGATTTTCCGAGGCCGCAGCTCGAGCCGACGGCCGGGCCGGTGCGTTCGTCGCCGCAATTCGAGCTGCAGATCGCGTACGGCCAGACGGTGGAGCTCGGCGCGGAACTTGCCCGCCTGCGCAAGGAGAAAGAACGCCTGGCGCGCGACTTGGATTCGAAGCAGAGCCGGCTGGCCGACGAAAGTTTTCGCAGCCGAGCGCCGGCGGAGGTCGTTCGGCAGCTGGAAGCGACATTCGCGGAGCGCCAGACCGAGTTCGCCAAGCTCACGGAACGCCTGGCGCAACTGGAAAAGCGCGCGGACACTTCGGCAGGCAGCTAGTCTTTTCTGATCCCATGCCAGCGCGGAATAGTTCTGCGACAACCGACAAGCCCGGGAGCACGGACCGCCGCATCGACGCGCTGCTTACGCTGCTCTCGGAAAATCCCCTGATCGTGATCAGCGGCGAAAAGATCGCGCAGCAAATCGGCGTGAGCCGCTCGGCAGTGTGGCAATGGACGCAGCGGCTGCGGGCGCTGGGCGTGCGCGTGAAGGGCCATCCGCGGACCGGATACCGGATCGAACGCGTGCCCGACGTGCTGTCGCCGAGCTTGCTGCGGCGGCGGCTGCGAGGCACGCCATTCGGCAAGCGCATTTACCACTACTTCAAAACGGCATCGACCAACAGCATCGGGCTGGAGCTGGGGCATGCCGGCGAGCCGCACGGGACGCTGATCGTCGCGGAAGAGCAGAGCGGCGGGCGAGGGCGGTCCGGGCGGACGTGGCATTCGGAGAAGACCAGCGGAATTTACATGAGCGTGCTGCTGCGCCCGGCGGTCTCGCCGATTGTCGCGCCGCGTGATCACCATGGTTGCCGGGCTCGCGGTGAGAGACGCGGTGGAGGAGGAGACGGGAATTGCCGCGGATATGCGCTGGCCGAACGACCTGCTGGCGGGCGGAAAGAAATTCTGCGGGATTTTGACGGAGATGTACGCGGAGCCAAGCCAGGTGCGCTTTGTGATCGTGGGCATCGGGATCAACGTGAATCACGCGGCGATGCCCGCGGACCTGGCGCGCATTGCCACTTCGCTGCGCATGGCGACGGGCAAGACGGTATCGCGGATGCAGCTGGTGGTGCGGTTGCTGCGCCACCTGAACAGCTACTACAATCAATTTCTATCCGAGGGCGCACAGCCGATTCTGGCGCGATTTGCCGAGGTGTCTACGTATGCGCGCGGCAAGCGCGTGCGGATCACCACGGGAACCGAATCGTACGTGGGGACGACGGATGGCCTCGAGCCGAACGGCCTGCTGCGCGTGCGCCGCGACGACGGGAAGAACTCGGTGGTGATCTCCGGCGATGTTTCCGAGGCGAATTGATGCTGCTGGCCGTTGACGTGGGCAATACCAACACGGTGCTGGGAGTCTTTCGCGGCGCCGAGCTGATCGCCAATTGGCGGCTGACCACGGCGAGGGATCAGACCGTGGACGAGTACGGCATTCTGACGCGCGATCTTTTTACCATCGCGAACCTCGATCCTCACGAAATTCGCGGCGTGATCATCAGCTCGGTGGTGCCGCCGCTGAACTCCACGCTGGCGGGCATGGCCGAACAGTACTTTCATACCAAGGCGCTCTTCGTCGAGCCGGGCATCCGCACGGGGATGCCGGTGCACTACGATAATCCGCAAGAGGTGGGCGCGGACCGGATCGTCAACAGCATCGCGGCGTTCGCCAAGTACGGCGGGCCGTGCATCGTGGTGGATTTTGGGACGGCGATTAACTTCGACGTGGTTTCCGAACACGGCGAATACCTCGGCGGGGCGCTGGCGCCGGGGATCGGGATTTCCGCCGAGGCGCTGTTTTCGCGGGCGGCGAGGCTCTGGCGCGTGGAGATTCGCGATCCGGGAAAGATTATCGGCACGAATACGGCGCAGTCGATGCAGGCGGGGCTTTTCTATGGCTTCACGGACCTGGTGGACGGAATTCTGGAGCGCATCAAAGCGGTGCTGGGGAAAGAGAGCCGCGTGATCGCCACGGGCGGACAGGCGTCGCTGATCGCGCAGGCTTCGCGGCACATTCAGCAGGTGGACGAATTTCTCACGCTGGAAGGGCTGCGCCTGATCTGGGAGCGGAATCTGCCTTCACGGCAAGCAGCGGAAGCGCCCGGCAAAATCGCGGCCGGCGGCGCGAGCGCGCGCCGGCGCGAAATCGGCGCGGAAGCGGCAGGCGTAAGACGGCATGGAGCCTTTCAACTACTTCAATTACTTCACGGAGATTGAAGAATATTTTTGGCGCAAGCGGGGCGCGCATCTGCTGGTTTCGCCGCTGGATTGGGCGATCGTGGAGACCTGGCAGCGAGCGGGAATTCCGCTGGAGGCGGTGCTGCGCGGGATCGACAGCGCGTTCGAGAGCTACGAGCGCTCGCGGCGCGGCGCGGGAAGGCCGCTCAAGAGCCTGGCCTATTGCGTGGATGCGGTGCTGGATGCCGCGATAGAGAAACAGGAGAGTTCGGCGGGCAGCGGTCCCGAGCCAAAGCGGAAAGAGAAGAAGGCGGAGCCATTTTCGCGCGAAGAGCTGCGCGCTTTCATGCTTGGCAACATCGAGAAGCTGGAGCAGGCGGCGGGGCGGCTGCGCTCGTCCGACGCGGACCTGGCGCGGCGAATCGCGCAAGCGCATGCGAGCCTGAAGGAGCTGCTGCCGGTGATGGATTCGCCCGGCGAGCTCGATCTGGAGGACCTGGAACGGCGGTTGAGCGCGATCGAGGAAAAGCTCACGGCAGCGCTGGTGGCCGCGGCGGACGAGAAGATGCTGGTGGAGATCCACGTGGACCTGGACCGGCAACTGGCGCCGTACCGGCGGCGCATGTCGGCGGAGCAATTAGGTCAACTGGAAAGGCAGTACACGCAAAAACGCCTGGTGGAGCGATTCGGCCTGCCGCGGCTCAGCCTCTTCTATCTAAACTGACCGGATACCTGAACTGATCGGAGTTTCATGCCTGATGCGATAGATGTACGAATCGAAAAGCTGGTGTATGGCGGCGAAGGTCTGGCGCACCATGAAGGCCACACCGTGTTTGCTCCGTTTGTGCTGCCGGATGAAAACGTGTCCATCGAGCCGCTGGAAAAGCGCAAGAAGTTCATTCGCGGGAGAGTGGCGCAGATCAAGACGCCTTCGGCGGATCGAGCGGTCGCGCCTTGTCCCTACTTCGGCGTGTGCGGCGGATGCGATTATCAGCACATCCCCTACGAATTGCAGCTGCGCTACAAAGCCGAGATTCTGCGCGAAACGCTGGCGCGGCTGGGGCGCGTTCACTGGGACGGGCCGATCGTGCCGCACGCCTCACCGCCCTTCGCGTACCGAAATCGAGTGCAATGGAAGATCGCGGCGGACGCGAGCGGAGTGCGCGACATTGGCTACTTCCAGGCTGGTTCGCAGAAGCTATGCGCCATCCGGCAATGCCCCATCGCTTCGCCGAAACTGAATGAGGCGCTGGGGGCCATCGTAAATTTGCTGGAGGCGGGAAAGCTGGCGCCAGGATTGCGCGAGATCGAGGCATTTGCCGATCAGGACGACGACCGGCTGCTTTTGAATCTGGCCGTCGAGGACGCGAAGGGCGCTTCGCCCCAGATGGCGGCGCTATTCCGATCGGCTCTGCCGGCGGTGGATTCGCTTCTGATACACGATCAGCGCACCGACAACTTTGAGCTTTTCGGGCCGGGGTACATCAACTATCGCACGGGCGGGCACAGCTATCGCATCGGGCATCTTTCGTTTTTCCAGGTGAACCGGTTCGTTCTGGATGAGCTGGTGGGCACGGTAATCGGCGAGGGGCGAGGGCGACTGGCGCTGGATTTATTTGCCGGCGTGGGGCTTTTCAGCGTGCCGCTGGCCAATCGCTTCGAGCGAGTGATTGCCGTGGAGTCCAATGAGGCGGCGGCCCGCGACCTGGAAACCAACCTTCAGGCGAGCGGCGCAGCCTCGCCGAACTTGCGGCATATGACCGTGGAGGCTTTTCTCGAACAATGGCGAGACCGGCCCGACCTCGTGGTGCTGGACCCGCCGCGGACTGGCGTGGCCGCGCGGGCGCTGGGGCGCTTGCTGAAGATCGGCCCGGAAGAGATTGTGTATCTCTCGTGCGACCCGGCAACCCTGGCACGCGACCTTGCGGCGATCGCCGGAGACGAGCAAAATCCGCGGGATTATCGGATCAGTGAAGTACATCTTGTGGATATTTTTCCGCAGACTTATCATATCGAGGCCTTGGTGCGACTTAAGCGTCGCGCATGAAGCTTCCCGCCCTTCCGATCGCGATCTTCGTTGCCGCAGGAGTTCTGGCGGCGTCTCCGATTGCTGCTCACGATAGGCATAGCGTCGCTCTATCCCTTGGCATTGCTGCGTGCTGTGTGGCCGCGGGGTTCGCACTCTTGGGAATGCGCCGCGCGAAGCTGGCCTGGGCGTTGAGCCTGCTGGCGTGGTTTTCCCTGGCCGCTGCCGCCGCGCAAATCGAGCGGATGGCTGTCCCATCGAATGAAGTGACCCGACTGGCGGGCAGCGGGCAATTAGACCTCGACGGGCCGCTGCGCTGGCGCGGAATTTTGCGCGAAGATCCTTTGCGGCTGCCGTGGGGAATGCGCTACGACGTCGGTTTGGAGCAAGTAGAGACGGCGGGCGAGTGGCGAGCCGTGCAGGGCGGCCTGCGGGCCACGTACTACTTCGAGCAACGCGGGGGCGGAAGTCCGGCGCCGGTTCGCGCGGGCCAGCGCGTGGAAATTCTGGCGCGGGCACGGCCGGTACGAAATTTTGGCGATCCCGGCGCTTTCGATTATCGCGGGGCACTGGAACAGCAAGGGATCAACCTGACGGCAACCCTGCGCAATCCGGCGCTGATGCAGGAAATCCCGGGGGCGGCGCCGAAGGTGACGCATTATCTGGCACGGCTGCGCGGGCGCTTGTTGAACGATTTGGACGACATGCTGCGGCCGGCCGAAGACCGGACGGCGATTGCGCGAGCGATGCTGCTTGGGGACCGCAGCTTTCTCGATTCGCAGGAGGCCGAATCGTTCAGGGAAACAGGAGCGTTCCACATTCTGGTACTGGCGGGTTTGCACGTGGGTGTGCTGGCGGCGCTCTTCTTCTGGGCGGGGAAAAAGCTCCGGTTGCCGATCGCCGCAAGAGCCATGCTGACGATTGCAGCCCTCGGCTTTTACCTGACGATTATCGAGGATCGCCCGCCCATCATGCGGGCGGCGTTGATGGCGACGATTTATCTGCTCGGGCGGATGCTTTACCGGCGCATGGCGCTGCTCAACGCTGTTAGCCTGGCGGCGGTGGTGATACTTCTGTTCCGGCCCTCGGAGCTTGCTCAGGCGAGCTTTCAGCTCTCGTTTCTGGCGGCGGCGATCCTTGGGGGAATCGCGGCACCGCTGCTGGAGCGGACAGCCGAGCCCTATCATCGCGCGCTCGAGCACCTTGGCGACGTTACCCGCGACGGCGGCTACCAGCCGAAGGCGGCGGAATTGCGCCTCGACCTGCGCGCCGTGGCCGCGCGGCTGCGGTCGCGGTTACCTGCAAAAGTTGGGGGATACTGCGACGACGTTGTGGCGCTTCCGTGCCGCGTGGGATTGCGGCTGTGGGAACTGGCCGTGCTTTCGACCGTCCTGCAGATCGGAATGCTTCCCCTGATGGCACGGGATTTCAATCGAGTCTCTTTCATCGCACCGATAGCGAACATTCCCGCCGTGCTGCTGACCGGGATCATCGTGCCACTTGGGTTTGGGGCGCTGGCGGTAAGCGCGGTATGGAAAGGCTGCGGACTTCTGCTGGGGCGCGCGCTCGGATTTCTGATCGGGATGCTGGCGGCGTCGATCCATTGGTTCGCACAGCTTCCTTCCTCTTCCGTTCGTGTTCCTTCACCGCCAACGGCTCTGCTGGCCGGATTTTTCGTTGCGGCAATCGCCGTCTCGGCCGCGATTCTGACCAGCAGGAAATGGGCGTGGCGGGCGGGATCCGGCGTGGTGCTTGGATTGGCAGCGCTGATGGTGATCTACCCGTTTCCGGCACGATTTCAGAAGGGGCGGCTGGAAGCGACCGTTTTGGACGTGGGGCAGGGCGATTCGATTTTTCTCTCTTTCCCCGATGGGAGAACCATGCTGGTGGATGCGGGAGGGCTGCCCGGCGCGGCCTACGTCAAAGGCATGCGAGCCAGCCTCGACGTGGGAGAGGACGTGGTATCGCCGTTCCTCTGGAGCCGCGGGCTGAAGCGCATCGATACGCTGGTGGTGACGCATGGGCACGAAGACCATCTTGGGGGCATGCCGGCGGTGCTGCGGAATTTTCGAGTGGGCGAGTTGTGGGTGGGCCGCGACGAGGATACGGCTGGTTTTCAGAAGCTGATTGCGGAAGCCCAGCGGCGAAAGGTTCCCATATTTCACCGGCTCAGAGGCGAGCACTTCGAGTGGGCAGGCGTGCGCGTGAGCGTGCTGTGGCCCGATTCGAGCGATCCGGCACGGGCGCGCAATGACGACTCGGTGGTGTTGCGGCTGGAGGATGGCAAAGATTCATTTTTGCTGACGGGAGACATCGAGCGCCCCGTGGAGCGGGGCATCTTGGCGGATGGCGACGCGCTCGGCGCCGACTTTCTGAAGGTTCCACACCACGGCGCAAAAACATCAAGCACGCAGCCTTTTCTGGACGCGGTGCACCCCTCGATTGCAGCCATATCCGTGGGCGAGGCCAACCCGTTTGGCCATCCCAACCCGGAGGTTGTACAGCGAATCCTATCGGAAGGAACGCGCTTGTTTCGAACCGACCGGGACGGCGCGGTAACCGTGAGCACCGATGGGCAATCGCTCAACGTTCACCCCTTCCTGAATTGCGCGATCCCCTGCTCGGAGCTCTCGTCCTTAGCAACTTCACCGGAGGCAACGTCACCACAGGCATCTTCACCAGAGCTGGAACCGGCCTTTTAGCTTCGCGAATCCAATTATCAGGTGCGGAACATAATCTCGATACCTTTGTTGCTGCAACATGGGGCAGCCCACTATAATCGGTTCAAGGGTCCATGAATTCGATTCAGCCGGTTTCTCCAACCAACGCGGAAATTGACGAAGAATCCAGGCGTGTTCGCCGCCTGCGCATTGTCGTCAATCTTTCACTCAGCCTGATCGCGCAGGGCGACCTGCCTTACGAGGAAGCACAGGAGATTGCCGCCGCGGCGCGGAGGCTGGCGGAGCAGCTTTTTCCGGGCAAAGGGGAAGTATACGATTTGCTTTACCGGCCGAAATTCCGCCGTTTGATCAACGAAGTTTACCGCCTGCAATAATTTCCAATTTTTGCCTACCGGCGCCAGGTGGCGAGCGCCGCCAGCACCGCGATCAGGAGCACAGCGCCGATGGTGGCCTGGTATTCACGATTGCGCAGGTATTGGGCGAAGGAGAATCGATTGCCCTTGGGGGAAGTTTCGACGGCAAATTTTGGCCAGAAGCGCGGCACGGTGGTGGCGTAATCGTCAAAGGTTTTCCCATACTGCTCGCGAAGCTCCCATTCTTCACGCCGCATGGCCTGGGCATAGAAGATGCCGAAGTAGAGAGCCAGAAGAACCGTCACCAACACGGACCAGCTGGCCACGGCAAAACCGGCGGCAAGGAACGCGCTGCCCAGATACAGAGGATTTCGTCGTACGGGCATAGGGGCCGGTGTGCGCGAGCGCTTCGCGTTTGCGCAAGTGGCCCGCGGCTGCGGCACGAATCAGCAGGCCCAAAACGATGAAGGCGGAGCCGATGAGAATCGAACGGAACGTAGGCCGCGCCAGCCAAAGGCACAGCGCTGCCAGAGGATACCCAATCGGCGCACGCCAGCGCGCCCAAGCCGGCCCCGGGGTTTTGGATTCAGGCATGGGAGGGCGCTCGGAGCCGCGCCAGGAGGTCGCGCGTGGAATGTTGTTTAGGATCGCCAACGATGGCGATGCGAACGCCCAGAGCCCGGGCGGTTTCGCGCTCGGGTACGGTATCGGCTGTGTAGTCCGTTCCTTTCGCGTGCACGTCCGGGCGCAGGGTGGAAAGCAGACGCGGTTACATCGGGCTCTTCGAATACGACCACATAGCTGACCGCGGCAAGGCCGGCGACGAGGCGGGCGCGCGCATCGGCGGTAAGAACCGGGCGACCCGTCGCCTTTCAGCGCCGCACGCTCTGGTCCGCATTGATGGCGACTACGAGCACGTCTCCCTCTCGCCGGGCACCTTCGAGATACCTGCGCGTGGCCCACGTGCAAGACGTCGAAGCAGCCATTGGCCAGCACGATCCGCTCGCCGCGACTTTTGTGATCGCTGACCTTAGGGGCCAGCCGATCGAGCGGCAGAATTTTATTTCGGGTGTCCATTGCCTCGCGTCCCGATGGCTTTGCTGCCGCGTCGGACCGAATCGCGGCGATCAGTTCTTCGCGGGTAACGGTCGCCGTACCGCGCTTCATGACCACGAGGCCTCCCGCATAGTTGGCAATCTGAGCGGCCTGAAGGACCGTGGCGCCCGCGGCCAAGGCCAGAGTGAAGGCGGCGATCACCGTGTCGCCGGCGCCGGTCACATCGACGGCCTGATCGCTGCCATAGACGTCGAGCGGCTGCGGCGCGCGGCGGCGCTCGAAAACGGTCATGCCGTGGCGGCCGCGCGTGACGACCAGCGCGCTCAGATTCAACCGGGCCATGGTTCGGCGGGCGGAATCCTCAAGCTTAGATGCATCTCCACCGATGCGCACGTTGTGCGCGGCCTCAATTTCGGCTTCATTGGGCGTGGCCGCGGTGAGACCGAGGTGGGCGTAGTCGTGAAGGCGATAGCGGGAGTCGAGCGTCGCTGGACGCGCCCAGCGCTTGCGGCCGCGGATGCCGGCAGCGATCTCGGGAGTGGCCGAGCCGTAGCCGTAGTCGGAAATCAGGACCGCGGAAACTCCGGCCATGCGTTCGCGGGCTTTGCGCACGAGCGCTCCACTTGTGCCGGAGGGGAGTCCCATCCGGCTCGCGATCCACGCGCAAAACCTGCTGCTGAGCGGTGTGCGGCCAGCCGGCGAGAAAGCGGGTTTTCGCGGGAGTGGTCCAGCCGCGCGCGCGGACCAATCCCGAGACGTCGACTTTCTTTTTCCGGAAATAGTCCGCCAGGGCCTGGCCCGCGGCGTCGTCGCCCAGGGTGGCGATGGGAAAAACGCGCGCGCCCAGGTCAACCAGATTATTCACGGCATTGGCGCCGCCGCCGGGGAGAGTGAGCATTTCGCGGCGTCTCAGTATGAGGACGGGCGCTTCGCGCGAAACTCGGGAGATTTCGCCGAAGATGAATTCATCGGCGACGAAATCGGCCAGAACCAGAATGCTTTGTTGGGGGAACTGCTCGACCAACTCGATCAAGTGGCTTGAATCCGGGCGCTGCCGAGATCGGGGCGCTTCGATTGCGCGCGCTGGCGCGCTCACGAGTGTTCCTCGAGGATGGCATCCACGGCTTCGGACAGATCCTCGGCAACCAGATCGGGCTGGCGCGGCCACTCCAGGCGATGCAGATCGTACTCGCCGCGGCCGTAGCCGGTGAGGACCAACACGCCGCGGCCGCCCACACCGTGCGCCAGTTCAACATCGGCGTAACGGTCTCCGACGACGAAGGAACGATCGAGGCGCAAAGCGTGCTCCTGCGCCGCCTGTTTGAGCAGGCCCGGGCAGGGGCTTGCGGCAGGCGCAATCGTCCGCCTTGGTATGCGCGCAGTAGTAATAGGCGTCCACGCGAGCGCCGGCCGCCGACAGCTCGTGATCGATGCGCGCGTGGACTTGCGCCACAAGCGATTCCGGAAAAATGCGGCGCGAAATACCCGACTGATTGGTGACCACGATCACTGGAAATCCCGCCCGATTCAGCCTGGCAATGGCGGGCGCCGCAAACGGAAAGACGTGCAGGCGGCTGATGTGATTGAGATAGCCCACCTCTTCGCAAATTGTTCCGTCGCGATCGAGAAAAACCGCGGGCCGCAGCGCTTTGGTTTCAGGCAAGACCTTTGCTCCAGGTGGGGCTTTTCAGGCGCTCGCCGAAGGCCAAGGAAGAGCGCGCCGCGTCAAAGACCCGGTCAACGGAAATGCGGGTCATGCAGCGATGGTCGATGGGGCATTTCCGGAGGAAGCAGGGGCTGCAGTCCACTTGCTCGCGAATCAGAGTGAGTTGCGGGGTCAAGGGCCGAGTGCCTTGGGGATCGGTGGGGCCGAAGATCGCGATTGATGGGAACTCCCACGGCGCCGGCGACGTGCATGGCTCCTGAATCGTTGCCGATAAAAAGTCCGCAGGAGGAGAGCAAGGCCGGAAGTTCGCCGATTTGGGTCGCACCGACCAGATTGAAGGCGCGCCGCTGCATGGCGCCGAGGATGCGAGCCGCCATGCCACTCTCTTGAGCCGCGCCGAAAAGTATCACGTCGGCATCGTAGGAGGCAATCAGACGATCCGCAAGCGCTGCGTAGCGTTCGCGGGTCCCAGCACTTGGCCGATCCGTAGGCGGCGCCTGCCGCAAAGGCGATGCGAAGAGAATTCTTGCGCACGCCGGAGGCAAGCAAACGCTGGAGCGCCTTCTCGCGATCCTGCTGGCCGACCGTGATGCTGATTTCGTCGATCAAGGGGAGGCGGTTGATCCATTCGGCTCGGCGGAGCAGTTCGAGGTAGTCGTAGACTTCGTGATCGGGCGCTTCGCCCTTTGCCGGAACCGGGATGGCCTGGGTAAGGAACCAGCTTCGGCCATAGCGCGCGTAGCCGATGCGCTGGGGAATACGGGCGCGCCAGGCGATCCAGGCGGCGTCGAAGGCGTTCTGGAAAAGCAGCGCCACATCGAATTTCTCGCGGCGCAAGGTGGCGGCTAGCTTCTCGCGTCCCCAGAAGCCCCTGTGAGCGATTTTGTTGTCGTAGATGAGAATGCGATCGGCATAACCCTGCCCGCGATACAAGTCGGCCACCCAGGGGCGCGCGAGGATCACGATTTCCGCCTGGGGCCAGCGGTCGCGGACCGCGCGGAGCGCGGGAATGCACATCACCGCGTCGCCCACCCAGTTCGTCGCGCGCACGAGAATTTTCATGCCTGCGTTACCGGCTGTTTGCGGCCAATCGAAGCCTTGACCGCTCGCCAGAAGCCTTCTTCATCGTTGAGCGCCATGCGGATCGTACATGCGTAAATCGGAAGCGTTGTCGCGGCAGAATCGGGAAGATTGAAACGATCCTTCTCCGTGCAAAGCAGACAGTTGGCGCCGGCGGCGGAGGCTGCTCGGGTCAGATCACGGACCTCTTCCGCCGTGTAGCGGTGATGATCGGCAAAGCTGCGGCTGCCCATGAGCGCAAATCCCCAATGCTTGAGATCGTCGAAAAATGCCGCCGGGTTGCCGATGCCGCAAAAGGCAAACACCTTGAGTTGCCGGCGCTCGGGCGTCCGATAAAGCGGCCGCAAGCGGAGGCACGGGCACGACCTCAGATAACTGAGCTTGCGCGTAGAATACCGGCGCGTTCGTAAATCTTCGCACCAGCGTTTCAAGCGCCGGAGCGCAGTTGGTGCGCGTGATCACCACGACGTCCGCCCGAGCCAGCGCCGAACGCGGCTCACGCGAGCGTCCGGCCGGCAAGAGTCCGCCGCCAAAAGGGTTGGTGGAATCGAGCAGAATAATATCCGCGTCGCGGTGAAGCTCGAGGTGCTGTAAGCCGTCATCCAGAATGAACCATTCTGCGCCATCTTTGGCCAGGGCGAGCCCGTTCTTATAGCGATTTTTGCCAATCCCAAACTGGGCGCGGCCATTGAGCCTTTGGCGCAACAAAGCGACTTCATCGGCATCCGAGCGCCCCGCAGGGCCGCGCCGCCTTGCCCGAAGCCGCCATAACCGCGCGTGAGTATGGCTGGCCGATTCCCTTCGGCGGAGAGCCGCTCCGCAATCCACAGCACCATGGGGGTTTTGCCCGTGCCGCCGACCGTCAAATTGCCGACGCTTATAACGATGCCGGGAAGCCGCCTGCTGCGCAAGAGGCCCGCTTGATAAAGCTTGGCTCGCACGCGCGTGGCGAGGGCATAAAGCAGTCCGAGCGGCTGCAGCAGCGTTCGGAGAATCGGTGAACGCGTCACGGATCGGCTCGGCGAGCGTCGATTACGGCCGCGAGGCGATCGAGAGTCGCTGCAGTGGCGCCGCGATTGCGCTCCACGATTTCGCGCGCCGCAAATCCCATCTGCACGCGACGAGGGGCATTCTCGAGCAACTCAGCCCAGGCGGCGGCAAGGTCGCCGGCCGAATCCACCTGAATCGCGGCGCCGGATTCGAGCAAGGCGGCGGCAATATCGCGAAAAGTTATCCATCGACGGGCCGAAGACCGGCGGCTTGGCGAATGCCGCGGGCTCGAGCGGGTTGTGTCCGCCGGAACCGGGCTGGAGCGAGCCGCCGACGAACACCGCGTCCGCAAGGCTATACACCGCGGCGAGCTCGCCGATCGTATCCAGCACGAGAACGCTCCCGCCCGGCCCAGTCGATTCAGTCGATCGCGTTGATCCGCTTGATAGGGCCGCGTTGGCGAGCGATCCCGCTGAAATGCCGTCGAGCGAAAGTTCACTTCGGCGGATTGCCCGCGAGCCTGATTGCGTGACGAGTTCGCATGCGGCGGCGAATCGCTCGGGTTTTCGCGGCGCCAGGATCAGCAATGCCTGCGGCCACTTTTGGCGGATGGAGGCGAAGGCTTCCAGGACGGGCGGCTCTTCGCCGGCAATCACGCTGCCCGCAACTATTACGGGGCCGCGCTGCGACCGCTTTAGCTCGTCCTGGAGCCAGGTTACGAATGCATTGGGCGCCGGCGCAGCCATATCGTATTTCATATTTCCCGCCACGAGGACGCGATCGGCTGCGGCGCCAAGCGCCATCAAGCGTGACGCATCGTGGTGGGACTGCACGATGTACAGAGTCGCGTCATTCAATATGCGCCGAAGAAAGCTGCCGAGAACTCCGCCGCTGGCCTTCACCGCGCGCGAGAATCCGCGAAAAGATTTATCGGAAAGACGGCCGTTCACGAAGACAACCGGGACGCCAGTTTTCCGAGCGTGGCGCAGCAGGTTTGGCCAGATTTCCGTCTCGAGCACCACGATTACGCCCGGCCGCACGGCCTGAAAGGCGCGCCGCACCGGCCCGTTCCAATCGAAAGGAAAATAGAAGACGGAATCCGCGAAAGCCATGCGTTCGCGCGCCAGCTTCTGGCCGGTGGCGGTCGTGGTGGAGATAACCAAACGCCAGCGCGGAAAGCGTTCCTTCAAGCAACGCGCGAAAGGGAGCGCGGCCAGGACTTCACCTACGGAAACGGCATGCAACCAGATCGCGGGCGAAGCGAGATCGTCTTTGGCAGCGAGCTGCGGCGGGAACTTGAAACCCAGACGTTGCGGGAGGCTGGGCAAATATTTCTGACGGCGGGCGCTGCTGAGCAGAACGTAAGGCGCGAGCAGGATGACACCTGCCGCCGTGACCAAATTGTAAAGAAAATACATGCGGATGCGAGCGGCGGGCGCGATTCAGCGATGCGCCCGAGCGCCAAGGGGTTATTATAGATGGCACAGCCAACCACGAGAAGGAGCGCCGATCTTTTTGCGCGTATTTCAGAGCGACACCCGGAGGCAACGACTCTCCACGATGTGCATCTCACGACCGGAGCCGATGGCCGTGCGATTCACTCTTATCGTTTTGGCGCTCTCGCTGGGCGTGGCGGCGGCCTATGGCCAAAGCTCAACGGCCGCGGCCCGGAATGCCTCGATCGATCCCGCAACGCTGCCGGCGCGCGACGTTCATCAAGGATTACTGATTGCGGTGAATCCCTACACCACCGCGGAGCAGTACAAGACGCGATTCGGTAAACGCACGCCGTACGACGGCGGCATTCTGGCCATCGAAGTCTTCTTTCGGAATGACAACGACCTGCCGATTCGCATCAATCTAAAAACGATGCAGCTGCTGGCAGGCGCTCCAGGCGAAGCTCGCCAGCACCTCGATGCCCTTTCTCCGGAAGAGGTGGCGGACCGCGTCATGTTAAAGCCGAAGAATCCCAGACGTCCTTTACCTATTCCTCACCTCGGTCCGCCGCCGAAACATGACAAAAATTGGGAGGAGTTCGCGGGGAATGTGCGCGCGGCGGCGCTGGCGACGGACCTTATTCCTCCTCACGCCACGGCGCATGGGTTCGTCTACTTCGATATCGACCGGCACTATGATTGGCTGATGAGTGCGCGCTTTGACGTCCCGGACCTGGCTTTCATGAACAGCGCTAAACCGATCTTCTTCTTCGACATCGATCTTGCCCCTTCGGCCCACTGATTTTTTCCGCCACGCCTACCGCGCGGCACAGCGGATGTATACTCCGTGCGAAGAAAGTCGGACCTCGAAACGCCGCAAATCCATGAACGGGAGGCTCTCGGTCATGATTCGACGTCTTTTCCTGGCGCTCGCCGCTTTTGGCCTTGTCTCACTCATATCGGCGAGCCCGGTTCTGCGCGCCCAAGCAAATCCCGATTGGCACCGGCCTTTCCCCGCATTCAAGATTGCCGGCAATCTCTACTACGTCGGCACAGCCGATCTCGCCGTTTACGTGATCCATACGCCGCAGGGGAACATTCTGATCAATTCGGATTTCAAGGAAGACGTGCCCCTGGTTCACAAAAGCATCGAGCAACTCGGTTTCAAGTATGCCGACACGAAGATCCTGCTCATCAGCCACGCGCACTCCGATCACGATGAAGGCATCGGTTTGATCAAGCAGGAGACAGGCGCAAAGTTGATGGTGATGGACGCGGATGTGCCCGAGGAAGAGAGCACGGCCCCCGGCCGCCCCGGCGCGCACGTCGATCGCGTTTTACACGATGGCGATAGGGTCGAGCTCGGCGGCGCCACGCTAACCGCGCACTTGACGGCTGGTCACACCAGAGGCTGTACGACGTGGACGATGCAAATCCGTGAAGGCGGCCGGACGCTTAACGCAGTGATCATTGGCAGCCCCAACGTAAATGCCGGGTACCTGCTCGTGGGGAACAAGGACTATCCCCAAATCGCGCAGGATTACGTCAGGACCTTTCAAGTGCTCAAGAGTTTGCCCTGCGATCTTTTTCTGGGCGCTCATGGCGGCTATTTTGGCCTGAAGGCCAAGTACGAAAAGATGAAGGCCTCCGGAACGAATGCGCTGATCGATCCGGATGGTTACAAAACCTACGTCGCCGAGCGCCAGGCGACGTTTGAGAAAGAATGGAAACGCCAGCAGCAGAATCCCGGTTCTCCCGCGCCGTAAATCAGTTCGATCCTTTCGCCCGGCGAAGATTCGCAGATCCTTCGCGGAAAACCGGTTGCAAACGCGGTTTGCCCCGCTCCTTCCGCTCAGCTAGAATGCAGTTGCCCCCGGGCCCCGAACCACAGGAAATTTTCTGAGCATGAATATTCTTGATAGCTTGAATCCGCAACAACGCGAAGCTGTGCTCGCGACCGAAGGCCCGATCCTCATTCTGGCGGGCGCCGGCACGGGCAAGACGCGGGTGATCACGCATCGCATCGCCTATCTGATCCAGAAGGGCGTCCCAGGCGGGTCGATTCTGGCGGTCACTTTTACCAATAAGGCCGCCGATGAGATGCGCGAACGGGTTCGCACACTGCTGGAAAACAGCGAGGCGGCGACGAGCGATCCCTGGATCAGCACATTTCACTCCTTTTGCGTGCGGCTGCTTCGGCGCGAAGCTCCGCGGCTGGGCTTGCCGCGGAATTTCACCATCTACGACGACGACGAACAACTGGCCGCGCTGAAGCTGGCGCTCACCGACCTGGGAGCGGACGATTCCGGCGATACTCCGCGGGAGATTCTCTCGCGCATCAGCTTCGCAAAAAATCACGGCATCAGCCCGGAAAAAGCTCTCGCGGAGGCAATGGACGAGCGCGGCAAGCTTGCGGCGCGAGCCTATGAGGCTTACGAAAAAACGCTGCGCAGAACGGGAGCGCTGGATTTCGACGATCTGCTTCTTCGCGCAGGGGAAGTGTTGCGGCGTTTCGAGGACGCGCGGAGATCCTGGCAGCAGCGGTTCCCGTACGTGCACGTGGACGAATATCAGGACACCAATCGCGTGCAATACGATCTGCTCCGGCTGCTGGTTGGTGAGCGGCCGAACCTTTGCGTGGTGGGCGACGAAGACCAGTCAATCTATCGCTGGCGAGGGGCCGACGTCGGGAATATTCTCAGCTTCTCCAAGGATTTTCCGGACGCGCGGGTTTTCCGCATCGAGCAGAATTACCGTTCGCGGCAAAAAATCCTGGACGCGGCCGCGGCGGTGGTATCCAAAAACGCCCGGCGCATCGGAAAGGTGCTCACCGCCACGCGCGGCGAGGGTTCCAATCTGGTTTTCTATGAAGCGCGGGACGCGCGGGGAGAAGCGGAGTACGTCTGCGATCGCATCAGCGAGCTGCAGCGCGAGGACTCCTCGACGCATTGCGCGGTGATGTATCGGACCAATGCGCAGTCCCGGGCGCTGGAAGAGGTGTTTCGCGCGCGAGCGATTCGCTACCGGCTGCTGGGCGGTTTCAGCTTCTATCAACGCGCCGAGATCAGGGACGCTTTTTCGTACGTGCGGCTGGCGATTTTCCCTGAAGACGACATTGCGTTATTGCGCGTCCTGAACACGCCGCCGAGGGGCATCGGGAAAGTCACGGTCGAAGCGCTTCTGCAACTCGCTCGCGAGCGGAATACCTCCCTTTGGGGCGCTCTCGAAGATACGATCACTTCCGGCACGGCGCGGGCCGTGGCTCCGCTGCGCAGTTTCCACGACTTGATCGAGCAATTGCGGGAGAAAATGCCGACGCTGCCGCCGGCACAATTCATCGCCTTTGTTCTGGAAGCGACCGGATATTGGGACATGCTGCGCCAGCGCGACTCCGCGGAGGATCTCGCGCGCATCGATAACCTGAATGAGTTAGTGAATGCCGTCTCCGAAGGCGCCGAACGCGGCGAAACGCTGGAGGATTTTCTGGACCGCGCCGCGCTGGTGAGCGACGCCGATAATTTCGACGAGAAGGCCACGGTAACGCTGCTGACGTTGCATACGGCCAAGGGCCTGGAATTCGATCACGTGTTCCTGACCGGCCTCGAGGAAGGAACGTTTCCGCACAGCCGTTCGCTGCACGACCCGGAGGAACTGGAAGAGGAGCGCCGGCTCTGCTATGTGGGCATGACCCGTGCGCGGGAAACGCTGACGCTGACGCGCGCGGTCTATCGCCGCATCTATGGCAGCGAGAGGCTGCAAGGCTCCACGCCCTCACGCTTCCTGAGCGAGATTCCTGGCGAACTGGTGGACACGGCGGAGGGTTCACTGGCCGCGGCGGGAGAGACGCGGCGATATGAGCCGGACCCTGAGTACTCCTATTCGGCGGAGGAGTTCGCGCGGCGCATGCGGCGGGGAGCTTCCCCCGCCCCGAAGGAACGCGCACCACGGGTGCGGCAACAGATTCCCTCGGCGGCCGCCAAGCGCAGCGGCAATCCGCTGATCGGACAGCGCGTGAGCCATCCTACGTATGGCGTGGGCACGATCATCCACGTGGATGGCGAGGACGAGGACCGCAAGCTGACGGTGAGTTTCACCAATTTCGGGACGAAAAAGCTGGTCGAACGCTACGCCAATCTTTCCTTCGCACAGTAGGGCCTTTGCACAATAAGAATTTTGCACAATAGGCCTTGGGCACAAAGGGCCAGGGCACGTTACGGTTGTGCGCCCATTGCGGGTTGCGTGGCTCGACCCGCTATTGATGCGGCTCAGTTTGGTTGGTTGGCGGCAGAGGCGCCGGGACCAGGCTGCCCGGCGGGCCCGGGCGCGCTCGTGGCCGCGGGCGGCGCAGCAGCGCTGGACTTGCCGATGGCGTCGCCATTAACGACCAGTTCGACGCGGCGGTTTTTCTGGCGTCCATCGGCCGTGTCATTGGATGCCACAGGCTGGGCCTTGCCGAATCCCTGAGCCGTCATACTCGAGACCGGCACGCCTTCCTGCGCGAGATAATCCCGCACGCCGTCGGCGCGCATTCCGGAAAGTTCCATATTCAACGCGTCGCTGCCCGTGCTATCGGTATAACCCTCGATCTGCAGCGTGAGCCCGGGGTGGGCCAGGAGGATGCCGGAAATCTTGGCCAGCTTTTCGCGCGTGGCGGGCTTGAGCTCCGAGCTTCCGACATCAAACAACACATCGGACATGTTGACGATCAGCCCGCGGGCGCTATCCTGCGTTTGCAAGACGGCGTTTAACTGCTGCAAAAGTTGCGCGCGCAACTGGGTTTTTTCCGCCTCCGCCTGGGCCGCTGACTGGCGCGCCTTTTCGGTTTCAGCTTGGGCTTCTCGCGCCTTCGCCTCGGCCGCTTGCTGTTGAGCGAGAGCGGCCTGCTGCGCCGCCTCGGCTTGCGCTTTCTGCTTGGCCGCTTCTTCGGCCGCCTGTTGGGCCTCCTGCTTCATGCGCTCGGCTGCCGCCTCAGCCTGTTCGGCCTGCTGGCGACGCTGCGCTTCCGCTTGAGCGTCGGCGCGAGCCTGGGCTTCACGCTGTTCGGCGGCCTGTTTATCCGCCAGCATTTTAGCCTGGGCATCCTCTTCAGCCTTTTTCTTGACGGACATCACACGCGCGTCCTCGGCCGTTTCCGCGGCATCGCGAGAGGCGGCCTCGATCAGCTTGCGATCGCGCTTCTGCCTGTAGGCATCCTCGGCCGACCCCAATTCCTGCTGGGCCTTGGCCCAGGCCGCGGCGGAATATTTGTCCGCGCCGGCATTGCCTGCAATACGAACGGCGTTGCGCGCTTCAAAAAGCTCCAGGGGGGTGTTGCGGTCGATGCCGAAAATGGCGCCTTCGATCTTGGTGTTGGAGGAGGAGTAGACGCCACGGCCGAGCAATTCAAAGGTCGCGTCGATGTTTTCGACGTTGCCCGAAGCGCCTGTCGGATTATTCTCGAACACCACCATGTCGCCCGGCTGGGTAACGGCAAAGTAAGGTTCGGCCGTCACGATCATGCCAAAAGTCTGCATTTCGGTACCGGCCTTTAGCTCCGCCGAACCATCTTTCAGGATGATTTCGCCTAAATTCTCGGCGCGGCCTTCGGGCGAGATGGCCCAGAGGACATAAGTGAGATATTGAAGGCCGAATTTCGTGGCATCGTCCATCCGCTCGAACTTTGCCTCAACTTCCATGCGGTTGTTTTTGCTTTCGACTTTCGCCTCGCCGGAGGCGCCCTTCATCAGATCGGTCGCCTGAAAGGCGATTTTGATCGAACCGCTGGCGTGGCGATAGTTCACGGCCTTGGTTGTGTGCGAAGTGGCGCTTGAACCGGCTGCGACGGTGGGCGCCGAGGGAGCTGGCGCAGCGGCCTTCTGGGCCGCAGCGCTGCCCAGCGCTGGAGCCATGGAGATCGCCAGGATTGCCGCCGGCGCAAGAATCGTAGTGATGATTTTCACGTGTCTGCTCCTGATTATCCAAATAGGGTCTTCATAGGATCTAAGCGGCGAGCGGCTGGAAGCCAAATGCGCTCGCGTTACCGGGGCCGGAATATCGCAATCAAGCGGAATGTATATGGTAACAAACCTGAAAGGAAAGCGGCGGTTGGGATCGAAAAGATTTGCACAACTAATTACCTGCGGAAATTATGAGAAATAGGAACGGAAGCAGGGTGACGCCCGAAAAGACTTATTTTTGCAGGCCGAACGCAAGGGCCACCCGCAGGCTGTCCTTCTTAAGTCCGGCGAGCACCTGGCGTTCGGCTGTCAACCAATCATCTAGATCATTTCCATGAGCAGCGCCTCGTTGGAGAAACATTTGATAGGCGCGCAGTTCGATATCGGCTGCGATGGGGTTTTTTCTTGCGTTGGCTCGCACATCATCGGCGGCCAGGCTTGCCGGCGATTGCTGCGAATTGTAAGAAGCGGCAAGACGAAGAAGTTGCTCGAATGCGGCTTCGTTCGCCAAGGAAGACGAAGAATTGGCATTGCCTGGGCCGAATTCCATAATCCCGTCCAGCTGTAGGGTGAGATATTCCATCTCACGCTTCGGCGATGAGCAGCGGAACGAATCCATCATTGGGCGCTCTGAAGCGCAGCGAAAGCAACACTCCGATGGCCTCGCGATAATCGAGCGTGTAGGTCTTCAAACAGGCGTCGCAGAGCCAATGATGCTGGACCGAGTGTGAATTGGAAATGGACGCAAGGTGCGAACTCAGGCGAAAACGGAAGAAACGTCCATGCCCAAAATCGAAAGGAGTCTTGCAGTCCGGGTTTGCGCAAAGCGATAACATGGCCTATTCCTCCTTTTGATCTCGATAGAGATCGACTCAATCCAAAGCTACTGCGGATCCACGGAAGAATCCAACGCATAAAATCTATCGAATCCATCAGGGTTTCGACGCGGGTGCGAATAGGAGAGCTTGGGCTCTCCATTTGAGCCTGCCGGACCACTTCCCTGGCGAGGAGACTATACCGTATCTGCCGCTTGCTGCGCGCTCGGCGTCGAAATGCGTTCCAGATTAGGCAAGAAGGCGGCCAGCAGGCCCACCGCCGGCAGGACCGAGCAGACCACATACACAAATCGAATGCTGGTCAGATCGGCCAGCTCGCCCAGAACGGCGGCGCCCAATCCCGCCATGCCAAATGCGAACCCGAAGAAGAGTCCCGAAATCATGCCCACCCTTCCGGGAATGAGCTCCTGGCCATAGACCACAATCGCGGGAAACGCCGAGGAAAGTATCAAGCCAATGACCACGCTGAGGATGCCAGTCCAAAACAGATTGGCGTAAGGCAAAATCAAGGTGAAGGGGAGAACCCCTAAAATCGAGCCCCAAATAACGCGTTTGCGCCCGATGCGGTCTCCGATAGGCCCGCCGGCAATGGTTCCGAGCGCAACGGCGCCTAAAAAGACGAAGAGATAAATTTGTGCATCGCGCACAGGCATGTGGAAGGTACTCATTAAATAAAACGTGTAATAGCTGGTGATGCTGGCGAGATAGAAGTATTTGGAAAACAACAGGGCCAGCAAGATCGCTACCGACACTCCGACTTTTCTTCGCGAGACGGGAGCATGCGGCCGATGGTGCCGTTCATGGGACGAGCGCAAATTGCGCATGTGCGCCTTGGCCCAATAGCTCACCCGCGCCAGCAGAATCATACCGAGCAGGGCCGCGAGAGAAAACCAGGCGACGTTCGATTGCCCTTTGGGCAGGATCACGATGGCTGCCAGCAAAGGACCCAAAGCGAGGCCGGCATTGCCACCTAGCTGAAAAAGCGATTGGGCCAGGCCGTGCTGTCCACCGGAGGCCATGCGGGCTACTCGTGAGGACTCCGGATGAAAAACCGAGGAACCCGTGCCCACGAGGGCAGCGGCGCCGAGGACCATGGGAAACGACCGAGCCAGCGCCAACAGGATCAGGCCGATCAGCGTGAAGGCCATGCCCGCGGGCAAGGAGTAAGGCTGGGGATGACGGTCGGTGTGAAGGCCTACGAGAGGCTGCAAAAGGGACGCGGTGAGCTGATAAGTGAGCGTGATGAGCCCTACTTGCGCGAAATCGAGATGAAAGGAGTCCTTGAGCAAGGGATAGATCGCGGGCAAGAGGGAGGCCATCATGTCGTTGAGGAGATGGCAAACGCTGATGACCGCCAAAATCTCGAGGACGGTCTTCGATCCACTCTCGAGCGAGGTTTCTACCGTTGTCAAAGTCTTGCTCACCGCGTCTTCTTCCCTGCCGATAAAATGCGCATCGTTGCAGCGGAAATTGTATCTCGATTCAAGCTCGTGCGCTCCGGCGGCTTCACAGGACTCGACAACAGATCCGACGGAGTTACCTGATTGGGAAGGCGCGTATCTCAAGGTAGGAAAATGCCGAAATAGAAACGCTACAATAGCCGGGCGGAAACGGTGCCGAAGATCTGATCGAGCCCAGCGTAAAGGTCTGCTTGCCGTTAGAACTCTCCATTGTAATTCCCGCCTTTAACGAGGAAGAACGCCTAGCCGAAAGCCTGAAGAGGATTCGCGAATACGCGAAGGGGCGCTCGTTGCAATTCGAAGTTCTGGTGGTGGATGACGGGTCCACGGACGGCACCGCAGCACTGGTGGAACGGACGCGATGCGGATTTTCGGAGCTACGCCTGATATCCAACTCCAGGAATCGCGGCAAAGGGTTCAGCGTGCGGCAAGGCATGCTGGAAGCTCGAGGAGAGATCGCGCTTTTTACCGATGCGGACCTATCCGCGCCGATCGAGGAGGCGGATAAATTGCTTGCGGCGCTTCGCGATGGCGCTTATGACGGCGCGATCGGCTCGCGCGCCGTGGACCGCAGCCTGATCGACGTGCATCAATCGCGGTTTCGAGAGGTCGCGGGCATTATCTTCAACCACATCGTGCGCTGGGGTGTCGGCCTTCCATTCCAGGACACGCAATGCGGATTCAAAGCTTTTCGCATGGAGAAGAGTCGCGCGATATTTGAGCTGCAACGGATAGAGGGCTTTGGATTCGATCCCGAGATTTTGTTTCTGGCTCAGAAAAGGGGCTTGCGTATCGCCGAGATACCGGTTCGTTGGGCGCATAATCCCGCGACGAAGGTCCACGTGTTCAGCGACAGCATTCGCATGTTCCTGGATTTGCTGGCGATTCGCTGGAACGCCCTGCTGGGCCGATACCGATCTCGCCCGAATAGCAAGCCTTTCCTCCGGCCACTCGTCGAAGCGACGACTGCGAGTTACTTCTCAGGCATTCGTTATTCTTGGAGTTGCTTGCCGAGCGACGCTGTTCGATCATAACTGAGGGGAACGTTCCGCTTGGCAGAGCGGGTGGCGAGGGGGAAACGTCGGCAGTGTTCGTGTCCGTGATCATACCCGTTTACAACGAGCGTGCGTACGTCGAGGAAGTATTGCTGCGAGTTCAGGCAGCCCCTCTCGAGAAGGAGATTCTTATCGTCGACGACGGATCAACCGACGGCACGCGGGCCCTCCTGCAGGGCTTCGAAAAAGCGCAGGCGGCCGGGCACGTGGAAATTCCGGTCCAGAACGGCGGAGCCCTTCTTCCGCTGCAGAACATCCGATTTTTCTTTCAGGATCGAAACCAGGGCAAAGGCGCCGCGCTGCGCCGGGGCTTCGAGGCTGCGGGGGGCGATATCCTTCTCGTTCAGGATGCCGATCTGGAGTACGACCCTCGCGATTATCAGAAGCTGCTCGAGCCTATTTTTGACGGGCGCGCGGACGTTGTGTACGGCTCGCGCTTTCTGGGAGGGCCGCAGCGCGTGCACTACTTCTGGCACTACGCGGGGAATAAATTCCTGACCCTGCTCTCGGACATGCTCACAAACCTGAAAATTACGGATATGGAGACCTGCTACAAAGTGTTCCGGCGCGAGGTAATACAGAGCATTCATTTCGTCTCGGATCGCTTCGGCTTCGAGCCTGAATGTACCGCCAAAGTGGCGCGGGGAAACTGGCGGGTGTACGAAGTGCCGATTTCCTATTCCGGAAGGACCTACGCGGAAGGAAAGAAAATCACCTGGCGGGACGGCTTCACCACACTCTGGTGCATTCTCCGTTACAATCTCTTTGATTAGGATTGCAGATTGCCGTTTCTCGCGCCCCGAGTGGCTCGAGCGAAGAACGGGTTCTATAATCTTCGCTTAAGCTTAGGGGCTTACAGCTGCCATGATCGCGAATCGAACCAACAATGGCCACGAATGGACGATCGATTCCGTGCGCGATGCGCTCGTCAGCAAGCGCATCTCGGCGCGGGAGTTGACGGCGGATTTCTACCGGCGCATCGAACAGCGCAACCCGGAGCTGAATGCCTATCTGGCGCTTAGTCCCGAACGGGCCTACGAACAAGCGGATCGATTAGACGGACTCGTGGCGCGGGGCGAGGATTTGCCCGAACTCGCGGGCCTTCCTCTGGCGGTGAAAGATGTTCTCAGCACCAAAGGCGTGGTGACGACCTGCGCCTCGCGCATCCTCGAAGGTTATCGTCCCGCCTTCGATGCCACCACGGTGGAACGGATGGAGCGCGCGGGCGCGGTTCTGCTGGGCAAAACGAACTGCGACGAGTTCGCCATGGGCGGCTCCAACGAAAACTCCGCGTATGGACCGGTGCGGAACCCTGTAGCCATGGACCGCGTCCCAGGCGGTTCGAGCGGAGGATCGGCAGCGGCCGTAGCGGCCGGAATGGCCATCGCAGCGTTAGGCACGGATACCGGCGGATCGGTGCGCCAGCCGGGCTCGTTTTGCGGGATTCCCGCCATGATGCCCACTTATGGAAGGGTTTCGCGGTATGGGCTGATCGCGTTCGCGTCCTCTTTAGACCGCGTCGGCCCGTTCGCGGGTTCCGTCCGCGATGTGGCCAAGATTATGGCGGTGATCGCCGGAAGCGATCCCCTGGATTCAACCGCGGCAGCAGCCCCGGTTCCCAACTATCTGCACAGCCTCGACGAGCCTGTTAAGGGATTGCGCATCGGCGTGCCTACCGACTACTTTGCGAAAGGGCTCGATGCCGAGGTGCGCCAAAGGGTGGAAGCGGGAATCGCGCTGCTCGAGCGGCTGGGGTGCCGGCGCGTAGAGTTGCGTATGCCCCATACCGACTACGCCGTGGCTACGTACTATCTTATCGCCACGGCTGAAGCCAGCTCTAACCTGGCGCGATACGATGGGGTGCGTTACGGCATGCGAGTTCCGGGAGGAACGCTGATCGAGATGTATCGGAAGACGCGCGGCGCAGGATTCGGCGCGGAAGTGAAACGCCGGATTATGCTGGGAACCTATGCGTTATCAGCCGGGTATTATGACGCCTATTACCTGAAGGCCCAAAAGGTGCGGGCCCTGATCGCGCGCGACTTTGCGCAGGCTTTCGAACAAGTGGACGCGATCGTGACGCCAACGTCGCCGGTGCCTCCCTTCCGCTTAGGGGAACGAACCGCCGACCCCTTGGCGATGTATCTCGCTGATATATATACCGTTACGGGATCACTGGCGGGCCTTCCGGGCATCTCCGGTTCCCTGCGGCAAGACCAGTGAAGGTCTGCCAGTGGGGCTGCAAATTTTCGGCCAGCCGTTCGGAGAGGCGCGAGTGCTGCAGCTGGCCCATGCATTTGAGAAGGCGGATGGGGCACAGGCCTAGCTAGCTTCTATTTGGCTGCTTGGTTTGGGCGCCTCGCTGCGGGCGGGATGTTACCGAAATTTCCGACATTCGGCACAACTGTCTCAATTCGGAACAGACCGCTGCAGAGCCGCATAATCTACGGTGTTTTCCCAGCACGATTCTAGGAAATTTCGTCTCGCCTTCTAAGTCCTTTGGTGATGCCAGTTTGTCTGCAGGGCGGCATCAACGATCCAGAATTAACGTGGTACCAATTCGCCTGTAATGGAACGGAAGGACTATTGCTGCAGAACAGCATGAAACCGTAGGATTCAGGTCATCGAACATCCGACCAGGGGGTGAGGGATGAGCGCACTAACAATCCGGTCGAGCCAGAAGATCTTCACAGAAGAAGAAGTGTCCGGGCTTACTGGCATCTGTGTGGAGCATTTGCGCAATCTCACCCGCATCAAACACTTAGGGCAAGCCGCGGAAGCGGCTGCCGAAGCGGCAGGTACAACAGTGCAAAAGTGGTTTTATACACCCTCAGACCTGATGGTTCTGACGATGGTTTGCGGCCGCTGCGAGCACTAAGCCTCTCCAACCAGATTCCTGACCGATCCCTGATTCCATAGGCCTTTACTGCGTGACAGTGCCGCATTTGAAGCTTGCTATGGCAATTGCGATAGCGCACCAGGGGCGGTATCCTGAGCCGATAAGTCTGGTGCTCCTATGCTGGTTCGAGAAAGACATTGGCACGGCAAGGTTTTCCACGCCGCTATCTCTCCGTTGACCGCCTCGTTTTTGGCGTTGGCGTTTCTGGCGGTAACGTTTTCCGCCCTGAGCCCTGACGCACGGGGCTCAGAGTCCCTGCAACAAGCCGCCACGCAGCAGGAAACCACGCAAGATTCACAGCAAGCCAAGCCAGCGGATGCAGAGAATTCGGAAATCGCCGTCCCGCTGCCTAAAGGCGAGAAGCTGATTCTCACCGACGGCTCTTTCCAGATGGTCCGCGAATACCAGCGCGAAGGGGACCGGGTGCGCTATTTCAGCCTGGAACGGTCCGCATGGGAGGAAATCCCGGCAAACCTGGTGGATTGGGCCGCCACGGAAAAAGCAAAAGCGGAGCGAGAGACACAACAAAAGCAGCTGGACGAGCAGATCGCGAAAACGGAGAATGCCCAGCGCTTTGCCGATCTCAACGTGGATACGAGTTTCGAGGTGCGCCCGAACGTCTTTCTTCCGGACGGCGCCGGATTCTATGCCGTCGATGGAAAGAGTGTTACCGCTGTGCGGCAGGAGGAGGCTACTCTCCGCCTGGAGAAGGGACGAGCATTCGAACGAATCGTGACGGGCATGCCTATGATTTCGGCCCGGCAAGACCTGGAGATTGCGGGAAAACAGGCAAAGCTGCGGCTGCACACTGGCGAATTGGAGTTCTATTTCCGCACTGCCGATGAACGGGATCCGCGCCTCAATCTTGTTCGCGCGCAAATAAAGGACGGCAAGCGCGAATTGGAAGTGGTCAGCACCGATATAGCCGGGCAGCAAAAATACAAGGATCAGGACATTTCATTGCTCAAGTGGGACGCGGCGCGGGGGCTTTATCGTTTCACCCTGGATCAGCCTCTCGAAGCCGGCGAATACGCCGTCATCGAGACGATATCGTCCGAGGGACAGAGTATTTACGTATGGACCTTTGGCGTCGATGGGAACGCCAATGACGCGGGCGCGAAGCCGAAGCAAGATAAGCCCGCAAAGAAGTGAAAGGATTGCGCGCGGAAAACGGCCCTAACGGACGTGAGAAAGCTGCGAGCGGCCTCGGACACGTTTTGCCAGCGCCTCACTCAAGATGGCAATGAGGTCCGAGATCCGGAAAGGTTTTTGCAGCATTCTGGCGCCGGCTTGATTTAATCGCTCGGCCAAGGCCGGGGCCACCAATTCTCCGCTCATAACAAAGAAGAGAGGCTGATCCTTGGAATCGGGGGCAGCGCCCGTCATCGCTGCGTAGACGTCCAGCCCGGAACCGGCCGCGCCGCCCGCAGAACGCAAATTCAGATCGCATAGCACGGCGTCAAAGGTGAGGCGCTCCATCAGAGAGACCGCCTCTTCCACCGTGGCGGCCGTTTGGACCTGAAAGCCGCGGACGGAAAGGCCCTCGCGAATCATTTCACGGATGCTCTCTTCATCGTCGACCACAAGAACCGAATGAGCGGCGGCAGCTTCCTTGGAAACTTCGCCCAGAGACGGAGCCGCGCTTTGATCCGAAGGTTCGGCCAGGAACATGGCGGTTCCCCGGGCAATGGGCAACGATATCGTAAACAGGGATCCGCCTTCCGGCAGCGGCTCAGCTTCGATTTCGCCGTTGTGTTCCCGAAGGATGGCCAGGCAGATGCTCAGGCCCAAACCAGTGCCGCGGCCGGGGCGCTTGGTAGTGAAAAAGGGGTCGAAGATTCGCGGCAGTATATCACCAGGAATCCCCGCGCCATCGTCCTGGAATGTGGCCAGCACGCGCTCGCCCGCGCGGCTGACGCGGATGCGGAGCACGCCTTGATCGCGAACCTCGCGAATGGCCTGCTCGGCATTGACGATCAGATTGAGAAACACTTGAGTGAGCTGGCTGGTATCGCCGAGGATCGGAGGAAGGTCCGGCGCAGAAGCAAAATCGACCGTAACGCGATTGGTTCGCAAAGAATGTTCGTGCAGCTGCAGGCTGCGCTGGATGAGTTCGCTCAGATTCAGGCAGATCTTGCGCGGCTGGGGCGGGCGCGAAAAAGCCAGAAGACTCTGCACGATCTGGGCGGCGCGGCGGGCCTGGCGGTGAGCGATGTCGAGTTGCTTTCTGGCGGAATCCTCGGGCGTGGAATCGCGGAGAAGTTCGGTGACACCGAGGACGGCCGTGAGCGGATTATTCAACTCATGCGCGACGCCGGCGATCATCTGCCCCATGGCTGCAAGTCTTTCATTTTGAATCAGTTGCTGTTCCATGCGTTTGGAATCGGTAATGTCGCGCGCGGAGGCGATGACGCCGGCGATTTGACCGGAAGCGTTGATCAGCGGGCTGGCGGTGGCGCGGAACAGCCGCGTCTCGCCGTCGTTTCGCCGCGCCAGGAACTCGGTGCTGCCATTGGCGCATCGGCCGGACATTATCGAATCCAAAAAGACTTGCAGTTCCTTCCAACTGTGAGGCTCGATGAGCTCGCTGAGGGCTGAGCCGACCAGCTGTTCGGGGGAAAAGCCCAGCAGTTCGGTGGAACGGGGGCTGACAAACGTACAGCGGCATTCGCGGTCGAGAGCGATCACCAGATCGGGGAAACTCTCCACCAGACGCCGGGCGAACTCCTGCTCGCGGTGCAAGCGCGTTTCGATTTGCCGCCGTTCGCTGACGTCCACAAGCGTCCCCTGGTGCCGGCTGACGTGCCCATCCGCATCGCGGATTAAAGCCGCGGCGTGGAGCGCGGCGAGCGCGGAGCCGTCGTGCCGGCGCAACATCGCCTCGTGGCCGGGCAGGATATCCGACTGAGCTAATTGGCGCCGTTCAGCCTCCCAGTCTTCGGGCTGCAGGAAAAACTCAGACAGCGACCGCCCGACCAGTTCCGAGCGATTTTCGTAACCCAGCATGGCTACAAAGGCGGGATTCACATCCTCCAATTTGCCTTCGCTATCGGCGAGATAAACTCCTTCCTGCAAGGTCTCGAACAGGTCGGTGAAACGGGCTTCGTCTTGGCGCTCTTTGGTGATATCACGCGCGAGAATACAAATGCCTTGTTGCGCTCCCTCGCGGACCAGGGCGTGGATCGAACACTGGAAATATCGCAGCCCGCCTCCCAGCTTGAATCGGATGGGCACAACGCCCGACCAATGACGCCGTTCAAGGAAGAAAGGCATTTGGCGCCGAGCCTGGGCAAGGCCGCTGCCATCCGCGACCTCCACAAACTCATCGAGCCTGCGTCCCACCAATTCTTTGAAGGAGCGGCCCAGCAGCTGCGCGAAGCTGCGATTGGCGGCGACGATTTCCCCGTCAAGTGAGAGCGAGAGCAACACATCCTCGAACGTGTCGATCAGGTCGCGATAGCCGCGCTGCGAACGCTGTACGATCTTGAAGAGTTGCTCCACCTGGGAGGCGGACGGCGCTTGAGTGGCCAGAGAGAGGGTTCGCATCAAGGCGCGCAATTGGACCATTTCGCGCCACCTGGAAATGGCATATGCGCCCAACAGGGCCACGAGGAAAACCAGGGCGATCGGAAGAGCTTCCAGCTTCCAGGCCGGAGATCGAAACGGCCGCCAGGAAACCAGGGCCAAGCCCAGAACCAAAGATACAAGCAAAACAAGCCCAAGCAGCCAGAACCGGCCTTCTCGAGCGGCCATGGGATTAAGGGGATCGATCGATGAATCCGGCGAGGCGCCGGGATCACCGTGGAGTGCAGGGCGTTGGCTGAACCTGGTAGGCATGCCCCTGTAGTTAATGTCCCCGGAGAGAATGAGACGTGCGAGACAAGAGTCTATGACGCGGCCAGGACCGGCGCAACCCTTTCGGTCGGCAAGAGTTACTTACTAATCAAGTCAATCGCGCCGTGCCGGCGGGTAACGGGGAATCTAATCCGTATGCCGGACTGGATACGGATCAAAAAGCGATCGGCGTTCCGGGAGGGCATCCCGGAACGCCGAAAGTGGGCAACAATCGAACACTAGCTTTCCGCGATGGCGTCGGCATCCTTGCGCAGGAAGTCCAGCGCGGCGGCTTCCTCGGGAGTGAGCTCGGGAGCCACAACTTCGGCTTCCGGCGGCTGCGGAGGAGGCACCTCGACGAGAAGTTCGATATTGCGGTAGCGCTCGAGGCCAGTGCCTGCGGGGATCAGCCGGCCCATGATCACGTTTTCCTTGAGTCCGCGCAGGTAATCCACCTTGCCGGCGACAGCCGCCTCGGTGAGGACGCGGGTGGTCTCCTGGAAACTCGCGGCGGAGATGAAGGAGTCGGTAGAGAGCGAGGCCTTGGTGATGCCGAGCAAGAGGGGACGGCCCGTGGCGGGACGGCCACCCTCGTTGATCACGCGATCGTTCTCCTCGCGGAAGCGGAACTTATCGACCTGTTCGTCCAAAAGGAACCGGGTGTCGCCGACGTCCTCGACCTTCACCCAGCGCATCATCTGGCGAACGATGGTTTCGATGTGCTTGTCGTTGATATTCACGCCCTGCAGGCGATAGACCTCCTGGATCGAATTCACCAGGTAAGCCTGCGTGTACTTCTCGCCGAGAACCGCCAGCAGATCGTGGGGATTGAGCGGCCCGTCGATGAGAGGCTCGCCGGCATGCACGTGCTCGCCTTCCTGAACGTTGATGTGCACGCCGCGGGCGATCGAGTATTCCTTCTGGGTCTTGTTGTCTTCGCTCTCGACGTAAATCTTGCGCATGCCCTTGCTGATCTCGCCGTATTTGACCACGCCATCGATTTCGCTGATGACGGCGGGGTCCTTGGGCTTGCGAGTCTCGAAGAGCTCGACGACGCGCGGCAGACCGCCGGTGATGTCCTTGGTCTTGGTGGTTTCGCGAGGAATCTTGGCCAGCACGTCTCCGGGCTGGACTTCATCGCCATCGGAAACCATGAGGTGGGCGCGCGACGGCATGAGGTACTTCTTGCGGCTGCGCCCGGAAGTATCGCGCACTTGAATTGTGGGCTGGTGCTTTTCGTCACCCGGCGGAAGAGTGACCACGAGCTGAGCCAGACCGGTGACTTCGTCGACCTGTTCTTCAATCGTGATGCCGGGCTGCAGGTCCTTGAACTCGATCGTGCCGCCGACTTCGGTGAGAATCGAGAACGTGAACGGATCCCACTCGGCGAGAATCTGGCCGACGTTGACGGACTGATTTTCGTCGACGCGCAGGCGAGCGCCATAGACAACGTGGTGGCGCTCCTTTTCGCGGCCCTTCTCGTCCACGAGAGCGATCAATCCGGAACGGTTCATGGCGATGAGCGCGTTGTTGCGCCCATGAACGGCTTTGAGGTCCAGGAAGCGAACAAAGCCGCTGCTGCGGGCCTCCACTTTGGACTGCTCGGCGACGCGGGTTGCCGTGCCGCCGATGTGGAAGGTGCGCATGGTGAGCTGGGTGCCGGGCTCGCCGATCGATTGCGCGGCGATGACTCCGACGGCTTCGCCGAGTTCGACCATGCGGCCGCTGGCCAGGTTACGGCCGTAGCAGCGCGCGCAGACTCCGCGGCGAGACTCGCAGGTGAGCACGGAGCGGATCTTGACGCGCTCAATGCCCGCCGCTTGAATGGCGTTGGCCAGCTCTTCGGTGATCTCCTGATTGATCTCCAGGATGGTGTTGCCTTCGTAGTCTTTAATTTTTTCGAGTGAGACGCGGCCAACGACGCGGTCTCGCAAAGGCTCCACTTCGATGCCCGCCTCGAGGATGGGTTCGACATAGATGCCGTCGCCAGTGCCGCAATCGATCTCGTTGATGATCACGTCCTGGGCGACATCGACCAAGCGCCGGGTGAGGTATCCGGAGTCGGCCGTCTTCAGCGCGGTGTCGGCCAAGCCCTTACGCGCACCGTGCGTGGAGATGAAGTATTGCAACACGGTGAGCCCTTCACGGAAGTTGGAGGTGATGGGCGTTTCGATGACCTCGCCGGAAGGCTTGGCCATCAGCCCGCGCATGCCCGAAAGCTGGCGGATCTGCTGCTTCGATCCGCGAGCGCCGGAATCGGCCATGACGTAGATCGGATTGATTATGCCTTCCTTATCCTGCTGCTCGAGCGCTTTGAACATCTGCTCGGCGACTTTTTCGGTGACGTCGCTCCAGATGGCGATGACCTTGTTGTAGCGTTCGCCGTTGGTGATGGCGCCGTCGAGGTACTGCTGCTGCACCTTGACGATTTCTCGCTCGGTGCCTTCCACGAGCGCAGCCTTGTCGCCTGGGATGAGCATGTCTTCGATTCCGATGGAGATGCCGGAACGGGTGGCGTAGAGGAAGCCAAGCTCCTTGAGATGATCGAGCGCGTGAACGGTGCGCTCGAGCCCAAAGCGCAGATAGCAGTAATAAACGAGCTGCTGGACGCCCTTTTTCTTCAGCAAACCATTGATGAAGGGCATCTCTGAAGGCAGGTTGTCGTTGAAAAGCACTCGCCCCACGGTGGTGGAGATGAACTGGCGCTTCAGGTTAACCGATTCCGTGTGGGTAACATCCTGATCGTCGTAAGCGTGGGTGAGGTCGATCATCTCGCCGGTATAGCGCAAGCGGACCGGAGTAAGCAGTTCGACTTCGCCCGCTTCGAGCGCGAGGATCACTTCTTCCACCGAGCCGAAGGCGCGGCCTTCGCCCTTGGCGCCAGGCTTGGCCTTGGTCAAGTAGTAAATGCCCAGGACCATGTCCTGAGTGGGGACGGCCAGCGGCAATCCATTGGCCGGAGAAAGAATGTTGCGGGACGAAAGCATCAGAACCGCGGCTTCGATCTGCGCCTCGGGAGAGAGCGGAATGTGCACGGCCATCTGGTCGCCGTCGAAATCGGCGTTGAAAGCGGTGCAAACCAGCGGATGGATGCGGATCGCTTTGCCTTCAACTAGCGTGGGCTCAAAGGCCTGAATGCCCAAGCGGTGCAGCGTGGGCGCGCGATTCAGGAGCACGGGATGTTCGCGAATCACTTCTTCCAGGATGTCCCATACGATGGACTCCTGCTGCTCGACCATCTCCTTGGCCTGCTTGATCGTGGTGCAATGGCCGGCGGCTTCGAGCTTGTGATAGATGAAAGGCTTGAAGAGCTCGAGGGCCATCTTCTTGGGCAGACCGCATTGATTGAGCCGCAGCTCGGGACCCACGACGATGACGGAGCGGCCGGAGTAGTCGACGCGCTTGCCGAGAAGGTTCTGGCGGAAGCGGCCCTGCTTTCCCTTGAGCGTATCGGAAAGCGATTTCAAGGGGCGGTTGTTGGTGCCACGCAGGACGCGGCCGCGGCGGCCGTTATCGAATAGCGCATCGACCGCTTCCTGCAGCATGCGCTTCTCATTGCGCACGATGACGTCGGGCGCGTGCAGCTCCATCAGCTTCTTGAGCCGGTTATTGCGATTGATGACCCGGCGGTAGAGATCGTTGAGATCGGAGGTAGCAAAGCGTCCGCCATCGAGGGGCACAAGGGGCCGAAGCTCGGGAGGAAGCACAGGAATCACGTCCAGGATCATCCACTCGGGCTTATTGCCGCTCTTGCGGAAAGAGTCCACGACGCGCAGCCGCTTGGCGTACTTGATACGCTTTTGCAGGCTGGGGTCCGCCTTCATCTTTTCGCGCAGCTCGTCGCCGAGCTTATCGATATCGACGTGGCGCAGGAGCTCTTTGATCGCTTCGGCGCCCATCGCGGCGCGAAACTGCCCGGCATATTCGGCTTGCAACTCGCGGAATTTTTCTTCCGGCAAGAGCTCGCGTTCCTTGATTCCGGGCACTTCGCCCGGTTCAACCACCACAAAGGCCTCGAAATAGAGAATGCGCTCGAGATCGCGCATGGAGATATCGAGCAAGTAGCCGATGCGCGAGGGCAGGCCCTTGAAGAACCATACGTGCGAACAGGGCGAAGCCAATTCGATATGGCCCAGCCGCTCGCGGCGCACTTTGCTGAGAGTGACTTCGACGCCGCACTTATCGCAGATGACGCCGCGGTGCTTCATGCGCTTGTATTTCCCGCACAAGCATTCCCAGTCCGTCACGGGGCCGAAGATTTTGGCGCAGAACAGGCCGTCGCGCTCGGGCTTGAAGGTGCGGTAGTTAATGGTCTCCGGCTTGGTGACTTCGCCATGGGACCAGGAACGGATCTTTTCAGGACTCGCGAGACTGATACGAATGGAATCGAAATCCGCGATCAAGCTGGCACGGTCATAAGGGCTGCTACGATACAAGGTTTCCCTCCCTGCCGCGGGTTAAGCCGCAGCGCTCCCGGTCGCCCAGGAAATGGAACTCGTTTCTAATCCGATAGAAGCGCCGGCTAATCAGCCGCCGCTTCCGTTTGCGGCTTCTGCCGCTTCATCAATTCCACGTCCAGGCACAGCGACTGCAACTCGCGCACCAGGACGTTGAACGATTCGGGCACGCCGGGTTCAATGCCGGGCTCGCCCTTGACGATGGCTTCGTAAATTTTCGCGCGGCCGTACACATCGTCGGACTTGGCAGTGAGCAACTCCTGCAGGATGTGCGCAGCCCCATAAGCTTCCAGCGCCCAAACTTCCATTTCTCCGAAGCGCTGTCCGCCGAACTGGGCCTTGCCGCCGAGCGGCTGTTGGGTGATCAGTGAATAAGGACCAATGGAACGAGCGTGGATCTTGTCGTCGACGAGGTGCGAGAGCTTCAGCATGTAGATGTAGCCGACGGTGATCTCCTGCGCAAAGGCATCCCCCGTCATTCCGTCGAACAGGGGCAGCTTGCCCGATTCCGGCAGGCCCGCGACCTCCAGCAAATGGCGGATCTCGGACTCCCGTGCGCCGTCAAAGACCGGCGTGGCCATGGAGATGCCGTCCCGGAAGGTCTCCGCCAGTTCCAACAGGTGTTCATCTTCCATCGCGGAGAGCGAGCGCCAGATGGCCGTGTCGCCGAAGACTTCCCGGAACCAACGGCGGGCAGCCTCGGCGCGAGTGCCTTGGTTGAACATACGGGCGATGCTGCGGCCGAGCTCTTTGGCAGCCCAGCCCAGGTGAGTCTCGAGAATCTGACCGACGTTCATACGAGAAGGAACGCCGAGCGGATTGAGCACGATCTCAACCGGAGTGCCATCGGGCAAATAGGGCATGTCTTCTTCGGGAACGATTCGCGCAATGACGCCCTTATTGCCGTGACGGCCGGCCATCTTGTCGCCCACGGAAAGCTTGCGCTTCATGGCGATATAAACTTTGACCAGCTTGATGACGCCGGGCGGAAGTTCATCGCCTTTCTTGAGCTTCTCCTTGCGCTCATCGGTGATCTTGCGGAGGACGTCGATTTGCCTTGAGGTCATCTCCTCGATTTCGTCGATCTTCTCGATGAGCAGCGGATCCTTATCGGCAAGACGAAGCCGCTTGAGGTTGCGCGTGGAAATCTTCTCGATGATGTCTCGCGTCAGCGCGGTGCCCTTGGTGAGCAGCCGCTTGTTGGTCTTTTCGTCGTGCAGGTCGGCCACAAGCTTCTGATCGTTCAATAGAGCGGTCAGGCGCTTGAGCCTCTCATCGGTGAGAATGCGGATCTCATCGGCGAGGTTTCGCTCCAGGCGAAACACCTGCTGGGCTTCAATGGCCTTGTGGCGTTCGTCTTTTTCCGCACCCTTGCGGCAGAAGATCTTGACGTCGACCACCGTGCCTTCGATGCCGGGCGGGCAATAAAGCGAAGCGTCGCGGACGTCTCCGGCCTTCTCGCCGAAGATGGCGCGCAACAGCTTTTCCTCAGGGGTAAGCGTCGTTTCGCCTTTGGGCGTGACTTTGCCGACCAGGATATCGCCCGGCCGGACCGTCGCGCCGATACGAATGACGCCGCTTTCGTCCAGATTTCGAAGGAACGTTTCGCTGATATTGGGAATGTCGCGCGTGATTTCTTCAGGACCGAGCTTGGTGTCGCGCGCTTCGATTTCGAACTCTTCGATGTGGATGGAGGTGTAGTAATCCTCTTTGACCAGCTTCTCGCTGACCAGAATGGCGTCCTCGAAGTTGTACCCGCGCCAGGGCAGGAAGGCGACGAGAACGTTGCGGCCCAGCGCGAGTTCGCCTCGATCGGTGCAGGGGCCGTCCGCGAGGACTTGTCCCTGGCCGACGCGATCGCCGACCCGCACCAGCGGCTTCTGGTTGATGCAGGTATTCTGGTTGGAGCGCTTGAACTTGATGAGCGAGTAGATGTCCGCACCGACTTCGCGGCTAAGGACACCGGAATGGTCCGATTCCACGCGCACAATGATGCGCTCGGAGTCCACCTGGTCGACAATCCCCTCGCGGCGGCAGATGACCACGGCTCCCGAATCGCGAGCCGTGACGCGTTCCATGCCGGTGCCCACCAGCGGAGCTTCACCGTGGATCAAAGGCACGGCCTGGCGCTGCATGTTGGAACCCATTAAGGCGCGGTTGGCGTCGTCATTTTCGAGGAACGGTATCAAGCTCGCGGCAACGGACACGAGCTGTTTGGGCGAAACGTCGATGTAATCGACCTCTTCACGCTGTTTCAGCACGAAGTTGCCGGCTTGGCGGCAATTGACCAGTTCGGTGGTGATCTTGCCGCGATCGTCCAGAGGAACGTTGGCCTGAGCGACGACGTAGCGATCTTCTTCCCAAGCCGAGAGATAGAAGCAGTAAGGCTCGGCGGTTACCCGGCGGCGCTTGAGCTCTTCATTCACCGCGTCCACTTTGTCGCGCTCAACGATCTCGCCGGCCTTGAATTCACTGTCGCCGGCATTGACCACCTGAGTGAAATCGATCACCCGGCCGCCCTTGACCTTGCGGTAGGGCGATTCGATAAATCCGAATTCGTTGATGCGCGCATAACAGGAGAGCGAGCTGATCAGGCCGATGTTCGGGCCTTCCGGCGTCTCGATGGGGCAGATCCGGCCGTAGTGAGTGGGATGGACGTCGCGCACCTCAAACCCAGCGCGTTCGCGCGAAAGGCCTCCGGGGCCCAAGGCCGACAAGCGGCGTTTGTGCGTGATTTCGCTGAGCGGATTGGTCTGATCCATGAACTGCGACAGCTGCGAGCTGCCGAAGAATTCGCGAATCGCGGCCATAACGGGTTTCGCGTTCACCAGGTCATGCGGCATGGCCGTGGACATTTCCTGATAAACGGACATCTTTTCCTTGATGGCGCGCTCCATGCGGACCAGACCGATGCGGAACTGATTTTCCAAGAGCTCGCCGACCGCGCGGACGCGGCGATTGCCAAGATGATCGATGTCGTCCACCGTGCCGATATTCTTGCGCAGCTTGAGCAAGTAGCGGATGGCGGCCACGAAATCGGTGGAATCGAGGGTGCGCGTTTCGAGCGGCGTTTCCAGACCCAGCTTGATATTGAACTTCAGCCGGCCGACTTTGCTGAAGTCGTACTTGCGCGGATCGAAGAACATGCCGTTGAAAAGCGCCGTGGCGGTTTCGAGCGTAGGCGGATCGCCGGGACGCAGCTTGCGATAGATTTCGATGAGCGCTTCGCGCGAAGAGCGAATGGCGTCCTTATCGAGCGTGCGCGAGACGACCACGCCCGTATCGTCGCGGTCGGGGAAGAAAACATCCGACGCCCGGTGATGCCGGCCTCGGGCAAGGCGGCCCAGACTGCCGGCGTCAGCGGCTTGTTGGCTTCGAGCAACACTTCACCGGTCTGGCGATTTACCAGATCGCCGACGGTGAACGCGCCTTCCAGATCGGCCAGCGAAACATGCACCTGGGCGATCTTGGCTTTCACTAATTCTTTGTAGAGCGGCTCGGTGATCCGCCGATGGGCCGCCACCAGCACGTCCTCGGATCGCGGAGCCTTGATCTCGTGCGTAAGCTTGCGATCGACCAGGCCTTCGGAGAGATTCCAATAGAACTCGCCATCGCGCAGCGCGATGCGTTCCACCTGGAAAAAGGTGCGCAGAATCTCTTCATTCGATTTCATGCCCAGCGCGCGCAGGAAGATGGAACCCAGGAACTTGCGCTTGCGGTCGATGCGCACGTAGAGCACGTTCTTGGTGTCGTATTCGAATTCCACCCAAGAGCCGCGGTAAGGAATGATCTTGCCGAGGAAATAGGAGCGATTGTTGGCCGTCTCGTAAAATACGCCCGGCGAGCGATGCAACTGGCTGACGATCACCCGCTCGGTCCCGTTAATGATGAACGTGCCGTTATCCGTCATCAGCGGGATATCGCCGAAGAAGACTTCCTGCTCCTTGATGTCGCGCACGTTCTTCGCGCCGGTGTCCGGGTCCTTGTCATAAATCGTCAGGCGGATGGTGACCTTGAGCGGGGCGGCATAGGTCATGCCGCGTTCCTGACACTCGTTTACGTCGTACTTGAGCTGCATGCCCACGGGATCGCCGCATTTGTTGCAGAACGTGGGAGTGTTCTTGTTAAACGTTCCGCACTTCGAGCAGATCACGTCGCCGGTCTGATACGGATTGGTGACCACCGAAGCGCCGCAATTGCGGCAGGTGGCGCGGAGATGGTGCAGCCCCTTGAGATTGCCGCACTTGCATTCCCAGTTTCCGATGGAGTAGTCCACGAAATCGAGCTGCGAAAGCCCGCGGAAGTCCTGGATCGGGAACACGGACGTAAAGACCGATTGCAGTCCCGTATCTTCGCGCTCCGACGGAAGCAAATCCATCTGCAGGAAGCGCTGATAAGAAAGGCGCTGCACTTCGATCAAGTTCGGGATCTGGATGGAGCTCTTGATTTTCGAAAAGTCCAGCCGCTCGCGTTCGCGAACCGCATGATTGCCGTTGCGATGATTTCCATTTTCCATTCTATTACCTCACGATACCCAAAAGGGTCAGGCCGGGACACACTGCGGAGACACCTCCGCCAGGGGTCCGGATTGGACACAATTGAAGTTCAAATTCCCGACAATTCAGCTTCGTACGAATTCCTTTGCGCGCAAGCCGGCGCGCCGCCGCTCGCGAACGACCGAATTCCGTTACTTGACTTCGACTTTGGCGCCCGCGTCTTCAAACTTCTTCTTGATCGTCGCGGCTTCTTCCTTGCTCACGCCTTCCTTGATGGGCTTGGGCGCGCCGTCCACCAAATCCTTGGCTTCTTTCAAGCCCAGGCTGGTCACTTCGCGGACAGCCTTAATGACGTTGATTTTGTTGGCGCCGACGTCGGTGAGCACGACGGCGAATTCCGTTTTCTCCTCGGCGGGCGCGGCTCCGGCCGCTCCGCCGCCGGCCATCATCACCGGCGCAGCAGCTGCCGCGGAGACGCCAAAGGTCTCTTCCATCTTCTTGACCAAGTCGGCGGCCTCCAGCAGAGTGAGCCCCTTGATCTCTTCCAGGATTGATTCCACCTTGCTAGCCATTTCTGCGTTCTCCTCCTCGTTAGTGAGCGAACTTTTCTGCCTTGACCGCTTCCTGCACTACCACGGCCAGATTCCGAGTGATGCCCGCGACGGCAGTCGCGCTACGCCGCGCCGGCGACTGCAACAAAAACATGATCTTCCCGATCAGCTCTTCCTTGGACGGAAGCAGCGCTAATTGCTGAATTTCGGCGATGGATAAGACGCGCCCCTCTACGACTCCCGCCTTGAAGCGGAATGCCGGCACATCCTTGGCGACTTTCGTAAGGATTTTTGCCAGGGACACAGGATCGGTGCTGTAAGAGATGGAGTTCGTTCCCGAAAGCCCTTTGAGCAATCCTTCGGCCGACGTTCCCGCTCCGGCCTTTTCGGCCAGCGTATTCTTGACCACTTTGTAATTTCCGCCGGCGCTCTGCACCGCCCGGCGAAGCTGAGTATCCTGGGCCACGGTAATGCCCTGAAACGTGGTGAGAATCACGGTGGAGACCTTGGCCAGGTCGCTCTTCAACTTTTCGACTTCTTCTTTTTTCTCGCTGCGCTTCTTCATCGCAATCTCCCCGTCATGCCGCGGTAGCCATGGCTGTTTCCGCCTCGGCCAGATCGATCGGGATTCCCGGCCCCATCGTCGAGGTCAAGGTGATTTTCTTGACGTACCGTCCCTTGGCGGCTGCGGGCTTGGCCTTCACCACCGCGCCCAGCAGAGCCTGCGCATTCTCGGCAAGCTTGGGGCCGTCAAAGCTCATCTTGCCGATCGGCGAGTGAATGATCCCGGTCTTGTCCACGCGGAATTCGACCTTGCCGGCCTTGATTTCCTTCACCGCGTTGGCTACCTCAAAGGTCACTGTGCCGGTTTTGGGATTGGGCATCAGGCCGCGAGGACCGAGCACCTTCCCGAGCCGTCCGGCGGAGCGCATCATGTCAGGAGTCGCGATGACCGCCTCAAAATCGGTCCAGCCTTCCTGAATTTTCTGCACCATGTCTTCGCCGCCGACGAAATCGGCGCCCGCTTCCTGCGCCTCGCGAACTTTTTCGCCGCTGGCAATCACCAGCACCCGCTTGGACTTGCCGAGGCCATTCGGCAATACCACCGTTCCGCGGACCATCTGATCGGAGTGCTTGGGATCGACACCCAGATTGATGACCAGTTCGACCGTCTCGTCGAACTTCGCGAAGTGCGCTTTCTTCAGCGTTTCGGCGGCTTCGTCCAGCTTGTAGGGACGCGCCTCAACCTTCTTGCGCGCATTTACGATGTTCTTTCCAGCTTTTCGCGGCATGCCTCTCAGCCCTCCACTTCGAGTCCCATATTGCGCGCCGTGCCCATCACCGTGCGGACGGCGGACTCGAGATTCGCGGTATTCAGATCCACCAGCTTGGTGCGAGCGATATCTTCCACTTGCTTTCGCGTCACCTTGCCGACCTTGGTGCGGTTTGGCTCGGCCGAACCTTTGACGATTCCCGCGGCGCGCTTCAGCAGTTCGGACGCGGGCGGCGTCTTGGTGACAAAAGTAAAGCTGCGATCGTTAAAGATCGTAACCAGCACGGGGATAATCATCCCCTCCGGCTCTTTGTTGGTCTTGGCGTTAAACTGCTTGCAAAAATCCATGATGTTGACGCCCTGAGGGCCAAGCGCGGTGCCGACCGGCGGAGCCGGCGTGGCTTTTGCCGCCGGCAATTGCAGCTTGACCACGGCTTGAACTTTCTTGGCCATAGTTTCGCTTACTTGCCGTCCCACAGATACTCGCTAGCTGATCTTTTCCACCTGGGCAAAATCCAGCTCGACCGGAGTCGACCGCCCGAAGATCGTCACGGAAATCTTTCAGCGTGCTGCGCTCGGCATTGACTTCTTCCACCATGCCGGTGAAGTTGGCGAACGGGCCATCCACGATGCGCACTTGCTCGTTGCGTTCGAAGACCAGCTTCGGTTTCGGCTTCTCGGCCGAAGTGGTCACGCGATGCAGGATATTCTCGACCTCTTCCTCGCTCAGCGGCGAGGGCGTCTGCCCCGAACCGACAAATCCGGTGACGCGCGGCGTGGAGCGCACCACGTGCCAGGTGTCGTCGTCCATCTCCATTTCCACCAGCACGTAGCCGGGATAGAACATCCGCGGCGACACGATCTTCTTTCCTCCACGCACTTCCACGACGTCCTCGGTGGGAATCATGACCCGCCCAATGCGTTCGCCCAGCCCAAACGCCGCCACGCGGCCTTCCAGGCTTTCTTTCACCTTCTTCTCAAAGCCCGAATAGGTATGAATGATGTACCACTGCTTGGCCATCGACACGCTAAGCCTCAGTGCTTGAAAAGAGTGAACACGCGGTTGCAGCACCCAACCCACGGTGCTATCCACGCCAAAGAAAAACAGTCCGAAAAACGCCACTGCCACAATCACCACAAAGGTGGTGACCACCACTTCGTGCCGCGTCGGCCAGGTGACCTGGCGCATCTCGACGCGCACTTCGTGCAGAAACTCGCCCCAGCGCTTGGGGTGCTCCTTGATGCGCTCCCAAAGCGCGCCGGTACGCGACTCCGGAGCGCTCGCCTGCCATTGCCTGGTTTTCAATCGTTCCGCCTGTAATGCCATGTCCCTCGCTGTCCTGCTTCCCATTCGGTCTGGCAGGGGAGGAGGGATTCGAACCCCCACATCCGGTTTTGGAGACCGGCGGTCTACCGTTGAACCTACTCCCCTTTACCCTGAGAGCCGCTGTGAAGGCTGCAGAGGGTTAATTGCTCGAAATCGAATCGATCTCGCTGGCGGACGCCGCCCGTCACTTCACCTCTCGGTGCGCGGTATGCTTTCTGCACGTGTTGCAGAATTTCTTGGTCTCCATGCCGGTCGGTATGCTTCTTCTTATTCTTGGTCGTCGTGTAGTTCCGGTTCTTGCAATCGTTGCACTGTAAGGTAATGATTTCGCGCATCGTGTCGCCCTCTTACTCGATGATCTCGGTGACCGCGCCGGCGCCGACGGTGTGGCCGCCTTCGCGGATGGCGAAGCGCAGCCCGCGCTCCAGCGCCACCGGCGTGATCAGCGAAATCTCCGCCGAGACGTTGTCTCCCGGCATCACCATCTCCACTCCCGCCGGCAGCTTCACGTCGCCGGTCACATCCGTGGTCCGAAAATAAAACTGCGGCCGGTATCCGGTGAAAAACGGCGTGTGCCGCCCGCCCTCTTCCTTGGTCAGCACATACGCTTCGGCCTTGAACTTGGTGTGCGGCGTGATCGATCCCGGCTTGGCCACCACCTGCCCCCGCTCCACTTCTTCTTTTTCCGTGCCCGCGCAGCAGCAATCCCACGTTGTCTCCCGCGATCCCTTCGTCCAGCAGCTTGCGGAACATCTCCACGCCCGTCACCACCCGCTTGATCGTCGGACGGAATCCCACAATCTCCATCTCCTCGCCCACCTTCACCTTGCCCCGCTCGATTCGCCCCGTCACCACCGTGCCGCGTCCCGAGATCGAAAAAATATCCTCGATCGGCATGGCAAACGGCTTGTCCACATCCCGCTGCGGCAACGGCACGTTCTTATCCACCGCCGCCATCAACTCCAGGATCGTCTTCTCCCACTTCTCTTCGCCGTTCAGCGCGCCCAGCGCCGAGCCGCGAATCACCGGCACCGCATCGCCCGGGAACTGATAGCTCTTCAGCAGCTCGCGCACTTCCAGCTCCACCAGCTCCAGCAGCTCGGGATCTTCCACCGCATCGCACTTGTTCAGAAACACCACGATGTACGGCACGCCCACCTGCCGCGCCAGCAAAATGTGTTCCCGCGTCTGCGGCATCGGCCCGTCGGTCGCCGCCACCACCAGGATGGCCCCATCCATCTGCGCCGCCCCGGTGATCATGTTCTTGATGTAGTCGGCGTGCCCCGGGCAATCGATGTGCGCGTAGTGCCGGTTGGCCGTCTCGTACTCCACGTGCGCCACCGCGATGGTGATGCCCCGCTCGCGCTCTTCCGGCGCGTTATCGATCGAATCAAACGCCCGGAACTGCACCTTGGGGTTGTGCTTCGACAGCACCTTGGTGATCGCCGCCGTCAAGGTGGTCTTGCCGTGATCGATGTGCCCGATCGTCCCGATATTCACGTGCGGCTTGCTGCGCTCGAACTTTTCCTTCGCCATCGCTTTTCTGAACCTCTCCTCGATTGACTGGAGCGGGGGACGGGATTCGAACCCGCGACCATCGGCTTGGAAGGCCGAGACTCTTCCACTGAGTTACCCCCGCCGGCCTTCGGCCAATCTGGAGCCTGGGACCGGGATTGAACCGGTGACCTCGTCCTTACCAAGGACGCGCTCTACCAACTGAGCTACCCAGGCCGAACCCGGTACCCTGAATCGAATCGAATTCATTTCACTGCCTCTCGTTTGGACTGTGTGGCACTCGCGTTGTTTTTCGTACTTTGGCAGCCGGTCGCGAAATTCCCGGATCGGCTACCTGCCTTGGTCTAACCGGTACTGCGTGCGAATGGTGGACGGGGGAGGATTCGAACCTCCGTAGCCCGCAAGGAGCGGCAGATTTACAGTCTGCTGGTTTTAGCCACTCACCCACCCGTCCGCACGGGGAAGCTGCCATCGAGATCGAACGTGCTGTCTCCATCCGCAAAGAGACACCCGCTCGCCTGAGTTATTCACGCAGGAACAGCTTTCTTTGTTATCGGAAATCCGCCCCACATCGTGAAATTCCGAAAAACTCAGCTGGCGGAGGGATTTGAACCCCCGACCCTCTGATTACAAATCAGATGCTCTACCAACTGAGCTACGCCAGCGCAGCTCAAACCGAAAAAAGATATCAGAAGGGCACTTCGATTGCAAGGCTCAGCAATCGCGGCCCAGCCGTGAGCACTTCGAGACGCCAAACGAATTGCTCTGGAGCATGTAATTGTACAACATCCCGGGTGGGTTTGCGCAATCGGAGAATTTTTTGCGCCGGGGAACGGCCCCGGGCAAGCTCTATTCGAAAAACGTTCGGCCAATTTCGCTGAAACAAACCCGCGACCTCGCCTGGGAGCGCGGGAACATGAGAAAATCCTCTCGCTACGAAAGAACGCAGGCGTGAATGACGCTACGTCGAATCGCCCTCTTATTGGCGGCAATTGTTGTTACCGTAATTCTCGCTTACGAATTGCGCGTTCACATTTTTCTGGCGGATCATTCTTTTCCCGAACTCATCGAACTCGCCCCGGCCCATTCCACGTTCATCGCTTACATTGATCTCGCCGAACTCCGCAAAGAACCGCTGATCGGCCATCTGGCGGCACTCGCCGAGCCTGTGGTCGTCGATCCGGATTACCAGCAATTTATCAGCTCCACCGGATTCGATTACCAGCGCGATCTGGATCAGGTGGTGATCGCAGCGACCGCCGACGAAAAACTGGCCATTGCCGACGGGCGTTTCGACCGGAAAAAGATCGAAGAATATGCGTTGCGCTCCGGCACCATCGAACAGAGAAATGGGCACACCGTCTACGTCATGAAATCGAAGATGCCGGGACAGGCTATTTCGCTGACATTTCTCGGAGCGCATCGTATCGTCCTCGGCGAGGGCGGAGATTTCATCGGATATCTTACAAGTCCACGCGCGCCTCTGGACCCGGCAATGCGCCAAAGGCTTTCTCGTGTCGCCGGGTCGCCCGCGTTTGCGGGATGGAAGATTCCCGATTCGCTAACGCATGGCGCGGACCGAACGGGGTCGTTCACCGTTCCAGCTCTGCAATCGTTGCGGGGAATCGATTTGGCCATCAAGCCAGATGGAGAACGGCTGCTGATCTCCGCTGAAGGTGAATGCGATGATCCGCCGCAGGCGCAGAGTCTCTCGGCCAGTCTGAATTTCTTGAAGACTATTTTGCCTGCCGGATTAACGGGACCCTCAACGGGACCCCTAAAGGCGCCTAAGACGCGCGGTCAGATGTCGGCGGAAAATGCCGCACTCGCGGCCCGTCTCGCCGAGGCTACCGAGATTACGACAAACAACGACCGGGTCCGGCTGCTTTTAACCGTTAGCCCCGACATGATCGGCGGTTCGGCGCCCACGAAGTAACGGCCAGCCCTGCTTTATTCTCGGAATTAATTACGTAGGGAAAAACGCAGGAAGGGCTTCAGTCTGCTTCTGCCGATGAAGTGAACCGGAGGTAACGCATCGGGTTGACCGGCGCATCGTTGATCCGAACCTCGTAATGAACGTGAGGCCCCGTCGTACGGCCGCTAACCCCCACGTAGCCGATGATGTCGCCGCGCTTCACGTGAATTCCCGTGGGCACCGTAAAGGTGGACAAATGACCGTACCAAGTGCTCACGCCGAATCCGTGGTCGATGATAACCAACCGGCCATAACCGGAATGCACCGCAGCTTCAATGACCACGCCATCCGCTGCCGCCCGCACGCCTTCGCCATATTCCGCGGCGATATCCACTCCAGTATGGAATGCACCCTCACCGCTGAATGGATCAAGCCGCTCGCCAAAGGCGGCCGTAATGCGTCCAACGACCGGCCAAAGGGTCGGGCTGAAAGTCATCTCGCCCAGACCAAGCGTGGGCATTAGCCGCGGGCCATTGTTGGCTAAGCCTGCGGTGGTGACGCTCTTCTCCAGAAAATTAAACTCATCCAGGGTATGGTCGAGCGGAGGTTCTTGCGCGACCGCTGACTCGGTCAAGCCAAACGGGCTCGTGCGCAGATACATGAACCCATACGTCATGGCCACTTCGGTGGCCAAAGACTGCAGCGAAGACAGGCGTTGATCCGTATCTTTTACGGAATTTTGAAGCTGCTGATATTGCCGCTGGAGGTGATCCTGTTTGAGCAAGAGCGCGTCGTAATTGCCAACCTTCCACAGCATGCGAGTATAGGAAGCCACGGCGGCCATAACGGTTATTCCGCCGACGGCGGCCAAAACCGCCAGCACGTGTATGGCGTAGAGGGGAACGGTGATCCGTCGCACGTTGCCACGCTGGTTGGAAGCGACGAATAGGGTATAAGTCTGCTTCTTCATAGTAGAAAGTACGAAATCCCGATTTGCTAAAGCCGGCGCATAAATCGAAAACGACGAAGCCCCTGAAGCCGGCAAACACAATGCGAAGCGCCTTGGGCCGCGAGCCTTGGTCCGAAGGCAAGGCCCAGTCTAGAAAAAGAGAGTCCGGCGCGTCAACCAAATTCTCGCTCCAAACACGATTCTATGAACCTGTACCAGAGATCGTATCTAGGCCAGTATCTGGGCCAGTGCGCGGGGTACCTATGAAAACCTGGATTGAATTTGCCCGGTGCTCCCTTAGCCGGGACGTCCGTGGCACGCGTATAATTTGGCGGCTGGAGCTATCGTGCGCATCGCGGAAGACGAGTTGATCGAACGAATACGACGGCGAATTCCGTCGCAGGAAGGCGGATTGCTGCGCATTGGGATCGGCCACGATGCCGCCGTGATTCGCCCGCGAGGCCGGGATTGGGTCATCACTTGCGATCAGTTTTTGGAGGGCGTCCACTTTCTCGCGGATAAGCATCCGCCGGATTCGGTGGGCTACAAAGCGCTTGCTCGGGCGACAAGCGACATCGTTGCAATGACGGCGCAACCGCGGTTTTTTCTGCTGAGTCTTGCATTGCCCGCCAAACGAACCGGGCCTTGGCTGAACGCCATGCTGTCCGGCATGGCTCGGGCGAGCAAACGTTTCGGGTTGAGACTCGCGGGAGGCGATACCGCGCGAACCGCTAATGAAGGCCCGCATCTAGCGATGAATGTGACGGTGCTGGGAGAACTCGCGCGCGGACGGGCAATCGGCCGCGCGGGCGCCAAGCCTGAAGACGGTATTTACGTGACAGGAGTCTTGGGACAGGCCCAACTGGGACTCGATCTTCTCCTGAGAGCGAAAGAAGGACAAAGACACAGTCGAAAGCTGCTTGCTCATCACCTTTACCCGACCTTACCTCTCGATTTCGCGCTTTGGCTCGGCCGCAATCAGGTGCCCACAGCCATGATGGATATCTCCGACGGGCTCTCCACAGACCTTACCCGGCTCTGCAAGGCCAGCGGCGTGGGAGCGCGAATCTACAGCGAGCAAATACCCGCAGTTAGCTATTCCCCTATCGCTACAGAAACGGCCAATCCATGCTCTAACTTTGGCGCTGCATGGGGGCGAAGACTACGGCTTACTTTTCACCGCGCGGAGGAGGATAGCTTCACGCATTCCACTGATCTTCGGCCACACTCGTATCACGCGCGTCGGTGAGATCGTGAGCGGATCGGGAGTGAAGCTTGTCGATGCGCAGGGAAGAGCGTCAAAACTCCTCCCAGGCGGTTGGGACCATTTTGCAAAGGGTTGAAGCGATGAAGAAAGCCATACAACGAATGGACAGGCGTGCGCGTACCAATTGCGGCGGAATTGTCACCGATAGAGTTTCGCGTACTGGCTGCTGATTACAAATGGACGCTCACCACAAAGAGATAACGCTTGGCGGCGCGGCGGGACGGCTCGAAGCGATCCTTTGGAGGCCAAAAGAATCGCTTGGGATTTCCTTGGCTGCCGTGCTCTGTCACCCTCACCCGCTTTATCAAGGCACGATGCACAATAAGGTCGTCTATCAAGCTGCCAAGGCGCTGGACTCGCTGGGCGTTCCCGTTTTGCGTTTCAATTTTCGCGGTGTAGGAGCCAGTGAGGGAAGCTACGACCATGGCCGCGGCGAAGAAGACGATGTCCGCGCGGCGCTCGATTACCTGGCAGCGGAATTTCCGGGCGTGCCTTTGCTGGCAGCGGGTTTCAGCTTCGGCGCATGGGTCGGCTTGCGCGTAGGCTGCCAGGATGCGCGAGTCGCTGAATTGATCGGTCTCGGATTGCCGATCGACGATCGTAAGCTTCCTTTCGACTATTTGCGCACCTGCGCAAAACCCAAGCTGCTGGTTCAAGGAGAAAACGATCAGTACGCCGCAAAGTCTGGGTTCGAAAGCTTCGCCGCTGGTTTCCATCCCGCCGCGATTGCGGCGACTCGCGTCGTCTTTGTTCCCGGCGACCATTTCTTTAGCGGGCATCTCAACGAAATGACCGACGTGCTGCGCCGATGGTTGCTGGACCGGCACCCTGAGCTGAAAGCTCCAACGCCCTGATAAGACTTGATACGCCTTGATTCGCCCCTATTGGCCTTGAGGATGCGGCGAGGTGTCCGTATTCGTTGTCGGCGGGTCCGGCGGCGCGGCCGGCGGCTGGGGTTGCGGAACGACGTCGGGTTGTGGCGCAGGTTGCGGCGTAGGCTGGCCGTGCCCCGCGCCTTCTTCCGATCCTTCCGTCGGGGCGCTGTCGGGAGTGTCCACGTGAACCTGCTTGGTCAGGGCGATCTTCTCGAGAGGCACGACATTGGGGAAATTCTCGACTGGGGCGTCCGCTAAGGCATTCTGCATGAACTGCAGCCAGATGGGTAGCGCGGCGCGCGCACCTGTCTCGCTGCGGCCCAGCGACTTTTGCTTATCGTCGAATCCAACCCAAACTCCCGCCGTGAGCTGAGGGGTAAAACCCATGTACCAGGCATCGGTGAAATCATTGGTCGTTCCGGTTTTGCCCGCGGACGGCCTCCCGAGCGCCTTGGCGCCCACGCCGGTTCCAAAGTTGACGACGTCTTCCAGCATGGCCACCATCGTGCGCGCCACCTCCGGCGAGATGACGTCGTGCGCGGCAGGCCGTGCCTCCTCCAGCAGAGCGCCATCGTAAGTGGTGACCCGGCGGATCAGATGCGCGTCGATGCGAATTCCGTCGTCAGGGAAGACGGTGAAAGCCGAGGCGTGCTCCATCAGATTCAAATCCGCGGCGCCCAGCGCGATGGGAAGATAAGGAGGCAGGGGGCTGTTGATGCCGAACCGGCGCGCTATTTGGACGACCTGGTCGATTCCGATTTTATCCGCCAGCTTGACCGCGGGAACGTTGCGGGAACCAGCCAAGGCGCGGCGCAGCGTGATCAGGCCTTCGTATCGTTCGTCGTAATTGTGTGGAGAGTATGGCTGCCCGCCACTCATCACCGTGAAGGGCGCATCGAGGATGGTATCGAACGGAGTGGAGCCCTTCTCCATGGCCGCCGCGTAGACGTATACCTTAAATGAGCTGCCTACCTGCCGTTGCGCCTGCGTCGCTCGATTGAACTTCGAATCCTCAAAACTATAGCCGCCCACCATGGCCTTTACTTCGCCCGAGCCATTATCGATAGCCACGAGCGCCGCTTGGGGGCCGGGATCTTGCTCCAGAGTTACATGCGCCGTGCTGCCGCTGATGTCGCGAACGTAAAACTGCGCGAGATCGCCCACGTGAAGCAATTCGCTCGGCAGGTGGCGTCCCGTCCAGGCAAAGTCCGGCTGGGTAAGAACGGCGCGGTAGGGACCTATTTTTACGACCGCGGCCTTCTCATCGACGGCGGTCACCAAGCCGTTGACGTAGTCGGACTTGGAGATTGGCGTATGCCAATCGTCGTCATCGTAATTTTGCAGCGAGGCATGCTGATCGCGGATCACGTTTGGAAGATCGCCGCGCCAGCCATGGCGATGATCGTAGGCGTGCAGACCTTCTCGCACCGCGCTATTTGCCGCGCGCTGCATGGCCACGTTCAGCGTCGTATAGACGCGCAGCCCGCGCTCGTGTACGGCCTCGGTTCCATACGTCGATTCCAGGTACTTGCGAATCTCCTCGACGAAGTAGGGCGCCAGGTCATTTCGAGGCGATTGCACGTTGAGGCCCATCGGCTGCCGCTGGGCCTCGCGTTCCTGCTGTGTGGTGATCTTGCCGTCACGCTGCATCAGGTCCAGCACCAAATTCCGACGGTCGAGAGCGCGCTTGGGATAAAGGATTGGCGAATACGCCGGGCCGCGAATCAAGGCGGCAAGCAACGCAGCTTCGGGCAAGCGTCAGTTTGCCCACGGGCCTGCCAAAATAAAATTCCGAGGCGGCCTCGAATCCGTAATTTCCGTGCGCCAGGTAGACCTGATTGGCGTACATCGTGAAGATCTGTTGCTTGGTGTAGTTGCGTTCGATTTGGATGGCCAGAAGCGTTTCTTGAATCTTTCTGCGAAAACTCCGGTCGGCGCGGTCCAGAAAAAGGCCCCCAGCCAGTTGCATGGTGAGCGTGCTGGCCCCTTCACGGATACGGCCGCGGGCGACGTTGCGCCAGGCCGCCTCCATCACACGGGGAAGGTCCACGCCCCAGTGTTCAAAAAAATGCTGATCTTCCGTGGAGGTGATTGCGTCCTTCAGAACCGGCGGAATCTGTTCCCAGGTAAGCAGAATGCGCCGCTGTAAGGCGAAATTCCCGATCTGCTGGCCATCATCGGAATAGAGCTCGGTGATTACGTTCGGGCGGTAGTCCTCAAGCGCGCGGATTTCCGGTAAATCGGTGGAGTAAACAAAAATGAGCCCGGCCGCGGCTCCGAGCAGGATCACGCCCACAAGCAAAATCGCGAAGGCCAGGCGCCCGGCGAGCTTGCGCCCGTGTACTTGCAACGTGATGGAAGGCAACATTGCGTTTAGCCGATCTAGACTCGCCGGGACTTGGCAGATGAGAGACGGCTATCCAGCAGCAATCGCTGTACCACGGTGAACTTAAGCCTGCGATTTCCCGGCACTGCGCGAAAAAAAATCCCCAACCGTGACGGCCAGAGCCACCGCCAGAAGGCCCGCGTCAAGAATCAATTCATGGCTCGGTTTCACGCTGTTATTGCCGAAGCAGCCGCAATTAATCTCCAGCCCCCCGAGCGCCGCGTGCGTCAGTGCAACCATGAACATGACCAAAAGCCCGGTAACGCACAGGGCCGCCCATCGTACGCCTATCCCGACGACCAACAGGGCGCCCGCGGCGACTTCGATCCAAGGCAAAATCCTGGCCATCCATACGACAATACCCAGGGGCACCATCTTGTAGGAGTCGATTCCCATCGCGAACAGGAAATAATAGTCCCCCAGGTGCCAGGACCCGTTAAAGTGCAGCTTGGCGTAGGCCGCGTATAGGAAAACCACGCCGAGGAGCACTCTTCCCGCGACCAGAAGGAATCGCAAGTTGCTCCGCGTGCGCGGCCGCTCGATGGCGATCGGACTGGCTTGGCTCATACCTCAGTGCTGCTGCAGAAGGTAATCGATATATTGCTTGAGAAGCGAGTAATTCACTCCGCCTGGCGGAAGGGGCGTCATCTGGCCTTTGTGAAACACGTAAATTGTGGGCGTGCCGTTCACGCCGCGAGAGTTACCGAGAGCCATATCACTCGCGATGGCGGCATCGATTTGCGGTCCCTGAGTCGCCTCGATCATGCGGACCTTCTTCATATCCGCAGGTGAGATCGCGCTGGACAGCGCATCGTCGATTTTGCCCGTAGAACCCCAGTCCTCTTGTTTGGTGTAAAGCGTTTGCTCGGCCGTTTCGAATACGCCCGCAAGCGCCGCCGCGCTGGCCCAACGCGCTGCTTCCCGCGAGTGAGAATGCATCGATAGCGGGAAGTCGCGATGAACATAATAAACTTTGCCGGCGGGTATATAGGTCTGCATCAATTGCCGAGCCGTTTCCAAGTAAAAAATGCGGCATTGAGGACATTGATAATCGCTGAAAACTTCGATCGTAATCGGGGCGCTCTTCGATCCCACGGACTTGAGTGCGGTTAGGTCCAAAGCGGCTGCAGGCTTACCCGCCTGGCTGCTTTGTTTAGGACCGGCGCTCGAGAGCATTGGCAGCAGTGCAACCAGTGCTATGGGTACAATTGCCTTAAGAAAAAAGCGGTTCACATGCCCTCCCTAAAAGGACAGGTCCCAATGGGAATCGGTATTGTAATAGGATGCGAGCTCATTGAGAAGCGTTTGGCTCATAAAGATTGAGTTCTTCACCAATTTTGACGGCGCGGCGCGATGGAAAAGCCTGTCCATCCCTAAGATTTCCTTTAGATCAGATTACCCCACACCTGACACGCTAACAAGTGAGCCGCCATCGCGCGGGGTTGGAGGAAAATCGGACGGAGGGTGAGGCGGAATCAGGAGCGAATGCGTCCCGCATGGCGAATTTCCCGACGATAGTCCGGCGCAAAAATCTCTACCGTGCGGCACATCTCATAGAGTCGCGACCGTACTCGCTGGCCTAGCCGGTCGACGAGCGTGTCTTCCCGAGCGATGGCCAGCTTTTCGCCCGAGGGCATGCGCGGAATCACCGGCTCGGCTTCCGAGCGGTCCAGGTAGTTCGTGGTCAGCAGTGTGACCCGATTATCGTTGTATCTCTTGTTCAGAATGTGCCCGATCGTATCCAGAGCCCAGGGCGAAGGCTTGCTCGCGCCGATGTCGTCGATCATCAAGACTTCCGCTTTTAGCACCGGTTCGAGCACGCCCATTTCGCTAACCGGATGGTCGGGATCGTAACTGGCCTGCAGCTCCTTCAGCAGTTCGCGATAGTCATAGAATCGCGCGTCGTGACCGCGGCGCATCAGTTCGCGGAGCGCTGCCACGGCGAGGTGCGTCTTACCCACTCCGCAGGGACCCATCAGCAGAAGACCGCTCTCTCCGCTAGCCGGGTAATTTCGGGCAAAAGCTTGCACCACCACCTTGGCTTGGGCCAAGCTTCGATCCCATCCGGCTCCTTCCGGCCCCCCTTCCCAAACGTCGATTTCGAAGTTTTCGAAGTCGCAATGTTCATAACGGCGGGGGATGCGCGCCCGGGCCAGATTGCGGCTGGCGCGATCCGCTTTGGAACACTCACACGGTATTGCGTAAGTCGGTTTCGGCGATCTGGATGGCGCGCCGTTTGGCGGGTCTTTGCGCTGGGAAGCACGCTGCCCTTCGGCATCTGCCCGCTCCACCAATTGCCAGCCAGTGCCGCCGCACAACGGGCATTGAGCCTGAACCATAAGGCGAGAGCATAGGCTGGGCGGCTTTCGCGCGCAAGCGCCGTGCTTGGTGGAAAAAATCGCAAATGTGAAAAACGGCGGGAAGCAACCGGGGCGATTTTAAAAGCTACTTGTGCACACGGATCACTCGCGGAGGAGGAACGCGCACCAGCGCGTCGCGCGAAGGCTTTTGCTGAGCCGTGTGCATTCCGCGGGAGAACTCTTGCTGAACGAACTCTGTAAAAGCCTTCATCTGGCGCTGCATTTCGCCCATCTTCTCGCGCATGTTCAGGATGATCTCGATGCCGGCAAGGTTGACTCCCATCTCGCGGGTCAGAGTGAGAATCACTTCCAGGCGCTCCAGGTCCGCGTCCGTATATAAGCGCGTATTGCCTTCCGACCGTGACGGCTTGAGGAGGCCAACCCGCTCGTAAAGCCTGAGCGTCTGAGGATGGAGTTGATAGAGCTCGGATACCGCGCTGATCATATATCCCGCTCGGGCCTTTTTCTTTGGCGCTCGGATCGGCATGGCTTTACCTCCCGCTAGGCTCCCGCGCGCGCAAAAATATCCTGACGCGGATTTTCCGGTTCCAGACGGGCCAATTCGCGCAATAGATTCCGCACGCGTTCATCGATAGGCTTGGGCACCACGACCTGCAGTTCCACGTACAGGTCGCCGCGTTTGCCGGGTTGGCGCACCGAAGGCACGCCCTTCTCTCGCAGGCGAAGCTTCTGGCCGCTGCTGGTTCCCGGCGGAACACGCAACAGCGAACGTCCATCGAGCGTAGGCACTTCAATCTTGGCGCCCAGCGCCGCTTCCGAGACGGTGATGGGCACGATGGTGTAGAGATCGTCGCCCCGGCGGTCAAAGTAAGGATGCGGCTTTACCTCGGTAATGAAATAAAGATCGCCCGGGGGCGCCCCGTGAGTCCCGGCATTGCCGTGGCCGGGAACCCGCACGCGCGATCCACTCTGCACGCCCGCGGGTATGCGCACTTCTATGGTCTCCGCTCTCCGTACGCGGCCTTCGCCGCCGCAAGCGCGGCACATGGCCTGAACCCGGCCCGTACCCCCGCAGCGCGTACAGGCCACATTGAAGCGCATGCGGCCGGAGGTTTGCGCAACATGTCCCGTGCCTCCGCAGGCCTCGCAGTTTTGAGCCGGCCCCACCGCGCCTGTGCCGTTGCACGCCGTGCAGGTCTCCAAGCGAGAGATGGTCACTTTTTTTACCGTGCCTCGTACGGCTTCCCAAAAATCGATTTGGATTCCGTACTCCAGGTCCGAGCCCGGCTCTTCTTGAGGAGCGCCCGTTCCCGCTGCTCCCCCGCGAAAGAATTGGCTGAATAGATCCCGGAAGTTTGTCCCGCTGGAGCCGCCAAAATCGAATCCGCCAAAGTCGAAGTGAGCGCCCGGATCTTGCTCCGGAGGGACGGCGCTTCTGCGTTCGGCATCGAACCCAAACTGATCGTACATCTGCCGTTTCTTGGTATCCGAGAGGACGTCGTAGGCTTCTTGGATCTGCTTGAATTTCTCTTCCGCGGATTTGTCGCCGGGGTTCAGGTCGGGGTGGTACTTGCGGGCCAGTTTGCGATAGGCCCCACGGACCTCCTTCTGGGTGGCTTTGCGTCCAACGCCGAGAAGTTCGTAATAATCCTGTTTGGTTGTGGTCGCCATAATTCGGACTCGCTCGCGGCTGGCGAAGCGAAGCTTCGCCTAAAGCTTCGCCCAACGGGCGTTGAGTTCCGTCAACTCGGTTTGCTCTCGCGATAATTCTTCCCGGCGCCGGCGCCGCTCTTCGTCCAGGCGCCCGCCCATGGCCGCCTCTTTCTGGTTGGCGCGATCGATCCAGCGATCGATCCAGGCGACCTTTTGTTCCACGCTCGCGGCATCGGAGCGAAAACGAAGCAGATGACCGCTGATCTCCACCGCTCGCGGCGGAAATTCCGGAGGGGGCGACTGCTGGGCGTCATAAAAGAGGCGCTTCCAGTCCGCCGAGGGCGTCTCCGTCAGTTGTACCTGCACCAGATAAAAATTCTCGCGCAACCGTTGTAGCGCGAGCGGAGGTCCCGCTCGCTTCGTGCTATCCGTCATCAGTTGCTCCGTAATAAACCTGTCGAGGGCGCGGGAGGCCACTTTGCGAAAGCAACCTCCCGCGTGACCGTATTCCTGCTAGTTCGGCTTCTTGGACTCGTCGACGTCCACGTATTCGGCGTCGATGACTTCCCCTTCACCGGGCTTCTTGCCCGCGGGACCCTCCGCCTGCGGACCACCGGCAGCGCCTCCAGGCGTTCCCGTACCCTGGCCTCCCGCGGCGCCGGCCGCCGCGCTGGCGCGGTAGAGCACCTCAGCCAGTTTATGCGAGGCGCTCTCCAGTTCCGTTGCGGCCGATTGAATGGTCTCGAGAGTGCCGCCGGAAAGCGCGCTCTTGCCTTTCTCGATTGCCGCTTCCACCGCTTTGACGTCCTCCTCCGCAAGCTTTTCGCGATTCTCACGGATGAGCTTTTCCATTTGGTAGATGCGGGTATCGAGCGTATTGCGAGCTTCGACTTCCGCCAGCTTGCGACGGTCCTCGTCGGCGTGGGATTCCGCCTCTCGGCGCATCTTTTCGGCTTCGTCCTTGCCGAGACCCGTAGAAGCGGTAATGGTGATCTTCTGTTCTTTGTTGGTGGCGAGATCCTTTGCCGACACGTTCAAAATGCCGTTCGCATCGATGTCAAACGTCACCTCCACTTGCGGCATTCCTCGCGGTGCCGGCGGTAAACCCATGAGGTGGAATTTGCCCAGCGTGCGGTTGTCAGGAGCCATCTTGCGTTCTCCCTGCAGGACATGAATCTCCACCGAGGGTTGATTATCCGAAGCCGTCGAGAAGACCTCGGACTTGCGCGTGGGTATGGTCGTGTTCCGCGGGATGAGCACGGTCATTACGCCACCCAGCGTTTCGACGCCTAGCGACAGCGGCGTCACGTCCAGAAGGAGAATATCCTTGACCTCTCCGCCGAGTACGCCTCCCTGAATGGCCGCGCCCACGGCAACCACTTCGTCCGGGTTAACGCCCTTGTGGGGCTCCTTGCCCCCGAACAGGTCTTTCACAATTTGCACCACGCGCGGAATGCGCGTCGATCCGCCTACCAGCACCACTTCATCGATCTTGTCCGGGGTCAGGCCGGCATCAGACAGAGCTTGCTTCACGGGACCCACGGTCCGTTGCAGCAAATCCTCCATCAACTGCTCCAGTTTCGAGCGGGTCAGTTTGAGCTGCAAATGCTTTGGCCCGGAGGCGTCCGCAGTGACGAAAGGAAGATTGATTTCCGTCTCCATTACCTGCGAAAGCTCGATCTTGGCTTTTTCCGCCGCTTCCTTCAGGCGTTGCAGGGCCATGCGATCCTTGCCCAAATCGATTCCCTGGTCCTTCTTAAATTCCTCGACAATCCACTCCATGATGCGATGATCGACGTCGTCGCCGCCCAGGTGCGTGTCGCCCGCGGTGGCCTTCACTTCGACCACACCCTCGCCCACCTCCAGGATGGAGATATCAAACGTTCCGCCTCCCAGGTCGTACACCGCGATCGTTTCGTCTTTCTTTTTGTCCAGACCGTAGGCCAGAGCCGCAGCCGTCGGCTCGTTAATGATCCTCAACACCTCGAGGCCGGCGATCTCTCCAGCTTGCTTGGTTGCCTGCCGCTGGCTGTCGTTGAAATAGGCGGGTACAGTGATCACCGCCTTATTGACCTTCTCGCCGAGAAAATCCTCCGCGGCGCTCTTCAGCTTTTGCAGGATCATCGCGGAAATCTCTGGCGGGCTATACGTCTTGCCAAAAATGTCCACCCGGGCATCGTCGTGCGGACCGCGAACAACCTTGTACGGAATACGCTTTGTCTCTTCGACGACTTCATCATACCGGCGTCCCATGAACCTCTTAATGGAATAAACGGTGTTCTCTGGGTTGGTCACCGCTTGGCGTTTGGCCACTTGCCCTACCAGGCGTTCGCCAGTTTTGGTTATGCCTACCACCGAAGGAGTCGTGCGCGCCCCTTCTTGATTGGGGATGACCGCAGGCTCCCCGCCCTGCATCACGGCAACCACGGAATTGGTGGTGCCCAAATCGATGCCTATAATCTTACTCATCTGTTCCTCCGTCGTTGCCCCGGGTAAGTGCAGCCCGGCTCGGGGCGTTTCAACAGGGCGATTCTATACATTGAGTGTATCTATGTCAAGTTATTTGATATAGAGAATAATGCACACGTATTCAGTGACTTGCGGTGAGCCTTGGTCGAGTTAGCCCGGGTCCGCATAAGGCGAACCTGCTCTTACCAGCCGCCGATCTCATTGCATCTGGCCCTTAGCGGTGCTTCCAACAATTGAGGTCTGTGAGGTTATCTCTTCGATTCCGGCTCGATCACGAGGGCTCCAAGAGTAACCGCTCTTTAATTCGCCACTTCGATAAACCCGCATTATCCCCCCCGAGAGCTGCAGAACTCCGCAAACAGGATCGTTCTCGGCGGGTGCTACAAACTCCAGCGCACGGGTTTGCGTCGAGTCGGCGGCTTTAACACATCATGAATAGGGCATGCAGGGCGCCTCGCGCGCGAGATGAACTCGGGCGCGGAGACCTCAGTCCGCGCTCGGGATAGTGGTGTCGTTGGCCGTCAAATGACACCTCCGACGCCCTCGGCGTTTCATTGACATGGAACGCGGAAGCCGGTATGATCCCGCCTGATAAGCTCTTATTGCGGAGTGGTTTTTCCCTCCTTGCTCTAAGCTCATGAGCGGGATTCCGTAAGGAAGTTAGGCGCACGGGCGGGTAAGCTATTCCCTGGGAGGCCTGTAGGATGTTTGGCAATTACGATACGCTGGGCGGTGACTCTTCGGGCGCGTCCACGTCATTCGCTGCGACGCGCGCTCCTGAATCGGAAGAACGCGCCTCGGCTGATCAAAGCCCTGTGATTGGTTCGGAGAGTTCCGGCCAGCAACCCGATATTTCTTCGCCAGACGATCGGGCCTCCGCCGCCGGTGATTCTCAGAGCGCGTCGCAGGAGGTTGCCAGTACATCCAGTTCCGAAACTCCCGTTGCGGAAGCGCCTGCCTCAGCTGACGAATCGGCACGCGCCCTCAAGTGAAGAACTGAATCAGTTGATGGAGCAATACGCCGCGCCCCAGCAGGCTCCCACCGAAGGGGAAATCGTCGAAGGAAGAGTTGTAGCGGTTGCCGATGTCGGTGTGGTCGTCGACATTGGCGGCAAGACCGAAGCTTTGATTCCGGCGGGCGAATTCATGGAAGCGGACCAGCCCATTCAGCTGGATCCGGGACAAAACATCGAAGTTCAGCTGACCGGCGAGCACAAGGATGGCTACCTCGTAGTTTCTTATCAACGCGCGCGTCGTCGCCGCGTCTGGGCCAATCTCGATAAGGCATACCACGATAAAACGACGTTGACGGGCCGGATCGTCGATCGCGTGAAGGGCGGCTTGGTCGTTGACGTGGGTGTGCGCGCGTTCCTGCCTGCTTCGCAGGTCGATCTTCGGCCGGTACATGAATTGGAGGAGTGGAAGGACCGCGATATCGAGGTCCGAGTTCTCAAGCTGAACCGCAAGCGCGGAAACGTAGTGGTCAGCCGGCGCGCGATTCTCGAGGAAGAGCAAAAATCGCAGCGGCAGAAATTGCTGGATTCGATTACCGAGGGCCAAGTCTTCCACGGGTCGGTCAAGAGCATTACCAGCTATGGCGTATTCGTGGATATCGGCGGAATCGATGGCCTGCTGCACGTCTCCGATCTTTCCTGGGGCCGCGTGGCCAATCCTGTCGACGTGGTTCGGCCCGGCGACGAACTGGATGTACAGGTTCTAAAGTTCGATCGCGAGAAGGGCCGCATTTCCCTGGGGCGCCGCCAGTTACTGCCCGATCCGTGGGTTACGGTTCCTGAGCGCTTTCCGGTAGGTGCGCGGGTGCAGGGGCGAGTTGTCGGTGTCGCGGACTACGGCGCGTTTGTGGAGCTCGAGCCGGGCGTCGAGGGGCTGGTTCATGTCTCGGAAATGAGTTGGTCAAAGCGCAAGCAGCACCCGTCGAAGCTGGTGCAGGTCGGCGATGCCGCGGAGGTGGTGGTTCTCGAGTTGCATCCCGACCAGAGACGAATCTCTTTGGGCATGAAGCAAGCTCAGGCTGACCCGTGGGTCGAGCTGGCGCAAAAATATCCGGTCGGCTCGCAAGTCACCGGGCGCGTCCGCAACCTTACCGAGTTTGGCGCCTTCCTGGAAATTGAAGAAGGCTTTGACGGCCTCATCCACGTGAGCGATATCAGCTGGACCGGGAAGGTAAAGGATCCCGGCGAGGCGTTGAAGAAGGGTGAAACCGTCCAGGCAAAGGTTTTGAAGATCGATCCTGTGCACCGGCGCGTTTCACTGGGCATCAAGCAGTTGAACGACATTTGGGCCAATTGGTTCACTTCCCATAAGGTGAATGACGTTGTTCGCGGTAAAGTTTCTCGCTTGACGACCTTCGGCGCGTTTGTCGAGTTGGCGGACGGCATCGAGGGTTTGTGCCACATCTCGGAGATTGAGGATCGTCGCGCCCGGGACAAGAAGCCCCCCCAGCAAGGCTCCTCCACGTCTGTTCTCGCGCCCGGCCGTGAGTACGATTTCAAAATCGTAAAGATTAATCCTGACCAGCACAAGATTGGGCTGAGCTATCGGGCGGCCGTGCGCCAGACCGAAAAGCGGGAGATGGAGGAGTACAGGTCCTCGAAGTCCTCCTCTACGGCAACGATCGGCGACGCCATTTTGGCAAAACGCAGCCTGTAGTCTTTGCGCACTGTGATACCCTCGGTCGTGAAGTTGGTATTCGACTCGGAGCCGGCGGGGATGGCGGAACGTTTTTTGCAGAAGCTTGATGGGCCCGGAGTTTTGCGTTAATGGGAGAATCGACTGCGATGAATGATGCGACCATGACCAAGGCCGATCTGGTCGAAGAGGTCATACGAACGACAGAGTTGCCCCGCAAGGAATCCGAGGCAATCGTCGAAACCATATTCGACTCCATCATCCAGGCCCTGCAGACGGGCGAGAAGATCGAAATTCGCGGCTTCGGCAGCTTCCGCACGCGCCAGCGCCGAGGCCGTGTTGGCCGCAATCCCAAAACCGGTGCTAAAGTAGACGTTCCGCCCAAGCGCATCCCCTTCTTCAAGCCCAGTAAAGAGCTCAAGGACTTCGTAAACGGCGACGCCGCTACAGCCGCCGCTGCCCTGCCGCCCCAAGCGCCTTCACAATAAATCCTCATCGCCATGGATTACCTTTGGACGCCCTGGCGGTACAGCTACATCGCCGCCGCCCCGAAGGATGACCGCTGCATTTTCTGCGAAGCGGCCGAAGCGCATGACGATCGAAAAACCCTCATCGTCTTCCGCGGCAAGAAAACCTTTGTGATTCTGAACCGCTATCCCTATACCTCGGGACACGTCATGGTGGTTCCCTATGCGCACCAGGCGACGCTCGAAGCTTCGGAGCCTGAAACTCTTGCGGAGATGATCACCACGGCCCGGCGTCTCGAGGGCGCGCTCGGAACCCTTTATCACCCGCAAGGCTACAATGTGGGCATCAACATTGGACGTGCCGCAGGAGCCGGCATCGCCGGCCACCTGCATATGCACGTGCTGCCGCGCTGGATCGGGGACGTCAACTTCATGACCAGTGTGGGTGAAACACGCGTTCAGCCCGAGGACCTCGCGACCACCTACGAGCGATTGCACGCCGCCTTGAACCCCTGAGGCCGCCGGTCGTTTCCTGGTTGCTGCGCAGTTCGTAACCGGCGCGTTTTTTCCGTTTTCGACTGCACATCCCGCAGGCCGCATTGCGCGTGTATCCTTGAACTCATGCTCGAGCTCGACCGCCAAGTCGCATTCGACTCAGCCCGGGCGGAAGAGTTTTTCGCCAGCGTTCCCCCACGTCCTGCGGTCGTTTTGATCGAACCCGGTCCAGGCCTGCCTGGCGCTCGCCCTCTCTTACTGCGCACTGCGGATTTGAGGAGGCGCCTGCGGCTTCTCCTTTGCGAACCGGAAGCGAATAGTAAGCGCCTCAATCTGCGGGAGTATGCCGCGGGCATTCGTTTTCGACCCACAGGTTCGCGGTTCGAGCAGGCCCTCGTGCATTGGCAACAAGCACGAGTTCTGTGGCCGGGAAACTATCGCGAGCGCTTGCGTCTCCACCCTTCTCCCTTTGTAAAGCTGAATCTTGCCAACGCTTATCCTCGCGCGTATATCACTCGCCGCTTGGGCGCCACGGGTTTGTATCTGGGCCCCTTTGCCACCCGCCGCGCGGCGGAAGGCTTCCTGGAAGGCTGGCTCGATCTTTTTCGAATTCGCCGCTGTCAGATCAAAATCCGCCGCGATCCAAATTTCCCAGGATGCATCTATTCCGAGATGAAAATGTGCCTGGCCCCCTGCTTTGGAGGATGCACCGTTGGCGAATATGCGGAAGAGGTGAACCGCGCGGCTGCTTATTTGCGTTCGGGAGGGAGTTCTCTTGCCGATGCGCTGGCCGGCGAACGGGAATCGGCCAGCGCCGAACTCAATTTCGAGCAAGCCGCCACCTTGCACAAACGCCTGGAAAGAATCCAAGATCTGCAACGGACTCTCCCGGATGTCGTTCGTCCAATCGAACAGCTTCACGCGGTAATCGTCATGCGCGCGGCGGCGGAAAGCGCCATTGCCGTTTTCAGGGTAAACGGCGGAGAGATCGCGGACCCTTTTGTCCTCGAATTTGCCGATTCCGCGGCACAGCAGCGATCCGCGGAACAAAGGCTGCGCGAACTCCTCGAACCGGTAACTCCTCTTGGCGAAGCCGGCCAAGCCCACCCGGCCTCCGCCGGAACTACTTTTAGAGATCGGGAGGATCACATCGCCTTGCTGGCGCGCTGGTTTTATGCCAATCCGCGCGAGGGCGAAATCTTCTTTCAGGAGGCTCGGCCGGCCGGCTGGCCGTATCGGCGCATTCTCCGCGCGTGCAGGAGGCTGCTTGCGCCCCCGGGGAGCGAAAAAGGCGATCATGCCGGTGGGGTTACGTAGGTGTCTTTGCGTCAGCCCGAACCAGCCATCGTTTTTCTTGCGATTTCACTGGTCAGGTGTTAGCTTCCTCTCGCATTGGGACGCTCTTACCCGGGGGAGAAATGGCTGACCCTACGGAACGCCGCACTTCACGGCGCTTCACCATGGTGCTTCCTCTGGCCCTGCGCCTGCAGGAATCGGCAGGCCCCCTCGAAAAACATGGAGAAACCCGCGACGTCAGCTTTCGCGGTTTGTATTTTTGGACCGATCAAAAGTTTGAGCCCGGAAGCTCGATCGAATTTGTTCTCACCCTGCCCAAAGAGATCACCATGACGCGCGACGTCAAGATTCATTGCTTCGGCCGCGTCATCCGGGTCGAGCCGAATCAGCAGACGCGAGGCGTGGCCGCCCGCATTGAACGTTACGAATTCCTCCCCTCTTCCGCTTAAGTATCCCGCCTTCAGTTTCTCGCCCGTCGCAGTACAATAGCTGTTCGAGAGCTCTGTGCGAAAAGGAATGCAGCCGCTGCAAACACACCCCCAATCCCCCCTGTGGCCATGCGGCGCCTGACTCTGCTCATCAACGCCGATAACACGCTCTGGGAAAGCAACGTCTTTTTCGAGCATACCCTGGAGCGCTTTTTCTCTCTGGTTGAGCCTTTCGGCTATGCCCGGGCCTACGCGCGGCACATCTTGAACGAAACCGAACGGCAAAATATTCAGCAGCACGGCTACGGGTTGCGCAGTTTTGCTCGCTCGCTCGAGCAAAGCTACACGAAGCTTGCCGGGGGTTTGGCCCAGAAGAGCGCGCTCGAAGAGGTTGCTTCGATGGTCGCCGAACTCGAGCACACTCCGCCGCGCGTGCTCGATGGCGTGCCGGAAACGCTGGCCTATCTTTCCAGCCGCCACAGGATGATTCTCTTCACCGAAGGCGAACCCGCCGAGGAGGCCGCCAAGGTGGAGCGGTCCGGGCTTCAGGGATTCTTTGACTCCATCGAAATCGTCGCGAATAAAAGCATTCGCGTGTACCTCGACTTGATCGATAAGCACCACATCGTCAAGTCGCATGCCTGGCTCGTAGGCAGCAACGTCCTGGAGGAGATCAACCCTTCCTTGCAGGCCGGCCTCAACGCGGCCTTCGTTCCCCACGCGGCGACCGCAAACCGGGAAGGTGCGGAGGTTCAGAGCGGCACTGGAAAGCTTCTGATTGTCTGCAGTTTTCGCGGGCTGCGGGATCACTTCTAGCGCGGACTAAAAAACCTGTTGGGCGACACGACGGGCAGTTCCGCACCAGTTGGGGCGCTATGCTGCGAAAATGTGAGCGTAGAAGCTCAATGCGGTGTCCCCTTGCTGAACAATGCGCTTGCGTTCCAGGTGACCCGCCAGCATCGGAAGTTCATTGTTTCGCCGATGTTCGAAAATCAGGCGGCCGCTTCGCACCAGCAGATCCGATTTGCCTAAAAATTCGAGTATCTCCTGGTACGCCCGGCGATTCGCGTACGGCGGATCGGCGAAAACGAACTCCACGCGAGCCCCGGCTTTGTCTAACCGCTCTAGCGCATCCATTGCGTCCATTCGAAGGATTTCCGCCGTCCCGCCAAATGTCTTGCGGCTGCCCACATTCGTTGCCGTCGCAATCCCCAGAGATGCCAAATTCCGGGCGATCAAGGCGGCGCCCGCCGGATGATTCTCCACGAAAATGGAACCATGTGCGCCGCGGCTGAGCGCCTCGATGCCCACGGCACCCGATCCCGCGAAGAGATCGACGAAAATCGACTTTTCGACATCGGGGCCAAGAATATTAAAAAGAGTTTCCCGCAGGCGATCGCTCGAGGGCCGCAAGGCCATTCCTCGCAGAGTCTCGAGACGGCGGCTCCGAAACGTTCCCGCAATCACGCGCATGGCGCGAGCTCTCTCCAATCGGCGTTGTGAAATCGCGGAACAGTTCCGTACACGCGTTTACCTCCTAGCCCACCGAAGCGAGCTGATATCTTCGCTGCCAGCCGGGGTCGAGCGTCTGCAGCAGGCGCAGGCACTCGCCTTCCGTGGGACTATCCGCCAGCGAAAATGCTTCTTGCCGCGCCAGTTCCAGCAATTCTCGGTCCCGCAGAGGGTTGGCCACATGAAACCCAATCGATCCGTGCTGCCGCGTGCCAAAGAACTCTCCCGGCCCGCGCAATCGCAAATCCGCCTCGGCAATGGCAAATCCGTCGTTTGTCGCCACCATGGTCTGCAGCCGCTCGCGCGCGTCGCCGGAAACGCTCTTCGGCGCAATCAGCAGGCAAGTGCTCTTCTCGGCGCCGCGCCCGATGCGCCCTCGCAATTGATGAAGCTGAGAGAGGCCAAAGCGCTCGGCGTGTTCGATGACCATGACCGTGGCGTTGGGAACGTCCACACCCACCTCAACCACGGTGGTCGAAACCAGAACTTGCACCTTGCCTCCGCGAAACGCCTCCATCACTGCATCTTTTTCCTCACTCTTCATCCGGCCATGCAGCAGGCCTACGTTCATTCGAGGAAAGACGCTCTTTCGCAGGCGTTCGTATTCCACGATTGCCGCCTTCAGTGAAAGTTGCGCTTCATTGGATTTCGATTGCTCGATCACCGGATACACCACGTAGGCCTGCCGGCCCTTCTTGATCTCGCGACCCACAAAATCCCACACTCCCGGCAGATGCTCCGGCGCGGACCAGCGGGTCTCGATGGGCGTCCTCCCCGGCGGCATCTGGTCGATTATGGAAACATCGAGGTCGCCGTAAAGGGTAAGAGCCAGGGTTCGAGGAATCGGCGTGGCCGTCATCACCAGGACGTCCGGCGTCGTTCCTTTTTCCATCAGGCGCTTGCGCTGCAAAACGCCAAAGCGGTGTTGCTCGTCGACGATCACCAGGCCCAGGCGCGCGAATCCGGCCGGCTCTTCCAGCAACGCGTGCGTCCCCACCACCAGTTGCGCCTTTCCCGAGCGCATGCGCTCGGTGATTTCCCGCTTCGCTTGCGCCTTGAGCCCGCTGATCAGCAGTTCCACCTGGTAACCCGCCGCCGCAAACACACGGCGCGCCGAAAGGAAGTGCTGCACGGCCAGAATTTCGGTGGGCGCCATGAGAGCGGCTTGGTAGCCATTCTCAATCGCGATGGTGGCCGCCTCCAGCGCCACGATCGTTTTCCCGCTGCCCACATCGCCCTGCAAAAGGCGGTGCATCGGTGTGGGCTTCTCCAGATCGGCGGCAATTTCCGCGAGAACTCTTTTCTGGGCGTCCGTGGGTTTGAAGGGCAGAATGCGCTTCAGCGCCTCCCGCACCCGAGGCTCGCGCACCCGGAAGGAGATCCCCGCATGCCGCTCCGCTTCCTTCCTGCGCAGGGCCACGCTGAGTTGATAAAGAAAGAGTTCCTCGAAGATCAGCCGCCGGTGTGCCGGCGACTGGAACTGATTCAACAAATCCACGGGCACGTCCGGGGGAGGAAAGTGAACGAAGCGGATGGCGTCGCTGCGGCTTGGAAAGCCGTAGCGATCGAGCAAAGGCGCCGGCAGGCCGTCGGGAAGAACTTCGGAAAGGTTCTGCAGGGCGCCATAGATAATCCGCCGCAGCATGCGCGAGCTGACGTTGTCTATGGCTTCATAGATCGGCACGATGCGGCCCATCTCGGTGGAGTCCGCCGTGTCCGCGCCGAGCAACTCGAAGTGCGGGTTGACCATTTCGATTCGGCCTCGGCGAGGATCGACGTCCGCCTTGCCGTGCACCACAATCTCCTGCCCCTCGCGAATGCGTCCTTGCAGGTAATTGCCGTGAAAGAATTTGCACGCCAGCGTCCCGGTCGCATCTCCAATCAATAAATGGAAGATGGCTCCCCTGCCGCGCGTAAAACGCACCAGAGCAGCCTGGCCAACGGTGGCGTGAATGGTATAGGTGCCGCCGGGCGCGATCTCCGCGATCCGATTGAAGCGAATGCGGTCCTCGTAGCGAAACGGAAGGTAAAGCAGCAGGTCGTTCACCGAATGAATGCCGCGCGAAGCAAAGGCGGCCGCGCGCTGCGGACCGACGCCTTTGAGATATTTCACTTCCGTGGCGGAGGTTATATTCATCCGGGCTATATATATCATCGCATCTGCATCGGCCGTGCTTGCATTCCTGGCGGCCGATTGCATAGATTGGCTGCCGGACCAACGGTCTGAAGCGCGCGCGGCTTATCCGGAGAGAGCTTGTCGTCCCTAGACATCGTGCAGGAACCCAGACCGAACGTTCTCAGCCGGCGTGACCTGCGCATCCTTTTGCTTTGGCTCTTGGCCGCGCTCGTCGGCGCTTTCGTTGCTTATCGCTACTTCTTCCGCGCCTTTCCCGAAGCCTCTGTCGATTTCCAGGTTACGCGAAGCGCCGCGCTGGACCGCGCCCGCAATTTCGCGTCGGCCCAGGGCCTCTCCCTGCAGGGCTATCAGTCCGCCGTGGTCTTCGATGTAGACGACGATACGAAAACCTACCTCGAGCGCGAGGCTGGCCTCCAGCAAGCCAATCGCCTCATGTCCTCGGACGTCAGCGTCTGGTATTGGCAGGTGCGTTTCTTTCGCCCCGGTCAAAAAGAGGAAATTCGTGCGCGCGTGGATCCCAAGGGCAGGATTGTCGGCTACGACCACATTATCGAAGAGGCCGCGCCCGGCGCCCGCTTGGAACGTCCCCAGGCGATGGAGCGGGCCCAGCAGTTCCTTACGCAGGCCCTCCACATCGATCTCGCGAACTATGCTTTTCTGCCGGAAGAAGCCACCTCCGTCGCCCGGCCGAACCGCACCGACTGGACTTTCACCTGGGAGCGCAAAGACTTCCGCGTTAAGGAAGCGCCGTATCGGCTGCAAGTCGCCATCCAGGGCGATCAACCCGGCGCCTACCTCGAATTTCTGAAAGTGCCGGAAGAGTGGCAAAGGTCCTATGCGCGCCTGCGCTCGTCCAATAATTTCATCGAAACGATCGCCCTCATTCCCTACGCCGTGCTCGTCGGCGCCGCACTTTCCGTGCTGGTCATGCTGGCCCGGCGCGGCCTGGTTCGCTGGAAATCCGTGCTGGCCTTGGGAATTTTTATCACCGCGCTCTATTTCGCCATGCAGCTCAACCAGTGGCCGCTGGTTCGGGCCGAGTACAACACCAACAATTCTTACGCCAGCTTCTTCGCCTCAGAGTTCGTCAGGGCCTTGATGGAAAGCATTTCCGTGGCGCTGCTCGTCCTGATCGCCTTTGCGCCAGGCGAGCCTCTCTATCGCGCGGACCAGCCGGGCCAGCTTCGCCTCGGCAGCGCCTTCACGTTCGCCGGCCTGCGCACCCGCCAATTCTTCTGTTCCGGATTTATCGGCCTCTGCCTTGCCGCCGTGCACATTGGGTACGTGGTGGGATTTTACGTTGTGGGCCGGCGGCTGGGGGTATGGGCGCCTCAGGACCTGCAATATTCCGATACCCTCAGCACCTCGCTCCCGTGGATTTACCCTCTGACCATCGGCATCTATGCGGCCACCAGCGAAGAGTTCTTGTTCCGCATGTTTTCCATCCGCTTCCTCATGCGCGTGACGCGCTGGAGAATTCTGGCCGTCGTGCTGCCGGCGTTTGCCTGGGGCTTCTTGCATTCCAACTACCCGCAGGAGCCGCCCTATATCCGTGGAATCGAGGTCGGAACCATCGGCATCTTGGCCGGCTGGGTCATGCTGCGCTGGGGAATATTGGCCACCTTGATCTGGCACTACACGGTCGACGCCTTTCTCACCAGCCTTTCCCTCATGCGCTCCCAGGACCTGTACACGCGCATATCGGGAGGGCTGGTCGGTTTCGCTGCCGCCATTCCGGTGCTCATTGCGGGCGTGCTTTACCTCAAGCGCGGAAGTTTCGCGGACGAGACCGCTCTGCTCAATAGCGCTCAGCCTCTGGTCGAGCCTCCCGTCGTTGCCGAAGAACCAGTTGCCGCGGAGCAGCTTCCTGCCTCATACGAAGGTCTCAATCCGCGCGCGCTGATCCTCCTGGCTGCGGCCGGTATCCTCGGATTGGCTTCGCTTTGGATGATCAAAGCGCGGAGCATTGGCGATTTCGTTCGCTTTCCCCTGGATAGCCGGGAAGCGGCGCTGCGCGCGGACGAAGTGCTCCGGCAACAGGGCCAGATCCCGGCCTCCTACCACCGCGCCGTCTCGATCCAGTACACCTTTGACCCTCTTGCTAACGAATATCTTCGACGCACCATCGGCATCGACGCGGCAAACCGGCTCTACCGCGAAGAGGTTCCTTCAGCCTTTTGGACCGCGCGCTATTTTCGCGATTTGCAAAAGGAAGAATATTTCATCGTGCTCCTGCCCGATGGAGCGCTGCACTCGGTCCACCACACACTCGCCGAGGCCGCTCCCGGCGCCAATCTGACTGAAGATCAGGCGCAAGCCCGCGCCGAGGACTTCCTGCGTGAGCGCCAAGAAGATCGATCTCAGCCGATGGAAGCTGGTCGAGTCGCAATCCAATAAATTGCCTGCGCGGACAGACCACAGCTTTGTCTGGGAAGAGCTGCAGCCGCTGAATTCCGCTCCGCCCGGAGCCGAAACCGCGCACGTGCGAATGTCGCTCGTAGTACAGGGAGAGGAAGTCTCCGGATATCGTATTTTCATTCATCTTCCCGAAGATTGGGTTCGCCGCCAGAATGCCACCACGCTCGCGAATACCTTGCAATCGGTGCTCTTCGTCTCTCTCGTTGGCGGTCTCGGACTCGCTATGCTGATTATCTTCCTGCGAAACCTCAAGACTTCCTTGGCCGCTGCGGTGCCCTGGCGGGGTATTGCGCTGTGGTCGCTCGTGGTGTTGGCGGCTTCGCTCGTGAGATTCGCTACGCTCGTGCCGCAATATATGCTCACCTATCGAACCGATCAGCCTTTCGTAACGTTCCTCGGGACACTCCTGATCGGCCAGACCCTGGCCGCGTCGCTTCTTTACTCGGCCACAATTTTCCTCCTCGGATTGGCTGTGTTCTTTCTGGCAAAAGGGTACGGGTTCGATCGCGTACCCGTCGCTCGCATCCTTCCCAGCGTTTATTATCGCGACTCGATTCTGATCATGCTGTGCGGCTGGGCCATTCTCGCCGGTGTTCGCCGCATCCACGATCTCGTCGCCGCCTTTTGGCCCGTGGCACATTACGGCTTCCCGGCCAGCGTTCCGGAAGGTCTGGATGCGATCTGGCCCGCGTCGAGTTCGCTCGCGACCGCGATCATCTTCAGCATTCTGGCGGCGGCTGCGATTGCTTTGGTCTTGGGGTTCGCAGCCGGGTATCTCCGCCGCGCGTCGATCCAGTGGCTGCTGCTCGCGGCGCTGGCGATTTTCTCCGTGCCGCGGTGGGGCGGCGCCGGCGACTTCGTGCAAACTGCGCTTCTGACTTTTTTGGAATTAGCGGTAATCTGGTGGGGGGCGAGCCGCCTCGCGCGGCTCAATTTACTAGGATATCTTTTGCTGGCGATGCTCTTGTCGTTGACCCCGGCAATCGATGGGCTGCTGAACCAGCCCAACGCCTATTTCCGCTCGAACGGCGTGCTATTGATCGTGGCGGCCGCTATCCTGATCGTTTTGCCGCTCGTTTTGTGGCGTGGCGCAGCGCGTCGCGAGTCGTTGTCCAGCAAGTTCGTGCCGATATAGATTTCTTATTGTGAAGGCTCGTTAATGCGTGAACGGGAACAAACGGAGTCGAGAACGTCGGGCCGGATCTCCACGGCGCGTCGCTGGGCCGAGTACCTCGTCGCCATACTCGGCGGAAATATCATCTATCTGGCCGTCGAACCGCAGCTGCCCATTCCCTTTCGTCACCGCATGTTTCAAATTGATTTGGGCCTGGCTCTGGATTTCCTGATCTGCGTGGCTTTGTACGGCCTCATCCGCTTGGTGCGCGGTCCCGGCTCGCCCAGCGCTTAACTCTCGTGAGCTTCGGCGATCTTCTTGTCGCGCCGCGATCCAGGGCTGACGTAGTAAAGCAAAACTCCCAAAAGAATAATTCCCATCCCGATCATAAGTTCGTTCGTTGTGCCTACCTGTTCGCTTCGGTTGCGCGCCAGGCTCAAAGCGAGCAGTGCCGTTGGCGGCGCCGTAATGAGAATGGTAGCTAAAATCCCTCCGGGTATGCGGTAAGGCCGCGCCAGGTTCGGTTCCCGAATCCGCAAAGCGATGAGCGCGCCGAATTCCAGCAGGATACTCAAGCCCGTCAGCAATACGTCGAGGATGAGCAGCCGAAAAAAACCCAGCGGCAGGCACGCCGCCCATGCGATTGCGCAAGCCACGATGGCCACCCACGGGGCGCCGGTTTTCGGGAGATGCCGCGTAAACGTCCGCGGCAGATATCCGTCGCCTGCCATCACGGCCGGCAGCCTCGTAAACGAAAGCATCAGGCTGCCGAACGTGCCTGCGGCGCCGATCATGCCCGCCGCGGCAATCGCCAGGGCCAGCATCGTGCCGCCAAGCGCCTGGCCCGCGTCCACCCAACTCCCTGTGGTCCACAATCCAGGATCAAGCCGCGCAAAGGCAACGGCGATTACAGGAAGCAGATAACTGGCGATCACCAGCGTCACCGACCCGGACATCGCGAGCGGATAAGTAGTTTGTGGGCGGTCGACCTCATCGGCAATCGTGGAAAGATTGTCCCAACCCATGTAGTTCCACATGGCGATAACGATGCCGCCCTCCAGATCCAGCGTATGGAAAGGCGCCCCTGGCGCGTTGCCGGTGGACCTTCTTGCCAGCGCGATCAGGATCATCGCCGCAAAGGGCAAAAAGAGTAATACGTTCAGCCAGATCGACCCTTCGCCCACCGCCTTTGCGCCAAGGATGTTCCAGCCGGCGCATAGCGCGATTAACGCCAGTTCCAGTGCAATTGCCCGGTAACCCGTCGAGAATTGCGGCGCGAAGCTGTCCCAGATAGGCGACGAAAAGCGTGGGATAGAGCGCCATTTCGAAGACGCTGCCGGTTAGGGTCAGCCACGACTCCTGGAATCCCCAGAAAGGCCCCATTCCCCGCCGCACCCACACATAAAATCCGCCTTCGCAGGGAAGCGCCGCCGCCAGTTCGCTGACCATCAGGGCCGTCGGGATGCTCCACAGCACCGGAGTGATCAGCAGGATGATGATCGCCGCGCGATAACCCGCCTTTCCAATCAGGTCCTCGAGCCCATAAGGTCCCCCTGCAACCATGAAGTAGGTCGCGGCGATGAGCGGCAGAAGAGTGAGCTTGCGCGACCGGCGCGCGACCGAGCCCTTAACCCCCGTAACCATCGAAGCGCGTGACACGCCATGCTTATACCACAACGCCCAGCCACCATCCCCTCCCTTCCCTTTCCTTCGCTTTCACATAAGCCCATTAGATTCAATAACTACTGTCGGCTTACGTTTTGCCACATTCTCGCGTCTAAGTAAGTGAGGTTTCACAATAGAAGCAGCCCCGGCTGCGCATGCATGAGATCGGCCGGGCAGAGGTTCCCTTCGCAATGTCGTCCGAAGCGATGGCGGATTCACAAGGGATTAGGACGCTAGGAGCGCCAGGGGAAGCGTCGGCGCTGCGTAGCGGATCGTCGTCCGGCGCTGATGACCGCGTCCTCATCGAGCGCGCGCAGACGGGCGACCGCGCCGCCTTCGAAGTTCTCGTCCAGCGCTACGACCGCCAGGTTTTGCGCCTCGCGCTCAACGTTCTGGGCAGCGCCGAAGACGCCCAGGACGTCTACCAGGAAGCATTCCTGAAGATTTATCGCAACCTGCCGCGGTTCCGCTTCGATTGCGCCTTCTACACCTGGATTTATCGCATTGTGACCAACGTCTGCCTCGATCATTTGCGCCGCCGTCGCAGCCATCCGGAAGACCAGGCGCCCGTCATCCACACCGACTCCGCCGACGAGCGTCGCTCTGCGGACTTCTTCGATCGCCAGCAGGCTGCCGGCGGCGGAGAGCAAGACCCCGAGCGGCATCTTCTCGGCCTCGAGATCGGCAGCAAAATTGAGAGCCGCGCTCCAGGCGCTTTCTCCTCGCGAACGCGTGGTCTTCGAGATGAAGCACTATCAGGGCCTGAAGTTGCGCGCCATCGGCGAAGCGCTGGGCACCACGGAAGACACCGTAAAGAATTCCCTGTTCCGCGCCACGCGCAAGCTGCGAAGCCAATTGTCAGGATTGAGGTAGGCAGGTCATGTTGCCTGAGCTCCATTGCTCGAATTTTGAGGATCGCGCCGTCCTGTACGCTGCGGGCGAGCTTTCCGTGGCGGAACGCGCCTTGGTCGATGCGCATGTGCGGGAGTGCGCCGGCTGCGCGGCGATTCTTTCGAGCGAGCTCGAATTGCGGGAGGCTCTGGCCTCGCGTGTGCAGCCCGCCGACGCTCTCGATCGCTCTGAACTTTTGCTGGCGCACTGCCGCAGCGAGCTTTTCGAGGCCTTGGACGATGCCGCCGCGCAGCCCAAGCGCGCTTGGTACAGCGCATTTCTTCCCTGGCGCTGGATAACCGGCCTTCGCCATGCTTTTGTCTTTCACCCCGCCTGGAGTGCCGCCACGATGCTGATCTTGGGACTCCTGGCGGGCACCGCCGGTCGCGAGTGGTATCGGCAGATCTCCTTGCCGGCTCCCGGGAGACCCGTCGTCACCATCTCCGCGCCCGCTCCGATCACCCAGCAGGAGCTCGAGAAAATCGATCTGGATGGAATCCGGGTAGAGCCGCAAACCGACTCGGCTGACCCCCAAGTGGAATTGCAGCTGCGCTCGCCCAAGCCGCGCGTCATGCAAGGAACTCCCGACGATGCCGAAATCCGCCGCGTGCTGGCGTACGTCATCGGGCACAGCCATCAGTTCGACGATGGAGCGCGACTCGATTCCATCGACGCCCTCCGTCCCAAGGCCAATGATCCTCAAGTGCGCGCTGCCATGAGCGAAGCGCTTCGGCACGATCCCAATCCCGCTGTCCGTCTGAAGGCCATCGAGGCGCTTCGCGGTGCCGGCCAGGAGCCGGACGTACAGAGCGCTATCCTCGCGGCTCTCGCCGGCGACGACAATTCCGGTGTGCGTATTCAGGCTTTGGATACGCTCTTCGACCGGTTGGCAAGCGGCGACTCTTCGAGCGCCCCGTTGGACGATCAAGCCGTCAGCATCCTGCGCGATCGCATGCACAACGATTCCAATAGCTACATCCGTTCGCGCAGCGCCGACGCGCTCGGCCGGCTGGCATCGCTGGACGAAGACGCACCGTCGTCAGGGGGGCGTCATCCTTGAGACTTCCCAAGACGCCAAGGCGCAACGACACGCCCGGGGTTCCGCTCGCTGGAGCCTCATTGCAATCTTGCTTTTCGCGCTCGCTCCTCTAGCCGCGAGAGGCGCTAACCCGCATCTTTCTTCGTTAGAATCCGAGACAGCGGAAAACCATTCCCTCAGCGGCGCGATCCCTACGCGCCCTGGGCTCCAGCTCACCGTCCAAGCCGATTGCGGCGACGTGCAGATCTTCACCGATGCTGCCAATGAGGTGAGCTATAGCCTTCACCCGCATTCCGGGACCGCGGCCCCCGATCCGGCCAACGATCCTGCCGCCCTTCTCGCGGATTTCTCGCTCAGCGCTCGACAGACGCCGCGAGGCGTTGAGCTCATCGCTCGTGCGCTGAAAGAAACCGCTTGCCGCAGCCGTGTGATCTACGAAATTCATGTGCCGCGCCGTTACTCTTTGAACGTCGCGGTTCAGTCCGGCGCAATCAGCGCTCAGGATATCGATGGCGCCGTTGCGTTTTTCACGGGAGGCGGAGACATTCGGCTGGGCAGCGTGGGAAGCTCCGATTCCGCGACGCCAACCCGCAGGAATTCAGTTTTCGCCGCTCGATTGGAATCGGCTGGCGGCGATATTTTCGCGGGAGACATAGACGGAGGGCTTCGTGCCACCACGGGCGGCGGCCAAATCTTCGCCGGCGACGTGCGCGGCCCGGCGGTGCTGCGCACCGGGGGCGGCGAGATTCGCGTGGGTCACGTTTTCGGAGCGGCCCATTTCTCGAGCGGCGGCGGCAACATCAGCGCCAGCAAGATCGACGGCGGCATATGGGCGGAGGCGGATGGCGGAAGAGTAAAAATCGGCAATGTCCCTGCGTCGTCCGCCTTCGCGCCGGAATTTTCCGGAGGCGAGGGCGAAACGTCTCGTGCTCGAGGCGCGCTCTGAGAACGGAGACGTTCCGCCTTTCGGCGATGCGCCGGATATAAACCAATTCGCGCGCTTGTTCGATGCTGTCTTCTGGGGAGGCATTCGCGTTGCTCCCATGGAGCAGCAGAAGCACCTCGTCGCTTCGGTTCCCCCCAACTACCCTGAGGTGGCCCGCCTGGCGGGGATCGAAGGCGATGTCACACTGCGTATCCTGATCGGCGAGGATGGAACCGTCCGCGACCTACGCCCCGTTTCGGGCCCGCCTGTTCTGGCTCGCGCCGCAATGCGCGCCGTCGAACAGTGGCGCTATGCCCCGGCCCTCGTGGATGGGCATCCTGTCGACGTGGTCACAACGGTAACGTTTGCCTTCCATTTGCGTTAATCCCGCAACGACGAAAGCTTGGCTTAACTCTCGTCGCCGCGCGGAATGGACCCGAGCCGCAATCCCGCCGCCCGTTCCTTTAATTGAGCTGTCTTATTGCCGAACGATCTTATTGCCGAATGATGGCGACTTTCGCGGCCGGAACCTCGAGGCGCATCAGGCGGAGTTTCGCGTCGAAGTAAATCTCAATTTCAAGATCCGCTGAATGCACGCGCAATGCTTCGAGATGCGCGCCGTCGATTGTCTGCGGCCCGAGAGACTCCACGTCAATGCTGCCCGGCGTCGCGTCTTGCGGAATGAGAACAGGAAAGCTTTGCTTCCCCTTGGCTTCCCAATCGTAGATCCTGCCGAGGACCGCATACTGTTCGTAGAGATTATTGTCGAGCAGGGCGACTCGGGACGAAGTGAATTTGAAATCCTGTTGGATGGGCCCTTTTCCGCCACTAACATTGATCGACGTCTTCGCCGTGCCCCCCTCGAAATTCACCACTCCCGACGCTTTCTTGCTTCCGTCCGCGCTCCAGGTATAGCGTTGCGGCGTTCCGTCCGCGGACACGTGCAGTTCCCCGGAAGTGCGCACTTCTGGACTGCCAGGAACCCGGATCACTGTCTGCTCCTGCAAAACCCAGGTACTTCCGGCGCCTTCCAGATCGAACTCCTCCGTGCCCACCTCGTTGCCTTGCTGCAGAATGCGGAATTTTCCCTTATCCGCGGCGAAGCTGGCATCCGTCGCGGGGCGGGGGTAAGGAAAAAGGCTCGGCGCCGCGAACGTCAACAAGCCGGCTATCCCCAACGGCCACAGCAGAAGGCGAGATTTCATGGCTTCTCCCGTCGTGCCGAAAGTTCTTCATCCAAGTTCGCCAGCCGCCTGGCAAACGGCGGCAAAGCCAGAATTTGCGCCACCACCCGTGCGGGATTATCGTCGCCAGGGACGCGGTAATCGGCCTGTTCGTAAAAAGGCAAGCGCGCGGCCAGCAACTCTCGAAAGCTGACCTCGTCCCGGAATAGCGGACGATTGCTTACCGTCGCGCAGCGAGCCAGGAGCAACTCGAGCGGGCAATCGAGCCACACCGCTATGGCGCCAAAATCCCTCAGCCTCTCCACCATGCCCGGTTGCGCGTACGTGCCGCCGCCCAACGCCATCACCGTCGCCTCTTTCGATTCCGCCACCCGTCCCAGAGCCCTCTCGAGTTCCTCGTGTTCGATCTCTCGGAAGGCCGCTTCCCCTCTGGTTTCAAAAATGGCGGGAATGCTAAGCCCGGCATTTTGCTCGATCCGTGCATCGAGATCTTCGAAGCGCCAGGCCAGTTGACGAGCCAAAAGGCTCCCCACAGTGGTCTTGCCGCAGCCCATGAATCCCGCCAGGCACACCAGAGGCGAATCGGAACGCTGTCTTGCCATGACGTTGAATTGTGGTGAGGATGCGGGCGACACCGGCGCGACGTCTTATTCCCGTTTCGAGATTTTGATCGTACCGCTGAAGGAGGAGAGTTCGACTTTGGCTCGTCCGTCATTCATCGAGCCGAAAAGGCTCTTCGCCAGGCCACTCCGAGGCGCGGGCATGTTGTGGCGGTCCGGAACTACCGGCGCCTGGTTGATCACGTTGCCGTAGAGCGAGGTAGCCCTCACGTCAAACGAATCGGTGCTGGAAAAGCGCACTTCGATCGTGCCGCTATAGTTCTTTAACACATAAATGCCGCGATTCATGAAGCCGCCGTCAAACAAAATATTCCCGGAGGAAGTTTGCACGCGTACATTGTCCATGCTCGGCTGCAGCAGTTGAAAATTCCCGCTGATCGAAGTGGCGTCCAGCCGGCCCGCGCATCGCGTGCACACCATCGATCCCCCGATGCTCTTGATCATCAGATAACCTTCCACGTCCTGCAAGGAAAGGTCGGCGGCCACGGTGTCGAAAGACATATCTCCATGCACGCTGTCTACGGTTACGTTTCCCGAATCGCTGCGAACCTGAAGTTCGGACTCCGTCGGCACGTTGATCTCGTAGTCCGCGCGCAGCGCATCCGGACTGGCGTTCTCCGAAACCACGTGCGTGGCGATCTCGATGCGATTGCCCACCTGCTCGGTGTCCACCTCCACGCTGGCGCTCGCCTTTTGGCCGGAAACCATGACTTCGGATTTGTCCCAGGCCCTTACCTGGATTCGCCCGGTGGCATTTTGCACCGTGATGACCGGCTTCCCCTGCACGTTAAAGTGCCTCTCAAACCGACGCGTTTGTGCTCCGGCCGAACAGGTCAGCGTCAGCGCGATCAGCATTGTGCCGGCCCCTTGGGACCATCCTGAAATTGCTCCGCTCTTCATTGTCCCTCCGAGGCGCTGCGGTCCATCGCCGTCGCTAACAAGACAGCCTTCTGCTCGTAAGCCCCGTACAGGTAATCACGGGACATCTCGTCATTGGGCCGTTCGCGAACGGATTTTTCACACACAGCGATAAGATTGTCAACGATACCCAGATTCTCGCGCAACGAACTTGCCAGTAAGGGATTCCGCTCCGGCAGCGACGCGAACACTCGCTTGAGGTCCCCGTCCAGCGTTTTCCCCAAGTCCGCTGCCACCAGCCTCTCCGTCGCGCCCGGCACGCTCAAGTGAGCGGGCAGCAGGGAGGCCACGCGGAAATCTTTTCCTGCCGGCGCATTGGTCTGGTAGGTCGCCAGCATGCCCGCAATCAGCAGTAAGGAAATCGAAGCGCCCGCCAGCGCCCATCGCGGTGCGGCGCCGAACCAGGTTGCCCACCAGCCTGCCGGCCGCGGGCCTTCTCTGGATCAGTCCTTCCGACTCCATCTCGATTCGCAGCGAAATCCACAGGTGCTCGGGCGGCGCCACCTCTTCACTTCCCCATTCCATTCCCGCGGTCCGAATCGCCTCCAAATCGCTCCACAGCAGGCGGCAATCGGTGCAGCCGTCCAGGTGCGCGGCAGCGGGGGCCGGCAATGGTCCATCCGGCTGCTCTTCCAGGATTCTCTCGAACTGCGCGCATTGGATTGGGCTCATCGCATATCCTTCCACCATGACGACCTGTTTGACTTCGATACGCTAATCGCCGCCGCCCGAACCGCCCTTGGCAGCTTGCCGCTGTTCGCGCGCGCGGCTGCGTTCGAACTCCTGCAACAACTCCCGCAGTCGCATGCGCGCCTTGTGTAACTGTGATTTCGAATTGCCGATCGAGCAGTTCATGATCGCGGCAATCTCGTTGTGTTCGTAACCCTGAACGTCGTGGAGCACGAAGATGGAGCGGTAACCTGGCGGTAGCTGCTCGACGGCACGTTCAAGATTTACCCGATCCACGGATCCCGTGAGCCGTAGATCAGGTCCTCCGATATCCTTGCGCGGCCCGCCGGTCTCTTCGTCTGGATCCGTCGTCTCTTCGAGCGAAGTCTCCGCAAGCGTCTTCTTGCGAAGCCGCATCAGCACGACGTTTACAGCCAGCCGATGTAGCCACGTGGAAAATGCCGACTCACCCCGGAACGTTCCGATCTTGCGAAAAAGCTGCAAGAAGGCTTCTTGCGTAAGATCTTCGGCCTCCGCCGTATTTCCCACCATCCGCAGGCAAAGCGCATAGACGCGCCGGCTATGCAGCCTATAGATGCACTCAAAGGCATCGGCGTCGCCTTGCTGTGCCCTTCGGATTGCTTCCGCTTCGCTTAGTTCGCCGGTTTTCTGTTGGTCTCGTTCGGGCCACCGGTCCCGTCGGGACGCATCAGCTATTATCGATGCCATCCCTGCTCCCCAAGGTTGTCTCTTCCTTCTTACGTATTATTATCTCTCAGGCTCGGGGGTTCTTGGCTCTTTCGTACGGTTTGGCGGCGGGCAGGCCGTTCCGGCACGGGCTGTGCGGCTGCCTTGCGGCAGGCAGGCTCCATTTTGGCCACTATTGGTGCGGGACGCCGATTCTTATGGGCTGCCGGCTCAGGAGTGAGCGAAACGATCCTCTGCCAGAACGCGGGTAACTCCCCGATCGGCAGCGCGCAGAAAAACGACTTGAGAACGACGGTCGTTTCCCGAAGGCTGGTGTTCAGGTCGTAGTCCAAAACCTCCAAACAAGTCCACTGTTTTCGCCAGGATACCGCCACCCCCTCGGCGATCTCCCGGGCCGTCCCGCGGGCCTCCCGTTGCAACCCGGCCACAATCTCCTCCAGCGCCCCCAACTTCCGGAAGAAGCGGGTGCGCGCCCGAAACCGCACCAGCGACAGCACGTTGTTGGCCCGCGCAACTTGCTGCGCCCGCTCGCTTCGAAAGAACCGCGGCCGCAGCGGCGCTGTATTCGGGAATGTGCCAAACTGCCTGCTGTGCTCGTAAAGCGAGCGCAAAATTCCCCTCAGCCTCCCGGCCAAGCGGTCGAAAAGTTCCGCAAAGATGCGTGCCTGTTCCCGCGCCGGCGCCAGCCTGCCCTGGCGGCACAGGTTGAAGGCGTCGTCCAGAGTGACGCTCAATATGGCGTAGCAGATGTCCAATTCGTTGCGGGTGGCGTCGAAAAGCCGGTCCTTCTCCTCGGGCAACCAGGCAAGCCAGTCTTCCTGCACACTGGTCGTGTGGCGGGGCCCGCGATTGGCAAACGCATCTTCCAAGCCGCACCTCCTGCGGGGAACGCGATGATATCACAGCCTTCCGAGCCCACGCCCTTCCTTGACGCTTGGAGAAACGCATCGGTATACTTCCCAAGCACAAACGGAAAGCCTCCTTGCCCTTCGAGCCGCTCGATCAGTACTTTCAGCGCAAGAAAAAGCTCGCCGAAGTCAAAGCGCTCGGCGATGATCCCTACCCGCACAAGTTCGAGCAGACCTCGACTCCGGCTCAGCTTCAGGCCGCCTATGGGGGCAGCGATGCCGCGGCCCTCGAGGCCCAGCGCATCAACGTCCGCACCGCCGGCCGCATTTTGACGCTTCGCCTTCACGGCAAGGCGGGCTTCGCCCATATTCAGGGAGACGGCGGCCGCCTGCAGATCTACGTCAAGCTCGATGCCGTTGGCGAACGCGTCTTCCATCTCTTCCAACTGCTCGATATGGGCGACATCGTGGGCGTTTCGGGGTATCTGTTTCGCACCAAAACGAATGAATTAACCGTCTGGGTCGAGACGCTGACGTTGCTTTCCAAAGCTTTGCTGCCGCTCCCGGAAAAGTGGCATGGCCTGGCCGATGTGGAATTGCGCCACCGCCAACGCTACGTCGATCTCATCGTGAACTCGCGCGTCCGCGAGACGTTCTTCCGCCGCGCCGAAATCCTGCGTGCCTTGCGCGCCTTCTTCGATTCGCGCGGCTACATCGAAGTGGAAACCCCCATGATGCAGACCATTGCCGGAGGCGCCGCCGCGCGCCCTTTCATCACCCATCACAATACTTTCGATCTCGACCTCTACCTGCGCATTGCCCCGGAGCTTTATCTGAAGCGATTGGTGGTCGGAGGACTCGACCGCGTTTACGAGATCAACCGCAATTTCCGCAATGAAGGGGTCTCCACCGAGCACAATCCCGAGTTCACCATGCTCGAGTTCTATCAGGCTTATAGCGATTACCGCGACCTCATGTCTCTCACCGAGGAGCTCTTCGCTTCTCTCGCGCAAAAAATCTGCGGGTCGACCGCAAGTCACCTTCGGCGAGCTCACGCTCGATTTCAGCCGCTGGCAGCGCCTCAGTATGCGCGAAGCCATTGTCTTGCATTGGCCGCCGGACGCCGGCCCGGCGCCTTCGGTCGCCGACCTGGTCGGCTCCTGGCGGTCCCCGGGTAATCGTGGAGCGTTACAACGAATGGCTGCGGCGCGAGGGTTCGCGTTCACCATCCGAGCCGCCCGTCAAGCAGCTGAATGTCACTTCCATGTCCGATGGCGAAATCACCGGCCTGCTGTTTGAAACTTTGGCCGAGCCCAAACTGATCCAGCCCACTTTGCTTTACGATTTCCCGACGGACATCTCCCCCCTCGCAAAATGTCGCCCCGACGATCCGTCGATCGTCGAGCGCTTCGAGGTCTATGTCGCGGGCATGGAATTGGGTAATGCCTTCTCTGAGCTGAATGATCCCGAAGAACAGGAGCGCCGTTTCCGGGAGCAGGTTGCGCGCGGAGGCGAAGAAGTGCCCCGCGAAGTCGACCTCGACTACATCCGCGCACTCTCCCACGCCATGCCCCCAGCCGCCGGCATGGGCATCGGTATCGACCGCCTCACCATGCTCCTCACCGATTCGCACTCCATCCGCGAAGTCATTCTTTTCCCGCTGTTGCGTCCCCAGGCGGAGACCAAGCCATGAGATTCGCCTGGCTTGTGGCCAAGCGCTATCTCAGGTCGCCAAACCGGCCGGCCGTTCTTCGTCTGGTCACCGTTTTGGCCGTCGTGGGCGTCACCGCGGGAGTGGCCACGCTCGTGATCGCGCTATCCATGAATAGCGGCTTCCGAGCTACCATGCAGGACCGTCTGCTTGGGAGTAACCGCTCACGTGACCGTATCGCGTCCGGGCTCCGCGGCTCTCAGCGACTATACCCAACTCGCCGAACGCCTCAGCCACGTTCCCGGCGTGAAGGCGGTGGCCCCAGCCATCTACATCACCGTATTGCTCTCCTCCGGGGGACGAGCGCGCGGCGTCGTGGTGAAAGGCATCGATCCGGCCCTCGAGCAGAAACGCAATGAAGCGCTGCAAAGGATCGTCGCCGGTACCGCCGACTTTGCGCCCACCTCGGATGGTTTCAACTCCGTCGTCGTGGGCAAACTGCTGGCCGACGACTTGCAACTGAAGCCCGACGACTACGTCACGCTGACTAGTCCGGCCGGCCACATGACCCCCTTCGGAATGATTCCCCGTTCGCAGCGCTTCCGCATCAGCGGGATTTTTGATTCCGGCTTCTATGATTACGACGCCAATTGGGGTTTCGTCTCTTTGCCGGCGGCGCAAAATCTTGCCGGCGTTGGAGACGTAGTCAGTGTTCTGGAGTTCCGCATCGCTGACGTCGACCACGCAGACCAAATGGCCGCTCGACTCAAGCAGGAGGCCGGGCCGGGCTATACGGCCACGACCTGGATGGATGAAAATCGGGCCCTGTTTCGCGCTCTGCGCCTGGAAAAATTGGTTACCGCCCTATTTATTGGGTTGATAACCTTTGTTGCCGGTTTGAATATTCTGGTCGTACTGGCCATGACGGTGAGCGACCGCGCGCGCGATATTGCCGTCCTCATGGCCATGGGCGCGCGGCGCCAGCAAATTCGCAAAATCTTTGTTTTGCTCGGAGTCGCCGTCGGCGGCTTGGGCACGGCGCTCGGCCTCTTCGCCGGTTATTTCTTCGCTTGGGCGGCGGGCACGTACAAGCTGATTCCGCTCGACCCCCAGATTTACTCGGTCCCCTTCGTGCCCTTCCAGCCCAATCCCAGCGACGCCTTGTGGATAGCGGCTGCCGCCCTGGCGATCAGCGTCGCTTCCACCCTCGTTCCGGCGCGATCCGCTTCTCGTATCCAGCCCGTGGATCTACTGCGATTTGAGTAACTACAGACTCTTCCGCCCCAAACTACGCAATATGATTTTGGCTTGCCGCGTGCTCCTCTAATTGGCGTAAAGGAGCCGCTAACTGCGTCCTGTATGGCGGCTGCCGGAATGGCCCTCAGCAGGCCGCTCCAATCGCCATGAATGCAATGACTTGTGGCGGCGCGGTTTCAGATCGATAATGAGTGTTCGACCCCAGCGGCAGTCTGTGGGAGAAAAGGGGAAAGAATTTGGAGTTCCCAAGGCGGCGAGACCGGAGATGGCAGCCCCTGGAAAGGCGATCTTGCAGCCGAATTTGGCATCAAACTTAATGGTGACATCTTTCTAACTGCTTTCTGACTGCGGCCATGGCTAAAATCGAACCAGAGTGTGGCGATCGATGACACGGAATCCTCGGAGGCCGTAGGCGGGGCATGCCTCGAGGCCCGCTCTCTGCGCAAAGTTTACGGCAGCGGGCCCGATGCCATCACCGTTTTGGACGGAATCGATCTCCTGCTTAGCCCGGGCGAAATCGTCGCCATCGTTGGACCTTCCGGCTCGGGGAAAAGTACTTTGCTGCATTTGCTTGCCGCGCTGGACACCCCAACGAGCGGTGCAGTATACTTCGATACGAAAGCGTTGGGGGCGCAGCCAAGCGATTCGCTCGCGGAGTTCAGAAATCGGCGAATCGGCTTCGTGTGGCAACGGCATCATCTGTTGCCGGATTTTACGGCGGCCGAAAACGTAGCCATGCCGCTGCTGCTGCGCGATGCCAGCCTTAGCGAGTCCCTTGAGAAAGCCAATGAATCTCTCGCGGAAGTCGGTTTGGCCTCTCGAACGCGCCACAGGGCTGCCGAGCTGTCCGGCGGTGAGCAGCAGCGCGTGGCCATTGCGCGGGCGCTCGTGACCAAACCGGCGGTGTTGCTGGCCGATGAACCCACCGGCGACCTCGATGAACTCACGGCCCTCTCCATCATGGAATTGATCGAGCGCTTGCACCGGAAACACTTACTGACTTCCATCCTGGCGACGCATAATCCTGCTCTGGCTAAGCGCTGCGGCCGCGTACTGCGGCTGGAACACGGTCTTCTCCAGCCCGACGCTGCATACCAACAGGCCCCTTTACCGGTAACGGAGGGAGAAAAGAGCTGACCCGTGTTTGAACGCTATACGGAAAAGGCCCGTCGCGTCATCTTTTTCGCTCGCTACGAGGCCAGTCAATACGGAAGCCCGTACATCGAGACCGAGCATCTGTTGCTCGGCCTGATGCGCGAAGATAAAGCTCTCGCGAATCGATTCTTGCGCACCCATGGCTCCATCGAGTCCATTCGCAAGGAGATCGAAGCCCGCATCACCATTCGCGAGCGCATCTCTACGTCCGTCGAAGTGCCCTTGAGCCAGGAGTGCAAGCGCATCCTCAACTTCGCTGCCGAAGAGGCCGAGCGGCTGGGCCATAAGCACGTAGGCACCGAACACCTTCTCCTCGGCATCCTGCGCGAGGAAAAATGCTTTGGCGCGGAAATCTTGGCGGAACGCGGCTTGCGCCTCTCTTCGCTCCGCGAAGAACTGGCGCGCAGCGCGGGCGAAAAAGTCCAGGTGAACCGGCCCAAGGAGACTTCGCTCCTGGCCGAATTCAGCCGCGATTTGACGCAGGCGGCTCTCGAAGGGCAGCTGGACCCCTTGGTCGGCCGCGAAAAAGAGGTCGAGCGCGTCATCCAGATCCTTTGCCGCCGCACCAAGAATAATCCCGTGCTGATCGGCGAGCCCGGCGTGGGCAAAACGGCCATTGTCGAGGGCCTCGCGCAATGCATCTCCGACGGAGACGTGCCTCCTTTCCTGGCCGATAAGCGCATCCTCTCGCTCGATCTTTCGCTGATCGTGGCCGGAACGAAGTACCGCGGGCAATTTGAAGAGCGCCTCAAGACCATCATGAAGGAATTGATGGAAAGCCAGAATGCCATCGTCTTTATCGACGAGCTGCATACCCTGGTGGGCGCGGGTTCGGCCGAAGGTTCCCTCGACGCCGCCAACATCCTCAAGCCCGCTCTGAGCCGCGGCGAAATTCAATGCATCGGCGCCACCACTCCCGGCGAGTACCGCAAGTCCGTCGAAAAAGACCGCTCCCTCGAGCGCCGTTTCCAGGCGGTCAAGGTCAATAGCCCCAGCGAAGACGAAGCCATCCGCGTCTTGCAGGGTGTGCGCGAGCGTTACGAAAAATTCCACGCCATCAGCTACACCGACGAAGCCATCCAGTACGCGGTCTATCTCTCCAGCCGCTACATCCCGGACCGCTTCCTGCCGGATAAAGCCATCGACTTGATCGATGAGGCCGGCGCGCGCGTGAAACTGCGCCAGGCCACCCTGCCGGACGAAGTGGCCGAGATGCAAAAGCGGGTGAAATTCATCACCCATCGCATGGAAACGGCCATCGCCAATCACGAGTTTGAGAAGGCCCGCTTCTATTCCGAGGAGGAGCGCAAGGAGAAGGATAACTTGCGGCAGCTCCGCGAGCGCCTCAAGCTCGATGATTCCACCACCGGCATCGTGGCCCGCGAGGATATCGAGGAAGTCGTCTCGCGCTGGACCGGCGTGACCGTCACCTCCATCAAGGAAGACGAGCAGCAGAAACTCCTGCGTATCGAACAGGAGCTGCATAAGCGCGTCATCAGCCAGGAGAGGGCGATTACCGCCCTGGCTCGCGCCATTCGCCGCAGCCGCGCTGGCTTGAAGGCTCCCGGGCGCCCGGTCGGCTGCTTCTTGTTCCTTGGCCCCACCGGCGTCGGCAAGACCGAAGTCGCTCGGCGGCTCTCTGAATTCCTCTTCGGCAGCGAGAAATCGCTGGTCCGTTTTGACATGTCCGAGTACATGGAGAAGCACTCCGTATCGAAGCTGATCGGCGCGCCTCCAGGCTATGTGGGCTACGAAGAGGGCGGCCAGCTCACCGAGCGCGTGCGCCGCACGCCCTATTCGGTGATCCTGCTCGATGAAATCGAGAAGGCCCACCCGGACGTCTACAATATCCTGCTGCAAGTCTTTGAAGACGGCCAGCTCACCGACGGCCTGGGCAATACGGTCGATTTTCGCAACACCATCCTGATCATGACCTCCAACCTCGGAGCCCGCCATCTGCAGAAGCGCTCCTCCCTCGGCTTCCAGTCCATCGGCGAAGAGGGCGGCGGCAAGAGCATGGACGAAATGGTGATGGGCGAGGTGAAGCGCGTCTTCAATCCGGAATTCTTGAATCGTCTCGACGAAATCATCCTCTTCAATCCGCTCATCGATGAGCGATCTCCTGCGCATCATTGACCTGCTGGTCGGCCAGATCAACGACACGCTGATCCACCGCCAGGTGCAAATTGTCTTGACTCCGGAAGCGCGTCAGTGGATTCTCGACAAGACCTGCGGCGATCGTAGTTATGGCGCGCGTCCGTTGCGACGGGCATTGCAACGGTACGTGGAAGATCCGCTGTCGGAGGCACTGATCCAGGGAGGCTTGCAGCGTCCCGCGACTCTGGAAGTCACCGTCTCCGGCGAAGGGTTGGGCTTCCGGCCTGTCGTCGAAGCAACCCCGGTCACTCACTAAGAATCCTACGCCCACAAGCCGTCCCTACCGGGCCGGCGGAGAGCGAACAAATTTGCCTTGGGGGGCGCGGCCTTGACATTTGGCACGGCCGCACATAAAACTTCACTCCTGTTTTCCGGCGCTAACATTTCGAGTTTACTGTCACTGGCAGTCTGCCTGTTGACGTTTGCTATGCCCCTGTGGTCGCAAATCACTCCGGGTGGCACGGTCACTCCGCCAAATCCGGAATCGCAAATAGCACCCGCCGTGCCTGCGGCTCCGCAGCAGACCGGGCCGATTATCGACCGTATTGAATTCCAGGGGAATCGCCGCATCCGCAGCGAGACCCTGCAAGCGCGGATTTTTACCCGAAAAGGCGATCCCTACAACGAAGAAGGTCTGCGGCGGGATTTCCAGGCCCTTTGGAATACTCAGTATTTTGAGGATATTCGCCTCGAAGTCCAGGACAGTCCCGGTAATCCCAACGCCAAAATTGTCGTTTTTTACCTGGTCGAGCGGCCCATCATCCGCAGGATCGAGTACCACGGCAATAAATCCATCAGCGAATCCGATATTCTCGATGCTTTCAAGGATCACAAAGTGGGCCTCTCGGTCGAGGGCCAGTTTGACCCCACCAAGATCAAGAAGGCCGAAACCGTGATCAAGGAACTGGAGTCCCTGCACGGTCATCAATTCGCCATCGTCAAGCCCACCTACGAGAAAATTCCCTCTACCAACGCCGTCAAACTCGTCTTCACGGTGGACGAGGGACCCAAGGTCAAGGTCGGAATGATCACCTTCCAGGGCAATCACGCGTTCTCCGACCGCAAGATCATCAGGTCCATGCACAATTCCCGCCCCACCTCCGTTCCTTTGTGGCTCTTCGATCTCCCCCTCTTGCACAAAACCTTCGACCGCTCCAAGCTCAATGAAGACTTGGAAGTCGGTGTCCGCGAACTCTATCAGAGCGCCGGTTACTTCAAAGTCGTGGTCAAGGATCCCATATTGAATACGGTTGACGTCGACCGCCCAGGCCTGGGACCTCTCCCCATCATCGGCCACGAACACGGCAAAGCCACCAACATCACCATTCCCATCGAGGAAGGCGAGCAGTATCGCATGGGGCGCCTGGTGATCCGCAGCGCCGATCCGGAGAAAGGGCTCACCCTCAAGCGCGAAGCTCTGGAAGCCATGTTCCCCCTGCACCAGGGGGATATTTTCGATATCAGCAAGGTTCGCAAAGCCATCGAAAACTACACCAAGGCCTATGGCGCCTATGGCTTTATCGATTTCACCGCCGTACCGCTCCCCGACGTGCACGACGATACCAAGATCATCGACCTCACCATGGACTTCGACGAACAGAAGCAATACTTCGTCCGCCGCATCGATTTCTCCGGCAATACCACCACCCGGGATAAGGTCATTCGCCGCGAACTGCTGCTCAGCGAAGGCGACATCTTCAATAATCGCGCCTGGGAACTCAGCATTCTTCGTCTCAACCAGCTGAACTATTTCGATAAAGTCGACACTAAGGATGCGGACATCAAGCGCAATACCAAGCAGGGCACCGTCGATATTTTGCTCAAGCTCAAGGAAAAGGGTAAGCAGTCCATCAGCTTGACCGGCGGCGTCAGCGGCCTTGCCGGCAATTTCGTTGGACTCGGCTACCAAACCAACAACTTTCTCGGATTAGGCGAGACGCTGAGTCTATCGGGCCAGATCGGCAATATTCAGAAAACCGCTGTCTTCGGTTTCACCGAACCTTATCTGTTCGACCGGCCCATGGCCTCCGGATTTACCGTCTCCTACTCCAGCTTCAACTTCAATCAGGCCCAGCAGGAATCCATCCTGTTTGGTCAGCAAATTCAAATTAATCCCAATATCGAACAGGACTACACCCAAGACAGCCTCGGCGGCACCATCTTCACAAGTTATCCGCTGCGGAGATTTTCCTTCGCCAGGCTAGGACTTACCTACGGGTATTCGCATACCAACATCTCCGCCTATAGCACCGCTTCTACCGACCTGTTCGAGGTCTTGCAATTCCAGTCCCTGGGCGGCCCTTCCGCCCTCACCGGCATTGACTCCAGTTACGTCATGCCCACGTTTTCTTACAGCACGGTCAACAACCCCATGAACCCCACCACCGGAAAGTCCCTGTTCTATTCCTTCAAGGTTGAGGGGCTCGGCGGCAACGTAAAAGCCTTGAGCAACGTGGTGGAGGCCAAGTATTTTCATCCCATCAATCACAAGCGTAATGTGCTCGCTTTTCATTTCGTGGGCTCTTTCGTGACCGGCTACAGCGGTCTTGTCACTCCTCCTTTCGAGCGGCTCTTCCTCGGCGGCGAAACGGACTTGCGCGGCTTTGAAATCCGTACGGTCTCGCCCATCGCATTTATTCCCATCGCCACCACGACCACCTTTACTTACCTGGACCCCACCCACCTTAATTTATCCGGCAACGCTACCCTCCGCTCCACGCCGCCCATACCCGTCCTTACCTACGAGCCTTCTTTCCCGGGCGGGGATACCTCCGGGGTCGTCAACGCCGAGTATCGCATTCCCATCGTTGGGCCGGTCAGCTCGTCGCTTTTCTTCGACACCGGCGAGGTGGGCATCTTGCGGAAGGATCAACTGCAGCTCAATTCCACGGGGCTCTCCAACATTGCCGCATCTTTTCCCAGTTCCTCCAATCCTGCGCTCGTGATTCAGCCCGGAACGAATTTCAAGCTGCGCGCCTCCGCGGGAATCGAGTTCGTCGTCCAGCTGCCCATCATCAATGCTCCCTTCCGCCTCTACTGGGCCTATAACTTCGACCGCCTCGAGCAGCAGATTGCCGCCCCGCTGACCAACTTCCAATCCATCAGTTATCAAAATCTGAGACAGTCGGTGGGTTCCAGTCTGTGGGATTCGCAGGTTCTGCCCCAGTTGACGAATTACCAGGTGAATACCCAGAGGATCAACTTCTTCGAGCCGGCCAATACCTTCATGTTCACGGTCAGCCGGACATTCTGAGTGGACAATGCGTGCGCCCTGACCGGACAATCAATGTCGCAAAAATTGGAGACGACAGCATGAAAGTGTGGGCGGGATGGCTTGGCCTGGCGATGGCCCTGAGCGGAGGCCTGGCAGGATGCAGCAACAATAACACCACCGCCGTTACCCTATCGATTTCGCCGCCGTCGGCGACGGTCCTCCTGGGCACCAGTATCCAATTCGTTCCCTCGGAGGCGGGATCGCAAAACGGCATACAATGGAGCGTCGATGGCATCAACAATGGAAACGCCACCGTGGGCACCATTGATTCCACCGGCCTCTACACCGCTCCCGAAACGCTCCCCGTTCCTCCTTCAGGGGTCGTCGTCCCTGTGCTCTACTGCGAGCCGAACGCCGGAATTCCTGGCTCCGGCAGCAGCGGATCGATTATCGAACTTCAGAGCGGCTTCGATTTCACCAATTTTGCCGTCGGCAATACCATCACGATCATCGGAAATAGTGTTCCCGGTTGGGATACTTCGTTCGTGATTGTTGCTTCAGGCCCGCTCAGCAATGGCAATTTCGGCGTTCAGATCGCCACTCCCGCCGGCCCCCCGACCGTGGGTACTGGCGGCACGGCGACGGTCACCCCCGGCGTAACCATCGGCGCCCAAGTCGAAGAAACCTCCGTCGTCACCACGGCTACCGTCACTCTTGATTCCGGTATTCGCGTGTCGCTTGCTCAAACCTCTTTCACCATCGGCACCAACGAGCAGTATCTATTTTCCAACTCCAACGCATTTGGCCCCACCGTCATCGTCACCGGCACCAGCAATCAGGCAGTCGCCTGGAGCGTCACCTCCGGCGGCGGCACCATCGATCCCAATTCGGGGCTATACACGGCGCCGTCCACGCCCGGCACCGCCACCGTTACGGTAACCTCACTGGCGGACAACACCCAGTTTGCCAGTGCCACCGTCAACATCGTCACCGCCGTGGATCCCACGGTCACCTCCATCAGTCCACCCAATGGAGCGTTAGGCGCTGCCTTTCAGGAAGTCTTTATCACCGGAACCAATTTCATCTCCACCACCAATGTCTTCGTAAATGGCGCCCTTATGCCTAGCGGCGCTCTCTTTGCCACAACGCCTACTACGCTCTTCGTTATTGTTCCGGATTCGGTCCTATCGAATTTCCCGGTATCGGGCAGCACCGTGCCCCTCACCTTCACCGTGGGGCGCCAAAGCGGCGCGCAGCAATCCTGCTCCCCGTTGCCCTGTCAGCTGGTTCTCTCTCCCGTCCGTCCGGTGCTCGTAGCCTCGAAGCCCGATAGCGTTCAGGCCTCTGCCTCCAGCACAGCCATCACCCTGGATGGTGGCTATTTCGGCACCACCAATACCACTCTTGGCTTTCAGGGCAATCCCATGGTGAACGTGCAGTTTGCCGGACATGGAACGAGCTTCTCATTCAACTCGGATCGGGAATTACTGGTCACCGCTACGCCGGGCGCCGTAAGCGTGCCCGGGCTCTATCCCATCACCGTAACCAGTGCCGTATCGGGCTCCGCCAACGGCTCCATGGCCGCCGCAAATCTCGCTGTGCAGCCCGTTTCCACTCCTAGCCAGATCGGCTCGGCTGTTCCTGTGGGTTCAACGCCATCTTCGGTAGCGATCAATACGGCCACGGGATTTGCCGTGGTAACGAACCAGGGATCGGGCGACATCAGTGTTGTAAATTTGCCCGACATCCCCGCGGCGCGCCTTCGACGGTCTGCACCGATGGTCGGTTCAGAACCTTGTACAGCTCGCGCCGCGACTGCTCCGATATCCGTCGCCGTCGACAACATCCGTAACCTCGCTCTTGTTGCCAACAGTGCCGTTGCCAATCCCACTCTTGCTGTCGTGAACCTCGCCGTCTCTCCTCCTCAAGTGACTGCCCTGCTCACTTTTCCTTCCGCCGATATCGCCGGAAATCCGTTTGCCTTGATTCCCCGGGCGGTAGGGATTAATCCCGTCAGCGGACGCGCTCTCGTGGCCTTCACCTCTTCGGCTACCACCGGTTCGAATGTCGGCGCCATTCTGGACATGAACCAGGTTCAGAATATTTCCGGGTCGGTCACCATGCCGGCAGCGGGCGCGAATCCGGTTTTAATCAACGCAGCCAACATTAGTAACGGCCTGAATACGCGCATTGCCGTTTCGCCTCGCCTAAACTGGGCGCTGGCAACTCCGGGTGGCGTGGGTGCGCTCTCGATCGTCGATTTGGGCCGCCAGACCGTCAATCAGATCAGTGGCATTGGCTGTGTTCCGGGCAGCTCGCCCCCTACCGTGACGGTCACCACGACGGCCGTCAATAGCTTGCAAGTTGGCCAGCCCGTGCTCATCGCTGGCGTAAGCCCCGCCAGCTTCAATGGAATTTTCTCCGTCACGGCCGTGAATAACACCAGCTTTCAGTACTACTCGCACACGGCCTGCCCTTCCGGCGCCCCATCGGGTTCGGGAGGCACGGCCAGCTATGCGAATCCCGTCGCCAGCGTCGGGGTCGACCTCAACGTTCGCTCCATAAGTATCAACGATGAAACCGAGAAGGCACTTCTTGTCGATCCCACCTCCTCGGAGCCGGCCTTCATTTTTAATATTCTCGATCAGTCTTCCTCGCCCGTGAACAATCTTCCTGCATCCACCAGCAATATCACTGGCGCCATCAACCCGCTCACCAACGGCGCTCTGGTCCTCAATAAGGGCGGACAAGGTTTTGTGATCGATCCCACCGTGCCCACCGTGATCTGCAATACTCAGCCGTGTTCCGCAACATTCAATACAGGCACCACGCCGGTCGACGTTGCCATCGATCCCGTGACCAATACCGCCGTTATCGTCAATCAAGGCGGTACGCTAAGCCTTTATTCTCTTGGCGCCTCGACCTCCAATCCCCAGATCATTCAAACGAGCGTTGCTCCGATAGCAAGCTCGCAGCAAACTTCCTCCCAGGTCACGCTCAATTCCAGCCTGGGATCCGCCGCCACTGCCTCCGACCAGACCGTCACTCTGATCGGACATTTCGACGGCTCTTCCGTCCCGCAACTGGATGGCAGCCCCTCTCCATTCACGAGCCACTCGATATCGGCCACTGGCAGGGTTATGACCGCAACAGTATCGGGAGCTACCTTGGCGGGGAACGGCCCTCGCCGATATGCCGTGCAGGCCGCCGACTCGACCACGGTCACCTCCAATGCGGCTCGCCTGCCGGTCATTCAGGCCGTCAGCCTCGTCACCGGCTGCTCCAACCCCGCGCCCCAGGGCGTGGCCATCAATTCCGGTCTCAATGCCGCCATCGTCACAGAGCCCGGCTGCAACCAAGTTGGCATGGTGAACCTGGCGACAGGCACCGGTTTTGGCGCCAGCCCTGAGCTTGCCGTGCAATCGAATCCGCAAGGTGTCGATGTCTATCCCCCGGCCGGGTTAGCGGTCGTCGCCAATGCAGGAAGCAGCAGCGTGTCTATCGTCGATATGGTTAACGACGGCGTGCCCGTCACTTTCCCCACGGATCCCGTTCCCGACGGTGTGGCCATCGATCTCGGCACCGGCAATGCTCTTGTCACCGCGAATGGCGCCAGTGTGGTTGACACCTTCCCCGTCTCCGCCACGGCGCAGACAACCAGTAACATCGGTGTCCAGCAAGCGCCTTCCGGCGTTGCCATCGACCCTTTGCGTGGGGTAGCGGTAGTAGCCAATAGCTCGAGCGGAAGTAACGATGCCAGCATTCTCAACCTGAGTTCAAATAGCACGACCTTTACCACACCAATGAACGGCATCTTTTTCCCTCAAGGCGTCGCATTCGACCCCATTACGGATACCTTCATGATCACCTCTGGATCGAACAATCAGGTTGTGCTCCTCAACCCCGTGTCCGGTCAAACAGCCGCGATCCGCGTGGGCATCGATCCCAGTTCCATCGCTTACAATGCCGTCAGCGGCACGCTGGTCACGGCGAATAACCTGAGCAGCACCGTCACCATGGTCGATTTCCTCGATCAAACCGTCCGGGCTGTCTTTTCGTTGAAATCCTCTGCGCAATTCGCCGTGGCCATTCAACCCCAGACCAACCTGGCGGTCATCGCCGATTCCGCCGACAACCAACTTTTGTTGGTGCCGTTGCCCAATTAAATGAACCGCGCCATGCAACAGTCGTGCCTCACCCCGGCATCTCATCCGCGACCATGCGGGGTCCTGTCCGCGTCGCTTGCAGTAAAATCGCTTGGCAAGTTGACGTCCCGGAAATGCGGTCGATATAATCTCCCACTTGTCGTTTCGCAAGGAGAAAGTATGAAAGCTCATCAACAACCGAAGAAACTCGGGATACTCGCGCTGGCCCTGCTCTGTTTGCCTGTTGCCGGCGCCTGGGCTCAGACGGGCGGCGCTGCCGCTCCTTCGGGTCAGATGAAGATCGCCATTCTCAACGTGCGCCAGGCTATCGTGGCCACGGCGGAGGGCAAGCAGGCTTCGGCCCAGCTCCAAACCCAATTCGCCGCCCCGCAAAACGATCTCCAGGCTATGCAGAAGCAGATCCAGGATTTGCAGAGTCGCCTGGCCAATAATCACGGCACCCTCAGTGATGATGAGGCCGGCAGGCTACAGCGTCAGGGCGAGATGTTGACCCGCCAGTTTCAGCGCAAGCAGGATGACCTCAACGAGGAGGTGAACGCCGCGCAGAGCGATGTCGTCGACACCATCGGCCGGAAAATGCTCGATGTTCTTGACCGTTACGCCCGTGAAAACGGCTACACCCTCGTGCTGGATACCTCCGCGCAGGGCACGCCTGTGGTCTATAGCTCCAGCCAGATTGATGTGACCCAGGAAATGATTCGCCTCTACGATCAGACCTATCCCATTAAAGGCGGAGCCGACGGCTCATCCTCTGCCACCCCCGGCAAGCCGCCCGTTCCTCGAGCCCAGCCTTCCGCCCCGGCGCCGGCTCCGAAGAAACCCTAGTAGGGTTTGGGGCGCACGAGCGAACCCAGCCCTCGCGAAAGCTGGTATCCCGCTTCCTGAGGCAGCCGGGTTGCCGCCGGGTGTTTTTGTGCGCCTGACCCACTACCCTTTCCCGGCTTGCTTTTATGGGTGCCCGCAACTATACTGAACTTTCGTCGAAGCCGGTCGCATGTCCGAGTGGGCGCGAGCCCACTTTTTTGTTGCAGAAAGAGCACGGCGATCGCCGGCCATCATGGAGTTCGAGCGCATACGCGATGCCGCCGAACGCGCCGCACGCACCGCTGGCGTGGAAATCGTCGACGTCGAATGGAAGATCGGCAAGCAACGCTTTCTGCGGGTTTACATCGATAAGCCCGGAGGCATCAGCCATCGTGATTGCGAGGCCGTTAGCGAACAGCTCGGCGTCCTTCTCGATGTCGAAGACCTGGTCCCTGGCCCCCGCTACATTCTGGAGGTCAGCTCTCCCGGTCTCGACCGCAAGCTGACTAAGGCCCCCGATTTCGAAAGATTTACCGGTCGCCTGGCCCGCATTTCCACGCTGCAGCCAGTGGAGAATTCCACCTTTTTCGAAGGGCGCTTGGCTGGATATAGCGACGGCCTGGTGAAGATTGAAGTCCAGGGGCGCATCATCGAATTGCCTCTGGATGGGATTCGCAAAGCGAACCTCGTCGTGGAGTGGTAGGAGCATAGGAATGGCCAATCTGCTGGACCAGATGATTGAGCAGATCAGCCGGGAAAAGCATATCGAGCCCCAGATCATCGTGGCGGCTATTGAAGACGCCATGGTGGTCGCCGCGCGGAAGTATTACAAGACCGACGAAGATCTGCGCGCCAAGTTCAATGCCGAAACCGGTCAGGTCGACGTGTATTCGGTTCGCGCCGTGGTGGACGAGGTCGCCGATCCCAAGAAAGAGATGACCCTTTCCGAAGCCCGCAAGGTCGATCCCCACATGGCCGTCGGCGGCGAACTGCTCATTCCCAAGCCGACTGCCGTCCTGGGCCGCATCGCCGCTCAGACGGCCAAGCAAGTCATCATGCAGAAGGTGCGCGAGGCCGAGCGCGACACCATCTTCAACGAATATAACGGGCGCGTCGGAGAGCTGGTCAATTGCATCGTCAAGCGCTTTGAAGGCCCCGATGTAATCGTCGATATGGGCCGCACCGAAGCCCGCCTGCCCAAGCGCGAGCAATCCCGCTTGGAAGCCTATAATCTCGGCGATCGTTTGCGCGTGGTCATCAAGGCCGTCGACCGCGCCGCCAAGGGCCCCCAAGTCATCGTCTCGCGCGCCGACCCTGTGTTGGTGCAGCGCCTGTTCGAAATGGAAGTGCCGGAAATCTACGATGGCACCGTGCAGATTCGCGCCGCGGCCCGCGAAGCCGGCGAGCGCACCAAGATCGCCGTTCTCAGCCGCGATAAGGACGTCGATCCCGTGGGCGCCTGCGTGGGCATGAAAGGCATGCGCGTGCAGTCCATCATTCGCGAATTGCGCGGCGAAAAAATCGACATCATTCCTTATTCCGAGGATATTGTCGCCTTCGCGCAAAAATCCTTGAGCCCCGCCAAGGTCACGCGGGTGCAAATCGTCGATTCCGAAAACCACCATCTCGAGGTCATTGTCGAGGATACTCAGCTCTCTCTGGCCATTGGCAAGAAGGGTCAGAATGTGCGCCTGGCCAGCAAGTTGATCGGCTGGAACGTCGATATCAAGAGCGAGGAAGAAAAGCGCCAGGAGATCGAGGCTCAGATGGCCGCTCTCACGGCGCCCGGAACGTCTCTGTCGGAATTGACGGGCGTCGGACCCAAGACCATCGAAAAGATCGAAGCCCATGGCGTCTCCAGCATAGAAAAATTGGCGGACATGACCCCCGAGGAATTGACGGCGATTCCCGGCATCGGCGAAAAAATGGTCGAAAAGATTCAGCTCGCCGTGGCCGCGCATTTTCAATCCATCGAGCAGCAGCAAGCCGAGGCCGCCCATGCCGGCGAACTCCCCGCCGATCTGGAAGAACAGCCCGGCGAGGCCGCTCAGCTAGCCTCCGAGGAAACGGTGACGGAAGAACCGCCGGCTGCCGAGGAGCAGGGCGAGGCGGTTGAGGGGCAGGCCGGGGCCGTATCGGAACCTGAGGACTCGGCAATTGCGCAGGAAGCCGCTCCCGATCATGCGCCTCCGGCAGAATCGGAATCGTCCTCCGAAGAACCACTGGCGCCGAACACACTGGAGAAGAACCGAAAGAGTAATCAACCGACGAATGACGGACATCAATCAAATCCGCATCAACGAACTGGCCCGCGACCTCGAAGTGAAGGCCAAGGCAATCATTGACTACTTGCCCGAGGCCGGCGTCACTGAGAAAAAGACCCACTCGAGCTCGATCGACGTCGCTGCGGCGGAAAAAGTGCGTGCCCATTTCCACGCGCTCGCCGCGGCGGAAGCTGCCGCCGAGGCCAAGGCGGAAGCGGAAAAGGTCGCCAGGGATGCCGCCGCTAAGGCCGCCCGGCTTAGGCCTGCTGCGCCCGTAGCGCCGCCGGCCCCGCCTGCCGTGCCGCCAACCCCTGCGCCGGCCGCTTCGGCCGCTGCACCGGTTGCTCCACCCGCTCGCCCGTCAGCGCCGCCCGCTCCTCCCAGTGCGCCAGGAGCCGCCGCTCCAGCTCAACCCGCCGCCGTCCCGATTCCCAAGCCATCTCCGAGCCCGGCTCCCGCGCCGCCCACTGCGGCGCCTCGACCGGCAGCGCCTGCACCCGTGCGGCCTCCCGTTCCAGGAGCTCCTGGAGCTCCAGCGCCTCCAGCGGCTGCACCCGCTGCCAGACCGTCTCCGGGCCCGGCTCCCGTTCCGCGGCCCGCTGGGCCTATGCCCGTCCGTCCCGGTGCACCTGCGCCACCGCCAGGCGGTGTCGCTCGTCCGCCGATGCGCCCCTCCGGCCCTGGCGGTCCGGGTGCGCCCGGTGCGCCGAATCGTCCGTCAGCGCCGGGCCAGGCGCCAGGTATTGCCGCTCGTTCCGGCGCCCCTGCGGGAGCGCCTCGTCCCGGCGTACCCACTCCCGGTGGCCGCCCGCCCATGCGTTACACGGGCGCGCGTCCCGGAAGTATGCCCGTCCGTCCCGGCGGTCCCCCTCGCCCCGGCGGTCCGCCGCCTCGGCCCGGCCAGCGTCCCATGCGCCCCGGTAATCCGGTGCTGCCGATGCCCGTCGTGCCTCCGCCAAAGGCGGAGCCCGGCAAGCCCATTTACGAACGCAAGCCTGCCGCCCGCGCTCGCCCCACTCTCGAAAAGCGTTTCGAAGAGGGCGAACGCAAGCTGCATCCGGTTCGCACGCGCCCTGGCGTAACGGAGCGCCGTTCCACTCGCATTGAGCCTGTCGCGCAGCCGCCGCGTCCGCCGCGGCAAATCACCATCACCGAGGGCATCACCGTCCGCGACCTCGCCGAGAAGCTCGACGTCCGCGCCAAAGACGTCCTTAAGGAATTGCTCGATCGCGGTGTCTTTGCCTCCATCAATCAAGCTCTCGACGTCCCGACCGCGAGCAGCCTTGCCGAGTCCTTCAGCGGCGTCGTCACCGTCGTCTCCTTCGAGGAAGAGGTCGTCCAGGAAGTCGCCAAGGAAGAGAAGAAGGAAGATCTTTTGCCGCGGCCGCCGGTGGTCACCGTCATGGGCCACGTCGACCACGGCAAGACCAGCCTCCTCGACGCCATCCGCCAGACCGACGTCGCCGCCGGCGAAGCGGGCGGAATCACCCAGCACATCGGAGCCTCGGTCGTTTCCGTCGATGGCCGCCGCATCGTATTTATCGATACGCCAGGCCACGAAGCCTTCACTCGCATGCGCGCTCGCGGCGCCAAAGTCACCGATATCGTTGTGCTCGTCGTCGCCGCGGATGACGGTCTCATGCCCCAGACGCTCGAAGCCATCGACCATGCTCGCGCAGCGTCGGTGCCCATCATCGTCGCCATCAACAAGATCGATAAGCCCGAAGCGCAGCCCGAACGCGTCAAGCGCCAGCTCGCCGATCGCGGATTGATGCCCGAGGAATGGGGCGGCGATACCGTCGTTGTCGAAGTCTCCGCGCGTGCCAAGACCAATATCGAAAAGCTAATGGAAATGATCTTGCTCGTGGCCGATTTGCGCGAATTGCGCGCCAATCCTTCCGCCCCCGCCAGCGGCACCGTCCTCGAATCCCGCGTCGACCGCGGCCGCGGCCCGGTCGCCACCGTTTTGGTTCAGAACGGCACCTTGCACACTGGCGACATCTTCATCGTCGGCGCCGTCTACGGCAAGGTGCGCGCGCTCTTCGACGATCACGGGCATCCGGTCAAGCAAGCCGATCCCTCTACTCCGGTCGAGGTTCTCGGCCTGCAAGGCATTCCCGAGGCCGGCGACCAGTTCCAGGTGGCCGACGAAGCCAAGGCTCGCCACATTGTCGATTACCGCCAGACCAAGCTGCGCGAAGCCTCCCTGGCCCGCACCGCCGGCGCGCGCATCACTCTCGACCAGTTGCACGAGCAACTGAAGAGCGGCGAAGCCAAGGAACTCCCCATCGTCGTCAAGGCCGATGTGCAGGGCTCCGTGGAAGTTCTCAGCGAACTGCTTCCCAAGCTTTCCACGGACACAGTCAAGCTCAAGATCATTCACGCCAGCGTCGGCGCGGTCACCGAAACAGACGTCCTGCTCGCCTCCGCTTCCGGCGCCATCATTTACGCCTTCAACGTCCGGCCGGACCGCAAGGCTTCCGATCTCGCCCAGCGTGAAAATGTCGAGATCCGCACCCATTCCATCATCTATGAAGTTACCGACGAGATTAAGAAGGCCATGGCCGGCCTGCTCGAGCCGGTCTACAAGGAGACCCATCTCGGCCGCGCCGAAGTCCGCAATACCTTCCGCATCAAGGGCGTGGGCATGATCGCCGGCTGCCATGTTCTCGATGGCATCATGAAGCGCGATGCCGAGGTCCGCGTGGTTCGCGAAGGCGCGGTGGTCTACACCGGCCGGATCAATTCGCTGCAGCGGTTTAAAGAGGATGCCAACGAAGTTCGCTCCGGCTTCGAGTGCGGTATCGGAGTCTCGAACTTCAACGACATCAAAGTCGGCGATGTGCTCGAATGCTTCGCCATGCAGAAGCAGATCCTCGCCGAAGCCACCGCCTGACGATCCGGCCAGGATCGTCATCCTGAGCGACGAACCGGAGCGAAGGATCTCTCCGGATATCTACTGCGGTGACCTGGCATTTCGCTATCAAGTGAGCCAGCCAACATGCCTGTCGGTTTGCTGACCTTGGAAATCTACATCCCGGACTCCCACTCCCTGAAAGACAAACGCCAGGTCTTGCGCAGCCTGAAGGATCGACTCCGCGCCCGCTTCAACGTCGCCGTCGCCGAACTCGACGGTCAAGACACCTGGCAGCGCGCCCAAGTCGGTGTCGTCACGCTTTCCAATAACGCCGCGCACGTCGAGCAATCGCTGCAAGCCGTTTTCGCGGAGGCCGAAAATTTGCTCGGCCGCGACCTGATCGACCATAATTTAGAAGTGCTCTAGGCCATGACCGTCGCGGGACATCGTCACGAACGCGTCGCCGGCGAAATCCGCCAGGAAATCAGCGCCATGCTTGCTGGCGAACTGAAGGACCCTCGTCTCGCCGCGGTTTTCGCCACCGTCACCGAGGTGCGCATGTCGCCGGACCTGAAGCAGGCTAGGGTTTACGTCAGCGTCATGGGCAGCGAAGCGGAGAAAAAGTCCACCATCAAAGCCCTCACCGCCGCCGCCGGCTTCATCCGCCACGAGCTTAGCGAACGCCTGCAGATCCGCCGCGCCCCTGAACTCATCTTCGTCCTGGACCGCTCCGAAGAGTACGGGCGGCGCATCGACGAACTCCTTCGCAGCACCAAATCCTCCGGCTGAGCCCTTATCGACCCCTATTTACCTTCCTGCCCTGGAATCCTGAAGCCCGCTCCGCCGCATGCTAAAATAATCGTTCATGCTTTTGGAACGCGCCATCTGAGCATCCCATGAGTCTGCTGATCGCTCTTCCTCTTCTCGTAGCGTTTTTGTGGGCCCAGCGGTATTGGTTCCTGCGCTTGTGGCGGGCTTTCAAGCGGGTCGAATCCCCCATCCTGCGCCGGGTCGCGCTCTCTCTCACGCTTTCTACCTTCGCCCTCGTCGCTACCGCGCTCCTCGCGGTCATTTTTTCGGGCCGCCGCGATGTGATCTGGCGCTTTGCCGGATTCGTGGGCGCGATCGGGCTGTGGATCTCTACCGCCTTCTTCTCCTGGTTTTTGCTCCTGCTCATCGCCGGCATGCGTTGGACTTGGCGTCGCGCTCGGCGCCTGCCTTCGCCCGGCGATGCGGCAGCGGGCGCGCAGTCTAAAGACGTTCGGCCCGGTGTTCGTCCCGATGTTCAAATCGACCGCCGCCGCTTCGTTCAGGGCGCCACCGCATTCGCCGGAGCGATTCCCTTCGGCCTGGGGGCCTACGGCTTTCTCATCGGCCGGCACGCCTATCGCGTTCACGAAGTCGATCTGCCGCTCGCCGCGTTGCCGCGCGAGCTGGACGGCTTGCGCATCGCCCAGCTCAGCGACATCCACATCGGCAGTTACATGTCCGCCCCCGAAGTGCGTCGCGCCGTGGCCATGGCCAATGAGCTCAACCCCGATCTCTCGATCGTCACGGGCGATTTCATCACCGGCCCGGGCGATCCTTTGGAAGCCTGCATCTCCGAATTGGCCGCCCTGCGCGCGCCCCTGGGTGTATGGGGCTGCAACGGAAACCACGAGATTTATGCCGACGCTCAAGAGGAGTCCGCGAAACTCTTTGCGCGGCACGGCATGAAGCTGCTGCGCCAGGAAAACGCCGAGATCGCCTGGCGCGGCGGAAAATTCAATCTCATCGGCGTCGATTACCAGCTGGCCCGCAGCCGCAGCGGACGCCGCCTCCCTATGCTTGTGAGCGCCCGCCCGCTCATGCGCCCGGGCATGCCCAACATTCTCCTTTCGCACAATCCCAATTCGTTTCCTCGCGCCGCCGAGCTTGGCATGGACCTGATGCTCACCGGCCACACTCACGGCGGCCAGGTGCGCGTCGAAATTCTCGACCGGCACTTCACCCCGGCCCGCTTTCTCACGCCTTATGAGGCCGGCTTGTACAAGCGCCCTCTCGGTTCGCCGTCCGCGCTCAATGACGCCGCAGTGTGGAGCGCCCAGCCTTCCGCTCCCGCTTCGCTTGTCTACGTCAACCGCGGCTTGGGCACCATCGGCGCCCCCATCCGCCTCGGCGTCCCTCCCGAGATTTCCCTGCTCACGCTGCGCTGCGTCTGAACGTCGCTGCATCTGCGCCTCGCAAACTTGACGCCCTCACGCCATGGGGCATAGTCTTGCGCCCAGTTGAACGACTAGCCCGGCGGAGGTTCCCTTGCGACGTCATCTCCTGCTTCCCACTTTGGCCCTGATCTTCGCTCCGATCTTCGCGGGCTCGTTCTCGCTCGCGCAAGCGCAAGCGAAGCCCGGCAAAACCCGCAGCACTCTCGACGTCTACGTCATCGACGTCGAAGGCGGCAACGCCGTGCTCTTCGTCTCTCCCTCGGGCGAGTCCATCCTCATGGATACGGGCAACGTCCCGCCCGGCGCCGTTCGCGATGCCGGCCGCATCATGGCTGCCGTGCGCGACGCCGGCCTCACCCAGATCGATCATCTGATCATCACCCACTGGCACGGCGACCACTTCGGCGGCCTGGCCGAGCTCGCTCCGCAGATTCCCATCCGCGAATTCATCGATCATGGCCCGAACGTCCAGCCCGGCGCGGCCGCCGATGAGTTCTTGCAGAAGACCTACCCGCAGATCATCGCCAACGCCAATGCCAAGCACACGGTCGCCAAGCCGGGCGACAAGATTCACATGGCCGGCGTCGATGTGGTCGTGGTGGCGTCCGCTGGAGAGGTGATCAAGACTCCGCTGCCCGGCGCAGGAAAACCCAATCCCTACTGCGCCGATTTCAAGGCGGGAGAAAACAATGCCGAGGACCCGCAATCGGTGGGCATTCACATTACCTTCGGCAAATTCCGCGCCGTTCACTTGGGCGATTTGACCAAGAACAAAGAGTTCGAGCTGATGTGCCCGAATAACCGCCTCGGCACCGTCGACGTCCTCCTGGGCCTGCACCATGGCCAGGCCAGCTCCAATTCGCCCGTGATGGTATGGGCGCTGCATCCGCCGGTGGCCATCATGAACGACGGCACGCGCAAAGGCGGCGAGCCCGAGACGATGCAGACCGTGCATTCTTCCCCGGGCCTCGAAGATCTCTGGCAGCTGCATTTCTCATTGCTGAGCGGCCAGGAGTACACCCAGCCGGGAATGTTCATCGCCAATACCGTCGACGACCCGCAGCCGGCCATGCCCATCGCTCCAATGGCGGCGCCGCAACCCGGGCCCGGCGCGCCTCCGCCGCCGGCGCACAACGGCACAGCCTATTGGATCAAGCTATCGGCCCAGCCCAACGGCAGCTTCACCGTAACCAACACCCGCAACGGCTTCTCCAAGACCTACAAATCCTCCCCTGGACCCAGCTAGCCGCATTGCCGAATCGAGAATCAGCCTCTGGCAAAGGGATTGCCACTTGGAAGTAAGGAGGCATATCCTTAAGTAAGGAAACCACCATGAGCCTAAAAAAGCAGGCACGAATTACCAGTAAGGGACAGATTACCGTCCCGCACGAAATTCGCCGGGCTCTTGGCGTTCGTCCCGGCGACAAGCTCCTTTTTGAAAAAGACGGCGGCGACGTTCGCGTCCGGCCCTTGCGCGCTACGAGCCCCTTTGAAAAATACCGCGGCATCGGCACCCCCGGCATACCTCGCGGGAGGAAGGCCGTCGTCCGCTGGCTGCGTGATCTGCGCGGGCGATGACCACCGCGATTGACACCAATATTCTGGTGGCCCTGTGGAATGAGAACGATACTCTCAACACCTCGGCACGCACCGCCCTGGATGGTGCTTTAGCACGCGGCAGTCTTGTGATCGCGGCGCCCGTCTTTGCCGAATTGCTCGCCGCTCCCTTGCGGAATGAAGCCTTCCTTGATGCCTTCTGCAGAGACACAGGTATCGCCGTCGATTGGGTTTTAAACGAACCCACTTGGCGCAGCGCCGGCCGAGCTTTTCACCACTACGTTTCGCGGCGCAGGAAGCAGCGGGAACCCGGACCCCGTCGCATACTCGCGGACTTCTTGATCGGCGCTCATGCCCTGCACCACGGATTCCGCCTTCTGACTCTCGACGCCCACCTCTATCGCGCCGCTTTTCCTCGTCTCACAATTCAGACCATCTGAATCCCGCGAATCCGTGCGCCGCCGTACGCCACAGTCTGGCCCTCCCGTAGCTCATCAGGCCTCCCGGCCCACGGGAAAGCGGACATTTCTACTTTGCACAAACCGGACATTCTCACTTTGCGCCTACATTCCGCACGGACTCCTTTACTCAAGATGTAAAATATAACCATGCTCGAAGTTATGGCCCGGCCTGCACGCCTGCGCGCTTGCCCTGCGCCTCGCGACGCCGCATCCTCGCTTGCTGGCCTTCACGTCGCGTCCGCGCCCCACGGTTTCCGCCACTCCTGCCTAACGCACTTGGAATCGTGCCGTTCTACCATTCGCGGCAGAACTTATTTGGAATCATACTCTTGCGCAATAGTTAAAAGTAACCCCTTTAAAATGAGAACGTTTGCAAAGATCACAAGCGTGCCTCTCGCGTTCGGAAGGTCTCTGCCGAGGAACTCTTTTAGAATCTGCATATACCGAGAAAATAACCTCCAAGAACCACTGCAATTTAAACCCTTTAGAATGATACTATTGTACAAACGCGAAAATAACTGCCCCAGAATCACACTCTTGCAAAAAAAGGTGGGGGGAGGGGGTAGCGGCGCACTTTCCGTGCCAAACCCAGAGAGTCCACCGCAAAGGGGCTGGGCACATGGAGACTGACCGAACGCCGATTACCGTTCCGGCGCTGCAGCAGATGAAGCGCGACGGGCGAAAGATCGTGGGCGTCGTCGCCTGGGATTATCCGATGGCGCAGATCGTGGACCGCGCCGGGGCGGACCTTGTTTCGGTGGGCGATACCGTCGGCGTGAATTTGTGGGGCCACGCCAGCCCGCTCGAAATCACGCTGGCCGAGATGCTGGTGGTGTGCAAGGCGGTGCGCCGCGGCGTGAAACGAGCGCTGGTGAGCTGCGATTTCCCCTTTGGTCCTCTGCAGGAAGGCGCGGATAGCGCGGTGCGGGCGGCCATCCTGCTGGTGAAGGAAGCGGGCGCGGACATGGTGAAACTGGATGGGGCGGCGGACTTTCCCGACGCGGTGCGCGCCGTGGTTCGCGCGGGCATACCCGTGTTTGCGCAGATGGGCATCACGCCGCAGACAGCGATGCGACATGGCGTGCCGTACAGCGCGGCGTCGAAATCGGGCGCGCAAGCGTCCGCGGACATGGCAAAGAAACTGGTGGAGGAGGCCAAGCGGCTGGAAGACGCCGGCGCGTCTCTGATCGATTTCACGAACTCCGGTCCGGTGGCGGGCGCGGCGGTGGCCGCGGCGGTTTCGATCCCGGTGGTGGGCGGCTTTGGCGGAGGGCCGTGGCTCGACGGGCGCATGCGCATGGCGCATGCGGCGATCGGGTATGCGGCGGCGAATGTGGATTCGCAGGCGGAGAATTACGCCAACGTCGCGAGGGTCGCGTTCGACGCGATCAGCGCGTACGTCGAGGACGTGCGCGCGGCGCGGCAGATCAAGGGCGCGGCGCCGAAGGCCTGAGCCGCGCAGGCGGAGGGAACCCACCCTTAGAAACGAAGGGTGGGGCACCCGCAAGGCCGTGACCTAACTGCAGATCCCTCGGCCGCCGAGGGCGACCTCGTGATGACACACAATTAGCTTGTACGGGTTTAGCGACGGGAGGGGTGAAGGGTGGAGACAGTATTGGCAGCGGTAAGGGTGGGGCCGAGCAAGACGCAGATCCGCGATTTCCCCATGCCGGATATTCCGGAAGACAGCGCGCTGGTGAGGATGGAAGTGGCCGGCATCTGCGGGACCGACGTGAAGATGTACAAAACGCCGCCTTCCGACAGCACGCCGGTAATCATGGGGCACGAGAATATCGGCTACATCGCCAAGGCGGGCCGCGAGTTCACCCGGCGCAAGGGGTTCAAGGAAGGCGACCTGGTGTTTGTGGAGCACTACGTGATGTGCGGCAAATGCGAATGGTGCCACGCGGGCCAATATCGCCACTGCGAAAATACCGACTGGCGCTACAACCCGGACGCGATCCGCTACGGCTACACGTCGTCGGAGAAAGCGCCGCATTTGTGGGGCGGCTTTGCGCAGTACCTCTATCTGCCGTGGAACGCCGTGGTGCACCATGTGCCCAAGGGCGTTACGCCGGAGCTTGCCGGCCTAGTGACGCCGATGGCCAACGGCGTGGAATGGTCTCTGTTCGATGGCGGCGTGGGCTACAACTCGACTGTGCTGATTCAAGGCCCAGGCCAACAGGGTTTGTCGCAGACCGTGATCTGCAAGCAGGCGGGCGCGTCGCTGATCGTTCTCACAGGTACTTCCAAGGATGCCGCGCGGATGGAGGTGGCCAAAGCGCTGGGCGCGGATCACGTGATCGACGTGCAGAAAGAGGACGCCCTCGCGCGCATTATGGAGATTACCGGCGGCAAGGGCGTGGACGTGGTGCTCGACTGCACCGCCGGCGCCGGGACGACTCCCATCCTGCTCGGCGTGGATGCGCTCAAGCGCAAGGCCGGGACGATGGTGGTGCAGGGCGAGATGACGGAGTTCCCGAATTTTCCGTTGGGCAAGGTGACGGTGAAGGCCGTCACCATCAAGAGCGCGCGCGGCCATAGCTACAAAGCCTGCGAGCTGGCCTTGGCCCAGCTCGCGTCGCACCGCTTTCCGCTGGAGAAAGTCACCACGCACACTTTTGGGCTCAAGGACGTGGACCTGGCCATCAAGTCCGTGGGCGGCCACGGCGTGCCCGACGTGATCCACGCTTCGCTCATGCCGTGGAAGTGAGCGAAGCGGCAAGGGAGCTGCGAGCGTGCTGGACTTGAACGAGCTTTAGAATGAAACTGGCACGCAAACGCGCGCGACAGCGGAGGTGAGAGCGATGGGGAGAGTTTGCATCACGATAGCCGGCATATCGATTGGGGCTGGGCTTTTTTTGTCGCTCGCTTTTGGCAGCGCGCGCAAGAGCACGGCAGGCGCCCCAGAACAAATGCCGAGACAAAGTCCGCCGCTGCCGCCCGCGCATGCGCTCCAGTATCCCGGCGAAAAGCATCTCGCCAACATCCGGCAGCTAACCTTCGGAGGCGAGAGCGCCGAGGCCTATTTTTCGTCCGACAACAAATTTCTGACGTTTCAGCACCAGGGCCAGTTTTTCGATCCGGTCACGCACAAGCCCGTTGGGCCCAATATTCCCTGCGACCAGATTTTCACCATGCCCATTCCCGCGCCGGGCGAGAAGCCCGCGCAAGCAAAAATGTTGAGCAACGGCCAGGGCCGCACCACGTGCAGCTACTTCTTTCCTTCGGGCGACCGCATTCTTTATTCCTCCACGTTTGCGGCCAACCCGGCGTGCCCGCCTCCGGCGGATTATTCGCTGGGCTACGTCTGGCCGATCTACGACACCTACTCGATCTACACGGCCAAGCGCGACGGCAGCGATATTCGCCTGCTGACCAAGGGCGGCTACAACGCCGAATCGACCATCACGCGCGACGGCAAGCACATCGTCTTCACCTCCACGCGCAATGGCGACCTGGATATCTTCAGCATGGACGCGGACGGCTCCAACGTGAAGCAGCTCACCCATGAGCTGGGCTACGACGGCGGCCCGTGGTGGTCCGATGACGGCAAAAAGATTGTTTATCGCGCCGAGCATCCGCAAACGCCGGAGCAGATCAAGGATTACAAGGCGCTCTACGCGCGCGGCTTGATTCGTCCGGGAAACCTGGAGCTTTGGGTGATGAACGCGGATGGTTCGGGAAAGCATCAGGTGACGCACAATGGCGCCGCGAACTTTGCTCCCTACTGGCTGCCCGATGGCAAGCGCATCGTCTTCTCGTCCAACATCACAAACACAAAAGACCCGGCGGGGTTCGATATCTATATCGTCAATGAGGACGGTTCCGGGCAGGAACGAATCACCTACTATCCCGGATTCGACGCTTTTCCGATGTTTTCGTCCGACGGCAAGCGGCTGGTGTGGGCCTCGAACCGCAACGGCACCGTGGAGCACGAGACGAATATTTTTATCGCCGATTGGGTGCAATAGAAGGCGAAGGCCGCCAGAAGGCCAAGTTAGGACAAAAAAAATCCCAACACTGCCGCCATCGGGCCTGATTGACCATCGAGCGATGGGAGTGTTAGTCTCAGGCCAAGCGACCGACTGACGCCGATCAGTCTGAGAATCACTAAGTCTGGGGCTTCTAGGGAAAGATCAAACCGTATGTCCACCATAGTCCTTTATTTGGCTTTGCTTTTGGGCTTCCCGAGCCAGCAGCCGGCGCCTCCTTCCGGCCTTTCCGCCGGCAACGCCGCGCCTTCCGCAAAACTCGACTACGAGTATTTCAAGACAAAGGTCCAGCCGATCTTCCTGGCCAAGCGCACCGGCCACGCGCGCTGCATCTCCTGCCACGTGGTGCCCACCGGCGCCATTTTCCAACTGCAAAAGCTCGCGCCGGGAGAGACCACCTGGGACGAGGAGCAATCGCGCAAGAATTTCGAGGCGGTATCGAAGCTGATCGCGTTACCCGGCAATGCCAAGAGCCCGCTGCTGATGCATCCTCTAGCCGAAGACGCAGGCGGCGACTTCTTTCATAGCGGCGGCAAACACTGGAATTCACAGAACGACCCGGAATGGCAAACCTTGAAAGATTGGATCATGGGCCAGACGAGCAATACTCAGGCGCGTAAATAGGGCGCCACGATTTTTGTTGCGGGGAGACCACCATGACAAAGAAGCAGATAGTTCATCGCAGCTTCGCGCTTCTCGCGGGCGTCGCTTTCTGCGCCCTGATTTTGGGCGCGGCGGCCACCAAGAGCGCCAGGGTCGCTCGCATTATTCAGACCAATAGCGCCGGCGACAACGTTCACATCATCGATCCGGTCACCAATAAAGTGGTCGGCGTGATCGAAGGCATTGAGGTGAACCACGGCGTGGCCGTGGCGCCCGATGGCACGCGAATCTATATCAGCGACGAAGCGCAGAGCACACTGGACGTGGTCGATAGCAAGACGCTGAAAGTGATCAAGCGCATCCCGCTGAGCGGCCATCCCAACAATGTCGCCGTGGCTCCCGACGGCCGCCGCGTGTACGTGGGCATCATCCAGGCGCCGGGCGGCGTGGACGTGATCGACACGGCTTCCTTTGAAGACCTCAAGACGCTGCCGACCAAGGGGTCCATCCACAATCCCTACGTCACGCCGGACGGCAAATACGTGGTGGCGGGATCGATTGCCGGAAAGACCGTCAACGTGATCGATACGCAGACCGATCAAACGGCGTGGACGCTGCAAATGGACCTGGGCGTCCGGCCGATGGCCTTCTACAAAAATCCCGATGGCTCGACCAAGTGGATTTTCGTGCAGCTATCGGACTTTAACGGCTTCGCCGTGGTCGATTTTGCGACTCACCAGGAGATCAAGCGCATTCAGAATCCGCCTTTGGCTGCCGGGAAGTCGATCGTGACGGCAGGCGCGGACCCCTCTCACGGCATGGCGGTCACACGGGACGGAAAGACGCTGGTGGTTTGCAGCCGCCTCAATAATGAACTTTATTCGTATTCGTTGCCGGATTTGAAGGTGATCGGAGACGCGTATCTGGGCGGGAAGGGCGCGGCCTGGGTGACGCTCACGCCGGACAGCAAGACGGCCTACGTGGCGAACGCAGTTACCAACGACGTCTCGGCGGTAGACGTCAAGTCCATGAAGGAGATCGCGCGCATCCCGGTGGGCTTCGTGCCGAAGCGAAACACCACCGGCATGCTGCCGGCATCATCCGCGGATTGAGAACCAGCACACATTGCCGGGGTCGTAAATCGTCGGCAATCTCCAACTTCTCACAAGGCTCTACAGCCATCGCGAGTACATCCGCCTTTTACCGCTGGATGCACAACCATCCGGCACACCAAAGTTCGCTTACTCTTCCAGCTAGTTTCTGAAGGAGATCACCATGCATCGCGCGAGAATTCGATTTTATCCGCTCGCCACAGTTTTTCTTTTGCTGCTGAGCGCCGGCGCAGCGCGAGTGGATGCTCAGGCCGCAAAGCCGGCGACGACTGTATTTGAAGGGGCGCGGCTGATCACCGGAGACGGCAGCGCGCCGATCGAGAACTCGGCATTTGTCGTCGTCGGAAACGAGTTTACGCAGGTGGGCCGCAGAGGCGAGTTGCGCGCTCCCGCGGGAGCCGCGCACGTCGATCTGAGCGGCAAGACGGTGATGCCGGCGCTCGTCGATCTCCACGGCCACATCGGATACCAGAACATCATAAAAGGCACGATGTCCAAGGCGTTCTACACGCGCCAGAACCTGATCGATCATCTGCAGCGCCTGGCCTATAGCGGCGTGAGCGAGATCGTCAGCATCGCCGACCTGGAAGATCGCTCTGATCTGCATGGGGGAAGAACGAACTGGGGAGATGTTCCCCTGCAGGTGCGGGCGGAGGTGATCCCCAATGCGGCGCTATTCAAGACGGCGGGCGTGGGAATCGCCTGGCCGGGATCGGGCCCGCAAGGCGATCCTTCGAGAGTGGACGTTCCTTATCCTGTTTCCACCGTGGAAGAGGCTCGCAAAGCCGTGGACGATTACGTGCGCATGAAACCCGAATTCGTGAAGATCTGGGTGGACGACCGAGGCGGAACGAAGAAAACACTGACGCCGCCTCTCTATCGCGCCATCATCGAGGAGGCGCACAAATATAACGTCCCGGTCGCCGCCCACAACGTCACGCTGGCGGACGCCAAAGAGCTGATCCGAGCCGGCGATGAGGGCTGGCTTCACGTTCCGGTTCGCGGCGGCGACGCCGTGGACAACGAAGTGATCTCCCTGGTGAAGCAACGCGTCGCGAACAACGACCGGCCCAATATGTGGATGACGCCGGCATTGATTACCGCCTGGATGGATACACAAGGCGGGGGCAAACGGCCGGCATGGCTCGATGACCCGCTGCTCCAGGCTCTCTACTCGCCCGAGCAGATCGAAGAAGATTGGGGCCGTCCCTTGGCGAAGAGGACGCCGAAAGAGGTGGAGACCGCGCAGCAGGATATTCAAGCTGCAGGCCAGCAATGCGATGAAACTGAGGGCGGCAGGCATTCGCGTGGTGAGCGGAACCGATACCGGGCAGAACCGATTCTGGATCGGCTACTTCAACCACCTGGATCTGGAAAGTATGGTGGCAATGGGTTTGACGCCGTCCGAGGCGATTGTTGCCGCCACGAGCGACTCAGCGAAAATCGCGCGAGTGAATGCGGGCATGGTGGCAACGGGAAAGAGCGCCGATTTCATCGTGCTGGACGCAAATCCGCTCGAATCCATTGGCAATACGCGACGAATCGAACGAGGTCTATCTGCGAGGACAGAAAGTGGACCGCGCTGCGCTGAAAGCCAAATGGCAGGCGTTGCGGAACAAGAAAGCGAATTGATTGAGGCCGACTCCTGTTGCTTGCCTGTCCGAAAAAGCAGATTCCTCGCTGGCGCTCGGAATGACAGCGCTTGGGAATTAGAGACCCGATTCAGGGCTGCGTGAGCTGGGAGCTTACCGAACTCTTGCGCACAATCTTTTTGACGATTTTATCGGGCTCGGAGGAGACGTATAGCGCGCCGAACTTGTCCACGGTGACTTGGTGCGGCCGCATTCCGTCCAGGCCGCCGATGGCGTCGAGGATTTTGTCGTCCTTCACGATCTTCACGGACTGGCCGTCGCTATCGCTGAGGTAAAGCGTGTCGTCCGGCAGCAGATCCATTCCCGCCGGATACATCAAGCCGAGATCGGTCCATTGCTTGATGAATTTGCCATCCTGGGTCCAGAACTGAATGCGCTTGTTCACACGATCCTGAATCACCACTTCGCCTTTGGAATCGATGTAGACGCGATGCGGCAAGTTGAACTGGCCGATTTCGGCGCCTTTCGTGCCGCCGATAATCATCAGGAATTTGCCGTTCTTATCGAACTTCACCACGCGCGAGTTATCGTAGCCGTCGGTGACGAAGATATCGCCGTTCTTGGCTATGGCCACATCGGTGGGCCCATCGAAGCTATCGTGCGAAGAGTTGTCGCCGGTGACGCCTTTCTTGCCCAGGGTCATGAGCTGCTTGCCGTCTTCGGTGAACTTGAAGATGAAGTTTTGTTTTTCGTCGATGATCCAGAGATAGCCGGAGCGGTCCACGACCAGATCGTAGGGGCGCACGAACATGTTCGCGCCCCAGGTCTTTTGCAGCTTGCCGTTATAGTCGAAAACCCAGACGGAGGGATCGGAGGGATTCGGCGGGGTGACCAGCACGACCATGGACCCCTTGCCATTGGGATCGTAGTTTACGGAGTTGACCGACTTGAGATCCTTCCACTCGATTCCGGCCGGCGGTTCACCCCAATTGGTGACGACCCAGTTTGGGTTGGGAGGGACGTTGGCAGGAAGACCTCGGTGCTGCGCGAACGCTGCCGCACAAACAAACACGACCACAGCAAGCGGCAGCATGGCACGCGCTGCAAACTCTTACGCCGCTTCCGCGCATAAGATTCCTCCCTCACGCCATGGCTCGGACGGGCTGGACGGTCCGAACGGCGTTTGCCTGCCGATTATGTACCGCGCTTCGTTAGGACTTCGCCGGGGCGACGGACGTCACCGTCATGGTGTCGCCGGACAAGGTGCCCTTTACGGTTACCTTTTCCGCCGCGTACTTATCGAGAGTCGCGTCTTCGCCCTGCAGCTTATAGACCTTGTCCCCGACGACGAGGGCCCACCCGGCCTTCTTGGCACAGGCGCGGGCGCAATCCGCGGCGCTCATGTTCTTCATCTTGTGTTCGGCGCCGCAAGCCTGATCGGTCACCGTGCCGGTAAGCGTCTTGTTGGCCTGTGGGGCCGCGGTCGTGAAGGCAACAAAACTCAAAGCAGCTGTGAGAACGACGGACGTGATCATCTTTTCCAGTGTCATCTTCGATCCTCCTGCGAGGTTAGGCTATTTTCGAGCTTACACCCAAAGTCGCGGCACAGTCACGGCCAAGTTGCGGGAGATGAAGGCGGGCCCAGAATCTGCTTCAGGAGAGCCTTTTCGCGGGAAAGCATGGCGGCTTCACGCTGCTTGATTTCGGTGTCGCCGAGCCATTCGGGCTGATGCCCGGTGATCACCACGGCATCGATGGGCGCGCCTACGCCGTTGACATATTGCGCGGCCTTGGAGATCAGGTAGATGCCCAAATTCTTGGCCGCTTCGAGGTTCATGGAGGGCGAGTACAGGTTATCGGCGAGATAGCGAATCAGGGACGACTCGGGGGCGCCAACGCAGGTGATGGCCGTTGCCCGGTGCATGGCTCCGCGATCGAAGACAAACAGCTCCGGCGTATCGAATACACCGCCGACGCCCAGGAGCATTTGCAGGTTGGCAGGGCGGCCCATTGCGGAGAAGACCTCGTCGGCGCTGTCGTAGATGGCCTGGGGAATCACGCAAACGTCGCCTTCCTCCTCGGGCCCCTGGAGTTCCAAAAGCCTGCGCGCGATCTTCTCATTAGCTTCCTTCCATAGACCATGCGATCCGGCATAGGTGGAAACCACGGCCGAGCCGAATAAATCGAAGCAGGAGATTCGCTCCTCATAGTATTTGTCTAATTGCTGGCCGGGCTGCTCGCCGGCCTGGCTCTCGGGGCCTTGCCGGGAGACTTCCTGGTCGGCGCAAATCAATAAGCCACCTTGGCAAGGCAGGCCCAGTGCGATGGTCATGGTTTCAGCTCGTGCCTCTATCTTTTTTCGCTAATACGTAGATGCCTGGGATTCGGCGCGTTGCCACACAATTCCGCGCCCGCCGGCGAGCAGGGTTGCGCCCAATCCGCAGAGCGCGGCGGCGGAGAGCCAAGCGGCGGGAATGGCCTGGTTTCCGGTTACGTGAATCAAGTAGGTGCTGATGGCCGGCGTAAAGCCGCCGAAAACGGCGGTGGCCAGGCTGAAGGCCAGCGAAAAGCCCGTAGTGCGCACGTCCTGAGGCATGATCTCGACCAGGAACGGAATCATGGCTCCGTTGTAACAGCCGAAGATGCAAGAGAACCACAGCTCGACCAGGAGCAAGCGAACTGTGCTGGGGCTGGCGACGAGCCAGGCCATCGCGGGATACGCGGTGAGCAGCGTGGCCACAGTGAAGAACAGGAGCAGAGGGCGGCGGCCGATCTTGTCTGAGATGGCGCCGCCAATCGGCAGCCAAATAAAGTTCGAGAGCGCAACGCAGAACGTGACCAGCAGGCTTTGGCGGCTGCTCAAGCCGAGAACCTCGCGGCCAAACGTGGGCGTATAGGCGGTGATGAGATAAAAGCTGACCGTGGTCATGGTGGAGAGGAGCATGCCGACCACAATAATTTTCCAGTTGGCGGCGAGCGAAGACAAAATGGCGGAGATATCGGGATGAACTTTGCGCGCCAGGAAGGCCTGGGTTTCGGCAAGCGAACGGCGCAGCCAAAAGATAAGCGGAATCATGAGGCAGCCAATGAAAAAAGGCAGCCGCCAGCCCCAGGCGGACATGCTGGCCGGGGAGAGGAGCAAGCTCAGCGCCACGCCAAGAGAAGCGGCCATGATGACCGCAACTTGCTGGCTCGCGGATTGCCAGGCGCAGTAGAACCCTTTGTGACCGGGCGTGGCGATTTCGGCCAAATAGACCGATACGCCTCCCAATTCCACTCCGGCGGAAAAACCCTGCAGCAAGCGGCCGAGAACAACGGCGATCGGAGCGACGATGCCGATGAGCCGGTACGGCGGCGTGCAGGCGATGGCGAAAGTTCCCGCGGCCATGAGAGCGAGGGTGAGGATGAGGCCCGTTCGCCTGCCATGCCGGTCAATGTACGCGCCCAAAACAATCGCGCCGAGCGGGCGCATGAGGTAGCCGGCGCCAAAGGTTCCCAGCGTCAGCATCAGGGAAGCGAAATGGTTGCTGGAGGGAAAAATGTCGTTGGCGATGTACGACGCGTAGTAGGCGTAGACCATGAAGTCGTACATTTCGAGGAAATTGCCGCTGGAGACGCGGACGATAGAACGCACGGCCGCGCCGATTTCGGAGCCGGCTGATTTGGCTCGCGTCTACGTGCCGCTGGGATTCGAGTTTCACGCGCCAGCACTCTCCGCGGAAGTTGCGCGAGCGGAACGCCTGGGGCGCTCGGCCGCGGAGCGCAGCAGTGCAGCCGCCCGATAGATTCCGTGCACGAACTTGCAGTACGGCAAAATCAGAAACAGCGAAACAATCACGCCCAAATGAATCGCCAGCAACGCGCTCATGGCGGCGGTATCGCGGAGCGCGAGCAAGATCAGTCCGGTGGCCGCCGCCACGAACAATAACATCAGGAAGGAATAGTCGATATCGAGTAAAGCTTTTGCGGCAGGGGCGGGATCCGCGGCGAGCTTAATTTGCAGGAGCCCGGCCGTGCCGATCAGCATGGCGACGCCACCCGCCACGCCCAAGAGAACGGGCAAACTGAAGACTGGATAAGGCGAAAGGCGGCCGAGGATATGTTCGTAAACGGCGGCGGCACAAGTGGAAGCGAAGCACAGAAAAAATCCGTAGAAAAGCGCGTGATGAAAGTAGCGGCGCGATTGGGAGAAAGATTCGTCGCGATTGTTGCAACCATATCCGTCGCCGCCGAGATTGCGAAGCGTGAGGACATCGGCTAGCGCAGTGAAGAAAGATGGCCCATCGGGCGCGGGAAGGCTGGCCGTGTCGCGCCAGAAGTTGGCCAGGCTCATGGCCAGCGCGAGAAGCGCAAAAAGGAATGCGATGCCGGTGATGGCGACCATCAGGCTTTCGGGCACGACAGCGTAAAAGCCGCCGGGGCCGGCCGGAGCGGTGGCCAGCGATGGCTCGGGTTTGGCGAGCCACAGGAAGAAGGCGATCGAGAGAAACGTCAGGATGGAAACCGCTAATCCGTTGCGCCGGAAGAGAGCGGCAAGCGGGCGCGGCCAGGCGTAGCGCTCGTATGTGTCGAGGCGAAGCTCGGCCAGGACTCTTGGCAGATTCAGCGCGAACTCGTGCGGCGGAGCGTACTGGCAGGAGTAATAGCAGCCGCGGCAATCGTGGCAGAGGTTGGCGAGATAGCTCAAATCGCCGCTGGTGAATTGACGGCGCAACTCGATGGCCGGAAAGACGGCGCAATAGCCTTCGCAATACCGGCAGGCATTGCAGATTTCCACGAAGCGCCGGGCCTGCTGCTCGGTTTCAGAGGAGGGCAACTTTGGCCGCCTCTCTGCCGGCAATGCGGCCGAAGACCGCGCCAATGGCCATGCCCACGCCGGCAACGTAACCCTGTCCCAAAATATTGCCGGCCATGATCTCGCCCGCGGCGAAAAGATTCGCGGAGGGGCGGTGGTCCTGCATAAGGACGCGCGCATTCTCGTCCACTTTCAGCCCGAGATAAGTGAAGGTGATTCCGGGGCGCAGCGGGTAAGCGAGGAAAGGGGGCTGATCGATTGGCCTGGCCCAATGCGTTTTCGGCGGATCGATTCCCTCGGTGCGGCAGGCATCGAGGGAGTCGGGATCAAATTTGCCGGGACGCACGGCGGCGTTGAAGCTTCTTACCGTCGCTTCCAAAGCGGGCGCATCGATGCCGAGATTTTGGGCCAGTTCGCCGATCGTGGCGGCGCGGAACGGCGGGAAGGCGGAAGGCATGAAAAGATTTTCGCACTTGGCATCGGTGATTGCGTAGGCAATTTGCTCCGGGCGCTGGGCCACCAGACGTCCCCAAATGGCGTAGCGCTTGGGCCAAATATCCTCGCCTTCGTCATAAAAGCGCCGGCCTGCGCGATCGACCACGATGCTGAAGGGGATGGAGTCCAAGCGAGAGACGATTCCACCGTCGAATTTCGGCGCGCGGGCGTCGACGGCCACGGCGTGACATTGCGCCGGATCGCCAACGGGAGAGGCGCCCTGTTCGAGCAGATTTTTCAACACCACACCTTGCGCATAGGGCGTGCCGCGAATGATGAAGTTTGCCGCCGCATCGCCCCAATATTCGCGCAACCAGCCGATATTGGCCTGAAATCCGCCGGAGGAGACCACGACGGCCTTTGGCCGCAGCAAGGTGGAAACGCCATTTCTGACGATCAAGACCTCCCGAACCATGCCGCCGACCAGGCAAAGCGCGCGGACCTCGGTGTCGTAGGCAACGCTCACGCCGAGGCTTTCCGCGGCGGCGTAATAAGCGTTCAGAAGGGCTTTGCCGCCGCCTAGAAAGAACGCGTTGGTGCGGGAGAGACCCAGCGTGCCGGCCAGGGCGGGTTGAAAGTGCGCGCCATGAGCTTGCATCCAGGGCAACAATTCCGCCGTAGCACCGATGGTGAGCCGCGCCAGGTGTTCGTCGGTTTGGCCATGGGTGACGCTGAGCAAGTCCTTCCAATAATCGGATTGGGAATAACTGCCTACCAAGGTAGACGTCGGCGAGTCGTGCATGAGGCGAAGGTTGCGCGTGTGGCGGCTATTGCCGCCGCGAAGCGCGCGTGGCGCGTGTTCGAGCAGCACGACGCTGGCGCCCGCTTCGCGCGCGGTGAGGGCTGCGCAGAGACCGGCATTGCCTCCGCCCACGACGAGGACGTCGCAGGATTGCGCCGGCGGAGCATTTTGGTGACGTCGAAATGGGGATTGGAGTTGCATTGGCTGCGAATCGGGTCGCACCGATCATAAGGCGGGCAAAACGGAAGGGCAAAGCCAGCAAAGGCCTCGAGGTCTCCCGGCGAGAGGCGCCGGGATGACGTGAGCTATAGGGCTCCCTCGAATGAGGCATAAAAGCACGATCCCTGCGCCTGCCCGCAGGAAGGCTTTGCGGGCAGGCTCGGGATGACAGCTTTTTCAGGCTATCGAACACCGTGACGCACATACTTTGAATCAGGCGCGCTGGAGAAGGGGGCGCAGTTCGTGAATATCCTTGACGCTCTCGAGGGCAAAGACGCGGTCGATGAGTTTCGCGCTCGTTGGCGCGCCGAGAATGGGCGACATGAGGTCGCGGGCTTTGGCCACGACCTCGTCCCGGCCCATGGGATTTTGGGCGGTGCCGCGGACGGCGTCTACGCGCTCGGTGAGGCGCGTTCCGTCGGCGAGCGTAAGCTCGACGATGGCGACGCGCTTGGGCAGGAGCTTTTCGAGATCCGCATCGGGGACGAGCTGAATCTTGGCGCGCTCGCGAAGGACCGCGGGGTCGCGCATGCGCGCGTTATCGTGCGCGGCGCGGAAGGAGGCGGTCTTATCGAGGAGCATGACGGCGAGCATGTATTGCAGGCAGATGTCCGGGATGTCGCGGTTATCGACGACGGCGGCTTCGTCGGTGGCGATGCGCACGGTGACTTGCTTCACCTGATCGGCCTCGAAGGGGTGCTTTTTGCGCAGACTTTCGAGCGCGTCGAGGGGCGCCTGAATGGGGGAACCGACGGTCCACTTTTTGATGTTGGTGCGCGTGACCTCGTAGCGCTCGCCCAGCTTATCGATGAGTCCAGCGGGGAGTCCGGCCGGATCGGCTTTAGGCAAGCTGGCGAGAAGGAAATTATCGGCGCCGGAAAAGGCGTCGCCGACGCCGGACCAGCCGGATTGAACCAGCAGAGCGGCGGTGACGCCGTCGCGCGCCGTCATGCCTCCGAACACGAAAGCCTTCTCGAAATGCGCGGTGTCGCGCTGCCAGAAAGCGATGCCGGAGGATTGCTGCGCGGCATAGTCGAGCAGCCAGCGCATCTGCTGGGCGTTCAAATTGGCCGCGCAGCCAGCCGCGGCGGCGGCGCCGAAGCCTTCGGCGAGGCTGTGGGTGTCGCGATGCGTTTCGTTCATGAAGTTCTGGCCGCCGAGCGTCATGGAAATGCGGGGGCCGACGTCATAGCCGAGAGCGATGGCGCGCAGGAACTGAGCGCCGCCGATGGCGAAACGCTCTCCCGCCGCCAGCGCGGCGGGAACGACGGCGCAGCCTGGATGCGAGAGCGAAGGCGCGTGCGAATCGTCGGTTTCGTCGGCTTGAGCGAGCACGCCATTGGCGAGCGCCGCTTCGATGGGGCCGCAGAGAAGATTCGAGCCGACCACCGTGGCGATTTTTTCGCCGCCGTAAGACCGCGCGAACTGAATGGCGGCGCGGCCGGGGGGAAGATCGGAACCGGAAACCATGGAGGCGAGCGTATCGAGAAGGTGATACTTCACCTGCTCGACCACTTCTTCCGGGAGCGCACGCGTGCGAGCCTCGCTCATGTAGGTGCTGAGCCGAAGCATGGCGGGGCTTATCTTTTCAAGGCTCTGGTCGGCGCCTGTCTTTTCCGTGCCCTCAGGGCTCTGGCCGGCGGAAAAGGCCGGCCACGGCGTGAAGGCTGCGGCGAGCATTGCGGCGCCAGCCTGCCTCAAGAGCCGCCGCCGACCGGCGTTTGCGCTGTAGTCAGTTAGCAACTTCGTTGGGCGATCGCATCGCATGTTCTTTGCCTCTCCGCCATTCTTACTCGACCTCGCTGTCCGTTTTTTGGAGCAGTTACTTCAGATCGTCGCGGTAAACGACGCCGCCTTTCATGACGAATTTGACGCGCTCCATTTCGGAGATGTCCGCGAGAGGATCGCCGGAAACCGCGACGAGATCGGCGTAGCGGCCCTTTTCGACCACGCCCACTTGCTTTCCCAAGTCGAAGTTCAACGTTTCGGCCGCGGTGCTGGTGGCCGTTTGCAGAGCCTGAGCCGGCGTCATGCCCCACTTCACGTAGTAGGCGAACTGAAAGGCTTGCATGCCGTGGCCGACGGTATACGCGCCGCTGCCGAAAACTTCTTTCACACCGGAGGCGATGAGCCTCTTGAAGCTCTGCTCCGTCAATTGAAAGCGGGTGGCCTTGCCGCCGCTGGCTTTCAAATCGCGCGCTTCCAGGTCGCCGATCAAGTCCCACAAAGTTTGATTCACCGAGCGGATGGTGCCGTCCGCTTGCGGCTGCTTCAAAAGGCGGATCGTTTCGTCATCAAGCCCCGGCGTGTTGTTGACGCCGACGGTGAGATGCATGGGGAGATCGACTCCCGATGCGAGGCAGTTGCGCAGGCCTTCGCCACCGTAGGCATGACAGGAAACCTTCAAGCCCCGGCGATGGGCCTCGTCCACGATGGCCTGGTTCTCCTCGAGCGAAAGCGAGGGGACGTTGATCATCGTGCCATCCGGCTTGAACGCGCCGCCTCCGCCCAGTGTGTTGGGATATCCGCCGCCTTCGTAATCTTCGGTCTCGTAGATTTTGATCCAATCCACACCGTAGTGCGAGTGTTCGCGCACGGCGGCGCGAGCGAGCCAAGGCGAATTGACGTTACTGGTGAGCTGCCAAACCGGATCGCCCGGACCATGACCGAAAGGCACAGGCAATGAGGGAGCGGGATAGTAGGACCCGCCTCGGGGATCGATCTGAGGGCCGGCTACCTGCAAGCGCGGGCCGGCCACCAGACCTTTGTTGATGGCGTCGCGCAGTTCGACGGTGGCGTAGGTGAAGGGCGAGCCTTGGTCCTGCAGCGTGGTGAAGCCCGCGTACATGTCCGCCTGGGCATAGTTCAAGCCGATATAAGAGGCGCGGGCGTCGTTGGGTTGTTGGTCCTGGAAGAGGTGCACGTGGCGGTCGATCAAGCCGGGCAGGACCGTGGCGCGGCTGAGGTCGATGACTCTGGCGCCTTGCGGAATCTGCACCTTGTCGGCAGGCCCAACGTCGGCAATGCGATCGTCCTTGATGACGATGACTTGATTGGCAAGCATCTTTCCGCTGAGCGAGTCGAATAGGTGGCCGGCGCGAATGGCCACGCCCTGCGGCGGCGGATACTGCATCTCCATCTTCGAGGCGTTGAAGGGGCCGGCGGCCTGAGGGCGGACGTCTACGACCTGGGATTGCGCGGCGATGGCAGCGCCCAAAATCCAAAGGGGCGCGAGAAGCAAGAGAGCCTTGGGCACGAGAGATTTCGATTCAAACACCGGGTCCTCCGTATCATGCATATCATTGCGCATATCATTGCGCTCTGAAGTTTCATCCGTTGCGGAACGTAGGCTATGTGTTCTACACCCGCAGGAGCGAGCGTCAAATGGAAAAATCGGGAGCGGGCAACGGCGTTTGGATCCGGCCCAGTCAGATTAAGGCACCGGAGGCGGGAGTATCGATTCCTGACAGGCGCGGAAGATTTTGAGCGAAATGGCTGATGCGTAACAGCTAACCTCGCGTAAGATGATAGGGAAAGACGGTCCGACCCAGGCGCGCGGAGGTTTGGCGCGTGAAATGGCGGGCTTAGTGGTAGGATGTGCCGCGACCGCGGCACAGTCGGAGAAGAGCAAATTGGCAGAGACGACAAAAATCAATCCGCCTAACTTTATGGCTGAGGCGCTGGCCGACTTCAACACGATTGGCGCCATCGCACCGAGTTCGCGTTACTTGACGCGGGCCATGCTGCAACCGCTCTCGCTGGAAACGGCAAAGTTGGCAGTGGAATTGGGGCCGGGGACCGGAGTGATGACGCGAGCGCTGCTGCAGGCGCTCCCGCGAGACGCGACTCTGCTGGCGTTCGAGATTAACGACCGGTTCACGCGCCACTTGAGAGCAACGGTAGACGATCCGCGGCTCATCGTCATCAATGCGCCGGCGGAGGCGCTGCGGAAAGAGCTGAACCGCCGGGGATATCCGCGAGTGGATGCGATTCTGTCGTCGCTGGCGTTAGGCTTGATGTCTAACCAGCAGAGGCAGCGGATATTGGACGAGGCCAGCGGAGCGCTCAGCGGCGCGGGGATTTTCACACAATATCAATATCTGCACTGTTTGCAGTTCAGCGACTGGCAATTGAGAAAGTTCGATCTCGAAAGGCTTCTGGCGCGGTATTTCCGTTCCGTGGAACGCAAGATCATCTGGCCCAACCTGCCGCCCGCATTCGTCTTCGCCTGCCGGGAAGCGGTGGCCGCGGCATCGCAATCGGCCAACGAAGCCGCAGCGCCCCGATAAAGCATTCGCGTCAGCTGTTCGTATCAGGGGAATTCCAGCAACTCCTCTTTACTTAGCGATGTTTGTGCGGCCTTCGGGAAAAGGCGCATTCTGATTGGCATCCTGCTCCGCTTTCACCAAGTCATCCAATCTCCCTACATCACGCCAACGATACTCGTCGGCGCGAAAGGCGAGGATTTTTTCACCGCGGCCGGCAAGACGCAAATAAGGAGCGATGATGGAGAAGACGCCCTCTTCGGTCATCAGCGGAAAAATGCGCGGAGAGATCACGTGGATGCCGCAGAAAGCCAGGGCGCGGGTGCGCGGCGAATCGCGGACCATTTCGGTTTTGTCTTCCCCTGTTGCGCCAGGGGCGGCGGATTTGCGGCCGCAAAGCAGAAGCTGGTCGTCGAAAAGCAGGGAGCGGCTGGAGCTGCGTTCCTGCACGGCGAGAGTGGCGAGGGCGCGGTTTTCGGCGTGAAATTCGATCATGCGGCGGAGATCGATATTGCTGATGACGTCGACGTTGTGAAGGAGGAAAGGCTCGCCGGACGAAGCGGGATCGCGCAGGAAGAAATTGGCGGCTTTTTTGAGGCCGCCGCCGGTATCGAGCAGGACCTCTTCGTGGGAGATTTCGATGCGCATGCCGAAATTATCGTGCGCTCTCAGGCAGTCGGCGATCTGGCCGGAGAAATGATGCGTGTTGATGATGACGTCGCGAACGCCGAAGGAGTGCAAGCGGGAAAGGGCGATCTCGAGCAAGCGTACGTCCGCCAACTTCCACCAGCGCCTTGGGGCGCGTGTCCGTGAGGGGGCGCAGGCGCGTGCCGAGGCCGGCGGCCAAAATCATGGCCTTCATTTGCCGAGTTTCTCCAACTCCAGATGGCGGACCAGCACGTTCACGCCGTTGCGAGCGCGCAGGTGCCTGGCCAACTCCTCGGCGAGGTAGACGGAGCGATGCTGGCCTCCCGTACAGCCGAATGACACCATAAGGTTCTTGAATCCGCGACTCTGATAGTTGCTCAAGCTGGAGTCGACCAGCGCCGCGGCGGTGGCGAAAAACTGGCGCACGCTTTCCTCGCGGCTGAGATAGTCGATCACGGGCGAGTCCTTGCCGGTGAAAGGCTTATAGCGCTCCTCGCGGCCGGGATTGGGAAGGCTGCGAGCATCAAAGATGAACCCTCCGCCGTTGCCGCTCTCATCGTTGGGCAAGCCTTTATGAAATGAGAAGCTGAAAATTCGTACGGTAAGAGCTTCCGGCTGGGATACCGGCTCGGATTCGGAAGGGAGGGAGCGCAGTTTTTCCGAGGCGACCATGGCCCGGAAAGCGTCCATCAAGGTGGGCAGGGCGATAGGAACTTCGGCATGCTCCAGGAGCCAGCGCAAACTCTTCAATGCGTAGGGGACGCTTTGCAGGAAGTGCAGCTTGTGCTCGTAAAAACCGCGAAAGCCGTAGGCGCCCATAGCTTGCATCAGGCGCACGTAAACATAGGCGTAGTAGTAATGCATGAAAGCGGCGCGGTCGAGGTCGACGAAGGCGGAGAGCCGCTGGAGATATTCCTCGAGCAACTCGCGGCGCAGTTCGGGAGGCAAATCGGCCTTGGAATCGAATAAAAGCGAGGCGATGTCGTATTGCAGCGCGCCTTTGCGGCCGCCCTGGTAATCGAGGAACCAGGGGCGGCCCTCGCGCAGCATGATGTTGCGCGATTGGAAGTCGCGATAAAGAAAGTAATCGCGGGGAGCGGCCAATAAGAATTGGGTCAAGCGGCCGAAATCGTCTTCCAGGGCCTGCTCGTTAAAGGGAACGCCGGCAAGCCGGAGAAAATAATATTTGAAATAGTTCAAGTCCCAGGCAATGGACTGATGATCGAAGCTCGCAGCGAGGATAGCAAACGCTGTAATCGAGATCGCGGCCGGCTTCGACCTGAAATCTCGGCAGCACCGCAACGACCTTGCGGTAGGCTTCGATCACGGGAGCGGCAATGTCCTTGCCGGCACGATTCGCTGAGAGGAACTCAAACAGCGTGGTGTCGCCGAGATCTTCTTCCAGATAGGCACCCTGATCCAAATCCTGGGCGTAGATTTCCGGGACAGGGAGGCCGTGGCGGCGGAAGTGCTTCGAGAAGTCGAGGAAAGCCACGTTCTCTTCCCGTACGTTATAGAGAATGCCGATCGCGCTGATTTTGCCGGCGGTAAGACGAAAAATCCGGCGGCCCGAGCCGCCCAGTTCGCCGCGGAGCGGCTGCACGGTGGCGGGGGAGCCGAAACGCCGCTCGAAAAGCGCGCTCAGAACGTCCATGGATTTAGCTTTTGCGCTTCGGGTATGGGCATGCGAAGCAGACGGATTGTGCTATTCATCGCCTTTCGATTTTGCAGGAGAGCCACCGTGGCGGGGCGGTTCATCGCCGGGGAGGAATTCGTATCGGTCAATGGCGGCGGCCATGCCCGACTTCGCGCCTTGGGCTGGTTCGCAACGCTGGATACGTCCCAGGCAACGCACGCGCACCGGGCCGGCCAGAGTGATCTCGTTCGGCAGAGTCATCTCCACCTCGACCGGGGTGCCATTGGCGATGCCCTGGGGCAGCAGGAAATAGACGCCGTTGGAGCTGACGTCTTCCGAGACGGTCAAGGCTTCGCGCGTTTCCTGGCCATCTTTCCAGCGAATGACGACCGGCGACTGGAGTGCAAAGCGATGAGCGCGCCGGCGCTCCGTGATTGACAAGATGCTCCTCCAGGACAGACCGTCAGGGCTCTGTGTCGCCGCTATTGAACGACGAGAGCATACCAAGAAGCGGCTGCGTATATTGAGGCGAGCCGGAAAACAGGTCCTTTGGGGGCCGGCGATATTTTATCAGTTGATTGTAGACGACGCTTTCCAGTTGGGAATCGATGCCCCAGCCGGCAAGATATTGCAGCCTCAAGTCCCGGTCGGTGGTGATCTCCGCGCCCTGGAACCACGGCTGCAAATCGGAATTCTGGGCGCTGAACGTGGAGAACATATCCACCGCGGAGCTGAAACCGATTTCGCGCATGGACGCCGCGGCCAAGGCGTAGTCGGGACTTTCCAGGCGCTGCTGGATTTCATCGACATTGATTTTTAGCGGCTCCACCTGGCCCATAAAAACCATGTCATAGCCCTGGCCGTCCCTGGTATTGGCCCAGATCGTGCCGTTCGGAAAAGCGTCGAAAAACGTGGCCAGCTCGCTCTTCACGGTTTTTATATCGCTTTCGTAAAGAGGGACGTAGAGCGTGAACATGCCTCCCGGGTTCAGGTGGCGCTTGACCGCCTCGAAATACTCTTTGGAATAGAGGCCGGCGGTGCCTTTGACGAAGACGTCGAGCGGATCGGAGGCGATGATGTCGAATTTCTCGTGGGTGGTGAGGAGATAGTGGCGCGCGTCGTCGTAGACGATGTGGGTGCGCGGGTTATTCATGACATTGTAATTTTGCGGGCCGAAATAGCGCGTGGAAAGCGGCGGGATGATGGGCTCGATTTCGCAAATGGTGATTTTCTGAATGCTCGGATAGGTGGTGAAAGTACCGGCGGAGACGCCGGCTCCGAAGCCGATTCCCAATACCGATTGAGGATGAGGATGGAGCAAAGCCGGCAGATGCCCGACCATTCGCTGGAGTTTCATGTCGTACGGTTCGGTGGTGGCTTCGACGTGACCGTTGACGTCGATGCCCACGGCTCCGTCGCTCCAGCGGGAAATGGCCACCGACGAATTTCGTCCTTCCGCGGTGTAAATGATGGTCGATTGGCGGAGGTTCATGGCGCTCTGGCGTCCGTAGGCGATCACTTCGCCGGGTATTGGATGGATGATCCAGGCCAGGAGCACAACGCATACGGCCGAAACCGCGAGCCAAGCGGCGACCTGGCGGGACCAGGATTCCCGGATATACGGGGCGAGGATGACAAGAGCGCTCACCGCCGATAAAACGAGGAGGAGGCGCTGCGAGTGCTTGCGTGCCGATCCAAGGAATCAGCGCCAGACTGACAGCCAAAGCTCCGACGATGCCGCCGAAAGTGTTGGCGGCATAAATTCCGCCCACCAGCCGGCCGGAGTCCTCATCCGGGGATGCCACAGCCGCCAAGGCCAAAGGGAAACTCGCTCCCCATAAGAGAGTTGCAGGCAGGATGGCCCAGAGGCAGCGGACCAGATCCAATTGAAACGTGTACCACGGCGCGCTGGAAAGCAAAGTGTTGATGGGCCAATAAGGCAAAGAGTCCGAGATGTTGTAGGCGGACCAGGCAATCCCAAGACACAGGAGCATCTGGCACCAGCCGAGGGCCAGGCGGGGTTTTGTGAATCGGAGCAGCAGCGCGCCGGCGGCTCCCCCGGCGGCGAGTCCCACCAGGAAGACGGCCAGGATGATGGAGAAAACGTACACCGTGGAGCCCAGCATCATGCCCATGAGGCGCGTCCAAACAACTTCGGCGCCCAAGGCGGTGGCGCCGGAGATGCCGATGGCCAGATAAACGGACCAGCGACTGGTGCGTTCCGCAGGGGTTTCGCTGCCCATGCCGAGCAAGAAGATTTCAACCTTCTCCGGCACCCTCACTTGCGAGGGAAGCCTGGATGCCAGAACGAAACTCGTGGCAGCGACGAGAAAATTGACGGCGGCTGCTACGTAGGTTGCGGTGGAAACGTTGTAGATGCGCAGAAGGTAAAAGCCGGCGCACAAGCAGCCGAAAACCGCTCCCACGGTGTTGCCGCTGTACAAAAGACCCCACCAACTGATGCCCCGCGGGGAGGATTCAATCCAGCGGGCGAGAACCGGCAAAGATGCGCCCATGAGCGCCGTGGGAGGCAGCAGGCATACCGAACAAAGCAAGGCGCGAAGCAGCGTGCCGGGCAAACCGTAACCGACCGCGGCAAAGTAAACTCGATCGATATACGGGATGGCGAAGAGCACGAGGATGGAACAGAGGCCCATGCCCAGTTCGAGGAAAGCGTAAACGCGCAAAGGCTTTGCCAGCGCGGCGCGAAAACGAGGGACGCCGGTGCTGCCGAGACAAAGGCCACCCATGAAAGTGGCGAGCAAAACACCCAATGAGACGGCGGTGGAACCGATGGTCAACTGCAGAAGCTGATACCAAACGATTTCATAGACTAGGGCCGAGAAGCCGCTGGCCATGAACAAAAGAAGCAGTAAGGGAAGAAAGCGCGAAGCGCCCGTATCTTCCGTTGCGATTTGGGATTGGGTAGCCATTTCCGTTATAAGCCGCCTCTGAAAAGCCTGTTTTCTCTGAAACGCCCCATATTCGCTGAAAACTAGAGACCAGCCAGTACGAACAATTGCGAGATGATAGCACCGGTTGGCGGCAGAACCCGAAGGGATGTTTTGGGGCGAAGGTTCTTCAGTGCGCGAGAGAAGAGACCGCATCGGCGCGATTGGTTTGCCCGGCACTGCGCCGTTCGATCCATAGCAGCAGCAAAATCGCGGGCAACGAGGCGAAGCTGGTGAGAACGAAGAAAGGCACCCAGCCGATCGCTTCCGATAAGGCGCCGCCGGTGGAGCCGACGAACGTACGCCCGAGCAACGCGAGGGAAGCAAGAAGGGCGTATTGAGTGGCCGTAAATTCGGGCGAACACAAACTGGAGATATAGCTCACGAGAGCGGTGCCAGCCATGCCGGAGGTGAGATTTTGGGCCGTGACGCAAAGCGCAAGATAGCCGATCCTGTGCCCGCTGACTGCCTGGAGCACGTAGGTGAGGTTTCCGAGCGCTTGCAAAACACCACAGAAAATCAGCGATCGGACAAAGCCAAACCGCACGGTAATGACACCGCCCACGAGCGCCCCCAGGATGACGGGAACAGGGCCGAATAGCTTGGAGACAACGGCAATTTCGTTGAGTGAAAAGTGAAGCGAGATGTAGAGCGGCGTAGACATGACGGCCGCCATGCCCTCGCCGAGCTTGTAGTCGAGAATCACCAGCAGGACGAGGAGCCAGGATTTTCGACGCATGAAGTCGGCGAAGGGGCCGATTACCGCAGTCGACAGCCAGTCTTCAACGGCCTTCCATCCGTGCCGCTCGTGGCGCGTAAGAAGTCGAATACGATCGCGCTCGAAAGTCTTCGCGGAAACGATCGGCTCAGGACCAAGAAGGAATGTGAGCATTCCGACGACCATCAACGCGGCCATGGTGGCATAAGCGGCGAACCAACTAAATCGTGCGGCAATAGCAAGGGCCCCCGCGCCGGAAGCCAGCATGCCGAGATAGTAGCCGGTCTGAGTCATGGCCGCGCCGGGACCTTGAAGGTCCAGCGGCAAGATCTCGATTCGCCAGGCGTCGATGACAATATCCTGACTCGCGGACAGAAAGGCGACCACAGCGGCCAAGACCGCCATGACGCCCAAATTTCGCTTGGGATCGCACATTCCCAGGGCGAGAATCGCGGCAACGAGCGGGATCTGGATGGTTAAGCCCCACCCGCGGCGCCGGCCTAAAGGGATCGGGGGAGGAAGACGGTCAACGAGCGGCGACCACAAGAATTTCAAGGCGTAGAAACTGCCGACCAGCGCAAAAGCCCCGATGGAGGAACGTTTGACGCCCACCGTGGCGAGCCAGGCGGAAAGGGTCAAATAGTTGAGCATGAGCGGCAGGCCGCTGGAAAAACCGAGCGCGAGTACCTGGAGTACATGGCGATCGGTATACGCTGCCAGCGAACGACGCCAGCCGCCGACGGTCTCTTTCGGCAAGTCAGTTTCTTTGGGCAAGTCAGTTTCTTTCAACTTCTCAGAAGTGCACAGGAAGGGGTTCGCGCGCCCTCTTCTCGCACAACTTTTTCATTTTAGTTGTGTTCGGAACGCGGGCCTATGTTTTTGATGTGCGGGTGCGTGACCGGTACGTCACTTTTCGCACGGATGAAGCAGTTTCGGGGGTAAATTCAGGCAGCGCCCTTGCGCTTTCGAGACTTCGAACGTTTGCGCGCCCGTTGCGACAGGAGCGATTTGGCCTTGTTCAGCTCGGCGAGCCTGCTGGCGCTGAGATTGTGACCGGCGCGGTTGATGTAAAAGGTCAGCATGCGCATCCCGGAGCCTGGACCTTTCGGAGAGACTTTCTTCGAGGCTAAGGTGCGGGCGATGGTGGCGGCGCTTTTGTTAAACAGGCCGGCGGGAGGATGGGTCGAATCTGTCTTGACGCCAGCACTCCATTTCCTCTTCTTTTTCGGCATATGGGCAGGCCTCTATCTTTTGATGCAAGAGGCGAGGCGCCGCGTCTTCACTGCGGCCATTTCACGCGAAAGTTATTCCTTGATGGTGAATCTTAGCTGCACGCCGCAAACTTCGATCAGATCGCCATCGTTGAGCAGCGTCGGCGTCCAAATGGTGTTGCCGTTTACGGTGGGCGCTTTGTCGCCGCGGCCGAGATAATAGCCGTCATCGCGCCGGTTGATTTGGGCGGCAACTTTAGGTTTGAACCAACCGCTCAGGCGAACCGTGGCCATCTCGGATTTGCCAATTACGGTGAGCTTGCCGGTCAGCGGATATTCGTCCTTCTCGATAGGTCCTTGGACGCGGACGAGGGTAGCCAGGCGAACGCGCGCGGGAGCGATTTGGGAGCGTTCACCCGTGGCGGAAATTTGCTGCATCAAGCGGCGGCGTTCTTGTGTGTCCAGAACGAATGTTTCGTCCACACTCTTTGCCAACGGGACGGGCTGCTTGGCCTCCGGGAGCGGCGATTCGCCGGGATCGGTTTCGTCGACGTAAATGGAGTGTTTGCCGACCATCACGACGTCTCCGCTCTTCAAAGCGGCGCGTTTTACGCGCTGATTATTCACAAAAGTTCCGTTCAGGCTGTCGAGATCCTCGATGACCAGACGGCCCTGCTCAGACTTGATCTGCGCGTGGCGACTGGAAACAGCGAGATTGTCGATGGGAATGGAGTTATCGGCACCGCGCCCGATGGTAATGGCGCCGCCATTGGCGCGGACCTTCTGAAGCACGGAACCTTCAAATTTCACGATAAGCAACGGCATGTTTTTCACCTCTTCGGACAGATCAGAAGACATTTGAGCTCCAAGACGGAAAAATTTTAGCAAACCAGCCTTTGGACCGGCCGCTATCACAAATCACGATTACAGTGACGTTATCGTGGCCGCCGCATTCATTGGCCCTCTGCACCAGACGCTCCGCGGCCATGCGAGCGGTGGGCGCCTGCTCCAGGATTACCGCGATCTCGGTTTCCGAAACCATTCGCGTCAATCCGTCCGAGCAAAGCAGAAGGGAATCCCGCGGGAGCAGTTCGATTTCGTCGGCGTCGATTTCGACGTCTTCTTCCATTCCTAAAGCTCGCGTGAGCACGCTTTGAAGCTCGCTGGTTGCCGCCTGCTCATGGGTCATCAGGCCGTGGCGGACTTGCTCGGCGACCAGGGAGTGATCCGCGGTCAGCTGTTCCAGCACATTGGCGCGCAAGAGATAAGCCCGGCTATCGCCCACATGGGCCAGAGCCAGGCGGCTGCCGGTGATGCGAACCGCGACAATGGTGGCCCCCATACCGCGAGAGGCTGGGTCACGCATGGCCTCGTCGTGAATTTTGCGATTCGCGAGTTCGATGGCGCCGACCAGATCGTTTGCATCAGACGAAAATTCCGGGCGCGCCGTGGATTTGGCGTGCGCGGCGCCGGAGCCATTCTCGTGAGATGGGGTGAAGACTGCGTCGACTGCGATGGCGCTGGCGACTTCGCCATTCGCGGCGCCGCCCATTCCATCGGAGAGAACGAAGAGATTCCGCTCCGGAGAGATGCGGAAATTGTCTTCGTTGGTGGGGCGGACGACTCCCTTATCGGTGCAGGCCGCCACATCCCAATGCATTGCTTTCGCGCTCAAGGTGGAAAGCTCATCCCGTGCCTCGCTGAAGGGCGTAGAGGCACCAGAAACCGGCTGGAAACAAGCTAACAAAGAGGCCGGAGGCGGCGATAGGACAGAGTTGCGGCTTTGTAGCGGCTAAATTACGTGTGAAATCAGACACTTCCCCCGCGGGGTTCCATTGGCTGGCAGGAGCCTTTGTCAACCTTCGACCGGTCGTGGGGCACGTCGCCGAGGCGTTAACCGTAATTAGTTGGACTCTTTTCGAGGGGCGCTGACGTTGGAATGCCATAGTGGTGTGCGGGGGGCTGTGGTGGTACTCTTCCGCCCGCGACGGATTCAGCCAGAGCGCGCACGCGTGCGGTATTCCCCCAGTGGCGGCTTCGATTTCGAATGGCTGCTCGCGTCACGCCCACGTCATCACAATTCGGAGGTACGTATGCGTAGAGTTGCGGTACCGGTGTTCACGCTTGCTGTCGGAATTGCGCTCTGGGACTTTTCTTCGCTGGCAGACAACTTACGGTGCGGGGACAGAACCGGACGGAAAGCAATTTCGCCGCGGTCCCCGGCGAGGTAGGCGGCTGGGATCTCACCGGCCCGTATGACGTCGACCCGAACTGGCCGAAACCCATGTCTCAATTGCCGGGCCACGACGGTTGGACGTGGGGCTCGATGGAGGGCGTTTTCGCCGAGAGTCCCAACCGTGTGTACGTTCTTCAACGCGGGGAGCTGCCGGACTTGAAGCGCCCCCAGCAGATTGCGCTTCCTGAGGTTGGGCCGAGCCTTTCCTTTCCCGTGGGTGAGGTTCCGTGGCGCAATGCCTCTCAAGGCATGGTAGCCAGCCCGCCGGGAGCTGGCGGCCCGGGGGCGGACCCGACCGATCCCAAGCAAGCCTGGAAGGGCAGGATGGGCGTCGACGCTCGCTGGGAAGATTGCCTGGTGGTGGTCGACGCGAACGGAAATATCACAGAAAGATGGACCCAGTGGGATTCCTTGTTCAAGCGGCCGCACGCGGTCTACATCAATCCCTACGACGCGGATAAGCACGTCTGGGTGGTCGACGATCACAATATGGCGCTCTTCGAATTCACGCACGACGGCAAGCAGCTCGTAAAAACCATCGGCACAAAGGGCGTGGCGGGCGACGACGACAAGCACTTCAATCGCCCGACCTATCTTGCCTGGCTGCCGGACGGCTCGATGTTTGTGGCGGATGGATACAACGGCCATCGGGTGGTGAAGTTCGACAAAAACGGCAACTATGTGACGGCCTGGGGAGAGAAGGGTACTCCTCCAAAGGAGACGCGGCCGGGCTACTTCAACGTCGTCCATGGCATTGCCGCCGATCCCGTCTCGAAGCGCATTTACGTGAGCGACCGGGGCAATCGCCGCATGCAGGTGTTCGACGAGAACGGCAAATTCATCGAGCAGTGGCCGTTCGCGACGCCGTCGTCGGTCAACTGCCTGTATATCGGGACCGACCACCATGTGTGGGCTTTCGACGACACCACATCGCACGTGATCGAATATGACGCCGATGGCCACCTCCTCTATGCCTGGGGCGCTCTGGGCGATTATCCGGGAGCGCTCTTCAACCAGCATGGCATGAGCGTGGACCAGGAAGGCAATCTCTACATCGCGGAGGTAGCCGGTGGGCGGGTGCAGAAGTTCAAGCCGCGCGCCGGGGCCAACCCGATGTACCTGGTGAGCAAGCCCTTCTACTCTGCGTGGAAGTAGCGAACCGAGAAAGGGGCGCTGGAAGGCCGGCGCCCTTTTCTCACATCACCGAGGGAGCCGCAAGAGCGGCATCGGCTGGGCGGCGGCCAAGCGATTCCCTTGAACACTCTCGACATTGAGATAAGATTGAACCTGTAAGGGGCGGGGTAGCTCAGTTGGTTAGAGCGTGGCACTCATAACGCCGAGGTCGAGGGTTCGACTCCCTCCCCCGCCACCAACTTGCCGCCGACCGTAATTTTAGAACTGTGCGCCCTCTCTGTGACTGATAACCTCGGCCTCCGTAGGTGCCAGGAGCGAGCGATTCGCTTACATCCCCAGAGGGAACCTCAGTCTCGCCTGCGGCGTCTATCTCATTGGCACTTCAGACGGCAGTTTTGCTACCCACTAAGCCATTGCTACGCGCCGCATGGGTTTGGCCTATACGCCGCAGGAGCTGATTTTGTCCGCCGACCTCATTAAAACGATCCTGTCGACAATCGCTCGCTATCACATGGTGCGGCCGGGCGATCGCGTCGGCGTGGCAGTTTCGGGCGGCTCCGATTCCGTGGCTTTGCTGAGAATTTTGCATGCGCTGAGGGAGCAGAAAGGAATCCTGCTAAGCGTAGTGCACTTCAATCATGGCTTGCGCGGGGCGGATTCGGACGAGGACGAGCGCTTCGTCGCGGAATTGGCCGCGCAGCTGGGACTTCCCCTTATTTCCGGCCGGGAAGATGTTGCGGCTGTCTCGCGCGCAAAGCGCTGGAATCTGGAGGATGCGGCACGGCGCCTGCGCTACGGATTTTTCGCCTCGCTGGTGGCGGAAGGGCGCATCGATCTTGTTGCCGTGGGGCACACGGCCGACGACCAAGCGGAGACGGTGCTGGCGCGTCTGGCGCGCGGCACGGCCCCTGCCGGGCTCTCCGCAATCTACCCGGTGAAGGGCCACGTGGTCCGGCCGTTTATCGACGTTCGCCGCGCCGACTTGCAGGACCACTTGCACAGCCTGGGCCAGCGATGGCGGGAAGATGCGACGAACTCCGACTCTTCCAGGCTGCGTTCGCGGCTCCGCCAGCGCGTATTGCCGATGCTGGAGGGGGAGATTCAACCAGCTATCGTCCGGAATTTGGGCCGGTTGGCAGCATTATCCAGGGAAGACGAAGCCTTCTGGAGGGCTCTGACCGCTGGACTCCTGGACGGGTCGCTGCGGCAAGAAGGCGGTCGAATTTGCATCCATTGCCTCGATCTATTGGGACCGAGATCTCTGCCGAACACCGAGCTTTCCGAGGAGGCGCGGCTAGCGATTGCCAGACGGTTGGTGCGAGGGATCGTGGAGAAGGTTCGCGGGGACTGCCGGCAGTGGACTACGGATCACCTGGAGCGGGTCATCCGGCTAGCCTCGGAGGGCAGCAGTGGCTCGCGCGTGGAATTACCGGGAGTGATCGCGGAGCGGAGCTTTGATTGGGTGTGGTTTTCACCGGCGGAGGAGTGGAGAAGAGTAGACGCCGAAGGCTCAGCGAAGGACGGTTCCCAGCGAGCTTTTTCGCAAACTGTAGAGATCGGGAATCCTGGAGAATCCACCGTCATTGCCGTGCCGGAAATCCGGAGGCGCTTTCAACTCAAAGTGGTTGACTGGCACGCCTGGAGGAGCGACACTGAGGCTGATAAGTGTGCCTTAGACAGGGACTTGCTTAGCTCACCGTTGGTTCTGCGCAATTGGCGTCCTGGGGACAGCTTCCGCCCAAAGGGGAGGCGTAGCACCCATAAGCTCAAGCATTTATTGCGCGTAGGGCGGGTGAAAGCATCGGCCCGGGAGGGCTGGCCAGTTCTGACGAGCGCAAGCCTGCTGGTGTGGGCGCGGGGACTGCCTGTTGCCGCCGACGTTGCGACAGGGCCGACTACCCGGTCAGGGGTAGTGATTACGGAGGAGGAGCTTTGAAGGCGGCCCTGGAACCGGTTTATTCCACGCAGCAACTGAGCGAGCGCGTGACGAAATTGGGAAAGGCCATTTCGCGGGACTATGGCAGCAAGACCGTCGACGTGGTGGTGATGCTCGATAGCGCTTTTGTTTTTGCGGCTGATTTGATCCGGAGCATCTCGTGCCGAGTGGTTTGCCATTTCGTATGGGCCGAAATTCGGGACGTTCAATTTGGGGGACACGATCGCCGGGAGATCTATTTCAGCCGGCCTCCGCGACTGGAGGAGCGTGACGTGCTGGTAGTGGATGCAGTAGTTCAGTCGGGATTAACACAAGACTTTCTTCTGAAGCGGCTGCAGGAGAGCCGCCCGCGTTCCTTGAGGTTAGCGGCGCTTTTCGACAAGCCCGAGGAACGCCGGGTGGACCTGAGGCCTGATTACTTTTGCTTCGCCGCAGCATCTAAATATCTGGCGGGTTATGGCCTTGCGGGAAGCCGCGGATGGTACCGGAACGTGCCGTATGTGGGTGTTCAGCCGCGGCGGGCGCGAGGAGTATCGGCGTCCGAGAGTCTAGCACCCGCAAAGAAAAGAAAGAGGTAACGCGTGAATTCGAGTTCCACGGCAAAAACCATTCTCTTCTGGATGTTCATCGTCCTTCTGTGCGTGGTGCTATGGCGCATGGTGTCGGCCAGCGGTCAGTCGGCACGGCAGGAGGAGCCGAGCTATAGCGAGTTCATGAGCCAGGTAAACCGCGGAAACGTGAAGGAAGTCACGCTTTACCTCTCGCCAAACAGCTACGAAATCGAGGGCGAGTGGCGCGAGCCGGCCAAGAAGTTCCGGGTGACGATCTTCAAAGAAGGCGCTCCCGATCTGACCAAGCAACTCGAAGACAAAGGGGTGCTGATCAACGTCAAGGAAGTGACGCGCGCGGACTGGATCAATTTCCTGCTTACCGCTGCGCCGCTCTTCTTGCTGGTGGGCTTCTGGATCGTGATGATGCGGCAGATGCAGGCGGGCGGAAATAAGGCGCTCAGCTTCGGCAAATCGCGAGCCCGGCTGCTGACAGCGCAGCAGAAGAAGGCCACGTTCAAGGACGTCGCGGGAATCGACGAGGCCAAAGAAGAGCTGCAAGAGATCATCGAATTTTTGAAGGACCCGCAGAAGTTTCAGAAGCTGGGGGGCCGCATTCCCAAAGGCGTGCTGCTCGTCGGGACCTCCTGGAACGGGTAAGACCTTGCTGGCACGGGCCATCGCCGGCGAGGCCAACGTGCCGTTTTTCTCCATCTCCGGCTCGGACTTCGTGGAGATGTTCGTGGGCGTGGGCGCAAGCCGCGTGCGCGACCTTTTCGAGCAAGGCAAGAAGAATGCGCCCTGCATCATTTTCATCGATGAAATCGACGCTGTGGGCCGCCACCGCGGGGCCGGGTTGGGCGGTGGCCATGACGAGCGCGAGCAGACCTTAAACGCCCTGCTGGTGGAGATGGACGGCTTCGAATCGAACGAAGGCGTCATCCTCATTGCCGCGACCAATCGCCCGGACGTGCTCGATCCGGCGCTCTTGCGCCCCGGACGTTTCGACCGGCGCGTGGTGGTGCCGCGACCGGACATCAAGGGACGCGAAGAGATTTTGCGCGTGCACACGCGCAAGGTGCCCATCTCGGACGACGTGGATCTCTCCGTGATTGCGCGGGGCACGCCAGGGTTTTCAGGAGCCGATCTGGCCAACCTGGTGAACGAGGCCGCGTTGTGGGCGGCTCGGCAAAATCGCAAAGTTGTGACCATGGCCGATTTCGAGATGTCCAAAGACAAAGTGTTGATGGGCGTCGAACGCAAGTCCATGATCCTCTCGGAAGACGAAAAGAAGAACACGGCTTACCATGAGGCCGGGCACGCGCTGGTGGCGGCAATGACGCCGGGGGCCGATCCGCTGCACAAGGTCACGATCATTCCCCGAGGAATGGCGCTCGGCCTAACCATGCAGTTGCCGATCGACGACAAGCACACCTACACCAGGGAGTATTTGATCGGGACTCTTACCGTCCTGATGGGCGGCCGCACGGCCGAGGAGATTTTCCTCGGACACATCACCACCGGCGCTGGCAACGACATCGAGCGGGCCACGGACATCGCGCGGAAGATGGTGTGCGATTGGGGCATGAGTGAACTGGGGCCGCTGGCGTTCGGAAAGAAGGAAGAAGCCATCTTTCTGGGCCGCGAGATTGCGCAGCATCGCGATTATTCCGAGGACACGGCGATCCATATCGACGCGGAAGTGCGGAAGATCGTGACCAGGTCTTACGAAACGGCGCGCAATATACTGGAAGGCCACAAAGACACGCTGGAACGAATCGCGCAAGCATTGCTCGAGCGCGAGGTTCTGGATGCCGCCGAATTACGGCTGCTGATGGAGGGCAAGCCGCTGCCGGAGAAGATCAAGCCGGCCGCCCCGATGCCGCCTTCGCAGCCGCTGCCGGGCGTCGAGCCAAAGCCGGCGCCACGGCCGGAGCTTCGTCCCGCTCCCGGATTCAGCAAAGGATAAGGCACACGCGGGAGGCGTAAGCGCCCGCACCGCAATATCCCTCTGTGTACCGGCCCCGCGCCAGAAGGCGTACAATGGGGCCATGGCGAAGAAGTTGGCACCCATTGAAGTCCTTTGCCCCTGCTGCCAATCGAAGCTGGTGATCGATACGCAGCTAGCTGAAGTCCTATCCCATACCCCCCAACCCAAAGCCGCGCCCGACGTCGATATCTCGGATGCCGGCCGCATTTTGGCGGAGCAAGCCCAGCGCCGCGAGGATAAATTCCGCCAATCGTGGGAAGCCGAAAATAAAAAGGAAGATCTCCTGGCGCGCAAGTTCGAGGAAGCGCTCAAAAAGGCTCACGAGGGGCCGGCAGAAAAGCCCGTGCGCGATTTCGATCTCTAGTAATTGCCCGCATGGCGGCGAAAAGCGACTGCGATTTTCTCCCATGAGCTCGCAAGCGAGATCGAGGCTCAGAGCCGGTCTGATTTCCGCTCTTGCTTTAGCGTTCGGCGCGGCCTTCACGGCCGCGGCGCAAAAAGCAAGCCTTCCGCGCTCACGAATACTCGAGCAGGGAATACAACTCTCGCGCGACGCGGCAACGGGCGAGCTGCGGACCAACTCACCTCCCCAATCACAAACGGCATCCGCCGACATCACGCCGATCATTCGCTCGCGAGTGGCGCTGGTGGAGGTGCAGTGCACGGTTACGGCGCCGGATGGCACCAGGGTGCGTGGCCTGACGCGGGACGATTTTCAGCTGTGGGAGGATGGCGACGAGCAGCAAATCGCCTCCTTTGATGCGGCCACGACGCCCGCAAGCATCGTTCTGGTGATCGACGCGAGCCCCAGCATTTATCGCGAACTGGGCGACATGCGCGGCATCGCGCAATCGCTCACAAAATCCTTGCAGCCAGAAGACGAAGTTGCGGCGGTGGCGTTTGCGGACAAAACGCACTTGCTGATGCCCTTTTCGCGAGACCGCAATCTGCTCAACAAGGCGCTGACCTCGTCCGAACTGGCAGAGGTGGCGAACTCTTCCGAATCATTTATCTATCAGGCCACCTATCTCTCTGCCGTGCGGCTTCTTAGCGGGCGGGCCGGACGCAAAGCCATCGTTCTGCTGACGGATGGCCAGGATAGCGAGCTCGGCCTGAACTGGGATCCGGCCAGCATGCTTCCGCGAACTTCCTCGGATAATCGATTGACGTTTCAGGACGTGGCCCGGGCAATCGCGGCGCGCGGTATCGAGCTTTATGTGATTTCCACCGAACCGAGGCCGCGCGCGATGACCGACGACTGGCTCTCCGGGCATCGGGCGGCACCGCTCTTGACCGCTGCCGCGCGGAACTCAGGAATCGCCCTGTACACGCTCTATTTGGCCGAGCTTGTGAGACAGACAGGCGGCGAGCTTTATTTCCTGCGCGAAATCGGGAGCCTGGCGGAGATCTATCACACGATTGCGCTGAGACTGGAAGCGGAATATACGCTGGGTTATTACCCATCGGCCGGAATTGCGAAACCTGGGTGGCGAGAATTGAAGCTGAAGCTGAGGGAAGGGGCGGGCGTCCCTGCGGGCTCGGAAATGAATTACCGCACCGCGTATTACGTTCCCGCGTTGTCTCCCTAGAGAACGTCTCCCTAGAAACCCAATCGATTGCCATCTAAGATGTACCCACTATGTTCACGCGGATACGCTATCGCTTACGCCTGCGTTCGCGCACGCTTGTACTGGGCGAGCGCACGCTCATCATGGGAATTCTGAACGTTACGCCGGACAGCTTTTTTGCCGGCGGCCGTTATCCCGATGCGCAGTTGGCGGTGGAAAGAGCGTTCGAAATGGAGCAACAGGGAGCGGATATTCTGGACGTGGGCGGCGAGTCAACGCGCCCCGGAGCGGACCCGCTCAGCGCGGATGAGGAGATCGCGCGCGTGTTGCCGGTGCTAGAGGGTTTGCGGGGGAAATTACGCATTCCGATCTCGCTCGATACACAAAAGGCTGAAGTCGCCGAGGCTGGTTTGAGGGCAGGAGCGGAAATTGTAAATGATGTTAGCGGGCTTCGAGCCGATCCTGAAGTGGCGGAGATTGCCAAGCGAACCGGCGCCGCACTGGTTCTCATGCATATGCGGGGCGCTCCGAAATCGATGCACAAAGGACCCTTCGCGCGCGACGTGATGCGCGATATTGCTCAAGGCTTGCGTGCGTCGATTGCCCGGGCGCGCCAAGCGCACATTTCCGAGGCGAAGATTCTTCTCGACCCCGGCATTGGTTTCGGGAAGAAGCACAAGCAGAGTTTCGAAGTCCTTGGGCAGCTTCCTGCATTAGCGCGCCTGGGATATCCGCTGGTGGTTGGAGTGTCCCGGAAATCGTTTATTGGCTGGGCTCTGGGCGGAAGGGGCGACATCTGGCCTCCCGAGAAGCGCGCCTGGGGAACCGCCGCGGCTGTAACTACCGCGATCTTGAATGGGGCGCATATTGTTCGCGTTCACGACGTCGAAGAGATGTCGCAGGTGGCCCGTGTTGCCGACGCCGTCCTTTCAGCGACAGCGCACTGATCGGGATTCGCTCTTCATCAAAGCAGCGGCGGCAGCAGGTTATAATTGGCGCTGAGGTGCCGATCAGCACTCGATTCCAGCGCGTTCTTATGTCTCGCGTCTCTCCGCTATCGCCGCTCGTTTTCTTCGGAGTTTTCTGCCTCGCTGCCCTGTCGGCGGCGGCACAAATTTCGCCGGAACCTGACCCGCTTGCGCGGATGCGTCAGGCAGCCGCGGCCAACACGCAAACCTGTTCGGAAAGCGAGATATCGGCCTGTGCTCAGGCGGCGCCGAAGATCATCGCCAGCGCGATGGGCGCATCGCCGCTGGCCGAAAATCTCCGCAGGCTTACCGAGGGTATCGGTGGGCGCCTGACGGGGTCACCGGCCATGGAACGGGCGGTGCAGTGGGCCGTGGCGGCGTTCCGCGACGCGGGTATCGACGATGTGCATACGGAAAAGTTCACGATTCCCCACAGTTGGAGCGAAGGAGCGACACGCGTAGAGATTGTGTCGCCGTCTCGTTCTGCGGTGCACGCCGTATCGGCGGCGTGGTCGCCGGCAACGCCTCCCAGGGGAATCGAAGCGGATGTAATCGATGCCGGTTCCGGCACTGTAGAGGATTTCGCTCGTGCCGGCGGCTCGGCTCGGGGAGCGATTCTGCTTGTCCATACCGAGGTGCTGCGCACCTTCAGCGATATCTCCGCGGAATACCTGCGCAATCCCGAGATTATCCGCCGATCGATTGCGGCGGGGGCCAGCGCCATCCTGTGGATGGGGACGCGGGAAGGCATGCTGCTCTACCGTCAGAGGATTGGCCTGGGGCAGGACGGCTCGATTGAAAAGCTTCCGCAGGCCATCGTGGCGCGCGAAGACGCCCAGCGGATGGCCGGCCAACTCGCCGCCGGACAGCGAATCCGCGTCCGGCTGGAATTGCCGAATCGTGTGGGCGGGCCGGCGGAAGCACAGAACGTAGTGGCGGAAATTCGAGGCAGCGAGAGGCCCAATGATTTTGTCTTGTTGGGCGCGCACCTGGACTCGTTCGAATTGGGGAGGGGAGCCCTGGACGACGGGTGCAACGCGGCCCTGGTTATCGAGGCCGCTCGGGACATTCATCTGACGGGACTGCGGCCAAAAAGATCCATACGCTTTGTGCTGTTCAGCGGCAATGAGGAAGGCAACCTGGGATCCTGGGCCTATGTGCGCGCCCATCGCGATGAGCTCGATCACGCCGACGCGGCCGTTATTTTCGATGAAGGAAGCGGCCGTGTGACTGGATTCTCGCTCCAGGGGCGAAGCCGACTTGCAATCGGAAGTGCTGCACCAGGCTTTGGCGCCTCTTGACTCATGGGGGGTCAATCGCTTCACTGAGAATTCCATTTTGGGAACCGATAATCTGGACTTCCTGCTGGAGGGCGTTCCCAATCTGGTGGCCAATCAGGAAGAGGCCAATTACGTGGCCAATTACGGCGCTATCTTCCGACACCTACGACAAAGTCGATATCCCGAATCTGAAGTTCAACACCGCTGTCGCGGGGGTGCTGGTCTTCGGCCTGGCCGAATTTGCTGCGCCAGTTGGGACCGAGGCTCTCCCGCGCCGAAATAGGAAGCCTTTTGAAGCAGACCGGCCTCGATTCGCAGCTAAAGGCTCTAGAAGTATGGCCTTACTGGGAAAGCGGTAGGCGCGGACGCCAGCCTTAGATTTAGAAACCGGCACCTGATAGCAAGGGCTTTGAACGTGCGTGCCGCGATATAATTTCAATATGAATGCGTCTGCTGCCTTGGCATCTCATATAGGGGCTGGTTCGGGCGCCGGCCGGATTCTGGCCATCGACTACGGCCAAAAACGGCTTGGCTTGGCTTTATCGGACCCGCTACGCGTGACGGCCCAGCCATTCGCAACCTGGAGGCGGTCCAATCGTCGGAGAGACCTGGCCCGGCTGCGAGACCTATGCAGGGAGCAGGAGGTTGGGCTTATCCTGGTGGGCTTGCCCATACATCTTGAGGGCACCAACAGCGCCATGGCTGCCGAAGCCTCCCGATTCGCCGAACTGGTGCGCGCGGAAGTAGGCAAGCCCGTGGAATTGGTTGACGAGCGGCTGAGTAGCTGGGAGGCAGAACAGGCGCTGGGCGAGAATGGCTTGGTGACGTCCCGTTCTCGCGAGCGCAGAAGGCAACAGCTGGACGAGGTAGCCGCTGCGGTGATTTTGCGAGATTACCTGCAGACCGGGAGAAGAAGCGCCTAGGCGCCCAGGATCAAGCATGCTGCGAACGCTCTCCATTCTGCTTCTGGTGGCTGTGCTTTTGACGGGATGGGTAGCCGTATCGATTTACCTTCCTTATCAGCATTTTCCTTCTCAAGGCATCTTCGTGGACATACCTCACGGCGCTTCGCGACGGACTGTCGCTCGGTTGTTGGCCAATCAGGGAGTCGTGCGCAGCCGATGGGTTTTCGAGGGATTGTCCCGCTGGCGCTCCCGGAGGACGCTGCAGGCGGGCGAATATTACTTCGACCACCCCATGACGGGCTTGCAAGTCTTTGACACGATTGCCAGCGGACGTGTTTATGTGCGGGAGTTGGTCATACCCGAAGGCCTTTCCATGTTCGACATAGCCGATCTGGTGCAACGCGAGGACTTCACGACGCGTGATGATTTCCTTGCAGCCGCTCGCAATCCCGGGTTGATACGAGATCTGGCGCCAAATGCACCCAGCCTGGAAGGCTTTCTTTTCCCTGCGACGTACGAATTTCCGCGGCATCCCACAGGGGAACAGATGGTCACGGCAATGGTGTCGCATTTCCGACAAGAATGGGCTGCAATTAGGGCCGGACAGCCGAATCTATCGGGACTGGCAATCGAGCAGGTCGTTACGCTGGCCTCCCTGGTGGAGCGCGAAACGCCGAAAGCCGAAGAAAGGCCCATGGTGGCGGGCGTCTTTATCAACCGGCTAACCGGCATGTTCCGCTGCAGTGCGACCCGACTGTCGTTTATGCGCTGGAATTGGCAGGGCTTTACACTGGAAAACTTGAGGCGTCCAACCTGCCCTTCGATTCGCCGTATAACACCTATCGCCGTTCCGGGCTGCCTCCCGGTCCTATCGCCAACCCCGGCGGCGCTTCGCTGGAAGCTGCGCTCAATCCTCCGCAGACCGACTACCTCTATTTTGTCGCCAATACGGAAGGCGGCCATTTTTTCAGCAGAACCCTCGCTGAGCACAATCACAACGTGGCGCTTTATCGCCGGAGGCTGGCCGCCCAGCGCGGCGCCGCCGCGGCGAACGATTCGACGTCCGCGTCGCAGCCGGCTTCCGTTCCTTCCTCTTCACCAGCCAAGTTGAGGCTCCGATGAGTGGACAAGGGCCGGAGACCAAGAGAGAGGCCATCCTGGAGATTGCGGAGGGGTTGGGGCTGGAGAAGTTCACGCCCGCCGAGGTGGAGCAGATTCGGAGGCAACTGATTGCAAAATTAGGTCCCTCGGGAAAGACATCGGCGGACTACATCGTACAAGTTCTTTCCTCGGCGGGGCTAAGGGTTGTGCTGTCGGCGGAGGCAGACACAGAAGGTCAGTACGAGGAAGAGTTCCACGATCTGCTGCATTTCGCGACTCTGGAAGAGGCGGAGATCTGCCTGATGCGCCTGGATGAGCTTTGGCGCAAGTTTCGTTCTGAAGGGAAACGGGCCGCGGCGGAGCGAGTGTTGGAAGTTGCGCGATTGGGACGCCGCCGGGCCGAAATGATTGCGCGGAACCCGCGCGTCGAAGCGCACAAACGCGACCAGAAGCAGGAAATCCTGGAATGGTTCCGGATTTGGCTGGAAACGCCCGACAGCTTCTTCGACTGGCTGGACCTCCGCAAACAATCCCCGGAATACGTGCACCGCTTTGGACAGGATGCTTCCGCGGTTGAAGAGTAGCCGATACTATGGAGAAGACATATCGCCTCGAGGTTGAGGCGCTTGATCTGGGCACGGATGTGCGCGCTGTCGGCCTGGAACTTATCGAGCCGGAAACGCGCGAGCCAGCGATCGGACACGACGCAGCGGGAATTTGGGCGGCGCTGGTGCCCGCGTCTGGCTGCCGGACAGCCTTGGGGAATCGACTTTTTCGCTCATGTGGAACGGGTGCGGGATTTCTGCCGTCAAAACGCTCTGCCGTTTCGGGAGCCGAATAGCCATGCGATCGTGATCGCTCAACCGGAACGGCCGCAACTGGAGCTTTTATTCGAGCGCTTTGCGGCGGAGACGTTTGGCGTTCGAGCGGGCGGCCGGCTGCTCGAAGGAGATGCCAATGCTGGAGGGCGCTTTGGCCGAGCGCGGAGTGGATGCCTATCACTCCGCCTTTCCCGAGTATCTATTTTGTTCCGTGTGCGATTTTGAAAACGGCTTTCTGACGGTCCTGAGCAATCAGCTCTGGGCTTCAGAGGTGATCCGGCGTGCAAAGGGAGCGCTGGAGAATTCGCAGGTAGAAGTTACCCGCCCGGCTTAGCACGTTCATCGAACTGCACGTTGACCTCTCTTCGGGGGGCTGATAAGTTTTTCGTTTTGGTCGCGTAAGGGGAGAAGGCACTGATCGATCGCATCATCGGATTCCGAATGGCTGGGCTCGTCCTGCTTGCAGCGATTCTGGCCGGGTGCGCGGCCACTCAGAAGCACGCTATTGCACAAACCGGTATTCGGCCAGCCATGGATGCCAGCCAAACCGAGCTGCTGGACGCCTACAACCGGCAGGCCGATGCCATACGCACCGTGAACGCTTCCGTGCTGATGAGCCCGACCGCGGGCCTGGCATACAGTGGAGTGATTCACCAGTATCACCAAGTCAGCGGTTTTGTGCTGGCGGCGAGGCCGGAGATGATTCGCGTCATCGGGCAGGCGCCAGTCGTCGGCACGAACATCTTCGATATGGTCAGCGACGGCCAAATGTTCCGTATCTTTATTCCTTCGAAGAACCAATTTCTCGTCGGGCCGACTCAGTTCGAACGAACCACAAAGAATCCGATCGAAAATCTGAGGCCACAGCACCTGCTGGATGCTCTTTTCTGGACCGCAATCGGCCGTGAGCAGCCGACTGTATTGGAGCAGGTGGATATTCCGCCCTCGCGTTACTATGTTCTGACCGTCTTGCGCGGTTCGAGCCCAACCTTCGACATTGCGCGCAAGATCTGGTTTGACCGATCCGATCTGCGAGTCTCCAGGCTTCAGATTTATGGGCCTGAGGGAAGGCTCGATTCCGACGTCAGCTACGCGGATTGGCAGGATGTGGCGCCCGCGAATGCCCCCGCTAATACCGAGAACACAACCGCGCCAAATACGGCCGGTGAACGGCCGGGAACCAGTCCGATCACGTTTCCGCGAACGATTCGTGTTACACGGCCGCAGCAGGATTACAGGCTGGTTTTGACGATCACCAAGCTCGCGGTGAACGCCGAAATCCCAGCGGATGGTTTCAAGCTTCCCCAGCCAGCCGGCACAGAACTCGTAAACGTCGGCACGGCACAGCAGGAGCCACAACCGTGATCGGCCGGGTGATTCTCGCGAATATTCTTCACCGGCCGGTGCGGACTGTGGTCAGCATCGTTGCCGTAGGGGTGGAGGTCGCTCTCGTCATCATCATCGTGGGACTCACGAGCGGGATGATTCAAGAAACCGCCCAGAGGATTGAAGGGGTCGGGGCGGACGTCATGTTGCAGCCGCCTTCGGCTTCGGTATTCCTGGCTTTTAACGGCGCGCCCATGCCGATCCGGATCGGCGACCGGCTGCGGCAGTTGAAATACGTGCAAGCGGTGACGCCCGTCCTGCTGCAATTCAGCTCCACCGGAGGGGTCGACCTTGTCTACGGCATCGATCCGGAGAGCTTTCGCGCGGTCTCCGGGGGATTTGTATTGCTCGAAGGACGGGATATCAAGGGACCAGATGACGTGCTTGTGGACGACTGGGCGGCCCGCTCGAAAAACTTGAAGGTAGGCGACACATTCCGCCTGCTGGATCATGACTTTAACGTTGCCGGCATCGTGGAGCACGGGAAGGGCGCCAGGATTTTCGTGCCGCTCTCGACGTTGCAGGATCTTTCGGGATCACGAGATAAAGCGTCAATTTTCTTCCTGAAATGCACGCGCCCCGATCATACTCCCAACGTGATGGCCCAGATGAAGACGCTCTTACCAGGCTATGAAATCAGGCCTTTAAAGGATTTCGTATCGCTGATGACGTCGACCAGCCTTCCGGGCCTCGATACGTTTGTGCGCAGCATGATTGCCCTGGGCGTGGCCATCGGATTTCTGGTGATCTTCCTCTCGATGTATAGCTCGGTTGTGGAGCGCACGCGGGATATCGGCGTGCTGAAGTCGCTCGGCGCTTCCAAGACATACATAATGCAGGCGCTGCTGAGCGAGATTGCCGTCATCTGCGGCGCGGGTATTCTCTTCGGCGTGGGAATGAGCTACGTAGGGCGAGTGTTCTTCCTTTCCGCTTTTCCCACACTCTCGATCCTGATCACAGCCGGCTGGATCATCCGGGCCGCAATCATCGCCGCTTGCGGGGGCTTGCTCGGCGCGCTTTATCCCGCATGGCTGGCCAGCCGCAAGGATGTAATCGAAGCTCTTGCATACGACTGACGCCTCCCATCAGTAGGCCTCTGAATCATTGGGCTACGGAGGCGAACTCCGGCTAGAATACTTCGGCCCTCAGTGGGACAGTGGTTTCAGCGAATCCATGGAACCGATACTAAGAACAGAAAAGCTCTGGAAGACGTATCGATCGGGCAAGATTCAGGTTCCGGCGCTGCGCGGCGTAAACTTTGACGTTCTTCCAGGCGAATTTGTCTCGGTGATGGGGCCCTCCGGATGTGGTAAATCTACACTGCTTTACGTGATCGGAGGCCTGGCGCAAGCGACCCAGGGGCGGGTGCTGGTGGATGGAAACGACCTCGCCGCGATGAGCGATGGGGAGCGCACCCGGCTGCGGCGGCATAAGGTCGGCTTCGTGTTCCAGCGATTTAATCTGCTTCCAACGTTGGACGCATTCGGCAATATCGCCATTGCGCAGCATATTCATGGAGACGGCTTTGATCCACACCGGTTCCAAGTTGTGTGCGAGATGCTTGGTCTTACGGAGAGACTAAGGCATCGTCCCGCGGAACTCTCCGGAGGCGAGCAGCAGCGCGTGGCCATCGCTCGGGCCATTGTCAACGAGCCTAAAATCTTGCTCGCGGATGAGCCGACGGGTAACCTGGACACCAAGAACTCCGAGAATGTGCTGAGTATATTGCGCCGGCTCAATCGCGAACTGGGCCAAACCATCGTGATGATTACGCACAATCCGGAGGCGGCGGCCTACTCGGACCGCGTTGTGCACATGCGGGATGGGGTAATCGTGGACGGCGTGCCCGCCGACTGAGTTATGCGTACAATTTGGCGAATATTCGTGCGGACCGTTTTCTGGTCGTTCGAGCGGGGTACTTGGCCCTATGATCTCGCCGTCGCTGTAATCGTGATTTTTGTGCTTTTGTCGCCACGCTCCTGGTTTCATGACCAGCCGCCCTTGGGGCCGGCGCCCGATGCCGCCATGGTGCAACTTCGAGACGCGGACGTGAGCGACGGCACCAGGACTTACAGGGTAAGCGCCAAACTATTGGTTACTTCAGCGAAAATTCCCGAACCCGAACTGGAGCACGAATTACACGAAGCCGTGCGTCAGAACGTGGAGACCTTGCAGAAGAGCCGCTTTGAAATCCTTAGGATCGAACCGGTCCGCGCGGACGACGGATCCATCGCTTACTATGATGTCTCCATCAGGCCTTGAGACAGGTATATCCTCCTGAAAAATCTGTGTGGAATTGCACCTGCGTTGTAACGAACTTCATCTTATACTGTAGCTGGAGATGAGAGACACGCAATAATGAGAAAGCTGATTCAGGCTTTTCGACCGCCATTTTGGTTTGTTGTCACGCGTCCTGGCTTTGGCTGCATTGGTTGTTTTCCCCACGTTCCGCCTCGCCGCCAACCCATTGATGGTGGACGACATTCTCAAACAGTTGGACCGCGAGCAAGGCGAATTCCAGAGTCTGAGCGCGAACATCGAGCGCACCAAGGTGACCGTGGTCGTAAACGACCGTTCCACCGAATCGGGCCAGATCGAAGTGCGCCGCGATGGCAAAATGCGCATTGATCTGACTTCGCCGGATCAAAAGACGATCTTACGCGACGGCGATCACCTCTTCATCTACACTCCTAAAATTCGCCAGGTGGAAGAGTATGACCTCGCGAAGCACCGCGGCCTGGTGGATCAATTACTCCTGCTGGGGTTTGGCACGTCGGGAGAGAGCCTCAAGAAGAACTACCAGATCACGCTTCATGGGGAAGAGACCCTGACCGGCCAGAAAGTCGCTCGGCTGGAATTAACGCCACGCTCCGACGATTTGCGCAAGCAAATCTCAAGGATCGACCTGTGGCTGAACGAGGCCAACTGGCTTACCGACCAGCAGCAGTTTTACGAGACGGGGTCCGGCGATTACTCGATTGTTCAATACTCGAATGTGACGCGGAATGTGCCCATTCCGGATGCGCGTTTCCGGCCCGTGTGGCCAAAGGGCGTCACTCGACGTGAAACCCCAGGATTAGCTGCGTACGGCTTGATCTAGCTCGCTTTGATTTGCTTGGTTCCGTTCGATCGCGAGCAATTCCCGTTTGCGGTCAATTCCCCAACGATACCCGCCTAATCCCCCGTCCCGCCGCACAATACGATGGCAAGGGATCAGAACCGAAACAGGGTTGGTCGCACAGGCACGTGCCACGGCGCGTTGCCCTTTGGGAAGACCGAGAGCACGCGCGAGGTCGCTGTAGGTTTGCGTGCTGCCTCGGGGAATTGCCTGCAATGCTTCCCAGACCCGGCGTTGAAAGGCCGTTGCTTTAACGTCAAGAGGTAAATCTAGCCGGGGTTGGGAGCCGGAAATGTGGCGTACGACCTCTCGAAGCCATCGCGAGACGCCAGCAGGATTTTTACGTATCACTGCCGCAGGATATTCGCGGCGGAGGGCTTCCTCCAGACGGGTATCGGAATCGCCCAGATATATGGCGGACACCCCCTTCGGCGTTCCGGCCAGCAGCAAGCGCCCGAGATCGCAAGACGCCGTCGTGTAGCTGATTTCCATGTCTTTCCCTCCGCGTCGATAAAGAGCCGGAGTCATGCCGAGTTGCCCGTTGGAGCCTTCGTAAAGACGACTCGGCGAACTGTAGCCTGCCTGGTAGAGGGCGGTTGTCACGTCGTTCCCCTTCTGCAATTGTTCTTTTAAATGGCGCAGACGAATCGAATGAGCGTAAGAGCCGGGCGTAATCCCTAAAAACTTCCGAAACATTCGCTGCAGGCGAAATGGACCGACGCTCAGGCGGCGCGCCACGCTGGCCACTCGAATTGGATCAACTGAGTTTTGCTCGATAAGGCGGCAAGCCGCGGCGATGAGGCGGGATTCGCTTTGCCGAGGCTCCTCTCGCGGGTGGCACCGGCGACAGGGACGAAACCCCTCGCGCTCGGCCCACTCTGGCGCCCGAAAAAATACAACCTGTTTCCTTTGCGGGCGGCGTGCCGGGCAGGACGCGCGGCAATAGATACCCGTCGAGCGCACGGCGTAAACAAAAGCGCGGTCGTACAGGCTGTCCCTCGATGCAACCGCTTCCCAACATCGGCGCTGCGAAAGCTTTGGCAGTTGCTCAGCGACTGCCAATGGACGCTCCGTGAGCTTTGTCATGCTCTGCTCTTTTGTGCGTCGCTTCACAAACTCAAAATACATCGGCTATGTGACCCAAGCTATCCGATTTTTGCGCTCAAACTCCCGGGGGCCCAGTACTACAGGTTACGCATTGGAACGAGTGCTCTTGGCATTGATTGACCTTCCAAGAGGCCCCGCGTCATAGTCTCGCCAGCAGCGCCGGAAACGCACCCTAAAGGGGGAACTATGCGCGTTTTTCGGCCTGCTCTCGCAGCAGGCCCGGCCGGATCGGTCGTCCAAGAACCAGATGCTCAAGTCGCTCCACTACATTCAGCTGATACAGAATGGGCAAACCGCAGGCGGCCGCGCGGGATCAACCGAGTACCCACGCATACGGTGGGACGGGCTCAGGAACGGCGCGCTTATGTCCGCGCCCGGCTGTCCCTCCCTCTTCGCCTAGAACGCGTAGCAGGGCAACGCCAGGCCCAACCAAACCCTCTGCAAACCGCGAATATCAGTTCCAGCGGGCTTTTCTTTCTTTCGCCGGTACGCATCGAGGCCGGAGTTCCCATCGAGGTTGAAGTTCAACTGATCAGCCGCCCTTTTGCGCGGGCCACGGTGCATATGAACGCAGTGGCGCACGTGGTTCGCAGCGAAGCCGCAGAGGAAACTGGCTGGTACGGGGTGGCGGCCGCTTTTGACGATATCAGTTACCGGCGTGACGAAAATCTCCTGGAAGAGTTGGCGCCGTAACTGCTAGTCCGATCGATGCGTTTCGGCCGTAACCCTGACAAATAATCCAGCTCGAAGCCGGCTCGCACGGCAAGCGCCCTTCAGCCTCTGCTAGGATTGGTTTCATGCTGACGCGAAAGCCGCTTCGCGCCGTACTGTTTGACTGGGACGGCACATTGCTCGATTCGTTTCACGCGGATGCCAACGCTTACACAGGAATGTTTCGGGCGCTCGGCATGCGCTGGACACCGGAAAGCCTTCTGCGGCATTACTCGCCCGACTGGCATAACGTGTATCGGGCCATGCGATTGCCGGTTGAGCGCTGGGCCGAAGCGGATCGGCTTTGGCGGCACTTTTACCGTTCGGAACGCCCTCTGCTTCAACCCGGCGCGCGGCAGGTGGTGCAAATGCTGGCCCATCGATTCCGGCTCGGCCTGGTCAGCGGCGGCAGCAGCTTGCGAGTGCGCTCGCAGATTCGTCGTTTTGGACTCGCGCCTTTTTTCGAGGTGAGCGTCTTCGGCGACGAAGCGCCGCGGCGAAAGCCGCATCCATTGCAATTACAAATCGCCCTCGGCAAACTCGGGCTCGATCCAGCGTGCTGCATTTATGTGGGCGACGCGCCGGAAGATGTAAGGATGGCCCGTCGCGCGGGCGTGCCCGTCGTCGGCGTTATCGATCATTCGCCTAATCCCCGAGGCCTGCGCGAATCTCGGCCCGATGCGCTGATCAAGACGATCCGTTCACTTCCCGAACTATTGTGGCGCTGCTAATGAGCGGGAATCGGCTCGGGCGAATTCTGGCGTGAGGGATCGGCCGCGGGCAACGGCGTGTACTGCTCCCAGCGAATGATCAGTCGAACAGGGACAGTCGCGCCTCGGTTATCATACGAGCCATCCGAGCGCGAATAAGCGGGGAGCCAATACTTATCGGCCACTGGCTGGCGGTAGGTTTCGAATATGGCGAAGGGTAGTTTCGAGGGCTGAAAGTCGCCCGTTTCAGTGACCCATTTGCCATACGATTTCACGATGGTCAAATCGTGATCGTCCACCCAGACCAGCCCGTCGAAATAAGCGTGAGCACGGTCGAGTTGTCTGGGCTTGATCTCAAACACGTACGTACTCAATTCGTCCACAGGCTGCTTGCCTTGGTAGGAGATTTTGTATTTGGGCAGATTGGAAGTCACCAAAGGGAATACGGGAATCTTGGAGAGCGCCTCGATATTGTCGCGCTCCAGATCCAAGTACCTCAGCGTGGACTGCTGTTCTCCGCTGGGGCGCCTGTCTTCGGAAGCGGGTGTCGACGCGCTGATCTGCGACTGCCCCGAGACCTTACCGTCGTCTCCGACTTCCTCGAGGCGCACGGTTTTGCGATATCCGTATGTTGTGAAGACGCGCGCGAGTTCGTCCTCATTGGCCGAAAAACGCCGGATAATCTCGTCGGGCGGGATCGGGGACGCGTCGCTCGAAGGCTCAGGCCGGGTGGGGATGCGCACAACGTCAGGCGACTTGGCCCCCGCCTGCGGACCAGCTGCCTCCTGCGCGACAAGCGACAAGGCGGCGAAACCTGTGCAGGCCGCCACTGCCGCGAACGCGACGATTAAGATACGCTTGCGCATCATTCCTCTTTAAGATGCCGCGGTCATCGGTTAGCGTTTACTCGACCCGTTCGGAAGAGTGCGGCTTCCCCGATACTTGCGCATGCATCCACGGGAACTTTAGCAGGTTCTTATTTTCAGTTATATCTCCTCTGATAAAATCGCGTTCTGCGGCTGCCGGCTATGCAAGGGCAAAGAAATGCGAAGCGGTTTCTTGTTTCGGGCAAGGTGCAAGGCGTCGGCTATCGATATTTTGCCATGAACGCGGCGGAACAACTCGGAGTCGCAGGGTACGCCAGGAATCTGGCGGATGGGCGCGTGGAAGTCTATGCCATCGGCACCGTACCTCAACTGCGGCAGTTCGCTTGCGAATTGCAGCGCGGCCCGCGTTTTGCGGCCGTGGACGTCGTGTCCGAATCGGAGGCGGAAATTCTCGCCGATTTCAGTTCCCACTTTTCCGTGAATTACGATTAATAACTCAGAGCCGAGGACCCCTGAATGGATGATCTCAAGAAGTTGATTCGTGAAATCCCGGACTATCCCAAGCCAGGAATTCTTTTCTACGATTTGACGACGCTGCTCAAGGATAAGAGCGGCTTCCGAAAACTTGTGGATAAACTCTGCGACCACTACGCCGATCGCAAGATTGACGTTGTCGTCGGCGTGGAGGCGCGTGGTTTCATCTTCGCCCCCGCACTGGCGTATCGGCTTGGCGCCGGATTCGTTCCCGTGCGAAAACCGAAGAAATTGCCGGCCAAGACGGCCAAAGTTTCCTACCAACTCGAGTACGGCACCGATACGCTGGAGATTCACGAAGACGCCATTCGCCCGGGCGAAAGCGTCATCATCAGCGACGATTTGCTGGCTACGGGAGGCACCGCGGCGGCAACGGTTCAACTTGTGAGGGGGCTGGGCGGCACAGTGAATGGCGCGGCCTTTGCGGTGGAGCTGACGTTTCCTGAACGGCCGCTCGAAACTGCCCGGCCTCGACGTTTTCTCGCTGATTCGATACGACGCCTGAGTCAAAGGCGGTGTTCATCCGCGCTTGGCGGCGCGCTGGCGTACGACCTCAAACAGAGCCACGCCCGCGGCGACCGAGACATTCAAGGAGCGCACCGGCCCCGTCGTCGGAAGGGAGGCCAGGAAGTCGCAGCGCTCCTTCACGAGTGCGTGCAGCCCTTTGCCTTCGCCGCCCAGCACCACAGCAATGGGACCCGTCAGATCGATCTCCGTGAAGTGCTTTTCGGCGCGCTCATCTAGTCCCACCAGCCAATAGCCGGCCTCTTTGATCTCTTCCATCGCGCGCGGCAGGTTCACCACGCGGGCCACGCGCATGTGCGCAGCCGCTCCCGCCGATGCTCTAACCGCCGCATCGGTGAGCCCCACGGCACGGCGCTCCGGAATCACCACTCCGCCCGCGCCTGCCGCGAGGGCGGTGCGAATAATCGCGCCGAAGTTCTGCGGATCCTCGACGCCGTCCAGCAGAACGAGCAACCCGGATGCGGCAGAAGAGTCCTCCCCGCCAGCAAGAAGCTCCTCCAGCGAAACGGCCGCCTGAGCGGCTACAAAGGCCACGACGCCCTGATGTTCACGTGTTCCCGCGGCGCGATCTACCTGCGGGCGATCCTCAAACCTCACCGGCACGGCATTGCGACGGGCCAGGCGCACGATCTCTTCCACACGTTCGCCGTGCCTCCCGTTCGCGATCACGACCGATTGGATGGGGCGTCGTCCGTTGAGAGCTTCTCTGACAGCATGAATGCCGGTAATTTTTTCCATGGCGGAAGGTCGCCGGAGCTTGCCGGCGGCAGGGATCAATCGAAAGTGAAGAGTTCAGCCATCGAGAGTCGCGATCGCCTGGGCGGCGATGGCTTCGCCGCGTCCAACCGCGCCTACACCCTCGTTTGTTTTCGCTTTGAGGTTGATGTGTGAGGCGTCGATGCCCAGCGCGCCGGCGAGCGCTTCCCTCATGGCGGGAAAGTGCGGCCCCAGCTTGGGACGTTCGGTAATGACGATCGCGTCCAGGTGCGTGATGCGCAAACTACGCTGCGCCAATAGCCCGCGCACGTGCTCCAGGAAGAGCAAGCTGCACGCATTTTTCCATTTCGGATCCGTATCCGGGAAATGCGTGCCGATATCACCCAAGCCCGCAGCGCCCAAAAGCGCGTCGCAGATGGCGTGCGCCAGCGCGTCTCCATCGGAATGGCCCACCGGGCCCTTGTCGAACGGGACTTCAATGCCGCCCAGAATGAGCTTCCGGCCCGCCGCAAGCCGATGCAGATCGTACCCAATGCCCGATCGGCTCAACGCCCAGCCTCGGCCGCCATGCGTTCCCGGCTCAGATAAAACTCCGCGATGCTGAGATCGCCCGGGCGGGTGATCTTCAGATTGCGCTCCGATCCCAGCACAACGTGCACGTCCTGCCCCAGATGCTCCACCAGAGCCGCTTCGTCGGAAGCTGTAAAGCCATCGGCGGCAGCTCGCGCAAAGGCCTCGCGAAGAAGCGCGGCCTCGAACACCTGCGGCGTTTGCGCCAGAACGATGCGCTCGCGCGGGATTGTCGTTGTGATCAGCGCGACATCTTCCGGCAAGCTGGCGCGCTTCACTTCCTTGACGGTATCCATGGCGGGAATGCCCAGGATCGCGGCACGGCAGCGCCGCGCCTCCGCGATCACGCGCTCTACCTGATCGCGTGTGACCAAGGGACGAACGGCATCGTGAACGAGAATCAGCTCCGCATCCGGCGGAACGGCGCCAGCGCCTTGGCCACGGACTCCTGGCGCGTATCGCCTCCGGCCAAGACTCGAACCGGCCGGGCGAGGCGCTCGGCAGCGATGCGCTCTTTGAGGAATTCGACTTCGTCGGCGCGGGTGGCGATCAGAAATTCGCCGATCGCCGGACAGGCGGCCAGCCGCCGCAGCGTGAACACCACCACCGGCACGCCATCGAGCAGGCGGAACTGTTTGGGCGAATCGGCGCCCATGCGAGTGCCGAGGCCTGCTGCGGGCAATATGGCGACGATAGAGGACATAGCAGTTGCGCACCTCGACTCATGTGCAGATCCAGCCGGACGCGCTCAAAGGTTCAAGAGTTTACACCCATGGGTATCCTGGAAGCCAATCTCGAAAGCTAGTCGCCTCATGGAGGCGCGTTAGCTTCAGGATTGAGTGGGATCAGGCACGACTGAGCGTGGAAGCCGTTCCGCCGCTGCCGATGTTTCGACTGGGCGGCCCGCGTGCTCCACAGCTTGAGCCACGTGATTCTTCGACGCCTCCCGGTCGTCATAACGGCCAAAGATCATCTTTCCGGCCGTGGTCTGATGAACCGAAGTGACGATAATATCGACGGTCTTATTGATGGCTCGCCGTCCGCCGTCGACAACAACCATCGTGCCATCGTCAAGATAAGCTACGCCCTGGTTGTACTCCTTGCCCTCGCGAAGAATGAAGACCCGCATGGCCTCGCCAGGCAGAACCACCGGCTTCAAGGCATTCGCCAACTGGTTGACGTTCAGCACGTCGAGCCCTTGCAGCGTGGCGACTTTGTTCAAATTGTAGTCGTTGGTTACGATTTTGGCGTCGTAGCGCTTGGCGAGTTCGATCAGCTTCATGTCGACTTCGGCGATCTGCGGAAAGTCGTCCTCGGCGATTTCTACATCGAGGTTCGGCATCTTCTGCATTCTTTGCAAGACTTCCAGACCACGGCGGCCTCGTTGGCGCTTCAGGCTATCCGGTGAATCCGCCACTAATTGCAGCTCTCGAAGGACGAACTGCGGCACCACCAGAACGCCTTCCATGAAGTAAGCCTCGCAAATATCGGCGACTCGGCCATCGATGATTACGCTGGTATCCAGGATTTTGGGCTGGCGGCGGACTCCCTTTTCGTTCCCGAATAATCCGCCCAGGGCTTGTAAGTTCAACATGTCGCCTTTGCGAGCGCCGAGGACCAGCCCGATGTAGGTCATTACCAGCAGAACCGCGATATCTAAAAAGGAACGGGAATCTTCCGGTATGGTGGTCTGGCTGATGACCAGCCCCATCAAGTAGGCGCCTATAATTCCGAGAATCGAGCCAACCGCAGCGCCGATCAGCCGCCGCAGACTGGCCCGCTGCAGCCGGATTTCGAACAGGAAAACGGAAACGGAAAATAGCAGACCAACCAGAGCGGCCGCCGGCCTGCTGAGTCCAAAAGGATGAAAATGATATCCCGCTGCGACGCACGCCGTACCGAAAACCGCACGCACAACCAATTGATCCCACCAACTGCCGAAACGCACGCTCTTTGCGATGACCGTTGAATTCAGCAGTCAATTTCGGGCTGTTGAATTCGGGCGATGGCACTTCGGGAGCCTGCCCAACCCGGGGATAAGGACGAGCCATGATTGAACCTCATAACAGGTTTGGAATGAAAAGGTCTTGATCCTAAGTTTTGATCTAGAAGGGGCATGATTTTTATGAACATCTTCCGGGAGGACGATGTGCAATAAACGAAGAATGAAGCCCCGGAACCAAGCTGGGAGCGGCCTTTTGTTTCTGCCGCAGCGGAAGAATTGTAGCACGCGGGTCAAGCTTAAGGCCTGTAGCAGAAGGGCTTAAGGATGTATCGCCGAAGGACCACGGTATCGGCTAGCCAGAGCAAGCGCGCCAGCAAGCGCCTGAGTCAGGCGAGGTAAAAGCGCGGCACACGCGTACCTAAGGCACAGCACAACTCGGAGGTCACAGTCCCCACCTGCCGCGCCACTTCGGAGACGTACTGCGTGGCGTTTCCATCGGCGCCGTAAAAAGTGGCCACGTCACCAACGGCAACGCCCGGAATATCGGTCACGTCCGCTGTCGTGAGGTCCATGGATACGGTACCCACGAGCGGGGCAAACTGGCCCCGAACAATCACCCGTCCCTTATTGGTGAGCGAGCGCGGCAAGCCATCCGCATAACCGGCAGAGATGACCGCTACGCGGGAGGGGCGTTGCGCTATCCAGCGGCCGTTATAGCCAACTGCCTGGCCTGGCGCGGTATCGCGCAGCGAAATGAGCCGCGCGCGCAGAGCCAAGGCCGGCTGCAGCGGAAGATTGGCATTGGTTTGGGCCGTCAATTCGGGCGGTTCATAGGATTGATGATAGCCATAGAGAACAAGGCCAGGGCGAACCATGCTGGCCCAGGTTTGGGGCCGGGAGGCCACTGCGGCGCTATTGGCCATGTGGACGAGAGGCGGCGAGATTCCCAGCCGGCGCAGATGTTCGAGAATACACTCGAACTCTCTCTGCTGCTCCTCGACGCGCTGATCGGTGAAAACTTCCGAAGACGCGAAGTGGGTAAAAACACCTTCGCATTCGAGATGCGGGCTGGCAGCAAGCGTGCGAGCGAAGCAGGGCACGTCGCCCGGAGAGAGCCCCAGGCGGTTCATGCCGGTTTGAAACTTCACATGAAATTTGACCCGGCGGCGGGCTCGAGCCGCGGCGCGTTCCAGAAACCGCAATTGCTCGCAGCGCGTGATCGCCGGGGTCAGATCGTGTTGGATCAGGCGCTTCTCCTCGCCGGGCCAAAAGCCGGTGAGCACGAGAATGGGCTTGCGTATCTTGCCCTCGCGCAGTTCGATTCCCTCGGCCGTAGAAGTTACGCCAAACCAGTCCGCCCCGGCCTTAGCCAGGGCTCGCGACACGGGAACAGCACCATGGCCGTAAGCGTTCGCCTTCACAACGGCCAGGATCTTTCGCTGCGGCCGCTTGGCGGAGCGAGTTTCGCCGGAATCGATATGGCGCCGAATGGCCTTGATGTTGTGCGCGAGCGCGCTGAGCCGAATCTCTGCCCAGACCGGACGGCCATTAAATCGGATGCCTCGTTGCATAGCGGAAGAATCAGACTAAACCAAAATTGCGCGAGGAGCAAAATCCGGGGCATGAAGCTGCGGAGTTTTAGTTAATAGGCGTTTCGCCGGTTTTAGAGGTGCATCCACAATCGTGGCATCTCGGGATACTTTCCTGGCGTCTAAGTCCGGCAGTTCGCACCGTGGCTTTTAGGAAAGCGTGACGCCCGATGGCTTCGTTAAGGCTATAATGGCTTCGTTGCAAATGAAACAAAGTCGTACGATTCGACCGTTCCGCAACGCGCTGCGCGTCGCCGCTCTTGCCGCCGCCTTCGCGGGCATTGTGCTCCTGGCAACGGGAGCCGCCTGGTGGCACGTCGACAACCCCGGGTCGGTGGACACCTGCCCGATCTGCTGTCACATTGCCCATATCAACGCGCTTCCCGGAACACTGACAGCCGCAATAGCCGCGCCCTTACTCCTCGAGTGGCTTCTCACAGCCGAAAGGCTCGTTTTCGAGGGCGCTCCTTCCGTCTTAGTTCCCCCTTCTCGAGCCCCGCCCCGCCTGGCTTAATGCGGCGGTCCGGGCAACCGGTCCTCGCTTTGGTTCTGTCCCTCTTTCTCCTACTCACTCAGTAACCACCATCCGCGGAGCTGCTTGGGGGAATGCCCGCATGCTTCCGCGCTTTGGCTTCGAGGAGGCCAGATGCTACGCAATCGGGGTTGTCATTGTGCAATTTTGGCTTTGGGCGCGGCAATCGCTATTTTGTCCTGCGCGGCGTTTACAAGTTTGAACGCACAGTCCAATTCTGGAATTGTTGAGGGCACGGTCACGGACCCTTCCAAGTCCGCGGTGCCCGGCGCGAAGGTGCGCATCGAAAATCCGGTGAGCCACCACGTGGATGAGGTCCAGACCGGCAGCGACGGAAGCTTTCAGATCTCCAACATTCCCTTCAATCCGTACCATCTGACCGTGACTGCGCCGGGCTTTTCTAATTTCACCCAAGACGTCGACGTGCGCTCGACCGTCCCGATCACCATGGACATAACGCTGATGTTAGGCACGGCTACAACGAATATCACCGTTACCGAGAACGCCGTGGACCTCATCGAGCAGGATTCCACCGCGCACACGGATATCGATCGCGGCATTTTCGATAAGCTGCCTCTCGAATCCCCTTCGTCGTCGGTGAGTTCCCTGGTTACGCTGGCGTCGCCCGGCGTGTCTTCGGACTCTAACGGACTCTTCCACGGCATGGGCGATCACGCCGAGAGTTCGTTTTCCGTGGACGGCCAGCCCATCACGGACCAGCAGAGCAAAGTTTTCTCCAATCAGATTCCGATTGATTCGATTCAATCTCTGGAGGTGATCGATGGTGCGCCGCCCGCGGAATATGGCGACAAAACCAGCCTGATCATCAATGTGACCACACGCTCGGGTCTCGGACAGACCCAGCCCAAGGGCGACGTATACACCTCATACGGTAGCTTCGGCAGCAGCACGGCCGCGTTTGACCTTGGTTTCGGCGGTCAAAAGTGGGGCAATTTCATCTCCGCGGACGGCCTGAATACCAGCCGGTTTCTCGACCCACCGGAGTTTCAGGCTATGCACGACAAGGGCAACGAGGAGAACCTCTTCGATCGCGTGGACTACAAGCCCTCAACCGGAGACACTCTGCAGTTAAATTTGGAATATACGCGTTCCTGGTTTCAAAATCCCAACTCATACGATCAGGAAACCCACGCGGATCCCGTTCTCGGCCTGCCTTCCGTGGTCGACAACCCAATCACTGGCCTCCCACTCGGCCCGGCAGACCAGCGCTCCCAAATTAAGACATTCAACATCGCTCCGACCTGGACCCGCCTGATCGGCACGGACACGGTATTCACGTTTGGCGGCTTCTTGCGTGAAGACCAATACAACTACTATCCCAGTGGAAATCCTCTTGACGATTTCAGCCCGGATCTCCAGTCGGAGACCTTCGGCCAAACCAGAAGCCTCAAAAATATGGGCCTGCGGACGGATGTGTCCCACGTGAAAGGCATCCATAACCTCAAAGTGGGCGCCTTGCTCGAACATTGGTTCCTTACGGAGAGCGACAGCCTGGGCATCGTGGATCCAGGATTTCTCCCGGGCCTCGGCTGCCCCGATCCCACCAATCCGGCCTGTGCAGAACTGGCGCCCTACAACTTGACCGTCCCTGGAGGCAGGCTCTTCAACTTTCGGGGCCACGCGGACATAAGAGAAGAGGCGCTTTACGCCCAGGATACGATCATGAAAGGAAGTTGGACGTTTAACCTCGGCCTGCGCGGCGACTTTTATGACGGCCTTTCCAAAGCCAACCAGGCCGAGCCGCGCCTGGGGATCGCTTACAAAATCGGTCCCAGCAGTACGGTGATTCGGGTTTCGTACGCGCGCACCCAGGAAACGCCGTTTAACGAAAATTTGATTATTGGCAGCACGGGATGCCAGGTCCCGGTGATTGCCGATCTCGTTCCTCCGCCCGGCGTATCCTGTCAAGCGGGACCGATCACTCCGGGCTGGCGCAATGAATTCCACGCTGGCCTGCAACAAGCGTTCGGCAAGTATCTTGTCCTGGACGGTCAATACATCTGGAAATATACGCATAACGGCTACGACTTCGGCGTGGTAGGCGATACACCCCTGGCCTTCCCGATCGAGTGGGATAAATCCAAAATCACGGGTTTTACGTTTCGCGCCAGCGTGCCGAACTACCGCGGCCTCACCGCGGACGTGGTGATGTCCAGCGTGGCCGCGCGTTTCTTTCTACCGCAAGTGGCCGGAATCCCCATCGTGCCGCTCTCGACTGGCGTCTTCCGGATCGATCATGACGAGGTCTTCAATCAGACCACCCATGTGCAATACCAGCCGCGAACGGACTGGCCTTGGATCGCCTTTAGCTGGAGGTATGACAGCGGATTTGTGAGCGGGGCGGTACCTTGCCTTGCAGCCACGGTAACATGCGCAGCTGCGACCTCCATCGCCGATGGCGGCAGCAACTCAACGATTGCGTCCGGCCAGGTGGCGCTGGTGAACAACGTCACCGGGGCGCCGCTTACCGCCGATCAGGAGTTTCAAGCCGGGCTTACTTGCAATGGTAGGCCTGCCGCTCCCAGCCCAATGGGGCCTGCACTGGCGGTTTGCGATGCCGCCGGCCTCGGATCGACGCTGCTCAAAATACCGGCGCCGGGAACCGAAAGCGATGACCACAATCCACAACGTATCGCTCCGCGTAGCCTCTTTGACGCCAGCCTCGGCGAGGATAATCTCTTTCATGGGGATCACTACAAGTGGAGTTTGCGCTTAACGGTGATCAACCTGACGGACAAAGTGGCGCTTTACAACTTTCTTTCGACGTTCAGCGGCACGCACTACCTCACGCCGCGGACCGAAACCGTAGAGCTAGGCTTCCACTTCTAACCGACCTGCATACTTAGTGAGGCGGGATTCGGAGATTAGCAGGCGAGTTCACACCGCGCGCGTCTCGATCTGAATCTTTGAGGTGAGCGTTTTGTGCACCGGGCATTTATTCGCAATTTCGAGCAGCTTGGTTCGCTGTTCGGCGGTGAGCTTGCCAACAAAATGAATGTCCAGATCGATGCGATCGAGCAGTGCTTCTTTCTTTTCGCAATCGGCGCAATCTGACGCGTGTTTCTTCGAGTGCCGCAGATTGACGCTGACTTCCTCGAGCGGCCATCCTTTCCGCCGAGCGTACATCCCAACCGTCATCGAAGTACAGGCTCCCAAGGCGGCTAGCAGAAGTTCGTAGGGCGACGGCCCCGTGTCTGTGCCACCTGCGGACCTGGGCTCGTCGGCAGTCATCCGATGCGGCCCCGCGAGAATTTCTTGCGCGAATCCCGTGGAGCTACCTCTAACAAATACGCCCTTCAAGCCGCTCTTTTCAGATGTGCGCATCGTTTCCCCGTGTGAGTCGCCCATGTCAGCTCCTGCTCGTCGTTGTTCCGTTCAACCGCGACCGCCTTTAGGGTCCACGGATACTGAAACCCTGCCGCCCAAACGGTTCGATTCGGTCCGTCCCAAGCACGTCACGGTACCCTTGGCTTAGCGTATATTAGCGGGTCCACGGGCGAGGCCAAAAAAACGTGGCACGACGGCCCCTCCCGAGCATGGACTGCGACGCCGTTCGTGGGGGAGCCTGCGCGATCGCGGCGCCCAGTGCTGCATTCTTCCGGCTCAAGCCGCAGTGGAATAATTACTCGTGGATGCGGCGCGTTAATCCTGTGGGCGTGTGAGGCGGCCATGGAGACCATCGGTTTTATTGGCGTCGGTAAGATCGGCATGCCGATTTCGGAGAACCTGATCAAGAGCGGCCGTCGCGTAGTGGGCTACCGCCGCAGCTCGCTCGCGGAATTCGAAAAGATCGGCGGCGTGCCGGCGCGATCTTCCGCGGACGTCGGCGCGCAAGCCGATATCGTATTCTCGTGTCTGCCGTCGGCGGAGGCGCTCGATGACGCAGTGCAGGGTCCACGAGGGCTCGTCCACACTGCCCGGCCCGGGCAGATCGTGGTCGAACTCGGCTCGCATCCGCTGCCAGCCAAGCAACGCCATATCGCGCCGCTGGCGCAGAAGGGCGCTACTTTTGTCGATGGCGAAGTCTCCGGCACGCCGGGAATGGTGGCGGCGAAGAAGGGAGTGATCTATCTTGCGGGCGACGCCGCGGCATGCAAGAAGCTCGAAGGCGTGGTCGCCGGGTTTGCCGATTCTTGTTTCTATTTTGGCGAGTTCGGCGCCGCGAGCCGCGTCAAGCTGGTAAGTAATCTTTTGGTGGCGATCCATATCGCGGCGACCGCGGAAGCCATGGCGCTGGGGCTCAAGGCCGGCGTGGACGTGCCGCTGATGATCAAGGCGATCGCCAGCGGCAGCGGCGGCTCGACGCAGTTCGGCATCCGCGCGCCATGGATGGCGGAGGGCCGCTTTCTGCCGGCTCAAGGAACCGTGCCCTCGTTGCAGCGCTATTTCGGAATGATCGGCGATTTCGCCGACAGCGCCGGGGTGGCCACGCCGATGCTCGACTGCGCAACGGCGCTTTACGACCGCTTCATGGCTATGGGTTTCGGCGAGTTCGATGGCGCCAAGATGGTCGACGTCATCGGTTCCTTGCCGCGTCCAAAAACTTGCAATGAAGGTTCGCATAACAAAACGTAATGGAGAGTTCGCATGATTCGTGTGTGCAAGATCGCCCATGCCAGCTATGAAGTGCCAGACCTGGAACAGCAGACCGACTATTACACCAACATTCTCGGCATGACCCTGGTCGGCAAGGAAAAGGACGCCACATTCCTCGCCAACACAGTCGATCATCATTCCGTCGTATTGCGCAAAGGCTCACAGGCGAAGTGCGTGCGGATCGCCTTCCAAATCGGCGAGGCCGACGATCTCGACGCGTTCGAGAAGCAAGTACAGGCCCACGGGATCAAGACGCAGCGCAAAAAGGATCCCGAGCCCTCGATCGCAGAGTTAGTGGCCTTCGAGGACCCGAAGGGCACAGTGATGGAAGTATTCAATCGAGCTGACTTCTCGCATCAGAAATTTCAGGCCAGCGGCATCGTGCCGCACAAGCTCGGCCACGTTGCGTTCCATGTGACCGACGTCAAGCAAACCACTAAATTCTATTGCGAGGTTCTCGGTTTTCGCGAATCCGACTGGATGGGCGATTTCTTCTCCTTCCTGCGCTGCGGGCCGGACCATCACACCATCAATCTGGTAGAGACGGGTTCGAACCGCCACTTCCACACCGCGTTCGAGTTGCGCGATTGGGGCCATATCCAAACCGCCTGCGATTTCCTCAGCGCCAATGGCTACAAGCTGCTTTGGGGACCGGGGCGGCACGGTATCGGCCACAACCTGTTCACCTATCATCGCAGTCCGGCAGGTCTGATCACCGAACTCTTCGCCGAACTGGACCGTATGAACGAGGAACTCGGTTATTTCGAGCCGCGGCCATGGCATCGCGACCACCCGCAACGTCCCAAAGTGTGGCCCAAGGATCCGACAGCCTCCAATCTCTGGGGCATCATGCCGACCGACGAGATGTTCCAGTAAGTGCGAGAGGATGAAATGGCCGAGAATGAGCAAAGCAGTTCGCACTACAAACTCGTGACGTATGAAACCGTGCGAGGACCCCGCGCCGGAGTCGTCTTCAACGATTCTGTTTTCGATTTGGCGGAACTCACCGGCAAAGCGTCCCATGGGACGATGCTCGGTGCGCTAGAGGATTGGGCGGTTGCCGAGGCGTTAATTGACAAGGCCGTTTCAAACCTCGGAAGTAGCGCCACGCCAAGCTCTCCGCTCGCAACAGTCCGCCTGCTCGCGCCAGTTCTTTACCCCTCGGCCATTTTCTGCGCCGGCGCCAATTATTCCGACCACATGAGCGAGATGGCCCGGGTTTTCAATCTGGGAGCGCAGCCCGATCCTCGCAAGGCGGGGCTCGCGCCGTGGCATTTCCTCAAGGCTTCTCGCACCGTGGCTCAGACGGACGGCCGCATTCCAGTACCTGCAGGCACCAAAATGCTTGATTGGGAGGCGGAATTGGCGGCGGTCATTGGCCGCGTCGCAAAAAATGTTTCGGTGGAAAGCGCTCTGGACTATGTTGCTGGCTACACAGCCTCGAACGATCTCTCCGCTCGCGATTTCACTATGCGGCCAAACGTGCCGGAAAGTTCGCCTTTCCGATACGACTGGATTAGCCAGAAAAGTTTTGATGGTGCTTGTCCCTTGGGTCCCTGGATCGTTCCCGCGAAACAAATCCCCGACCCGCAGCGCTTGGGCATCAAGCTGTGGGTGAACGACGTACTCAAGCAGGATTCTCACACCAGCAAGATGATCTTCTCCCTCGCCGAACAGATCGCCCATCTCTCCGCTCGGCTCACGCTTCATCCCGGGGATCTCATCCTTACAGGAACGCCGGCGGGCGTGGGCCTGGCAAGAAAAGAGTTCCTGAAGTCAGGCGATGTGGTGCGCGTGTGGATTGAACGGATTGGAACTCTCAGCAATACGCTGGTATAGATTTTGAAGGCGGCCTCTAAATAGCCTCACACCCTCGACAAGAAACTCCTCCAGGGCTCAAACCTACGGAGAATTCGAGGTCCGTCTTCCTCGTTGTTCACGACTTGCGAAGATCGGCGGTCCGAAATATGATGCCATCTGGCGTGCAGCGGCAGTAGCGATGCTGAAGATCAGCGGGCCTTCCACTCCGCATATTTTCCAACGCTACAATATAATTGGCGGGTCAGAACTGCACGAAGCTGTCAAAAAGTGGAAGATAAAAAGGCTGAAAAACCGCTCGGAGGTGGTGCAATTGGTAGCACAGCGGACTCTGACTCCGTTAATCCTGGTTCGAGTCCAGGCCTCCGAGCCAAATCCGCTCTAGTTTTCCCTCACCGTTTCCACAGGCGCCAGTTGACACTGAATGCCTGCGGCAGTCGCAGGCTTAGCCCTTTTGGTGCGGAAGGGGGGAGTTGAACCCCCACGGCCTTGCGGCCACAGGATCCTAAGTCCTGCGCGTCTGCCAATTCCGCCACTTCCGCGCCGTTCACCTAGACGATTGTACCGTAGGGGCTTATTTCGAGTACGGCTACGCTTGCTCGTCAGGTTCAGAATGCTCGTATCACTCGTCATGTCAGTTGCGAGACGATCGAGAAAAGTGCTTGGCGACAGGATGCAAATGAGATCCGTTGAACTCGGCTCACTTAGCGCCTTTGCCACTCTATAGCCGCACACTTGCAGAGACCACGGGGCGAGCACAGCGTCTGCGAGCACGCAGCCAGACTACTGCACCTGGGTCGTCATCGGCTTGCGTTTGTCGACGATAAGAATGGCCAATCCTCGGACGGCGGTTTTGCCAGGATTGATCGCTTGGTGGACTTCCCCCTCAGCTATCGAGAAGGTCTCGCCCGTCTGATAGGTGGCCGTCGGCTTGCCGCGGCGCTCCATCGTCCAGGGTCCCTGTAATACGTATTCCACCAGCGTGCCGGGGTGCGTGTGCCATCCTTCGGTCCCGCCGGGCTGCATGGTGGTCTGAATCATCACCGCTTCCCATCCCGGCATGGAAAGATCCTGGCGCCTGAGCGTCTTGCGCTCTACGCCCTGGGGCTGCTGCTGCGCGCCGACCGACCCGGGCGCCCAGGCGGCGACGATAATGACAGCGGCAATAGCGCTGAGCGCGACACCGAAAACCGTGGTGCGTACGTGTTTCCGCACAATATCCTCCTCGAAAAGCTGCGTGGGCCCGTGCATGGTTGGCCGAGTATAACGCCGTATGGCGAGCTTCGTATGGCGGGCTTAGGGAGAGGAGGGAGACCAGCCCATGTTCCGCCACTTCCGCACATTTTTGGCAACGGGCATTGCCCAGGTACTCTCCCGGTTAACTAGGCTTGGCGCTTGACAGGCACGCTTTGAAATCGTATTTTTGTGGTTTGGTGTACAGGGACTTCCGTATACAGTGCGGTGGCGAGCGGTTTGGGTTGCTGGACCTCTCATAGCTCACGCCAGGTCACCTACGCACGGGTAACGCTTTCCAACTCTTGAGACGAGCGCAACCGGTCACGTGATTTCGCAAGCGAAGTTGTGTGAGAAGGCCGGGGAAACGCGCCGGTTCGACTCAGTAAAGCGGAGGCCATAGCAATGGCAGGGGAGTCGGTAACAGTCAGTCAGGGTCATTTTGTAGGCACGCTGCGACGGGATGCCTGGTGGACCGAGATCCTGCCCGCGGCGCTGCTATTAGGGGTCTTCGGTGCTTACGCCACCTGGCGAGCTTTTGAAGGCGTGTATTACAGCTGGGGGCCCTACCTCACTCCCTTTTATTCGCCCTTAATCGATCCCCAGCACCATTGGTGGCCGCTCTCTCCCGCCCTTCTGATCCTGGTCTTCCCTCTGGGGTTCCGGACGACCTGCTACTACTACCGGAAGGCTTACTACCGCGCGTACTTCATGGATCCGCCGGCCTGTGCCGTGGGCGAGCGGAAGCGCAACTATTGCGGCGAAACCAAGTTTCCTTTCATCCTGCAGAACTTGCACCGTTATTTTCTATACGCAGCCATCATCGTTCTGGCCTTTCTGTGGTACGACGCAATCGTCGCCTTTTGGTTCGAGGGCCATTTCTTCGTCGGCGTGGGCAGCCTCATCATGCTGGTGAACGTGGTCCTGCTCTCGATCTACACGGGTTCCTGCCATTCCTTGCGCCACCTGATTGGCGGGAAAGTCGATTGTTTCTCGTGCTCGAGCTTTGGCTCTACCCGGCACTCCTGGTGGCAGAAAATTAGCAGTATCAACGAGCATCACATGCTCTACGCGTGGTGCAGTCTGATTTCTGTCGGTTTGACTGACCTTTACATCCGGCTGGTTGCATCCGGAGCGATTCGGGACATCAGAATCCTGTGACTACCAAGTACGAAACACACGAACATGACGTTTTGATCATCGGCGCCGGCGGCGCGGGTCTGCGGGCCGCAATTGAAGCGCTCGCCCAAGGCGCCTCGGTGGGCGTGGTCTGCAAGTCCCTGCTGGGGAAGGCCCACACCGTCATGGCCGAGGGCGGTATCGCCGCGGCCATGGCCAACGTCGACCGAGCGGACGATTGGCGCACCCATTTCCGCGACACCATGCGCGGCGGCAAATTCCTCAACCACTGGCGCATGGCCCAGCTTCACGCCCAGGAAGCTCCCGATCGCATCCATGAACTCGAACAATGGGGCGCTCTCTTCGACCGCACTTCCGACGGTCAGATTCTTCAGCGAGCGTTTGGCGGGCACACCTATAAGCGGCTGTGTCACGTAGGCGATCGCACCGGCCTGGAGATGATCCGCACGCTACAGGATCGCGGCGTCAACCTGGGCATCGATGTCTACATGGAGTGTGCCGTTACCCGCCTGCTCAAAGACGGCGACCGGGTGGCCGGTGCATTCGGTTATTGGCGGGAACAGGGCCGTTTTGTGGTATTTCGAGCGAAATCGGTGGTGCTGGCCACCGGCGGCATCGGCAAGATGTATAAGGTCACCTCAAACTCCTGGGAGTATACGGCCGATGGGATGTCGCTGGCATACGATGCCGGAGCCGAACTCAAGGATTTGGAGTTCGTTCAATTCCATCCGACGGGCATGGTCTGGCCTCCCGGTGTGCAGGGTATTCTGGTCACAGAAGCCGTCCGCGGCGAAGGCGGCATCCTGCGCAACAAATTGGGCGAGCGCTTCATGGAGAAATACGACCCCAAGCGCATGGAGCTCTCCACGCGTGACGTTGTCGCGCGGGCCATCTATACCGAAGTGCGCGAAGGCCGCGGCTCCGAGCATGGCGGCGCCTTCCTGGATATCTCCCAAAAGCCCGCGGAATACGTGAAGAAGAAGCTCCCCAGCATGTATCACCAGTTCCTCGAACTAGCCGATGTGGATATCACCAAGGGGCCGATGGAAGTTGGACCCACCTGCCACTATGTGATGGGAGGCGTCCGCGTCGATCCGGAGACCGCCGCGGCTACGGTGCCCGGGCTATACGCCGCCGGCGAAGTTGCGGCGGGCCTGCATGGCGCGAACCGCCTGGGAGGAAATTCTCTTTCCGACCTCCTGGTATTCGGCCGGCGGGCCGGTTTGGCGGCGGCGCAATCCGCCAAGAAGTTGGGGCAACCGGCGATCGACGATGCGCAGATCGCCCAGGCCGAACGAGAGATGCTGGTGCCGTTTGAGAACAGCAGTGGCGAATCTCCCTATGCAATCCATCGTGATTTGCAGGACACCATGCAAAAGCTGGTGGGAATCTTCCGAACTGAGGGAGACCTCGTTGAGGCGCTGGGCGAACTCGAAAAGCTCAAGGAGCGCACCAAGCATATGCAGGTGGAGGGCTCCCGGCTTTTCAATCCCGGCTGGCATTTATCCCACGATCTAAGGTCCATGCTGACGATTGCGGAGGCGGTCACGCGCAGCGCCCTCGCCCGCCGCGAGAGCCGCGGAGCGCACAGCCGCATCGATTTCCCCTCGCTGGATAACGCCTGGGGACAGCAGAACAACATCATCTCCTCGGAGCGCGGCGCAATGAAGCTTTGGCAAGAGCCCGTTCCCGCCATGCCCGAGGAATTACAGAAGATTCTGGCCGAGGACAAGTAGCGGAGGAAAAGATGGCCGACGCGATCCTAGAGGTTTTCCGGGGCGATAGCCAGGGCGGCAAGACCGAGCAGTATAAGGTCCCCGTGGCTCCGGGAATGGTCGTCCTCGACGCCATCCACTATATTCAAGGCCACCTCGCGCCGGATCTGGCCGTGCGCTGGAACTGCAAGGCGGCCAAATGCGGATCCTGTTCCGCCGAGGTCAACGGCCGGCCGCGGCTCATGTGCAAGACGCGCATGGACGCCCTGCCGCTGGATCAGCCCATAAAGGTTTTCCCCATGAAGTCCTTCCCGATCCTGAAAGACCTGGTTACGGACGTCTCCTGGAATTACAAGGTCAACCAAAAAATTCCCGGGTTTACGCCGCGGCCGGGCACGGATTGGAAGATTTATCAGGAAGATGTCGATCGAGTGCAAGAGTTCCGCAAATGCATCGAATGCTTCCTCTGCCAAAACGTCTGCCACGTCTTGCGCGATCACGACAAATTCCAGCAGTTCGCCGGCCCGCGCTTTTTCGTGCGTACCGCCGGCCTGGAGATGCATCCTCTAGACAGCATCTCCCGTACGAAGCTTCTTCGGGACGAAATGGGAATCGGCTTTTGCAATATCACCAAGTGCTGCACGGAAGTCTGCCCCGAAGACATTCACATCACCGATAACGCCATCATTCCCCTCAAGGAGCGCGTTGTGGATCAGTTCTACGACCCGGTCCTCATGCTGGTGCGTAAGATTCGAGGGGACAAGAGCCCGGGTTAACGCGGTAGCCTGTCCAGCCGCTCCCTGCCTGCGCCTGCCCGATTATTAACCCACCCGGCACAAAACCAGCACAAAACCCGAAGTACTATAGCCCCAGGCCTTTATTCACGCCAAGCTAACCCCTTGCAAGCTAGCCGGCCTGTCCGTCCCTGCAGGAGGATGCATGAAGGACAAGTGGATCTCTCGCTTGGCGCAAGTCAATAAGGAACTGCTGCTCATCTTTTCCATCGTGGCCTCGGCCGCGCTGGTGAACTTTTTCGTCGAGGGCCAGCGGCTCGTTCTCACCTTTTACAATCTGCCGACGCTCTTCGCCGTGTACTACTTTGGCCGCCGCCGTGCCGTGCAGGCTTCGGTCGCTACCATCCTTTTTGTCATCTGGGTCAACGTCATGCACCCCACGCTCTTCAACCGCGGTCCCATTCCCAGCGAAGACGTCCTGGGGTGGTCCGACCTGGCAATCTGGGCTGGCTTCCTCATCATCTTTGCCTATGCTACCGGAACCCTTTACGAGCATAGCGAGCAGCGCATGCGGGAACTGCGCGAGACCTACTTCGGCGTCCTTCAAATTCTTAGCCAGATGATCTCCAACGATAAGTTCACCCAAAATCACTCCTACCGTGTCTCCGTTTATGCCACGCAGATCGCCCTCGAGTTGGGGATGCGTGAGGACCAAGTGGAGGACGTGCGCGCCGCGGCCCTATTGCACGACGTAGGCAAGCTGGAGGTTAGCCGCGAAGTTCTCTACAAAGCCGCGCGCTTGACCGACCGGGAGATGCAAGAGATCAAGACCCATGTCGAGCGCGGCGTGGAGATGTTGAGCCCGGTGGGGGGATCGCTGCGGCGCATTCTGCCCATCATTCTCGCGCACCACGATAAATTCGACGGATCGGGATATCATCCCACCAAGGGCCAGGACATCCCCATCGAAGCCATGGTGATCAGCGTTGCCGACGTATACGACTCCCTGGTGAGCGATCGGCCCTATCGCAAGGGGCTTTCGCCTTTTGAAGCCCGCGACACCATCGTGAAGGCTTCCGGCACGGATTTCGATCCGCGCATCGTGAATGCATTTGAAGCGGCCTTCCGCAAACAGCGGTTGGAAGTCCCCGAAGTGCTCGTCTAACTGCCTAGACCCCAATTACGAATTACGCGCGTACGGGCCGGCCGGCGCGCGATGAGCCCACAAACGAGCCCAGCGCTTGCAGTGCAAGCGAGTGCAAGCCTTTGGTGAACTTGGCCAGTTCGGCCGTGAGGCCCAGCACGCCCAAAGGCATGCGATCGCTCTGCATCAGATGGTAGAGGCCTTCGCCAATCAGCTGAAAATCCCGAGTGGTCATGCGCGCGTCGTAACCCTGCTTTTTCCTCACCTTCCCGTGCTGTGCGCCCAATTTCAACACTTCGGAGGGCAACCCGTTCTTGCCCATCTCCACATACTCGATCAACGAAGTAAGCACATGCGGAACCATAGGCGATCCGCTCATCGTCGGAAAGCGGAACTGAGGACAGTGACGGGTCTTGTTTCATCCGGACCAGGATATGACCGCCGAGGTATGAGGGTGTTGGTCCGCAGCACCATGCCGAGCCTTTGACCCACCACAGGCTCCCTCGAGCCCCGCTCAATCAATTTGCCGTGAATTCTGCGCACCAGCGCGTCCAGGTCGGCTGGTTTTGTGAAGTAATCGTCCACATTGTGCCGAATGGCCTGCAGCGCGCTGTCGTAGGCGGGATAGCCTGTCAAAATAAAATTCAAACAGCCCGGTTGAAGATTCCTCATCGCGCTGATCACCAGGAACCCGTCGCCCTGGCGACGAAGATTCAAATCGCAGATCAAAACGTCGTAATTGACGCAGTTCACCTGAACGAGCGCGTCAGCCACGCTGCCGACGGCGGTGACCTCGAAACCTTGTCTTTCCAGCAAAGGAGGCAACGTCAAGCGAATGCTCTCCTCGTCATCCACGAATAACAGCCGCGTCCGTCGTTGCTCGGCGGTCATAATCACTCTCTTATTTCAGATGAAAGACTGCATGGTAATGGTTGCGGTCCCTGAGAGGAATCGGGCGTACGCTGTTAGCCGCCCGTGAGCGTACAGTGAAAGCCTGGTGCCGGTTTCTTTCCGGGAGTATCGATGGTTTTGGTGGCGGAAGACGATTCCATCCGACTTATCGGCGCCGCGAGGAGCTCTCGGAGTTCGCCGAAAGAGCGGTGTCCAACGTAATCCCTTCATCGAAGATCAGCGCGAATTGACGACCGGGAGAGATGAGGACGAGGCAACTATCGTATTGCAGCCGCTGCTTGGCCCGCGCTCGAGCCCGCCGCGAACCACTTGCCGTTGCTGCCCAGTGCGTAGCAGAAATGTCCCCCAACTGCGACGCTCAATCCCGGGCCCTCGAGGACAAGCACGGGCGAGGCAAGGCTTGGCAGCGGATGGTCTTTGAACCGAACCGGGGGGCTTACGACCAAGGCGTTATAGTAAACGCCTCCGGCAAAAAGCCGCAGGGTGGAGTCGGACGCCTCCGTGCTGTCGTTCGCGCTTTCGATGCGGGTCCACGCCAAGTGCGACCAGGTCTCGGCGCGGCAGCCGCGCATCGCTAAACAGCTCCGCACGAGCTGTCTGCGAACCGAGATAGCCGACCCATCCGCCGAACTTAAGCCCTCCGCCATGGCCTGTAAAAATGTTCGCACAGCCGCCGGGCTTGTTCCTTTGCTTGTGCCGGCGTCGAAAATGTATTTTGCCGGTACAAACGCGACGGTCATCCCCTGTTGAACCAGGGCCGTCTTGGACGTGGCGTTCCACACGAAAACCGAGCTGCCGCACGAAAAGCGAGCATACGTCCTTACCGCGAGACCAGGGTTCTTATAGGCCCCCACCATGCTTCCCGCTTTGCAACCTGTGATCAGCGCCGTTCCGGGAGGGTCCTGCGCAAGTGCTGGGCTCGGGATAGAGATGAAACTCAGCGCGAGCAAAAGTAGAAGAACGATCGGGTGCAAACGTTTCATGAGCCGGGCCGCCATCTCGATCAAGCTTAAAGATGGACCCCGGTGGGCATCAACTTGTCGTATGGGCATGCGCCGCGATTCCGATACCTGATCGAAGGGCGTAATTGAGCACCGGGCCGGAAGTACAGCAGATGAAATGATTACAAGCTTTTAGCATTCGGCGGCGATCACTCCGGAACTACTCCGTGGCCGCGGTGGCCCGCAATTGTCCCAACTCTCTTTGAGTCTTTTCCCAGCGTTTCTTCTCCTTTCCTTTCGGCGGATCTCGCGCTGGTTGGGAATAATAGCTCAGAAGGTTGGCCCGCATTCCCGCCGGAACAGCTGCAAAATTGCGCGCCGCGAGTTGGTCCAGGAGCTCGGCGTAGGTCTCATCGGCAAGCTCATACTCGTCAGGAGCCGTTGTATTCCCTGTATCGAGATCCTTATCGGCGAGGGAAACGCTTCCCCGGCGCAATTGTTGTAGAGCCGACAAATATGCTTCCGTCGACGATTTGAAACTCTGTTGGAAGAGCGCTTCCATCCGGGGAGTCGGCGGTTTGAAAGACAAGAATTTGAAGAACGCTATCTTGGGAAAGAGGTTCAGAACAAAGGCCAGAAGGTGCGCACCGAAACCCGGTTCTCGATACACTCTGCCAAAATCGCTTTCGTACTTCCGGCGGGTCATGACGTAAATAAATTTCCGCCGCTGTACACCGGGTATTAGTTTCTGAATCTCGTCGCGTTTCTGCGCCCAGGCTACCCGAGTCATATGCGGGATCGTCTTGCTCACTGCGCGCCGATAAGTTCCTATGGCGATATCCTCGCTGATGAAAACGTCCTTCATTTCCAGGCCGTATGTCTCTCGGAAGGCCCGCTCCAGCAGAGGCTTGGCAACCTGGAATCCGATGAAGTCATGATAGGCCTGAGGGGCATAGGCGCCTCCCGCCACCTCGGCCACGTCAAATGAGAACTCCACCAGAATGTGTTGTTTCTTTCCCTCCTCGTACGTAACCACGCCTCCATATTTCTTGCGCAGTTTCGGATAGCGCAGCGGAACCGAAAGGTTCACCCCCAGGGAATGCCCGAGGCTATCGGCGAAGTAATGTGACATGGCGCCGAGCGCAAAAGCGTACTCGTCCTCGCTCTGGGCTTCCCGAAGCATTACCTCAACCAAATCGCCGCTGCGGACGTAGTGGAGAAGATTCGTAAAGAAAAAGCTTCCCAGCGGATAGTAGCCGAGGTCTTGGATGATCGACCCCCCGTAGGCGAAGCTGCGAGCCTCCGCCAATTGCTCGGAAGTCGAGTCCGGATAGCGGGCCAGCAGCAGTGGCTTGATTGCCGAGTCCCAGGATGCGTCGATGATGGCCTCATGACTTAACACTGAATATGCCGGCGATCTCGCTGGAAATAGGAAAAGGGCTGCCGCGACCAGCGCGATTCGCAGCGTCCAGCGCTGGACCGTTCCTAACCCCATTCTTAACAATGAAGCGATATCGGCGATTTGTCTCAAGGGTGTCTCTCATGGGATGAACCGGACCTATCCAGAGGCAAGTCATTCGTTATCCGCCCATTCGCTTCCCGTGAGCGGTGCTGGAAGCAATCACCACTGAAAAGGGGCCCAGGGGTAAGCGCCGGGCGCGGAGATGTCAGCGTCGGATTTGGCTGAGGCGCGAAAGAATAACCTCGGCCCAGTCCCAATTTCGCCGCAACTGTACTTTACCTGCCCGTGAGTACAGTATCGTTCCCAGTCCGCTTCTCCTTACACTGCTGGCGAAAGGATTACAGGGCCTCGTAATTTCAAATATATGCTTCATCTCGATTATATTTCCTGTTTGCTCACCATTCTTTCCACGGTTCTGATCGGAAAAAGATTGTGGCACGGCTGGATTCTTGCTGCGGTGAACAGCCTCATCATTTGCGTGATCGGAATTCAAACCGCGCAGTATGGCTTTCTTCCCGGCAATCTCTTGTGCATCGGACTTTATGCTAACAACCTGGCCAATTGGCGTCTCGGGATGCACAGAGAAGGCGCTCCGTCTCTCGCATTGAACGACAACCAGGATAACCGCGAACAATCCTTGTCCTAAGCGGTCCTTCGCAGCTGAGGCCCGAATTTATTATTCCTCTTCACGTCGCCGGCGCATCCTAACTGTAGGATATCGCGCGATTGCCGATGCATCTCGCGAACAGTCACGCAAGTACTCGTCCCAAAGAGCCGTGGGCCCCAACAACTCCAAATTGTCTTGAATTTCTGCAAGACGGATAAATGGAGACGCTTTGAGGTAAGATTCTTGTTAGCCCCTTCTAGAGACGCAAGCGCACCCTAAAGGACCCCTATGAGTCCCCGAGCAAAAGAGACTGAGCTTTGGTCCAAGGCCGCCAAGTGGAGCGTGCTTCTCTTCGGCATCGCCTTGCTCGCATCTTCGCGCACTGCCGCGGCCCAGAGTCGCGAGGCCGCCACCTCTCCTGACGCGCTGCATCGGTTGAACGACTCCATCGAAGCCTTGGTTCAGCGCGTCTCCCCTGCTGTCGTTCAGATTATCGTCACCGGCTATGGCTCAACCCAGCAGAACGAGAGCGGCCAGACCAGCATGGTCATCGGACGGCAGCGCGCCATTGGTTCGGGGGTGATTGTCGATCCCGAAGGTTATATCGTAACCAACGCCCACGTCTTGAACGGAGCGCAAAAGATCGAAGTTTTTGTCCCACCTAAGCCTGCTGCCGAAGGCGCCCCTGCCTCCGAGGAGACCGGGCAAGGAAAAAGCTACGACGCGCGCACCGTCGGGATTACAACGGAAATCGATCTCGCCGTGATCAAGATCGAGGCGCACGGCTTGCCTTCGTTGCCCATTCCCAAACCCGCTCCCCCTAGGCAAGGCGAAGTAGTCTTCGCTTTCGGAAGCCCCGAAGGGCTGCGCAACACCGTGACCATGGGCGTCGTAAGCTCCGTCGCGCGCCAGCCCGATCCCGATAGTCCCCTGGTCTACGTTCAAACCGATACCCCCATCAATCCGGGCAATAGCGGCGGGCCGCTCGTGAACGCCGATGGCCAGCTCGTTGGAATCAACACCTTCATTTTCTCTACATCGGGCGGCAATCAAGGTTTGGGATTTGCCATTCCAGCCGGCGTCGTGGCGTATGCTTACCCTCAGCTCTTGAAGTACGGCCACATTCACCAGCCGGAGATCGGAGCCATCCTCCAGACGATTACGCCCGAACTGGCGGCCGCGTTGCATTTACACAGAGATTTCGGGGTGATCGTGTCGGACGTTCTGCCCGGCGGGCCGGCAGACTCTGCGGGTATGAGAACGCAAGACATCATCCTCAGCGTGGGTGACGACTCCGTGGGCACCCTTCCGCTTTTCACTCGCAGCCTCTATATGCATAACGGGGGCGAACGCGTGAAGTTCAGAGTTCTTCGCGGCTCCGATGAATTGCAATTGGATGTTGCTCTCATCGACCGGCCGCATAAGACCGACAGTCTGATAGACCGGGTCGATCCCGAAAAGAATCTGGTAAGGCGCCTCGGAATCTTGGGAGTTGAGCTCGACCTGGACCTGGCGCAATCCTTGCCGGATCTGCGGATCCCTACCGGCATCATCGTCGCCGGAAAAACGCTGGGCGCGAACGAGGAGATTCCCATCCAAACCGGCGACGTGATCCACGGCATTAACGGAACAACAATCACAACGCTCGTCGGCTTACGTGCCGCCTTGGACAAGCTGAAGGTTGGTGACGCCGTCGCTCTCCTGGTGGAGCGCTACGGCCAACTTATCTACGTCTCTTTTCTGCTTTAATTGGCCGCTTTTATTGACTGCCAGTCCGGTTCGACTGGCCGTTGCGCGTTGTGGGACGAGCTGCTTCGCGCTGTGATGACCCTGCTCGGCCGCCTCAGACTCATTGGGCAATTTTATGGGCGCTCGCGCTGGCGATCGCTTCACGCACCCTTCCGTTCCTGCTAGCGGCGAATGCCGGCGCAAACGGCTGTTGCGGGACCAGGGCAGGCGGCGCCGGCCCCTGGTTCTGGAAGATTAATCTTTCCCCAGCGCCGTCCCAATCGATGCACAGCATGTCGCCAAGTTCCACTTGGCCCGATGCCAGCAGATTTGCCAGCGGGTAAACCATGTGCCGGGAGATCGCTCGTTTGAGGTGACGCGCGCCATATCTCAAATCCGTTCCTTCGCGTAAAAGGAACGCTCTCGCTTGCGGCAGGACGCGAAACATGAAGGGCACCGGCCCAACGTCGATTACCTGTTTCTGCACCGCCGCCAGTTCGATGTCCAGGATTCCTTCCAGTTGTTCGGCTTGCAGCTGATGAAATACGACCACGCGATCCAGCCGGTTGATGAATTCCGGCGAAAAGCGCCGCCGGGCCGCTTCCACGGCCGTCCGTTCGAGTTTGGCGTCCAGCCCTGCGGGCTTGGCCGATGGCTCCACGAATCCCATGCCCTTGCTCACCAAAGCGGCGATCTCGCGCGCGCCCAGGTTGGACGTCAGGAATATGATCGTTTGAGAGAGATCCACTCGGCGCGTGTCGCCCAGCGTCAAGGTGGCTTTATCCAGGATTCCCAGCAGCAATTGCCAAAGCGCGTCGCTGGCCTTTTCGATCTCGTCAAACAGCAGCAGGCTGAGCTTGAGCGTCTCGGTGTGATATTGGCTCAGGCTTTCCTCGGTGATCACCGGGTGCGTATCGCGGTGCCCCAGATAACCGGGCGGCGAGCCAATCAATTTAGCAATCTCATGCGAGTGCTGAAACTCCGCGCAATCGATCTTCACCACGGCGCGTTTATCGCCAAACAAAGTCTCCGCCGCGGCTTCCACGATGCGGGTTTTTCCCGATCCGGTGGGTCCAAGAAACAATAGATTCCCCACCGGCCGGCCCGGTGCGTTCAGCCCTGCGCGAAATACTTGATACACCGCCACTACGGCTTCGACGGCCTCATCTTGTCCTACGATTTTCGCGCGAAGGGCAGACTCGAATTCTTGCAGTTGGGGACTGCGCTTGCTGGGGTCAAGCACTTTGCCTGGGACACTCATTGCGCTCTCCTAAAGAGCTCCGCGTCCGTCCGGACTCTTGTGAAAAGCGTCCGTGGCGCAACTTTGCAACAATTCCCGGCCCATGAGAATCCGGGTCAAGGACCAGAGGAGAGGCACAAAAACATGGTTTCTTGTCCCGTCTGGGAACGTATTTCCAGGGGGACTGGACCCGAGAAAAGCCTCAGTTGAAATCCCGATAGCTTCCAACGCCAGAGTGCCAGCCTTTTGCGTAGACCGCGCCTTGTCTAGAATGCCCAAGTGCCCCATTTAACTCTATTTATCGGCAAAGGTGGCGTCGGCAAGACCACCGTTTCGGCTGCCTATGCCCTTCATCGCTCGGTACGCCATAAGGCCGCTGTTCTGCTCATCTCCACAGACCCGGCCCACTCTCTCTCGGACATCTTCGGCCAACCGCTCGGCGCACAGCCGCGCAAGCTGCGCTTGGCCGCGAAAGCGCGGCTGGATGTGTGGCAGGTCGATGCCGAGAAGCAGTTTCGAGCCTTCCTGAACCGGCATAAAGAAAACCTGCTCTCCATCCTGGAAGCCGGCTCGATCTTCTCCCGCGCCGATATCGAGCCTCTGCTCGAAACCACCATGCCGGGAATGGCCGAGATGGCCGCTCTTTTGGCCATCTCAGACGCGCTGGCCTCCGCCAAGTACGACGAAATTGTGGTCGATACGGCCCCGATTGGGCATACCTTGCGGCTGTTCGCTCTGCCTCAATACTTCTCTACCTTTCTCGACGTTCTGGAATTGGCTTCCAGCCGCGACCGCCTTTTGGCCGAACGCTTCGGCGGCAGCCTGAAAACCTCCGCCAACCCTCTGGTTGGACAATGGCGCAGCTTGGTGGAAGCGGTTCGCGCCGCCTTGCTCGTTCATGCCAGGATTTTCCTGGTAACCACGCCGGAAAAGTTTGCGCTCGAGGAGTCCCGCCGAGCCGTTGGCTCGCTTCGTTCTCTCTCTCCCGGTCTGGATCTCGCAGCCATTGTCCTAAATAAGGCCGTGCCAAGCTCCCAACATTGCACTACTTGCCGCGCGAAGCATTCCGCCACCCGTGCCGCGCGTGAACTTCTGCGCCGCGAATTTTCCGGCAAGCAGCTTTACATCTCCGAAGACGCCGGCGCGCCGATCATGGGCCCGCGCCTCTTGGCTTTTGGCGACCACGTCTTCGCCCGAAAGCGCATCGCCGGGAACTCCGGCCCGCGGCCGCCAAATGCTCCTGAACTCCGCCTTGCGCGTGTCGACTGGCCCACTTCGGACCGCCCGCTTACGATGGTTTTGGGCAAGGGCGGCGTCGGGAAGACCACCGTCTCCGCAGCCCTCGGTTTTAATACCCGGCTCCGCGCCGAGGCGGCCGTTGATATTTGCTCCGTCGATCCCGCCCCTTCGCTGGACGACATCTTCCAGACCGACGTTTCGGACCAGCCTCGGCCCGTTCTCGGAGACTCCCAATTTCGCGCCTCCGAAATGGACGCTCTCGCCGTTTTCAGGACCTGGGCTCGCGGGATCAGGCAAATGATCGACGAAGCGACCACCACGGAAGTGTCGGCCGTGCACGTCGATCTCTGGTTTGAGCGCCAGCTCTTTACCCAGCTACTGGAAAGCGTTCCGCCGGGACTCGACGAAATTCTGGCGGTTCTCCGCGTGCTCGATCTGCTTCAGCAGCCCCTTCAGAAGCCTTCCAGAGTCCTCATCGACATGGCGCCCACCGGCCACGCTCTCGATCTTCTCCGCACTCCCGAGCGGATCCTCGTCTGGACCAGGCTATTATTGAAAAGTCTGGCTCACCACCGTACACTCGCTTTGGCGCGTGATGCCGGCGCAAAAATCGCGGAACTGGGCAAGGCTGTCCGCGACTTTCTCGATGTTCTAAGGAACTCGCGGCGCACTCGCGTTTACGCAGTTATGCTCCCGGAAGCCTTGCCAGACAGGCAAACCGAGCGGCTCATTGCCGAACTCGCCAAGCAGCGCATCTCGACGGCGGCTATTTTTGTGAACCGCGTGCTGTTCAAGGAGGATGTGCGCCGTTGCCGCCGCTGCTCTCATGCCCGGCAGTGGCAGCTCGCCACCTTAGGCAAACTGTCCGCTCGCTATGCGCCGGTTCCGCTTTACGTTGTGCGTAATTTTGCTCACGAAATTGCCGGCGAGAAGGCGCTCCGCAGGTTCGTAGGCGAACTATGGCGACTGGCCTGAAAGCGAAGGCACAAGCGAAGATAGTGGCGAAGGCCGCTTCGCGCGCTCAATCCCAGGTCCAGATCGTTCACCTCTACGGCGTGACCCAGGCGCGCGGCCTCTCCAGGGAGTTCTTCCGCAGCTTGAAGGGAGTCGATGGCATCGCCGCCGTTGAGCCGCTGGAGTGCGGCGGCCTGATCTGCTGGATCAGCCGCGTGCCCGAAACGGATTTCGCCCGGGATCTCGCCAAGAATATGCAAGACCTCGAGTGGCTTGCGGCCGTTTCCACGCGCCACCAGGAAGCTATCTCAGCCATCGCTCGCGCCGCGGACATTCTTCCGGCGCGCTTTGGGCTGGAATTCTCGAACGACCTGTCCCTCCGCTCCCATATCGAAAACCGCCGAGCGGCCCTGAAAATCGATTTCCAGCGATTGCAAGGGAAGCAGGAGTGGGGCGTTAAAGTCCTTGCGCTCCCCCCCCGCGCCGCTCGCGAAGAAAAAGTTTCGCACCGGCAAGGAATATCTTCAGGCAAAATCTGCGCTCTCGCGCCCGGTGTCTCGTCCACCCGATCCCGCGCTCTCGGAATTCGCTGAGGCCCTGGAATCCATCTCCGATCAAATCGCGGAGGGTGGCAAATTTGCCGCGGCCAGGCGCGATCTGGAGCTCCATAAGGTGCTCTTGCTGAAGCGGTCCGATCAGCCCAAGCTGGAAGCGCTTATCCGCAAGTATTCAAGAAAATGGAAAGGCCAGAAGCGTGTCGAATGTACCGGCCCCTGGCCGCCCTTTTCCTTCGTCACCCAAACGGAATCGCCCGCACAATGACCAACCGGCGAGCAATCGTTGAGCCAACGTTGAACCATCGTTGAACGATGGACGAGCGATCTATGACCGAACAGCCCCCCAAGATTGTTCTTATCAACGACGACGATTCCGCCGATCTCACGCTGCTCGATTTGGTCGATCACCTGCTGAACACCGGCATCATCATTCGCGGCAATCTGGTGCTTTCGCTGGCCGGAGTCGACTTGGTTTATCTTGGTTTGGATCTGGTGGTAACTTCCGTCGAGACGGCGCTGCGCCACATGACCAACGCCGCCTTGCCGCCTCGCTCAGATGCTCCCCCGACGCCCCCCCGGACAAATGGCCCTCGCATAAATGCTCCCCGCACGAATACCAGGACACGCCGCTAACAGTGGCGCTCAGCGATCAAATTACCGTTCTTGCATACTGCATAGTGGAGCAGCAAAGCCAATTCGATCTCCTGCTGCGCGGCGTGGACGGCCAGCCGGTCCGCTGGATCGATGTCGATGCCCTGCGTTGTTGTTTTTCCAATTTCGCTTCGCCGATGGCGCACCAGCCCGCGCCTGAAATCCTTACCGCTTTTAATCGGGTTCTCCACGCGATTTTTTCCCAGGCCACGATCATTCCCTTCCGTTTCCCCACCGTTGTCGAAAATGAGGGCGCTTTGCGGCAGTTCCTCGAGAGTCGCTCTTCCGACTACCGCGCCGCCTTGCATCGTTTGCATAATAAGGTGCAGATGGATGTGCGACTTATTCTGGAGCCGGTTCCCGCGCCGGAACCTCCGCCGCGATCGGGCAAAAGCTACCTGGAGCATCGGCGGGCCCGCCATCGGGAGATCCAGGCGGTCCTCGACAACTTTCGCTCTGCCGCCAATTCCTTGGCCGAGGGCTGGGTGCAGCGCGATACCCCTTCCGGCGCTCGCGGTTTCGCGCTCGTGGATCGTTCCTCGCTTCCTCTTTTCCTCGAAAAGATCGGCCGCGTCCTCACCCCTGCCGGCATCTCGGCGCGTGTCACTGGCCCCTGGCCTCCGAGTGAATTCGTGGAAGTAGCGCATGACTGACCAGCCGCCAAAGGGCCAGCCGTCAAAGAACGCCCCCGTCGATCCGCCTTCCCTTCAGGAAGGGGCTACATCCGTCCCCACGCGGGTCGAGCTGTCGCCCGACAATATCGAGCAAGGTTTAGCGAAGCTCGTTCTTACCCTGATCGATTTCTTGCGGCAACTGCTCGAGCGCCAGGCGATCCGCCGAATGGAGGGAGGCACGCTCAGCGAGGAAGAGATCGAGCAGATGGGTGAAGCGCTGATGAAGCTCGAGGCTAAAATCCGCGACATGGCCGAGCAATTTGGCCTCTCCCCTGCCGATCTGAATATCGACCTGGGCCCCCTCGGCCGCCTCCGGTAAAGGCGCCACTTGCGACCACAAGTTATTGAAAAAGTTATCCTTTTTGAGGAGCTATACAGAGAAGCCCTTATTGACGCTCCTCCCCACGACCACTAGTATCCGACCCTTCGTCCCCCGGCGGGATCTTCAGGTTACCCGCCTCAAGAGAGAGCGATCCAATGGAAAAGGTGCCGACCGTTTCCGGAACGACGAACCTTGTCGACATTTTGGACCGCGTCCTCGACAAAGGGTTGGTGATCGCCGGCGATGTTCGTATCTCGCTGGCAAACGTGGAGTTACTTACGATTCGCATTCGCCTGCTGGTTTGCTCTGTGGATAAGGCCGAGCAGATCGGTTTGAACTGGTGGAAATACGATCCCCATTTGACCATGCCGGGGCCGCCGCCCCGCGCCCTTCCACAAGCTCCTCGAGCCCCGCGAGTTGCCCGCGCGTCGAGGTCTTCGAGAGCGGCGAAGCCCAAACGCAGAGGCTAGTTTAGGAGGGAATCTATGGCCGTTGAACGCGTCTCCGGTGGTTCGAGCTTAATCGATGTCCTTGACCGCGTTTTGGACAAAGGCATCGTGATCGACGCCTGGGTGCGGATATCCCTTGTCGGCATCGATTTGATCACCGTTGAAGCCCGCGTCGTCGTCGCTTCCATCGACACCTATCTCAAGTACGCTGACGCCGTGGGCCTTACTGGTCTGGTTTCGAGACCGCAGTTGGCTCCCGGCGCCGAGACGGAACTGCAGCCCGAGCCGGTGCGGCGCGTGTCGCGCGCCCCTGCGCGCCGCCGGACTGCCCGGCGTTAAGCTAAGGAGCTGAAGGAGTGGCTCCGGTGGCCAGCCCGCGCGTCTTGGAGAAGCCCCTCCCGCCTGTGCAGGACCGGCCGGGTGACGGCGCGGCCCTGCGTCTGCTCTCCGCCGAACGCACCGAAGAGATTTTTCCCATCCTCCTCGAAGAGATCGTGAAGCTTGGATTTCCCAGAGCCGTCGTCCTCGAAGTGGATTTTGACAATAGCGAGGTCAAGGCCACGGCTTCGCTCAATTTCGATCGAAGCGAACTGGAAAAGTTCCGCACTTCCTTGTGGGCTCACGAGAATCCCATCGTGGCCGCTCTCCAGCGCTTGAATCCCGGTGTTCTGCCCGCTGCCCCCGGCAAAGGCCCATCCTTCTACGCTTATCCCATGATCTATCGCAGTCATACGCGCTGTTGGGAAGCCGAGCGTGAACGCCGCGACGATTGTCTCGCGGTCCAGAATGCGCGGCTCTCTAGCCGCTTGCCGCTCGAGGGCCAGATTTGTAACGCCTGCGGCATGCGCGCCTATGCCACCATCCTTCTGGCGCAGCTCGGCAGAGATACAGGTCCTGCGCGCCTGGAGCAGCTCCGCAACCTCGCGGAACGCGCCAATGGCTACCTGGCCCGCTTATTCAAGATCGAGCACTACTTCAACCGCATGCGCGATATGGAAGTGACCATCTCGCGATTGAGCGCCGTCATGCAGAGCATGGCCGATCCCGTCATTTTTACCGACGATCAGCACCGCGTGGTGATTCAGAACCGCGCCGCGGAACGATTTTTTCGCGTGCCGGAGGGCATCGGCGATGGCGGGCGCCGCGCCGTGGAACTCAACAACCTCCTTTTCTCTGCCGCGCTCTCCTCCATGATGGTCAGCGGAAGAGACACTTCCCGGGATCTCACCCTGGTCGATGTCATGGAGGGCGAAGAGGTCCTTTTTGAGGCCGTCTGCGCACCTACGCAGAGTTCGGACGGAACCCGCACCGGCATGGTCACCGTCATGCGCGACGTCACCGATTTGCGCCGCGCCGATATGGAAGTGCGCGCCAATCTGGACAAATTGCGCGTTGCCGAAGAGGTCGTGCGCCAGGAGCGAGACCGCCTCAATCTGGTCATTGAAAATGTCGGCGATCCGATCATCGTGGCCGACAATTCGGCCAAGATCGTTCTCCTCGATTCGCTGGCCAAGGAGCTTTTTGGCATTGCCGACGGCTCCAAGCATCCGCAAGTGATGAAGAATTTGGCCAAGCTCGACGCTTATCTCACCGCTTTCACGTTTTCCTTCGCCGATAAGGACAATCGCTCCCTTCGCCTCTACAACCCCACTTCCCAGGCCGAGGTCGAATACGCCGCGCGCTCCGGAAAAATCTATGACGCCCGCGGCCAGGTTTCCTATACGGTCACGGTTCTGCGCGACTTCTCCGCCTGGAGAAGACTCGAGCAGCTCCAAATGGAGCGCCGCATGCTCGAAATCGAAAAGTTCGCCGCCACCGGCAAGCTCGCCGGCACCATCGCTCACGAAATCAATAACCCCATGGAGGCCATCAAGAACGCCATTCACATCCTGGGCTCCGAGATCCAACCGGAGTCGAGGCAGATTTATGACGTCCTCAAGAGTGAGACCGAGCGCGTCACCCGCATCGTGCGTCAGATGCTCGGTCTCTACCGCAACGTCGTCCAGTTTGAAAGCTTTGACCTGAATGGCGTCGTGGAAGACACCCTGGCTCTTTTCGCGCGCCCGCTGTCGAAGGCTGGCGTTGCCGTGGATAAGCGCTTGGGCGAAATCCCCTCATTCAAGGGGTCGGGCGACCAGTTCCGGCAACTGCTGTCGAACTTGGTCGTCAACTCCCGCGACAGCATGGCTTCGGGCGGCAAGTTGGTGATTCGCACTCGCGAAATCCACTCCACGGACGGATTCCGGCGCTGGATCAGCCTCAGCGTCGCGGACACCGGCTGCGGCATCAGCCCCGAGATTCAGAAATCGATGTTCGAGCCTTTTGTGACCACCAAGGGCGGAAAAGGAACGGGGCTGGGCCTGTGGATCGTAAAAGGGATCGTCGAGAATCATAACGGCCGCATTCGAGTTCGAAGCGCCGTAGGCAAGGGAACCGTGATCAATCTCATGTTTCCGATCTCCGCGTGAGGCGCGGCAGTGAAGACATGAATCGCTAGTAACGTAAGCTTCTTTTACTGATCGCTCGAGGAAGAAAATCTATGCCGGCCAAAGTGGAACGACCGTCGCGAAAGAGCAGTCTCCGTGTGAAGGATGATCTGCACGTAAAAATCAATGATGGCCCTGCTGCGGCTGCATCCACCGCGCCCGGAGAAAGCGGCCGCTATGTTTACGGAATTGTTCGTTCCAAGGGCGCCATGACCTTCGGCAGCATCGGCATTGGCGGAGCGGGCGAGCAGGTCTATACCGTGAATTATTTGGATATCGCCGCCGTGGTGAGCAAGACCACGGTCGCCATTTTCGATCCTACGCGCGAAAACGCCCTGGCCCATGAGCACGTGATCGACACCGTGATGAAAAATCACACCATCATTCCCATGAGCTTCGGCACCGTATTTCGCACCGACGACGACATTCGCGAAGTCCTGAAGGGCATCTATTCCTCCGTCAAGGACGTGCTCGAGCAGATGGCCGGCAAGCTCGAGTTTGGCTTGAAGGTCAATTGGGACCGCGACCAGATCATTCAGGAGCTGATGGAGCAGGATGAGGAGATTCGCCGCTTCCATCGCGAGATCATCCGCAAGCAGTTGCAGTCCACCTACTTCGCCCGCATGCAACTGGGCCGCATGATCGATAAAGCCCTCGCCGAGCGCGCCATCCGCTACGTGCGCGAAATCTATGAGGCGCTCCGCATCTGCTGCGTGGCCTCCCGCGACAATCAGCCTATCGGCGATAAAATGATCATGAACGCGGCCTTCCTCGTGGAGCGCGAACGTGAATCCGAATTCGACCGCGTCGTCAACAAGATCGCGCGCAAATACGGCAAGCGCCTCAAGTTCAAATACACCGGGCCGTGGCCGCCTTACAATTTTGTGAATATTCGGCTGAAGTTGGAGCGCGTCGCGTCTTCCTGACACTTGGCGGAGCGTTTTGTGTTTCTGATCGACGATTTGCTGGGCTTGCCCGTTTTGGGTATCAAGTTCGTCTTGCGCACGCTTCAGCAGGTCGCTGAAGAGCAGCATACGGATAGCGCGCCTGGCAAGAGGCGCTTGCTGGAATTGCAGCTCGCGCTCGAATCGGCCGAAATCTCCGAAGAGGAGTACGTTCGCCAGGAAGCGGAGATACTCCGGGAACTCCGGGAAATCGAAATTCGCAAGCGCCGTATGGCTGGTGCGGAGCCCAAAGAAGCTCCTGCAGTGCCACAACTGGAAATTCATTCGGCTTTGGGCCATGAAAGCGCGGGACAATTTGCGCCCCAAAATCGAAAAACAACACGTGAGAAAGCGCGTTGAGCTCCTGCCGCCCTCCGACGATGCGGCCCGCGACGAGGGGCCGCGGCTCATCCCTCTGGGAGACCGCGCCCGCGAGCCTTCCCGGTTGGAGCATTACCTCGACCTTGCCGATCGCGCCATGAGCCTAAAGAGACGCGATCGCAAGTCCGAAACGGAGGCGGAAGAGTAGGTGCTAACGCGCTCGTTACTGGAGTTAAGAGCGCTGTCGGAGACAAGGACCATGCCCGAAAATAAGCTGCGCAAGCGCTTGCTGTTTGTGGACGACGAAGCCAGTATCCGCCTCACTTTGCCCCCGATTTTGGACAAAGCCGGCTTCGATGTGCACGTCGCCGAGAGCGTTGCCGATGCGCTCTTCGAGATTAACTCCTTTCAGTTCGACGCCCTGGTTACCGACTTGAATATCGGCGAAGAGGGCGACGGTTTCCTGGTCGCCAGCGGCATGCGCCACATCCAACCGGCTTGCTCTATCTTTATCTTGACCGGTTACCCTGCCTTCGAGACCGCATTGCAGGCCATCCACAGCCAGGTCGACGATTATCTGGTTAAGCCGGTGGAAATCGATTCTCTGGTTGGCGCGCTCAAGGCCAAGGTCGAAAAGCCAGCCGCCAGGCCCGAGGCCAGGCGCATCTCCTCTCTCCTTAAAGAAAATAGCGCGGAAATCGAAGCGGCTATCCTTGCCAGTATTAAGCGCGAATCCAAGGCGTCCTCGAACTCCTTTGAGGAACTGGCCGGTTATCTTTCCGGCTTCCTCAAGGCCGTCATCGATTTCATGGATCAGCACAACGAGAAGCCCAAAGCCGATGCCCTGCGCTCGGCGGCTCAATACGGCCAGTGGAGAGCTCGCGGCGGCGCCTCCGCGGCGCTTGTCGTCAAGGACTTCCGCATCGTGGAAGAGGCCGTCTATAAATCGATTCAGAAAAATCTGATTCTCACCGACTTGCTTCCATTGGTTTCGGATTTGAAGCGCCTGGGAATTGGCCTCAATATGCTGATGGAGCAGTCGCTCCAGGGCTTCGTGGGGACCGCTAATAAAAACGCACCGGTATAATTAGCTGTGTGACGCCATGCCATTCGATGCTCCCATGAGCGCATCCTCGCCCGCCGTTGAGGGGCCTGCCTCGCCAAGCGCTCTCACTCCTGCCGAACAGAAAAAGCTTCTGGACGAATGGAAGCGCGTCGCCGGCCAGCTATTCTTCGCCTGCCGTGAGGCGGTAACTCTAGTAGACACGGACGGCAAAATCCTCGCCTGGAATCCGTCCGCTGAACGGCTCTACGGCTGGAAGGAAAGCGAAGCCATCGGCAACTCTTTTCTCGATCTCGTGAATGCGGAATTGCCTCGTCCCCTTGCTCAAATCGAAAACATCCTCCGCCGTGAAGGTTATTGGGAGTACGAGCTCAAGGCGACCACGCGCCAGGGCGCCCAGATCGTCGTTGCCAGCCGCTGGACAGTCTGGCGCGACCCTTGCGGAGCCGCTCTCGGCCGCCTGCATGTCGAGACCGATGTCACCAAACTCAAACGCGCCGAGCAGCAATTGCGCGTCGTTTCCGGCCATCTCCTCAATCTGAGGGACGAAGAGCGCCGCAAGCTCGGCCGCGATTTGCATGATAGCGCCGGACAGTTATTGTCCATGGCCAAATTGAATCTCTCGCTTGCTCAGGAGCATCTGCAATCGGTCAATGACCGCGGCAAGGCCTATCTCGAGGAGTGTTGCGGCCTGATCGATCAGGCTCTCTCCGAGGTTCGCACTATCTCGTATCTTCTGCATCCGCCTTTGCTCGAGGAATTAGGCTTGGCCGGCGTACTTCCTTGGTACGTCTCCGGTTTTTCCGACCGCAGCCGCATCCGGGTCGCTCTCGATATGCCCAAGGAGATGGGCCGTCTGCCACGCGAGATCGAGCTGGGCCTGTTTCGCATCGTGCAGGAGTGCCTCACGAACGTGCACCGTCACTCCAATAGCTCCACGGCTACCATCGCCTTGTCCCTCGCCGATAGCCAGGTGCGGCTCAAGATTGCGGATCAGGGCAAAGGTATGGCCGCCACCTCAGCCGAAAGTGGCGACCAGCGGCGATCGCGGGGCGTCGGCCTCAGCGGAATTCGTGAGCGAGTTGCGAACCTCGGCGGCCACATGCAAATCCGCAGCGGCGATTGGGGCACCGCCATCGAAGTCATCTTCCCCTCCGCCGAAATAAGCGCGGAGCCCGGTTAGCAGCGCTTCCGCGGCGTCCGTTCGACCCGCCCGGAATTGCCGCGCTCCCCGATCTCGCCTCTCTCGAATCGCCTCAGTTACAATGAAATATGGCCCGCCTGGGGGAGTATCGCCGCAAACGCCGCTTCGACCGCACTCCGGAACCTTCCTCCGCCAAATCTCTTCCCCAGCTCGAAGGCACCTTCGTTGTGCAAAAGCACGCCGCACGCCGCCTGCATTACGACTTTCGCCTGGCGATTGATGGCGTGCTCAAATCCTGGGCCATTCCCAAAGGGCCTTCCCTCAATCCCGCCGATAAGCGCATGGCCGTCCAGACCGAAGACCACCCCATGAGCTACGCCAATTTCGAGGGCAACATCCCGGCGGGAAATTATGGAGCGGGTTCCGTGATGGTTTGGGACCGCGGCACCTTCCGCGTCGAAGGTCGCCAGGGCGCCAAGGAACAAGTAGCGCACGGCGAAATCAAATTCCGGCTCTCCGGCGAAAAACTCCGTGGCGGCTTCGTTCTGGTGCGCACCAGACGCGGCGAAAAACAGCCCGAATGGCTGATGATCAAGCATCAGGATGACGCTGTCGATTCCGCCTGGAACGTTGACGACCACGACGGCTCGGTCCTCACCGGCCGTACGCTCGACGAGATCGCCAACGAACTGCCGCCCAAGCGCAATCCCGCCGCGATCGAGCCCGCCGAACTCGAGGGAGCGCGCCAGGCCCCCATGCCCATTTCCCTCTCGCCGATGCTGGCCACGCTCATCGATCGTCATTTCTCCGATCCTGGCTGGCTCTTCGAAGTGAAATGGGATGGCGCGCGTACCCTCGCCTGGATCGAAGATGGCGCCGTTCGCCTGCTTCTCGCGCGCCGGCAATGAAGTCACCCACCAGTATCCGGAATTGGCCTCCTTGCCCCAGCGCTTCAGCGCCCGCCGCGCGATTCTGGACGGCGAAATCGTCGTCCTCGATGAAAAAGGCCGCAGCGATTTCGAGCGCATGCAGCAGCGCATGAACGTGCAGCAGCCCTCCCCCGATCTGCGCAAGCGCTATCCGGTAACGTATTACCTGTTCGATCTGCCCTATTGCGATGGCTATGATTTGCGCGAAGTGCCCTTGCTCGAGCGCAAGAATTTCCTGCGGCGCCTCCTCGATCCATCTCCCGAATTTCGCTTCTCCGATCACGTTCTGGAAAATGGCAAAGGTCTTTTCGATTTGGCCAGGCAGCAGGAACTGGAAGGCGTCGTCGGCAAGCGCCTCGATAGCGTTTACGTCAGCGCTCGCAGCCAGAATTGGGTCAAGCTGAAGGCCACGAAAACTCTCGACGTCGTCATCGGCGGCTGGACCGCGCCCCGTGGCAGCCGCACGCATTTCGGCTCTTTGCTTCTCGGCCTCTACCAGGGCAAAGCCCTTCGTTTCGTCGGCCATGCCGGCACGGGCATGGACGAGAAAACGCGCGCCTCGCTCATGAAGAAGCTGCGCGAGCTCGAAATCGCCGAAGTGCCCCTTCGACAAAATTCCGGATACCAATGAGCGGGCCTTCTGGGCGAAACCGGAGCTCGTTGCCCACGTGCGCTTCATCGGCTGGACGCAGGAACCGCGCCTGCGCGCGCCCGTTTTCTGGCCTTGCGCAACGATGTCCAGCCGCAAGACTGCCGCTGGGAAAACGAAGCCGCCCCGCAGCCCGCGCCTGCGCCCGGCCTTGCGCCCACCCACCAGATCGTCCGCGCGCCCGAAATCGTAGGCGCTGTGTTGAGCGAAAAAGAGGAGATCGAAGCCGAACTTTTCTCCGGCAAGCAGGAGTCCGTCACGCTCGATTTCGATGGCAAGCGCTTCCGCCTACCGAATCTCAACAAAATATTTTTTCCGGAGTCCGGCTACACCAAGCGCGATCTGCTCGCCTATTACTACCGCGTCGCCGATTATCTTCTCCCCTTCCTCAAGGACCGCCCCTTGGTGCTGCGCCGTTATCCCGACGGCATCAAAGGCCAGGCTTTTTTCCAGAAGAATATGCCCGAGGGCGTTCCCAAATGGATTGAAACGGTGGCCATTCCCTCGGAAGGAGAAAGGACGTCCAATACGTCATCGCCAACGACCTCGCCTCTCTTCTCTACCTCACGGGCTTGGGCTGCATCGACCACAATCCCTGGTCCAGCCGCCGCGACGATCAGGAGCATCCCGACTATTTCTTCTTCGATCTCGATCCCGCCGATGGCACCGAATTTTCGCGTGTCCTGACCATCGCTCGCGCCCTCCACGAGAAGCTGACGAAGGTCGGATTGAAGGTCTTTCTGAAGACCTCGGGCGCCACCGGATTTCACCTCTACTTGCCCGTCGAACGCGTCTACACCTTCGAGCAGTTGCGCATGTTTGGAGAAATCTTCGCGCAGCTTGTTTCCGCCGAGCATCCCGGACCTCGTCACTCACGAGCGCATCGTGGCCAAGCGCCGTCCTGGGCAGGTGCTGATCGACGTCACCGCAAAACTCGCTGGGCAGGCCGCTCGCCGCGGCCTATACGGTCCGCGCCTTTCCCAAGGCGCCCGTCTCCACTCCCGTGGAGATCAAGGAATTGCGCCCGAATTTGAAGCCGGAAAGCCTCAACATAAAAACGGTCCTCACTCGCCTCAAACGTAAGGGCGATTTGTGGTCCAGATTTTGGCAAAGCCGCCAGCGAATCGAGAACGCCGTCGAGCGCCTCGGCGCCGCAGCCGCCATGCATTCGACGCAAGTAAACCCCTGACGCAGACAACGACCCCGTTTCGCTTCCTGCCCATTTCTCATTCCAGGCAGCGGTGATATCCTCCACACTCATAAGGGCACACCCATAAGGGCGTCTCGTCCAATCTCGTTCCCAAATTGGGGGACCTAATGACAAAAAGCCTTTCGCTCTCCCGTTATCCGAATCTGCCGCGTCGGCGCGCGTCTCTGCGTGGCGCTCGCTGCCGGTGTGGCGCTGGCCATCTTTGTTTGCCTTTCTGCCGCCGCTCAGCCGCAGAAAGAAGAAAAAAGCAATATGCAGCTCGTTGGCTATAACGACCTGCAGGCGCGCAGCGCCTATCAGCCTACGATTCATCATCAGGGACAGCGCTGGATCGCCTACATCGGCCATCACGGCGGTTCGCAGCCCAATCCCCTCACCGGCATGCAGGAAAGTAACGGCACCTCCATCGTGGACGTCACCGACCCCGCCCATCCCCGCTATCTCGCCCACATACCCGGCGAGCCGGAGAAAGGAACCAACGCCGAATCCGGCGGCGCGCAGATGGTCCGCGTGTGCGACGGCAGCGCGCTCCCGCACGCCGATAAGAGCAAGGTCTACATGCTGCGCACCTTTGGCGGCTCGGCCCACGAAATCTGGGACGTAACCGATCCTGCCAAGCCCAGCCGCCTCACCGTGGTCGTCAGCGGCCTCGTGGATACGCACAAGAGCTGGTGGGAGTGCGACACCGGCATCGCCTATCTCGTTTCCGGCGTGCCTGGCTGGCGCGTTCGCCGCATGACGCAGATCTACGATCTGAGCGATCCCGCCCATCCGGTCTTCATCCGCAATTTCGGCTTGCCGGGCCAGCAGCCGGGCTCCACCGGGCCCTGCGCCCACCGAACTGCATGGCGCCATGTCCATGGGCCGCGACCGCAATCGCGTCTACTTCGGCTACGGCACCAATAGCAACGGCATCATGCAGATCGTCGATCGCGACAAGCTCTTGAACGGTCCCAAGGAGCCCACCGACGCGAACTTGCTCTACCCGCAGATTTCCCGCATCGATTTGCCCCCGGACGCGGGCTCCCACTCGCCTTATCCCCTGCTTGGCATGGACTTGCCCGAATTCGCCAAGCAGAAACCGGGCGTGCCCGCCGCTGCCGCCGGCGTCGAGCATGGAGACGTGGGCGCCACCGGCAGAACCCTCAGGCCCAGCGCGATTTCGTTCTATCCGTGGGTGAGACGCTTGCCAACGAGTGCCTGGAAGATCGAGAGATGGTGCGGGTCATCGACATCACCGACGAAATGCGTCCCTTCGGCGTGGCCACCTGGACCGTGCCCGAGGCCAGCGGAAATTTCTGCGAGCGCGGCGGACGCTTCGGCACCCATTCCACCAACGAGAATTTCACGCCCATCTACTATCGCCGCCTCGTCTTCATCGCCCATTTCAATGCCGGCGTGCGCGCTCTCGACGTTCGCGATCCCTTCCATCCCAAGGAGGTCGGCTATTACATTCCCGCCGTCACCGACAAGACGGACAAACGCTGCGTCGGCACCGGCGCCGAGCAGCACTGCAAAGTGGCGATTCAAACCAACAACGTGGAGGTGGATGACCGCGGCTACATCTACATCGTGGATCGCGCCAATACCGGCATGCACATTCTCGAACTCACCGGCGCGGCGCGCCGCTTGGCAAACTTCTCCGACTCTTCGAAGCTAAGTAAAAAGGAGAACTAAGCCTGCACCAGATCGTTGCGAATGGCGTAGCGCACCAGTTCGGTCACCGAATGGCATTCCAGCCGCCGCATGATGTTGGCGCGGTGTGTTTCGATCGTCTTGAACGTCGTTCCCAGCATGGAGGCGATCTCCCGGCTGTTCTTTCCCTCCGCCAGCAGTTGCACGATTTCACGCTGCCGGGGCGTTAGCCTGAGGGCTCGGTCGTCGCCATTGCTGACTTTGGCGGCCTTCTGCCGCTCGTCCAGGAAAGACTGCGCCACTTTGGAAGTAAAGAAAGTTTTGTTGCGTTGCAGAGCTTCCATCGCGTGGACCAGTTCGCTCGCCGCGTCGGTCTTCAGGACGTATCCTCGTACCCCCGCCTTTACCATCTGCTGGATCAGCGGGTCGGAATGGTGGATCGTCAGGATCAACACCTTGGTGGGCGACCCGCTGGCCACGATTTGCCGCGCCGCCTCCAGTCCATTCAATGACGGCATGCTGATGTCCAGAATGCTCACGTCCGGTTTCAACTGCTTGGCTTTTTCCACCGCTTCTTTGCCATTGGTCGCTTCGCCCACGACCTTCCACCCCGGCTGTTTTTCGATAAGATCGCGAAGGCCTCGGCGCACAATGTCATGGTCGTCTGCTACCAACACGTCTAGTTTGGCCATTCCTGCCTCCACGTTGCGGGTGGGCGAATTGCTAGGCCGCTATCCTAGTGGAAAGACCCGAGATTGTTCCATACATTGAATTGTGTAGGAGACAAAAGGCTACGAAATAAAAGCGAAGAATGCGCCCAATGAAATTCTGCGCCCCGCATGTAAAGTATATATATATTTATATCAGCTACTTAGCTAAGAACGGGACTTTCCTGCCCTTTCCACCAGCGCCAAGCCGTTGGTGGTTCTTCGGCGCTTCCGGTGGTTTTCGGGCACCCACGCGCTGTGCCCTGCCGGCGACCTGCCAGCTGTATCGTAGACGCCAATAATAGGCCCGCTAGCTCAGTTTCAAAACGGTACCACTCTCCCATTTAGGTTCACGCCCATAAGCGTCATAAAAGTCACTGCGGCACATCCCTGTGACCGCACCGCACTCTTTTCGCGCCCGGCTGGCTCGCTCCGGCCGCGGCCGCTCTGGCTAGGCCAAGTTGGATGGGAGAACGGACTGTGCCGAAGATTTTGATGGTCGAAGACAACGAAATGAACGTCAACATGCTGTCCAGGCGCCTCCAGAAGAGGGGCTACCAGGTAGTTACCGCCGGAGATGGCGCGCAGGGATATTCGCTGGCTCGATCCGAGAACCCCGACTTGATTTTGATGGATATCAGCCTGCCGGCCATGGACGGCTGGGAAGTCACTCGCCTGTTGAAATCGAACCAGACCACCCGTCATATCCCCATCATCGCTCTGACGGCCCATGCTCTTGTGACCGACCGGGACAAGGCCTTCGAGGCCGGATGCGATGAGTATGAAACCAAGCCAATCGACTTTGAGCGGCTCACCAAGAAGATGGAGAGTCTGCTTCTGGATAAGAAATTAGCGTGAGAAGCGGGAACTCACGGCCCAGGGCAAAGTGAATATTTCTTGAGGATTTCCTCGAAGCGGCTGCGCTTAAGCGGCTTTGATGGAGAATAAAGTGCCACAGCCAACCGAACTTTGCAGCGCGCTTGAGGCCAAGCTCGAATTGGCCGAGAAAGCCCTTTCCTACTCCAATCAGAATCTCCAGCTGACCATGCAGATGTGGATCCAGGGCTCGCCTCAAGACGAGCGATTGCTCGCCAAACGTGCCGAGAACTGCTCGGAAATCGCTCTGCTCGTTCAGAAAATTCAAAATGAAATTCAGTCCGAGGATGAAAAGCGGTTGCTGGATGCCGCAACCCCACACTCCATCCTCATCGCCGATGACGGAAAGCTTTTTCACCAGACGGCTCCCGGCGAGAACTACGTCGAAGCGGAGAACGTGACCGCCAACGTAATGCTGCCTCTTCTGCTCGATAACGCCTCCTGGAAGGCGTTTGTCGAGCTGTTACGCGCGCGATTGAAAGTCGCGGAACTGACCGATGAGACGAGCGAGGCTATGACCGCGCGCGCCCGTGACCTCGTGCGCCAGAACCAGGTGCTCAAGAGCATCGTCGCCGAGCGCAAGCGTCTGGAAGAAAGGCTTTCGCAATTAGCCTCCATCATTGAATGCGCCAACGAGGCCATCGCCATTTTCACCCTGGGCGGCACGATCGTCAGTTGGAATAGAGGCGCCGAGGTCCTTTACGGCTATTCGGCCCGCGAGGTCCTGGGACGCTCCCGATACTTCTTGGCCTCGACGGATGAACCAGACCCCATACCCGAACTCTTGGAACGGCTCCAGCGCGACGAGGCGATTCCTATCTCCGATGGCGTGCACATCCGCAAGGGCGGCCAGCGCATCAACGTTTCCTTCAGCATATCGCCCGTCAAGGATGCCGCCGGCAGCACGGTCGGTTTTTCGGCTTTCATCAGGCCCAATCCGCCTAATAGGCCCAGTGGAAACGACGCGGTTCGCTCCTCATCCAAGAGCGGCTCCCAGCCTCCGGACAAGAACGCGCCCCAACGCTACAATTTCGGCATCCCCCACAAGCCTTGACCGCGTGCCGGCTGCGCGTGCCGACCGCGCGTGGCCCGTCTTCTCACCGCTCTCCTAAGATTGACAGCCAATATCAATTGTCGTACCCTCACCCTATCGTCTAGCGCCCGGAGGTGTCCAAGTGAAAATGAAGTCAATCGCGTTCGTTGTGCTGGTTTTTGCCCTGTTGGCGATTTGTGTCCCGACTTTTGCGCATCATGGGAGCGCCGTTTACGACACCAGCAAACCCGTGGTCTTGAATAACGCGGTTGTCACCCGATTCGTTTGGGCCAATCCCCACTCGATCGCCCTGTTCGACGTCAAGGATGACAAGGGCACCGTCACCCACTGGTCCGCGGAAGCGGGAAGCCCATCGGCCCTCGGCCTCATTGGCTGGACGAAAAATTCCATCAAGCCCGGTGACGTAATCACCGTTTACGTTTTCCAATCCAAGACCGGCAACACTGTGGGACGCCTGAATAAGATCGTCCTTGCGGATGGCACCTCGCTAAAGGACAGCGCCTTGGGCGATCAGAAATACAGCAAGAGCGAGTAAGTCCGGGGCTCTTACCTTCGGTTTAAAGCAAAAGCGGCGCCGATAATTTCATCAGCGCCGCTTTTTTTGTCCGTCGAGTTGAGCCGGTTATTTTTGCCCCAGCCCCACCCTCCGGCCGCTCACAGCTTCCCTAAATCGAACACCACGCCAGCCGTCACGCGAAAATTACTCTGAATGTATCCTTCAAATTCACTCAGTACATAATCCGCCGAGGTCCGCACTCCGAAGTGCCGGGCTACCTTCCATTGCACGCCGCCGCCGAGTTCTACCGCCAGGGCGTTGTTGCTGGGAGATGGCCCGAGGCCGTCGAAATAGATGTTGTTCGCCAGATGGTCCATGCCAATCAGCCCGTGAACAAACACTTTGCGCACAGTCAGTCTTGGGCCGGCCGCAAGCAGATAATCATGAAACCCGAAAGTTCCTTCGCCAATTATGTTGATCGTTTTGTAATATCCGTTCACGCTGCCTTCAGCCGCCAGCCAGTGGTTCACGTTGTAGGCTACTGAGGACTCGAATCCGCCCACACTTTGCCGGTTGGCTAACGCGCCCGTGCCCGCATTCATGAACGAAAATCCGCCGAAAACTTCCAGGCGCGGCACATTCTCTTCATATCCCAGAGTGGAAAACGGAGTAAACGCTGCGGCCGCAGGCGGAGGTAATTCCGCCGACGGTTTCGCTTGTACCGGCGGTTGCGCCTGCGCTTGAAGCTGTGGCTGCGATTGTGGTTGTGGCTGCGCTTCCGCCTCTGCTTGCGGCTCCTGCCGTGGCTGCGGCTTTGGTTGTGCCGGTGCCTCGGCTGGCGGCTGCGGAATGCTGGCAGCCGGAGCGACTGGAGCAACCGGAGCGGCCGCAGGGGCCGCAGGTTGCGGCTGGCTTCCAGGCAGAGCTGCGATGAGGGACGACTTCTGCACATACCCCTCTTTCCCGTCCGCAGTCCGCACTCGCGCTCTGTTGTCGTCGCGGGGGTCCACAACCGTGAGCTTCTGGCCGCACTTCAGGTTGGCGATCACCTGGAAGCTGGTCGGGGAGTCATACAAAAACACGTACCCCTCGCCTAGCGGGCAGTAAGCGTACCCCACGTCGTCCGCCTTGGCCCTGGCAGTAGATAGAAAACACAAAATTCCTAGCGTGATTAGCACCTTGCGCCACATGAGAGGTTTGCCTCCGTGCCGAGATTAGCCTCACGCCAGAAGCGGAGTAATTGCCGGTTTCGCGACATCCAACCAAACCGATATTGTTTAACGGGCCACAGAGAGTACTACGCGGACCCTTCGCCTTTTTGCCGCCCTCCTCCATTTTCCCGCCCGCCGCCGCCGCTTCTTCCGCCGCTTCCTTCGGGAGTAGAATATGGGCTAAGTCGATCTCCTACATTTGCACTTCGAGGTTTTCGTGAATCACATATCGCTCAAAATCAATGGTCAATCGCACGCCATCGATGTCGAGCCCGATTGCCCGCTGCTGTACGTCTTGCGCGACAATCTGGCCCTGAATAATCCCCGCTTCGGCTGCGGTCTGGGCCAATGCGGCGCCTGCACCGTCCTGGTCGATAATCGCGCGGTGCGCTCCTGCATGCTGCCCGTTTCCGCCGTCGCGGGAAAAGAGATTGTCACTCTCGAAGGGCTCGGCGCCGAAGGCAATCCCCACCCCGTGCAGAAAGCCTTCATCGCCGAACAGTCCTTCCAGTGCGGCTACTGCCTGAATGGATGGGTGCTCACGGCCAAAGCCCTGCTCGATAAGAATCCGAATCCCACCGACGAGCAGATGCGCACCGCCTTTGAAACTCTGGTCTGCCGCTGCGGCAGCCACGTGCGCATTTTCGCCGCCGTCCGCCGTGCCGCCGATGAAATGAAGAGGAGCGCGTAGCCATGGCCGCCAAAAACGTTCTTTCCCGGAGAGAATTCGTCAAGGATACCGGCGGACTTTTGATCGGCTTCAGCTTCGCCGAGGGCGCCGCGTTGCCGCAGGTCTTGTCGGCGGCAGCCGAAACCGCCGCCACTCCATCGCCCGCTCGGCTGGACGCCTGGCTGCGCATCGACGCTGAGGGGACCGTTCACGTGTTCACGGGCAAAGCCGAAATCGGCATGGGCGTCGAGACCGGTCTCACTCAGGTTGTGGCCGAGGAACTGGACGTACCCATAAGCCGCGTCGTTATGGTTATGGGCGATACTTCCGCAACCGCCGATCAGGGCGGAGTCGGCGGCAGCACGTCCATCATGTCGGGCTCGAAGCCTCTACGCAACGCCGCAGCCACGGCGCGCGCTCTCCTGCTGCGTATGGCCTCGAGCGATCTGGGCGTTTCGCCAGACCAACTCCAGGTGCGCGACGGCGTCATCACCACGACCACCGGCGCCTCGCGAAAAATCTCCTACGCCGAGCTTGCCGCCAACGGCAAGTTGGACGAGGCCCTCAAAGTTTCTGGCGATGGTTTCTCGCTCGACGTGCAGGGCCTCGGCAAGCCAAAGGACCCGTCGGCCTACACGATTGTCGGTCAGTCTGTCCCGCGCGTAGACCTTGCTCCCAAGATTCTCGGGAAATGGCAATACGTTACCGACGTACGCGTCCCCGGAATGCTCCACGGCCGGGTCATGCGCCCCGCCGGAGTGGGCGCCAAACTCCTCAGCGTGGACGACTCCGCCGCCAAGAAGATTTCAGGTTATGTGCAGACCGTAACCAAAGGAAATTTCGTCGGCGTCGTCGCGGAAAATGAATGGGCCGCCATTCGCGCCGCCAAAGCCGTGCGCGTCAATTGGTCGGCCCTCGAGCAGACTTTCCCCGAGCAGAAGGATCTCTACCAGCACATGCGCTCGGTGACTCCCAAGGCCACGAAAGAGACGGCCAAGAAAGGCGACGCCGCCGGCGCTCTTGCAGCCGCCGCCAAAAAAGTCCAGGCTACCTACGAAGCGCCCTTTCAATCGCACGCCACCATGGGGCCTGGATGCGCTGTAGCCGATATTCATACCGACGGCGTCTCCACGATTTGGTCCGGCGGCCAAAAGCCGCACGCCCTTCAAAAAGGTTTTGCCGAACTCCTGCGCGTTCCGCTCGACCAGGTTCGCGTCGTTTGGGTCGAAGACGCCGGCTCCTACGGCCGTCCGGGCATCGAGGACACCGCAGCCGACGCCCTGCTGTTATCTCAAGCGGTTGGCAAACCCGTGCGCGTGCAGTGGTCTCGCGCCGATATGACGCAATGGGGCAGCAAAGGTCCCGCCGTGACCTGCGATCTCGCCGCCGCCATCGACGAACACGGCGAAGTCACTGCCGTGGAATTTACCTCGCGCGCTTTCTCGGGTGGCGAAATCCATTTCGTCCCTTCGGACGCGGGGAACTATCTCGGGGCACAACTCAGCGGCGTTCGCAATACAGGCGGCGTGGACGAATTCGCCCAGTGGGGTGTGGCAGCGCCGGCTTATGTTTTTGGTAATTTGCATGCCGTCTCGCACGTGGTCCCGGGCTTCTACGATGCGGGCTCGCCGCTGCGCACCACGCATCTGCGCGATCCCGAAGGTCCGCAGACCAGCTTTGCGGTCGAGTCCTTCATGGACGAAATCGCCGCCGCCGTGGGCGCGGACCCCATCGAGTTCCGCTTGGCGCATCTCGAAAACGCTCGCGCCAAAGCCGTCTTGACCGCGGCCGCCGAAAAAGCGGCCTGGGACAGGCGCCCCTCGCCCAAGCGAGACAAGGCCTCCGGCGATCTCTTAACCGGACGTGGCGTGGGCCTCAGCACCCGCGGCGGCACTTATGTCGGCACCATTGCCGAAGTGCAGGTAAACCGGCGCACCGGCGCCGTGCTCGTCACGCGCTTTGTCTGCGCCCACGACTGCGGCCTGATCATCAATCCCGAGGCCCTGCGCGGAACCATCGCCGCCAATCTGATTCAATCCATGAGCCGCGCCATGAAGGAAGAGGTCGCCTTCGATCGCAGCAATGTCACCAGCGTGGATTGGAAAACGTATCCCATCGTCCGCTCTCCCGATATTCCGGCGCAAGTGGATATCGTGCTGCTCAATCATCCCGAGATTCCGCCCAATGGCGCGGGCGAACCCTCCAGCCGCGCCACCGCAGCCGCCATCGCCAACGCCATCTTCGACGCCACCGGTGCTCGCGTCCGCCAATCGCCGCTCACGCCGGAGCGCGTTAAGTCCGCGCTCTTATCGCTGCAACCGGCTTAATTTCCGCCGGCGGCTCCATGCGCGGCAGGCAATGCCAGTGGATAGATGCGGTAGACGTTTTCTGTTCCGATCTTCTTCTGTAGGTCGTCGGGAAGCTGGTTGTAGAGCAGAACGTCGCTTTGCCAGCGCTGCGGGTCGGGCGGTGCTGCGGGATAGTGCTGGTCGCTGCCGATAATAAATCGTCCCGAATAGTCGGAGAAAAACTTCTTCCATTCCGGCCGGAGCTTCCCATCCGCATCCAACGGGAAATTCTTCCCCGGGTTGATCGGGTCGGTCTTGATCTCCATGTAAAGATTCGGATGCCTGTCCAGCAGCTTTCGATCGAGCTCGATCGTGCGATAGCCCGTATAGTCCGCGCCCAGGTGTGCCCAGATAATTTTCGCACGTGGATTGTGGTTCAGCAGCCGCTCGAACGCGGCGATATTGGCGCGCAATCGCGGAGGATTGGGCGGCGACTTCAGATCAGCCGGCAGATTCATGTCCTGCGGCACGGCTTCCATGTGCAGGATGATCGGCACGTTATGCTCGGCGGCGATATCCGCCAGCAGCAGAAAGAGCGGATGGTCGGCCGGCGCGTATTGATACGGCGTGCTCGATGGAAAATGCTCGGCCGTTACTTCGCCCAGCCCAATCGCGCCCATCGCCAGAAGCTCTTCGGCTTCCGCTCGGAACTTCTTCTGGACCTCCGGCCCCGCATCCTTGGAACGCACCGACTGCTGAATCATCGCGTTCAGCGTTCCGCCGCCGCCCAGAAAGCGGAATTTCTCCGGATATTTCTTCAGGTAAGGGATGATCACGTCGGTGTCGAACTTCCCCGGATGATCGAAAGTATCGGGAGGCGCCAGAAAAAAGATCATGGTGGCGTTCTGGTGTTGCATGCTTTTGAGCGCCGCTTCCACAGCCGCCGCCGGATTCTTTTCGTCGAAATGCGTGTGCGCTTCGATGTACGGGCTGGCGGCATAGACCGTCGCCATTTCCGCTTTGGCCCGGCCGCTCAAGGCCTCCGTCGCCTGCCCTGCCTTCACGAAATGCGACGCCAGACCGGCCGCAAGAATCACGAACCCAAACATCGTCACTTTCGCTCTGTGATTGTTCAGAAGACGTAACATGGGGTGCTCTCCATTCGCGGGACAACCCTTGCAGAAATTACCAGGCGCGTACTCGCTGAACTCTTGCCGTCGCTCCGCGCAAAAAGAGCTGCTACTCGGCGGACGGTTCGCTTTCAGAATGCGTCTCGGAAGGTTTCTCCGGCGCCGCCGATTCGGCGGAAGGCACGGTAGGCTCGGCAGGGTCCAGCGCGGCGCTCGGCACGGCCATGGTCACTTCCTCGACTTGAGGCTCGATAGGACCTTTCGGCTGTGGAGTCTCCGCCGCCAGAGTCTCGCCGGCGCTTGCCGCGGTACTCTCGGTCGCCTCGGCGGCCGGCGCCTGTAAACGCGGAGCCAGCACGCCTTCCAGCAAATCGATCGCGATCTTCGCTGCCTTTCCGTCCGTATCGCGTGCGGGATTGTAACCGGCAACAACAAATGCCACCAGAGTGGGTTGCCGCGCAAAAACGCCCACCGCCTGCCGAATGTCATCGAGCGTCAGCCCGCCGGAACCCGGAAAATTGGTCGCCGCAAAATCCTCCGCCGCGATGGCATCCAGATCCAGGAGCAGCACAAACTCGTGCCGCGAGCCATGCACCCTCTCGAGGGCTTCCTGGGCAGCCACGGCCGCGCCGCGCCTCTTGATGTCCACGGCCAGATAATGCTGCAGCGGCGTCCCCCCCAGCCATTTCTGCTCGGGTTGGTCCACGCGGTCGATTCCGAATACGGCCACGTCGGGCTCGCGGACCAGCGGCGGTTCGCCCCAAAAGCGCACCAGTTCCGGCGCGCCGCGCCCCACGATGTGGGAGATCACCATGCCGTCCAGGCATCCGGAAGGCGTCGTGGCCGGCACGTTCAGCCCCGCGTCGCGATCCACGGAGATAACGCTGACGTGACGATAATATCGGCGGGAACCCGCGATTGCGGCCAGAACCATCGTGTCGTCGCCCGCCAGAATCACCGGCAGCGCGCCCGATTTCACCGCGGCCTCCACCTTGGGCCGCAGCTCCTCGATGATCGCCAGCGCTTCGCTCGCGTTGCGCGCCCGGGGATGCTCGTCGTCCGGCTTGTAAACGCGCGGAGCGCAGTCGCCGTGGTCGGTCACCTGAAAACCCGCTGCGGTGAGCCGCTCCGCCAAGCCGGCGGCGCGCAGCGCTGCGGGAGCGCCCTCCTGGCCCGCGCCTAGGCCGGCCGCGCTGGTTGGTGCGCCCAGCAGGGCAATGTTCTTCACCTGACGGACGATCTTGACCGCCAAGATTTCTCCTCGACTATCGTTGGGGAGCGGCTGAACCCCGCAGCCGCTTCAGACTGCTCGTTGCTACCCGCGCTGGCTGCTGGTCGCGATTACGGCGAGTTCCGACGGCAACGTAAACCGCACGTCCTCGCGAATCAATTCGACGATCGCTTTGGTCCGTGAAGCCGTACTCCGCCAGCCGTTCGCTCACCTGCTCCACCAGCACTTCCGGCGCCGAAGCTCCCGCCGTCAGCCCGACACTGTCGATGCCCTCGAACCAATCCGGCGCTGATCGCCGAAGCATCGTCGATCAGCCGCGCCTTCACACCCGACCGCTGCGGCCACTTCCACCAGCCGGTTGGAATTCGAGCTGTTCGGCGATCCCACCACGAGCATCATCTGCACCTCGCGCGCCACCTGCTCCACGGCTTCCTGCCGATTCTGCGTGGCGTAGCAAATATCGTCGGAGGCCGGTCCGGCGATATCCGGAAAGCGTTCCCGCAGCCTGGCCACGATCTCGTGCGTGTCGTAAAGGCTCAGCGTGGTCTGCGTCAGATACGCCAGCCGTGCCGGATCTTGCACCTCCAGCCCGTTCACCGCTTCCACGCTGTCCACCACCACAGTCTGCTCGCGGCGCTTCACCCGAAGTGCCGATGATCTCCTGATGGTCCTTGTGCCCGATCAAAATGATGGTGCGCCCCTCGCGCGCAAAGCGCAGCGCCTCCAAATGAACCTTGGTCACCAGCGGGCAGGTCGCATCGATCACCCGAAGTTGGCGCATATGCGCCTCTTCGCGCACCGTCGGCGGAACGCCGTGCGCGCTGAAAATCAGCACCGCGCCAATCGGCACGTCCTCCACCGACTCCACGAAAATCGCTCCGCGCTCCCGGAGCTGCTCCACCACGTAGCGGTTATGAACGATCTCATGGTGCACGTAGACGGGCGGACCGTAAGCCTCCACGGCCAGCTCAACAATGTCCACGGCGCGAACCACGCCGGCGCAAAATCCGCGCGGTCGGATTCGCAAGAGCTTCTTTCCCTTGCTCAGGACGCTATTCGGCAACGCAGCACCTCGGCTGAACCTCTGAAAACACACATCATACCTTATTCCCCCTTCGCCCGGCTATGCGACTTTTGGTTCCGTGGACGAACTGCAACCGGACGAACCACCTCCGGTCGAATCGCCGCCCCACGAACCCGCCCGCCGCCCCGCGAATTGCCGCCCCGCGAATTGCCGTAGGTCGAACCACAACCACCCGCGAGAAGCCCTCTTCTCGCGTCGGAGGCTCCAGCCGCCGCGCCATGCGGCGGATCGTTTCATCCGGCACTACTCGCGCGTCCCGCGAGGCGCCGCCAGGTAAATTCTCGCGCCGGCGATTCCGCTCCAGGCAAACTTCCAGCGGCACATCGAAATAGAGCGCCTCGGCGGCGCAGCCAAACTCCTGCGCGATCCGCAGCAAAGGACGGCGAAAGTACCTCGTGAGATTGGTGGCGTCGATGTAAGTGGTCTGCGCGCCCGCCGCCAAACGGCGCCGCAAGAGCTCGCGCAGCGCCGAAAACACCCATTCCGGATGGCGCTGATCGGCGGCATTGTCGTAAAGCAGTTCGCGAATCAAATCGCTCGAGAGCGGCAGAACTCCTCGCCGCGCGAAGTAGGTCGATTTCCCCGCGCCGGGAAGCCCAATGGCCACCACAACTTTTCGGCGCGGCGTCATGCCGCCAGTGTAACGCACCTATGCTTTGCGATTAGGTTCCCGATTTCGGGACGGACTCACACAATGGTATCCTGCTGCGCGCGTCAACAAATCTCATGCTTCTCCAGGGCAAAGTTGCTGTCGTAACCGGAGGCGGCCGCGGAATCGGCCGGGCCATCGCCCGGCGCTTCGCCGCCGAGGGCGCATGCCGTGCTCATTGCCTCGCGCACCGAAGCGGAACTCCGCAAGGTCGCGAGCGAGATCGAGCAGGCCGGAGGCAAAAGCGCCTGGGTCGCGGGCGATGTCTCCAGGGAAACCGATTGCGCGCACATCGTTGCGGCCGCGCAGGATCGCCTCGGCGCAGTCGACATTCTGGTCAACAATGCGGGCGATTATGGACCGGTGAAGCCCGTGGAAGAGATCTCTCCGGAAGAGTGGGACCGCGTGATCGCGGTGCATTTGCGCGGCGCTTTCCTGCTGATGCGGCTGGTCTTGCCGGGAATGTATCGGCGAAAGTCGGGCGCGGTGATCAACATCTCCAGCCTCTCCGCCAAATCCGCGTTTCCCTGGGGTTCGCCTTACGCGGCGGCGAAAGCCGGGATGCTGGGACTGACGCGCGTAACGGCGGCGGAAGCGGCGCGGCAAGGCGTGCGCGTGAACGCCATCTGTCCGGGCCCAGTCACGGAAACGAAGATGTCCAAGGACTTGGGGAATACTCTCGCGGCTCGCTTGAAGATCGATCCGGATATTCAGCTGAAGCAGTTTCTGGAAGGGATTCTGCAAGGCCGCGGGCAAACCGCCGACGAAGTCGCCGCGGCGGCGGCGTTCCTTGCTTCGGATCAGGCCAGCGCGATTACCGGACAGTCGCTAAACGTGGATGGCGGAGCTGCCTTCTTTTGACGTAAAGCTCGGCGTTTCGCTGGGCCTGCTTCGCAATCCTTCACCGAAGAGGCTTCCCGCACGGCGAATCGCGCGAAGAGCGTTGAGTGCGCCGCCGAGACCTCGCTCGCTGGCTCGGTCGATCGCCAGGACCAAAAAGCCCGCGCCTGAGATGAGGGCAAAGACTGCGCCCAGAACCACGAAAGCCGCGATCATCTCCTGCACGTAATAGATCTGAAACGCCACGACCACAGCGAGACCAATCCACATCCACTTGCGCGCCTTCTTCTCGGGAATCGACCAAGGAGAGAACACTGGAGAATCCTTTCGGGGCCTTGCTTCGGGCCTAATGTTTCGAGGATGAACCCTTCGCAAGATTCGATGCGCGGAGTAGACGAAGAGGGCTGAGCTGCGGAAAAATCGCGAGTGGAGTCTCTAAATTTGAAGGACGCCGAAAACAGAGTAACTCGGCGGCAACGAATTTTATTTTCAGCCACTTACTTGCAGCCCAGGCAATTTTTGGCCAGGGACGAAGGACTCCGACCAAGCGACGGGGCGCGCGGAGCGATTGGCCCGATTTAGCGCCCCTCGAAGGGATAGCGGCCGGCGTTCACCACGGCATCGGCCACCACGCGGCGCAGGCCGATGGTGTCCGCCGGTTCGCGCTTGATGAAGCGGCGCAGCACGGCCAGTTGGGTGCGCAACATATCGCCTTCCACGGAAGCGGCCAGCGCGGTGCGCGCGCGAGGCTTCCACGCGCGCCGCGCCATCGTGCAGCAGGACGCGGGCGGCGGCGGCAATGGCGCCGCGTGGCATCGCCGCGCGAGGCGATGGCTTTCTCCGCGCGGAGCAGCGCGGACTCCATGGCGTAGATTTCGATCACGATATCGGCCAGCGCGCCGACGATCTCCTGCTGATCGGCAAGGCGTTCGCGATATTTCTGCATGGCGGCGCCGGCGGCGAGCAAGAAAGCTTTCTTGGCGCCCGCGACGATGCGGCTCTCTTCGGCCCACTGGCCGTCGGCGGAATCTTCGCCGGACGGACCGCTGAGGATCTCTTCCTGCAGTTTGGCGCCGGCGGCCAGCAGGGGCAGCGTGCCGGAAAGGGCGCGCTTCATCAGCATCTGGATGATGAGCATGCGGTTGATTTCGTTGGTGCCCTCGAAGATGCGATTCACGCGCGAATCGCGATAGCCGCGCGCCACGGGATAATCTTCGTGGAAGCCGTAGCCGCCGTAAATCTGCACGGCTTCATCGACCACGTAGTCGAGGACCTCGCTGCCGTAATACCTTGGCGATGGAGCATTCGATGGCGTACTCCTCGAGCACCTTCATGGTGTGCTGACGGTCTTGCCGGCGTCCGCGCCGACAGATTTCATGGCGCGATCGATCAAGCCGGCGGCGCGATAGATGATGGATTCGAGGGCGAAGGTGCGAATGGCCATCTCCGCGAGCTTGGCGCGAATCAGGCCGAAATCGCCGATGGGGTGGCCGAAGGCGGTGCGTTCCTTGGCGTAATGCGCGGCGGATTCCAGTTCTTTCTTGGAGCCGCCCAGGCAGGAGGCGCCCAGCGTAAAGCGGCCCACATTGAGAATATTGAAGGCCACGATGTGGCCGCGGCCGATTTCATGCAGCAGATTTTCCTGGGCACGCAGGCAATTCTCGAAAAAGATCGGCGCGGTGGAGCTGCCGCGCAAACCCATCTTTTTTTCCTCGGCGCCGGGAGTAAACCCGGGAAAGCCGCGCTCCACGATGAAGCAGGAGAATTTTTCGCCGTCCACTTTGGCGAACACGATGTAGACGTCGGCAAATCCGCCGTTGGTGATCCACATCTTCTGGCCGTTGAGGATCCAGTGCTTGCCATCGGGAGAGAGCACCGCGCGCGTGCGGGAGGCCTGCGCGTCGGAACCGGCCTGCGGCTCCGAGAGGCAATAGCGAGGCCAGCCATTCGCCGGTGGCGAGCTTGGGCAGATATTTCTTCTTTTGCTCCTCGGTGCCGAAATAGACGATGGGCAGCGTGCCGATGCCGGAATGCGCGCCCACGCTCACGCTGAAGGACGCGTAGGTGGAGATTTTTTCCGAGAGCACGGTGGAGGAGATGCGATCGAGGCCCGTGCCGCCGTACTCCTCCGGCACGCCGCCGCCCAGCAGGCCGAGTTCGCCCGCCTTCTTCAGCAGCCCGGCCATCAGGCCCTCTTTGTGCACTTCGAGCTCGGGAATCAGCGGGAGTCACTTCCTTGGTGACGAACTCCTCGGCCGTCTGGCCGATCAGGCGCTGATCGTCGGTGAGTTCGGCGGGAGTGAAGACGTCTTCCGGCGCGGGGAGATCCGAGCAGGAAACTGCCTCCGGGAGCCAAAACTCCGGATGTCGCCGTGGTCGCCATAAGTCCTCCAAAGATTGCGGAAGGGGCCGCCTGTTCGTAGCCAACGATTACGAAAGGCGCTCGAAAATGCCGGCGGCGCCCATGCCGCCGCCGATGCACATGGTAACCATGCCATAGCGCGCGTTGCGGCGCTCAAGTTCGCGCAAGATGGTTGCCGTAAGCTTGGCGCCGGTGCAGCCCAGCGGATGGCCCAGAGCGATGGCGCCGCCATTGAGGTTCATGCGCGCGGGATCGAGCCCGGCCAGGCGGATGACGGAAAGGGATTGCGCGGCGAAGGCTTCGTTCAGCTCGATCACATCGATCTGATCGAGTTTCAAGCCCGGCAAGACGCAGAGCCTTGGGAATGGCATACACGGGGCCGACGCCCATCTCTTCGGGCGCGCATCCGGCGGTGGCAAAGGCCAGGAAGCGCGCGAGAGGCTTCACGCCAAGCGCGCGGGCGCGCTCCGCGCTCATCACCACGGAGATGGCCGCGCCGTCGCTCATCTGCGAGCTATTTCCGGCGGTGACCGTGCCGTGCGCGTGAAAGGCGGGCTTGAGCTTTGCGAGCGCTTCGAGAGAGGTATCGGCGCGCGGGCCTTCGTCGGTGTCGAAAAGTCGTGGTGGAGGTTTTGGCGCGTCCGCCGCGCCCGTCGCCATTGGAAACGATGGTGCTGCGAACTTCGACGGGAACGATCTCGTCCTTGAATTTGCCCGGCGGCAATCGCGGCCAGCGCCTTCTGATGGCTGGCCAGCGAGAACTCGTCGGCCTGCTGCGCGCGTGATGCTCGTATTTCCTGCGCGAGATTTTCGGCGGTGAGCCCCATGCCCAGATAGGCGTCGGGATAGTGATCCATCAGCCAGGGATTGGGCGCGACTTTATTGCCGCCCATGGGAACCATGCTCATGGATTCGGTGCCGCCGGCGACGATCACTTCGGCATTGCCGAGCATGATGCGATCGGCGGCCATGGCGATGGCCTGCAGGCCGGAGGAACAGAAGCGATTGACGGTCATGGCGGAAGACTCACGGGAAGACCGGCGCGCAAGGAGGCGATGCGCGCGACGTTCATGCCCTGTTCGCCTTCGGGCATGGCGCAGCCCAGGATCGACGTCCTCGATCTCCTTCGGGATCGAGGCCGGGGACGCGATCGAATGGCGGCAGAGATGGCGATGGCGGCCAAATCGTCCGGGCGCGTGGCGCGCAGCGTGCCCTTGTAGGCTTTGCCGACGGCGGTGCGAACCGAACTGGCGATTACGGCTTCTTTCATGGGTGACTTCCTTTATGCGCCAAAAGGGCCGTGGACTTTGTTAACGCGCGAAAGCTCCTGATGTCCATGACTTTCGCGCGAAGAAGCGGCCTTTTAGCGCTCGACAACCTTCAGACTGCGGGACTACGGGGCCGGTGCCACTCCGTTGGATGCCAAAAGCGGGGAGTCGCTTCGCGGAGACCTGAAGGCGAAATTCCCGTCTCCGTAGTGCCCCACCCCCCTCCCCTTGTTTCTGTAAGTGCGCATTCTAAACGACTTTAAGTCCAATAATCCGTAAGTGCGTATTCTAAGGGACTTAATCCCAGCAACCGGCAGGGGTGAAATCCGGCCCTCACAACCCGCTCGGGCACCCACAATCTTAGCCCTGGCTCCTCTGGCTTTACCTCTATTTTATCACCGCATGCAAAGGGCGGACTGGAACAGACCTGTGCGCGTGTTCTATGATCTTGCCTCTGTTGGCCTCTGAAATTGGCGCTCAAATAGGGAGGAACAATGGCCGAACCATCGTATGAAGAATTGCGGGCGCGCCTGGCGGAGCTTGAAAAAGAGAAGTCAGGGCGGCGCGGCGGGCAACTGGAATTCAGAGTGGGAGAAAAGGGCGGCGTGAGCGTTTACGGACTGGGCCGTTTCCCGGTCACACTCTATTACGAACAGTGGACCCGGCTGCTCGATGCCGCCGGCGACCTGCGGAAATTTCTCGACGAAAACAAAGCCGAAGGAAAGCTAAAACTGAAAGAGAAGTAGGAAGCCGTTAGCCTATCCGGCCGAAACCCCATTGGATCCCATTCGGCCACAGACCTACCGAAAGGGCCGACCGAAAAATTAAGATCGTCTTATGGTTCTGCTTTGTCGCATGGCGGCGCGAAGCAGCCGATTGATGCGCGTCTGGTAGCCTTCCCTTTATCTTAATTTTCACACTGTTTGTCGGTCTTCCCACTCTGCACCTGCCATTACGGGTGTGACTGGCGTCACTGAACGGGGAAGCGCCTGCGCTCAAAATTGGGATAGAGGCAAGGAAGATGAGACGCGCAGCTACGAGAAGGGTTCCGCAAAGGGACGGCATGGATATCGAAAGGCAGCGGAGCGAAACGAACCGCCTGGATTTCATCCGGATCGAACTCGAGTTGGCGGACACATTCTGCAAATTGGCGCTGAACGCGCATTCGGCGGAGAGAAAGCGGCAGCACGAATTCAACGCCCATCGCGCGCTGGAAACGGCGCTGCATACGCTGACCAAAGTGCACCTGAAGGAGAAGGAGACTGAGGCGATTGTGACGCAGATCGAGGAGGTGAAGGCGCTGCTGGAGGCGCTGGAGGCCAATGGGGGCTCGGGTCTAAAGTGTTGAAGCTGAAGTTGCGTATCTCCCTCGCGCAAACACAGCGCGTGGCATTACGCGAAGAAAAAACCCCAGGGCCCCGCAAGCGCAGCGGGCGCCCTGGGCTACTTTGTTTAGCGCCAAAAGCGCCGTGATGGCCACGGCCTTTTGGCGCCCGACAACCTCGTGACGTTGAGCTCAGTTGCGCAGGGGTTTGCCGGTTTTGAGGGTGTGGGCGATGCGCTCCTGGGTCTTGCGCTCGCCGCAGAGGCTGACGAAGGCTTCGCGCTCGAGATCGAGCAGGTATTGTTCGCTGACGAGTTGCGGTTCGGCTGAGCGGCGCCGCCGGCCAGGACGGTGGCGAGTTTGCGCGCGACGTGGGCGTCGTATTCGGAGATGTATTCGCCGCGCAGCATGCATGTGAATGGCCAGCTTGGCGCCGGCGAGGAGTTCTTCGCCCAGGACGCGGATGGAAGGCTCGGTGGGCGGCGGCAGATGTGCGCGGTATCCTGCGCGGACCAGAGCGAGCGCGGTGGCCTTGGCGTCGGCGACCAGGCGGTCGCGATTCATGGAGATCGGCGTCGGCGGGGCGGAGAAACCCGAGCGCGCGCGCTTCTTCGGCGCTGGTGGAAACTTTGGCCATGGCCAGGGTTTCGAAAATCGGCTTGAAAGCGTGGAAAAGATCGAGGATCATCGCGCCGGCGGCGTGTTCATTGGCGCGGATGATCATCTCCTTCGAGCCGCCGCCCGCGGGGATGAGGCCCACGCCCGTTTCGACCAGGCCGATGTAGGCTTCGGCCGCGGCATGGATGCGCGCGCCATGCAGGCAGATTTCGCAGCCGCCGCCAAGGGCCAGGCCTTGCGGCGCGACGACCACGGGCGCGCCGCGTGCTTGAGGGCCAGGTTGGCGTTCTGGAAGCGGCGCACGGCGAGGTGAATATCGTCCCACTCCTGCTCCTGCGCGGCGACGAGAAGCAGCATGAGATTGGCGCCGACGGAAAAATTCACGGCCTGGTTGGCGACGACCATGGCGTCGAAATCGGAGTTCAGGCGCTTGACGCCGGCTTGGATCATGGCGGCGATGTCGTCGCCGATGGCGTTCATCTTGGCGTGGAATTCGCAGCAGAGAACGCCGTCGCCGAGATCGATGAGGCTGGCGCCGGCATTGCGCGCGACTTCCTTGGAGCGATCCTTGAGCGATTTGAGAAGGATGACGCCGGGCGGCTCGGGAACTTTCCGTGCGCGCTCGCGGCGAGATCGAAGGACGAAAGTTCGCCCTGGCGCGAGATTCGTAGAACGATTTGCGCCCGGCGGCAGCAGGCGCGCGAACAAGCGGCGGCAGAGCGCGGCCTTCTGCGGCCAGCGGCGCGGCTGAGCGCTTCGACGCCCAGGGCGTCCCACAGCTCGAACGGGCCAAGCTCCCAGGCGAAGCCCCAGCGCATGGCGCGGTCCACGTCGGCGATGGAGTCGGCAATTTCCGGAATGCGGCGCGCGGCGTAGAGACAAGTTTCGGAAAGCAGGCTCCCAGAGGAATTGCTGGGCCTTGTCGCCGGGCTGCCCGGCGAGGACCGGGCGCGAGAATGGCGCGCAGGCGGTCGCGAGTGTCTTCGATGGTGCGGGCCGCTTCGAGCGAAGCAAAGCGCGCCTTCTGCCGCGGGCGATACTCCATGGTGGCGGGATCGAGGGTCAGGATTTCGGTGTCGGCGCCTTTTTTGACGCGCTGGTAAAAACCGCGGCCGGATTTTTCGCCGAGCCAGCCGCGGCGAACCATCTCTTCGACCAGCGGCGGGAACGCGGTAGAGTTCGCGCGATTCGTCGTCGGGGGCGTTGTCGTAAATATTGCGCACGACGTGCGCGAGCACGTCGAGGCCGACGATATCGGCGGTGCGGAACGTGGCCGACTTGGGCCAGCCGATGGCCGGGACCGGTGCAGGCGTCCACTTCTTCGACGGTCATGCCGAAGCGCGGCCATCAGGCGAGAGCGACGTGAGCATGGAGAACGTGCCGATGCGATTGGCGATGAAATTGGGAGTGTCCTTGGCGCGCACCACGCCTTTGCCGAGGCGGCGGTCGCAGAAATCGGCGAGCGCATCGAGAACTTCGGGCGAAGTGGCCGGGCCGGGAATGAGCTCGACGAGCTTCATGTAACGCGGCGGATTGAAGAAATGCGTGCCGGCCCAATGCTGCTGGAATTCGGCGGCGAAGCCTTCGGCGATCTGCCGGATGGGAAGGCCGGAGGTGTTGGTGGTGACGATGGTGCCGGGACGGCGATGCGCCGGCGACGCGTTGCGAGCAGCTTGCGCTTGATCTCGAGATTTTCGGCGACGGCTTCGATGATCCAGTCGGCCTCGGCGCACCAGGCGAGATTGTCCTCGAAATTGCCGATGGTGATGCGCGCGGCCGTGGCGGGCGTGAAGAAGGCAGCGGGCCGCGCCTTCCGGGCGGCTTCGAGGCCGGCGCGAACGATGCGGTTGCGAACGCGCGGGTCGGTGAGCGTAAGGCCGCGGGCCTTTTCCTCGGCGGTGAGATTCGGAGGCACGATATCCAGCAGCCAGCAGGGCACGCCGGCATTGGCCAGATGCGCGGCAATGCGCGCGCCCATGGTGCCGGCGCCGAGGACGGCGACACGTTTGATTTGCGGGCCGGTTTTCATGATGTGCGGCGGCAACTCCTTAGAATTCAGGCTCCTGGGCGGCTAGCCAGGGACGGCCGGAGTAAGTGTTACAGAACGGACAAAGGCGGTCAACCGACGGGTGCGGCGCATCCCTAAGTCGCGTTATGCTGTCTAATAAGATGGAAGCCGATAGGAGAGATACCCTAATGGCATGGCTGCAAACGCGCTGACGCGCGTGCGCGAATTTGCCTACGCGGAACGCCCGACGGCAGCGCGGATTCCGGCCGCGGCCCAAGGTGGGCTTGGCGCTCGGCGGCGGGTTCGCGCGGGGGATCGCTCATTTGGGCGTGCTGCACGAGCTCGAAGCAGCACCATATACCCATCGATTACATCGCCGGCAACCAGCGCGGGCGCGCTGGCGGCGATGGCCTTTGCCAGCGGGCTGCCGTTCGAGGAGGTCGTGCCAAGCGGCGGCCGCGCTGCGCTTTGGCAATTTCGGGCAATGGCGATTTTCGTGGATGGGGCTGGCGTCCAATCAGCGCCTGGAGTTTTATCCCAAGCGATTCCTGGCGTCACCACGTTTGAAGAGCTGCGGATTCCGCGTGGCGATCGCCGCCACCGATCTGATCAGCGGCGAGGCGGTCTATTTCAACGAAGGGCCGCTCGGGCCGCCGCTGCGGGCGTCGTGCGCCTATCCGGGGCTTTTTCAGCCGGTGGAATACGAAGGGCGGACCCTGGTGGATGGCTTCGTTGCCGCGGCGGTGCCGGTGGAAGGCGGTCGCTGCATATGGGCGCCGATGTGATCGTCGCGGTGTTCCTGGAAGCGGAGAGCGATCGATAAAGCCGACCAACTTCACCGACGTGATCGGCCGCTGCGTTCACGATTATTCAGCGGCAGGCCGACATGGCCTGGCGGGCGAGGTCCGACATGGTGATCGAGCCGCAGGTGCGCGAATTTGCGTGGGACGATTTCGCCAGGACGCCGCAGCTGATCGCGGCGGGCGAGGAGGCGGCGCGGAAGGCGCTTCCGCGAATTCCGCGCGGTGCTGGAAGCGGCCGGCGAGCGCGCCACCGAAGATCGCGGGCGGTGCGTCAACGGGGTCGACTTTAGGAAGCCCCTAGGCCGGCCGAATCTCGACTTCGCACCGGCTGGCCTGGCCTTTGCCGCGCCGCGTCAACCATTCGCTCATGGCTTCGGCCAGGCGCTGCGGCATCGACGCGGAAACCGGCTTCGAGCAGGCCGTCGCCGACCGGGAGCGTGTCGTCAAATTCGGCTTGACCGGTGAAGTTGCGCATGCAAAAAGTGTCCAGCCAATCGAGCGGGCAGGGACGCCGCTGCCCGCCGACGACAATTTCCACGCGGAGTTTTCGGGCGTACATGGACCGAGTATAGTGCACCGTCGCGGGCCGGGCAGAGTTATCGCTGTGGCCAGACTGGCAATACCATAACGGGCGAACGGGGTCGATTTCAGGCCACGTGGGCGGTATTATCAGACGTCGGGCGGCATTATCATTCGGCGGTCGGTTAGGTATCAATCAGGTCGCGGGAATCCCTGGTCCCGGGAAATCCCTGCCGCTAGGCAAGTTCATCACAGGTTCAGGAGAAGCGCTTGGCTACAGCCCTTGAGCAGTGGGTAGAGGAGGCCGCGCGGAAGACGCGGCCGAAGCAGATCGTCTGGTGCGACGGATCGGAAGGCGAAGCGCGAGCAGATGGTGGAGAAGCTGCTCGCCGAAGGACGCACGGTTCGCCTGAACGAGAAGACCTATCCCAATTGCATCCTGCACCGCAGCGATCCCAGCGACGTGGCGCGCACCGAGCAGGTGACGTTTATCTGTACGCGGCGCAAGGAAGACGCCGGCCCGACCAATAACTGGATGGCGCCGGCCGAGGCCAAGGAAAAGATCGGCGAGCTTTTCGACGGCGCGATGGCCGGGCCGGACGATGTACGTGGTGCCCTACCTGATGGGGCCGGCGGGTTCGCCGATATGACCCGCGCCGGCGTGGAGGTGACCGACAGCCCCTACGTCGTCGCCAGCATGCGCATCATGGCGCGGATCGGCAAGAGCGGCGCTGGACCGCATCGGAAACACGCAACGATTTTGTGCCCGGGCTGCATTCGCTGGGCGATCTCGGATCCCGACGCGGCGTTTCATCCTGCACTTTCCCGAAGAAAAGCTGATCTGGAGCATCGGCTCGGGCTACGGCGGCAACGCCCTGCTGGGCAAGAAATGCTTCGCGCTGCGCATCGCCAGCTGCGATGGCGCGCGAACAGGGCTGGATGGCCGAGCACATGCTGATCCTGGGCCTGGAAGATCCATCGGGCAAAGTCACGTACATGGCGGCGGCATTTCCGAGCGCCTGCGGCAAGACCAACCTGGCGATGATGGTGTCGGCGCTGGAGAGACGCGGGCTACCGCGTGTGGACCATCGGCGACGACATCGCCTGGATGCAGCTCGGGAGCCGACGGCTATCTGCACGCCATCAATCCCGAGGCGGGATTTTTCGGCGTCGCGCCGGGCACCAACGCGCACACCAATCCCAACGTGATGGCCGCGCTGAAGAGCAACTCCATCTTCACCAACGTGGCCATGACGCCCTCGCGCGAGCCGTGGTGGGAGGGAATCGACGGCGAAGCCGCCCGCCGGACTTGATCGATTGGCAAGGGCGCAACGTTCTCCGGAGGCAAGGGCCACGCGGCGCAGCCCAATTCGCGGTACACCGTTCCGGCAAAGCAGGCGCCCTGCATCTCGCCGCACTGGGAAGATCCGGCCGGCGTGCCGATTTCGGCGTTCATTTTCGGCGGACGGCGCGCGCGCCTGGCGCCGCTGGTTTACGAATCGTTGGGCTGGCAGCACGGGGTTTTTGTGGGCGCCACGATGGCCTCGGAAACGACGGCGGCCGAACACCGGTGCAGTGGGCGTGACGCGGCGCGATCCCATGGCCATGCTGCCCTTCTGCGGCTATCACATGGGCGACTATTTCGGGCACTGGCTGGAGATGGGCCGCGCTATTCCTCATCCGCCGAAGATTTTTCACGTGAACTGGTTCCGCAAGGGCGCGGACGGCAAGTTTCTGTGGCCCGGCTTCGGGGAAAACGTGCGCGTGCTGAAATGGATTCTGGAGCGCGTCGCAGGGCAAGGGGCAAGCCGACGGAGACGCCCATCGGATTTGTGCCCACGCGGGACGCGCTCACGCTCGACGGGCTGGATATCTCGCCCGAAACGGTGCAAGAGTTGCTGCGCGTGGATCCCGCCGATTGGCAGAAGGAAGCCGAAGAGGTTGGCAAATTCTTCACGAAGTTCGGCGACCGCCTGCCCGCCAAGATTAGCGACGAGCGGCTGCGGCTGAGCGAACGGCTGAATCTGGTAACCAGCGCGAAGGGCTAGAACACCGTTCTGCCAGGCGAATCACCTCGTCATCCGACAAAAGCCCTTTTCGGATACTCGTTCCCACATGACGAGAAGATGACTCCGCAGGACTGGGCCCAAAGATCGCCGTGTCAATGAGCTTGTGCCGCTCACAAAAGTAGAGATAGACTGCCGCCCATGAAGAAGGCTGGGGGCCTTGCTTTATTGGTCTTTGTGGCTGACTCAACCAGCGACCCAGCGCGGGTGAGAAACGAAAGACAAGGAGCGAAAATATGTGCGATCGAGATCATTCTGCGGAGGATCAGGAACAGTACCAAGCCGGCGGTTTAATCACGCGAAAGCAGTTCGGCGTCATGCTGGCAGCAGGCGTCGCCATGCTGCTGCCTGGAGTAGCCAACGCCGTAACGGTCGCTGAATCCGACGTGACCGTGAAGACGCCGGACGGCACGGCGGACTGCTACTTCGTCCATCCATCTGCCGGCACCGCGCCCGGCGTATTGCTGTGGCCGGATATCTTCGGGCTGCGGCCGGCAATGCGCGACATGGGTAAGCGGCTCGCCGAGTCGGGCTATTCGGTGCTCGTCGTGAATCCGTTCTACCGGACCCAGAAAGCTCCGACCGCCGCTCAGGGCGCGGCGACTCCGATCCAGCAGGTGCTGCCGCTGGCGCAAACCCTGAACGAGACCACGCAGGTGACGGATGCGAAGGCATTCATCGGATGGCTGGACCAGCAGTCCTCGGTGGCCAAGAATCGCAAGATGGGGACGCAGGGTTACTGCATGGGAGGGGCGATGGCCTTTCGCACCGCTTATGCCGTGCCGGGCCGCGTCGGAGCCGTGGCCTCCTTCCACGGCGGCAACGGGCTGGTGACCGATAAGCCGGACAGTCCGCATCTGCAGGCCGCGACCACCAAGGCGCAGTTCCTGGTGGCCATTGCGCAGAACGACGATAAGCAAGCCCCCACCGAAAAAGATGTGATGAAGGATACCTTCGCCAAGGCTGGGGTGACCGCGGAAGTGGAAGTATACCCAGCCATGCACGGCTGGTGTCCGCCGGATTCGGGCGTCTACAGCGAGCCGAACGCCGAGAAAGCGTGGAGCCGTCTGCTGGCGCTGTACGGCAAGGCTCTCGCGTAACCTATTTCTGATTGTTGGGTGCGGTCCCCCGGGGTTGCCCACCGCGGCCCTGGCCACCGCGCCCAACTGCCCAAGTCCCGAGACGGCGTTCTCGCTAAGTGGCCAGCCGGATCGAAAAAGCCAATTTCCGAGAAGGTGAGTTGTGCGGACTTATTCGGCCGCGATGAATCCCATGGCAGATTGGCAAATGCGAACAAAGCGGCCGCTCCGAGGACCGGTGCGCGAGGAAGCGGGGCCGGCGCTCAAAAACTACATCACGCCCGCCGGGTTGCAGCGGCTGAAAGACGAGCATACGTTCCTGCTGACTCGCGAGCGGCCCGCGGTGGTGGAGGTCGTAGCGTGGGCTGCCAGTAACGGGGACCGCAGTGAAAACGCCGACTATCTCTACGGCAAGCGGCGGTTAGGCCACATCGATTCGCGGATTCGCTTTCTCACGAAACGCATTAACGCGGCCGTGGTCGTCGACCCCGCCGCTCCCCGGCCGGGATCAGCCGCTACGCGCGTCTTCTTCGGCGCAACCGTGACCTACAAGGACGCCGCCGGCCTCGAACACGTCGTCTCGATCGTCGGCATCGACGAGGTGGACCTCGACCGCGGCTACTTCAGCTGGCGCTCGCCTCTCGCCAATGCGCTGATGAAGGCCAGCCCCGGCGACCGCGTGGACCTGCGCGCGCCAGCGAAGACGGAGCATCTCGAGATCATCGACGTCGCGTACGCGCCGATTCCGATGGATCCTTTCCGCGAACCGCTAGGAGCTCAGTCGACGCCCAAGGTCGAAGGCTCCTAGACCGAACGGGTACTCGAAGTGATCCCTGCCTTGCCTAGGAGCTGCCGCCCGAGCTTGACTGCAACTGAGAGATTGGCCTAGAGTGTAGTTTCCTGCTAGGAAGTCCAGATCACTGGGGCCGGGTGCAGCCGTCCCGCCATCCGGCCCCCTTTTGACCAATAGCCAGACCGAGGTGAGACGCCATGAGTGCAACCAAATGCCCTAAGCACGGCAAGCCGTTTCCTTGCGGACAATGCCGGCTCGATCAGAAGAACAAGCCTCCGCAAGCGCCGCCACCGTCAAAGAGAAAATAAATTGGGCCATCTGTAAGTAGCTGTCAGAGAATGCCTCCAAGCGAAGGTTGCCAGCGCCTGATAAACGGCGTTCCCTGAATGTGGCTCCCACATGACGAGAAGGTGACTTATGAGGCCCTATCCGGGCACAGAGGGCACGGGGCTTCAGAACGCCAAGATTTCGAGTGTCATCCGTGGCGTGATATATATATGTCGGAGACCGCTGAGGGTAGCATAACGCAGCCGCATTGCTGGGAGGATTGAGATGCGCAATCCCTTTGAGAAGATCGCCATAGGCGGCGTGCTTGCGCTCACCTTAATGGGCTCGGCCGCCTATGCACAGGCGCTAACCCCGGTCGCACCAAAAGGCTCAGTCGTGGTCGCGTCGCCCACCTACACCTCTATTGCGATGGAAATCACAGTCAACCGTCCGGCGGCGGAGGTGTGGAAGCGCATCGGCAAGTACTGTGACGTCGGCGAATGGCTTCAGGTTCCGGCTGGGTGCAAGATCATATCGGGTAAGGACGGTGAGTTTGGCGCCGTCCGCTCCGTAGGCGGCGGCGAAGTGCTCGTGGGCCGAACGGAGCTCTCCTACACCTATGCGCAAACTCCGAAGGAGGGCACACCATACAACCTCTATCACGGCACGGTCGAAGCGCGGCCATTGACGCCGACCACGTCCAAGCTCGTCTACACCTTGTTCTTCGATAACTCGATGCTGCCAGACGACAAGGCGCGCGAAGCGGATAAGGAAGCACGGCGCGCGAGATTCATGCAAGCGCTGCGGAACATGAAGACGCTCGCGGAGGGCGGCACGCTGCCGCCACCCCCGCCAACGGCCAGATGACTGCGAGTTGACGGAAAGCTCGGCGGTGTCAACGGGTCGAGCGCAACACCCGCTGAAGCCTGCTCAAAACGAAGACTTTTTCGGTAAAATTATCCGACAGCCAAACTCTTCAAAAAAGGGCCAGAATCCGCTTTCACGCTGGAGCGCACCCGAGAGCTGCAACAGCACCGAAACCCTTCCGTTCAGTATCTACCTTCGCTTGAGCGTCTCACGACTGAATGGCATGATTTTTCGGGACCTGAAGGAATCTAGTGCAGGGTTGTAATGAATGCACGCATCTCGCGAAGCACGTCGGCTCGTTCGATATAAAGACGTAGTGATTGGCTTGAGGAATCTGGACGACTCTGGCTGTGGGCACGCCAGCCTGAAAAGCTTTCACCTGCGCTTCAACCATTTTCGTGCATCACTGGCAACGGCAGCAGCCCGTTCAGCGGGAGTGTTGTAAGGGTATGGCCCCGGCAGATGAGGGTTAGCAAAAGATGGCGAGAACGGGAGCACCAATCTCAGAATATTTCTGGATGCCGCCAGTAATTGCGGCATCCACAGCAGAGTGATCAATCGACTTGCAAACGCCACCCGGTATGAATCTTCCGTCTGCTGGCGCAGTTCGGACTCGGGGACGACGACGCGTCCACCCGCCGCTTGATCGCGCATCCTCCAGTTGCGGTAGGCATCGAAGCTCGCGCAGTCTTCAGCAGTTGGTCCGGGAACGGGATCGCGCTTCGGTTCCGCTGGGTCTGCATCCAAGGATTTCTTGAGGCTCGCTGAGGTCGGCTTTGAATGTCTATGACATTCTCATGGCAGCAGTTGCTGAACGATTTTGGCTTGCTCCTTTCGCGACCTCTCCCCTTGGAAGCTTTTCAAGGAGTATTTCAACCTCTGCCAAGTCGAACGTCAAATCGTTTCCGCCTGCGGGCAGGAAAGCGTAGGAGTACCCGGCGTCTAAATAAACTAGTCCTGCAATCCGTTCGGGATGGCGACTCCCGATGGAACTCAGCTGTTCACCAGCGATGGAGTGACCGACAAGCACCGGTCGATCCAGTTTGAGCGCGTCGAGGACTGCGATAACGTCATCGCCTAGACGATCAGCGGCGTAGTTTTACTTGTATGGTGCTGGGGCATGGATGCGCCATAGCCTCGGCGCGTTATGCCGTAAACGTGATATTGACCTGTGAGCTTAGGTGCGAAGTCGTCGAAGACGTGCGCTGTATTCCCAGCAGGGAGGAGGACGACGGGGCGACCTGTGCCTCCCGCAATCCAGCACTTCCAATTTCACGTTCTCGTCCACGGTTACAAATTGGACTTTGTGCGGCGAAGGGTCCTGCCAAACCGCAGAGTTTTGCGCAGATAAGTAGGCGGGAGCGCAGTCAGAAAAACGAGTAAAGCACGTAATGGAGCACGGGATCTTCGTCTCCACCTCATCTGATTCATAAACGGGTTGCACGTCAGATGAGAAACTGCTCGTTTCTTGCGATCACAACTCCCGAGAAGGTGGGTGGTATCAAGGGTCGATGCAACCGCCCTCGCCAGCGCCTGCTTCGACTCGCTTCCGCTGCCTTCTGGAAATTAACCGACTCTGAAGTTTGGGCCGCTCGATCTGGGCGATTCTCTTCTTTTTAGCGCTGCGACAAGCTCAAGGCAGCGCGCTCAGAGTGGCGGCCCGGCCGAGGGGCCGAGCATGGCCTTCCTCACCAGCGGAATGGGAGGCCCGCCATAGCTGAGGAATTGATCGTGAAAATCGTGCCAGGCACTGCGGCCGCCGCGGGTGGCAGTCCACTCGTCACGCAATTTTCGGATCATTAGCTTGCCCATGGTGTAGTTGAGGTAAGCGGGATCAAAAGTGCCGCGAGCCGCCTGTTGACGCGCATCGCCCGCATCGGCGAAGGCCGATTCGCGGAACATTTTCTCGGATTCAGCAACGGTCATTTTGCCGGTATGCAGGCCGATGGCGGAGAGGAATCTGACGTCGCGCAAGAGCGCTTCGGTAAGCTGGCCGACGTGCGTTTCGGGGTCTTTTGCGCCCAGGCCCGCGTCCCACATCATTTCTTCCGCGTAGTGAGCCCAGCCTTCTGCGAACGCATACCCAATAAAAACCTGTCCGAATCGTGACGGCGTGCGGTTGGCATGCAGAAATTGCACGAAGTGTCCCGGCATGACTTCATGGACAGAGGTAAAGAGCAACGTGGCCTTTCCCGGAAGATACGCCTTCTGTTCGGCGGCCGTCCACTTCGGGTCTGGGGGCGAAATGTAATACACCGAGGGCAGCCCTTTTTCGTAAGGACCGGGAATATCGATGTATGCGAAATTCCAACGCTGATAGGGCGGCGCTTCGTCCACTTGCGCCTCTTCTGTTCCAGGAATCGAAACAATCTGGTTATCGATCACAAAGGCCTTCAGTTCTTTCAGCTGCTCGCGGGCCGCGTCGACTGGGCTGCCTTTCGGTTTATCCGCCGTCTGTTTCGCCGTGCAGTCCGCCAGCGATTTGCCGGGGTCAAACTGGGCGCAGGCGTCCTTCAGCGCTGCCAGATTTCGCTCCAGATCCTGGCGGCCGATGGCTTCGAGCTGATCCAGAGAAATGTCTACACGCTCGGTGGAGTAGAGCATCTGGTGGAAAAGATCGGCGCCAAGCGCGAAATTGTCATTGCCTTTGGCCCGCTCGGAAGCAAACCAGGCGTCCAGCGATTTTAGGGCGCGAATCGCGTTCTTGTTTGCGGCCGCGAAGTCGGATTGCAGCTGCGCGTCCTTGACCGGCGCGAAAATCCCCTTCACGTCGCGATCGAAATATTGGGCCAATCCCCCGAATGTGAGCCGGCCAAAGTCCGCGTACGTGCGTGGCATCGGAGTTTGAAGATTGGCGCGGATCTGATCGAGCGCCTTCGGAAGCGCCTTCTCGTAGCTAATAAAGGCGCGCATGCGCTCCTCGATGGGTGCATAGGGCCTGGTGAGATAAACTTCGGGATCGACTGAACCACTATAGAAGTAAGGATCGCGATAAGGCCAGCGGGCTGATTCGCTCCAGAACAGGTCCGAATCAATCTGCGCCATCACGTAGTCGCGTTCGAATTGCTGTCTTTGGTCGAGGTTATCGGTGAAGGCTGCGGCGCGCGCCCGCGCGGCATGCAGGCGCGCGATTTCCCCGTCGAGGCCTGCTTTGGTCCAGTCCGGAAGCTGACCATCAAACTCGTGCCGCCCCTCTGCTACTGCAACATCGGGATGGGCCGCGAAATAGCTCTCAAGATAGTCGGCCACAAACTTGTCCCAATCCCCGGAACCCGCGGGCCGTGGGTTCGTGCGGCAGCCCGTCAGCAACGCGGCGCCAAACATGCCAAACATAAGGATAACGATGGCACTACATCGCAGGACACGATGGGGGTGCTGCCCGCTCAACTTATGCGGCTCAGAACCGACACACAATCTCGCTAGTCTCAGCATATTCAGGCCACCTGCTGGCAGTATTCTATTCCCTTTGGACGCCACAAGATGCTGGTGCTTCAATGCAGCCTTTGGCAATTTTGGTCTTGGGCCGGGATTCCGCAAAAGTGAACGTCAAAGAGCGACTCCGATAAGTCGTGCCAGCTGAACCGGTCGTTGCAAAAACATCTGATATACACGGAGATCGCTCTGCGTTTCAATCAAAGGCCACAAAAACGCTGGGATTTCAAACTCGGCAGATAGACTGCAAGCCAGAGTTGCGTCGACCCCCTTGAGACCGGTGTTTACTGGAGCGACAAACGGATTTGCAGGAAAACGCGCCATTGCCGGTTCTTTGCATTATGCTCCTCCCGTTTTGGAACATCCGTTGGGGCACCGTTGGAGCACCCTTTAGAGCATTAGGACCGGCAGCCGTGAGCGAGACCCTTCAGAGCCTTACCACCGAGCTTTTAATTCCGCTGCGAAGGCCGAAATCCGCCGAACTGTTCACCCCCATACGGCCCGAACGGAGGCGCACGCCGCGCCAAGGTACTCCCGTTCCGCTCTTCGTCTATGGCTACGCCCCGGAAGGGCAGCCCTTCTATGAGCGGACGGAGACGATTGCCGTGAACGTGCACGGCGGCTCGATGCGCATGGAGACGGCGGTGCAGCTAGGGCAAAGGCTTCTGGTCACCAACCGGGAAAATGAGTGCTCGCAGCCCTGCATCGTCGTTTTCGTGGGCGCGCGGCTGGGCGGCGGATTCGACGTGGCCTTCTCGTTTACCGCAGCGATGATGCATTTCTGGGAAAAACCCGGCCCAGGTAAAAACAAAGATAAAGCCACGGAAAAAGCCCCGACCAATGAGATTGAGGTGCATTGCCGCGCGGTTGAACTTACCCAGCAGTAGGCCCCTCAAGTACACAAGCGTTCCAGAAAAATCCCATCCCAAGCAGAGTGTCGCGACGCCCGCGAAATCGCGGCTGAGCCTGCGCGGCACCGCCATCAAGGCCAACTTAAAAACAGGCAGAGAAGCCTAGAGGATCGACTCGATTTCGGCGTCGAGAGCGACGTGCGACTGGGCAAAGCCGTTGATGCGATAAGCCGGGCGCAGAGCCGTCGGCCGCGGGTTGCAGAGAGAAATGGAAGAAGCGGCTGATGTGGTAGTCCTCGTCAAAGATGCCAAATACGCGCTCGGTCTGCTGCTGCGACCAGCCAAAAGCCGCCAGCGCCACTGGGCGGGCGAAACCGCCCGCGAGGTCGCGATATTTTTGAACCACGTCGCGCAAGCTGATGGATTCGTGTGGCGCGACGGTCATATGCGTCAAATCCAGACATAGGCGCCGGCTTCGCCATAGGGCACGTTGACGTAGAAGAGATTGGCCTCGGCGGTGCGAGCAAAACTCTCCAGCAACTTTTGCGGGCCGTGGACAGAGCAAAGAGCCTGGGCTCGGGCCATGGCGATGCGCGGCACGTCATCGAGGCTGGGGACTTCGTCACGCGGAATCCACAGCCAGGTGGCGGCCCGATCGCACGAACGATCGCAGGATTCACCCTCGCCGTACTCACATCGATCCAGGGGTTGCTCGAGCCGGCGGCTGATGGCCGCGGCCACTTCCGGCTGCAAACCGGCGGCGGAAAATTCCGGCGTGCCGACGAAGAAGTATTGAGTGAATTCGGCGCCGTCGGGTTCAAAGGCGATCACCCGGCCCGGAAAGCTCGAGAGTTCTTTTTCGAGCTGCTGCCGAAGGCAGCTCAGGCAAAGCGAAACTTCCGGGCGTGCCGGGCGGCGGCGATGCGAGGCCTTGCCGCGCAGATACAGCGTGTCCGGAATCAGCGTGGCCATCCACGGGCCGCCGCGCTCGAGATGCACGCATTCGGCGGGCAGCCGGGCGAGCCGAGCCCACCAATTGCGCGAGCGCCAGCGAAAGCTGAGTTCGGGATATGCCTGCTCGAGACGCATGCTTTTCTGTGATAGTAGCAAAGGTCTTGGATCCGCGCCCGTGCGTGGGAGGGTTCCGGACGGCAGGCAGGGCAGGAATTAGCCGCGGAAGCGAATTTGGCAGGCATTTCGGATAATATGTTTGGCGCTCGTTATCGCATTTTCCGATCTTTTTGCGTCAAGTTGGTCAAATCGCTCAAGGGGGAAAAGTCATCATGGCCATCGCTGTGGGACAGGCGGCACCGGAGTTCACGTTGAAGGACCAGAACCAGAAGGAGGTCAAGCTTTCCGACTTTCGTGGCAAGAACGTGGTGATCGTTTTCTATCCGCTGGACTGGAGCCCGGTGTGCACCAACGAGCACGCCTGCTTCGTAAACGACATGAAGCAGTTCGAGAAGCTGAACGCGCAGGTGCTGGGGCTCAGCGTGGATAGCGTCTGGTCGCACAAGGCCTTTGCCGAGAAAATGGGAATTCACTACCCGCTGCTGGCGGATTTTCAGCCGCGCGGCGCCGTGGCGGAAAAGTTCGGAGTGTATCTGGCCGACAAAGGAATCACCGGCCGGGCCATCGCCATCGTGGATAAAGCCGGAAAAATTGCCTGGCTGAAGAATTACGACATACCCGTGGTGCCGGACATGAATGAAGTCTCGCAAGCGCTGGCGAAAGTGCAGTAGACGGAAGTTCACAAGCCGCGATTTTTTTGGAAGTTAGCGCAAGCCGCGATTCCGTGATTTATTTTTTCGCGGCGCTCGATAAAGAACCTCCACCTTTTTCGCCCTGAACTAATCTGACCGCTTGTCCATTCGGGCCAGTGTGAAGCTGTACCTTTCCCGTGTCTCTGCGACTGTACCCAATCTAGACTTGCCGCCAGTAGAACCGCAGTCGGCCGCCCCTCTAACCTAGCTCGCGTCGGACCCCCTCTCCGACCTTACTGCCCCCAGACGCCCTTCCGGTGCGGCAGACGATCCAAACCTGGATGCGAAATGACTACTCGTGTGCTCGATCGCTATTCGTGTGTCTGCTCAGCTCGCGCTAATCGGAACTGGCGCAATTCGTCCCTTATCTCATCGCTCATCATCGCTGCGTTCATCATCGTATCGGGCGCATTCCTCAGCGGCTGTGCCGGCGTAACCAGCGCTAAAGGCAGCGGTTCCGCCACCGCAACGACTTCGGATACGACGACTTCCGGCGCTTCCGGCACCCTGAGCGTAAGCCCGGCAGCTGTCAGTTTTGGTAACGTCGCCGTTGGATCCACCAGCAATCAAAGCTTGAGCGTAACGAATTCAGGCACCGTGGCCCTTACCATCTCCCAGGTAACGGTCACTGGCCCGGGCTTTTCCATGGGCGGCGCATCCCTGCCTCTCACTCTGTCCCCGGGCAATACCTTTACGTTCACCGCCAGCTTCGATCCCATTGCAGCCGGAAATGTTTCCGGAAGTTTCTCCATTGTGAGCCCGCAGCTGAGCTCACCAATGGCGATCTCGACGAGTGGAACGGGCCTGGCCGTCGCTCCCGCGATCACCAGCCAGCCTCTGAGTCAGTCCGTGCTGGTTGGCCAAACGGCGACATTTTCAGTAACCGCTTCAGGCACGGCGCCCTTGAGCTATCAGTGGCGCAAGAATGGCGCCGCCATCAGCGGCGCGACTTCATCGAGCTACACCACTCCGGCGGAAACGACCTCCGACAATGGCGCGCAGTTCACCGTAGTCGTCAGCAACACGGCGGGCAGCGTCACCAGCGGCGCCGCCACTCTAGGCGTAACTGCCGCGCCCGTGGCGCCCTCGATCACCTCGCAGCCCGCGAACCAAACCACTTTCGCCGGCCAGACGGCAACTTTCTCGGTAATCGCTTCCGGAACTGTGCCGCTCAGTTATCAGTGGCAGAAAAACGGGGCAGCCATCGGCGGCGCGATTTCATCGAGCTATACCACTCCGGCCGAAATTACCTCCGACAACGGCGCGCAGTTCACGGTCGTAATCAGCAACGCGGCGGGCACCATCCTCAGCAACGCGGCCACGCTGACCGTGAATCCCGATCCTGTGGCGCCTTCGATCACCGCCCAGCCGGCGAGTCAGACGATCAACGCCGGCCAGACCGCAACGTTTTCGGTCACCGCCACAGGCACGGCGCCGCTCAGCTATCAGTGGCAGAAGAATAGCGCCGCGATCAGTGGCGCAACTTCGTCGAGCTATACCACTCCGGCGGAAACGGCTTCCGACAACGGCGCGCAGTTCAGCGTGGTTGTCAGCAACTCGGCAGGCACGGTGACCAGCAATGCCGCCATTCTTACGGTGAATGCTCCCCCTGCAGTCACCGCTCAGCCCGTGAACCAAACCGTCGCTGTCGGCCAGACCGCTACGTTCTCCGTCACTGCGACAGGAACGGCGCCTCTGAGCTATCAATGGCGGAAAAACGGCGCCAATATTTCCGGCGCAACGGCATCCGCCTACACGACCCCGGCGACTGCGTCCACGGACAATGGCGCCCAGTTCAGCGTCGTGATCTCCAACGCGGCGGGCTCGGTTACCAGCAACACTGCGACTTTAACCGTTAACGTTCCGCCCTCGATCACCACGCAACCCTCCAGCGTGACGATCACCGCCGGGCAGACGGCCACGTTCTCTGTGACCGCCACGGGCACAGCGCCGCTCACCTATCAGTGGAAGAAGAACGGAACATCGATAAGCGGCGCGACTTCCGCGAGCTACACGACGCCCGCCGAAACCACCGCCGATAATGGCGCGCAGTTCACCGTCGTGGTCAGCAATTCGGTCGGAAACGTCACCAGCAACGCGGCGACGCTCACAGTCAATCCCGCCCCGGTGGCGCCTTCGATCACCACGCAGCCTTCCAACGTGACCATCACCTCCGGGCAAACGGCCACGTTCTCGGTGACCGCCACGGGCACAGCGCCCCTGAGCTATCAGTGGAGCCAGAACGGTACTGCCATCAGCGGAGCGACCTCTTCGAGCTACACCACGCCCGCGGAAACGACCTCGGCCAGCGGCGCGCAGTTCACGGTCGTGGTCAGTAATTCAGTCGGCAGCGTCACCAGCAACGCCGCCACGCTCACGGTCAATCCCGCCCCAGTGGCGCCTTCGATCACCACGCAGCCCTCCAGCGTGACGATCACCGCCGGACAAACGGCCACGTTCTCTGTGACCGCCACGGGCACGGCGCCGCTGACCTATCAGTGGCAGAAGAACGGCGCAGCGATCAGCGGCGCGACTGCCGCCAGCTACACAACGCCCGCCGAAACCACCGCCGATAATGGCGCACAGTTCACGGTCGTGGTCAGCAATTCGGTAGGAAACGTCACCAGCAACGCCGCGACGCTCACGGTCAATCCCGCCCCGGTGGCGCCTTCGATCACCACGCAGCCCTCCAGCGTGACCATCACCGCCGGACAAGACGGCCACGTTCTCGGTGACCGCCACGGGCACAGCGCCCCTGAGCTATCAGTGGAGCCAGAACGGAACCGCCATCAGCGGAGCGACCTCTTCGAGCTACACCACGCCGACGGAAACGACTTCGGCCAGCGGCGCGCAGTTCACCGTCGTGGTCAGCAATTCGGTTGGAAACGTCACCAGCAACGCCGCGACGCTCACGGTCAATCCCGCCCCGGTGGCGCCTTCGATCACCACGCAGCCCTCCAGCGTGACGATCACCGCCGGGCAGACGGCCACGTTCTCTGTGACCGCCACGGGCACAGCGCCGCTGAGCTATCAGTGGAGCCAGAACGGAACCGCCATCAGCGGAGCGACCTCTTCGAGCTACACCACGCCCGCGGAAACAACCTCGGCCAGTGGCGCGCAGTTCACGGTCATGGTCAGCAATTCGGTAGGCAACGTCACCAGCAACGCCGCGACGCTCACGGTCAATCCCGCCCCGGTAGCGCCTTCGATCACCACGCAGCCTTCCAGCGTGACCATCACCTCCGGACAGACGGCCACGTTCTCTGTGACCGCCACGGGCACAGCGCCGCTGAGCTATCAGTGGAAGCAAGAACGGAACAGCCATCAGCGGCGCGACTTCTGCGAGCTACACCACGCCCGCCGAAACAACCTTCGGCCAATGGCGCGCAGTTCACCGTCGTGGTCAGCAATTCGGTTGGAAACGTCACCAGCAACGCCGCGACACTCACGGTCAATCCCGCCCCGGTAGCGCCTTCGATCACCACGCAGCCCTCCAGCGTGACGATCACCGCCGGGCAGACGGCCACGTTCTCTGTGACCGCCACGGGCACGGCGCCGCTCACCTATCAGTGGAGCCAGAACGGAACCGCCATCAGCGGAGCGACATCTTCGAGCTACACCACGCCCGACGGAAACGACTTCAGCCAGCGGCGCGCAGTTCACCGTCGTGGTCAGCAATTCGGTAGGCAACGTCACCAGCAATGCCGCGACGCTCACGGTCAATCCCGCCCCGGTAGCGCCTTCGATCACCACGCAGCCCTCCAGCGTGACGATCACCGCCGGGCAGACGGCCACGTTCTCTGTGACCGCCACGGGCACGGCGCCGCTCAGCTATCAGTGGAGCCAGAACGGAACCGCCATCAGCGGAGCGACATCTTCGAGCTACACCACGCCGGCGGAAACGACTTCAGCCAGCGGCGCGCAGTTCACCGTCGTGGTCAGCAATTCGGTTGGAAACGTCACCAGCAACGCCGCGACACTCACGGTCAATCCCGCCCCGGTAGCGCCTTCGATCACCACGCAGCCCTCCAGCGTGACGATCACCGCCGGGCAAACGGCCACGTTCTCTGTGACCGCCACGGGCACGGCGCCGCTCACTTACCAATGGAAGAAGAACGGAACATCGATAAGCGGCGCGACTTCCGCCAGCTATACAACGCCCGCCGAAACCACCGCCGATAATGGCGCGCAGTTCACCGTCGTGGTCACTAATTCGGTTGGAAACGTCACCAGCAACGTCGCGATGCTCACGGTCAACGCGCCTCCCCCTGGCGCGCTCACTCCCAGCACTACAAGCTTGAACTTCAACAATGTGACCGTGGGTAATAACAGCTCCCTCGGCATGACCTTGACCAACTCCGGCAGCAGCAACATCACCGTCTCTAACGTCACGATTTCGGGTGCAGGCCTCACGGCCAGCGGCGTCTCCAACGGCCAAATCATCACCCCCGCACAAGTCGTGACTGTGACCGTCACCTTTGCTCCGGCCGCCACCGGCGGCGTCACGGGCAGCGTGACGGTCACGAGCAACGCGTCGAATTCGCCCGTCTCGATCAGCCTGTCCGGCACAGGCGTGCCGGCGCATTCGGCCACGCTGAACTGGACCGCCAGCACATCGACGGTGACGGGCTATGACGTCTACCGTGGATCCATCTCCGGGGGCCCCTATACGCTGCTGACTCCCTCGCCTATAACCGGGACTCAGTATGTCGATTCCAGCGTGACGGCGGGCCAGCAATACTATTACGTGGTGACGGCGGTGGCGTCGGGCAACGTGCAGAGCGTCGATTCCAATCAGGTGTCGGCTACCATCCCGACGCCCTGATGGAGCATTCCGGGCCCCTTGGGAGTTAGGCACTCAGCGGGGCCCACATTGATCTCGACCTTATCGTGTGGCTTCAGATCGCGGCGGGATTCCCGAAAAGTTGAGCCCCAAAAAAAAAGAGCCGGATTGCTCCGGCTCGTGTTTTAGAGAACCGCGATACGCAGCGGTCCGATACGTTCAAATGGACTGTGAGTGGCGAGGAGAAATCCGCTTTCGCATCACCATCATGAGCCCTAACGACCCTAACCCGAGCAGCATGAGGCTGAGTGTGCCGGGCTCAGGAGCGTTAACAATCCCGATGTATTCTTGCGGCTCGGTATAGTTAGAAGGCCAGCTGGTTGGTGTGTAGATCAGCACGTCCGAGTAGTTGCCGCCCACATAGTCCTTGTCTACCTGCACGTCATTGAGCCAATTCTGTATGCCGGCTTGGTCGCTGGGGGTCCCATACGGATCGCAATTAGACACGCCCGTGCCGCAGGTGCCAGGATCAAAGATGTCCCAGAGAGCCCACTGGATATCCGCCACAGTCTGCGTATTGCCAAGGTTTGCGAACATCTTTTGCGCGAGCCAGGCGACTTCTTCATATTGTACCGAAGTCGTACTTCCAAAGAGCCCGCTTCCGCTGCCTACTGTCGTGACGGCCGCGGTCCAAGTCTCCGGAGGGTAAACTTCATTCTCGAAGGTGTCGCAGACCAACTTGAGAGATTGACCGCCGGAGGTAGTGAAGTCGTATGGGCCAACGTACACACCGCCGGATACGATCGAGCCGCCGTCGTTTACCGTGATGGTATCGGCATGAGCCGTGGCCCCGACGAGCAGCACCAACGCAGTTGAAAGAATACCGACCACTAAAGACCGATGCATCCTTGTGAGCATTCCGCCCCTTTTCCGCTTATAGGCCTAGCACCGATCCCCTCAAATCGACGCGCCCAATTAAACTCTCGGCCATAATAGTGCAATTCAGGGGCCACCCCGCACAAAAACATATCTTCGACCACTCTTGTAACTATCTGTAATTAAATCACTTGCATACGCTTCTCGGCGGTGTGCATGGTGTCAATTCTGTTCATTCATCATTAGAATGCAGCGAGTTACACATAATCGGAATGTTGGGAGAACTGAGTTCGGACTGCGGTTTCCCCCGTCATCAGTCCATTACGTGAGTCGTAGATGATGCAGCGTAACCTCTGGTGAGCAGTTAAACCTTACCGGAATCACGGACGAACCAACCCCCGCCGACGTGTAGCCCTTCATGCCCTCGTAGCTCCAAGGTCCAACTCCAAAACGCCTGGGCAGGTCGCAGGATAGAGTAACCGGCACCGATCCTGGCAGGCAGATTTGCCCCCCGTGCGTATGGCCGCTCAGACAAAGATGAAAACCGGCATAGGCCGCCTGCTTGTAGATCTCCGGTGTATGGGACAGCAGGATCGAAAATTCGTCTCGTGGTATTCCCGCGCAGGCCTTTTCGAGGTTTGATGCCATGTACTGATGGGCGTCGTCCACCCCCGCTAAATGAAGCCGCTGTTTGCCGCGCACAATCGTTTCCGATTCGTTGACGAGCATGCGGATACCCATCGCTTCGAGCTCGGGAAGCATGCGCACGGTATCGTGATTCCCCAGCACTCCGTAAACGGCCTCGCCTAACCGCAACCGCACGTTTGCCATTCCCCGTAAAGCTTCGTCGAACGGGCCAAATATCTTCCCGCGATAGTCTCCGGTCAGGACACAAATATCGTATTCCAGCGTGCCGACGAGCTCGGCCAGGCGCCGCATTGCGGGCCCGCTCATCTCCACGTGCAAGTCGCTCAGATGCAGTATCGTGAAGCCGTCGAATGCGCTCGGCAAACCCGGCAATTCAATATAGTTGTGGCGTACCTCGATGCGTCCCGCGTTCCTTAGCCCCATCCCGTACAGGCCGGTCAGCTTCAAAGCGCGCGTGAAGAAGGAATGTACGGAGTACCATTTGTCGGGATTGAAGAAATTCACGCGCCCGTTGAATTTATCCTCGTAGTCTCTCTCCATGCCCAGCCGCTGCCGCGCATGCACTCGCCCCAGGCGCTCTTCCAGTCTCTCGAGAAGTTCCTCCTCTCCCGATAACGGTTCATACACCGCCTGAGTCATGCAACCGCCCCCATTTTGTAAACAAGCTGCGCGCCAACTCTTGCCCCATGGATCGCGTTCGAATTCGTGCCGGTCGGCCGGCGGCCGGCTTAATCCAGAGTAGCTGGCCCCCCGGCCGCGTCAAAGTCCGTCACAACCGATCTCGCAACCAAATGTATTCAATCGATCAAATCACCTATGAGATTCACGCGTTCTCGTCTGGGGACCATGCTGCGCCCAAGCGCGCGAGAGAATGAACCGCGCTTTACTCGTACGGTAAAACGAGCATCCGGTCAGGATGCTCGTCCCGTCTTCCGGCGAAAGTCACCAACAGGATGAGCTTTCGCCGGTTAGCAAAGTCAAACTGGAGCGAAGGATCTCTCCTCTGCGACTATAGCGGGAAACAATCCGCGCTTTACTCGTGCGGTAAAATAGATATTAACTTTGGGTTCGGCGCGCTCGTAGTGTCTCTGTGCATCGGGCCGAGTAACGAGCGGGAGCCATTCAAGAGAGGTGCAGCCTTGTTCGAGAGAGCGGGCCAACGGACCAGAGAGTCTTTAGGGAAGTTCTTCCCGGTGCTTAACTGGCGCAGCGTTAGGGGCGCTCGCCGAAATTAAGTCTTTACGTGTCAAGGGCGGAGTGAAACTAGACCACTGGGGCGGAGGAAAACTAGACCAGATGAGTGTGTGGGAGATGGGATTAGCAGGGAGGGTGGCGTCTGGAGCGGAGGCCTGCGGTCCGGTTTGTGGACCGCGTTTAGGCCGGAGCGGAAGACGCCACCCTCCGCGAGAGATGTAGTGGTGATTTAGCGGCCGGGTTGAGGGCTGCGTTTGTGCTTGCTCTGCTTGAGGCGGTAGCTCTCGCCGTTCATCTCCAGGATGTGCACATGGTGGGTGAGCCGGTCCAGCAGCGCGCCGGTCAGCCGCTCCGAGCCCAGCACTTCGGTCCACTCCTGAAAGGGCAGGTTGCTGGTCACCAGCGTCGAGCCGCGCTCGTAGCGCTGGCTGAACACCTCGAACAGCAACTCCGCGCCAGTCTTCGACAGCGGCACGAATCCCAACTCATCGACGATCAACAGTTCGTAGCTGGCCATCTGTTTCTGGAAGCGCAGCAGCCGCTTCTCATCCCGCGCCTCCATCAGTTCGTGCACCAGCGCCGCGGCCGTCGTGAAGCGCACGCGATGGCCCCTCTGACAGGCGGCCAGACCGAGCGCCAGCGCCAGATGCGTCTTGCCCGTGCCCGAATTACCCAGCAGCAGCACGTTCTCGCGCCGCTGGAGAAATTCGCACCGCGCCAGTTCCAGCACCAGGGCCTTGTTCACGGACGGGATGCTCAGGAACTCGAAAGTGTCCAAGCTCTTGACCACCGGGAAGCGCGCCTGCTGGATGCGGCGCTCGGTGGCGCGCCGCTCGCGGTCCAACAGTTCCAGCTCCGTCATGCGCAGCAGGTAACGCGGGTAATCCACACTCTCGTCCGAGCACTGCCGCGCCACCTTGTCGTACTCGCGTAGAAACGTTGGCAGCCGCAGCATCTTCAGGTGATGTTCCAGCAGCACCTGCGGTGTGTCCATCGGTGCCGGGTTCGCCGCGCCGCTCACTGGTTCACCCCGCCCAGCAGCGCCATGTACTCCGATGCCTGCGTGGTACGCACCTGCGCCAGCGGCAGGTGCGGATAGTTCTCCAAGTCCAGCCGCGGCGGACGCTGCTCGATCCGGCACAACAGCAGATGCTTCACCGCATCGAAGGAGATCGTTCCCAGATGCAAAGCCTGCTCGATCGCTTGCGCGACCTCTTCCAACCGGAAGGTCTCCAAAAGCCGCAGCACCTGTACATACTCTCGACGGCCGCCCTTGTTCAGCCGCGCTTCCATCAACCGCCGCAGTTCGGAAAAGCATGGTGGCAACTCCCATCCCACCAGCGGCGCCGCCTGGTCCAGTGCGCCAGTCTTCTGCTCCAGCAGCGCCAGATAATGCAGCGGGTCAAAAACCAGGTCCTCACGTTCGTAACTGCGCCCGTGCCGAGCAATGATTTCACTCTCGCACGCGATCACCACCTCCTGCACATAGCCCTTCACCAACACTTCGCGGTGTCCGTACTCGGTCGGCACCGAATAATCGTTGCCGCGATAGCGCACCAGCGACAGCGAACTCACCCGCGCCGTGCGCTTCTCGCACGCCTCATACGCCGCCTCCGGCAGCGGCAACAGTGCCGTGCGATCGCGCTCGAAGCGTTCCCCAATCGTCTCTTCCTGCCCCCGCAACCGCCGCTCTCGTCGCTTCCCGCACTGCTCCAGCAGATACGTGTTCAACTCCTCCCAACTCCCCACCCGCGGAATCGGCACCATAAAGTTCCGCCGCGCGTAACCCACCAGCCCTTCCACTTTCCCCTTGTCGTTGCCCTTGCCCGGACGTCCGAACTTCTCTTCAAACAAGTAGTGGCTCTGCAGTTCCGAGAATGCCCGCGTCTTCTTCCGCTCTCCGCCTCCCAGAATCTTCGCCACCGCCAGCTTCGTGTTGTCGTAGAGAATCTGCCGCGGCACTCCCCCGAAATAAGCAAAGGCGCGCACGTGTCCTTCCAGAAAGGCTTCCGTCGTCTCCGCCGGAAATGCCGCCACGAAGCAGTCGTCCGACTGCGGCAAGTCCATGGCGAAGTAGTGCGCCTTGCATTTCACTCCGGCGACGATCACCCAGGCTTCTCCGAAGTCCGCTTGTGCTTTCCCAGGGGCGTGGGTCAGTGGCACGAACATCTCCCGCGTTCGCACCCGCTGCAAACGCACGTAGTCCTTCACGATCGTGTAGCCGCCCGTGTAGGCGTACTCCTGCCGCAACCGGTCGAAGATCCGCTTCGCCGTATGCCGTTGCTTCACTGGGCTGTTCTTGTCTTCTTCCAGAATGGCGTCGATCACGCCGATCCACGGCCCCAGCTTGGGCCGCTTTACCGGCCGTTCCCGCCGGTAGCCCGGCGGCACCGAATACCGCAGCATCTTGCGTACGGTCTCGCGTGCGATCCCAAACTCCTGCGCCACCGCACGCTCGCTCTTGCCTTCCACCAATACGGCCCGCCGAACACGTCCATAGATCTCCACGGTGTACATCCCTCCGGTGTCCCACGAACCTGGCCCTCTCCACAACCGTTCGTGAAACCAAGATCCGGCGGTCTACTTTTCCTCCGCCGCATCACCCGCTCTCACGGCGTGACGCGGTCTATTTTTGCTCCGGCGTTTAGACGTGCGGTAAAATAGATATTAACTTTGGCCCCGCGCACGTGTAGTGTCCCTGCGCTTCGGGCGCAAGTGACGAGCGGGAACCATTCATGAAGGGGCGGCTTGGTTCAAGAGGGCGGGCCAAGGCTTCAGTGAGTCGTTGGGGAAATTCTTCCCGGGCGTTAGCTGGCGCAGCGTTAGTGGGCGGCTCGCCAAAATTAAAGTCTTTAGATTGATACTCTTGCGCTGGCATCGAAAATCACTTGCCTCGCCCACTGGAAAGGGCGCAAGATGGGGGCGTTGTTGAGATTCGACGGGATGGCGCGCATGAGTTTCTTTGTGGGCTTCTCACGTCCGTACTCCCGGAAGGTAAGGGCTATATCGTGATGTTAAAGAGCTACTCGGATGAAAGCCGGAGATCGCCGAGCCCGTTTCTGACGATCGCAGGATATGTAATGACCGAGACTCAGTTCAAAGCCTTGAACGACAACTGGAAAATAGCCCTTGGCGGATTGCCATACTTCCACATGAAAGAAGGCCATCATAAGAAATATCCCAAGGTTTATGCCGCTCTCCTGGATTTAATAACCCCAGAGCATATGACTATAGGGTTTCATGCAGCTTTGCACGAACCCTATTTTAACGAACTGACAAATGTAAAGCTGCACGGTCACCATCTTCGATATTGGTTCGGCGGCGCATACAATTGTTGTCTACTCGCTTATATGCGCGCCGTCGGAGAGTGGCTTAAGAACAATATTCCCGATGAGAAACGGGTCGCTTATTTCTTTGATGCTGGGGATGCACGCGCCGGTGAAGCCGACATGTTCATCAAAATGATCGCTTCGGATAAGACATATGAGGCGCAGAAAGTGCAGTATCGCTATACCTCTCACACATGGCTAGATGGAAAAAGTGACGTAGGGCGCGTGCTTCAAGCGAGCGACATACTTGCTTGGCATTTTAGCTATTTCCTCAAGCACAAAGAATGGCTGCCCGAAGGAAAGCGAATCGTCAGAGTCGGTTAAGGTATGGTCCGAGCACTATCTTGACCGTGAGAGCATTTATCCCGCGATTGCCAAGACCCTAGACTTGGAGAAACAGCTGATGGAAGAAAGGGCTGCGAGAAAAAAACGCGCATGAAAAACGATAGGACAATGCGGGAAGAGTCGGAGTTCGCTAAGTTCGACGCCGTAATGAGGCAGATTCTTTCTGTCCCCCACGATGAATTGAAAAGGCGTGAAGCCGAATGGAAGAAACGGCGCAAGGCGAAAAGGCGGGCTAAGTCTTAGCCCGCCTTCCACGGCCTTCGCGCTTACTTTCCTTGTCAGTTAGGGCACGTTTCTAGGTTGGGAGTTTTGCCGGTGAGATCGTTCCAAGTGAGGCGCTTGCCAACAATGCGGCGTACCACGGCATCAAAGCGGTCGCCATCGTTCTAGTGGATTCTTTTTAGTGGCGCGATTGTTGTACCGAAATGACTTGTTCATCGAGGTAGCGGAAAAGATGGAACGGTTCCACGCTCACGTAGGTTCCCTTGATGCCGCGCTTGAGAAGCCTCCAGAAGTTTTCGAGTCCGTTGGTGTGAACCTGCCCATCAACGTAGCGTCTCAGCATGGTCAATGACCTGGTGCGCGTAATCGCTTCGGCAAGTCCCATAATAGGACATGAGCGCATCGGTATAGACCGCGCTGCCCGGCTCGACGTGCTTATCGAATTTCGCCATGCAAGTGCGTTGCTTGCTGCGATTAGGAATGACAGTCAGCGCGGACCTTCGCCGCCACGTTCAAGAATCCCGACGACTGCGAGTCTTGTCCTTTGCCGCCAGTGCCGTAATCCATGCGCCGTCTTGCGCTCTCGAGTGCATGTTGCGAGCCTTGCCGCCGATGAAGGTTTCGTCCACTTCGACTTCGCTGCCGCGCCACCGAGCTTCACGAGAGAATTCACCCTGCATCGCAAGCCGGATGCGATGAAGCATGAACCATGCGGTTTTCTGAGTGACTGCCAAGGCGCGGCCAACTCTCGTAGGTACTAATTCCGTTCTTGCAGTTAGCGATCATCCAGATAGCGGCGAGCCATTTGTCAAGGGCGATAGGGGAATCCTCAAAGATGGTCCCGACCTTGACGGAGAACTGGCGCTTGGGATGGTGAGTAGAGCATTTCCAAGTGCGGCGAGTTGGCGTTAAAACTCACGTGGTCCGATCCGCAACTGGGGCAGATGACGCCATTCGGCCAGCGGCGCACCGCAAGATATTGAGTGCAATTCTCAGGATTCGAGAAGTATACGAATTGCTTCTTGCAGGCTCTTTGGCTCGCTCATGTGTCTTGTTCTCCATGAGCTCAAAATATACTCTAAAATCGTGGGCGAGTAATGATTTATTGCCCTTGTGAAACAGCAAAAATAAACCCCCTGAAATGATACTCTTGCAAAAAAAGGTGGGGGGTACCCCTCCAGGGCGCACTTTCATTGCCAACCGTCATTGGCGAACTTCACGGCGGCACTTCCCAACCCGCTTGGTCCAACTCGCTTGGGACCAACCGCTGGCGACAGGCGTATACTCGCGCCCACGCCTTCTCAGCGGCGTCTCGAGCACATCTACAGGAGGTTCCTATGAACCACACCCCGCGGAGAACTTACCTCCCTCTCCTGGCGCTCTGCCTTCTGATCGCTCCGGCCGTATTCGCTAGAAATTTCGGCGCCCAGGCCGGCGAGGAAGAGACTGGCCAGGCCGCACCACAAAGCAGTTCCGGCGCCGCCGCGCCGGCCTCTTCCGCATCCAGCGCCACGGCCGCAGCTCCCGCTCAAATTGTCGTACCCGCCGGGACACGCTTGCCTCTGGTGCTGCACAACTCCATCACCACGCGCAATGCCATGCCGGGCGATCCGCTCTACCTGGAAACCACTTTCCCCATTTTGGTGAATGATCGCATCGTCATTCCCGCGGGCACCTTTGTCCAAGGCGAAGTCACCGAAGCGAAGCGCGCGCCAAAAGGCAAGGGCGGCGCCGAAGTGCGCGTGCGCTTGACCAGTTTGGTTCTGCCCAATGGCTATACCGCCAAATTCGATGCTGTCCCTACCAATGCCGGAACCGGCGGCAGCGAATATTCCGACAAGAATAAAGAGGGCCAGATCACGAACGATCGGGACAAAGCCGCCGACGCCGGCACCGTGCTCAAAACCACGGGCGCGGGCGCCGGCATCGGGGCCATCGCCAAAGGCGTGGAAGGAGCGGGCGTCGGCGCGGCCGTGGGCGCCACCGTGGGCCTGGCCGCTGTTTTCTCCATGCGCGGCCCGGACGCCGAACTTCCGCGCGGCAGCACTTTGGACGTCATGCTGGACCGGCCCCTTTACCTGGACGCGGCCAAAATTAATTTCACCGATCCCGGCCATGCTTCGCAGCTTCCCGGCCCGCCAAGCCGCGAGCCTGTAAGAGCAAGGCCTTTCTAGCACGCGCGTTTTCCGAACCGCCGAAGTCACTGGCCCTGTTGTAGTCGTCGAATCTATTTGCGGGCGAATGCGCCCGAGGGATTGCTGCCCGAGAAATTGCTGGAAGTAGGATTGCCGGAAGGCGGATTGCCCGAAGAGGGATCGCTGGCGGCGCCGCTTGCCGCGCCGGCAAACCGCAGTGGACTGAAAATATCCCAGTCCATGGAAACCGTTTTGTCCACGATCCACTCGCGCACCAGTTTCGCGGTGATGGGCGTAAGCAGAATGCCGTTGCGGAAGTGGCCGGTGGCGATGGTGAGCCCCTCCACGCCCGCGGGACCGAGCAACGGAAGATGGTCGGGCGTATCGGGCCGCAGGCCGCTCCAGGTTTCGGAAACTTCGGCCTGCGCGAGTTTAGGCACAAGTTCCTGGGCCATCGAAAAGATCTTTTCCAGGCCGCTTGCGGTGACGCGCTTATCGAAGCCCGCGTCCTCCAGTGTGCTGCCGATCACCAGCGCCTGCGGCGCCGCGGAATCGCGCGGAACGATGTAACCGTGCTGGCTGCGAACCACGTGGCCCATCGGTCCTTCGCTGAATTTGAGCGCGGCCATCTGCCCGCGAATCGGGCGCGTGGCCGGCTTGGGAACGATTCCCTCCAGCAGGCCGGAAAAAGCGCCGGCCGCGACGATCACCTCGCGCGCTGCGAAAACATCGCCATTTCTCGCGCGCACGCCGCTGCAGCGCCCGCCCTCGATCGTCACTTCGCTCGCCTCGCGCGTCCGCGAGGATTTCCACACCCGTCGCGCGGGCCGCGGCGAGGAGCGCCTCCATCAGCGCTCGATTGTCCACCGAGCCCTCGTACGGAAGATAGGCGGCCGCGCGCGCGCGGCGCGTCAAGCCGGGCTCCGCCCCGTAAGCTTCATCCAGCGCAAGGGGCTCGCTCGGCAGTCCCAGAGCGCGATGCAACGCAATGAGGGTGCTCAGTTCGCGCTCGGCATCGGCGGAGAAAAGCAGCTCGATGGCACCGTCCTTGCGGTAACCGGCGCGGCGTCCGGAAATCTCCTCGATCTCGGCAACAAATTGGGGATAGAGGCTCAGGCTCGCTCGGCCGAAAGGAACCAGCGGAATGGAAGCCGAGCTATCGGGCGCGGGCGAAAGCATGCCGGCGCCAGCCCAGGAAGCTTCGCGCCCCGGCGCATTTTTTTCCAGCACGGCAACGCGCAGGCCATCCTGCGCCAGGCGCAGGGCAATGGCTGCGCCGATCAGGCCAGCGCCGATGACGATGGCGTCGTGCGACGGCATGGGTCCATCTTAACAGCCTTGGGCTTAACAGCCTTGGCGCGGTCTTATGAGCACGTGGGAGGAGCGCTTCGGGAATGCCGCGGCGCTAGGAGTGTTTGAAAATCTTCAGAAGGACTTGACCAGCTCAGCCGAGAGGACCTGAGCCTTTTGAGCCAGGTTCTGCGCCCGCACCCAGTCGCCGGTACGAATGGCTTCATGGGCTTGCGCCAGGAATCCGGAGATCTTCTCGACCAGATCGCTCTGGGAAGCATTCAGCTGGCGGCCATAAGCGGTTTGCAAGTTCCGTTCGGCCACACGGATATCGTCGGTGGTGGTGCGAACCGCGGCGGCTTGAGCCTTGGCCGAAAGCTGCGGGGCGATCTGCGGCGGCTGAGGCTCGGGTTCCGGCTTGGGTTTTGCGGCCTCCACCTCCACGGGAGCACGAGGACGCGGCTGCCCTCCAACCGCGGGAACGGGTTCGGCCGGCGACGCAACCTCCGGCGGCACCGCGGGCGGATTCTCGGGCTGCTGAACCGCCGTGGGCTGAGGGAACGGTTCACTATCCGGCGGCGAGGTAACCGAAGGTGGCTCGGCGCGAACGATATTCCGGCGGCAGCCGGAAAGCCCGGCGACTGCAAGCAGAAGAACCACGACGCTGAACGTTCGTACCTTCATGTGGCGCAGCTTCATGATGCATTCCGCGCCAGGGCGCCATTGGCGTCCCGCATGCGCGAGGCCGCCGGCTCCAAAGGATGAGCCAGCGGTAATTCGATGCGAAAAGTGGTTCCTCGTCCCACCTGGGAATCGAAATCGATGTTGCCGTCGTGCAACTGTACGGCCTTATAGGAACTGGCCAGGCCGATGCCGCTGCCGCCGGGACGGGTGGTAAAGAAAAGTTGAAAGATGCGGGCGCGGTGTTCCGGGGCGATGCCCTGGCCGGTGTCTCCGATGCGAATCTCGGCGGACTCGCCGCGGCGTTCCACACCGAGGGTGAGTTTGCCGCCCGGAGGGCATGGCCTGAATGGCGTTAAAAACCAGATTCAGAAGAGCCTGCGTCAGCAGCGGCCGGTCGACGCGGACCGGCGGCAGCTTGGCATACTTTTTCTCCAGCTCGATGCCGGAACGTTCCATCTGCGGGCGTGCCGATGGCGGCGACTTCGTCGAGCAATTCGTCGAGGCGAGTCTCCTCGAGCCGCAACTCCTGCGGCCGCATGAAATCCAGAAAGCGTTTGACCACCGAATCCAGGCGGTCGATTTCGCTATCGAGCACGGCAACGGCCTGGCGCGGCACGCCATCGCCGGCGGGCAGATTCTCTTTCAGATTTTCCAGCCAAAGCCGCATGGAGTTCAGCGGATTCTTCACTTCGTGGGCCACGCCCGCGGTGACGCGCCCGAGCGCGGCCAGGCGTTCGGAGACCTGCAATTGGCGGCTGATGGTTTCGAGCGATTCCAGGTCGCGCAAGGTGACCAAAGCGCCCATGCGCGTTCCGCCTTCGTTGATCAACTGCACGCTGACGCCGATGCGCTGCGGCGGAAGGTTCGGGATCGGCCGAGGGAACATCCACTTCCGCGGCTGCGACCGGCTCGAATTCGTCTCCGACCAGGACCAGAGCGGAGCGCAAGGGATGGCGCGGGGGAAAAATCTCGCTGGCGGTGCGGCCAAGCAACTGGTCGGCGGGCGAACCGAGGAAATTTTCCACTGCCGGACTGACCATCACCGCGCGGCCGTCGCGCGTGAACAGGAGCAGCCCGTCTTCCAGCCCGCCGAGGATCTGGTCCAGGTTCTCGCGCAGCGTGCTGAAAATCTCGCGCACGCCGCGCAATTGCTGTCCGATCTGGCTGATCTTGGTGCTCACTTGTCCGAACTCGTCGCCGCGCTCGAGCGGCTTCTGGTCGAATTCGCCCCGTGAGATGCGGTCCAGTTGCGCGGAGATGCGTTCGACCGGCGCGAGGAGCACGCTGCTTACCACCGCGGCCAGAAACACGGAGGCCAGCACGGAAACGAGGGCCAGAAAAATCGCGGAACGCAAGGCCGGCGTGATCTCGATGGCCAGCAGGCCGGTCTGCAGCGCGACGCGAATATCGCCGAAGGGCACCTGATGTCCCGGAGCGCCAAGTTTGAAAGGATAGGAGACGTCGTAGGCCTGCGGCGAGCCATAGATCAAACGGAGCTGCTGAATGAAACCGGCGTTGAGCAACTGGCTGAGAGGCGGACGGGGGAGAACCTGGCGTCCGGGAAGAGAAGAGTCGCTGGAAATCAGAGCGGTGCCATTCAGGTCCACGATGGTGACTTCATAGACGAGCAGCGAGTTACCCACTTCGGCATCAATCAGCGAAGTCAGCGCGGCATTCTCATCGAGAGCGGTGCGCACATATTCCCGCAAGTCCTCGGGGCCATTCGATTTCGGCACGCGGCCTTCGGTGGCGGCGTCCGCCAGGGCATTCTGGGCCTGAAAGAAAACCTGCTGGGCCACGAGGTTGGCCCGCCCATCCGCTTGCTGGATGACCTGGCGGGTGAGGGTCAAAACGTGGAGCCAGGAGGTGACCCCGACCACGGCCAGCACGAGCAAGGCGATGATCAGCGTGATTTTGGTCTTCAAACGCAGGCGCATGGTCGCGTTTCAGCGGCTCTCTGCCCGGTCCGCTTCGTATTCTTTCAGCTTATTATGCAGCGTCTTGAGGCTGATGCCGAGAAGTTCGGCGGCGCGTGTCTTGTTATTGGTAGCCGCGAGCGTCTGCATGATCAGCTCGCGTTCCACGGCGTCCACCGTAGTGCCCACGGGGAAGCGCAGCGACGACAGTTCGGAGGCGGCCGCCGCGTGGGTGCGGCCGAAATCCGAGGGAAGATGGGCGCGGCCGATCAGCTCGCGGTCACAGACGATCACGGCGCGCTCGAGAACATTGCGCAGTTCGCGCACGTTGCCCGGCCAGGTGTAGCTGTGAAAAAGCTCGCTTACTTCCGAATTGATTCCGCGAACCTGCCGGCCGTGCTTGGCATTGAGATCGCGCAGAATGTGCTCGACGAGGGGAGCGAGATCTTCCTTGCGGTCGCGCAGGGGCGGCAGATGGATGTGAAACACGTTGAGGCGGAAATAGAGATCCTGCCGAAGTGAGCCGTGGGCCACGGCCTGTTCGGGATCTTTGTTGGTGGCCGCGAGCACGCGCACGTCCACGGGCGTTTCGGATTTGCTGCCCAGGCGCCGGACCTTGCGGTCCTCGAGCACGCGCAGCAGCTTGGCCTGGGTGGGCGGCGGCATTTCGCCGATTTCGTCCAGAAGCAGCGTGCCGCCGTCGGCCAGCTCAAAGCAGCCGATGCGCCGCTCGGCGGCTCCGGTGAAAGCGCCGCGCTCGTGCCCGAAAATTTCGCTCTCCATGAGCGATTCGGGGATGGCGGAGCAGTTGATGGCCACGAAGGGCCGGTCGGCGCGCGGCGAAAGCTGATGCAGGGTGCGGGCCAGGATCTCCTTGCCCGTACCCGTCTCGCCGGTAATCAGGACGGAGGCCGAGGAAGGAGCGACCTGTTCGACCAGGCGCATGACGTCCTGCATCGGCTTGGCGGCCCCGACGAGTTCTCCGATGCGCCCAGCCTCGCGCAATTGCCGGCGCAAGGCAGCCACCTGCTGCTGGTCGCGAACCTTCCCGAGGGCTCGGTCGAGCAGGGCCCGAAGGATGGCTCCTTTGAGCGGCTTTTCGATGTACCAGAAAGCGCCCGACTCAATGGCGGCCACGGCGCGTTCTTCGCTGCCTTTCCCGGTGATGATAATGGCGGGAACGGAGGCCAGCTCATCGCCAAGGCGCTCGAGGAGCGTCAAGCCGTCTATGCCGGGAAGCTCGACGTCGGCAATCAGAACGGAGGGACGATAGTCGGAGAAACGAGCCAGGGCGTCTTCCGCGCTGGGAACGCCCAGGACGTCCAGGCCCCATCGTTGGAGCAAAGCTTCGTAGCCGCGGCGCGCATTCTCTTCATCTTCAACGATAAGCACGCGATCGGCTGATTTATTGGGATCCGCTGGCATAGGCCCTTTCGGCGATGAACTGAATCTACCAGCAGGAAGGCCATAATGCCAACCCGGGGGCGCAATTCAGGCTTAACTTGCTTTAGCGCAAGGAGGTAAAGGGCCATTGAACGCAGCTCCAAGGTACTCTAGGCACACGCGGGGCCGATATCGACAGGACCCTCAAGGAGGTTACATCGGTATGGAAGCAACGAAAATTCCGGTCGTTTGTATCTCCATATCGCGTTATACTTTGGGGGTCCTTTTGACTCCTTTCTTTGCCTCTTCGTGAACGCACCGTCCCCATCGATGCCGCCAATACGTTCTCATGCTCGCAAGTGATGGCCGAGGCCCCGGGAGCCGACGGCTCCTGCTAAGAGCTGCCTTCCGCCACACGGCATTCGTTGTCGCGTTCGGCGCGGTTCTGGCGGCCGGCGCTCTACCGGCTTCAGCGCAGAGCCCCGGCAGTTCCCCTATTGAAGTCTCCGAAGTTGCGCCAGCCGCCGAGAGCGCTTCGTCTGCAACGAATACAGCTTCGCCGCCGCAGCAGGCGCCCGTAGGCACCACCAGGCTCCCCAACATCGACATCAACCCCATGCCCTCCACCAGCGGAACGATCGGCCTTTTTACGGTGGAAACGGGCGAAATGCTGGAGTCGGGATGGTCCTTTTCGATCTATGGCAATCGCTTCGGACGCATGCCCGGAAGCGTGGTGGTATCGAATTACGGGATCAATGTGGGTTGGGCTTACCGGAAATGGGTGAATCTTTACACCGTTTTTCAGCCGGAAGTGGCCACCCAGGTCGGCAATCCAAGCCAATTGAGCCTGGATACGGCTCCCAACCTCATGCAATTTCCGCAATATCAAAACACCATCTACCGCAACCTGGGGCCGGGCCAGAATCCCGCATACGTGGAGGATCTCCCGTTCGTCTCGCGAAACGACTCCGGCCCCGGCGACGTGACCGTGGGAGCGAAATTCGGATTGCTCTCCGAGCGAAACGGAGCGCCGCTGAGCCTTTCCATACGCAACGACGCGATCTTTCCAACACGCTATTCGGTGAAAAGCCTCCTGGGAAACGGAACGCAGACCGGGGCATTCGCAGACATGGTAACGGTGGCCGCCAGCCGAAATTTCTTGAATCTGGTTCTGGTGGCGGCGAATTTCGGGTATGAGTTCACCAGCGATCCGCGTTCGGGCGGAGTGAGCGATCTGACTCTGGCCGACCAGATCCATCTGGGCAGCGGCTTTATTTTGTTTCCCGCCAAGCGGCTTCAGTTTATGAGCGAGTACACCGGCCTGGTGTTCAGGGGTGCGGCGACACCGGATACGACTTTCGGGGCGCGCAATCCCGTCGATGGCGTTTGGGGCGTGCGGTTTTACATTCTGCCGCAGTTAGCGATTGACGCCGGGTATCGCTACATGCTGAATTTGAGCAACCTGAACGACCGCAGCGGTTTTGTAATTAATCTGGGCATTGTGAGCGGGCCATTTTAGGGCCAGCCAGATTGGCAAGGCGTGGGTTGTCACACAGTGGACTCGCTGGAGTGTTCCGAATTGGTCCATGGCGCTTTCCCGATATCGTAAGAACAAGAGCCTCTGGGGCTTGGCTCGACTTCCGTACCAGTATTGATTGACATAATTCCCTTTTCGGTATACACCACCCACAATTCCCCGGGCGAAACGTTCTCCAGTAAGGAGTTCGGACAGGTCTTTTGGTCCAGTTCTTGCTCCGATTATGGAGGAAGTACTATGCACGTCGAAGCCAAGCCCGCCAGCGCCAAAAGCACCGCCACAGGTTTTTCGATTTTAATCGTGGACGACGAGGACGCGACACGAGAGTTGTGCCGGGACATCGCTTCCGAGATGGGGCTGCGAAGTCCACACGGCGTCCACAACGAACGAAGCGCTGGAACTGCTGGAGCAGTCTCCGGTGGACATCGTGGTGACCGACCTAAAGGTGCCGCAACTGGGAGGGCTGGAGCTTTTGAAGCGCATCAGCGCGGGCCAGCCGAATACTTCGGTGATGGTGCTGACGCAATACGGGACCATCGAGACGGCCGTGACCGCGACGCGGCTGGGGGCGCGGGATTACGTAACCAAGCCTTTTCATGTGGAGGAGTTGCGCGCCAAGATCGAGCGGCTGATTCAAAGCGTGGAGCTGGACCACGAGAATCGCGTTCTTCGCGAACAGCTGCGAACCCGGCCGGGCTTTGGCGGCTTGATTGGCGTTTCCGCCAAGATGCAGCGCCTGTATAAGATGATCGAGAAGGTCAGCCAGCATAACTATCCGGTGTTGATTCTGGGCGAGAGCGGAACGGGCAAGGAGTTGGTGGCGCGATCGATTCATTTCATGGGCGTGCGGCAGAAGAAGCCCTTCGTTCCGGTGGACTGCTCGGGGCTGGTTCCCACGCTGATCGAGTCGGAACTGTTCGGCTACGTGAAAGGGGCCTTCACCGGAGCGCAGCACGCCCGGGCGGGATTGCTGGAGACGGGCAACGGCGGGACCGTGTTCCTGGATGAGATTGGCGACCTTCCGGTGGACCTGCAGGCCAAGCTGCTGCGGGCGTTGCAAGAGCGCGAGATTCGGCCGGTGGGGGCCACCGACCGTGTGCGCATCGACATCCGCATCATTGCCGCTACGAATCGCGACCTGGAATTAGCCATTCGCACCGGCGGGTTCCGGCAGGACCTTTATTTCCGTCTGAACGTGGTGCAGCTCAAATTGCCGCCGCTGCGCGAGCGCAAGAGCGATATTCCACTGCTGGTGAATTCGTTTCTCGAAAAGTTCAGCGATCCACAGCGGCCGATTCGCACGATTTCGGAAGATGCCATGCGGCGGCTGATGCTCTACGACTGGCCGGGAAACGTGCGCGAACTGGAGAATGCCGTGGAGCGCGCGGTGGCGCTTGGTTCCGGGCCCATTCTGCACATGGGCGATCTCCCCTCCAATCTGCAACAGGGCGGCAGCGACCGGTCGCTCGATTCCGACGAGCTGACCACACTCGAAGAGATGGAACGCCGGGCCATCTTGCGCGCACTGCGCGAGACCAACGGAGACAAGCTGGCGGCGGCCAGGCTGCTGGGCATCGGCAAGACCACGCTCTATCGCAAGCTGAAGCAGTACGGCGCCGAAGGCGCTCCGAATTGATCTGACGCTCGATTGATCTGACGCTCGCCGCTCGATGCCGATTCGCCGCTCCGCTCGGCGCGTACATTATTTCCCGTAGAATTTTTGGACAGATTCCCGTCCGGGGACGCGATTCCGCCGCTCATGTATCGGACTGGGAATGCGCGCCCACCTGTTCACTTCAACTTCTTCCAAGATGTTGATTCTGCGAAAAACTTTTCTCGCCGGTTGGCCAAGCCTGTGCATGGGAATTCTTGGAGAGCTTGCACATGCGCAAGAAAATCTGGCTGCACTATCGCGGGATCCGGCTTGCGGTGGAGATCGCCGCAACGTTTGGAACAGCGGCGCTGGTGGCTTACTGGATCGTGCAGAGCTCGAGATAGTTCGCAGCGCCGCAAGGCGCGGCAGGCAGGCTATGCGCTATTTTGCTTCCCATCGATCGCGGACTCCGGCCAATCGAGCCGCGGAGCTGAGCGAAAGGGATCGGGCCGAGCAGGGCGGGAGGGCCGCGCGGTCTGGTTCGCGCGAGGCCGGGACCGAGTGGCAAACCGAAGCGGTGCTGGCGACATTGCTCGACTCGGTGAACTGCGGAATCCTGGTGGCGGGGACGGGCGGAGATCTCTGGGCAGTGAATGACCGTCTGGCGGAGATTTTGGGACAGGCGCCGGAGCGGCTGCGCGAATTGGTTCATTTAGACGAAGTGGTGTCGAGCGTATCGCCGCAATTCGCGCAGTCCGACAGAGTGGCGGCGCGATGGCGGCAGCGCTTTCAGAACGGCGAGCCGGCCTGGGACGAGCTGGAGATGATCATTCCGGAGAGAAGAGTTCTGGAGCGATACGCGCGGCCGGTGCTGGATCAATACAAACAGCCGCGGGGATGGCTGGAAATCTATCGCGACATCAGCGGACAACGGCACATCGAGTCGCGGCTTTTCCACAGCGAGCGGCTGGCGGCGCTGGGGCAGATGCTCTCAGGCGTGGCCCATGAGTTGACCAATCCGCTGACCAGCATTCTGGGTTACGCGCAGCTGGTGCAAAGGCGGGCGAAAGAGTGCGGAAGGGAGACGCAGCATATTCTGGAAGAGGCCGAGCGCGCCCGGCGCATTGCACGCAATCTATTGCTCTTCGCGCGGGGCAGCACGAGCGAGCGCATGAGCGTCAGCCTGAATGAGATCGTGGAGCGCACGGTGGCCATGCGGGCGTACGAGCTGCGCCTGGAGAACATCGGCGTGGAACTGGATCTGGACCGAAGGCTGCCGGAAACCTTGGCCGACGCGGCGCAGATGCAGCAGGCGCTGCTGAACCTGATGCTGAACGCGGAGCAGGCCATCCGCCAAGTCCGGGAGAACGGCCACGTCTGGATCCGAACGCGGCAGCTTTCCGCCTCACGCGTAACGCTGGAAGTGGCCGACGATGGACCGGGCGTGGCGCCGGAAGTGGTCCGGCACATCTTCGATCCTTTTTTCACCACCAAGCCGGCAGGCATGGGGACCGGATTGGGGCTTTCGATTCTGTACGGAATCTTGCAGCAGCATGGCGGGGAGATTTCCGTGGGGACTCGGCCAGGGGGCGGAGCCGTATTCACGATGGAGCTGCCCAGTTCAACGCCCGGAGCAATCGCCGAGAAGCTATACGTAATTGCCGGGGCGGGCGCGCCCATGCGGGCCGAGCCGGCCGCGACGCGCCAGGCGCGGATTCTGGTGGTGGAAGATGAGCCGACGGTGCTGCAATTGATCGCCGATGTCTTGAGGGAAGAGGGGTACCGCGTGGATACGGTGGTGGACAGCCGCCAAGGTCTGGAGCTGGCGCGGGCGCACCACTACGATCTATTGATCTGCGATTTGCGCATGCCGCATCTGGACGGGCGCGGCTTCTACGGCGAACTGGCGCGCGAGGAAAACCCGCTGCAGCACAGATTGCTCTTCGTCACGGGCGATACTCTGGCTCCAAAAACGGTGGATTTTTTGCGGAGCTGCGGGCTGCCTTACCTGGCCAAGCCGTTCTTGGTGGACGAACTGAAAGAGGTGGTGGCACGCAGGCTGGAAAAAACAGGGCAACTTCCTTCCACAACGGAGGGAGACGAGCCAGAAGGAAATCCATTCCATCGGCATCATGGGGAACCATATGAGCACTGAACACTTGATACAGATTATTTGCGGGAATCCGGAGTTGACACGGGAATACGTAAACGAATTTCAGAATGCCAGCGAATCTTTTCACCTGCGGCCGATTGCCTGGTTCGCGGAGGTGCGGCAGCGGCGGGAGGAGGCTTCCGTTTTTCTTCTGGATGAATCGGGGATAGACGACCGGTCCAAGGAGGGACTGGAAAACGCGGTGAACTGGCTCGCGGAAGTGGGTCCGGTGATCGTGGTGGCGGGCCCGGAGCGGCAAACCGAGCTTACGTTTCTGCTCACGTCGGGCGCGGCTGATTTCGTCGCGCGGACGGGCAATTTTGTCCCGGTGGCGGTAGGTTTGGCGGCGCGACGCAGGCGGCTGGCGTCGGGAGACGGACTGGGACTTTCCAGCAGCTGGGGCGAGGAGCGCAGCAGCGACTTTGGCGAAATTCTGAGGCACGAGGTGAATAATCCGCTCACCGGAATTCTGGGCAATGCGGAGATGCTGCTGGCCAGGCGCGATCGCCTGCCCGCTTCGGCCGTGGAGCGGCTGGAGACGATCGCCAATCTGGCGGTGCGATTGCGGGAGACGGTACGACGGCTGAGCAACGCGGCGGAGTTGCGGTAGGCCGGCGCGAGCAGCCAAGCCGATTTTCTGTTTGGTCGAAACCGCCGATTTCCTCTTTACGTGCGGAAGAGCACATCCTCGCGCTGGCAAAGGCGGACCGCTACCCAAAGCGCCGCAGCAGCATAAAAGCAAGAGGAGCCGAAGATCAGGGCGATGTAGTTCCAATGATAGACGCCGCTAACGATCTCCTTGCTCACCAGGCTGGTGTTCACGATGGGAATCAGGGAGAGGGCCGCGTTCAACTCCACGCCGGGAAGCACGGCGACGATTGCCGGAGCGATCACGACGACGGTGAGCGGCGACAGGTAACTCTGGGCCTCCTTGAAGCTCTTGGCAAAGAGGGAGATGGCCAAGAGAGCAGCGGAAAACAGAACCGCCAGCGGCACGATCATCACGAAAACCCAAAAGATAGCGCGAAGGCTGATGTTCAGCTGCAGCCCCATATCGTTGATTTGAGGCACACCTTGGACCATCTTTCCCGCGCCTGCGAGCGTGAGGCCCATGGAGGCGATGGCGAGAATGGCGGTGGAAAGAGAGGCCGTGAGCACCATCAGGAATTTACCGAACACGAGGCTGGCGCGGGAGATGGGGCTGGCGAGGATGGTTTCGATCGTGCCGCGTTCTTTTTCGCCCACGGTCAAATCCATGGCCGGGTGCATGGTGCCGGTGAGAGCCAGAATGATGACGAAATAGGGCACGAGCCCGCCGAGCACCACGCCGCTAACTTTTTCCGGCGGAGCGACGTTGTGTTCCTCCACCACTAGCGGTTGGGCGAGATTTTCGGGGAGATGACGCGACGCCAGCCTCTCGAGGACGGCGCGGTCGCGAAAATCGCGAAAAAATTTCTGCAGTTTGTCCGCGCTGAAGCCGGAGTTAAGCTCGCCCTGGTAGATATCGATGCGAACTCGGGCCGTCTCGCCACGAGCGATCATGCCGTCAAAATCGGAAGGAATTTCCACGGCCGCGCGGACCTTCTTGTCCACGATCTGCTGGGCGAAATCGGGCGCGGCCGGCACGATGCGCACGTCCTGGAGAGCCCGCAGAGCGGCCAGGATTTGCGGGGAGTTTTCCGCTCCGACGATCATTACGGAAGGCACTTGCAGCATGGCCTTGCCGATGATCCGGGCCGAGAAAACTCCCACGAAGATGGTGAGCACGGGCATCAGCAGGATGGGCACAACGATCATGGAGACGACGGTGCGATGGTCGCGGAGCGAATCGGTGAGCTCCTTGCGATAGACGACGGCGATATCGCGCCAGCTCACGCGAGCACCACGCGCATGAAGATCTCCTCGAGATCGGCGTGGCCGAAACGAACGCGAAGATCCTGAAGCGATCCTTCGGTCAAAAGCTCACCGTCGTGGATGATGCCGATGGTGTCGCAGAGCTTTTCGGCTTCGCTCATGACGTGGGTGGAGAAGACCACGGTCTTGCCGTTATCGCGGCATTCGCGGATAAAGGCGACGATGGTCCTCGCGGCGATGACGTCCAGGCCGGAGGTGGGCTCGTCGAAGATCATGACCGGCGGGTCGTGAACGAGCATGCGGGCGATGGAGACGCGCTGCTTCATGCCGGTGGAGAGAGTTTCGCAGCGGCGGTCGAGAAAGGCGGTGGCGCCGAGCCGTTCAAAAAGGACCAGAGCGCGGCGGCGGGCGGTGGGTTTATCCAGACCATATAAGCAGCCGAAGTATTCGACGATTTCGAGGGCCGTAAGCCTGCCGTAGAGCGCGGTGGCGGTGGAGAGGAAACCCAAACTTTGACGGGCTTTTTCGGGCTGGCGCCGGATATCGAAGCCGGCGATGGAAGCCGAGCCGGAAGTGGGCGTAAGAATGGTGGCGAGCATGCGCAAGGCGGTGGTCTTGCCGGCGCCATTGGCGCCGAGCAGGCCGTAGACGGAGCCGGGAGCGCAGCGGAAGGAGAGCTTCCGGACGGCGTGAATGACGCCGCGCTTTTTGTCCCGAAATTCCTTGCCGAGATTTTCCGCAACGATCATAGACAAGATCCGAGCGATTTCGCCGCCGGCGGCTTCAAAGAGCCCCGAAGGGCGCAAAGGAATGGCGGCGCCGGTGCGGCGTCATTCGCCCAGTATCTTGATGAGGATGCGCTTTGGGCGCTGGCCGTCAAGCTCGGCGTAGATCACCTGTTGCCAAGGTCCCAACTCCAGCTTTCCATTGGCCACCGAGACGCAGGCTTGGCCGTTGAGCAGAAGGCTTTGCAGGTGCGCGCCGGCGTTGCTCTCGCTGCGCGGGCTGTGATGATAATTGGGCCCCAGCGGCGCGAGGCGATCGGCCCATTCGGAGATGTCCTGCAGGAGTCCGGACTCTTCGTCGTTGATGAAGAGGGTCGCATTGGAGTGCAGCGGGAAGACGAGGACCAGGCCGTCGCGAATGCCGCTTTTTTCGACGGCGGCATTGATGTTGGGGGTGATATTCAGGAACTCGCGCTTGTGGTCGGTTTGAACCGTCATGTATTCGCTATGGATGCGCATGCGCCTCCCGGGTCGGCGGCCCGGAATTCTAGCCGATGTAGGGGCGGAAATAAATTCGTTCGCGCGGATTCGTTCGCGGGATCAACCCTTGTGGCAATTGGGGCACTGCTTGGCATCAAAACGGTCTGGCGTGACGCGGAACATGTTATTGCACTGAATACAGACGCGATGGATCACGCGGGCGGTGTGGCGCGACGCGGCGTTTTCCTCGGCATGAGGCGACATGGTGGGATGCTCGCTCATAAAGGTTATATTAGCATAAGAGATTGAGCTCAGCCGCTCAAGAACTTTTGCAGGAGGTTATACGTTCTCCCGTCTTGCTTAACTACAAGGCTCGCAGTAGGATGCATGCATGCGCTGCCCGCACTGCGGGAAAAATGTAGCAAGGCATTTGATAGTTGCCGAGGCCGGGCGAATTGGAGGAAGGAAGGTTGCCAAAGAGCGCGGCGCGGAATACTTTCGCCAACTTCAGGCTAGAAGAAAAGAACATAAAGGGGGCCGTCCGAAGGGTGAATCATCCTAAGAAGGCGTCTCGCTAACGGACGCCTGAATGTCGCTACAAAGTCCCTGAACAGCATCTTCAACAGCCCCGCTTGTCCAAGCTGGGACGCATTCCGGAGCCGGGACAAGCAATCCGTTCGGCGTGATATTTGCCTCTCGCCCAAAGGTGCTGTACCTGTATCTATTAGCCTCAATGCAGAGGCAATAATAGAGCTTTGTTTCCAAAGACATATTGTCAGGAGGGATCAATACGTCTACGTTTTGAGCTGTGTAGAACGGTCGCGGTTGGACAAACGAAGAAAGAGCAGAGCCGCCCAATGCAACCGTGATGAGTCCACTTTCGTACGGCGTAACCGTATTGAGCCTCTCGACAAAAGCGACCAGTCCGTTTCGCTCACCCGTTCGGCCCACAAAAGCGATTGCTCGTTCTGAAAACGGAACTTGACTCATCTTGTTAAGGTCGAGTTTGTTCCCGTGTTTAACGTTGAAGATGCGGCTTAGTGGCGCTAGTTTCATGGCTCGTTCGCATGTTCGCTTACGACGCGAGCCACGACATACCGCTGTGCGGCCTGCATCAAATTGTTCCGCGTGATGGCATCGTAATCCGTTGCGAGATATGCTTCGGCGCACCATTCATCTTCGGCCGCTACTTCTCGCATGACGCTGAATCCCTCTATTGTTTCCTTGTTGCGATAGGCGTTCACCCACCGTCCTTTGAACAGTGGCCACGTTCCATTTGCGTCATAACGTCCCCGGTGCTTGGTTTTGATGAATCCATCGTCGCGCCAGTAGCCGAACCACGTCTTTTTCCCTTTCGGATGCGGGCGTTTGGCGGTAAATACCATCGTGCAAGTCACAACCGTCGTTTTGGAATTGTGGAACAGTTCGATGGGCATGGACATGACGGCTTCGAGGGTATGCTTTTCAAGCAGTCTTCGTTTCAATTCCCTTATCTTTCCCTTCGGCGCGGTGGCGCACGTGATCGGCACGATTGCGACACATATCCCGCCCTCCGCAAGGTGCTCTAAATTATTGAGCACAAATTCCAGTTCTTCCTTGTCGTCCTTGACTTGCTTATTTTTGTATGGAGGGTTCAAGACGCCGGTTGTCAGTCTGCGTTTTCCGAGGATGGCTGATGCGTCGGCGAAACAGTCTCCGTTGAACACATTCGTTTTGCCGTCCCCGTGGAGGATCATGTTGCACACTGCGAGCGCATAGATGTTAGGCTGGAATTCCATGCCGTATAACTGGCCGGTCTTTATTCGCTTCTGAGCCTTTCCGTCGGGCGCGGCATCCTTAATCATGACCTTCATCGCGGAGATCAGGAGGCCAGCGGTTCCGCAGCAGTTATCGAACACAACGCTATTTTTGTTGACATCCGCTAACTCAGCGAAAAGCTCGCCGATATGCGGAGGCGTCAATACTATTCCGAGGCCCTTGTCATTGTTTGCGTAGCGAAGGAACTCGACGTAGAACTGCCCGATAGTGTCGTAATATTCATGCGTCCGCATGAACGTATTAATGTTTTCGTCTATGCCGACGATGAGGGACACGATGAAATCCTTATCCTTCGTGAGAGAGGGTTGGTGTCGAATGAACTCAAACGCTCCGGTGAGAATTCCTCTCCTATCGGGAGGCAAGTCAGCATTCTCAAACTGGGCGCTAATCGCTTCGAGAAGGCTTGCCGCAAGTTGTTTCGCCGTGGTCTGCGCTTGATAGCTTTCCCTGAAAGCACGATTTTGCAACGCGATGAGAATTCCGCTGATTAAAAAACCACGCTGCGCCTCAGTGATTTTGTTAGCCTGTAGGCGGTTGTTTAATTCCCGGCTGTAGTCAAGAAGAGCGCCGTAGTCCTGGCGGAACTTTACGTCGCTGTTTATGAACTCCTGAAAATAGTCGTCGAAACTGACGATGTCAGATGCAGTAATCCAATCAACCGACTTGGTTGTGCCGCGAAGATGTAGGAAGTGCGAGATGCGGAGGCTAGATTCATCTTGGCCGCTTACTGCAATAGCGAGCACATCAAATTCTCTGGACAGAAACGAGGCGTACAGCAAAACTCCGTCTACAGCAAACTCTCGCGGTCGATTTCGCGTTGTGCTTTCATGTTTCTGCGGGTCTGCCTTGCATTCGACGATGATGAGGAAATCCGAATATTTGTCGCAGCGGATGATGAACTCGGGCCTGCCGACACCCCCGCCCGACTTGGATGCATGTTCTAGGAGTTTATTAATGCGGGCAACGTCGCTCTGCTGCTTTTCGACAAATATGCCGGAATTGGGTGCGTAGTATCCGTAGTCACGAAGACGGCGCTCAACTAGCTCTTCTGTCTTGCGCTCGTTAACCAAGACTGGACTCCCTATGCTCATGGGCTTGCTCGCATAAGGGCCATGGACAACGCATTCGCCAGTCGATAGTACACGAAATGCGGCCTCTCACCAAAGCTCTTGTAGGGATGAAGTAACGCCATGAGAACACGCTTCCCAGCGCGTCGCGCAAGCCTCTCTCGTGCCGCCACAACACTAACAACGAGCCTCGTTGTTTGTCAAGAACATTTCGGCAACGAAAAGTGCCAGAAAACGGCCCTGATTAGGGCCGCCTGCACGGCGTTGCGGACGCAGTGCCTTACGCCTCACACAAAAAATGTATAAACTTCAGCCCGCTTGGGCCAGCCTAGCCAGCACCCTGGCCACGATTTCTTTCACCTGAACAGGCCTGGATAGGAGTTCGGCGCCCGGTAGGGGCGGGGCGGGATTCAGTCGAGAATCGATTACGAGAACCGGCACGCGGGAAACCAGGTTTTGCACGGCTTGATGTGTTGGAGGGTGATGCAAATACTCGCCATCCAAAACCACCAGATCGGGAGCAATCCCGCCGGCAATGGTTCTGGCCATATCATCGACCGTTTGCATACCCATGGCGGCGATGCCCGCTTCGCGCAATTCGGCCCGCACAGCGCCGCGCAGGTCCCATTCACGGGAGACGATGAAGACGACCGGCATACCCCTTCCATCCGAGAGATTGCCCCGAAAGATTGCCGCTCCGATATAGGATATTGCGGCGCGCCGACAGCGGCGAACCGGAACGCACAGATGCTGGGTTTTGCTACAATTAAAGGATTCGGGTGAAAACTCGCCGCCTTAACGGAGGATACAGCGAAGTGAGGACCGCATGCGAACGCTGAGCAGACGGGTGTGGTTGCTGCTCGGCCTGGCGACGGTTTTGGCAGTGGTTCTGCTGTATCTGAACAGCCGAAGGCCCGCCGCGCGGGTGACGATTGTGCAGGCGACACGACAGACGTTTCGGTCCACGATTTCGAGCAACGGCAAGGTGGAGCCGATTACGCCTTATTCGCTGCGCGCCAAGTTCGACGGATTTGTGGAGCGGGTGGTCGCGTCGGAAGGGAAAAACGTAAGGAAAGGCGAGCTCCTGATGACCATGAACGACCGCGACATTCGGGCGCAACTGGCCCAGGCGCGGGCGCAGCTGGCTTCGCAACAGAACGATCTTCGCGAGGCGCAGGCCGGGGGCCGCGCGGACCAGGCCGCAAAATTGTCCGGCGACGTGAAATCGGCGGCAGCGGAACAGAACCTTCTGCAGCGGCAGCAGGAATCACTGACCAAGCTGGCGGCGCAGAATGCCGCCACCTCGGAGGAGGTAGAAAAGAACCACGCCGCACTGGAGCGCGCCGACGCGAGCGTGGACCAGGCCCGCAAGGCGAAGCAGGAGTTCGAGCGCCAGGCCGGCCTGGATCGAGAGCGGCTGGAGCTGCTGGTGGAGCACTCCCAGGCTCTGGTGAACGATCTCGAAGACAAAGCGGATTCGGCGCGAGTGGTGGCGCCGGCAAGCGGAACTCTCTATTCGCTGCCGGTGCATGCCGGCGATTACGTACACACCGGCGACCTGCTGGCCGACGTGGCCGATCTGCGCAGCGTGAGGGTGCGGGCCTACGTCGATGAGCCGGAGCTAGGGCAACTGGAACGCGGCCAAACCGTGGTGGTCTCCTGGGACGCTTTGCCTGGACGCACGTGGGTGGGGAAGACAGACGTCTTGCCGCGACAGGTGGTGGCTCTGGGAACGCGCAATGTGGGGGAGTTGCTGTGTACGATCACGAACGCGGACATGGACTTAATTCCAAACACAACCGTGGATGTGCGCATCGAAATTAACGAGCGGGCCGACGCGCTGGTGGTGCCGAGGGGAGCGGTGCAGATCGACGGATCGCATCGATACGTATACCGCTTCGACGGGAACCGCTTACATCGCACGGAGATCCGCGTGGGTTTATCGAACGCGACGGAGTTCCAGGTGGTCTCGGGAATCGAGCAGGGGGATACGTTGGCGCTGCCCGGCGGAACGCCGCTGCGGGAGAACATGGCGGTGCGGGTAGCCAATCCCGATTCGGAATGAAGACCAAGCTTCTTTTCCTCGCTTCTCTTCTCCTAGCGGCCTTTTCAGCCGGGTCGCTGCTGGCCGAGCCGATGGGCGCGCGGGCGGTCCGCGAACTACCCCCCGATATCGAACGGCTTTATAACGGAGGGCTATATCGGCAGGCGGCAGAGGCGCTGAATGCCGCGATTCAGCGCGAGCCGCAGGAATCCTCACTGCGCTATTGGCTGGGCCGCTGCTTTTACGAGTTGCGAGATTACAACCGGGCTGTTTCGAATATGGAACGGGCCAACGGCCTTGAACCGGAGCGCTCCGAGTATCACGACTGGCTGGGCAAGGCGTATGGCCGCAAAGCACAGGAGGGCAGCCGATTCTCTCCCTTCTCATCCCTGTCCATGGCGCACAAAGCTCATCGCGAATTCGAAACCGCGGTGCGGCTGGATTCGAGCAATCTGGAGGCCCAAAGGGACCTGATTCGCTATCTGGTGAACGCGCCGGGCGTGGTGGGCGGAAGCGAGGAAGCGGCCGAGCGGCAGATTCAGACGCTGAGCGGCGTGGACGCAACAGAAGGAGAGCTGGCGCAAGCGGAGCTGTTCGTTACCCGCAAGAAGTTCGACCAGGCCGACGTGGAGTATCAGAAGATTCTGCAGATGAAGCCGGACCGCATCGGAATCTACTTCGAGATCGCGGAATATTATCGCGATCGCGAGAACGCGGCACGAATGGCTGAGGCCATCGAGGCGGGAGCGCCGCTGGCGCCTTCCGATCATCGCCTGGATTACTATCGCGGAATCGCGCTGGTCCTGGCGGACCGCGATCCGGCGCAAGCCGAGGCGCAGCTGCGGCATTACCTGGATACGGTGCCGGACAATGCCAACGTGCCGTCGCATTCGACGGCGCACGAGTGGCTGGGCAGACTCTACGAAAGAGAAGGACAATTAGACAAGGCGGCGCAGGAGTTCCAGGCCGCCGTGAGCCTGGACCCGCATGATAAGCAGGCCAGCGAATCGCTAAGAGCGCTGCAGAAACGATAGGCGCACTCCGTATTCGATTCCCCGCGGGCCGACGAGAAAGCCGCGTTGCAAGCGCCATGCCGCCGGCCCCATTCTGCTATATTCCAGATTTGCCGCCGAAGGTGTTGAGATGCTTCCAAGCGAAACCTGGCGCGTAGCCATCGAGGCCCTGTGGTCCAACAAACTACGCGCTTTTCTGACCACACTCGGGGTGGTGATCGGGAGCGCCTGCATCGTCCTGGTGGTGACCGTAGCGCTGACCGGCAGGGGATACGTAATCGGCCAGATCGAGAGCGTGGGAGCGAACCTGGTCTACGCGAACTACGAGGTGAATCCGCAGCAGGCCACGGTGAGAAGCAATGAGATCACACTGGGGGACATGGAGGCGGTGAAGACCACGCTGCCCAACGTGGTGGCCGTGGGAGCGACTTCGCTGCCGCTCTTGCGCAACGTGGTGACCGGCGGGACCGAACACGCGGTGACATTATTCGGGGCGACGGAAGGCTTCCAGGTTATCCGTAACCTCTTGATCCTCAGGGGCCGATTTCTGGACGAGATCGACCAGGAGTCGCGCAGCAAGGTCTGCTTGATTACCGATGAATTGGCCAACCTCACTTTTCCCAACGAAGATCCGGTCGGAAAAAGCCTGCGGGTGGGAGAGATCAGCTTTACGGTTGTGGGCGTTTTCAGAGAGCGGGTAGGGACGTTTGGGCTCTCTGAAATCCAGCGCTATACGGTGCTGGTGCCCTTTTCGCTGATGCAGGACTACACGGGAGACAGCGGCGTGGAGATTCTTTATGCCGAGGCGGACAGCCCCCAGGACGTGCCGCTGGTAACCACCCAAGTGGGAGACCTGCTGCGCAGCCGGCATGCGAGCGGCGCAACTTACGTGGTGCAGAATTTGAGCGCCATCCTGGATGCGGCGCGAAGCATCGGCACGGCACTGACCATCGTGCTGCTGGTGATCGGATTCATCGCCTTGATGGTGAGCGGCATCGGGATCATGAACATCATGCTGGTGACGGTGACCGAACGCACGCGGGAGATCGGAATTCGCAAGGCCATCGGCGCGCGGTATCGTGAGATCCTCTATCAGTTTTTGATCGAGGCGATGCTGATCAGCGGGATCGGTTCGCTTCTGGGGGTGGTGATCGCGCTGGCGATTCCGGTCCTGGTGCGGCCGCTTCTGCCGGGCAATCTGCGCGTTCCGGTGCCCTGGATGTCGGTGGTGCTGGCTTTTGTGGTGGCGTGCTCGACGGGTTTGTTCTTCGGCTACCTGCCGGCTGAAAAAGCGGCGCGGTTACAACCAACGGAATCGCTTCGATACGAATAAGCCAGATCGGGAGGGGAGCACGCGATGCAGCGAGAAGAGAAATCCGTCCAGCGCCACGACCACGTCAGGGAGACGAAGCGGAGCGTCATGCAAAGACGACTGGCGCTCATCGCGCCTTTGGCGCTGGCCGCGGCGGTTTGTCCCAGAATGGCGCAGAGTGGACAGCAGCCACCGCCGGTGCGACTCACGCTAAAACAGGCTGTGGCGAACTCGGTGCAAAAGAGCCGGGAAGTATCGCTGGCACGCCTGCAATATCAATCCTCCCGCGAAGAATCGAGCGTCGCGCGCGCACAGTTTCTGCCCAGTTTCTTTGCGGGCTCGGGCGTGGCTTACACCAGCGGTTTCCCGATTCTGGCCGCCGGGGGGGCGCCCGCGCTCTTCAACCTTACCTATAACCAGGACCTGTTCAACCTGCCGGCGCGGGGCGACGTGCAGGCGGACGAGCAGAAGGCGGAGCAGCGGCGGCTGCAGGTGGACGCGGTGCGCGACGGCGTGATCGAGCGCACGGCCTCCGCTTATCTGCAACTGGGGAAGGTGCGGCAACAGCTTGACGTGGTGCGGAGCGAGCGGGAGAGCGCGCAAAAGATTCTGGACTACACGCGGCAACGGATGGAGGCGGGTTTTGAATTGCCCATCGAAGTGACCCGGGCGCAATTGACGGCTGCCCAAGTGGAAGAACGAATGGCGCAGCTCGAGGACCAGGAAGAGACCACCGCGGACCAGCTTCGATTTCTGCTGGGGCTCGAGCCGGACCAGGCCCTGGAAGTGACGGCGGAAGATATTCCCGCTGCCGCGGATCAAACGATCAACGATCTGGTGGCGACGGCGCTGCGCTATAACCCGGAGATAAAGCAAGCGGACTCGGTGCGCATGGCCAGCGAAGTGCGGCTGCGAGCAGAACGCGGAGGATACTGGCCGACGGTGGGCCTGATCGGACAATACAACCTGCTGGCCAAGTTCAACAACTACGACCAGTTTTTCGACAAATTTCAACGCAACAATTTTATCGCCGGGATCGATGTGCGGATTCCGGTGTTCGTATCGCACACGGGGGCGGCGGTGGCTTTCGCGCAAACCGATCTGACCGCTTCGCGGCTGCAGGCGGAAAACAAGCGGGCGGAGATCTCGCTCGATGTGCGCCACAAGGCGCGGCAGGAACGGGAGACGGAGACAGCGCGGGAAGTGTCGCGGCTCGAGCTGCAGCTGGCACAGCAGAACGTGGAAGTGCTGCAGTCGCAATTCCAGCAGGGCCACGCCAGCGTTCGCGATCTGGAGAGCGGGCGATTGGACGCGGAGGAGAAGTCCATCGCTCTTCTGGATGCAGGCTTCGCGCGCCAGCAGGCGGAGTTGGATCTGTTGCGCACGACGGGGCAACTCGTACAGATTTTTCAGTAGCGGTTGCTTAACCGGGCAGCCGGCGTGGCTGGCCTTACCCCGGCGAAGGGGCGGCTCCGGTAGAATGGGCTGCCGCGATCAGGGGCAAGTCAGGTAAACTATAGGAGCTTGTGTTCCGGGGTGTCACCGGTCTAGAAGTGTGAACGGGCATCCGGAAAGGACGTTCGGAGTGAAGCATACCCTTTTCCTTAACCCGCCGAGTTACGAAGGGTTCGACGGCGGCGCGGGTTCGCGCTATCAGGCGCGGCGCGAGATTCGTTCGTTTTGGTATCCGACCTGGCTGGCGCAGCCGGCAGCGATGGTGCCGGGGAGCCGTCTGATCGATGCGCCCCCCGATGGGCTCAGCGTGGATCAGGTGGCCCCGCTGGCGCGCGACTATGAATTGGCGGTGCTGCACACCAGCACGCCATCCTTCGGCAATGACGCGCGTTTCGCCGCGCGCTTGAAGGAAGAAAACCCGAAAATCGAGATAGGCATGGTGGGCGCTCACGTCGGCGTTCTGCCCATGCAATCGCTGAATGGCGCGCCGGCGGTGGATTGGGTGGCGCTGGGCGAATTCGACTATACCTGCGCGGACATTGCCGGGGGCAAGCCGCTGCACGAGGTGCCGGGCATCGCCTATCGCGATCACGGGCAGATTCGCATGACCGCGCCGCGGCCGACGATCGAGAATATGGATGCGCTGCCGAATGTGATCGACGTGTATAAGCGCGATCTGACGATCGAGAACTACTTCATCGGCTATCTGCAGCATCCCTATGTCTCGCTCTACACGGGCCGGGGCTGCCGCTCGAAGTGCACGTTTTGCCTGTGGCCGCAGACGCTGGGCGGGCACCGCTATCGGGTGCGCAGCGCGGACAGCGTGGAAGCGGAAATGGCGGCGGCGAAGAAGTATTTCCCGCAGGTGCGGGAGTTTTTCTTCGACGACGACACCTTTACCGACGATCTGCCGCGCGCGGAGGAGATTGCGCGCCGCCTGGGTAAGCTGGGAATCCGGTGGTCGTGCAACGCCAAAGCGAACGTGCCCGCGGAAGACTTTGGAGATCATGCGCGAGAACGGGCTGCGGCTGCTTTTGGTGGGATACGAATCGGGCAATCAGCAAATCCTGAACAACATCAAGAAAGGCACGCGGCTGGATATCGCGCGCGAGTTCACGCGCGACTGCAGGCAACTGGGAATCACGATTCACGGCACATTTATCCTGGGGTTGCCCGGCGAGACGCCGGAAACGATCAAGGAAACCATCCGCTTTGCCTGCGACATCGAGCCGGAGACGATCCAAGTTTCGCTGGCGGCGCCCTATCCGGGCACGGAGCTTTACCGGCAGGCGCAAGAGCAGGGCTGGCTGCAGATTCAGACCGGCGAACTGGTGGATACGCATGGCGTGCAGATTGCCGCGCTGAATTTTCCCGACGCTCTCTTCCACGCTGATTTTCAATTCGGTGGAAGAGTTCTACCGGAAGTTTTACTTCCGCCCGCGAAAGATTTTTTCGCTGGTGGGCGGCATGGTGCGGAGCCCCGAAGTGATGAAGCGGCGGTTGCGCGAGGGCGTGGAGTTTTTCCGCTTCCTGCACGACCGCAAGAAGACGGCCCAGGCTCCTCCGGCGGCCATGGGCAGCGCGACAACTTAGCGCCGCGCTTCGGATTCAACTTCTCCTGAATATGGACCAGCTCGCTTCCTCGGCCAACTTGAAAGCGAAGACGTATTTTTTCCTGATTCTGATGATCGTGCTGGGATCAGTGGGGAATACGATTCTGGACAAGGGCATGAAAGGGCTGGGGACGATCGACTTCTCCAGCCGAGCGGCCATCTGGCAGGGAGTCTTCCACACATTCACCAGCGGCACGATCTGGCTGGGCATCGGCTGCATGCTCCTGTTCATGGTCTGCCACATGCTGGTGCTCTCCTGGGCGGACTACAGCTTCGTCATGCCGTTTTCGGCGGTCACCTACGCGCTGGTGCCGGTGCTGGGATACATCTGGCTGGGAGAGCAGGTGCCGGTGACGCGGAGAATCGGCATCCTGCTAATTGTTTTTGGGGTTTTTCTGGTAAGCCGCACGCCTCCTCGAACGACTGAGCCGCAGCCCATTGCCGCCGGTTCCTTGAGCTGATCGAACCTCCATGCGCACGGCCTTCATCCTCGGTTTCGTGGTACTGACGGGGACCTTGGGAGAGATCAGCCTCACCCACGCAATGAAGCAGATCGGCGAGGTGCGCGAGTTTTCGCCCGCGGCGATCTATCGGGTGCTGCTTCGTTCGCTGCGCCAAGTGTGGCTGTGGATCGCGGTGGGCTTGATGGCGCTGTCGTTTTACGCCTTCTTGACCATGCTCTCGTGGTACCCGGTGAGTTTTGTGGTTCCGGCAACGTCGCTGGCCTACGTGGCGGGCGCGCTGGGCGCAAAGTTCCTGCTGAAAGAACGGCTGAGCGCGACGCGCTGGGCCGGCGTGACCTTCATTTGTTTCGGAGTGGCGCTGGCGTGGGTGGACCAAATGCCGGCGCTGCCGCACGGCGTGGATTTTTTTCATGTTGTTCGCGACGTCATATTTGTGGCCGCCACGGCGCCGATGGCGTTTTATCTTTTCAGTGCCTGGGCGGCATGGCGCTTTTTTCGAACTTCCCGGCATCGTGCTACGGCGGCGGAGTGCGATTACGTTCCGGGAGTGAGTATTCTCAAACCGCTCAAAGGGCTGGATCGCGGAGCCTATGAGAATTTCGCCAGCTTTTGCCGGCAGGATTATCCACGGTACGAAATTTTGTTCGCCGTGAGCGATGAAGAGGATCCCGCGACCCCGGTGGTACGGCGGCTGATGCGCGATTTCCCGGACACCTCCATCCGGCTGGTGGTGGGCGGCGAAACCAAGGGAACCAACAACAAGGTAGGGAAACTTTGCAGGCTGGCCGAGGAGGCTCGCTACCCGCTGCTGATCATTACCGACAGCGACGTGCGGGTGGCTCCCGACTACCTGCGCAAGGTGGCGGCGCAATTCAAGGATCCAAACGTGGGAGCGGTTACCGCGCTCTATCGCGCAATCGAGGCGCCCTCGTTCGGCGCGATCATGGACACCATGGGATCGCTTTCCTTCTCGGGTTCGGCTCTGGCGGCAAGCTCGCTGGAAGGCCTGAAATTTACGATGGGATCGACGGCGGCAATTCCACGCGAACGGCTGGCCGAAATCGGCGGCTTTGCCCCGCTGCTGGATATGCACTCCGACGATTACGAATTGGGCCGGCGGATCGCAGAAAAAGGATACCGCGTAGAGCTTACCGCTGATCCCGTGGATATGGAGTTTCCCTCGGAGAGCCTGGGCGATTATCTTCGCCACGAGTTGCGGTGGCTGGTGGGATTGCGGCACATCCGGCCGGGCGGCCATTTCGGCCTGCTGATGACGCAAGGCGTCGCGTGGGCAGCGGCAGCGGCGATTCTGGCGCCTTCATGGACGGCAAGGGCGGCCTGGATACTTGCTTACCTCGCGGTTCGATTGTTCAGCGGTTATGTCGTGGGGGTCTGGGGACTTGGCGATCCGGTGGTTCGGCGCAAGCTTTGGCTCCTGCCCCTGCACGACCTCTTTTGGTTCTTCCTCTGGCTGCGAAGCTTTACGATCAACCGCATCGAATGGCGCGGGCTGGTGTTCACGCTGGAAAAAGGGCGGATGATTCCGGTGGCGTCCCGCCCGCAAGGCGCGTGAGAACGAGCCGATCACGCTTCTGGTTCTACGCGGCGATCGCTTCAGTTTGGTGCGACTTCCGGCTGCGAATCCTTGTGAGCCGCGCTCGCAGATCATCCGGGTCCAGTCCAGCCGATTGGCATACCCTTGGAAAATCCTTATTGTCATGGAAGAGATAATTTTCCGCTTGGCGCTGTTGCCGGAGCGGCCCAGAAACCCACTCCTGGATGGTTCTTACCAGCACGGCTTGCCATAGACGCACTTCCCCCACCGTCTCCTGGTCCGTGCCGATCTCCCGTTCGATAATGCTTTCCCCCATTTTGCCCTCCCCTTTGCCCATGCGTTACATCAACGGAGATACAAGCGCACGGGAGTGGCCAGAGACTCGATATGGGAGCGGCTGACAACAAAGGAGATACAGCACAATTTCCCGGGCGAAGTAGGGCGACTGTGCCGCTACGCGTTGGTGTGTACCGCCGCGAAACAGAAGCGATTGGAGCGCAAGCTTCGCTGCGACAGGCACGCTCCTCGCGTGTGCCAACGCTTATGCCGTGAGCAATGCGCCTAATGGGATGACGCGGCGGGCGATGTGATATAAATGCGAGAAGGCTTGCTCTAGTCGAGGATGAAATGATTCACACAGGCCGTCATTTTCTTCAGATTCCCGGACCTACCAACGTTCCGGACCGCATTCTGCGGGCCATGGATGAGCCGGTGATCGATCACCGGGGACCGGAGTTCGCCGAACTCGGCTTGGAGGTGCTCGGGGGCTTACGCGATGTATTCCAGACCAAGGGTCACGTCATCGTATATCCCTCGTCCGGGACGGGAGCGTGCGAGGCGGCCCTCGTCAATACGCTCTCCGCGGGCGATCGGGTGATCATTTTCGAGACCGGTCAATTTTCCAATGTTTGGAAGCAAATCGCCGAACGGCTGGGCCTTAACGTCGATTACGTTCCCGGAAACTGGCGGCGGGGCGCATCGGCCGCGGAACTCGAGCGGCGGCTGAGCTCCGACGGGAGCCATGCGGTGAAGGCCGTGGTGGTGGTTCACAACGAAACGTCGACGGGCGTAGCCAGCCGCATCCCGGAAGTCCGACGAGTGATGAGCGGCCTGCGGCATCCCGCTCTGCTGATCGTGGATGCCATTTCGTCGCTGGCCTGCATCGATTACCGGATGGATGAATGGGAGGTGGACGTCACTGTTTGCGGCTCGCAGAAAGGGTTGATGGTGCCTCCCGGGCTGGGCTTCAACGCCGTATCCGAGAAAGCGCTCGCGGCAAACAAGAACGCAAAATTGGCGCGATCCTATTGGGATTGGCAGCCAATGCTCAGCCAGAACGAGGCTGGCTTTTTCCCCTTCACGCCCGCGACGAATCTTCTTTTCGCGCTGCGCGAGGCCCTGAAAATGATGCGCGAGGAAGGGCTCGCGAATATCTTTCGCCGCCACGCGCGGCATGCCGAAGCGACACGCGCAGCGGTGCGCGCCTGGGGACTGGAAATCGTTTGCGAGGAGCCGCTGGAATACTCCAATTCCATGACGGCGATTTTTGCTCCGGAGGGCCATGACGCGGACCGGCTGCGCAAGATTATTCTGGAAAATTTCGATATGTCGCTGGGAGCGGGTTTAGGAAAACTGGCCGGCAAAGTTTTTCGCATGGGGCATCTGGGCAGTTTTAATGACCTCATGCTGGCGGGAACTCTAAGCGGAATCGAGATGGGGCTGCGCCTGGCGGGCATACCGCACCGCGAGGGCGGCGTGATGGCGGCGCTGAATCTGCTGGTTCCCGCCCCCAAGACCGAGCCCGCAAAAGCGGCGCGATAGTTCCCTTTCGTAAATCGCGGGCGGTACGTTCTGCGGAGAGACAGTGCATACCATACAGACGGAATCGCCGAGGCGAAAAGGCATTCCGGCCACGACCGCGGTGCTGGCTTTGCTCTGCGTGATGTATGCGCTGAACTACATGGTTCGAGTGAACGTGAGCACCGCGGCCGGCGCGTTCAAAGACCAATTGCATCTTAGCAACACCGACTTAGGCTGGATCTTCTCGGCATTCGCTTACCCTTACCTGGCATTCCAAATCCTCAGCGGCTGGATCAGCGATCGCGTGGGAGCGCGGGCGGCTCTTACTGTATTCGCCGTGATCTGGTCCGCGGCAACGATATTTATGGGCCTGGCGAACGGCATGGCTGCCATGATTTTTGGCCGCGTGATGCTGGGCGTCGGCGTGTCTGCTTTACCGACAGCAACGCGAGCCATGTCCGCATGGATGCCGCAAGGCAAGCGCGCCTTCGCGCAAGGAATCACGCATTCGGCGGCGCGGTTGGGTAATGCCCTCACGCCGCCGCTCGTGGCGGGATTAATCGCCATCGTAGCGTGGCGAGGATCGTTCGTAGTTCTCGGAATCGTGAGCCTGGGCTGGGCAATTGCGTGGGCCTGGTACTTTCGCGACGATCCCGCCGAGCATCCGTCAATGAAGGCTTCGACCAAACCATCGGAAATGGATGTGTTCGCGAAGGCCCGCGCGAGCAGGGAGCGCGCCAAGGAGCCGGTGCCTTTCGTGCGGCTGGCGCGCCGCATGGCTCTCGTGACCGTGGTCTATTTTTGCTATGGCTGGACGCTATGGTTTTTCCTGGCCTGGGTGCCACAGTTTTTCCTGCACAACTATCGCATGAACTTGAATCACAGCGCGTTTTTCTCGGGGGGTGTTTTTCTGGGAGGCGTGCTGGGCGACTTCTCGGGTGGCGTCGTGAGCGACCGCATTTTCGAGAAAACAGGCGACCGGAAGAAAGCGCGCCGCAACCTGATCATCTTCGGATTCCTTTGTTCTCTGGTGATGATGCTTCCGATCGTCCTGGTTCATAATTTGACCTCCGCCGCCATTTTCCTGAGCTTGGCGTTCTTTTTCGCCGAATTCACCGTCGCTCCAATATGGGCTATTCCGATGGACATCGCTCCGAACTTTTCCGGCTTCGCCAGCGGCTTCATGAACTCCGGATCGGCACTGGCCGCGATCATCTCGCCCCGTGCTGGCTGGCAAGATCATCGATGCCACCGGCAACTGGGAATTGCCGTTTTACGGAAGCATCGGCCTGCTTTTACTGGGCGCCATCCTCGCGGTTTGGATGAAGACCGAGGAGATGCCCAGCGAGCCTGCGGCGAATGCCGAGCCCGCGGTGCTACCGGCGGTCTGATGCCGAAGCTCATCATTCCTCATCATTCGGGCCTCATCATTCCGAACCTCGAGACCCCTTGAAAACGCTCCCACCTTTACCGCTCAGTTCGCACGCGAAGCCGGTGGACTCGTTCGCCGCAGCGGCCGAACTGGAAAAGGAGCTGCAAAAAACGGTGGAGGGAGAAGTCCGCTTCGACCGCGGCAGCCGCGCGCTCTATGCCGCGGACGCCTCGAATTACCGGCAGGTTCCGATTGGCCTGGTGATTCCGCGGGACGAAGGCGACGTGATCGCGACCGTAGCGGCATGCAAAAAGTTCGGCGCTCCAGTGTTGCCGCGCGGCGCGGGCACGAGCCTGGCCGGCCAATGTTGCAACGTCGCGGTGGTCCTCGATTTCACGAAGTACATGAATCGGATTCTGGAGCTCGACGCCGAGGCGAGATTCGCGCGTGTGCAGCCGGGCGTGGTGCTGGACCGGCTGCGGGAACGCGCCGAGCTTCACCATTTGACGTTTGGCCCCGACCCCTCGACGCACAGCAGGTGCACGCTGGGCGGAATGATTGGCAACAATTCCTGCGGCACTCATTCCTTGCTCGCGGGCAAGACCGTGGACAACGTGGAGCAGCTCCGCGTCTTGCTGTACGACGGAACGCAGTTGGAGTTGGGCGCAACGCCGCAGGAGGAGTTAAGCGCCATCGCCGCTGCCGGCGGCCGCAAGGGCGAGATCTACTCCAGGCTGATAACGATTCGCGATCAATACGGCGATCTGATCCGCGCGCGTTATCCGAAAATTCCTCGGCGCGTTTCGGGCTACAACCTCGATCAACTGCTGCCCGAGAATGGCTTCCACGTGGCGCGCGCGCTGGTGGGCAGCGAAGGCACCTGCGTCACGGTGCTGGAGGCCAAGCTGCGGCTCATCCAGAGTCCGCAGCACAGAACGTTGCTGGGACTCGGCTATGCGGACGTTTTTATCGCCGCCGAACAGGTGCCCGAAATTCTGCCCTTTGGGCCCATCGGACTGGAAGGATTTGAAGGCAGCATCGTGGACGGGCTTCGCAAGAAGGGCACGCCCAATCTGGAGGTGCTTCCCGAGGGACGAGGGATCCTGCTGGTGGAATTTGGATCCGACGACCCCGGGGAGACGAATGCGCTGGCGACAAAACTAGCCGAGCGCCTGAAGCGGTCGCCCGCATCGCCCGATGTGCGGCTCTACAGCAGCGACGAGGCGAAATGGGTCTGGAAAATACGCGAGTCCGGCGCGCGCTCCGCTGCAGCCGCCCCCGGTGCGCCGCCGGAATGGGAAGGATGGGACGATGCGGCAGTGGCGCCGGAAAAAGTGGGCGCCTACCTTCGCGACATCCGCAAGCTGCTCGACGAATACAACTACCGCGCCGCGTTTTACGGGCATTTCGGGCACGGCTGCATTCATATGCGGGTGAGCTTCGATCTCGAAAGCGAAGCCGGGCATTCGCAATTACGGCGAATTCGTGGAACGCGCCGCCGATCTGGTGGTGAGTTACGGCGGGTCGCTTTCGGGCGAGCATGGCGACGGGCAATCGCGAGGAGCGCTGCTGCCGAAAATGTTCGGGCCGGAATTGGTGAAGGCGTTTGGCGAATTCAAGGCCGCCTGGGACCCGGCGAACAAGATGAATCCGCACAAAGTGGTGAACGCCTATCTGCCGACCGAGAATCTGCGGCTGGGAGCGGACTACAAGCCTCTGCAAGTGAAGACACATTTTCAATTCCCCAACGACGGAGGCTCGTTCGCGAAGGCCACCGTGCGCTGCGTGGGGCTTGGGGACTGCCGAAAGACGCAGGGCGGATCGATGTGCCCGAGCTACATGGCGACGCTGGAAGAGAAGCACAGCACGCGGGGCCGGGCGCACATGCTGTTTGAGTTGCTGCAAGGGGAGATCGTGCGGGACGGCTGGCGGGACGAGAACGTCAAGCAAGCGCTCGATTTGTGCCTTTCCTGCAAAGCGTGCAAATCGGAATGCCCGACGAACGTGGATATCGCCACGTATCGGGCCGAGTTTCTTTCGCACTATTACGAAGGCAGGCGGAGGCCGCTGCACGCCGAGTTTTTCGGAACGATCGACCGCTGGGCGCGGCTTGCTTCATTCTCTCCGGGGACAGCGAATCTGCTGAGCCACGCGCCCGGATTCGACAGCCTGATCCGTCTTTTGCTTCGGCTGCCGAGCGAACGAAAGCTGCCGCGATTCGCCAGGCGCACATTTCAAGGCTGGGTGCGAGGCCGGAAGGGTTCCGTTACGCCGGATGTGGAAGCCGGACCGAAGAGCGGCGCGGCGCGACCAGAGATTGTTTTGTGGCCGGATACATTCACCAACTATTTTCATCCAGAGATCGGGCGCGCGGCGCTGGAGGTCCTGGAGAACGCGGGATTCCGGGTGAGCGTCCCTCAGGCGCATCTGTGCTGCGGCCGGCCCCTGTACGATTTTGGGATGCTCGATCGCGCAAAAGAGTACCTGGTCCGAATCATGAAGGCGTTCGCTCATGAAATCGACGCCGGCCTCCCTATTGTTTTTCTGGAGCCGAGCTGCGCCTCGGTGTTTCGCGACGAACTGTGCGCTTTATTCCCCAAGGATTCGCGGGCCGCGCGGCTGCGCGAGCAGAGTTTTCTCTTCGGTGAGTTTTTGCAGTCCCATGGCGCGGCATATCGGCCCCCCAAACTGGATCGAAAGGTCTTGCTACACCGGCATTGCCATGACAAAGCACTGATGACGCTGACGGGCGGAGAAGCCCTCTTGCGCGGCATGGGTGTGCAGCTGCAGCCGCTGGATTCGGGCTGCTGCGGGATGGCCGGCGCCTTTGGGTTCGAGCGCGAGAAATATGAAATTTCGAGGGCGATCGGCGAGAGGGTTCTTTTGCCGGCAGTGCGCGAAGCCGACACGGATACACTGGTGGTTTCAGACGGCTTCAGCTGCCGGGAGCAGATCGCGCAGCTGACGGGGCGAAGAGCTTTTCATTTGGCGGAAGTACTGCAACTTGCGAGCAAACAATCCCGGTCTTGATCCGTGAACCGAGAACAGCAGGCGGCGGGCGGCGGTCTAGCCGGCGGCTGCGCCGGCCGCGGGGAGATCGGATCGCACGCTGATCGACGGGGCCGAGCCAGCCAACCTCAATTTTGGCTCCTGGTCCACCGCTTTCATGAGCTCTCGCGTGACGCGCTCGTCAATCTCTCCCGCGTGGGCCAAATCCACCGGAAACAAAATTGTCGCTTCCAGCCCACCGGACGTCAGTCGCAGGCGAATTTTAGGCCGCAGCCCATCGGGCGGGAGGCTAATCAGGGTTCGCTCCATGGCGCGATTCTGCCGCTCGAGCTCGTCGTGATAATCGGCCAGCACGCCCTCCACGGCGCGAAGCAATCTTTCCCTCACCGCCTTGAAATCGCTGTCGGAGGCCACCGTTAGAGAGACCTGGTGCCAGACGAAGTTGGTCCCTGGGATTTGCCGGAAGATACCGGCGGTGGGCTGAAAAACCACCGAGTTCGAGAAAGCCACGACCCTGCCGGTGGGAGTGTCCGCTGCGCTGTCCCCCAATTCCATTACCTGTATGCGCACCAGGCCGATATCCACCACCTCGCCGGTGACGCCGCTGATTTGTACGCGATCGCCTACGCGGATGCCATATCGCCCGATCAAAAAGAAGTAGCCGACCAGGGCGACAATCACGTTCTGGAGCGCTACCGCTATACCGGCGGTGAGGAGACCAGCATAGGTCACGGCAGATTCGAGACGGGTGGCGAACGCCAGGCCCACGATAACGACGATTGCTACGGCCATGGCGATTTTGCGCAGCAATAAGAATTGATAGCGCCGGTGAGCTTCGTGAACGTAACGATAGATGGATCGCTTGGCGATTTCGGCCAAGACCAGCACGAGGCCGATGAAAATAGCCAGAACCACCAAGCGCGCCAGCAGCCGTTCCAATCCGCTCCCCACATCGCCCCTGACTTCCGCATGCCAAGTCTCGAGGCCTTTCCCAAAGAGACCGAGCAATATGGACACCTTGCTGAGCGGAACGGCAATGGCCGCGAGCTGCTTATACTCAGCCGTAATGGCATCGGCTTGCTGCCTCTGCTGCGCGATCGTGGCCGGGTCCTTGGATGATGGAGTATTCGCGAGTTGATCGCTTTGCTGCGAGAGCTGCCGCAAGCGAACCGAGAGCGGCGTCCTCAAGTCGGCGACTGTTTTGGCAAGTGCGTCGGTCTGATTTATGGCTGTGTCGATGGTACGCAGTTTCTGAGCGATTCCGAAAAGGTCCGAGCCCAGCTCCCAGATGCCCGCCGGCTCCGTGCCTGCCGCTTCGGTATTTGCGTTTGGCTGAGCGTTGGGCTGATCCTTGGGGGCATTTTGGCTTGCATTGGCCGGCGCTGCCGTCGAGCTGGGGACGGAAGCCGCCAAGGCGTCGATTTGACCGAGCAGTCCCCCATTTTCACCGGGCGTGCCAATGCCATTGACGAACGCCACCATACTTTGAATGGCGCTCTTACGAGTCTTGACGAGATCGATCTCACTTTGCGTCTCGGTGATCTGGGCTTGAAGCAGCTGGCGCTGCTTGCCTACCGCGCCAGGGAGCTTCGCATTCAGGGAACCGATCTCGGATTGAAGCTCGGCAATTTGTTGATCCATGCGTTGCTCGGCCCGCAGCATGGTTTGTTCCTGCGAAGGGGCTCCACCTTGCGGGGAAGCTTGCTTCAGAGAACTGCTGACGGAGTCGGCTTCCGCGCGGGCGAAGTCAAAAGCGGCGCGCACAATCTGACCGCCGAGTTGCCGATTATCCGCTACCATCACTTGTTCACTGGCATCGTCAGCCAGTTGCTGGTCTGCAATCATCTGGCGATACCAGCCAAGAGTCTGATTGAGGAAGGGAAGGATGCGGGAGGCGTCCAAGGAGACGGTGGTTGTATTTTGCGTTTGCGCCGAGAGAAAAGCGCCGCCTGCGGCAAAAACACACAGAGCCGCGGCAACGGCCGCAAGGGCGAGAGTATTTCTCAGCCGCGGCCTAAAGATACGCGGCGATTTGGATCGCATGGCTACGTCATGGAAAAGGCGCAATTCTCGACTCCGATTACGCTGAGACAATGGAGCGGGCATGGGATTGGATGATTTTACCCGCTTCGGGGTAGCTTGCCGAGGGTGGGGAGAGCGAATTTCAGGAACGTGCCTGAATCTTCATTTTTCTCCGCGTCCACGGACCCCAACGCGAGCGGAGTCCGCCTGAACCTTGTCGCGAAGGAGATCCAAGAAAGATTCACCGCTTTCCGCCAGCCGCTTCTCGAGCCTTTGGGTACAATCGCAGGAGCCGCAGGCCCAAACCTCCGTGCCATTTTCATCGCGACAGCGGCGGCGATCATGCGCGTCTTGCACGCGCGTGAGATCGAAATACTCTTCCCAATAGGGACGCTCCTCGAGCAGCGGGCTGGGACAATAACACACCTCAACCCAGCGCGTCGTGCGATCCTCGCAGACCCGGGCGTCCTTCATATTGCGCAGGTATTCGCCTTCGGCCACCGATCCGCAGCCAAGCGTGCCACGCTCGATCGCAGCCAGCAGGTCCGCCTCGCGACCGGGTTTCACTCGCGCACGAACGAGATAACGCATGGTTTAATTGTAGTCCTTTCGGGGCACGAACCGCTCGTTCTTGCATCAAAAGGGCAGCGGTGCCCGCAATACGTTTAGCCGCGGGGAGACCTCATGGCCGAAAAACGCACAGGAGTGATTATCCCGATGCAAGTAGGAACAGAATTTCGCATCCGCAATAACGGCGACATCATTCTCGACAACCCGGAGCTGGAACTAGCTGCGGATACGACTGCGGCAGACGCCGTTTTGTCCTATCGCTTCGACCCGGAATCGGGCGAACACATCCTGCGCCTGCTTGAACCCGTGGCGGAGCGGAACCTGCGGCCCCGCCGCAAAGCGGGCTAAGCTGGCTGATGCATCAACTCTTGCGCCGCGCCAAAATAGCTTCCAACTCTTTGTCCTACCTTTTCGTCTAAGATCGCCTGACGTGTTGGAGCGACCGTCAGAGCCAGAGATGAACTCGTTCATAAGCCCCAAGCTGTGTGGCGCGCTTTGTGCCGATCTCTTTGTTGTGGGCGGAGGTCCGGCGGGGCTGGCTACAGCGATTCTCGGCGCGCAAGCGGGGATGCGAGTGGTTGTGGCCGATCATAATCGGCCGCCAATCGACAAAGCTTGCGGCGAAGGTTTGATGCCGGACACGCTTGCGGCGGTGGAAAAGCTGGGCGTGAAGCTCAATTGCAGCGAGGCTGCCCGTTTTCTCGGCATCCGCTTCAACGGCGGCGATGGCGAAACTTGCGCCGCTGCCACGTTTGCAAATGGCTTCGGCCTGGGACTGCGCCGAACGGAATTGCATTCCCGGCTTGTGCAGCGAGCAGCCGAAGTGGGCGTTGAGCTTCTGTGGGGCGCTCGCGTGACGCTCGAGCGGGAGGGCGGATTGTCATGCGATGGCCGGCAGGTTCGCTGCCGATACGTGATTGGGGCGGATGGCGAGGGTTCGCCGGTGCGCAGGTGGGCAGCACTGGAGGAATCGCGATACGAAAGAGCTCGCTTCGGCGTTCGCCAGCATTTCGGTATAGAGCCATGGAGCGATTTTGTGGAGGTCTACTGGGCCAGGGATTGCCAGATCGTGGCCGCTCCGATCGCGCACGACGAGGTTTGCGTCGCGGTCACTTCGCGCAATCCTTTGCTGAAATTTCACGATGCCGTCGGGCAAGTCTCCGAACTCGCCTGCCGCCTTAGCGGGGCCTCTGCCACGAACAAGGTACGCGGCGCCCACGCCTCGTTGCGCCGCCTGAGGCGCGTCTATCGCGGGGCGGTTGCTCTAGTTGGCGACGCCTCGGGTTCGGTGGATCCATTAACGGGGGAAGGCATCGGATTGGGACTGAGGCAGGCAGCGGCGCTGGTAGAGGCCATCAAGCGCAGCGATCTGCAATCGTATCAAGCGGCACACGAGCACATTGGCCGAATGGCGCACTTGACGTCCAAGCTGATGCTTTTTATGGATAGGCATCCGAGCTGGCGGCGTCGAGCATTGCGAACTTTCGCGGCTGAGCCTTCGCTTTTTGCCCGTATGCTGAACGCGCAAGTGGGAGAGTTGGCTCTTTCAGAATGTGGCCTGGACTTGCCCGTACGCTTGGGATGGCGGCTGATTTTCTCTTGGTGAACCGCCCTGGTGAACCGCCTGCTCATCAACCGCGAACGCCACAAAGGCCCGAACTAAGTCCCATGCTAAAAGAACGATCACGCGGAGCCGCGGATCATCGTTGGAATTATGGGTGGAACCGATGAGAGCCCGACTGGCGCGTTCACTTAGCACCTTTCGTTCTGCTGCTGGGATTGCTGGCCGCGCCGGCGTTCGCTCAAGAAAAGGCTCTGGAGCTCGATCCGACGCAATCCGCTATCCACTTTACGCTGAAGTCCTCTCTGCACACCGTGCACGGCACATTCACATTAACCAGCGGAAAAGTGAGTTTCGATCCGGCGACGGGAAAGGCCGCGGGTTCGATCGTCGTGAGCGCGGCGAGCGGCGAGAGCGGTAACAAGGGCCGCGACTCAAGAATGCACAAAGAGATCATCGAGAGCCAGCGGTATCCGGAGATCACTTTTGCCCCGCACGATATTGAAGGGCATGTGGAGATGCAGGGCGATTCGCACGTCGAAGTGAAAGGAGAGTTCCGCCTTCTGGGCCAGGATCATGAAATCGCAATTCCCGTCACGCTGAGGAGCGAAGGCTCGGCTGTCACTTTGGACTCCGATTTCTCCATTCCTTATATCGCTTGGGGATTGAAGAACCCCAGCACGTTCATCCTCCGCGCCAGCGATATGGTCGAAGTGAGCATTCACGCGAGCGGGCATTGGACCGCAGCAGCGACACGCACTGACGCAGGGTCATTGCCACGATTGAGACCGCTTCCATTGCGCGGAGCGCGCCTTTAAACGCGGAGCCGAAGAGGTCCGCTGACGGAAGGATTGCCACGTTCATAGAATCGAAACAGCCGGTCAATCTCACGCGAAATTCCGATCCGCACGCTTTTGCCAACTGCTTTCCGCGGCCATACTTCCGTTCCCAGCCACAGAGGCCCCTTGGCACATAGATCCTCGCCGTCAAGCCGCTTATCGATTCGCAACACACGGCCCAGTCTGCCTGGACCTCGGGCGAGATCGGGGTGGCGCGCCGTTTTTCCGCCGGCGCCGCGAATAAGGTTGAAACCATCCACGATTTCGAGAGCGCGCAGGAGGACGCCGGCCCCGATGCCCAGCCGTTCGCTGCTGACGTTGAGCAGCCAGAAGAGAACCATAAGAGAAATATACGTAGGCGTGGCCGCGGCCTAGGAATAACGAAAGGTTCCGGGGCGTCTCGCCTCGGAATGCGTGTCCAGCAGCATCTCCCGGCGGATAGGCTTCGGTCTCCACAATGCGGCCGATGATGCGGCCGGCGGGAAGTTCACGAACCAAAGTTTTGCCGATCAGAAAGCGGGCCAGTTCCAGGGTGGGGGCCGGGAGCTCGCTACGCCGCAGCCGCCTCACGCGCAGGCGGCGCGGCGTGACGATTTGGCTGAGCTTCTCCGATGGTTCGCGCACGCCGATTCGAGTATATGCTTGAGGCGTGAGCTCCTCAAAAACGCCGGAACAGCTCGAACAAGAAAAGAAAACGGCGGCGCATGCCGTTTTGCGGTACGTTCGCAATCACATGATCCTTGGCCTGGGGAGCGGGTCCACGGCGAGTTATTTTGTGGAGTTGCTCGCCGAGGCTGTGCGCCGCGATGGCCTGACGATTGAACCCGTGGCTTCATCTCTGCCGATTGAAAAAAAGGCCGCGGAGCTTGGCCTGCGGATTTGCGCGCCGCAGCGCGGCCTGCGCATCGATCTCAACATCGATGGCGCCGACGAAATCGCTCCGGACCTCAGCTTGATCAAGGGCGCGGGAGGCGCGCTTCTGCGCGAAAAAATCGTGGCCCGGCATTCGCGCCGGTTTTTTGTGATCGCGGATTCCTCGAAGCGCGTTTCGCAGCTCGGCCGGCGACGTGTTCCCTTGGAAGTGTCTACTTTTGCCGCGCCCTGGGTGATGGATGACGTCGCGGACCTGGGAGGTAAAGCGGAGCTACGCATGGACCAGCGAAAACCCAATGAGCCGTTCCTTACCGATCAGCGAAACTATCTTCTCGATTGCGATTTCGGGCTCATCGGAGATCCTTCCGCTTTGGCCGCAAGGCTCAGGGATATTTCTGGCGTCCTCGACCATGGATTATTTCTGGGCCTGGCGCATGCCGCGTTCATCGCAGACGGGGACGAGGTTACGGTTCTTCGCCCGCAGTACTCACCTATGCCGCTGGCCCAGTCTCATCTCGACCTCGACTGACAGACTGCCGGATGGGCCCGGACTCGCCGTTGCCAATGGCTGCTTTGTGGTGTAGCTTGGAGTGCATGGCACCCTGCGGTTTCAGCGCGTCAGGTTACAGCTGTGCTTGTTGTTGTCGCCCGATTTCATTTGGCGCGGGGCTTGAAACCTAGGCAATTTCCAAATCGCGTTCGTTTTGAAGAGCCCATCGCCAAAACGCATGCCGATGGGTTTTTTTATTGGACTCCATTGCAGAGGAGATTACGCATGGCTGAATACAAGCATCCCGAAGTCCTGGTATCCACAGAATGGGCCGCGCAGCATCTGAACGACCCCAAAGTGCGGCTGGTGGAGGTCGACGTCGATACGAGCGCGTACGATCAGGGGCATATTCCCGGAGCCGTGGGTTTGAATTGGCAGACGCAGCTCCAGGATAACGTGCGCCGCGATTTGATCTCCAAAGCGGCGCTCGAGCAATTGCTGGGCAAGTCCGGCATCTCCAACGACACCACCGTATTGCTGTATGGCGACAACAATAATTGGTTCGCGGCGTACGCTCTGTGGCAATTGAAATACTATGGCCACAAAGATGCGCGGCTGATCAACGGAGGGCGCAAGAAGTGGCTGGAGGAGAAGCGTCCCATGACTACGGACGCGCCGAAAGTCGCGCCCGCGACTTATCACGCCTCGGGCCCCGACGAATCCGTGCGGGCGCGCAAGGAAGACGTCTTTGCCATCGTGGAGAACCGCACCCGCGGCAATCTGGTGGACGTGCGCTCGGTGGACGAGTTTACAGGCAAAATCATCGCGCCCCCGGGCATGAGCGAAACCGCGCAACGCGGCGGGCACATTCCTTCCGCGGCCAACGTTCCCTGGGCGCAGGCAGCGAACGAAGACGGCACCTTCAAGAGCGCGGATCAATTGCAGCAGCTCTATGGAACCAAGGGCATAAGCGGCAAGGATGAAATCATTGCCTATTGCCGCATCGGGGAACGCAGTTCGCATACCTGGTTCGTGTTGAAATATCTGCTGGGCTACGACCGGGTAAAGAATTACGACGGCTCGTGGACGGAATGGGGAAACCTGGTCGGGGCTCCCATCGAAAAAGAGAACGCGGCGGTTACGGCGCGATAGCCCTCCCTTCCTGCGCACCGGTTTTGGCGATTCTCCTTCGGCGCGTTACTCTAGCGTCGAAGGAGGATCATGATTCTACCCATCGTTCATGCCGGGGAACCCGTCCTCCGGCAGCAGGCGCGCGCTCTTTCTCCACAAGAGATCCGGAGCAAAGAGATACAAAACCTCATCAGCCATATGCGCGAAACCATGCGCGGAGCGCCGGGCGTGGGCTTGGCCGCGCCCCAGATCGGCATCAGCCTTCAGCTGGCCGTCATTGAAGATCGCAAGGAGTATCTCAAGGACGTCAGCGCGGAGCAGCTGAAGCTGCGCGAGCGGCGGCCCGTAGCTTTCCACGTGGTGATCAATCCCCGGATTCACAGCAATCATGACGATCAAACGGCGGAGTTTTTCGAAGGCTGTCTGAGCCTGCCGGGATTTTTCGCCATAGTTCCGCGTTCTCACGGCGTGCGCGTGGAGTGCCTGGATTCCCGGGGCAATTCAAAAACAATCGATGCTTCAGGCTGGTACGCGCGAATTCTTCAGCATGAGATCGATCACCTGCATGGGAGTTTGTATATCGACCGGATGCTGGCGCGGTCCTTAAGCTCAATCGACAACTGGGAGAAGTTTTGGAAAGGCAAACCCATCAGCGAAGTTCGCTCGGAACTGGGTTGTTAATCAGAATTTAGAGCCAGGGCCTAGGCCTTATTTCGGCTGATCCGGGACCCACGGATCGATCAAGAAATCCAGCGACAGCCATAGACTGTAAGCAGGGCGCATGAGTACGATCGTCAACGAAATCGCGAGGATGGCCCAGAAGGCGTACGTGGAATTCTCCGAGAAATGGCTCATGCCCGGAAGCACCAGCGAGATAAGGTAGAGGATGACAACGATGAAGGCGGTGAGGATATAGGTGATGATCATGCCTCCCAGGTAGTAGCCTGATTCACGGAAATAGGCGAGCCCGCAGGACGGGCATCTCGGCAAGACTCGATTCGGCCAGCCTTTGAAAACCTTACCTTGACGGCAATTGGGACAGCGGCAGCGGAGCGCGTTCAGCAAGCGTCCGCGGACGTCCCTTGTTCGGCTCATGTGCTTATTATATTCGGAACCTGCGGAGTCCGCCCGTATGGAAGCTTCAAAAGGTCTTGCGGGTCTTGATCTCGAGCGCGTAGCTTCCATATTCGTCGCGCGTCAACGTGAACGACAAGCGTCCCTTGGTCTGATATTTCACCTGCACGACTTCGTTTTGGGTATTCGTGAGATCGGTGGCGAAAGTGAAGAGGATATTGCTGGCGACGCGCTCCTGGATCGCCACGCGCGCGCCGGGATCGCTGTTGTTGCCGCCCAGCGATGGATCCAGCTCGAGCTGCGAAATGCCGGTAAGTTTTTCGAGGCGATTGCTTACTTGGCCGGCTAGCTGATTGGCGATCAGCGATTCGGCGCCCAGCGAAGCGGGCGTGGCGGTTGCGGCCGCCTCTTCCGTGGTAGTGCCGAACGCCAAGAGGTGAATGATATCCACCGGAGGCAGGGCGGGATCGGAGGTGTAGTTGGTGCGCATCCGGTCCAGCGGACCAAGGAAGTTCAAAGTGATGTCATAGCTCTCCACCGTCGTGGTCACGTAGAGATTCAGCGTCGGCTCGGTACGGACCGGATTGGCGAAGACGATTGTGCCGCTTTGGATTTGATAGACGTTGTGCATGAAGATGATCGATCCGCCGGTGAGCGTGGATCTTCCCAAGACGACGGGCGCCGCCAGGGTTCCCGCGACGCGCAAATCCGCCGATCCCTGCAAGCTTAACTGGCTGCTGGAAAGGGCCAGCACATCGCTCGAGGCCACGGCCACGTTCAGGCGGGTATTCTGTTCCCAAGGAGAGGGCACGGAAACGCCGGAGGAGTTGAATTGGGCGAGGAAGTTGGCCAGATCGAAGTCCGGCGTGAAGGAGAGCTGGTCTATCGTGACGCGGCCGTTCAACAGCGAACCGGCCGGCGTTCCGCCCAAGGTGAGGTCGGCATCGAGCTGCGCCCGCGTGCCTTGCGGATATCGGATGCGAACCGATTTGCCGCTGACCTGGAGAGAAAAGGAAACGGGAGCATAGCTGGCGAAGCCGCTCACCGAAAATGTTCCGCCACCCATTTGCCCCGACAAATGTTCAATCGTGAGGCGATTATTTTTCAGCGCCATGCGAGCGTTCACGTTATCCAGGCCGACCGGCGCGACGTCACTGAGGAACGCGGCGTTGGTCATCTCAATCGTGCCGCCGACTTGGGGTTGTCTCAGCGCTCCCTGCGCGGTGACATCAATTTGGATGGTTCCCGAAGCTTGCGTGTTGGCGCCAAGAACGTTGAGGAGGTGAAGGTCGATCGAGCCGGTCGACGTAATATTCAGGGGCGCCGAGCCCGCGAGCGGCAGCGTTCCGCCAAATTTGAAGTCCGTCCCGGTGCCTTTGAGTTCACCCTGTGAAATCGTTAAGACACGATCCGCATAGTTCAGGCGAACTGGGCCGGCGCTGGCTAAGGTGAGATTTTGGTAAGCGAGATCGAGGGTGGATAGCTCCACATCGGCCTTTACTTTCTGAGGCTCGGCCAGCGGCCCATCGATCTCACCGCTTACATCCGCCGTTCCCCGAAGGCCGGCCGGCGCCGAACGCATGTAGGTGGCCAGCAGAGGACCGAATTCGGAAGAGTGAAGTTGAAAATTTCCATGCACGAGGTAGGGAGAGACCAACGCCGCGTTTCCGGTAGCGTGGATTTGCCCGCCTTCGATATTTGAGGTCAGGTCAAACTTCGCCTGCCGATCGGCGACATGGAGCTGGGCGCTCATCGAGCCAAGGGGCGTATTGCGGAAATGCAATTGCTCACCGTTGAGCGTGAGATCGAGTTGCGGAGCTTTCAACGTTCCTTGGCCATGGGCTTCAATGCCCATTGTCCCCTCGATGCTGCCGCGAGAAGAGAGGTAGTGAACCTGGCCGAGATTAAGCACGGAATGACTGATCGAAATTTGATAGTTCCTGCCGGGCACGTTGAACTGGCCTTCTCCGCTGATCGTCCCCGCGGGAGCAGCAACCGTGAATTGTGCCGAAATCGTTTTATCGGCGGCGCGAAGCTGCGTTACAACACTGCGAACCGGCTCGCCCCACAGCGAGGCGTCTCGCAATTCCAACGAGGCTTGGCCCATCGGATTATCGATGGGGCCTTGAATGGAGGCATTTCCGGAAAATGTACCGGATATGGGCGCCGATATGCCGACAAATTGTTCCAAATCCGCGGCCGGAATTTGCGAGGCTTGCAGTTGCGCAGCGATTGAATTCTCGGCGCTGTAAGACCAATGTTGCAGGCTGGTTGCCAGCGCGAAGTTCAGACGGCCGTGATTGGCGGTTTCGGCAAGGCCGTTCCGCAGAGCCACCGATGACGCGCTGACATCGAAGTCGGCTTGAATGCGTGGCCAACTCGCCTGGCGAACCACCAGGGCATCGGCCTCGAGGTGGCCGCTGATCCGGGGATCTTGAATTTGACCCTCTACTTGAGCGTCGATGGAAGCTGCTCCCCGGACGTCGAGGGGCGCGGAAAGCGAGGAGCTTGTTTGTCCCGGGGCGTTCAGAATCCTGAGCAGGGAGACGATCAGCAGATCTGTTTCGCGCAGGTCAGTGCTTCGGGCGTGAACCGATAGCGACGAATGAGCATTTACCGTGCCTGTCGCGGTGATCGTGGTTCCGTTGCTGGCTAGTGAGCTGTTTGTGACCGTGAGTATGGAGTGAGGAGCGTCGTAGGCGACGTGCAGGTCGGCATTTAGCGGCAGCGACTGGGGGAGCTGCGCTGCGGGATTCGACGTGGATTGGACGGAATCGATCGATGCGGAAATGGCCGCGTCAGCGCGCGCGATGGCGTTCCTTACCGTTGAAGTCCAATGCGCACTCGCCTGCAAGTTGGCGGTTCCCCGAAAGGGCACCATGCCCGTTTGAGCGATTCGCTCCATCTGCTCCAGCGACAATCCCTCGGCCGAAACAGAAAGTTGATATGTAGGAACCGCCGTTAGCCGTTCCGCGCTGAATTCCGCGCGAACCACTCCGCCCATGGCTTCGGTGCGCAGCGCCCTGACCTGCAAGTTTCCGCCTTCCAGCGAATAGTTTGCGGAAAGGGAGCGCAGGCTCAGCTCGCTATTCGAGGACCTCTTGCCGTTCAACTTCATGTCCGGCAAAGACGCCCGCAACGCTGGAGTCGAGACGCGGCCGGTGGTCTTCAGGGCTTGCAGCAATGCGCCGGCAGCAGCCTGGTAGCTAAGCGATCCTGCAAGCTCTATCTCTCCGCCTGAAAGAGGCACCGCCGGCAATTCCCTATGCAATTCGGAGGCTGACAACATCAGGTGGTAATCGGCAAGCACTTTCGGGCTGGAGTAGCCCCGCATGCTACCTGAGGCGTTCAGCTGTGACGTATCGGTAGCAACATGGACCGATTCAAAATCGATGCCGGTATCCGTCGCGGCGAAGTTGATTTCGGCGCTTTGATAGAGCGGGGAGCGGCCGTCCGCGGTGATTTCGCCCTGGCTATATCCAAAGACCCCAGAGTATTGATCTGCTGCCCGTTGGTATAGGTCCAAGCGCAGATCGGGCAGATTGACGTCGATCTTGCGAGCTAAATCGGCATATCGCAGATCGCCCCCTCGCACGGCGGCGTGTTCGATGAAGATTTGCAGTTTGCTCGGAGATGGCTGCCGGGAAGCAGGCCGGGCAGGCAGGTTCGATTTTCCGGATTGGTCCATCGTAAGATATACGGCCGGACGGTCGAGAATCAGCTGCGTAATTTCTATTTTTCTGTCCAGCAATGGGCGCCAGGACACGCCGATCTCGACTCGAGGGAGGCTGGCGAGCGGAGGGGCGAGGGCATCCTCCCTGCCACGCACGATCACGTCTCGCAACGCGATCTGTAGCGGCAACGATCGGATCGAGTAATCGCCTATGGCAATTTCCGTGCCGGCGGATTTGTCGCCGATTTGAACCATTTTGGCAAGCAGATAGCGATGCAGAAACGTATTCCGCTGAATCAGGAAAGCACCAAACAAAACCAGCAAGATGACGGCGACGATCGCGCCGCCAATCGCGCTGACAATCCAGGCCATGGTCTTCTTCCAGTTCATGCCTTGCCTTTTCCGCGCGCCGCTCATCAGAAGGCCTGGCCCAACGTAAGAAAGAACTGCACCGAACCGATGCCCGCTATGGGATTCAGCAGATGGCCGATATCGAAGCGCACCGGGCCGACCGGCGTTTGGTAGGTAACTCCAACTCCGAGGCTGTTGGTGTATTCCCTCCAAAGTAAGGGCAGATTAATATTCGAGTACACGTTGCCGCCGTCGTAGAAAATCGTTCCGCCCAGGTTTTTCCCCACCGACGGAAGGTTCAGAGGGATTGGAAAACGCAGCTCCGAATTCAAGACCATGAGCATGTTGCCCCCGACGGGCACCGAGATGGTGGTGCAAGTCGCCGCGTCGCTGGAATTGCCGCATGCCACGACAGGCCGCTGGGGTCCCGCGCCATCGATGGGGAAACCTCGAAGGGTGTCGCTGCCTCCGGAGAAGAACTCCTCGCTCAGCGGCACGAAACTGGAAAAGATTGTTTTGGCAAAGCCTAGGCGAGCATTGTTGGCCCAGGTGATGTGCGTGGTCATGGGGACGTAATAAGCCGCTTGCCCCAGGAATTTTACGAAACTGGCGCTGGCGCCCAGGGCTGTCGGAGTGACGCCAAAATTAAGCGTCTGATAAACGCCGTGGTGGGCATCGAGAGGCTTGTCGCGAGTGTCATGAATGTACGAAACAGAAAGGGTTGAAAGCCGAATGTTTTGATCTCGCTGCGGCACAAGGGCCGGAATAAGCAGGTCACTGAGCACTGTGTGCTGAAATTGGTAACGGAGGATGAGGGTTTGGGTTCGCCGCGGATTCAGGGGCCGCTGGACCTGAAATGAGCCCAAAGTGAAGGTATCGGCAAAGATCGGGTTGAGCGTGCTCCGCTCCGCTGAAGTGCTCAGCAGCGAACTCCAATTCGTACTCCAGAGCCGTGGTACGCCGTAGGTCAATGTGGCGCGGTTATCCAGGCGAGAACCCAGAATGGAAGCCGTAAAGGTTTCTCCGCGGCCGCGGAGGTTGCGCAGGGTGTACGAAAAAGTCCCAATCGGGCTCCAGAATCTTTGTTCGCTGGTGGTGAAATTGCTTCCCACCGGGATCGGCGCGAGTCCGGGAACCACGATCGCGCCGCCCGGCGGTGTCCCGCCACGGCTGACGAGCTCGAGCCCGCCACCATAATCGATCGAGTTTCTCTGCGATTCGTGTATTTTGACGAGGACGTCCTGAATCTGCTCGGCGTCAATCTCCTGGCTTCGCGGCGCGGATTGATTCTGGCCGAGCGGGGACTGTTGCGCGGACACCGAACTCGCGCTTGTTCCTTGGGCACTGTTACCGGCCGCAGGGTCCGGAGCACCGCCATCGGATGGCGCCGGGGCGCTCGGCGGATCGACGTCACCCACCAACTGCGACGTGATTTCTTCGGCCCGGCGAGGCCCAACACTGGTCCAGTCGAAGATTCCGAGGTTATACAGATTGCTTTCCGCCTCCAGCATCTTCGATTCGCTGAGGGGCATTTCCGGAGTGAGCGCCGCGGTGTGCGCGATCAAGTTCGTCTTGGTCCTGACGTTTCCGAGATAGAGAACGTCTTGAATGCGGGTCTGCGGTCCTCGCTGGATTTGGTAGACAACGTCGACACGATCCTTATCGCCATTAAAGGGAGTCGCGGTGGACTTGAGTTGCGCGTTCAGAAAACCGAGATCCAGGTAGTAAGCCAGGATATCGTTGCGATCTTCCAGCTCCAGCTCCGGCGAATAGGGCTTTCCCATGCCGAGCCGGAGGGCGTGCGCCGGGAGTTTGCCGGTGTCGAGCCCGATGCCGCCGACGATCTGGAAATTGTGGACGACGGCCCGCTTGCCTTCGGTAATCTCGAAAGTGATGTTGACGTTTGGCTCCAGATCCTGCACCCGGGCGGCGACCTTTACGTCGGGAAAACCCAAGACGCGATACATGTTTTCGATCTTGCCGGCGCTGGCGCGAAGCAACGTCTCGCTGTATTTCCCTCTGGAAAACAGCCATTGCTTCGGTTTCACCACAACTGCCGCGCGGAGCGCCGGATTGCCGATCGCTTTATTTCCTGTGAATGCGACCTTGCTGACACGGTGCTTGCTGCCCTTCTGAATATCGAAAATCACGGCGATTTTGTCCTGCATTTGCTGCACTTTTGATGCAACTTGGACGTCGAAATATCCCTTGGATTGGAAGTAACTGGCCAAATCCATCCGGCTTTCAGCCAAAAGATCGGAGTCGTAGGAACTCTCCTGGTAGATGGGAGTGAGCTTCTTAAGCGTTCTTTTGAATATATGCGCGCCTTCGATCTGCACGGTAAGGCTGGGCCCAAGCTTTACGTGAAACAACAAATCGACGCGGTTGGCCGTGGGACTGTAATTCGTCGACGCCAGGCTGACTTCCTGAGCCAGACGGTTACTCGCGGCCAGGGTATTTCGAATGCGGCTGACGGCCGCTTGAATTCGTTCCGCCGTAAATGTGGTTCCGTCCTTCAGCCGTCCCTTTTCGAAATGGGTCCAGAAGGAGCTCAGCGCGGCCCGTTCCTGTTGCACTTCGGCCTGGGACAGGCCATCGAAATCGATGGCGCCCACCTTGGCTCGGCGATTGAGAGTGATCTCGAACACTGGGTTCACGAGCTTGTGTTCGCGGTCGATCTCCGTCCTTGGCTTTACTTGCGCTACGAAGAATCCTTCCCGTCTCAGAAAGGTTTGCAAGGCCCCGGTGGCATTGGCCATCTCTTCACGGAAAAATGGCGCGCCCTCGGGGAAGCTCACCACTTGCAACAGACGGGTGTAATTAAACGTGGGCGTCGCGCCGGGAAACCGCACCAATCCCAAATAGTAGGCGGGCTCCATAACAAAGATCAGCCGCAGGCCTCCGTTCACGGGAGAAACCTGCACTCTCACGGCCGTAAATTCCCCGGTAGCCTGCAAAGCCGCGATGCTTTGCTGAACTTTGGCATTGGAATAAGGCTGATCGGGCTGCTGAATGATGAGCGACCGCAGAAACTCGACGTCACCTTCCGGGCGGGAGGCCAGATCGATGGCCGTAACGGTCTCGCCTTCATAATTAAGGTTGGCGGGAGTTTGCGCGCGAGCCACAACACCCGCCGAAAATACGGAAATGGCCGACAAGATCAATAGAAGATTCTTCGGCCATTGAGCTTGCGAGATCAAGGATAGGGACACGATCATGGCATTCCGCAATCCGACTAGCTAGCCCCCCATAGGTGAGACTCGCCGGCCGAGATTGGCGGCCAACATCAGGATCTGCGTCTTTCGAGCACCGCGTTCATTTCGGCGCCCACCAGGAGAGTGAGGCTGGAGACAAAGATCCAGACCATGAGCACGAAAAAGGCGCCAATCGTTCCATAAGTTTCGTAGTAGTGACCCACGTGTCGAACGTAGAAGTTCACGCCCGAAGTGCTCGCTACGAGCGTGGCGGTAGCAAACAGCGTGCCCGGGGAAGCCCACCGCCAGGGACGCTGCCTATTCGGAAGGACGTTGTCCAAGATTGCTACTCCGGTTTGCAGCAGCACCACCAGGAAGCACCAGCGAAAAATCTCCCAAACAATTCGAAACCGAGGCCCAAGGTCAAATTCGTAGACGAGGAAGGAACCGATCCGATGGCCCGCGGTCAATAACCCGAAGGACCCCACAAAGAACGCCGAAGTCACGATGACGATGCCGAAAGCGATCAACCTTTTTTCCCAGAAGCTCCGAGTTTCGGCGACGTTATACACGCGGCTGAGGTTTTCCATGAGGCACACGATCCCAGAGGAAGAGGTCCAGGCGGTAGCGATGGATCCCAGGGAGAGAAACGTTCCATTCCTGTGTGCCAGATTCAATAAGGTCTGAAAGGCCAGGCCGCGCGCTTCCGCGGGGAAATGTTCGATGATTGCCTTAGACACCTGATTCCACAAATTTGAGTAGGGAAGAAATCCAGCCAAGGCGCCAAGAACGACGAAAAATGGGAAGAGCGCGAGCACAAAAAAATAGGCCATCGCCGCGGCCAAGTCGACGCAGTCATCATTGAGAATTTCGTTCCATATCTGGCGGATGGTCCGGAGAATCGCGTGCGGACCTTTGGGCGCGCTTATCGACGCGGGCGGATCAGGCAGCCGCGTCACATTGGGAAGAGACACTTGCACCTACCTTAACTTCAATAACTTACGAACAATCGCGGGCAAGCCGTATCGGGCGATTACCCTACCCGAGCTTTTAGCGATTACCTACGGTCGAGCCTCGCCGGCATCCGCTAATTCAAGCGATCTGTGCGGATCTAGGACTACGCCTGTTCGCATGAATCAGGAGTTGAAAGGGCTGCCAGTAAGCGTATGATTCTGCCAAACGTTCCAGCAGGGCAATGATCTGAGCTTTCGAGACACGGTGAGCAAACGGCGCGCGCTAATCTGGCGGCCTTTGCTCCAGAAAGATCAGAGTGAGGGAGGCTTTATGAAGCTTCGCGTCCTATCGGCGTTACTCCTATTCCACTTTGCGGTGGTCGCCTTGACCTGGGCTCAACAGAACGTTCCGGCGCCTGCAAAAGCGTTCGCAACGGCCCCGGAGATCGCCTACGACTCCGTTCCCAATTTTCTGAAGCTCCCCACCGGTATGTACCTCGGCGAAGGCATCGGCGTGGCCAGAAACTCTAAGGGGCACGTCTTTGTCTATACCCGAGGCGGCGACACTTCGCACCTGTATGAATTCGATCCGAACGGCTCGTTCGTGCGCGAGATCGGCAAGGGCCTTTATGGTTTCCAGATGGCCCACGCCGTGCGCGTCGATCCTCAGGACAGCATCTGGGTGGTCGATGAGGGTACGGATATGGTCATCAAGTTCGCCCCGGACGGTCGAGTGGCCATGCTTCTGGGCAGAAGGGCCGAGTTCAACGGCGGCGTACGAGCGACTCCGCCCCCCAATACCCCTCCCCCGCCTCCGCAGCCCTATCGGTTTGGCAGGCCGACAGACGTGGCTTGGGATGCTGCCGGGAATATCTTCATCGCCGACGGCTACACGAATTCGCGGGTGGTGAAATACGACAAGTACGGCCGGTATATCAATTCCATAGGCACCAAAGGGACGGGGCCCGGCCAGTTCAATACGCCGCACTCGATTCAGACGGATGCGAACGGCAACGTGTATGTGGCGGATCGTGGGAATCGCCGAATTCAAGTCTTGAGCAATGACCTTGCTGTGAAGGCGGTCTATGACAACGTGGGAGCGCCGTGGGCGCTTTGCATCACGCCGGGCCCTCACCAGTATCTCTACAGCTCGAATTCAAATCCGGACAACAACAATTCGCGCCTGAATGCGGTGAGCGGGGAAATCTACAAGATGGAGTTGGATGGGACGGTGCTGGGCAAATTTGGCAAGGCGGGCAAGCAATTGAAGGAATTTACGACGGTTCACGCCATGGATTGCCGAAATGAGAGCGATCTGCTGACCGCGGAAATCACGGGCTGGCGCGTGCAGAAGCTGACCTTGCATCCGCAGGTGCAAACGTCGTCCAGGCAGGTACAAACCTCCTCGAGGTAGGTTCGGGTTCAGGAGCCGCGGAGAAGATTCGGAGGATTTTATGAAGCGTCTGCTCTTTCTTAGCTGCATGTTGTCGGTTTTAGTAGTAGGGGTGCCGCTCATGGGCCAGTCAATCCCCGAGATTGCCTACGATTCCGCGCCCAATTTTTTGAAAATGCCCGACGACATCTATTTGGGAGAGGTCCTGGGCGTGGCCACGAATTCCAAGGGGCACGTTTTCGTATACACGCGGACGGGGTCGGTGAATGTAACCACGGGAACGAATCGTGTGTTCGTGCGCTCCGGTTCGCGTCTTTTTGAATTCGATCAGAACGGGAAGTATGTGCGCGAAATCGGCCAAAACCTCTATGCCTTTGTTCAGGCGCACGCTGTGCGCATCGATCCTCAAGACAACATTTGGGTGGTGGACGAAGGCTCCAGCATGATCGTTAAATTCGATCCTGAAGGCCACGTGGTGATGACCATGGGAAGAAAGCCCGAAGCCGTCGACAATCCAGCGCGCCAGGAGGCGCCTCCTGCGGCGGGCACCGGCGCCGGAGTTCCAGGAGATAACTTCAACGGTCCCTCCGACGTGGCTTGGGATGCCGCAGGAGATATCTTCGTGGCGGATGGCTCGAGAAATTCGAGGATCGCAAAATTCGACAAGAACGGCACGTTCATCAAGTCGTGGGGCACGCGAGGGCCGGCGCCGGGGCAATTTAACGTTCCGCACTCGATCGTAGTGGACGCCAAAGAGAACATCTACGTGGCTGACCGCGGCAACAAGCGCATTCAAGTGTTCGATACAGACGGAAATCCCAAGGCTCAGTACACCAACGTTGGTTCCCCTTGGGCGTTGTGCATCACCTCGGGTCCGCATCAATATCTCTATAGCTCCGATTCGAACAGCGGCGAATTCGACGACGCCACGATCTACAAAATGGAACTTGACGGCACCGTTCTGGGCAAGTTCGGCGCGGGGGGCAAGCAACCGAAGGAGTTCGGGACCGTGCACGAAATGGACTGCCGCAAAGAGAACGAAGTATACGTCGGCGAAATTCTCAATTGGCGCGTTCAGAAACTCATCCTGCACCCGGCGGCAGGCAAACCCGACGCGACGCGGAGCGCGAGGAAGTAGTGTCAGTTGACTCCGGTGAAACTACGTGTTGCAAGTTTGCCGCGGAGGCAAACTAGGTTAGCGGCTTAGCAGCAACGGTTGATTCGGGAGTGCTTGCGCCGAAGATTCTCGAGGTAGAACTCTTCCGCAGAGATGGCTCCGCGGGAAACGCGGTCCTCGCTTCCGCCCGCGCACGAATCGCGCGAACCGCGACGCACGTAATTCTCATAGTCCGCGTCGCCGGAGACTTGTCGCAGCCACCACCAGAGGTTCCCAGCAATCCAGAGCAACCTCTGACGGAGGCGCGCCAGTCCCCCTTCGCGCCGCGCAGCGTCGCAGAGCGCGGAGCATGCATCGTGATCCGCATGCGCTTGGTCCAGATAAGCGCCCACTAGAAACTCACCTCCCTGATGCCGCCAAGGCTAGGCCGTAAGCCGCGACAATTCGACCGGGGCCTCGCGCAGCACAACGCGTTTCTTCCCGGAAGCATAGAGCCACCAATTTCGTCCGGATTCGATCAAGATCACCAAAACCAACGCGGCGAACGCGAAAGTGACCGCGGCATCCAGCCGGTCGTTAAAAATCAGTGTCTGGGTTTCGGCAATCTTACTGACGGGGATACTCCCCGCGGCAAGTTGGTCTGCAAGATACTGGGCGTGGGCCAGGAACCCCAGCGCGGGGTCGGGAGCCCAAATTTTCTGCACACTGGCGGTCATCGTAGCTGAAACCAGCCAAAGCAGCGGACCAAGCGTAACCAGAAGATACCGGTTCTTCTCCATCTTGATCAGCACGGTCGTGCACAGGCAGAGCGCGACAGCGGCCAGAAGCTGATTGGAAATTCCGAACAGAGGCCACAAGCTATTGATACCTCCCAGGGGTCCATCACGCCCTGAAAGAGGAAATACCCCCAGGCCGCGACGACGATCGCGCTCGTGAAGATGATTCCCGGATACCAGCCCGTCCGCCCCAGCGGTTTCCAGAAATGGCCCAGCAGGTCTTGCAGTAGGAACCTTCCGACCCGCGTTCCCGCGTCCAGGATCGTGAGAATGAACAGAGCCTCGAACATGATGGCAAAGTGATACCAGATGCCCATCACCACCGAGTTGCCCAGTGACCCCGAAAAGATATGAGCCATACCCACTGCCAGCGATGGCGCGCCGCCAGTGCGGTTGAACAGCGTCACCTCACCTACTTTGCTGGCCAGATCCGACATGTCCTGAGTGGTGACCGGAAAACCCCAACTAGAAATCGTTGCCACGGCCTGCGCCGGCAATTGGCCGACAACCCCCGCCGGGCTGTTCACAGCAAAGTAGATTCCAGGCTTGAGAACACACGCGGCGACCATGGCCATCAGCGCCACAAACGATTCCATCAACATGCTGCCATACCCCACCAAGCGCGCCTGGCTTTCCTTACTCAGCATTTTTGGCGTAGTACCCGAAGAGATCAGGGCATGGAAGCCTGAGAGAGCTCCACAGGCGATGGTTATGAAGCAAAAAGGGAAGATCTTGCCAGCGAAGATGGGTCCTGTGCCATCGACGAATCTCGTCAGGGGCGGCATCAGTAATGTTGGCCGGGCCGCGATGATCCCGCCTGCCAGCGGAAATATCGTTCCGAGCTTCACAAAAGTGCTCAGCGCTCCGCGGGGAGCCAGGAGGAGCCACACAGGGAGAACCGAGCAGGCAAAGCCATACAGAACAATCATCCAGCCAGGGCGATGGCGCTTAGGTGAAATAGGGGGCCAGAGCGTGCGATTCCCAAAATCGTCCGCCCCGACCGAGGCCATACAGAACAAGCCCAGCAGGCCCCCCTCTCCCAAAATCCCATCAAACCTTCCTCCCCCACCAGACCCACGACGGCGATAATAATGGTCACGATCGAAAGCACCGCAAACAGCGCCGCAAACCCGGCCACGCCGCTAATTTCGTCCTTGGCCATTTGCCCCAGCGACTTGCCGTCTCGGCGCACGGAGCAAAACAAGACCACGAAATCCTGCACCCCCCCGCCCAGAACTCCGCCCAACACAAATCCAGAGCGTTCCCGGAAGATAGCCGAATTGAGCGGCTAGGATCGGGCCCACCAGCGGCCCCGGGCCGGCAATAGCGGCGAAGTGATGACCGAACAGCACCCACTTATTGGTAGGGACGAAATCCCGGCCGTCCTCCAGGCGCTCGGCGGGAGTGGCTCGCTGATCGTCCAACTGCAGAACACGATATGCCAGGAAGCGGCTATAAAACCGGTAGCCTATCGTATAGACGCACGCCGCGGCGGCCACCAGCCAAACAGCGTTGATCGGCTCGCCGCGGGCCGTCGCAATGAACCCTAATCCCCCGGCGCCCACCGCCGCCACCAAAAACCAAAGCAGCCTTTTCACTAGGTTCATGCGCTTCTATCCCGACCCGCAAAAGTGGTGACCCCGTGAAACGGCAAGGGGCAGAGCCTTGCCGCGGGCGAGGGCACGGAAAAACTTGATCCGGAATTTGAGATTTTGGACCTCTGGCCGGTTCATCGTATGCCTCTTCTGCCCTGGACACAACGCAATTGCCACCAGCAGACGCGAACCGAACTCGAGGTGGAGGCACTCCCCGGGGACTCTGTGACGGCGGCTAGATCAGCCTGGAATTCCTTGACACTTGCCGCAAAGGGTTGTCTAATCGATTGCGTCACTTGAGATTCGCCGCAGTAAGCAGTGTATGTGATGGCTAGTTTGAGAACTTGCCATAGGTCGCGCGGTTAGTCCCTTTGCGCGTTCTGCGCGGATCGTAAATCTGAACCCGGTTTGCGTGTACAACCCTGAATTTCGAGGTATTTTCGTATGAAAGATGTCGTTATTGGAATTGGTGGAGCAGCCGGAGACGGTATCGATAAATCCAGCGAGACGCTGGCGAAAACGGCCGCGCGCTCCGGGCTATATGCCTATGGCTTCAACAGCTATCAATCGGTGATCCGCGGCGGCCACATCTGGCTGCGGCTGCGTCTAGGCGAACAAAAGGTCTCTTCACAGGGCGATCATCTGAACGCCCTCATCGCTCTCAATCAGGATTCCATCGAACGGCACGCGCCGGAAGTCGAATCCGGCGGAGCGATTTTGTTCAATGCCGACAAACTCAAGGTCAACATCCCTATCCGAGATAATGTACTGACCGTGCCGTTGCCGGTGGGCAAGTTGACGAAGCCCTTTGCCCCAGTGGCGCCGGTTATGCAAAATACGGTCGCTGTCGGCGCGCTCATTTTTCTGTTCGGGCTGGATTTGCAGGCGGCCTCTTCGGTTCTAGCCGACACCTTCAGTCACAAGGGCAAAGCCGTAATCGACCAGAACGTCGGCATCCTGAAAGCGGGCTACGAATACGCCAAGGAACACTTCGTCCCGCTTGGTTATCAGTGGAAATTTACCGGCAAGCGCCGTCCTTACCTGACGGGTAACGAAGCGTTCAGCATCGGCGCTGTCGCTGCAGGCTGCAGATTCTATTCCGCCTATCCCATGACGCCGGCATCCGGAATCCTCACATGGATGGCGGAACATTCGGAGCGCTGCGGCGTGGTCGTCAAGCAGATGGAAGACGAGCTTGCTGTGGCCAATGTGGCGATCGGCGCCGGTTACGCCGGTGCGCGCGCTATGTGCGCCACTTCCGGCGGGGGATTCGCGCTCATGACCGAAGCCATTGGCATGGCCGGAATGATCGAAGCGCCTGTTGTTTTCATCGAAGTTCAGCGCGGCGGCCCCTCCACCGGTATACCCACCAAGCAGGAACAAGCTGATCTCAATCAAGTTTATGGCGCTTCCCAGGGCGATTTCCCGCGCATCATCATTGCTCCCAAGGACACCGCCGACTGCTTCGATAGCTCCGTGGAAGCCTTCAATCTCGCCGAGAAGTATCAGTGCCCGGTTATCATCATCTCGGATCTCCTGCTCTCCGAGCATCCGGAAACGGTGGAGCCCGAGCGCCTCAAGGCCGATGTTCCGATCGATCGCGGAGCCTTGATCAAGGAAGTGAACGGCAATAACGGGTTTTATAAGCGATATGAATTCACTCCTTCCGGAATTTCTCCTCGCGCGCTGCCCGGAACGGCGAATGCCATGTACATTGCCGCCACTGACGAACACGATGAACGGGGCGTTTTGATCAGCGACGTTTTCTGCAATGCCGCGATTCGGCGCAAAATCGCCGAGAAGCGCATGAAGAAGCTCGACCTGGCACTGAAGGATCTTCCGGCGCCTCGGATCGAAGGTCCCGCGGATGCCGATGTAACGTTAATCGGCTGGGGTTCCACGGAGGGCGTGATTCGCGAGGCTGTGGAGCAACTGAATGCCTCGGGAGTTCGCACGAATCAGCTGCACTTCAAGTATCTGCTTCCCTTCCACGCCAAAGAGGCCAGCGACATCCTCAAGAAGTGCAAGCGCACGATTTGCGTGGAGATGAACTCGACTGGACAGTTCGCTCGCCACTTGCGCGCGGAAACCAGTCACGCCGTGAGCGATAAAATCCTGAAGTATGACGGGGAGCCACTGGAGCCGGCAGGCATTGCCGCCCAGGTGCGCGCCATTCTGAAGAGCCAGGCGCACTCGCTTGACGTTAGTCAGTCGGAGGCCCGCGAGATTGCATATCACTATGTGCGCGTCTATTTGGGCGAGGAAGTTCGTCCCGGCCAGATCAGCAAATCCGACAGCAATGGCCATGGCGAACCGATCTGGAATGTCGAGATCGTAAATCGAGACACGGGTGAAAAGACGGGAGAGGTGCACGTTGGCGTGCAGACCGGTTCGACCTACTCCTGGCAACCGGTAAGCTAACGAATCGAGTCTGGGATCAAAGGGATCAAGGGGGAAGTATGGCGACGATTGTAGAGCTTCCAGTTGAGAATTTTGAGGGGATAGTCGACCCGGATTGGTGCCCTGGTTGCGGCGACTTCGGCGTTCTCAAGTCTGTCAAGATGGGCGCCGCGAAAGCCGGCGTCGCTCCCAAAGACATGGTTCTTGTCTCGGGCATCGGCTGTTCCTCGAACCTGCCGGGATATGTGCACTCCTTTGGCGTCCATTCCTTGCATGGGCGCGCCATCGCAGTAGCCACCGGTATCAAGCTCGCCAATACGGATCTCAAGGTGGTCATAACCGGCGGCGACGGCGATGGGTATGGAATCGGCATAGCCCATTTCATTCATGCCATGCGGCGTAACCTCGATCTCACCTACGTGGTCATGGATAACCAGATTTACGGCCTGACCACCGGCCAGGCTTCTCCTACCACGATGAAAGAGGCACGGACGAAGTCCACGCCCAACGGCAACGTCGAGTTTCCCATCAACCCCATCGCGCTAGCGCTGGTCTCGGGAGCTACATTCGTCGCGCGGGCGTTTTCCGGGGAACCAAATCACATGGCCGATTTGATCGCCGCGGGCATTCAGCACAAGGGGTTTGCACTGATCGACGCTTTCAGCCCCTGCGTCACCTACAACAAGCTGAACACGTATGCCTATTTCAAAAAGCGCGTTTATAAGCTTGAGGACGAAAAAGGATACGATTCCAGCAACGTGCGCAGCGCGATGGAGCGGTCCCATGAGTGGGGCGACCGCATCCCGATTGGCCTTTTCTATAAAGACAATCAGCCGACATACGAATCGAGCGAGCCGGTGCTTCGCAAAGGCCCCGTCGTGCACCAGAGCATGCGCATCGACAAAGGGGTATTCGACGGCCTCATTACCGAATTGATGTAGCCGATTGCGGCGGCCTGCCGCGATTCCGCGTCTACAGCGAAAAACTGAGTCCAAGCAAAAGGGCCGGCTATCACCGGCCCTTTTGCTTTTTCTCGCTGTGTTCGGATGCCGCTCGGGGTCCTAGAGTTAAACTTCGGCCAAACCGTTCTCCGCTCCTAGAACCCAGCAATGGCTACGCGTGCAGACGCCGGCTCATGCGGCGTCGTGGGAGCGTACCAAGCTGTATTGCTAATGCTTGACTGGCTGCACGCTGAATTGTTTGGTGTAGGTCCGAACAATCCCGCCGGGCTGCGTCACCGTCAGCGTTTTGCCGTCTTTGGACACTTGTTCCTGATCGACAGTGATTTTCCCTGCTCGATTCTGGGTTCTTTCCACTGTGTTTGCATCGATGCGTTTGTATGAGATCTCTCGAGGGTCACCTCCGTCGGTCTGGTGGGGTTTCCCATCGAAAGCCACCGGATGTATTTCCGTGCTCGACTGGCCGTTCTTGTTGATGCTGGAACGCATGCTTATAAAAGCGTCAGGCGAGTCCGGTGAGGGCACGTTAATGATGAGTTGGCTCTTCATGGGGTAGTTAGAGGTCTGGTCCACATTCAGTGCCCAGATACCGAGGAACGGATCGTTTTGCGCCGCGAGACCGATACAACAAAACCCGATCACGGCCATAAAGACGCCCAAAGATTTCCACGACATTTTCATGCTCATTCGCATTTGCGGGGCTCTCCTTAAGGGACGGATTCAATCCTGCCGATCGCACTCATGTTGGGACTGCACCTTGCGGGATAGTACTCCGCTGCCGCTCTCGGCACAACGCATTCGCACGAACCTATTGCCCCCAGAAATCCCCCACGCTCCAGGGAGGTTCGGGTACAATTTTTGCTTGGCGGAAGCGAACTCAATGGCGAAATCTCTCTTTCCCAAGGCGATCGATCCACCGGGTCCGGGCGGCGCCCTGCGGTACGATTGGACGCGCGAGTCCGTCCGCGCAATCTACAACCGTCCCTTACTCGATCTCATCTTTGCCGCGCAGCAAGTTCATAGAAATTTTCACGATCCCAGCCGCATCCAGCTCTGCCGCTTGCTCTCCATCAAGACAGGGGGATGCCCTGAAGACTGCGGCTATTGTCCGCAGAGCGCTCATTACGAAGCGGGAGTTCGGAATCAACCTTTGATGGAGGTCGAGGAGGTCCGCCGCGCGGCTCAGAAGGCTCATGATGAAGGCGCCAGCCGCTTCTGCATGGGGGCGGCCTGGCGAGAAGTTCGGGACGGGCGCGAGTTCGATGCGGTGCTGGAGATGGTGCGTGCGGTGGCAGAGCTGAAGATGGAGGTTTGCTGCACACTGGGCATGCTGACGGAAGACCAGGCGCGACGGCTGGCCGATGCGGGCCTCACGGCTTACAACCATAATCTCGACACTTCGCCGGAATTTTACGGCCGGATTATTACAACGCGCAGCTACGAAGACCGCCTGGAGACGATTCGGGCCGTGCGCGGAGCGGGAATCACAGTTTGCTGCGGCGGCATCATCGGCATGGGCGAATCCGATGAGGATCGCATGGGCCTGCTGCAGCAATTGGCGAATCTCGAACCTCATCCCGAAAGCGTGCCGATCAACATGCTGGTCAGGGTCGAGGGCACTCCTCTCGCCGATTCCGAGCCCGTGGACGCTCTGGCGATGGCGCGCATGATTGCCACGGCGCGTCTGCTCATGCCGGCTTCGATGGTTCGCCTCAGCGCCGGCCGCAATTCCCTTAGCCGCGAAGCGGCGAGCCTCTGTTTCCTGGCTGGAGCCAATTCCATTTTTGTCGGCGAAAAACTGCTCACCACGGCGAATCCTGAGCGCGAGGAAGACGATCGCCTCTTCAAAGACCTCGGCCTGCGCGGAACGAGCCATGGCCAACAGCCCAGCTAGCAGCTTCCTTCGCCGCGTCGATGCAGACCTTGCCGCGCTCGCTTCGCGGGATCAGTTGCGGCGCCTCGGAACGATTCACGGCGTGAATCTCTGCTCCAACGATTACCTTGGACTCTCTAACGACGAGAGGCTTCGCGAAGCCATTTTGGGGGCGATTGCCGACGGCACGGCGTTGGCTTCCACCGGCTCTCGCCTTCTCTCCGGCAATGCCGAAATTTGGGAGGAGCTCGAGTCCGACATCGCGCAGTTCATGGGATCAGAAGCGGCTCTTTATTTCGGTTCCGGCTATTCCGCGAACGTCGGCGTGCTAAGCGCTCTCATCCAGCCAGGCGACGCGGTTTTCTCCGATGCCGCCAATCACGCCAGCATTATCGATGGCTTGCGTCTCTCCGGAGCGCGAAAGGTGATTTTCCCGCATCTCGATCTGGATTTTCTGGAGCGGGAACTTCGCAGGGAAGATTCCGGCGCGGCGCAGAAATTCATCGTGAGCGAGAGCATTTTCAGCATGGATGGGGACCGCGCGCCGATTGCCGATTTGGTCGCGCTGGGGGAAAAGCATGGCGCCGAGATTATCATTGACGAGGCGCACGCCACCGGCGTCGATGGGCCGCAGGGAAGAGGGGCGGTATGCCGCCAGCGGCCGGTCCGATCGAGTTCTCGTGACGGTGCATCCTTGCGGCAAGGCGCTGGCCGGGGTGGGCGGATTTGTGTGCTGTTCGGAGAAGCTCAAGCAGTATCTCGTCAATCGCGCGCGAACCTTTATCTTCAGCACGGCATTGCCGCCTTATGTAGCGGCGCAAATGCGGGCCGTCATTCGCGTTGTGGCGCTCGCCGATCGGGAGAGGACCGAGCTCGGCGCAAGGGGAACGTTTCTACGGCAGAGATTGCGCGGGGCCGGCTTCGACATCGGCCAGGGCGACACGCACATCGTTCCCATCTTTCTTGGCGAGAATGACCGCGCTATCCGATTCGCGGCGATGCTCGGCGACGCGGGGTTCGGAGTGCGCGCCATCCGGCCGCCCAGTGTGCCCAGCGGGACGTCGCGGCTGCGAATTTCGTTAAATGCCAAGCTCTCGATGGATGCTCTCGCGCTCCTCGCCGATACGCTCATTTCCATCCGCGAACACGAACAAGCACACCTGCAAGCTGCGCGGCCGTGAGAGAGTCTCTGTTTGTAACCGGCACGGACACGAATGTCGGCAAGACGGTGCTTTCCGCGCTCCTCGTCTCAGCTCTGGACGCCATTTACTGGAAACCCATCCAAACCGGCGCGGCTGAGGGCACGGATCGAAAAACCGTGATTCAGTTGGCGGCGATTCCGGAAGCACAGGCTCTAAGGGAAGTTTATTGCTTCGAGCCGCCGGTATCGCCCCACCTGGCGGCCGAGGCCAGCGGGATCCGTATCGATCTTGCGCGCATTCAGCGGCCTAACGGTCTCTCAAAACCACTTATAGTGGAAGGCGCGGGCGGAATTTTTGTGCCGATCAATGATTCTGAGCTGATGCTCGATTTGGCGCATCGCCTTGGGTTTCCGGTTATTATTGCGGCCCGCTCCGCGCTCGGGACGATCAATCACACTCTGCTTACGGTCCGAGCTCTGCGATGCGCGAAAGTGGCGATCAAAGGCGTGGTGATGATAGGGCCTCGCAATCGGGACAACGAACGCTCCGTCGAGCGATTCGGGGATGTCCCGCTGGTTGGATGGATACCCTGGCTGAATGAGATCGATCGCCGTGGGCTTTTGCAGGTCTTTCGCGATAATTTCGATCCACAGTATTTTCGTGATGGCGCCTAAATCACTGTCTATCTGGCATCCATTTACGCAGGAAGCGCTCGATCCGAAACCCATCGCCATCGAGCGAGGCGAAGGCGTTTATCTGCATACGCGAGACGGGCGGAAGCTTATCGACGCGATCTCTTCCTGGTGGGTGAATCTTCATGGCCACGCGCATCCGCTGATCGCAGAAGCTATTGCCGAGCAGGCTCGAAAACTCGAGCATGTGGTATTCGCGGGATTTACACATGATGCGGCCGAGGAACTCGCCAAGCGTTTGCGGGGCGTCCTGCCACGGCCCATGGAGCACATTTTTTTCTCCGATGACGGCTCGACGGCGGTCGAGGTAGCTCTGAAAATGGCGCTGCAGTTTTGGCGCAATCTTGGCAAGCCGCGAAAAACGTCGATCATCGCTTTGCAACACGCGTACCACGGGGATACTGCCGGGGCCATGTCTGTAGGAGCCGATTCCGATTTCGTGGCCGCGTTCCAATCTTTGCGTTTTCCAGTACTGCGCGTCCCTTCCGCGCATTGTTTCCGATGCCCGGTTGGCAAGCAGCGCGACACATGCCAGATCGATTGCGTCGCGCCCTTAGAACAACTCCTGAGAGACCGTCACGATGAAATCGCAGCCGTGATCGTTGAACCGCTCTTACAAGGCGCCGGCGGGATGATCGTTCACCCGGTGGAATTCCTCCAGCGCATCCGCCAGCTTTGCACGCAACACGATGTGTTGCTTATCGCCGATGAAGTACTTACTGGGTTTGGGCGCAGCGGGCGGATGTTCGCGTGCGAACTCGCGGGCATCGTGCCGGACGTCATGTGCCTTTCGAAGGGACTCACCGGCGGCTTCCTTCCCCTCGCCGCCACCGTTTGCACCTCGACGGTGCACGAGTCGTTCTACTCCGCTGACCGTAGCCACACATTCTTCCACGGGCACTCCTATACGGCGAACCCTCTGGGCTGCGCTGCGGCCATCGCGAGCCTCAAGATATTCGACTCCGAACCGGTATTTGAGCGCATCGCCGCTATCGAGAAGATTCATCGCGAGCGAGCGCCGATCCTTGCCAAACACGCGATGGTCGCTGATACCCGCATGATTGGAACCGTGATGGCGGTCGAACTCAAATCGGACGATCCCGGCTACTTCTCCCAGTTGCGTCCCTTGCTATACGACTTCTATCTCAGTAAAGGTGTTCTCCTGCGCCCGCTCGGCAACGTTGTATACATCCTTCCTCCGTATGTGATAACGCCGGGGCAGCTACACTACGTCCATGACGTGATTGCCGAATCGCTCGATCGTGTGGCGCGGATGGCTTCTCAGCACGCCTGATGTATATTCCGCATTTGCTGCCATGGCCTCGAAAATGGTGATTCCGCCAGAACTAAACGTAGGAGAAGGGGCTAACGAACTGCGCACCGGGGCCTACTCATTTGTACCTTCGGGCCGCCTTCTATAATCTAAGCGTATCGCGCTCTACGCGGCCCGGTTGACCGCCAGCCGACAAATTCAAAGACGAGAGCCCTATGACCCGATTATGTAATAGGATCACGGCAGTTCTGTGCTTGGCACTTGGCACATTGGGGGCATCCGCTCAGACTACGATGCCCGGCCCCGCTTCCGCAGGCGGAAACTCTCCCGGATTGCAGCTCGGATTACAGCAAAGTTCAGTTCAGAATGAAACGCTGGGCAGTGTGCCCACGGGTGCGGCGAGTCCGCAACCCATTGCCCTCTCGCTCTCGGATGCCATCGAGCGCGGGCTACGCCAGAACCTGGGGCTGCTGATATCAGACGATGCTCAGCTTTCCGCGCACGGCCAACTTTGGGAGGCGCGCAGCCCGCTTCTGCCTAATATCTCGGCGAAAGTCGACGAGAACGTATTGAAAGTGAACCTCGCGGCGGAAGGCTTTTCCAAAGTTACAAGCCTATTCCCTAATTTTCCCTTGCTGATTGGTCCATTCGCATACTTCGATGCCCGGGTGGTTTTCTCGCAATCCCTCATGGACTTGCATCTACTGGCTGCCGAGCGTTCCGCGCAGCAAAACGCGGCAGCCGTCAAACTTAGTTATCAGGACATGCGCGAAGTGGTGGTCTTAACAGTGGGGGCGGCTTATCTTCAGAGTATCGCCGCCGGCGCACGGGTAGATACGGCCGATGCCGAAGTGCAGACAGCGCAGGCCCTGTACAACCAAGCTCAGGACATGAAAACGGTCGGCATCGCGGCCAATATTGACGTGCTGCGCGCTCAGGTGGAACTGCAAAGCCGACGCCAACAGCTCATCTCGGCGCGAAATGATCTCGCTAAGCAGAAACTGGCCCTGGCCCGGATGGTCGGTCTGCCTCTCGGACAGGAGTTCAATCTCACCGAGAAGATTCCTTACGAAGCTCCTCAACCGCTTACCGTTGAAGAGGAGTTGCAGGCAGCGTTGAAGAGCCGCGCGGATTTCCAGTCCGCACTCTCGCAAGTACACGCGGCCGAACAGTCGCTGCGGGCGGCAACGGCAGAGCATCTCCCAACGGTTTCGATCTATGCGGACTACGGAGAAATTGGTCCGACGCTTTCAGCGGTACGAGGGACCTACACGACTTACGCGGCGCTCCAGATTCCTATCTTCGCGGGCAATCGGGCACACGGAGATGCCCAGGTCGCTCAGGCGCAACTCAATCGCATCCGTCAGGAAGCGGACAACCTCCGGGCCCAGATCGAGCAGGACGTCCGCGACGGGTTGTTGGACCTGCAGGCGGCCGCGGACCAGGTCACAGTAGCCATGAGCAATGTCGATCTTGCTCAGCAGACGCTCACTCAATCACGCGATCGATTTGCCAGCGGGGCGACGGATAACATCGAAGTGGTTCAGGCGCAAGAAGCGGTTGCCAGCGCCAACGAATCTTATATATCAAGCCTGTATGCCTTCAATCTGGCGCGAGTCGAACTCGCCCGGGCAACGGGTTCAGCGGAGGGCGGTTTCCGGCAGTATTGGAAGGAAAAGTAAATTATGGCCGATCAGACGCAAGTGGAACGAGTGGACGCGCCGACCGAAAACGTAAGCGCTACCGCAACGAGCGATATGCCGAGCCCAAAGCTCTCGCAAGAGCGGGAGCAGGCTACCCGGAGGAGCTCCCGGCTCCGCTGGTTCCTTCTCGGTGGAGCAATCGTGCTGGCGATAGTTGGATTCTTCGTGTGGCGGTATATGAGCAGTTATGAGGACACGGATGACGCGGAGGTCGATGGTCACGTCAACAATGTGAGCGCCCGGATCTCAGGGTACATCTTGAAGGTCAACGTGGACGACAACCAATACGTGGATAAAGGTGCGGTATTGGCGGAAATCGATCCACGCGATTATCAAGTGGCCGTTGAGAAAGCCAAAGCGGACCTGGCTGACGCCCAGGCGACCGCACGGGCCATGAACCTGAATATACCTGTGGAAACAATTGGAACCACGAGCCAGGTATCGTCCTCGGAAGCGGATCTGGAATCGGCCGAGGCGGGAGTCGCCGCCGCGCAGGAACAGCTGGATTCCGCGCGGGCACAGCTTGCCCAAGCGGAAGCCAATAACACGCGAGCTCAGCAAGATGCGGCGCGGTACGGGGCGCTTATTGCCAAGGGTGAAGTCTCCCAGCAAGTATTCGATCAGGCCCAGGCTAGCGCGAAGGCCAACGCCGCCGCAGTGGATAGCGCGCGCGCGGCGGTAGCGGCGGCGCAACAGCAAGTGTCTCAGGCCAAGAGCCATGTGAATGCGGCGCAGGCGACCCTGCAATATTCGCGCACCGGTCCGCAACAAGTACAAGCGACGCAGGCGCGGGCGCGGGCGGCAATTGCGGCTGTACAACAAAAACAGGCGGCACTAGATCAGGCGCTGCTGGACCTGCAGTATTGCACGATCACGGCGCCGGCCGCGGGGGTGGTTAACAAACACGTCGAGGTGGGGATGAACGTGCAACCCGGGCAGACGCTTGTCGCTGTCGTGCAGATCGACGATGCGTGGATCACCGCAAATTTCAAGGAGACGCAACTGGAGAGAATGAAAGTGGGCCAGCCCGTCACCATTCACGTGGACGCCTTCGGCCGTGATTATCAAGGCAAGGTGGAGAGTTTGGCGGGCGCGACGGGTGCGCAATTCAGTCTTTTGCCGCCGGAAAATGCCACGGGCAATTACGTGAAGGTGGTGCAGCGGGTACCGGTGAAGATCGTGCTCGATCCGAATCAGAACAAAGATCACTTGCTGCGATTGGGAATGTCTGTGGAACCGAAAGTCTGGGTGAAATGAGCGAAGCAGTATCGGCAATGCCGGCTCGCCAGCTGTACGTCGCGCCGGCCATAAATCCGTGGTTTATCGCGCTGACCGTCACCCTGGCGACGTTCATGGAAGTGTTGGATACGAGCATTGCCAACGTCTCCCTGCCGCACATTGCGGGGGGATTAGGCGCGGGCGTCGACGAGAGCACCTGGATTCTTACTTCGTACCTGGTGTCGAACGCGATCGTGCTACCGATGAGCGGCTGGATCTCTTCGATCATCGGACGTAAGCGCTTCTACATGGCCTGCGTGGCGCTCTTCACGATCAGTTCGTTTCTTTGCGGGCTGGCGCCCAACCTGGCGAGCCTGATTTTTTTCAGGGTTCTGCAGGGCGCGGGTGGAGGAGGCCTGCAGCCCAGCGAACAATCGATTCTGGCGGATACGTTCGCGCCGGAGAAGCGCGGAATGGCGTTCGCCGTTTACGGAATGGCCGTGGTCGTCGCCCCCGCGATCGGCCCAACGCTGGGCGGGTTCATTACCGACAACTATAGCTGGCGCTGGATCTTCTACATCAACGTTCCGATTGGCATTATCTCCATTCTACTTACCTCGCGGATCATCACCGATCCACCGCATTTGAGCGGTGCGCGGCGCGAAGGCGGAATAAAAATCGACTACATCGGTTTGGGGCTGCTGGCCCTCGGCCTCGGCGCGCTTCAGGTGGTCCTAGATAAGGGGCAACGCGACGACTGGTTCGGTTCACATTTCATCCTCGAACTCACGATTATCTCTGTCACCGCGCTGATCGCGGTCGTTTTCTGGGAGTGGCATGCGAAATATCCCGTCATCGATCTGAAGCTATTTCGAGACCGCTCCTTCGCCATTGGCAACTCGATGATGTTTATGCTGGGCTTCATTCTGCTGGGCACGACGCTGCTGTTGCCGCTCTTCACGCAAACCATGCTGGGCTACACGGCGGAAACAGCGGGCCTCGCTTTGATGCCGGGCGGATTGGTGATTTTGGCGTCTATGCCGATCGTTGGTTTTCTGCTGGGCCGATATGATCCCCGGCGGATCATGATCTTCGGGTTATGTATGCTGACAGGCGCTTTGTTCTTTATGACGCGCTTCGATCTGTACATCGATTTCAGGACGGCCGCGCTGGCGCGGATCATTCAAGGAATGGGACTCGCCTGCCTTTTCGTGCCCATCAATACTGTGGCTTATTCCTATCTGCCGCCGGAAAAGAACAATGCCGCTTCGGGCCTGATCAATTTGGCACGCAACGTTGGGGGCAGCATTGGCATATCGTACGTAACGACGATGCTCGACCGCCGCACGCAATTTCACCGAGCACGGCTCTCCGCTCATCTGAACCCGGCCAACCCGCGCGTCCAGCAGATGCTGCATGGAGCTTCGGGCGCTTTACGTGCGGGCAGCGGGCCGGCCGCGAAGATGCAGGCCTACAGTCTGCTCGAAAGGATGTTAGACCGGCAGAGCACGATGCTCTCGTATATCGACAATTTCCACATACTCGCCCTGATCACCATGGCGATGATCCCGTTTGTATTTTTGATTCGCAAGCCGAGGCGTCGCGCCGGCGTGCCAGCACATTAAAGACCAGCAGATCCAAAGCGAAGATTGCAGACGAAGGAACGACGAGGGCGGCGGGGACACCTACTCAGACGGAAGTTCCATGCTGATCTCAGCCGGACGTTCGTAGTCCACTCCTTCCACCTCGAAGCCAAAAAGATTCCGGAATTGCCGCTGATAGGAGGCGAAATCGGTGAGTGAGCGAAGATTTTCCGTAGTCACCTGGGGCCAGAAACGCGCAATTTCCGCTTGAACGTCAGGACGCATTTCGCGGTCGTCCAGCCGAAGGCGACCGGCCTCATCCGTTCGCGGGTCAGTATTGGCCGCCAAAAAGTCCGCGCACAAGCGGCACATCTGCTCGATCGGCCCCTCTTCCAAGGCCTTTTCCTTCATTACCCTGATGAGCAAACTCAAGTACAAGGGCACGACGGGAATCGCCGCGGACGCTTGCGTCACGACGGCCTTATTCACACACACCAGAGCTTGCCCTCCGAGCTTAGGCGAGAGGGAAGCATTGAGCGATCGGGCCGCCTGCTCAAGGTCGTTCTTGGCCCGGCCGATCGTTCCATCCCGATAGATGGGCCAGGTTATTTGCGGGCCGATGTAAGAGTAAGCCAGCGTGCGAACGCCTGGAGCCAGAACGCCCTCGTCAGCTAGCGCTTCAATCCACGTACGCCAATCGTCACCACCCATGACGGCGATGGTGTCGGCGATCTCTTTCTCGCTTGCGGGCGGGAGGGTTACATCCACAACTTTTTCGGAGTCGAGCTCGATCGTGCGGTTCGAGTAGGCTTGGCCGATGGGTTTGAGCACGGAACTATGCACAATCGCGGTCCGAGGATCTGTGCGCTTCGGCGAGGCCAAGCTGTAGATCACCAGATCGAGCGGAGCAAATTCACGCCGCACAATATCCAAGGCGTTGCGCTTGCACTCGTCCGAGAAAGCATCGCCATTTATGTGAGCGGCCAAAAGGCCGTCGCGCCTGGCCCGTTGATCCAGAGCGACCGTGTTGTAATAGCCGGCGCTCGCAGTCTTGGCTTCATCGGGCGGCCGCTCGAAGAAAACGCCGACCGTTCGGGCGCCATAGCCCCATGCCGCAGCGATACGGGAGGCGAGTCCATACCCGGTGGAGGCGCCGATCACCAGCACGTTACGGGGAATGCGCTCCCGGCCTGCCGGGGTCTGCTCGGCGACGCCGATCTGCCGTTCGACATTCATGCGGCAGCCTTCGGGATGGGCGTTCGTGCAGATGAACCCGCGTGAGCGGCGCTTGATGACCTGTAGGGACATTGAATCGGAACGAATACGCTACAGCGAGAGCTGGCCCTTGTCCAGAGAGCGCCATCGGGACGGACGCAAAAAGGACCCTAGCTCTCCGCCGTTGCGAAGGCCAGACTGAGCAAAGCGCGCTGCTCGAGTTCGTGCGCTTTTGGCGAGCCCGTTGCGGGGCTGGCGCTGGCCGAGCGCTTAACCGAACGCAGCGGCAGGTCTCCGGCGACCTCCCGAATACGCGGCAGAACATAAAAGAGTGCACCCATGTTAGCAGGCTCTTCCTGAACCCAAACGACTTCTCGCGCTTGGGAATGACGAGCGAGCTCCGCAGCAAGAGCACTTTCCGGAAAAGGATAAAGTTGATCGATAAAGACGATTGCCGTCTCCGCGTCGCCGCGACGCTTGCGTTCCGTGCGGAGCTCATGGCCGATCTTTCCGGTACACATCACAATCCGGCGGGCCCGCTCGATTTCACGCTCCGGGACAACATTGAGGAAGCGCTCTCGCGAGAAATCGGCGAGGGGAGAGATCGATTCCGGGCGTCGCAACATACTTTTGGGCGTAAACACAATAAGCGGCTTGCGCCAGCGGCGAAGCGCCTGGCGCCGCAGCATATGAAAGTACTGAGCGGCGGTGGAAGGCTGGCATATTTGAAGATTATCCTCCGCGGCTAACTGGAGAAATCGCTCTATCCGAGCGCTGGAGTGTTCGGGCCCCTGGCCTTCGTATCCATGCGGCAGAAGTAAGACAACGCCAGAGGGTAAATCCCATTTGTCTTCGGCGGCGGAGATGAACTGGTCGATGATGACTTGCGCGCCGTTAGAGAAATCTCCGAATTGCGCTTCCCAGGCCACCAGCGCCTCCGGATAGTCGCGGCTGTACCCATATTCGAAGCCCAAAACCGAGGCCTCCGATAACGGCGAATCATAAATCTCTACCTGCGCCTGGCCGGGAGCGAGATGCTCGAGTGGCACATACTCGGCTTCGCTTTGGGTGTCGATTAGGACCGCGTGCCGCTGATTGAAAGTCCCCCGGCGGGTATCCTGTCCGCTGAGACGAACCGGAATGCCTTCGAGAAGCAGTGTGCCGAAGGCAAGGGCCTCGGCCATCCCGAAATCCACGGGATGAGAACCGCGGCCCATCTCGGAGCGTTGTTCGAGAAGTTTCTTGACTTTGGGATGGATAGCGAACCCATCGGGATATCGCGTGAGCGCTGCAGTGACTTCGCCCAGATGCGTACTGTCTACGCCGGTATCGACCTCATATTTGACGTCGTAGCAGCCGCGCTCATAAGGCTCCCAATATGCGGGCAACTGATGGTGTACGGGGTGTTCTGTGACTTTTGTGGCGGCATCGAAGGCTTCCTGGAACTCCTTCCGAACTTGAACGAGGTCTGCCGCCGGATCCAAGCCAGTTTTGCGGGCGTAGATCTGCCAGAGCGGCGGATGGTCCTTGATCCTTGCGTAAAGCAGCGGCTGCGTAATGGTCGGATCGTCGACTTCGCTGTGGCCGTGCCTACGGAAACCTATGAGGTCAATCACCACGTCGCTCGCGAAGCGCGTACGGTAATCGGCGGCAATCTCACCGACGCGGACAACGGCTTCAGGATCTTCGCCATTCACATGAAAAATGGGGACGGATTGCCGCTTCGCTAAGTCAGAAGCGAAAAGTGAAGACTGAAACTCGCGCGGAGGCGTGGTGAAGCCGATTAGATTATTCGCGATGATGTGGATCGTGCCGCCAACCGTGTAGGCGGAGAGGTCCCCCATATTGAGGGTTTCCGCCCAGATCCCTTGACCAGCGAACGCGGCATCGCCATGTATGGTCACCGGCAAAACGTGCTGACGTCCGGGCTGGCCGAGTCGAGCCTGCTTGGACCGCGCTCGACCCATGGCCACAGGATCGACGGCTTCGAGATGACTGGGATTGGAGACCAGATGAATATCCACCGTGCGCCCGCCTGGCGCGCGATATTCTCCCGTCGCGCCGACGTGGTATTTGACGTCGCCGCCACCGAGCACGCTTCGCGGATCGACGTCCTCGAAATCAGCGAAAATCTCAGCGGGCGGACGGCGGACAATGTGCACCATGGCGTTGAGCCGGCCCCGGTGGCTCATGGCAAGAACCAATTGCTCTACGCCCGAAGCCGAGCTTGCTTCCACAATCTGGTCGAGCAAGGGAATGAGGACGGCAAGGCCTTCAATCGAGTAGCGCTTCGTTCCCACGAAACGCGCTTGCAAGGTCTGTTCAAAAAGCTCGGTGCGAATCAAGCGATCGAGAATGCGCTCTCGATCCGGCTTTGCGGCGGAGGGGATCTCCATTCGCTGGGCGATCCACTTTCGCCGTTCCGAATCGGCCAGGTGCATGAAGTCAGCGCCGATTGTCTGGCAATAGATCCTTCGCGCCTCCGCAGCCAAGTCGCCCGGCTCTTCAAGTTCGGGATGTGGAGGAGGCGAAAAGAAGCCGAGCGGATCGAGACTGGCGGCGAGATAGCCCCAGCGGCGGAATTTGTCGAAAATCCATTCGCGCTGCGCCGCATCCTGAGACGACAGGCCCGCGGTCTTGGGAGCGACTTCAGCCATTCGCGAATCCATCGGCTAAATCGAAAGCCATACTGTTTCTGATGCGGCCTTTGCGGCGATCAGCTACGAGGCCGCGCTCCTCGCAACACTAATGTTCGGTTATCTGTTGGATTTTACCCGCCAGATCGAAATCGTTTTGAGTGAGGCCTCCGGCGCTATGTGTGGTCAGATCGATGGTGACCTTGTTCCATGCATTAGACCAGTCCGGATGGTGGCCCATGGCCTCCGCAACAAGCGCGACCTGGGTCATAAAGCCAAACGCCTGTGAAAAGTCGCGAAATTCAAAAACTCGATGGAGCTTTGAATTCTCCACCGTCCAACTCTTCAGCTTCTTGAGTTCAGCCGCAATCGTCTGCTCGTCCAATTTTGTTGTGCCCATGGAAGTGACCTCTGCGAAGTTTCATGAATGTTGAACCGCGATCAAGAGTGAAACTTATCTTTTAAGTTGGCACGCTCTCAGGCATGCGATTATCGCGCCGCATTCGGGGAGGAGCAATGGCCTTCGGAGTTGAACCATCGAACCGATTCCTTTAACGTATTTGATTCGTCGGGTAGCTCTTAGCCAGGCGAGAAATTACAGGAGACCACGTGCGAAAGAAGATTCGTGCCATACAGTATGGCGTTGGCCCCATCGGGGCATCCCTGGTTCGCCTGATGCGAGAAAAAGAAGGCATCGAGGTGATTGGCGCCATTGACAGCGATCCAGCCAAAGCCGGGCGCGACCTCGGCGAAGTTGCCGGAGCGAGCGATGCTCCATGGGGCATTCAGATCAGCGCCGATGTGGAGATATTGGAGGAAGCGGCCGATATCGTGCTGCACTCGACGTCTTCACTCTTGCCGTCGGTCATGGAACAGCTTTCCGCCTGCCTGGCGGCGGAATCCTGCGTAATTTCGACGTGTGAGGAACTGGCCTATCCTTATCGCAAATATCCAGAGCTAGCCGCGAAATTGGACGCCGAGGCAAAATCGTGGGGCGTCGCTTTGGTGGGAACGGGAGTAAACCCCGGCTTCGTGATGGATAAGCTGGTGTTAACGCTGGGGGCAGCGGCGCAACGCGTGGATTCGGTGCGCGTAACACGCATCGTGGATGCATCTAAGCGAAGGCTGCCGTTGCAGCGAAAAGTGGGGGCGGGATTGGATCCGGAGGAGTTCAGGGCTCAGGTAGCGGCCGGAACGATCAAGCACCATGGGCTTCCGGAATCGATTGCCATGGTAGCTGACGGTATGGGCCTAAAGATTGACGATATCTCGGAAACGATCGAACCCGTCATCGCGCGCGATGCTGTTCGGACTGAATTTCTGGAGGTAGCGCCTGGGCGAGCGGCAGGAGTTCACCAGATCGCCCGAGGTACGGCGCGAGGCGAGGAGAAAATCTTTATGGAGTTGCGAATGTACGTGGGGGCGCAGGAGTCGAAAGACAGTATCGAATTGCACGGCAAGCCCGAGCTTACCTTGACGATTCCCGGCGGGACCCACGGCGATCTTTCCACGGCTGCGCTGGTGGTTAATTCGATACCGTCGATCTTAGCCGCACCGGCGGGACTCAAGACGTCACGCGACCTGCCGCTCTGCTTCTTTCCGCCGGGGGCTATTCTATAATTCCGCAAGCCGGTATAGCGTAAGGGATTACCCTTCGGCTTTTTCCCAGTAGCGCCCAATCGCCGCATAGTCCAGATCTTCGCGGGCGGAGCTCAAAACGTTTGCGTAGAGGCGCTCAGCCGCGCTACCTGCCGGCAAGTTGACGCCAAGTTCCTTTGCCAAATCCATTGCGAGGGCTAGATCTTTATGCATAAGACGCAGCGGAAAACTCGGAGCGTAGTTGCGCTGGAGCAGCATGGGAGCTTTTACGTCGAGTACCGGCGCACGGCCCATGCTGGACTGCATTACTTCGATTACGCGTTCACCGGGAATGCCGGCGGCGCGCGTCAGAGCCAAGGCTTCGGCCAAGGCGTCGACTTCGAGCGCGAGCAGCATGTTCATGGCAAGCTTCACGCTCTGACCGGCGCCGTTGGGCCCTAGATGGAACCAGCGCTTGGCGATTGCGCCGAAGACCGGCTCAACACGCTTCAAAGTCTCCGCAGCGCCGCCAACCATCATTACCAATTCGCCTTTTTCCGCGCCCCACGTTCCGCCCGTCACGGGAGCATCGAGATATTCGACGCCGCGATCGGAACTCGCGGCCGCGGAGCGGCGCGCCAACGCGGGGGAAACTGTACTGCAATCGACAAGGACGGCGCCGCGCCGCAGCCCGCCGAGTGCGCCGTTTTCGCCCCATAGGACCTGCTCGACAGCAGGCGGATCGCTCACGATCATGATAAGTACGTCGGAAGCTGCCGCAACATCCCTCGGCGATGCCGCTACTCGCGCCCCCTGAGACACCAGAGCCTCGGCGCGTGAAGCGGAACGGTTCCAAACCGTCAGCGAAAATCCCTTCTTCAGTAGATTCAAACCGATAGGACGGCCCATCAAGCCCAAGCCGATCAATCCGACAGAAGTGTTCACCGTTCCTCCCACGCGGAAAGCACTACGCGTGCCTATATCCTCCGCCGGGGGCAGGGATAAAGGCAACGGGTGTGAGACAAATCTTGATTCAAAGCGAGGCGGAAATGGAGTTTCGCGCCAGCTCAATCTCAGTGATGGCCGCCGGCGGGCCCATGAACGCTTGGCCCGTGGGTGCCGTGAGCAGCAACGGGCTCAAAAACCTGAGGCGGTGGCGCGATCCGCAAGCCGGCCGTGAACGCCAGGACGAGAGGCGAGGCAATGCCAAAAGCCAGTATGGCGAACAAGACCGGCAGTGCAAAGCCGAGTATGTTCGTCGAGCCGCGCGTAATGCGCCAGACGAGCCAGGCAGCGACAAGACCCACCGCCGAGGCGACCATCCGGCTGCCATTCGCAACTTGCAGCCGCGTCTGGCAATGCGGGCACTCCAGGCCGTCTGAAAACGCCATAACCAGCGTTGCCGGAACCGTGTTGCCGCAGTGCGGACAGATTCGAGTAGCCACTCTTCACCTCACGAAAAGCAAACAAAGATAGCGCAAATGAGCTGCCAAGGGAAATTTGAGGAATAACGTGGGATCACGTGGCCAAAGAGAATTCGACTCGATGACGCATGGGGTCGATGCGATCGGCACGCACGCGCACGCGTTCCCCAAGTTTCCAAATGCGCGTATGTCCTCCCCGGCCGCAGACAATAGCGTGATCCTTTTCGCGATAAAGACAATGGGCTCCGGTCTCTTCTTCCAGACGGTTCAGGGGAACCAGGCCCTCGACAAAAATCTCCATCAGCTCGACAAAGAAACCAAACTTTTGCACCGAGATGATCAGGGCCTCATATTCATCCCCAAGATGTCGTTCCATGAACTGCGCGGTCTTCCAATCGATCAGCTCACGTTCGGCGGCGTCGGCGCGCCGTTCAGCTTCCGAGGATTCCAAGGCAATTACGCCGAGTTCGCTCTTCGTATAAGAACCGACTTCGCCTTGTGGTGCATCGGGATGCGCCAAAGCCCACTTGAGCACGCGATGAACGATCAGGTCGGGGTAGCGCCGGATCGGAGAAGTGAAGTGAGTGTATTCGTCAAAAGCCAGCGCGAAATGCCCCAGCGGCTCATTCGTATAGCGAGCCTGCTTGAGCGAACGCAGCATCAAGTAAGACAAGATTCGCTCTTCCGGCTTACCGGCGATCTTCTGTGCCAGCCGCTGGTAATGCTGCGGCCGAATCTGAAAGTTCTGTGCATTCGGAAGCGTGACGACCATCGGGCGGTCTCGCGAACCTCGATCCTGCCTGCCGCTACGCCCCGGGCTGGGAAGCCGCCCATGGCGGACGGCTATGCGCTTTTCGGACAGATCGGGGACACCCAGCGAATATCCAAAAGCGTGAGCGAGCTCTTCAAATTCAAGCACTTTCTTAGGGTCTGGCTTTTCATGAACGCGGTGCAGCGAAGGGACGCCGCGCGCCTCGAGATATTTCGCCACTGCCTGATTGGCAATAAGCATGAACTCCTCGATCAGGCGATGCGCAATATTCCGCTCACTCCGAACGATTCCGGTCATCTGCCCTTCGGCGTCGAACGTGAGCACCCTCTCGGGAAGATCGAAATCGATCGAGCCTCGCCGGCTGCGGCGCTCGTTGAGGATGAGCGCCAGATCCCGCATATCGCGAAATCGATCCGCGAGAGCCGCGTAACGTGAGTTGGCCACAGGATCGCCCTCGATCACTTGATTTACTGCGGTATAGGTCATCCTTTCGGCCGAGCGAATTACGCCCTGCGTAAATTCCGAATCCGTGATTTCTCCATGCCGATCGAGATTCAGAAGCACGCTCATCACGAGGCGGTCCTCGTGCGGATTCAACGAGCAAATACCATTGGAAAGGTCTTCGGGGAGCATGGGCACAGCACGATCCGGAAAATAGACGGACGTCCCTCGCACACGAGCCTCACGGTCAAGGGGCGATTCTCGTTCGACATAATGGGCGACGTCGGCAATATGCACCTGAAGATGCCAGCCATCGGGACGTCTTTCAACGTAAACGGCGTCATCAAAATCGCGCGCTGTCTCTCCGTCAATCGTCACAATGGGCAGGAGGCGGAAATCCCTGCGTTCTTCGCGTTCGGCATAACCTAGGGGCCGGGCCGCCTGGCGGGCCTGCTCAAGAACCTCCTCTGGAAATCGATATGGCAGGTGATGCTTGCGAATCAATATTTCGACATCGACGCCAAAATCACCGGGCCGGCCCAAGATTTCGATTACGCGGCCAGCGGCGGCAAGGCCGGACCGCGGGAACCGCGTGATCTCAACGTTTACAACGGCGCCATCGAGCTCAGGCAGGCGGACCTCCCGCGATGAGCGCGAGCCGATTGCTTCCGGTTTATGTTTGGCGACAAGCTCAGGAGTCAGTTCTTCGCCCGCGGGTATTACGATCTCGTGGTGAAGACGGGATTCATACGGGACGACAAAATTGCTGCGACCGGCGTAATGGAAAACGCCAACTACAGTTGGATGAGCGCGTCCCAAGACCCGCACGATGCGACCCTCGGCACGCGCCGGAACGCCGGGCCCCTGGTTTCGGCGGGTGTCGCGGCGCTCGATGCGCGCGATCACTTGGTCGCCGTGCATGGCGTCGCCTAGTTGGTCGGGCGGAATAAAAAGGTCGCCTTCAAGATCCTTCCGGGGCGATTCCGGAACGACAAAACCGTAACCATCGCGATGCGCAACGAGGCGTCCCACAAGCAAATGGGGATCGCGCACGGAAGGTTTAGGTGGCCGTCCAGAAATATCCGATCCGGTGGTATCTAAGCCGGATTTATCGTTAGATTTTGCAACGGCGGCCACTGCCTGAGATTTGGGTCCCGCCAACCGATATTGCCCGTTTCGCACTTCCTCGACCAGGCGCCGGTACTTCAATCGGTCTAGAAGACCGCCAAGGGCGCGCCTGCCGGCATGTTTCAGGCCCAAAGCGGACGCGATCTCTCGGACAGTTGCCGAGGTTCTGACACGAAGAAAACCCAACACATCCTCTTCTGCGATTTCCTGACCGGGGCGCATCGTCCTCTAGCATACTAGAAACACGGGAGTTAACGAAGGAGGCACGGTAACCATTTTCTTTAACAATTTGCCGAAACTTTTTGCTGGCGGCGGTGTTCTAAGTCTCAGGCTAGCACACACGTGTCCTGCCCTCCTCCGACGGGCAAGGACAAGTCCCTCACCGGGGACGATGGAGGCGGCTTGACCTGGGTCGCCTCCTTTTTATTTTGTTCCGGAATTGGCTACGCAACGCCTGAAGGTAAGCTCAAATCAAGGAAATCGAAATCCCGGCTTGAGCGCGCACCAGAAGATGCGCGCCTGATCCTGGCTGGTCCTGACGCTGCAATCGGCCCAACTCAGAACTGGAGTGGGACCTAGAGGAAATACGATCGCCGATCCATCGATCTGAGCTTCGAGGCTCGGCCCCTCGGCAGCAGGCGGCAGGGTGAAATTCAAGGTTTGGTCGATAAGGACGGGATAGGCGCGCCGGATTGTATCGCTGATCTGCCTACGATAGACGTCCGCTTCCAGCAGAAAGGTCGTGGTGTCAGACCAATTGCGAACCGAAGCGCTAATTGTGCGTCCTCCGCGCGAGAAATTATCTGTCTCGATATTGGTGAAGGGGCAAGGCCCGGCGATGCATGATAGCCGGGCGTTCCGAAATTCTTTGCCTTCACCCGCATCGAGGCTTGCAGACCCGATCATCGCCTTCCACTGCATTCCAGGGGAGCACGGAGGCCGGCCGTCGCAAGGCACATTCCCTTTGTTGACCACCTGGAAGGTCTTTACAGCGCTGCCGGTATTGACCGCTGCGGTTGCCTCTAAGGAGTAACGCACGGAAATGCCCGTCACAGTTACGACAGGGCCGCGGCTCTGAGCCTCGGCGCGAAGGGGGGTCATATGAGCGACATAAAGCTGGTCGCCGACGGCCACATTTAAATCGAGTGGTTCGTAATCCGAATTCCGCAATTTCAGGACAATACGAGCGCCGGGCCTAAGTTCCGGCCTCAACGAGAGATTGAAAAAACCAGAACTGTCAGAGGTCGTAGCGGAAGCGGCTACATTATCGTCTGCCGATATATCTACGCCGGAGATGGGCAGCTGCTTGGTCGCGTCGGAGTCCTCCTGAACAACAGCTCCACGAATGGATAGGCTTTCCCTGACGTTCGGGCGGGAACCGCCGGAAATTGGTAGTTTGGCGACTAAAACGGCGATGACGGCCAAAGCCGCAGCGACCAAAGCCACCTTCTTTGTAACATTCATAGGATCACCTAAGTTATTCAAGCCCGCATCTTACGACAACTGTACCGGAGGGCAATTCCGGTACAAGCCAGCTGTGGCTTAGGGACGAGTATGCGGGGTAGCTTAAGGCTGAAAAGGCTATCTCAGGTTTGTGGTTTATGCTACGATCAATTCGTCCAACCTGTTTACTGTTTGTCCGCATCATTTAGCTGTGTCTGTCCGATGATCGCTAAACCCTCTTTTCAGAATGGTTCAGGTGAAGCACGGGGAATTCAACGATAGTCTTTCCCGGCGGGAATGGCTGAGGAAAATCATCGCCGGGGGGGTCTATCTCTCTTTTGCCGAGCAGGATTTGGCGCGCTTACTAGCGGCCGTCCCCGGGGCGCAGGGCGGCAAACTGATCCAGCAAACGCCTTTTTCCCCTGATGATGAAGCGTTTCTGGAAGAGCTCGAGCACGCCAATTTCCTTTTCTTTTGGGAGCAAACCAATCCCGAAACAGGCATGGTTCGAGACCGCTGCAACATACGCACGCCGGACAATTCAGTGCTTAGCAGCATCGCTGCGACAGGTTTCGGCCTTACGGCGCTTTGTATCGCAGATAAACGCGGATTTATTCATTACAATGACGCACGCGCACGCGCCCTGAATACGCTGCGCTTCATCTGGACGAAGCTTCCCGACCATCGCGGCTTTTTCTACCACTGGGCGAACATCAACACTGGGGAACGCCTGGCAGAATCGGAAGTGTCCTCGATCGATACGGCCATATTGCTGTGCGGCGTTCTGACATGCCGGGAGCATTTTCGCCAACATCCCGAGATCGCCGACCTCGCTTACAAAATCTATAGCCGTGTGGATTGGACGTGGCTTTCCGAGGATACGCCGCTTCTGCCCCACGGCTGGACGCCCGAGAATGGGTTTTTGCCCTATCGCTGGGACGACTACAGCGAAATGATGATGATGTATTTGCTCGGCCTGGGCTCGCCAACCCATCCCCTAAAGCCCGCGGCATGGGATGCGTGGAAGCGAACCACATTCGAATATGACGGCGTCCGCTACATCGGCTCGTTTGCGCCATTGTTCATTCACCAATATTCTCAGGCGTGGTTTGACTTTCGCGGCAAACGCGACCATTACGCCGATTACTTTCAGAATTCCGTCCTCGCTACCGATGTGCACCGCCGCTTCTGCTTGCAGCTGGCCAAGCAGTTTCCCGATTACAGCGACGACCTCTGGGGAATCACGGCTTCAGACTCGGTCCACGGCTATGCCATTTGGGGCGGGCCACCGCTAACGGGCCCGATCGATGGGACAGTGGTGCCCTGCGCTGCGGCCGGCTCACTGCCATTTTTGCCTCAGCCCGCTATTAGCGTATTAAAAACGATCAAAAACCGATATGGCGCCGGCGCGTGGTGCCGCTATGGATTCGTGGACGCGTTCAATCCGCTCAAGAACTGGTTCGACACAGACGTTATTGGCATAGACACGGGAATCACGATGGTCATGGCTGAGAACGCCCGGACGGGTTTTGTGTGGGATACGTTCATGAGAAATCCCGAAGCCCAGCGGGCGATGGAACGCGCCGGATTTCATAGCTATCAGCCGACGGTGACACAGGAAACAGGTTTATCACTCCCCCCGGAAGGCGGGACGCCTTCGATCAATCCTTCGATCACCCGCTAACGCGGCTGGCCGCCCTTGGCGAATCGCGCGCCGTTGCTTTGTAACTTACTGGATTTCGATCAGCGCCAATCCTTGCGGGGGAAGCGAAATCCTCAACTGGCTGCCTTCGAGATCCTCAGGCTCGGGAGGGCCGAGCACGGCCGCTTCGCGTAGCCGTTCGATTTGCGCCAAGGTGGGGCTTTTCGGACGGCCCATGGCGTCATAAGCTGCAAAAAGCGAGCCATGAGTGGAATCCACGCGTGAGATCATTGCCTGATGGCTGCCCGTCAATCCCTTAATTGAAATCTCCACCTCTTTTGCTTGCCCGTGCTGATCGGGGAGCAAAAGATTCCAAAGAGCGATCACCAGGCTTCCATCAACACGCCGCGTGACAATTACATTGTCCGAATCGACCGGAATCCTTTCGCCGCCCAGCTTATGGAGCAGTTTGAATGCATTGAATGAAGGCTTGGGCAAACCGCCTTCGGCAACCAGACCAAATCCGCCATAGAAGGGCTCCTTCACAACGCCCTGCTCTTCGAAAACATCGGAGAAAGTCCAATAGCTCATCATGTCTGTCAGTCCGTCGCATTGCCGGATCGTATCCGCCATCCAGGGCCCCATGAAGACGGAATCCGTAACATTCGGCTCGTTCCAGTAAGTAGCGTTGAACTCGCTCCAAATGATCGGCAGATTAGGCTGGGGCGACGCCGCCACCTGGTCATGCACTTTGCGCGCCGCGCGGCAAACCAACTGGGTGCGCGATACCGGTTCGCTGGAGCCTAGAACTTTGTCGGCCGGATCGTTGCCGTAAACGTGAGTAGAAACGAAGTCGGCGGGAATCTCGTTGTCCGTAACATGCTGTATAAAACGGTCCACCCAAGCCGCTTGTGCCGTGGCCGGTCCCCCGACACGCAGGCGCGGATTAACGCTTTTCAGCGCCTTGGCAGCCGTATCATAAAGCTGGTAGTAGGTGGGTTCTTTCGGGTCGCCAGCCCAAAAATCAAGATTGGGTTCGTTCCACACTTCGAAATACCATTTCGAAACCTCATCGATGCCATAGCGATCGACCAAATGCTGGCCAAGATGCGAGATCAGGTCGCCCCATCTCGACCAATCTTTCGGTGGCGAGATGATGGGCTTGTACCAGAAGGATTGAACGATGTCAGCGGAGGCCAGTTTACGCGGCATGAAGCTCAACTCAACGAAGGGATGCACGCCGTTTTGGATTAGCCCGTCATAAATCTGATCGACGTAAGAAAAGTTATAAACTGGAGCGCCATGCTCGTCTTCGTCGTAAACGCCGACTTCGTCATCCAAGATCGCGTGAAAACGAATGTATTCGAGGCCGGTGATCTTCTGCACGTCCTGCAAGTCCCGGCGATAGCTTTCGCGCAGGCTTAGGATCGCCCGGCCTGATCCGAACATACGCTCCCAAAAGTGAGGGAATGGATGACTCGCAGCAAAGAGATCCACATTAACCATCTCCGGCGAAGTCTGATTTTGTGAGCGCAGGGGCTGCGCTAGAAAAAAAGCGCGATCCAGGCTGCGGCGAGAATGAATGCTAGAGCCGAATTTCGCGCGCCGGATATGGCCGCTGCCTTCGCGCGTGTGGTGCGAAATGAAAAGCCCCGCCCAGCGATATCGTTTGAGTGCACGCGATTTCCCGCACTTTAGAGATGATTCTCAATGCTACTTGGGCCACCCGGCGAATCTATTCGCTGACGCAGGCGCGTCTTAAGCCGGCAGGGGCTTACCCTTGGTCTCTTCACCGAAGGGCAAGAATATCAGTCCGACCAAGAAGGCGAAGGCCGTGAGAGCCACGGGCGTACCGAGGGTTTGAAAATGGCGCACGCCAGCGCCCACGAGGAAAGTAAAGCCAGCAGCCACGAAGCGTCCGAAATTCGTGTTGAATGCAAACGCGCTTGCGCGGCACTCGGTGCCATACTGCTCGGGAAGCCAGAAGGAATAAACGATGAAGTTGGCACCTCCGAGTCCCAGAAGAAACGAGCAAAAGATAAACCAGCCAACGGCATGCATATCCATATAGAAGACGTGACCGAAAGCAAGCCAGATGGACGCCGACATCAACAGATAAAAGATTGCTAGAGTTATCCGGCGCCCGAGCCAGTCAGCCAAGAACGGAACAATCAACGCGCCCAGCACCGTACCGAGACCCAGGAGGGCGCTCGAATAGGAAGCAAGCCGCGCGGCCTCCATCGCCGTGCGGCCGGCGCGCTCCGCGATGTAAGTCATGGCCGCAGGCGTATACACTGAGCCCGCCCACAATCCGGTCAGCGAAACGATCAGATAGATTGAGTTTAGAACTGTGCGGCGGCGGTAGCGCGGCGAGAAAAGTAAAAGAAAGGCGCGCCGCATCGACCATTTTTCTCCCAATTGCTCGATCCTATTTTCCCAGCGTTCCGGCTCGCGAACATTTCCTCGTATCCAGGCGATGAAAAGCGCGGGAACACCTCCTACTGCAAACATATAGCGCCATCCAAAGCGGCTGCCGATGAAGTAATTCGCTGCGGCCGCGAAGAAAAAGCCAATGTAATAGCCTGTGTGCATCAAGGCGGCGCCCATGGTGCGGCGGTCCTCGGGCCAATCCTCGGAAACAAGAGCAGCCCCGATGGACCACTCTCCGCCAATGCCAATGCCGGCCAGAAAGCGAAAGACGGCCAAACTCCAAACTCCCGTCGCGAAGGCCGCCAGTAACGTGAACACCGAAAAGGACAGAATGCTGAACATCATGGTACGAACGCGACCGAAGCGGTCCGCAATCGGCCCCCATATCATGCCTGTTCCCCAACCCACCATAAAAAGCGCGAAGAGCAAACCGCCGTAAAATCCGACATTGGCTGTGGTATTTGCAATTCCCGATCTGGGCAATAGATCCTGCAAAGCAGGGACGAGGACGAGCGAGTAAATAAAGGAGTCCATGCCGTCCATGGTCCAGCCGCCCCACGCAGCCCAGAAGCTGCGTACTTGGTTTGGACTCAAGGAGGATTTTGTGCGCGGTAGTTCTACGGATGCGGTAGTCACGGTGCGCCTCTTTCAAGCGGCCGATAGGCATTATATATTAGCTGTTCTTCCTCTCTCGCAAACGGTCCGGCACACGCATAGGGGTTCTTAAGAAGGGAATGTCGAGCTTCTGCGAAAAGGAGCCAAAGGATGCCCGCTGAACGGCCAATCATCTTAACTGGCGCTGCGAGTGGTATCGGTCGAGCGGCGGCGGAACAATTAGCTGCAAAATCCCGAGTTTTGGCTCTCGTCGACGTCCATGCGGACGGCCTGCATGAGGTTGTGGCCAAGTGCCAAAAGCATTCGCCGCAAACACGGAGCTTTGGCTGTGACGTGGGGGACCAATCGGCCGTTGAGCGGGTTTACGAGAAAATTCGTGAGGAACTGGGAGCCCCTAGCATCCTGATTAACTGCGCCGGGATCGGCCGCTTCGCACCATTTCTCGAAATCGAACCGGCGGAGTGGGAGCGCATGTTCCATGTGAACGTGATGGGCGCTGTTTTCTTTACACGCGCTGTACTACCTGACATGTTGGCCGCCGGAGAAGGCTTAATCATTAACGTAAGCTCGCGCATGGCCATTGACCCGCACCCCAACACAACAGCTTATGCTGCAAGCAAGGCGGCAATACTGGCCTTCTCCAAGGCCCTCGCGATGGAAGTGAAGGACCGCGGGATCAAAGTGACTCTGCTGGCTCCGGGAGGCGCGAAAACGAACATCGCCACGCCAAAGCACGAAGGCTATCTCGAGCCTGGCGCGATTGCCGACGCGATTGTTTATATTACGGAAAACACGGCGAAGAACGCGTGGGTGCGCGATCTCACGATCTTGCCGCTCGGTTTTTGATAGACGGGAGTGAGAGCTTCAGCTGAAACTGCGGCGACGCACTCGCACGTGCAGTTCGTGAATCGTGTACGGAATGCCTCTCGGTTCGCTAAGAGTCTGCAAGGCCGCCCGCACCTCTCGATCACATTGCGTCTTTTTTTCAGGAGGAATCTTGACGAAATGGCCTTCGACGCGAACCCACCAGGACCAATGCCCCTCGAGCGTGTCGAAATAGGTCCGAAAGGACTCCTCAACCGAAAGGCACGAAGGTTCGAAGACACCCGAGAAAAGTTGCAACGCGGCGTCCCGCGTGAGTTGCTTCCGCAGGCGCGCCGAATCCAAAAGAAGCGCCGGCCCCATATACTTCAAGAAAATAGCGCTCGTTTTCTGGATGAACTCGCGGCCGTTGTCTCGGCCGATGAAGAATAGGTCCATTTCGCCGTTTGGCTTGAGTACGCGCGCAAGCTCGGCGACCGATGCGGCGAGATCGGTGACCCAATGAAACGCCAGAATACTGTAGAGATAGTCGACTGATGCGCTCTCGAGCGGAATGTTCTCGAACGAGCCCTGCCGGACTTGAACTCCCTTTTGCAGCGCCGTCTTTTGAGCCGCAACGCGGCACATATTCTCCGCCGGATCGATACCCACAAACTGTGTATGCGGCGGCGCAGCGGCAGCAAGGGCGTGAATGGCTCTGCCGCTGCCGCACCCCATATCAACAACGAGGCGGTGGTCGCCAAGCAAACGGATCGAGGAGAGCGCCCTCTCCGAGGCGCGGCCCCAACAAGATTGGAAATTGGCCTCGTCGTCGTATTCGTGCGCAAGCCGCGAATACGTCTCGACGATTGGATTTACGCTTGTGGACATGGCTGCACCGGCTGGCTCTTCAGCGCGAGGTTAGAGAGTCCGCGCACGATGGCGAAGTCGCTGGGATCGGCGTCGGCCAAATCTATCTGAAGTCCCGTCTTGCTTTCCACGTGCAAGATCAGATCGAGAAAAGCAAAAGAATCCAGTATCCCCGATTCCAGCAGCTCGGTATCGGGGGAGATGTCGGTGTGATTTGAAGTGCGTTTATTGCTTTTGATCCAGTCGATGAGCAATTGCTGCAGTTGTTCTTGGGTCATCCGATTTCATTCCTGTTTGAAAGTGTTGTTGAACGTGTTGTAGCTTACGAGCAATAGTCATCGTGGCTGTGCAGAGTTCCTCTGCTCAGCAGCCATGTCGTCGCGTGCATCCGGTTCCTGCCGCAGGCAAGAAAGCACGAGTTCCACGCGATTAGACACCCCGAGCTTGTCAAAAACGCGGAAGAGGTAGTTTTTCACAGTGTGTTCGGTCAATCCCAATTGCTGCCCGATTTCGCGATTCGAAAGGCCCTCCACTGCCAAGTGAACTACTTCTGCCTCACGCTTAGTCATACGGCTTTCGACGTTCGAATCCATCTTGCGCTGCTTGGAAAATTTCGCAAAGGCGTTGAGAACATATCTCAATTCGTCGTTGCTGGCCCAGATCTGGCCTTGCGAGACAGCTTCGACGGATTTGCAGAGCAAATCGAAAGGGCTATTGCGGCAGAACACGCCATCGGCGCCGAAACGAAAGGCTTCGATAACCAAATCGGGCTCGGGAGCCTCAAGGGCCACCAGCGTCCGCGTGTCGAGATGGATCCGGCGTATTTCCGGCAGGAGACGGATTCCCGTGAGTGGCCCGTCCTGCAGATTGGCGCTCACAATCGCGACGTGGGGGTGCGTCTCTTCGATGCCGGCGAGGATCTCGGTCGTCGTCGACGCGGTGGCAACCACTTGAAACCGATTGCGCACCACATAAAAGGCCTTCTTTAGGAGGTCGCAATACATTTTGTTCGGTTCGGAAATGAGAACCGTAGTCTGATTTCGCTTGCCGGCTTCCGCCACGGTAATCTGGGTTCGCTTGTCCACTTCTCCCACTAGAGCAGCCGATTGATCACGCTTGTTCAGCTCGGGAATGAGTACAGCCGTCTGGTTTCGCATATTGGCTCGGGTGGGTCCATTGTAAGGAGAAGGAGCGTTCGGACAATAACGTGTTCACCTGAGCTACTTGGGGGGAATATTCTCTAAGGCTTTGCTAGTAATTTTACATAAGGACTCCCCTAGTAGGGCTCCCGCTTCAAGCCCGGGCCATTTTTCAGTCCCAAGACCTACCCCCTGCGTGGATGGTGGCACCTTACCTCCCCTCCGTTGAACAACGCGACCGCCGTTCGGCCCCTGCGCGGAAATGCTAGCGGCCAACATTAGAGATAAGCGCCCGATCAGAGATGAAGGCTTTCCCCGAGCATGGCGCGACGCGCCCGTTAGAAAGCGCCAGAGAACCCCTGATGAATCGTGTTGCACTAGAGACTTGTGTACCTGAAAGCGAGAGGAAACCGTCCCGTCCACAAAAGATTTGCAAAAGCAAAACAGAGAGGTCCTTTGTCGCAGTCCACTATCGTCATCTTTACAGATTTGCGCGCCGGCGTAGAGTTGCTGCTGTCGGCGGGATCATGCAAACCGGGACCCAGTATTAAGCGAATCAGGATGAGAGAACCGGAACACGCGGGAGAACGGCGTAAAGGCAGGCGGTTTCGCTTGCGGCTTGCCGTGTTGTTTTCCTGGCGCGATGCGCAAGGGCGCTTGCAGAGCGGCGAAGGCTGGAGCCGGAACATTGGCAGCCGCGGAGTTTATGTGAGGACTAACACAGCGCCGCCGGTCGGCACGTTGCTCGAGATGAATATCTTTCTTCCTGAACTCGGATACAAGATCCACACAGCGGAGATTCACGCCAAGGGGCAGGTGGCACGAATCGATTGCGAGCTGATGGGGCAGGCTTGTGGGTTTGCCGCAATCAACCAAAGCATTGTGATCCGCGAGGCGATCGGGTTCGAAAAGAAGAAGTCCAGTACGGAGCACCGTTTTAGGGTGGCATAGCAAGATCAACGTGAGGCAAAGGCGTGAACGCGCCTGATGCTGGAGCCTTCGCAGTCCGGCGGTGAGATGTGCCACCGCGAGCGAGTGCACGGATCGATTCGTGCCTCTCCGAGATTTTGTGAGTTTCTTGGGAAACCGATTTCAGGAAGTCAAATCTGGGAGTCAAAGGGCGGTAGCCTGTCCATGGACCTGAATCAAGTGCTCGGAAGTGAAGAACGGAATGCGGTGAGCCTTAATTCGCATATGCCGTGGTTTGCGGTCCGGGTGAAGTCAAACTATGAAAAGCCGGTGTCGACAATTCTGCGTGGCAAAGGAATCGAGGAGTTCGTGCCCACCTACCGGTCAAAGCGATACTGGTCAGACAGAGTAAAGATGGTTGACGTCCCTCTGTTCCCCGGGTATCTGTTTTGCCGCCTGGACTTGAACCGGCGCTTGCCGCTGTTGACGACTCCCGGATTTCTCTACTTGGTGGGGAAAGGCAAGACGCCTGAACCCATCGATGAGCGAGAAATCCTCGCAATACAATCCATAATGCGCTCCGGCCTCCCTGCCTTGCCGTGGCCCTCCATTGCAATAGGACAGAAGGTTCGCCTGGAGCGCGGACCATTACGGGGCCTGAATGGAATCGTTGCCAAGATCGCCGACCAAGATCGCATTTATGTAAACGTGACCCTGCTGCAAAGATCCGTTTCCGTACAAATCGATCCTGATTGGGTACGCAGTCTGGAAAGCCCCGATTCCATCCTCGTGGCATGAAAGTCGGCACCAGGGGTGTTGGTAGTGCAGAGCTCGTCTAAGGTCAAAAGGTCGAGAGAAGCAAGCTGAAGATTATGGTGGTGACAAAAATGCAGAAGACAAGAGCTACACAGTTTGGACTTACGGTCACTTTAGTTCTCTTGCCCATGATCCATTTGGGTGCTCAGCAAAGGCCTATGCCGGTTCAGCCCATTTCTTCCGCGCCCGTTTCTATTGGGCCTCAAGGCGCTGCTCCGACTCAGAGCGGCGCAACCGATATCAAGCCTTCTACCTATCTTTTAGGACCGGACGATCAAATCACTATCCAAGGCCCCGAAATGGACGAGATTGTCGGCAAGCCCTACCGCATCGATCCGGGTGGATACGTCAGTTTGCCCATGCTTGGCCGAGTCAAGGCCGGAGGTATGACCATCAGCGACTTCGAAACTCAACTGAATCACGCCGCCGCGAAATACGTACGTGATCCCGAGCTCGTGGCGAGCGTGACGGAGTTTCATAGCCAGCCCGTCTCCGTCGTTGGCGCCGTCCAACAGCCTGGGGCTCAACAGCTACAAGGAAAGAAAAACCTGATGCAATTGATCTCCATGGTGGGCGGATTCCGAAGCGATGCCGGAAACACGCTGAGTGTCGCGCGAGAGATCCAGTGGGGGCCATTGCCGCTGCCCAACGCGAAAACGGATCCATCAGGCGATTACAGCGTGGCCGAAATCAGCATCCAGGAGTTGCTACTGGAGAGGAATCCTCGGCTGAATATCCTGATGATGCCGAATGACGTGGTTACCGTCCCCGTGTCCGACACCGTATATGTAGTAGGCGACGTTCATAAGGCCGGAGGTTTCCTGCTTGGAGAACACAAGGATATGACTGTGCTGCAGGCAGTCGCCTTAGCGGAGGGAATCGACGGGACTTCCGACGCGAAGCATTCCCGTATTATCCACCATCCTGCAGACGCATCGCAGCGCACCGAAACACCAATCGACGTGAAACGTATCCTCGCCGGCAAGTCCGAAGACGTTCCGCTCGATGGGGGCGATATTTTGTTCATACCGGGGAGCCTGAGCAAGAAGGCGGGTCTTAAGACGGTAGAAGCGGTTATCCAAACAGCTAGCGGGATCGCCATCTGGCGTTTCTAGCAGCGAACGAATCCGGATACTTGGGCTACAAAATTCAAAGATAAGAGGATGCGCGCAATGAATTCGTCTGATGCAGATAAGAGCCCAGCAAAAGTTGTTCCCTTACTACCTGCGACGAGCCAGATCATTTCCGCGAGCCCCGTTCCGCCAGCCCAATGGGTTCCGGCCGAACCAATAGACGATAACCCGAGCTTCAGCCTGCTGGAGTATTGGGAGAAAATTTGCCGCTATAAGCTCGCCATTGCGGCCTTCGTCATCGTGGGCGCTGCGGGAGCACTGATGCTGAGTTTTCTGCAGACCCCGATGTATCGCGCCCATACCAGTCTGGTAGTGGAAGATCTCAATGAAAACTTTCAGAATCTGAAGGACTCGGACCCGACGGCGCAGGTCCCTCCGCCACAATCCTATTTCCAGACCCAGGTCAAGATTCTCCAGAGCCGCGAGATGCTCGAGTTGGTGATTGATAAGCTGGGCCTGATGAAGCAAACGAATCCGCATAAGCATTTCTGGTCCGCGTGGACCCACAAGGATTCCGAGCCCAATCCTGCTCTCGCAAGAGAGCAGGAGATCGATAAGCTGCAGAAAAATCTCACCGTCCAGGCGTGGGGAGACTCGCAAACGGCAGAGATTTTCTACGTCGATTCCGATCCGCGGCTCGCTGCGTCCATCGCAAGTACGCTGGTTCAAACGTTCATCGATCAGAGCAGGGAAATTCGCTGGAACTCCACCCAGAACACCGCCGAGTGGCTAACCGGTCATTTAAAAGAACTCAAGCAAAGCCTGGACAACTCTGAGAACCAGCTCCGCAACTATGCGCAGTCCACAGGGATTATTCTTACGTCGGACAAGCAGAACGTGTCCGAAGATAAGCTGAAGCAACTGCAAGAAGAGCTTTCGAAAGCGCAGGCGGACCGAACCGAAAAGCAGGCGACATATGAAACCCTGACGAATACGCCGATCGAAACACTCTCACCCACGTTGAATAATCCAGCTCTGCAGAACTATCTGGTGAAGATGGCGGACCTCAAGAGCCAGCTTGCCAATCTTTCAGCCACCTATACTCCGGAACATTACAAAGTGCGTCAAGTGCAAGCGCAAATTGCCGATTTGCAACAGGGCATAGACGCCGAACGGGCCAGCATCCTGCGGCGCAGCAAGGACGATTACGAAGCGGCCCTGGCGCGGGAAAACATGCTTGGCGCGGACTACACTGAACAGGTCAAGACTGTCTCCGATATGGCCGGTAAGTCGATTCAGTACGACAATCTTCAGCACGACGTCGATACCAACCGCGAACTTTACGACGCGCTTTTGCTACGAATCAAGCAGGCTGGCCTGGCCGCGGCGATGCGTTCCAGCAATATTGTGGTGGTCGATCAGGCGAAACCGCCGGTCCTCCCCTACCAGCCGAACTTCCAGTTGAACACGGCACTGGGCCTCCTGACCGGCCTTTTTGCCGGCGTCGGATTCGTGTTGGTGCGCGACCGCTTTAACCGAAACATCGAATGTCCCGGCATTTCGCAGACGTACCTCAGGCTTCCGGAACTGGGAGTCATTCCGGCGGCGAAGCTGGCCTCACGGCGTTTGGCATGGCTACCGGCTTCCACTAAAGTGCCGCTCCAGATCAATGGCGCCGGCCAAAATGGAGCCTCCCGTGAGCATGCCACTTTGGCTGAAGCATACCGCGCGACATTAACATCGATACTTCTGCCGAGTATGAATGTAGAAGGTCCGCGCGTTCTGGTCCTCACGAGCCCCGACGCCGGCGCCGGCAAGACTACCGTCACCAGCAATCTGGGGATGGCTACGGCTGAAATAGGGAGGCGGGTGCTGTTAGTTGATGCTGACTTGCGCCGCCCGCGCCTGCATCGCCTGTTCGAAATTCCCAATAGCTTTGGCCTCACCGATATTCTGAGAATCACGACGCCCCTGGAAGACATTCCCGTCGATCAGCTGGTTCGTCAGACCAAAATCCCGGGCCTCTATGTTGTGCCGAGCGGTCCGACAACGGACGGCCTTTCCAGCCTGCTCTATTCTCCGCGTCTCACGGAATTCCTGCAGCGGGTAGCCAAGGAGTTCGACCTCGTGCTGATCGATGCGCCGCCAATGCTGCATTTCGCGGACGCTCGAGTTCTGGGCCGCCATTCCGATGGTGTGATCTTGGTTCTCCGTTCGGGGCAAACGAAGCGCGACGCCGCAATGCTGGCTCGTCAGCGCTTTCACGAAGACGGTACGTGCGTGCTCGGAACCATTCTCAACAGTTGGGACCTGAAGAACTTCCGGTCGCCCTACGCCGCCGCGTACAGCGACGCATACAAATACAACGCGGTGTAAGTGTCATACACTCCAATGGCGCGTCTGACGTAAGGGTGGCGTAATGGGCATCGACAAAGCAAGCGTACGCATTCTGCTAGAAGGGCTCGAGGCTGGAGCTTCTTTCGATCACGTTCTCACTATTGGAAGGCAAGAGCTGCACATTAAAAAGAGCGAATTGACATCTCTTTTGTCGCGCCATGGCATCGACGTCAGCTCCGAGGCGGCGACAAAGATATTCACGGATGCATCCGGCTACTGCGAGCCTCTGTTTCGATTCCTCGGCGCACGTAAAGTTGATTCACTCGATATTTCAACTTTCGAAGGTGCTTCGATACAGCACGACATGAATGAACCTTTGCCGAAAGAGCTTTCCGAAAGATTCACTTTTGTATTCGACGGGGGCTCAATCGAGCACGTGTTCCACTATCCCGTGGCTCTCAAAAGCTGCATGCAGGCACTCAGCATCGGTGGGCACTTTATAGCCGTTACGCCAGCCAATAATCTGATGGGCCATGGATTCTACCAGTTCAGTCCTGAGCTGTTCTTCAGAGCTTTCACCAGGACCAACGGTTTCGAGATCATGAAAGTCTTTCTATATGAATATCCTTGGAAATCGGCGGTATGGTATGAGGTCCCAGATCCGGAGGGCGTTCGCTCCCGCGTAGTTTTGAAGAACCGGCATCCGGTTTATCTCATTGTTTGGGCGAAGAGAATAGCGTCCGTCCCCATTTTTGCGCAGGCACCCCAGCAAAGCGACTATGCTGCCGCGTGGAGACGGTCAGCAACAGTATCAGATCCTACGCAAGAGCAGAGCTACAGGCCACCCTTTTATAAACGATACGCCCCTGCTTGGACGAAAAAGCTTTATCTCACCATGCGGCCCTTTGGTTCGGGTTTGTACAAGAAAGTGAGTCCTGCGGACGCCTTGTTCAGACAAGCCAGTAAGCTGAAGATATGACCAGTTTCATTTTCTCAGCTGTCTAATCTGCGAGCATAAAACTATTTAAAGATGGCGGAAACCTGTTCACCCACTGTCGTTTTGGCCGCACCTTCAATCTCTCGTGGCCTTTCGCTACGCGCTAATTTCAGCTGGACGTTCCTCGGAAACGCGATTTACTCGGCGTGTCAGTGGGGCGCGCTGGTTGCCCTGGCGAAACTCTCCTCCCCGGCGATTGTTGGCCAGTACGCACTGGGTATGGCAATCGCTATGCCCGTGATCAGCTTGACGGGCCTGTCAATCAGGGCCGTCATCGCCTCCGATGTGAAGGAAACTTATAAGTTCGGAGAGTACGTAGGCTTCCGCCTTTGTTCGGCTGGGCTCGCCATGCTCGTCATACTGGCGATCCCATTGATCCTGCATAGCGGACCCTTAATGACTCTTCTTACGTTCGTCATTGGATTGTCGCTAGCGATCGAGAGTATCAGCGACGTCTACTACGCTCGCCTGCAATACATCGATCGAATGGATCGGATCGCCAAATCGCAAATTCTCCGCGCGCCGCTCTCACTCGTGGCCCTGGGCCTGGGCGTGTATTTTACCGGGAGCTTGAGCTGGGGAGTGGCGGCGCTGGTTCTGGTGCGAGCCGCGGTCCTTCTGGGCTATGACCTGCGTGTTCAAACCCAATCTTCCGAGCCTCTCGAATTGAATTCGCTCGAATCACGGATCGCCTTCGAACACCTGAAGGAAATTCTTCGGCCTCGATGGGAGCTACGCCAAATGGGCCGCCTTTTGTGGCTTGCTTTGCCCTTGGGGATTGTAGCGATGTTGGTCAATCTTAACGTTAACGTCCCACGCTACTTCATCCAGTGGAAACTGGGAAGCCGTGAGCTGGGCATCTACTCGGCGGTGGCGTTCTTGATGTCCGCTGGCAACCTGTTTGTTGGCGCGCTGGCCCAGGCCGTCTTCGTGCGTTTGGCCAAGCTTTATGCCGAAGGCCGGCGGCGGGCCTTCGCTGCCCTGATGCTGAAGTTGCTTTGCATTGGCACGGTGCTCGGATTCGGCGGGATTTTCGTAGCTTGGATCGCAGGAGCCAAGCTTCTTGCGATCATTTATCGGCCCGAATATGCGACGGAATCGCGTCTACTTGTGTGGTTCATGCTCGTAGCCTGGATAGGATACTTGGGTCAGTTTATGGGGTACGCCATGACCTCGGCACGGCTTTTCGTACACCAAATTCCGCTCTTCGCCCTCGGCGTATTGGTGATTACAGCCGGCAGCTACTGGCTTGTGCCGCGCATGGGCTTGGAGGGCGCGATTCTGGCCAGCCTGGCGGGAGTGCTGATTCAACTGCTCGCAAGCATCGGGGTTCTCGCACATGGGTTGATCAAAATCCCGGAGGTCCGGAGAGAGGCGGCTACCCTTGCGTGAAAAGCACTTCATGAAGCCTCCGGCTGAGGCTCTGGCGCAGAGCTGTTTCTATTCGCTTCAGTCAGCCTTTCCGGCTCAGTCTGTCATTGGCCGCAATGCGCGCAGTGCCAGCGCGCTGCGGTCTCATAGAGAAGGAATATTCCGAAAGGCTGCTTTCTTCTTTCTCTGGATCTTGATTTTCGTTATTCCCTTCGAGAACGCCGTCGTAATACCGGGGTTTGGCACGCTCAGCCGGGCGGTTGGAATTCCTGCTTTCGGGATGGCCCTGCTGGCTATCCTGGAGTCCGGAACTTTGCGAACGCTCTCCATGCAACACCTGATCGTGCTCTTCTTTACGGTGTGGGCCGGCCTCACTTATTTCTGGAGCTTCGCTCCTTCTGACACCGTGACCGCGGTCTTCACGTTTGTTCAGATATTCACGATGCTTTGGCTCATTTGGGAATTCGCGCAAACGAGCGAACGGCAAATACTCCTTCTGCGAGCCTACATGCTGGGCGCCATGATTTCGTCCGTGGCTACCCTGGAGAGCTTTTTCACGACCACAAGCGTCTACGGCGACCGCTATACGGGGTTCAATTTTAACCCCGGTGATTTGGCCTTTATTGAGGCCCTGTCCATTCCTATCGCCCTTTATTTGGCAGTGCGGGAGCGCAAGAAAATACTGGTGTGGCTGGATGGTTCTGCAATCGTGCTGGCGTTCTGCGCAATTATCCTGACAGCGGCGCGCGGCGCACTCGTCGCTTGTGTACCTGCAGCCCTAATGTTCCCATTTTTGTTTCCAAAGGTTAAATTGGGCCGAAACCTTGCCGTGCTGATATTCATCGCGCTGGCTGGAATTGGATCCTGGCTTTTTATGCCGGCAAGCTCCTGGTCGCGGCTTTCCACGATTGGAAGCGAGATCAGCTCGGGTACGCTGAACGAAAGGACCTTGATCTGGCAGATCGGGTGGCAGGTGTTCGGACAGGCTCCCTTCCAGGGGGTCGGAGCAGCGGCCTATGCACCGACGGTTGAACACGCTCTCGGTTTGGCGTCGAATAGCGGCACTAATGAGTCGGGAGTGGCGGTCGGCCGCCTGGTGGCTCACAACACTTTCTTCTCGGTTTTAGTGGAGGAGGGCGCAATTGGTTTTGCTCTGTTTTTAGCGCTGCTTCTTACACTTGTCCTTTCGGCTTGGAAGCTTCCCCAGCTCGACCGCGTGTTTTGGTTGTTTCTCCTGCTCACGTGGGCTATCGGCGCATGCGATCTGACATGGGAAACCCGAAAACCGACCTGGGTTATTTTCGGTTTGCTCATTGCCGCAGCATCCACAAAAGTCGCGTCTGAAGTACGCGCCTCTAGCCCACAAAACATGCGGGGCCTGCGTGCGGGGGTTAATCCGCGGAATTCCTCCCTGCCCGCTGAGAGCTACAGCTTCCAAAGAAGCTTATGAGACAGCGCGTCCTTCATGTTCTCGCCAATCTCGGCGGCGCTGGCGGCGCCGAACGAATGGCCGTTCATATCGTCCTCGGTCTGAACAGACAACGCTTCGAACCAGCCGTCGTCGCGTACAGCGGCCGTTACGGCTCGGACTTGGAGCATAAGCTCGAGGCGGCTGGGATCAAGACCTGGTTCCTCGGCAAAGGACCCGGATTCGGGTGGCGGACCTACGGTCGCTTGCATCGCGTCTTCAAGGAATTTCGGCCAGACATCGTGCACACCCACGTGCATGTTATGAGATACGCCTTCCCTTCGCTCGTGTATTTCAAACCGCGTCTGATGGTGCACACGGTCAATAACATGGCGGAACAGGAGATCGAACCGCGCGCCCGCTGGCTGCAACGTCTGGCCTACAAGCGCGGCGTGATTCCTGTCGCCGTTGCGCGCGAAGTGGCCGTGAGTCTTGAGCGCTTGTATGGAATCGGAGGTTGCCGCGTCGTCTGGAACTGCATTCCGACAAGCCTGTACGCGTCGCCGCAAACTCCGCGAGCCATATGGCGCGCCAAGCAAGGGTTCTCGGACGATGACGTCCTCTTCTTGTGCGTGGCACGATTCGCACCGCAGAAGAATCATGCACTGCTTCTTAATGCATTCGCCAAGGGGCCGGCCTCGGATACCAAGGCGCATCTCGTGCTTGCAGGCGAGGGTATCCTTCGCGCCGGATTGCAGCGGCAGGTGAATGATCTGGGCCTAACCAGCCGCGTTCATTTCCTCGGGTTGCGGAAAGACATCCCGGACGTTCTGGGGGCTTCAGACATTTTTACACTTAGCTCGGATTGGGAGGGCAATCCTCTTTCCGTGATCGAAGCAATGGCGGCGGGACTACCGATCGTAAGCACGGCTGTGGGCGGCGTGCCGGAGCTATTGCAAGACGGCAAGGAGGGCTTCATCGTGGAGCAGGGCGGCGCTGAACAACTTTCCGAAGCGATGATGGTCCTATTGAACAATGCGGGCGTGCGGCGGGCGATGGGTACCGCTGCTTCCACACGCGCAAAAGAAAAGTTTGATGTGTCGGCAATGGTTAGGGCTTACGAAGAGCTCTACAGCGAGGTACCGCATCCGTCGGGAACCTGGCGCCAATTCCGCCTCGGTGGCAAGTCCACGCCAAGCGAGAACATCGGAGTTCAAATCCGATGAATATTCTCGTCACTGGTGGCGCAGGCTATATCGGCAGCCATACCGCTAAGGCGCTGGCGTGCCGCGGTTTTCACCCCATCGTCATCGACAACCTCTCAACGGGCCATGCCCATAATGTGAAGTGGGGACCACTTGTCCGGGCAGATATCTCCGATACGGGTACCGTTCGAAGGGTTTTGAACGAGTACAGCATCGAAGCTGTGGTCCACTTTGCAGGCAGCGCTTTAGTAGGTGAGTCGTCGGCCAAGCCCCTGCGCTATTTTCAAAATAATGTTGGGGCAACACTCAGTTTGCTCGACGCCATGAGTGAAGAGGGAGTCAAAAAGATTGTATTCTCCTCGACCTGTGCGACATATGGATTGCCGGATCACGCGCTCATCACTGAAGATCAGGCGCAGAAACCGATCAATCCGTACGGCGATTCGAAGCTGGCAGTCGAACGGGTGCTCGGCTGGATGGGGCTCGCCGGTCAGCTTCGTTGGCTCGCTCTTCGCTATTTCAATGCAGCAGGCGCCGATCCAGAGGGTGACCTCGGCGAAGAACACGAACATGAAACTCACCTGATTCCATTAGCCATCGGCGCAGCGCAAGGGCAGCGCGAGCGGTTACAAATCTTTGGCACAGATTATCCCACTCCGGACGGAACGGCTATCCGAGACTATATTCATGTCTGCGATCTCGCTTCCGCGCATGTTAATGCCTTGCAATATCTCGAGCACGGGGGAGAGAACCGGGCCTTCAATCTCGGTACCGGCAGGGGAGCGTCGGTGCTGGAAGTGATTCGTGCCGTCGAAACCATCGGCGGTTGCTCCGTCCCAACAGCATTTGCGCCCGGCCGCGCTGGCGACCCGCCCATCCTCGTCGCCGGTCCGGAGCGTGCGCACCAATTTCTCCAGTGGGAACCTCGTTACTCTACGCTGGAGAGTATTGTTGAAAGTGCTTGGCGATGGCACTCTGCCATCCAATGCCAGACGGATTTGCAAACTTCGTCTTCCAACATTTCGGCCTAAACTGCAGGCCAAAGACAGTCGCTGGAGTGACGCTCCAGCTGGCTGAGATGCTATCGATCCTGTGAAAATGTGACATTTGTGGCGAGACTGCTCATGAAAACACGATTTATTCTGAGGTTCGACGACATCTGTCCGACAATGAACTGGCAAATCTGGGAACTTCTGGAACGCGATTTATGCGACCTGGACATTAAGCCTATTTTGGCCGTTGTTCCGGATAATCGCGACAAAGAGCTCATGGTTAGCGAGGCGGGAGTCGACGACTTCTGGAAGCGCGTGCGTTCCTGGCAGAGGCGCGGCTGGACCATCGGCCTGCACGGGTATCAGCACCGCTACGTTACGAATGTAGCCGGCAGGTATGGAACGATGCCGCGCAGCGAGTTTGCCGGTTTGCCGTACGAGATTCAGGAGATCAAGCTGCGCAATGCCATGCGCATCTTTCGTGAGCAGGGAGTTTCGCCCGAAGTATGGGTCGCGCCGGCGCACTCTTTTGACGCGACTACGGTATCCATCCTTTCAAAGCTCGGCGTTAGGGTTATCAGCGACGGGTACGCGCTCCGTCCGTACCAAGACTCAGATGGGATCACGTGGATCCCCCAGCAGTTCGGCAAATTCCGCAAGTTGCCTTTCGGTGTATGGACCATATGTTGCCATTTCAACCAGTGGACAGTCGCCGAGACCGACCAGTTTAGGCAAGATTTGCGCAAACATCGACGCTGTTTCACAACGGTTGGTGATGTCGTTAAATCATTTCGAGAGCGCCCTCGTACCTGGCTGGACAAAGGTGCCGGCAGCTTGCTGGAGTTTGGGATTCGGATCGGCCGCCCGATACGCGATAACTTCCGTCGCACGCGCGGGTATTCGCCGGCCGTACCTGCTCCGGCAGTTCCATCCTCTTCCCTCGGCGGAGAGGACGATCAGTAACGGGAAAGTTCCGCATCGCCCCGAAACCAACAACGAGTCATGGAATCTTTGGCGAAATTTAGGCTCGCCGGGCCTGGCTACGGCGCTTTCGTTTTGTCGCTCGACTTCGAACTCCATTGGGGCGTCCGCGATCACGAGCCGATTAACGGACCTTACCATCAAAATCTACTTGGCGCGCGCGAGGCTATTCCGCGTTTGCTGGAAATGTTCAAACGGTATGAGATTTCCGCTACATGGGCAATCGTTGGGTTTCTGTTCGCTGAGTCGCGCGAGCAGCGGAGGAAGTTTGAGCCGGCGGTTCTCCCGCGCTACTACGACAAGGCCTTTGATCCTTATACGGAACCCATCGGGCAGGGAGAGAAAGATGACCCACTACATTTCGCGCCCAGCCTGATCGAACAGATAAGGCGCTGTCCCCTGCAGGAAGTAGCGACGCACACATTTTCGCACCATTACTGTGGCGAGCTCGGGCAAACGGCGGAAAGTTTTAAGGCTGATCTCGACAGTGCCATCGCCATCGCGGCTGACCGGGGAATTCGCTTTCATTCCGTTGTTTTTCCAAGAAATCAGGTCAACCCTGACTATTTCCCAATCGCGCTGAATGCAGGCATGATCTGTTACCGCGGATCAGAGCACGGCTGGATGCATCGCGGCATCACTCGCCAGGAAAGGACGGTCGCCCTGCGGGTGGCACGCATTGGAGATACCTATGTTGACATTTCAGGAAATAGGATCGTCCGTTGGGACGAAATCCTCGAACCCAACGGCTTGTGCAATGTGCGTGCCAGCCGGTTTCTGTGGCCATACCGTCGGGCTTTACAAGGATTCGAGGAGAGGCGCCTTAGCCGAACCATAGATCAGCTCAAGCTCGCCGCACTCGAAGACGCCGTCTTCCACCTTTGGTTCCACCCACACAATTTCGGCATCCACTTGGAAGAGAATCTCACCTTTCTGGAAGCAATTCTTAGGGCATTTGCCTCTGCGCGAGAGCGCTATGGGATGCGTTCCCTCTCCATGAATGCGGTCGCCGATATGGTTCGTGAAGAGTTTAGGCTTCGTCCAACCGAAAACGAAAGGATCGTCCCACCTGCAACTCGTAAGGAATCGGTGCCCGCATGAAAATCACACATATTATTACCGGGCTGGCCGCGGCTGGCGCGGAAACTGCGTTATATCACCTGCTCGCTGCATTGGATCGCCAAGAGTATCAGAGCGAGGTTATATCTCTCACGGACCGGGGTGCGACGGCCGCAAAAATCGAATCGCTGGGCGTTCCCGTTCGTGCCCTCGCAATGATGCGCAGCGTGCCCAATCCGCTGGCCATCCGCCGCATTGCCAAGATTTTGCGGCGATCGCGGCCGCAAATCGTACACACCTGGATGTACCATTCCAATCTGCTGGGTGGCTTGGCTGCTCAAGCCGCCGGTGTCCCCGTAATATGGGGGATCCATCACTCCAAGGTCGATTCGCAAGATACGAAGCTTTTTACCCTTTGGACCGTACGCGCCTGCGCTTGGTTCTCCAAACAATTGCCAGCTCGCATTATCTGCTGCGCCAATTCCTCCGAATTAGCCCATATCCAATTGGGTTATGACTCCTCAAAGATGGAAGTGATTCACAACGGAATTGATAGCGATCTTTTCCGGCCTCACCCTGAAGCACGACTGGCCCTGCGGTCTCGTCTCGGATTGGGGCCGGAAGTACTGTTGATCGGAATGGCGGGCAGGCTGCATCGGCATAAGGATCATGGAACATTCTTCGCCGCCGCTCGCCTGCTGCGCAAGGAGCGCCCGAATATTCACTTTGTCCTTTGCGGCGAAGGCATTCAGGCTGATAGCTCCAAGCTCGCGGCGGAAATTGCCAATGGCCTCGAGGGCCATTGTCACCTCATAGGCGTACAGCGTGACATGACGGCTTTTTATTCCGCATTGGATATAGCGGCGAATTCTTCCTCAAGCGAGGCGTTTCCGCTGGCCGTTGGAGAAGCCATGGCCTGCGGCATTCCCTGCGTGGTTACTCAAGTGGGCGATTCTCCAAATATCGTAAGCGAAACGGGCAGCGTCGTGCCGCCACGGAAGCCTGAATTAATGGCGGCAGCTTGGCGAGACCTGATTGATGCGGGTCCCGAAGCTCGGCAGATTTTAGGCCAGGCCGCTCGCCAGCGTGTGGTCACGCAGTTTAGCGTGACGCAATTTGCTCAGCGTTATCAATCTTTGTACCGCAATGTCGCGAACCAAGTCTGTCGCGATCAGCCCATCTCTCTTGCCAAACCGGAAGCTTCCATACCGAGTCAACCATCATGAGAAAAAATCGATTTCGAAAAGAGTTACTTACAACACACCCATGGATATCAACGCGTCCGTCCGGCGTCGGATCGATCACTCACCAGAACTCGATCGTGCGGAGACCGTGAGATGAAGACCCAGCCTCGAATCGTTTTTGTCGACAACAGCCTTGACGCATTTCGCCGCGACCGCATGCAACTGGTCCAAGCCGCTCGCGACCTCGGCCTGGAAATTCACGTTGCCGCGCCGCCAGGCCGTGCACATTTCGACTCAGCAAAGGAAGGCTTCGCCTATCATCCCATTCCCATGAGCCGCAAAGGCACCAGCATGTGGAAAGAGCCAGCTAGTGTCTTTGCGTTGTTGCGCCTCTATCGAAAACTTCGCCCCAGTTTGGTTCACCACCTGCGCCTGAAGCCCGTGATGTACGGAAGCCTTGCCGCCAGCTTAGCCGGGGTTCCCGCTGTCGTGAATACGCTTACTGGCTTAGGGTTCCTATTCACGGATGAGTCCGAGAAGACGGCCCCCTTGCGCAAGTGGGTGGAGATGGGCTGCCGGCGTGCTTTCCGCCACTGGAATCTTCGCGTCATTTTTCAAAACCCTGACGATCGAGCCGTATTTATCCGCAAAGGAATTGTCAGCGGCGAACAGGCGGCGGTGATCAAAGGTTCTGGAGTGAACCTCTCGGTTTTCTGTCCTTCGCCGGAACCCGGGGGCGTTCCCGTCGTGATTCTGGCATCGCGCATGCTCTGGGATAAAGGCGTCGCCCAGTACGTGGAAGCTGCGAGAATCTTGAAGAGCGAAGGCGTGAAAGCCCGGTTTGCCTTAGCCGGCGAGCCCGATCCTGACAATCCTGCCGCAATCCCCCAGGCACAACTGGAAGTTTGGGATGAGTCCGGCGACGTGGAGTGGTGGGGGCTCCAAGAGGGCGCGAACATGCCTGCCGTGCTGGCCAAGTCGCACATCGTTTGCCTTCCCTCATACCGGGAGGGAATTCCTCGCATCCTGATCGAAGCCGCGGCCTCTGGACGGCCAGTCGTTACCACGGACGCTCCCGGGTGCCGAGAACTGGTCCGGCCGGGTGAGAATGGCATCGTGGTGCCCTCGCGCGATACCTCTTCGCTGGCCAGCGCGTTGCGTTTTTTGATTGAGCACCCAGAGATAAGAATTGCCATGGGCAAAAATAACAGGCAGATCGCGGTGCAGGAGTTTTCGCAAGAACTCGTCATAGCTCAATTCATGGCCGTATACCGCGACCTGCTGCGTGCCGCATCGCCAGGTCTGAGTGCTGCTAGCCACGCGCCCCAAGGATCAAAGGAACGGCTGCATGGGATCCCCGGATCTGCATTGCCGGCTCAATTGCGCTCTCAAGGAAGATCGTAGGATTGGGCCAAGAATGATGCGCGAAAACCATTTGTCCAAGAGATTATTGGACCTGATGCTATCGGCGACTGCTCTACTACTTATCCTTCCGTTGCTGATAGCTATCGCCCTGATCGCCAAGCTGAGTTCGCCAGGACCCGTCCTGTATCGTGGTAAACGGGTTGGGCTGCACGGTAGACCTTTTCTCATCTTGAAGTTCAGGACCATGGTCCTGAACGCCGAATCGCTCGGAGGTTCGGCGACGGCTGCCGACGATCCCCGGCTGACGCGAGTGGGCAAGCTCTTGCGGCGGTTTAAACTTGACGAACTGCCGCAATTATTGAATGTAATCAAGGGGGAAATGAGTCTCGTGGGTCCTCGGCCCGAAGTCCAAAAATATGTGGATCAATATTCTCCCGAGGAACGGCAGATCCTCATGGTGCTTCCAGGAATCACAGACTGGGCATCGATTTGGAATTCCAATGAAGCAGCCGTACTCGAAGGCAGCCGAAATCCTGAGAAAACATACGAGGAACTAATCCGGCCGACCAAGCTTGCCTTGCAACTCCAGTATGTTAGGAACCGTTCCCTTAGTACCGATCTAAAACTCCTCATCTATACCATGTGCAAATTGATCTTTGAGGATTGGATTCCAAGGGAACTAAAACCCTACGGAAGGGTGAAACGATATAAGGTCGAAGAGCGCGCCTCGGCCTAACCTGATTTTCCCTTGCCAATCTTATCCTGTTGAAAGTCTTGTTGGCGGTTCCAGTTCCTGCAGCTCCTTGAACCAGCTCTAATTCCAGCCGTATCCACAAGAGGATTCGCTATGTCCTTAACAATGAACTCGAGGTCGCATGCTTTGAAGGTGGTGCCCGCTACTACCGGATTCAATGAGCCGTTTCCCTTCATGCGGCCGAGCTTACCGGAGCTCAGCCAAGTTTTTGCCGAATATCAGCCCGCTTATCGCAATGGTGTCCTCACCAATGCCGGATTGGTTTGCCGTCTCGAAGCGGCCGTGGCCGAGAGGCTGAGCGTGAAACATTGCGTCGCGGTTTCGAGCTGCACGAGCGGCCTGATGATGGTACTGCGAGCGCTTGGACTCAAGGGCGAGGTCATACTGCCAAGTTTCACGTTCTTTGCCACCGGTCACTCCGTATTGTGGAACGGTCTTAAACCAGTTTTCGCCGATTGTGACCCGCATACCTGGAACATCAGTCCTGCCGAGGTGGAACGGAAGATCACTGCGGGCACCTCGGCAATTCTTGCTGTCCACATGTATGGGAACCCGTGTGACGTTGCCGAGCTTGAAGCAATAGCGCGTCGCCACAATCTGAAGCTCGTTTTCGATGCCGCACACGCGTTTGGCACCCACTATCGCGGCGTTCCAACTGGGTCGTTCGGAGATGCCGAAGTCTTTTCTTTGTCTCCCACCAAGCTGCTTGTGGCCGGCGAAGGAGGACTCGTTACCACAAATGACGCCAAGCTTGCCGCAGCCGTGCGCGCCATGCGCAACTATGGCGACGTGGGCGCCTATAACCCCAAGTGGCTCGGTTTAAATGCCCGTATGACGGAATTCAATGCCGCCATGGCATTGGCTGGACTTCCTCTGGTAAAGGCTAAAGTCCAGCGGCGCAGCCAAATTGCTCAAATGTATACGGAAAAGCTTTCGCGCATACCAGGAATCCGTTTTCAGAAGGTTCATCCCGGCGATACCCACACGTATAAAGACTATTCGGTTCTTGTCGTTCCAGAAATTGTAGGCCTGACCCGCGATCGCTTGGCAGAATCCCTGCGAACAGAAAACATCGAGACGAAGAAATACTTTTACCCGCCACTCCATCAGCAGTACCTTTATTCCATCTTCCACGAATTCGGCGCGACTGATCTGGCACAAACGGAACACGTTGCCAACAATGTTCTCAGTCTGCCGATCTACGAGTCACTGCCGGACGAAACCATCTGCATCATTGCGGATACGTTCGAGCGCATTGTTCGCTTAGCGCGCTCCCGGAAGGCTTCCTAAAAGGACGGGATTTAACTAGTGATGCCCTCAGAGGATTTCAAGCTCTCTCATGTAGCGGTCAGGGTTCTCGCGGACCTTACCGGTATTCACATCTGTATGATCGCCGCCTTAGCGATCTGTGTTTTCATCCCAGCCTGGTCACGGCGCGAATACAAATGCCGCCCGAGGAAGCAGTGCACTATTACATCTCTTTCTTCGTTTTCCTCTCGCTGGTGTTCCCGACCGTTTTTCTGCTGACCGGCTTATATACGCATTCTCCGGAGTATCAGGCGAATAGAACCGGAACTCTGTTCCGTAGCGTGGCCATTAGTATTCTGGTCTTTTCCATAGCTAACTTTGCGCTATACCGCCGGCAGCAATCCCCCCAGGCGTATCTTCTATTCTTCTGCGGCTTGGCTGCTATCTCCTTGGCCTTTCCGCGCATGCTCAAGGGTGCCGTGCAGCAGAAGCTCCAGATGAGGCCTGCGCCCATCGCTCGGAGGCCCGCCCCTACGGGAGCGGTTTTGATTGTCGGTGGCGCAGGTTACATCGGCTCGTGCCTCGTGCGAAAACTCCTTGCCGCCGGCCGCAAAGTCCGCGTGATGGATAGCCTCATGTATGGAGACTATTCGTTGCATGACGTGCTCGGTCATCCCAATCTCCAGGTCATGGTGGGTGACTGTCGCAAACTGCGGGACTTGGTGGCTGCGGTCAGGAATACAGAAGCGATCATTCATCTCGCCGCTATCGTCGGTGATCCTGCCTGCGAGGTGGACCGCCAAACATCGCGCGAAATCAACTATGCCGCCACTCGTATGCTCATCGAAGTGGCCAAAGGCAATGGTAATTGCCGGCTGGTCTTTTCGTCGAGTTGCAGCGTCTATGGCGCCACCGATCTCCTGATGGATGAGTACTCCAATGTGACGCCTATATCTCTCTACGCACAAACAAGAGTAGATTCGGAGGAAGCGCTACTGGCGGCGTGCTCCGCGGATTTCCATCCCGTGATCGTGAGACTGGCGACTGTTTTCGGCCTTTCGTACCGTCCTAGATTTGACCTGATCGTAAATCTTCTGACGGCCAAGGCTCACTCGGAAGGCACCATCACCATTTTCAATGGAACACAGTGGCGCCCGTTCATACATGTGCAGGATGTGGCCAATGGCATCTGCCAGCTACTGGATGCTCCGCTCGAAGTGGTGAGCGGCGAGATCTATAATCTCGGTGATTCACGCATGAATTTCACATTGGAACAGCTCGCCGAAAAGGTTCTGGCCGAATTCCCCGAGACGCGAGTAGAGTACATTGAAAATTCCGATCGCAGAAACTACCGCGTCTCCTTCGAGAAGATTCGCAATCAGGTTGGTTTTGGGTGCCAATGGACAGTGGAGGATGGCATCCGTGAGATCAAGCGCGCCTTCGAAAGCAAGTTCATAGCCGATTACCGGGACCCGCGGTATTCCAATCTGCAGTTTCTGAAGTTATGCGGTACGCCTACTTGCAAAGACGAGTTGGACCGCAACCTCATAGCGGCATTAGCCAACGCCCCGGCGCCCACCCGGCGCCTCGCGCCCATGTGGACACCCTCTACCTCGGGACCGAGACAGTAGGACGCGCCGAAACCGACTATTATTGGTCCTTGAAAAGGAAATCCGACTCGAAGCGATAGGCCAAGTCCGAGTCGAGAAAATTGAGGCTCGTGAACTCGTCGACTGGCAATTCACGATTGCGCCCCCGCATGACATAAAAAGGCAGTTTGGCGCGCCTCCGCAGAAATCCTTGACGAGCAAGTGCGTCCATGAGACCGGTCTCAAGGTGCGACGCCATCGTAAATAGCGCGATGCCTTTTTGGTCGTGCACGAAGGAAACTACCGCGCCCGTAAGCACTTCGATTCTCTCTAAATCGGTCATAGCGCCACAAAAGAACAAGCGCCAATATCCGCTGAAAGATCGAGATGTCCAAATGAATGCCGCGGTTCGCGGTGGAGAATCCGAGGAGATCCAGCAGCTCCAGCACTTGACGGCAGGGCAACGCACCAATTGCCAATCGACATACTCTCTGTCGTAAAACGGTTGCCAATCGCGCGATGCTTCGGTCCCAAACACGGATATAAGACGCGAGGAGAGCCCCGGTTCAATGGATACTCCGATTCGGCTCCGGTCCCGGACCCAGTGAACGGGAATTTGCTGCAGGAGTCGCTGCCGGCTGAGCGCCCTCTTGAGAAGTCCGGGCGGCAAAAGCGGGAAGGTGCTGCCTAGCCGCAGAGGGAGTACCAAGTTCACGGCCGCGTCCGGAACCGTGCGGTCTGCAAGCCGTGGAAAAATTCGGCGGGTATTTTCGTTGCCGCCGAGATTGAAAATGCCGTCGTAGAGATCGCGAGCTCGCTTCGCGAGCATCAATCCCATGCCGCCTGCTTCCAGTGGATCGACCGACCAGTCACAGGACCAGGCGCATTGGGCGGCGCACGCTCCGCCTCTCTCCACGCAAAATGGAATCAGGCCCAAAAATCCGGCGACCCGGCCCTCTCGCACCCATACAACGCCCCGCTCCCGGTCGCGATTGAAGTTCGAGTCAAAATATTTCCACTCGGCGATTTCGGGCTCAACTTCATGCCCAGAAAGATACCTTTTCACCGCCACGGGGTCGGCTTCGCTCATGCGTATTAAGCCTGAGCGCATATTAGCGGTACGCGCGGCACGGAATGTTCTGTACATGACGGCTCATGAAGCGGTTAACGCTGTTTTCCAGATGGAGGACCGCCGGGGGCTTTCTGTGCCGACGAGATGCGATCAATTTCTGCTCCCAGCTGATCGCGGACCGCTTCAACGGCGTTGTCATCGTGCGACCAATGTGCCCAGTCGGCTGCAACGGTTCTGACCAGGCTGAGCGCCCAATCGCCGCGGCCAAGTTTTTTCAGGATTTCAACATATTCGTAGTCTTCCACGCTCTTTCGGATCCATTTCAGTCGTATCGAGGGCACAAGCGAGTCGCTGCCAACCTCCGCGCCCGGGTACGTTAGCCAGCCTTCACCGGGCGGAGTGGGCTTGCCACCTTCGATATAGGTCATGTTGTTCCAGGGATCGTTTGTGGGGCCGATCGCCCAGGAATTCACGGACCAGTAGAGCAGCCCCGACGCGCCCATGCTTTGGTTCAGAAAGCCGAAAATTCGATAATTGATGGGCAGGAAGTCGATCTCCCATTTTGGGGAGAAGTTATCTTGAACAATTGCCGTATAGGACCAAACCTGGTCGCCCTTTTTCAGGACGGCAGCGACGTCAGCGGAATTGGAAATAAACTGCTTGGGGAGCAACACCCAGATATCGGCGACCGAATGGCCCGATCCTGAGCCATCATCACGGAGCTCGGGCAAGGGAATCGCCGTCAATTGCGCGAGCAGGCCCGCTCGCCGTGCATTCTGCCCCCATTGTTTGAGAACGGGGAAAATGTTCCGGCAATCCGAGACTTCGTCGGCGAGATGGAGATAGAGGGGCAAGCCCGGCTGATGTTTGGCCTTTAGCGATTCAAGCTCCGGCACAGAAGGAGCTGGCGGCTGGTTGCAATTGCCGTAGGTGGCCTCCTGGAAATATCCGACAAGCGTCATCCCCAATCCATACTCTTGCATGAACTGCCTTTCGAACTCGGCATCCACTGTTACGGGCATTATCTTGTGCCGAAGGAGAAGCTCCTGATTCGCCTTCTGGTCCGCATAGAAGATTTTGGGATCGCTGCTTGTTTGATTGTAGATAGTGAAAGCGGAAAGAAGGGATGGACGTACGGGAAGCTCGAAGTTCCATACGTTGAGCACTATCGAGGCTGTGGCCGCGCCATGATCCGAAGTCAGCGTGACGACGCCCTTATATTGGCCTCGCGCCGCATCGCGCGGCACGAAAATATCGATCCAGATGGGCTGGTCGTTGAACTGTGAAAGATCGAAAGGCACGGCTCGCAATTGCGCTTGCTGCAGCCCCTTCTCTCCGGTAAAGGGAATGAGCGCGTCGGCATACCAACCGGGACCGAGCGGCCGATTCGTGCCGCCTCGGTCCGGACTGCCCTGTTTGATCTGAATGTAATGTTCGCGATACAGCATGAAATTCGCTTTGGGAATATGGCCGCGCTCGCCGGCCAGATCGGAAATCGCGACATTTACGTTCTTGAGCCCGCCGGCGGGGGCGCGAACCACCATCTGGAAGGACTCGTATTCGCCACGCGCGGCCCAAAGGGTAATTTCTCGTTGATTTCCTGCAGGTTCATCGCCGGCCACGCGTTTCATCGCCGGAACGACCCAAACCGTGGGGCCGCCCTGCCCGTCCAACGCGGGGCTCAAGAAAGCCAGAGCCGCCGCCAATCCGACCACAAGCCTTGACGGCCGCCACAGGTATTTTTTCACAGCCAGCACTGTCTCCTGAAAGTGGCCGCGGAGTCTAACACAGCGGCTGGACAAAGGAGATCAGGGAGTTCTAGTAGTACGGACATTGAGCCGTAACCCATTGATATAACAAGGATTGTCAGACCTGATCTGTCCCTTCAGCAATCACCCGAATCTAATCGGGTACATAGCTTAAGGATAAACCGATGGCCATGAACGACGAACCTCAGATACAAATTTTCTCCACTACGCCGCAATCCAAAGATCGCCCGCGCGATGGCTACATCCAGCAGATTATCGATGTAGCCCGCTGGAGCGAGCAGGCAGGATGCACGGCCATTTTGGTTTACACGGACAATTCACTGGTGGACGCCTGGCTCGTGTCCCAAATCATCATCCAGAACACACAAGAACTGTGCCCCCTTGTCGCCGTACAGCCCGTTTACATGCATCCATATACGGTGGCAAAGATGGTTGCCACGTTCGGACATCTATACCAGCGGCGCGTTTACCTGAATCTGGTCGCGGGCGGCTTCAAGAACGACTTGCTTGCGCTCAGTGACGATACGCCGCACGATGATCGGTACCTTCGCCTCATCGAGTACACCACCATTATCAAAGCCCTCCTGTCGAGCCCCGATCCCGTCACGTTCGCTGGCAAGTACTACAAAGTGCAGGGCTTACGCATGACTCCGCCCCTCGATCCGGCACTCTTTCCTGGATTATTGATCTCCGGCTCTTCGGAGGCTGGACTCGCCGCTGCCAAGGCCATCGGAGCTGTTCCCGTAAAGTATCCCAAGCCAGCCAAGGATTACGAAGGTCTGACGCCAAATTACGATCAAGCTGGAATCCGAGTGGGAATCATTGCGCGCCCCACCAGCGCCGAAGCGTGGAGCGTCGCCATCGAAAGGTTTCCCGGAGATCGCAGAGGTCAACTGGCGCACCAACTTGCCATGCGTATGTCTGACTCGGTCTGGCACAGGCAGCTTTCCGAGATGGCGCAGGCCACCGGCGATCTGCAGGGCGTCTACTGGATGTGGCCGTTTGAGAACTACCAGACTTTCTGCCCTTACCTCGTTGGGAACTATGAGGAAGTCGCCGAAGAACTCTCGCGCTATATCCGCAGCGGACACCAGACATTCATTCTCGATATTCCTCCAGCGCGCGAGGAGTTGAACCACGTCCGCGCCGCTTTCGATTACGCCTCTCGGACCGTGGCTCTATGAGACGACAACTCTTACAGAACTGGGTTACGCGCCAAGCCGAATCTCGGCCGCACGCACGCTGCATTGTGTTTGGAAAAGAGAGCCTCACCTATGAAGACGTAGATCGGCGTAGCGATCAGCTCGCGCACTTGCTGCGTGAAGGCGGATGTCGGAAAGGCGACAGGGTATGTATTCTGATGCCCAAATCGCCCGAAGCTATCTTGAGCATGCTCGGCGCGCTTAAGGCCGGCTGCATGCATGTGCCCATAGACTCGGCAAGCCCCGCTGCCCGAGTCGCCCGTATACTGGAATCCTGCGAGAATACCTGGATTTTGGCAGCCGGGCCTGTCAGTCCTTTGCTTGATGAATTGCTGGCCGACGAGAGATTTCGCGGGCGCATCTCCGTTGGATGGCTTGACGAGAAAATGCCGGCAGGATCCTTTCAGCCGGCATTTTCTTGCGATGATTTACGATCTGCGCCCGCGAGCGCTCACCCCAACGAATGCCAAGCGACCGATCCCGCTCACATTCTCTTTACGTCCGGCTCTACAGGAACGCCTAAAGGCGTGGTGATTACGCATTCGAATGTTATTGCTTTTGTTACCTGGGCCCTGAAACATTTCGGCATCGATCATACCGACCGCTTTTCCGGGCACACGCCATTCCATTTTGACCTCTCCACGTTCGACATCTTCGGAACGTTTGCCGCGGGCGCAGAGCTTCACCTGGTCCCGCCTGGCGTTGCCCAGGTGCCTCCAAAACTGGTCGAGTTCATTCGCAATTCGCAGCTCACGCAATGGTTCTCGGTACCTTCGGTGCTGAACTACATCGCAAAATTCAACGCCCTCCGCCAGGGTGATTTTCCGTCGCTGCGGCGCGTTTTATGGTGCGGAGAGGTCTTGCCGACTCCAGCTCTGACTTACTGGATGAAACGCCTGCCCCATGTGCGCTTCACAAACCTTTACGGCCCCACGGAAGCCACTATAGCCAGCAGCTATTACGACGTGCCCGCCTGCCCCCAAAATCCCCAGGAGCAAATCCCCATAGGCCGCGCTTGTGGCGGGGAGGAGTTGCTTGTCCTGGATGACGATCTCGATCCCGTGTTCCCAGGCCACATCGGGCACCTGTACATCGGGGGCGTTGGTCTGAGCCCAGGTTATTGGCGTGACGAGCAGAAAACGGCGAGCGCCTTTATTCCCGACCCGCGGGTTCCAGGCGCGCCGGGAAGTTCCGAAACCGGCAATCGCCTCTACCGAACCGGGGACCTCGCCTCGGAAGACGCCTCTGGGTGCGTTTATTTCGTGGGGCGCGCCGATACGCAGATCAAGTCACGCGGCTATCGGATCGAATTAGGCGAGATTGAGAATGCGCTGAATTCCTGCAGTGCTCTCCAAGAATGCGCGGTAGTCGCCATCCAGGCCGAAAGCTTTGGCGGATGGATGATTTGCTGCGCCTACGCATCTCGTAATGCAGGTGGCTTAGCTCCGGCTCTCTTGCGAAATCACCTGGAGAAACTCTTGCCTACATATATGTTGCCGGTCCGCTGGATGCAGTTTCCAACGCTTCGCAAAAATGCCAACGGAAAGATCGACCGGCCCTGGCTCAAAGATTTTTTCCTTGCGGCTGAAGGAAAGCCCGCAAATTCCGAACACAATCCTTCGGCTCCCAATCGATGTTCTACATCGAGTGCAGCAGCCGGAGCCCCCAGCGCCGACTCCATAGCATGATCGGGCAGGTGGTTTAAACCAAAGGAACTCGGTTTTCACGCGATAAAAACGTGCAGGACGAAAACCGGTAGAGGGATTATCTGTGATTCTTTTCGTATGGAGTTTCGTCGTATCCCTGGCCATATCCCTGGTTACGACGTTTTGGGTGCAAACCACTGCGGTCGCCCGCGGTTTACTGGTTCCCCCGGCTTCTGACCGCCATTTGCATACCAAGCCGTTGCCCCGAATAGGCGGGGTTGGGATCTATCTCGCTTTCTTAATTACGGTTGTGGCTTTCTGTGTCGTCCCCAAGTGGGGTCACCGAACCTTCGCTCCCCACATGCTGATCGGATTTCTAATCGCCACGTGTTCTATTTTCCTGGTCGGCGCGTACGACGATCTAAAATCCCTCCGACCCCCATCCAAGCTCATCTTTGAGTTTCTTGCCGCGGCTTTTCTCTATTTTTCAGGTTTTGGGATTCACCATATCGGTCTGTCTGTGGGCGGCCACGCGGTGGGAGAGCCTGTCGGATTCGCGCTCACAGTCATGTGGGTGTTACTCATTACAAATGCGTTTAACCTGATTGACGGACTGGACGGGTTGGCGGTCGGTACGGCATTGCTTTCGGCGATCGTCGTAATCGCTACGTCTCTGGTTCAGCACAACGACCTGGTCACGATGCTGTCGTGCGCTCTTTTTGGCACTCTGCTCGGTTTCGTGCCTTTCAATTTCCACCCCGCAAGCATTTTTATGGGTGACTCAGGAAGCCTATTTATCGGCTTTGCTTTGGGCGCGCTTTCTTTGAGCGGCTGGAGTGGGCGGCCGACGGTTACGGGTGTGGCCGTTCCGATTCTCTGTTTCGGATTGCCAATCGTCGACGTCACGCTCGCCGTGGCCAGACGTTTTCTTATGCGGAAGCCTCTGTTTCGAGCCGATGCGGACCACGTTCACCATAAGCTTCTGAAACGCGGCCTTTCGCAGCCGCGCGCGGTGCTGCTGCTCTACGGTGTAACCGCCGGCTTCGTGCTGGCCAGCATCCTGTTGATTCGAGAAAGCACAATGCTCGTTCCTGTGCTGGCGGTTACGAGCTTGGGCATCTTGTTGGGTGTGCAACAGCTCCGGTATCAGGAGTTCTCCGGGGGATGGTTTGGTCTCCAATCTTATCTGAGGCGCAGACGAATCGCTCGAGCGCAACGATGCATTCAACAAGCCTCGCACTCGCTCGATCGTTGCGGTGATTTCCGTTCCATCTGCCGAGTGCTTCAGGACAACCTGCAGCCGATCGGGATCGATGGCGTTAGTTTCAGGGTGCAGGCGGGGGACGGTTTGCCTCCTGGCTGGCTTCGCCCTTTACGCAAAGACCGTGAGGGCAATCTGTTTTTCTCATGGTCCCGGCGCGCGAATTCCACCATCGTTTGGCAGCATTGCCTCCAGCTTCCCGCCGGACGCCACAACTGTACCGAGGCTTTCCTGTTTCGGGTGAGAGTCGTAAATCGCTCTTATCCGGACGCCGAAATCTTCTCCGATGACTTCAAGATGAAACTCTCAACGGCCCTCGAACGCGCCGTGCGCCCACTCGATATTGTGCTACCCAAAGAGTCCAACAATCGAAGGAGCCTCGCTCCCAACTCGCTGGCGGACTCGGCTTAGAAAGAGTGCCGCCGCAAGGTGCGCGCCATTCCTGTTGGGTTCGGCTCCGATTGCGAAATAGCTCTAACGTTCCAGCCCGCTCCTCAGTAAATCCCCGCAGAGAACAGCCTCTTCGCTCTGGCTTGCCGGCGCACGCCACTCAAGCGCCGGCAAGCGCTGCCCTCCGGTGTAGGAACCCGCTTTGTGTCACGAAGCGGCCTCCCTCGTCTTACCTTGATCTGTCAGCACCCCTTTTCAATGTCGCCTCAAGGTGCTCTGGCAGGTTGTCTTGTAACGCCCCGCCCAAGTTCCAAACAGCCTCTTAAATACGCCTCGTTAACCCCCACGGTTTGACCTCAGCGCAATAGGTCGATAGCATCTGCGCGGAGGCCTTGAGACCCCGATCCATAGTTACTCCCCGCGAATGCGCATTAGCCCCATAATTCCGCCTTCCGATGCAATCGCTGGCGATGCGCCTGCTTTCCCAGGTGCCTTCCCTATACGCCGGCAGCGCTATCGCAGATTCTTGGCGATGATGTTGGGCCTCGCCTCACTCTCTGCGGCCTCCGTTGTCGTATTTCGCCAAGCCGGTGCTTGGCTAATCTTGCAGGATCCTTTGGCGCCGGCACACGCCATTGTGGTGCTCAGCGGAAGCATGCCCTCGCGCGCCAAGGAAGCTGCCCGAATCTACCAGCAGAGTTTTTCCGCTCAGGTTTGGATATCTCCGGGATTTCCGCCGACGCGCGAACTGGAAACGCTGGGCATCGCTTACGTTGGGGAAAGCTTCTACAATCAAAGGGTGCTCATGGCTTTGGGTGTCCCCTCCAATGCCATCCACATTTTGGGAACTCCCGCCGCCAATACGGAGGAAGAGGTCAAGGAGATCGCCCGCGAGTGCCGCCAGGAAGGCGCACATAACGTCATCCTTGTGACTTCTAAAGCTCACACGCGCCGCGTGCGATTCATCTGGCACCGCCTTGTCGGCAACGATCCTGCGCTGATCGTGCGATACGCCAGCGATGACCCCTTCGACGCCGCCCATTGGTGGAGAACCACTTCCGACGCCCTCGTCGTCGTGCGCGAATTGCTCGGATTGGCCAACGCCTCTCTCGGCTTCCCGTCGCGGCCGGAGCCACACTGATGCCGGAGCAACCACAAAGCCGGCACCTTCGTCGGTTGGAAGCGATCAGGCCGCTGCTCCGGGACGCCGCCCCTCTGGTTATGCTTGGTTCGCTTCTCTTCTATACCAACGGCTTTCTCACCCTGACGAATGAGGAAGCCTCGGCGATAAGCGGGACCGCCGCGAATTGGAAGACGCTTCTCGCGGGCTTCCGATCCTCTGCTGGCGAAGCGCTTCCTCCGGTCTATGCGCTGCTGCTTCGCTCTTGGCTCTGGATCAGCCATGGCGCGTTCAATGCGCTCCGTGCGCCATCCATTATTTTTTTTCTGCTCGGTTTATGGCTCCTCTCGCGTGTCGCGCGCCGGCTGGGGGGCGATGAGAGCAGCAACGCGCTAGTGTGGTTAGGCGCATTGTGGCCGTTCGGATTTCATTACGGTCGCGTGGAAGGGCCTCACACCTTTGCATTTTTGCTGATCGCGGCGATTACCTGGCAATATTTCCGCGGCATGGCGTCGCGGCGCTATTCCGACTGGGTTATTTTTTGCGTTCTTTGTTTGCTTCTGCTCTATACCAGCGCTTTAGGTTGGGCGCTGCTTCTCTTCCTAAGTGTGGACTACTGGCGGCGAATTCCCACGATCAATGAGCCCCAAACCGGTCGCTTAGATGGCAATCACACTGAAAAGATCGTGCTCATTGTGTCCACGCTGGCCGTGCTGGCGATTGGCTTCGCGCCGCGCTGGCCGCCGTTTGTCCGTGGATTGCGCTCGATCGCCTGGCCGCATTCTTTTCAATTCCTCGTTTTTGACGCTGCCTACAATTTCTACATCATGTTTGTGAGCTCCTCTGTCGCCCCGTGGTTTTGGCGGCTTAGCATTCCCGCAGCGATTGGTGTCGTTGTTCTCTTGGTATTTCTTTTTGTCGGCGTGCGCCGCCAAGAACGAAGCTTTCTAATTTTCTCGCTACTGTTATTTGCATTGATGGCCATAACCTCAAGCCTGCAGCCCGATCGGCTGCTGCTGGTCGCTCCCTGGTTCTTACTGCCTCTGGCCGTCGCGCTCGGCACAATCGAGAAGTCGCAATGGCGCATCCCCATGGCCTTCGCCATGGCCGGCGTTGCGGCAATTGGCTGGTACGGAGTTCTCAACAAACGATACTATGCCGAGCCAGATTTTTTTGAGCCTTGGAGCAGCGTGGCCCAGGACGCCGCGGACGCTCTTCGCGGCGGCTCTGGCGTGATCAGTAATGACGAATCGTTTTTCCTCTATCTAACCTATGCCATCAAACCCACTCTCCCTAACTCTTCTTCGCGTTTCAGCGGACTCTTACCAACGGAAGTTCGATATCCGTTGGTTTGGGATCCTGCGGAATGGGAAAACGCGGGGCGGCCCAAGCCCGATGGCGTACTCTGGATCCAAGGCTCTTCTCCTCCGGACGAACTCACGGGAATGAAGAACGCAGGCGACTGGCTTAGTGACCATTGTGGAGACCGGATTACACGCTTCCTGGCCCGTGATCCCGCGTACGCATGGAAACAGCGTTTCGTGCCGAACTTTTCGGGGCCCTCCTGGCGCATCGAGATTCGGCAGTACACTTGCGGCCAGGCCCCTCCGCCGCCAGCGGCGGGCGTCGCTCCTAATCGGCCCAAGTAAGACGCCCAGGTGAAACCAATGATCGGAACCGCTGTGATTTTCTTTTGAAGGCCCTCGGAGTATGATGTCAAATCGCTAAAGAGTTTGCTCGGAAACCCCGCCCGGGTAGACTGCATCACAATTAATTCCAACGTAGGCGTAAGGAGTTTTCATGCCCAAAAAACAGCGCGGTTTCTCGCTCATCGAACTTCTAATCGTCGTGGCTATTATTCTCATCATCGCCGCCATCGCGATTCCCAACCTGCTGCGTTCGAAAATGGCCGCTAACGAAGCATCGGCTGTAGGCTCGCTGCGCACGCTGAACACTTCTTGCATAGAGTATGACACGACCTACGGGAGCTATCCGAGGACCCTTTCCAATCTTGGACCGGGTAATCCCGCCACGTCCGCATCGGCGGATTTGATCGATTCAGTTCTCTCCAGCGGCACCAAGAGCGGCTATCTTTTCACCTATACGCCGGGAGCCACTGACGCCAGCGGAAACGTGCTGAGCTATGGCATCACCGGAAATCCCATCAGTCCTGGCACCACGGGCCAGCGTGGATTCTATACCGATCAATCGGGCGTGATCCGCGCCAATACGACCGGTGCGGCCGACGCCACGAGCACGCCAATCGGTTAGCCTGCAAAGGGTAGATCGGCAAAGCTGTTCCCCGCATTCCTCACATCTTAGTATCCAATCGAGCATTGGGAGAATCCTACTTGTCAGATTGGGTGATTCACAGTTGCGGGAGAATGGGCTATGCGGAATGTTTTCACAGTTTTTACTCCTACTTACAACCGCGCGAACACGCTATCGCGAGTCTATGAAAGCCTGAAAGCGCAGACGTTTCGCGATTTTGAATGGCTGATCGTCGACGACGGATCGACCGACAGTACGCGTGACATTGTGCGGGAATGGCAAGCCGACTCGAATTTCGCGATCCACTATATCTATCAGCCAAATCAGGGCAAGCCTGCGGCGTTTAACCGAGGCGTGCGCGAGGCGGCAGGCGAGCTATTCCTCACTCTGGACTCCGACGACGCCTGCCTGCCGCAGGCGCTGGAGCGCTTCAAGTTCCACTGGGATTCGATCCCCGAAAGGGAAAGGTCCAAATTCTCAGCCGTTACCGCTTTGTGCCAGGATCAGCAAGGCCGACTCGTCGGAGATAAGTTCGACACGCGACATTCTGGATGCGGATGAGGCGGAAATGTATTTGAGGTACCGGCCTCGTGGCGAGAAGTGGGGATTCCAGCGCACCGACGTGCTGCGGCAATACCCTTTCCCCGTCACCCCAAATGCCAAATTCATGCCTGAAAGTGTGGTGTGGTTCGCCTTATCGCGGCGCTTTAAAACTCGCTTCATCAACGAGGTTTTGCGTGTCTATTACATTCGGGATGGCGCCCAGGATCATCTTTCGTATCTCAATGCCAACGTTCTTTGGGGAAGGGCTTTCTTTTATCGCCAGGTGTTGAACGAATTTGTGGATTGGTTGCGGAAGGCGCCCATCGGGTTATTCGTCTGTTCCATCAATTTCAGCCGCTATTCCTTCGGCTTGGGAAAAGGCCCGCTCTCACAATTCAAGGATTTAAATACGCTTCGCGCTCGAGCCTTGCTGGGTGGATCTCTACCGTTGGGCTTTTTAATGTATTTGAGAGACAGAAGTCATGCGCTGCGCCATTCCTTGACGGGATAGGTTCCTGAATTACAAAAGGAAGATCGCTCTTCGAGAAGTTTCAGGTGGCGGCGAACGATCTTCTAAACCGCGGCGGCTTGAGGTTGGCGGCGCCGCTGGGCGACAATTGTCACACGTGTATCCTTCGCTTCGCGAACGATTCGCAACACGAGGTCAGTGCCCAACAAACGGCTCACAAGGCTGCGTTTTTTTGGCCTTCCGACGAGTATTTGCGTGATTTGATTGCGGCGTGCAAAATCCACGATGGACGCGGCAGGATCGTCGCCTTCCAAAGTCCGTGTCTCGATGTGCAGGTTTCTTGCAAAATTCAGGTGCTTCTCGATGGCCTCGATGTTCCCTGCCACCCGGCGCCCTTCGCGGCGCGACAGAACGCAGATGGCGAAGCATTCGGCGCCTAGGTAATCGGCCATTCTCCGCCCGCGCCTCACAAGCATGGCTGTGGAAGGATCCGAGGTCACGTAAATCAAGATTCGATCATGAATCAGCCTTTGTGGATCGGGCCTCGTCGTGGATACGCCCCTCGCGAAATCGGGCATTTCGGCGATTTCTCTGAACTCCAGCTCATGTGCGGTCTGCCGGAGCGTCAGCTCCCGCAGAGCGGCAAGCGTGGATTCCTTGAAGAAATTTTCCATCGCTCGCTGCGCCTTTTCCGGCGCGTAGATATCTCCCCGCTTCAGCCGGTTTAGGAGCGCTCCCGTTGTCGCATCGACCATAACCACTTCCGCGGCGCTCTTCACGAACCAGTCCGGCACGGTTTCACGCACCCGGATGCCGGTAATGTTGAAGACGTGGTCATTGAGGCTTTCCAGGTGCTGGATATTCATATTCGTAATTACGTCTATTCCTGAATCCAGCAACGCTTGAACGTCTTCCCATCGCTTCGTACGTGCCGACCCAGGTACGTTCGTATGCGCCAATTCATCGACGACGCAGATTGCAGGATGCCTCTGGATGATGGCGTCGGTATCCATCTCTTCCAGAGTCACACCCCGATACGTGACGGTTTTTCTGGGGACCATTTCCAGCCCGGCCGTTTTGGCAATCGTGTCTTTTCGCCCGTGTGGCTCGAAATAGCCGACAACGACGTCCTTGCCCTGCCTTTTGAGCTGCTGCGCCTCTTCTAACATGCGAAACGTTTTGCCCACGCCCGCCGCATAACCCAGAAAAACGCGCAGTTGGGCCGGACGTTGCGGCTGAGGATTGTTGCGGGAGTCAGCGCTGATGGGGGTAGACGACGACATCAATTCCTTCCGCGGAACGGATCAGGCGTTCAATTAGATTACTCCACAGGCGCCGCCAAGCCCCTTCCCGCGTGCTATGGCCGACAAAAATCTGAGTGATCCCTTTCTCACGCGCAAAATCCAAAATAGCGTCGGCCGCGTCGAGCCCGTTGAGCGTTTCCACTTCAGCGCCCAATTGGCGCGCGTAGTTCAGGTTCTGGTCCAGGATAGCTCGGTCTTCGTGCGAGATGACCGGCTGGTGGACATAGATGGCATAAAACTCGCCCTGGAAACGATCCGCATTCCGCCGTCCGCTTTCCAGCATGGATGCGGCGCTGGATCGCGGCGTGATACAGACCAGGATACGCTCCTGCACGCCCCAAGACGAAGAATCCACGCCGTGCGAGCGCAAGTAGCTTTCGAGTTGCCGATCGATCACGCTGGCCGCCACCAACAACGCCAGCTCGCGTAAACGAGAAAGCTTGTGTTCCTCCGCAAGCCTCGTGGCGCTGTCCGCCGCTGAAATTCCCCGCGAGAGGCTGTCGATGGCCGGCGCGTCCACCACGACGATTTCGTCCGAGCTCCGATCGAGAAAACCTCGTGGAATCGTGCAAGACGCACGCTTCCCGGTAATGCGTTCGACCTCGTCCTGAAGCTTTTCCAGATATTGCAGGTTGACGGAGGCGATCACCGAAATTCCGGCGTCGAGCAGCTGTTCCACGTCCTGCCAGCGATGGCAATTGGGGCAGCCCGCTGGATTATCGTAGGCAAGACCGTCGATGAGTGCGACCTGGGGATGGCGGCGAACCACGCCGGCAACATCGATTGCTTCCGCGCCATCCGTTTTTAGGGTCGGAACAATCTCCAGTTTTTGCAGAATAGGCTGGACTTCAGGAGGGTACTCCGGCTGGAGCGCACAGATAACCACGTCCTCGCCTCTTTCGCGGCGCCGGCGCCCTTCGTCCAACATTTGGAAGGATTTGCCTACTCCGGCAGCGTAGCCGAGGAAGACCTTCAGGCGTCCCCGCCGTTTGCGAAGCTCCTCCAGTTCGATGTCGGCAAGAAGCTGATCTGGAGTTGGCCGGTGCGAATCGGTAGCCATCAACAACCATTCTATCGAGAGCGCCGCTGAAGAGGAAATGACGCGGTGTTCAGTGCGGTTCCTAGCCACCAACGCCGGATAGCAACAAGGGACCATACAGCCTCGACGAGCCCAAAGGGCCATGCTCCCTGGAGAAATCCGTATGTCGAACCCAGGAGGCAAGCGCCGGCAAAGGCAAGCGTATACCAGCGGCTGCGGCGCTCCAATGCGTAGAACACCAGCATCAGCGTGACGGCGACCAAGCCAAAAATCGTAAGAAGATTCATGTTCAACTTCATCTATTTCCCCGGAATCGCGCGCAATTATGGTTTCCGCGCGACGATGAGCCACCAGCTGTCGTTATCGGGATCTTTTCCGATGAAATCGTCATCACGATCGGTGATCTCGAATTTCGCTGCGCGAAGTTCGTCCTCAACGCGCTCAGCTGAAATCTCGTGTTCCGCCAATGGATCTTCGTCCCTCTGTGTGGAGTTCGGGGCCCGATCAACGACCACGAGTCGGCCGCCTGAAATAAGCGCTTGCCGCACGTAGGCGAGAATCGCCTCAGGATCGGTCAGTTCATGATACGTGTTCGCGATGAGCGCCTCATTCACAGCCTGGGCGCGCAGATGGGGATCGCCTTCCCCGCCATGCACAACTTTAATGTTCGGGTCGTTCTTCAGAATCGTCCTGAACCATAGGAATACCAGCGGCAATCTGCGAATATCTTCGGCATACACCCGCCCGCCTTTACCCACCGCCGCTGAAAGCTTGAGCGAAAAATATCCCGAACCGCAGCCGATTTCAGCAACGGTATCGCCCGGCTTGATGGCCAACGCTTGTATGATTTCCGTTGGACGCTGCCACTGATCTCGTTGCGCCTCGACCACATCCAAGCGCGAAATTGTGTTCAGAGCGGAGTAGCCCGTATTGAGGAGAGCCAATGTCGCCGCAGCGCCAAACAGTAGCGCGAGAAGTTTTAAGCGATAGCTCAAGCCGGTGGATTCGCGCATTGGGCGCGGCAGCAGACCACAATTTTTCTTCTGCCCGTGGGAGTCGCACTTGCCCCGCTATTTCGGGGCCGGGAAATGCTGATCAAGAGCGATATTCAACTCGAGCACATTTACGCGAGGCTCGCCGAAAAAGCCCCAATCCGGCCGCTCGGTAAACTGTGCGACCAGCTGCTTCATTTGGTCGGCCGGCACGTTGCGCGCTTTTGCCACACGCGCGGCCTGCATCTCAGCATTTGCCGGGCTAATGTGCGGATCCAGCCCAGAGCCCGAAGCGGTCACCGCGTCCTGCGGAATCAATTCCTTGGGAGTAAAAGTCAGCGGGGTCTTATCGTCATTGAAAGCCTTGATCAGCTTGACGTCATCCAGATCGCCCTGAGAATCCTTGAATTGCTCCAAGGGCATGGATGACTCGTACGGGATATCATTATCGACGCAGTAGTGCACAATGCGGTCGTCTATGCCGTCGAAATCCACGACTTCGTTCTTCTTGTCGTCCATCTTCGTAGTTCCGTGGATCAACTTCGCGCTCGTGGGTCCAAGATTTGACCCGCTCGATTGGCTGCCATCGTAGCCGCTACCCGCGCTTGACGGGCGCGGATGAAAATACTCGGTTTTCGAGAACGGCTGCCCGATCAGGCTCGATCCCACCACCTTGCCGTTCACCGTGAGTAAACTGCCATTTGCCTGTTTCGGGAAGATGACTTCCGATAGGCCGGTCATCACCGCCGGATAGAGAAGGCCGGTAAGAACCGTGAAGACGATCATCAAGCGCAAGCCGGGTCCAAGTTCTTTGAGCATGACGTACTCCTTTACGCGAGATGCAGCGCAACCAGAATCTTGTCGATCAGCCAGATTCCGGGAAATGGCACGATGATTCCGCCAAGGCCGTAAACCAGCAAATTGCGCGTTAGCATCTGACCGGCGCTAACCGGTTTGTATTGAACGCCGCGAAGAGCCAGCGGAACCAATGCGATGATGATCACCGCGTTGAAAATGACCGCGGCCAGCACGGCGCTTTGAGGCGAATGCAAGCCCATGATGTTGAGTCTGTTAAGTTCCGGATAGATCGAGGCAAACATCGCCGGGATGATCGCGAAATATTTGGCCACGTCATTGGCGATGGAGAAGGTGGTCAAAGAGCCGCGCGTGATCAGCAGTTGCTTGCCGATGGCAACGATTTCAATCAGCTTCGTCGGGTTGCTATCGAGGTCCACCATGTTGCCGGCTTCTTTGGCGGCCATTGTGCCGGTATTCATGGCCACGCCGACGTCCGCCTGAGCCAGCGCCGGAGCATCATTTGTTCCGTCGCCAGTCATGGCGACGAGGCGGCCCTGCTGCTGTTCCTTGCGGATGTATTCGAGTTTGTCTTTTGGCGTAGCCTGCGCGAGAAAATCGTCCACGCCGGCCTCTTGCGCGATTGCCGCCGCGGTCAGCGGATTATCTCCCGTGATCATTACGGAGCGAATTCCCATAGCCCGCAAGGAAGCAAGGCGGTCGCGCATTCCGCCCTTCACGATGTCCTTGAGATGAATGATGCCCAGAACCTTGGAACCGTCGGCCACGGCCAGCGGAGTGCCGCCATTCCTGGAGATGCGGTCGGAAATTTCGGAGAGCGAGGCAGGCACGCTTCCCCCGGCCTCCTTCACGAATTTCGCAATCGCTTCGGTCGCGCCTTTACGCAGGCGGCGGCCATCGAGATCGACCCCGCTCATCCGCGTATATGCGGAGAATGGAATGAAGTTGGCTTCGTGCTCGGCCACTTCACGGCCGCGCAAGTTGTACATCTGCTTGGCGAGCACAACGATCGAACGGCCTTCCGGCGTTTCGTCGGCAAGGCTGGAGAGCTGAGCTGCGTCTGCCAATTCACTCTGGCTAACGCCGTCTACGGTTATGAATTCCACGGCTTGGCGATTGCCTAAAGTGATGGTCCCGGTCTTATCCAAAAGCAGCGTGTTGACGTCGCCCGACGCCTCCACCGCTTTTCCGCTCATGGCCAAGACATTGTGTTGCATCACGCGGTCCATCCCCGCGATGCCAATCGCGGAGAGCAGGCCGCCGATGGTCGTCGGAATCAGGCACACAAGCAGAGAAACGAGAACTGCCACGGTTGGCGCGCTGCCGCTGCCCACAGCTGAGATTGCATATTTGGCGTAAGGCGGAAGCGTCGCCACCGCCAGCAGGAAGATCAGCGTGAGGCCGGCGATCAAAATATTGAGCGCGATCTCATTCGGCGTCTTCTGCCGCACCGCGCCCTCGACGAGCGCGATCATGCGGTCCAGGAACGTTTCGCCAGGATTGGAAGTGATGCGGATCTTGATGTGGTCGGACAAAACCTTCGTGCCGCCCGTAACCGCACTGCGATCACCGCCAGATTCGCGAATTACCGGCGCGCTCTCTCCCGTGATCACCGATTCATCCACGCTGGCGATGCCCTCGATCACTTCGCCGTCTCCCGGAATCAAATAACCGGCCTCGCAGTACACCACGTCGCCCGCGCGAAGCTTCGATGCGGCCACCATTTCGAATTTGTCGTTGGGCAAAAGCTTCCGCGCCATCGTGTCGGTCTTGGTTTTGCGCAACGCGTCCGCCTGAGCCTTCCCCCGGGCCTCGGCCATTGCTTCGGCGAAGTTCGCAAACACAACCGTGAACCACAGCCACAAAGCGATTTGAGTGCCAAACAGGGTGCCGCCAGTACCACCAAACGCGTCCTTGACCACAAATATGGTTGTCAAGGCCGCTCCCACTTCGACGACAAACATCACGGGGTTCTTCGCCACCGTCATGGGATTGAGCTTGACGAAGGATTCCCTGATGGCGCGCTTCATGATTTCGGGATCGAACAGCGGGCGCGCCCGGACGCCTCGGGAGATAAGGGACGTCGCTTCTTCCTTGATTTCGGGCTTCGGCGCGACCGGAGGGGCAGTCACAGTAGACATTTATAGCTCCTTATCCTTCGCCACGTTAAAACAATTTGCCACTGAGCATTTGGAAATGCTCCACGACGGGACCTAATGAAAGCGCCGGAAAATAAGTGAGCGCTCCCACGATTACCACCGTCCCGACCAGCAATACGACAAAAAGTGTGCCGTTCGTCGGCAACGTGCCGCTGGTTGTCGGTATCAATTTCTTTCCAGCGAGGCTGCCGGCAATCGCCAACGCCGGAATGATGAAGAGAAATCTGCCAACCAGCATGTCCAGACCCATGGTCAGGTTGTACCAGGGCGTGTTGGCGTTGATTCCCGCAAAGGCGCTGCCGTTGTTGCCCGCACCGCTGGAATATGCGTACAACATTTCCGAGAAACCATGCGCGCCATTGTTATTCGTATTCGCCGCGGCGGGCCCCGGCGCATTCCAGTAGCCGTTCTTGGCAAACGGAGCTATGGAGCTGAGCGCGGTAAAGCCGAGGATCACCAAGGAAGTCGCAAGGACCGCGATGATGGCCATCTTGACTTCCTTCTGCTCGATCTTCTTACCCACGTATTCGGGCGTGCGCCCAACCATCAGGCCGCCGATGAAGACAGCAATGACCGCATAGATCAGCATGCTGTAGAGCCCTGCGCCGACGCCTCCGAAGATCACCTCGTCGGTCTGGATGTTAAATAGCGGGACCAGACCACCGAAAGGCGTAAAACTGTCGTGCATGCCGTTCACAGCGCCGCAACTGGCATCCGTGGTGACGGTGGCAAATAGAGTGGACTGCGCGATGCCGAAACCGAACTTCTTTGCCCTCCATATTGCCGCCCGGCTGACTTCCCGTGTACGTATGCTCGAGGCCCGCAGCGGTCAGCATCGGATTGCCACGTTGCTCGGCCCAATAGCAGACGAAAACGCCGATTAAAAACATCGCGGCCATGGCTCCAAACACGGCCCAGCCTTGGCGCGTATCGCGCACCATTTTTCCGAACGTGTAGGTCAATCCCGCCCCAAGCGAAAAGATCAGAAACAATTGGAGCATGTTGGAAAGTGGGGTGGGATTCTCGTAGGGATGAGCTGAGTTGGCGTTGAAGAATCCTCCGCCGTTCGTGCCCAGCATCTTGATGGCGAGCTGCGAGGCCAAGGGGCCTTGCTCGATGACCTGGCTTGTGCCTTCCAGCGTAGTAGCAGTGACGGGCCCTTTGAAGTTCTGGATACTTCCCTGCGAGACGAATAACAGAGTGGCGATTACAGAAATCGGAAGCAAAACATAGAGCGTGCAGCGGGTGACGTCGACCCAGAAGTTTCCGATGGTCTTTGCTGTGTGCCGCGCAAACCCCCGAATTAGCGCCACTGCAACCGCAATTCCGACGGCGGCGGAAACAAAATTCTGGACCGCGAGCGCAGCCATCTGCGTTAGGTAACTCATCGTCGTGTCTGGGGAATACGATTGCCAGTTTGTGTTCGTCATGAAGCTGACGGCCGTGTTGTACGCCAGATCGGGCGTCATCGGCGTGGCAAACGAAGGAGCCTTGGGCGTCGAAAACTGCATGGGGTTGAGGGGTAAATGACCCTGCAAGCGCTGGAGCAAATACACCGCCAGAAAGCTGAAGACGCTTAGCGAAATCATGGACGCGGAATACGCGACCCACGACTGTTCCTCGTCCTCCCGAACTCCGCCAAGGCGATAGATCAACCGTTCTAATGGGCCGAGGATGGGATGAAGGAAGGTCTTCTCTCCTTCGAAGACCCGGTACATGAACGTACCCACGGGCTTCGTGATGGCGAGTATGATCAAGAAGAAAACCGCTATCTGCGCAATACCAATCCAAGTCATCTCAGCACCTCAGAACTTTTCCGGCCGAAGCAGCGCGTACATCAGATAGACAAACAGCGCTGCCGCAACCACTCCCGCAATGGCGTACTCCATGGAATCCTCCTAAAGCCGCTCCGCTGCCTTCGTAAAGCCCCAGAGCAAAACAAAAAATGCAACCACGACCCCGATATAGAAAATGTCCAGCAGCATAATCACCTCGCGACCATCGCTCGTTCGAAATCCACCGCTTCTTTAGAATCGACACAAATGACCCGGTGGCCCTCGGCCCGGAGCGCACGTGCGATCCGGCTTTCCGGCGTAGGCCACCAGTGCTTTCGTCCGCCGATCACGACCAGGGAATTCGGCTTGAGAGCCTGTCGAAGCGCTCGAACGCGATCCCGGCAAAGATACAAATGTGCTTTCGGTTCGAAGCCATCCTTCTCCAGATCCGCCAAAACCTTCCTGAGCTGCTCCTGGAGAAAAGACACGGAAACGCCAGGCCTCTCCAGCGGCAATTGAAACGGCACCGTCACTGCGTATTGCAAGTGGATACGCGCTCCCAGATCCCGAGCGAGGGATTGGGCAACCCCCAAAGCAGCGGATGTGGACGCTTCGTCCGTAAAGATAACGTTGACCTCGAGGGGCTCAAGCGCAAAGCCCGCTTCGGGCTTCAGCGCTACTGTTTTGTCCCGGCCGTTCTTAACGGCGTGGCTGTATTGTTTGTTCATGTTCCCACTACCAGTGCCTATACTGCGTCAACGGACATAAACAGCGCATAAACGCGCCCTTAGAACGGCATAAACCACTAATGCCCGAGAAAACTGCGCTAGCTCTCAAATCGTTCGGCCGTAATTTATCTCTGTATGGATATCGTCTCTGTGACGAAGATCACACCCTTGCACAAGCTTCCTCTCCTGCGCAGGCTAATAGGGAAGCGGGGACGACTATGCATTGACGGCAACCTTGGGGAAGTTTCCTTGCAGTTACTGAGGAAGTTGAAAACGGTAGCCGGCCCAGGCATCGGTCACGAGAAATTGTGGCTTGGAGGGGTCCGGTTCGATCTTCTTGCGTAAGCGATTGATAAACACGCGGAGGTATTCCAACTCATCGCCGTAATCCGGGCCCCACACCGCCTGCAGCAGTTCGCGATGAGTGATCGTCTTGTTCGGCCGCGCGAGCAGGTAGGACAGTAAGTCAAACTCCTTCGCCGTGAGCCGGGAACTGCGTCCGCGCACACTTACCTGCCGCGAAGGCAGATCGATTTCGACGCCCCGCACGTCCAATTGCTTTAGGTCGGCATGATCGGGAGGATGCGGCAGGCGCCGCAGGGTGGCCCGAATGCGCGCCAGCAGCTCCGGCGTGCTGAAGGGCTTTGTTACATAGTCGTCGGCCCCGGCGTCCAGCGCATCAACCTTATCTCTTTCTGAATTGCTGACGGTCAGCATGATGATGGCAATGTCGGAGCTGGAGCGAATCAGTCGGCACGTTTCGAGACCGCCCATGCCATGCATGTTCACGTCCAGTAGCACCAGATCGTACGCTTCGGATCTCAGTTTCTCGAGACCCTCTTCGCCCGTTCGCGCATCCCCAACCTCATAGCCGCGGGCCGTGAGAGTTGTCCTCATGGTGCGGCGGATTTGAGGGTCATCGTCAATCACGAGAATTCGGCCGGCACTCATGCGCCGGCGCCCCCCGATGCGAGCGGCAGCGAAAATGAGAATTCCGAACCTTGGCCCAGTTTGCTCGTAACCCAGATCTCTTCGCCGTGCGCATGTATGATTTCGCGCGCTATCGCCAAGCCCATTCCAGTGCCTCTCAGATGCGTCTCTTTTGTACCACGATAGAACTTATCGAAGATTCGTGCCTTTTCCTCTTCGGCGATTCCAGGGCCTTGATCGCTTACGTAAATAATTACCCTATTCTCAGTCCTGCGCGCGCCGATCAAAATAGGAGCCGGCGGGGGGCGAATATTTTAAGGCGTTGTCGATCAGATGAGAGATCACCATCCTTATGAGCTCGGCGTCAACCCACAGCGGCGGAAGATCGTCAACGATGGAAAGGTTCACCGCCCGTCCATCGACGAGAGATTTCATCTGTTTGAGCGCCCCTAGAATCAACGAACTCGGCAGGTGCACTCCGCGATTCAATTGAAATTTGCCTCCCTCGATTCGCGCCAGCTGAATTGCTTCCGTGACGAGGTTCGATAGACGGTCGGCTCCTTCGTCGGCGATAGAGATCAATTCGCGCTGATGAACCGGCAGCTCAGAAGCTGGTTCGGACAGCAAGTCCGTGGTTACCGCCTTGATCGCGGTGAGGGGGGTCTTGAACTCGTGAGCGATCGCGTCCAGGAGAGTCGATTTAAGCTCCTCGCTGCGCCGGGCAACTTCCGCGCGATTGACGGCTTCTTCCGTGAGCGCGCGTTCCAGCCATATCGCCACCAGGTTAAGTAACGATTGCAGCGCTGCGTCCGATAGAGAGGCGCCGCGTATTGCCAGGCTGCCTATCGGTTGCCGGCCCAGACGTACGGGCGTGATGATCAAGCCCTTGTTTTCGTCCTGCCGGAGTTCGGAGCGAACCGCCGCCTCCTTAAGTTCATTGTCTATTTCGGGCATGTCGTCAAATCCGGCCCGATAGATTTCGCCGCCACTTCGTTCATAAAGCGCCACCGCTCGAAATTCAAATGCCTGGGCAATCTGTTGAACGATTTGCTTGGCTATAGGGCGCTCAGTGCCCGTCAGAAGAAGCGCGCGGCTGAGGGAATAAAGCCTTTCCATTTCGTTTTGCCGGTCGATGGCGTCTTTGGTGCGGCGCTTGGCGCGCGCCGAGAGTTGGCTGGAGATTAGAGATGTCGCCAGGAAAGCAAAAAGCGCCACCCAGTTGCGTGGATCGGCAACCGTGAAGGTGCCGACTGGAGGAAGAAAGAAATAATTGAAGCACAGCATGGCTGCCACGGAAGCTACGGTGGATTCGATCAGGCCTCCGGCCGTGGCGATCACGAGAATCGCCACTAGGTAAACAAAGCCCGCCGTTGTCTCGTTTATGGGCGCGACGCGAGAAAAGAACCACGTGATCCCGGCCACAAGGCCAAGCGCTGCGAAGATGCCGCCGCTTAAACGGACGGCCTGGCGAATGTACATTCGGGAAGCGATAGTTTTCGATCCACCTGAACTGGCCCTCGGAAACAAAGCCAGCGAAGATAATCCGGCCACGGAAAGCATACCGCGATCGAGCTAAGCGCGCGCATCCGTGCTGGCGATTGGACAAATAGCCGAATCTCACGGGTCCACGGTAGTCCGCCACCGCCGAGCCTTCGATCGAGAGCACAGCCTGAATGAGCGGCCCGCAGTCGGCCATTAGCCGGTCGACGGCTGCAAAACGCCAGCCTAAGCGGACAGAAGCGCTAGTGGAGATGACGGCAAGTACCGGGTATAATCCCTTTGCATAACCGTAGGGAGGATCCTCAGGGAGGATCCGGAGTGCCAGGATCAGTTCGACGAGAATTACCATCGCATGAGGTCGGATTCCGATTGTAGGCTTTGACTATGGGCAGATTTGGTGTGAGGGAAAGAGAACATGGCAAATAGAAATCGACTCACCAAGCTCCTGGTTGCCTCGCTTTTCGTGCTGGCGTTGTCATCTGTCGCCCTGTCGCAAACAGCGGACAATTCGAAACCGCAGCAGGGCGGGGCAGGCACTGAATCCCTGGAAATATCATCCCATGGACCGCGCTGTTGGGGCCGGAGGGCCCGCTCCTAAACGGGATATCACCGGAACCTGGGCTGGACCGGGATCCGGCGCGAATGTTCCGCGCGGTACAAATGCCCAGGAACCCACGGCGCCCCCTCTCACGCCCTTGGGCCAGCAATTGTTCGGCATGAACAAGCCTATTGGGAAATTTAGCCCGGGTGGTACAAACGATCCTCATACGAGATATTGCGATCCTTTTGGTTTTCCTCAGAATATGACCAACGAAATTCGCGGCATGACCATAACGAATATGGGCAACCGCACGTTCATATTGATTCAATATATGGATGTTTGGCGCGAAATCTGGACCGATGGCCGCGCTCTCCCTACGAACGTAGGCGGCACGGGTAAAGACGCGCTCGATCCAAAGTGGAACGGATATTCAATCGGCCACTGGGAGGACGACGATACGTTCGTCGTCGATACGACGGGGCTGGAGCCCTCCACCTGGGCAACCAAGAACGGCTATCCTCATAGCATTGACGCGCATGTGCAAGAGCGCTTTCACCGCGATGACAAGAACGATCTGACGCTGACCATGACCATGGACGACCCGAAGCTTTATACCAAGCAGTTCGCCTTGGGCGTCGAGCACTTCCGCTGGATTCCCAACCAGGAGCTCGATGACTTCACCTGCATACCGTCGGAGGTGCAGGAATATTTGAAGGAGATGGGCGATCCGGCCGGCAGTGATCCCAACGCTCCCCCGCAACGCAGGTAGGCCCGGCTGTTGAGTCTGCGCGCGATGTTGGCAACGAATTTCCAAGCTCGGAGGTGCAAGATGAAAGTGAAGGTGCTCAAGTCAATCGGTTTGATCGCTGGACTCCTTGCGATCTGCAGTCCGGTGTTCGCCCATCATGGGGCTGCAGCGTACGACATGAGTAAGCCCGTCGTATTGAAGGATGCTGTAGTGACCGGCTTCCTTTGGATTAATCCCCACCCGCTGATCAAGGCCGACTTCAAGGATGAAAAGGGCAACGTCGAGCATTGGACCATGGAAATGGGCAGCACGCCGGCCTCTCAGCTCATCGGCTGGACCCGAACTACGCTGAAGCCGGGAGATGTCGTCACCCTTTACGTCTGGCAGGCCAAAACTCACGCCACCGTTGGGCGCTTCAATAAGGTCGTTTTGCCTGACGGCAAGGTAATGAGGGACACCCAGACAGGGGCCGACAATGGCGGGCGCGCTGATACCGGGGTTGGCAGATAATTTTCCGCCGAGGATAGGTCTGGCCTTCCTGCCACAGCCGATTGGGCAAGGTATTCTGCCCTTATGACGCAGGGCCCGTAGCTCAGCGGTCAGAGCAGCGGACTCATAATCCGTTGGTCCTAGGTTCAAATCCTAGCGGGCCCACCAACTGCTTTATAAGTCTTGAGAACACAGCTAGTTGACCCTTGCAAGTTTTGCGCTGTCTTCTAACTTGAGAACATCTGAGAACAAAACTCCTGCGACTCGTTCGACAGCGCGTCGTTGCGAGTCCGGTATCACGTGAGCGTAGGTGTTGAGCGTCGTCCCAAGATCCGAATGACCCAACAGGGATTGCGCGGTCTTGATCGACTCTCCTACCTCCGCTAGCAGCGTCGCGTGTGTGTGTCGGAACGAATGCCACGATACGCGTGGCTGTTTGATCCGGTCACATGCGGGTGCGAGTTCACGGTTGTAAAGGTTCTTCGAGCTGAGAGGCGTCCCCGTTCGCGTTTTGAAAACGAGATCTTCCGGCGAATTGCTTGATTTGCCGGTGCGATGCGTTTCGAGCACGCTAATGAGGAACTTGCTCATCGGGATCACGCGATTGCTGCTGCGAGTCTTCGGCAAACCGAAGGCGCCGTCCGAAAAGTTTTCGGCGACTTCTAGTGTGCCACGTTGCAGGTCTACACGTTTCCACCTCAGAGGGAGTATCTCACCGATTCGCATTCCAGTGAGAACGGCAAGTTGGACAACCGTGCGACAGGGCTCATCCGGCAAGCGGAAATTCTTTGGGTTGCCGTCCCTGGCCGTTAACTCTTTTTCGTACTGGACTGACAGACGTTCCGACACCAGGACATCATAGACGATGACTTCGCTCTTCGAGCGAACCGGAGTGCCGTCAGATGTGCGGTGAATAAGACCTTCGGGTCGGTACGGGCCTTTGATTCCAATATCCCCTGCATCCTGGCCAATCAGGAGCTTGAACATGCGGGTCGTCCGTCGCATCGTGTCGGACGCTTCGGGTCGACGCAAATCGAGCAACGGCTGACTGTCCTTTTCGACCAGGAGCACCAGCTTGCCCTTGAATCTGGTAAGTCCCGTGTAGAGAAGTTCGCGAGACAGGGTCTGGGCTTTGCGCGGCACTATGAGGATTACCGTTTCAAAATCGCTGCCCTGGGCTTTATGAACGGTTAGCGCATAGGCAAGCTCAAGAGCTTCCTTCACCTCCGACTTCTTATAGCTGTACGTCGCCTCGGGCTGCGTCGAAAAGACAACCTTCGCGTTATCTGGCTTGCCGTTTCTGCCCTTCCACGCTTCCGTTATGATTCCAATTTCGCCATTGGCGACGAAGCGCAGCCCCCGAGCATCCTTTGGAAGCCATTTCGGCTGGTTCTCCGTCTGCATGACCTTGTCGTGGAAGACGAGTTCTTGATCACCCATCGGCGATGGCCATTGGGACAATGGATCTCGCGCCATGCTCAGCATTTTGGCGCGGAATCGACTTTGAATCACCCGGTTCAACTCATCGGTGCCAAAGGGCTGAATGCGGGTTGGAGAGAGAATCTGCCATCTCTCGCACGCCCGCCAGTTCTCTGAGTCAATCCCAAGCGACTGATCGAATGCCGTCTCATCGTCGCCGCGAATGTCAACTTCTGAACGATGTCAACGGTGCCGCAGCGCATGTAGCCCACGGCGATCGCCGTAGTCCGCCTTAGGTTTCCTTGGTTCCATCGATTCCGCAGGTCATTGGGATTTCTTGCAGCAGGCACACGCAGGCCGAGTGAGACAATTACGAGCGAAGCATCAACAACTGCGCCACATCGACGTCGAGTCCCGCAGGCTTCATTGTTACAATTGCGCAGCAGCATTGTCGCTTTAGCGAAAACATCCGAGAACCTAAATTGACGGTGCGTATCCGCCGGACCATAATCAAGGCTCGAATTTATAGACGGAGGTGGCCGCACTCTTGCATCGTCAGCCCGTTGCGGCAATGGCAATCGGATGACGCATAATTCAATTGGTTGATACGATGTTTTTGGGTACCGGATGACACCCGTGTCCCGACCGAGCGCCTTCTGCTCGGCGGAGCAGTAGTCCCCTTCCTTATCATCCTCCCAGTAGCGAAACGTTTCTCGACAAAGCAGAAATTTGTCGTTTGCAAACCCTAGGTCAACACCAGCAGGGTTGTTCGCGCACAACCTTCACAGGTTCTCTCAAGACTCCCGAGGAACGTGTGCACGTTTGAATTCAATGCGATTAGGAGGTCCAGAGTGCCACATGCTGCGGAACAGTCTGCTTTAGAGATTCACGCGGATGAAGAGGCGCTTCTCAAGGCCTTTCCCGGAGCTGTTGAATTGTGCGATCTCCACGGCCATATTCTGCTCATCAGTAAGGCCTTCACGGATCTGGCGGGCAAACAACCTGAAGGAACACTCGGGAAAAACATCGGCGACTTGTTCTCCGAGGAGTTCCGGCCAGCCATTGATGAAGCCGTGGCCAAAGCCGCCGCAGGGAACAGAATCAAGGATGTTCGCGCGGGTTGTTTAACCTCCCACGGCGCGCCCATACCGGTGTCACTGAGTTTTTCGCTGCTCGAACAGGCGGACAGAGGCGTGGAGTTTGTTGTGGTCAGTGTGAGAGACTCGACGAAAGAGCAACAACTCGCGGAGGAGCTGAACCGCACCCAGTCCGAGAGCGAATCGCTTCTTGCCGAACTTGACGAAGCCTACCAGCGATTAAAGAAAGCCCAGGACGACCTGGTCCGCAGGGAACGCCTGGCCTTTTCGTCTGAAATGGCTGCCAGCGTGGCCCACGAGATACGCAATCCTCTCGCCATCATCATGATGTCCATCCAATACCTGCACTCCAAACTTTCTCCAGGCCACGCGCTGCGCGAATTTACCAGTGTGATTGTGAACAAGGTGAAACAGCTCGATGAGATCACCACCCAACTGATCGACTTCGGCCGTCCGAGGAAGCTCAAGTTCGAAACGCGGGATCTGCACCAGAATCTCAACCAGGTGCTCTGTCTGGCCAACTCCAAGTGCTTGGCGCAACACATCAAGGTCGTCAAACGATTCAGTCGCGGAACGGCCCAATTGACGTGTGATCACGGTTTGATGGATGAGGTGTTTTCCAATCTCTTGATGAACGCCATCCAGTCCATGCCCAAAGGCGGCGTGCTGACGGTCGAGACGCAGTATGACCAGCGAAACAATCAAGCCACCATCCGCATCAGCGATACCGGCTGTGGCATCCCCAAGAACGTCCAGCCACAACTCCCCAAGCCTTTCTTCACCACCAAGCGCGGCGGCACCGGGCTGGGGCTGGCCATTTCCCAGCGCATCATCGACCACCATCAGGGCAGCCTCACCTTTACCAGCGCGACGCAGGGGCCGAAACGCGGCACCACCTTCACGATCAAAATTCCCATCACGCGGCCCGTAAAGGACAGATTGGCTGGATGAATCCCCCGTGAAAATTGCGCCCAGCAAAATCCTGGTGGTCGACGATCAGCCTGAAGTCGGCTGGCTCTTTGGAAAAGTCTTGGGCGAAGACGGCTATCAGGTGCTCACGGCGGAAACAGGCGAAGAGGCCCTCGCAAAAATCAAGAAAGAGCAGCCCGACCTTATCTTTCTGGATGTCCAACTGCGGGGCCAGGATGGCATCGCCCTTTTACGGAGCATTCAAAAGTCGAAGTCCAAGCAGTTGGTCATCATGCTGACCGGCCACGGGCAGGTGGAAACCGCCGTTGAGGCCATGAAACTCGGCGCCTACGACTACCTGACCAAACCGTTGCCGAACGACCGGCTCAAGATCATTGTCCGCAATGCGCTGCGGACCGTGGGACTCAGCCGTGAAGTCCACGGCCTGAAGCAGGAAGCCTCTAAACGGTGGAGCTGGGACCGCTTCATCGGCGGAAGCCCGCAGATGCAGAACGTCTTTGAGCTGGTGCGCAAGGTAGCCACCCACGACGTGACGGTGCTCCTGCGCGGCGAGAGCGGCACCGGCAAAGAACTGGTGGCCCGCGCGGTGCATGCCGAGAGCCTCCGGCAAGCACACCCCTTCGTTCCACTCGACTGCGCGACTTTGCCCGAGGCGCTGGTCGAAAGCGAAATTTTTGGCTACGAGAAGGGGGCATTCACGGGCGCTTTGGACCGCAAGCCAGGGCGCTTCGAGCGCGCCGACAAAGGCACGCTTTTCCTGGACGAGGTGGGCAACTTGGCGCTTCACGTCCAGATGAAGCTCCTGCGCGTGCTTCAGGAAGGCGAGGTGGAACGCCTCGGTGGCAAGGAAGCCATTTCCGTCGATGTGCGCCTGATTGCCGCCACCAACATGGACCTCGATGATTTGATGCGACGCGGGGCCTTCCGGGAGGACCTCTTTCATCGCTTGAATGTTTTCGTGATCTCCCTGCCGCCGCTCCGGGAGCGTGAAGGCGATCTCGAACTCCTCAGCAAGTATTTCCTGGAGAAGATCAATCGCGAGTTGGAGCGCTCGGGCACGGAAATCTCCGACGAAGCGATGGCCATCATGCGTCGTTATGCCTGGCCCGGCAATGTCCGCGAGCTTCAAAACACCCTCAAGAGTGCCGTGATTCTTGCCGGGAACTCCATCCTCCCGCAGCACCTGCCTGCCCGGCTGCTGAATGGGCATGCTCGGCCGCAATCTCCATTGGAAACTTGGAACACCGTCAGACACCAGGGTGAATTTCTCTCTGCACAACCGGCTTCTCGAACCGGGGGCGCGAAGACTGCTTCGATGAAGCAGGTGGCCAAAAAGGCGGAGCGTGATTTGATCGTGGAAACGCTCAGCAACTGCCACTGGAATAAAGCCAAGGCTGCGCGTCAGCTCGACGTCGACTACAAAACCCTCTACAACAAGATCAAAGCCTACCGCATAACTCAGGACCCAGAACCATGATGCGTTGTTCGGCGGATGCGCCCGGACTTGGACCGTACAGGCAATGACAAAGCCAGGGTCGGCGGCGGGTCTCATCCGACCATGGGTGCAAGGGAGAAGCCCGAAGCAGAGAGGGGCATAGCGATGACTTGCAAGATCTTAGTGGTGGATGATGAGCCGGAGTTTTGCCGCTTGCTGGCCAGCGTTCTGACGGAGATGGGCCACGAGGTCTCCACCGCCAGCGGAGGCCGCCAAGGGCTGGCCAGGATCCGCAAGAATCCTCCCGACTTCGTTTTCTTGGACATCAAGATGCCCCGGATGGACGGTCTGGAATGCCTGCGGCGGATTCGAAAGTTCGAACGCAAACTGGTCATCGTGGTGATGACAGGATTCGGGGATATCCAGAGCGCCAGGGAGGCACTGCGATTGGGCGCCGAGGAATACATCTCCAAACCGTTTGACCTGGATGACCTCAAACAGCTGGTGAACGAGCTCGTCACGGACTCATAGACGACTCAATGAGGGAATTAATCTACGTGCCGGTCATCCATTCCGAGGCCGATATGGGCTCGCTGGCCGGGCCGCACAGAAAAGGAGTTCACCGATCAATTCGGCGTGCATGTTTGGAACGAACACATCCAGGCCGTGGACGAGATGTGGGAAGGAATCAGCAAGCGCCTGGGCAAGCTGGATGTCGAGCACGCCAATCTGCGCATTTATCAAGATGGGCTGCCGCTTTGCGGCAGGGAACTGGACATCGTGCGCGATGTAGCGGCACGGGGAAGCCAAAATCACCAGCTCGTGCTTTCCTTGGTCCAGCGCGGCGCTTCCCTGGAAGGAACGGAAGACGTCCAGCTCCTGCTCGAGGAATATCGCTACATCCAGGCCATCACCAAGGAGCGCGAAATTGCCGAAAAACGCAAAAAAGCCAAGTTGCTGGAGCAACAAGAGAAAGTTGCTTCTTTGCCGTCGTGACCACTTCATCGCCCAGCGCATCGACAAAACCCTAGAAGAGGGCGAAACAGGCATCCTCTTTGCAGGTATGGCACACCAGATGGACAAGTATTTGCCCAAGGACATCCACATTTCCTATCTCATCTTCCGCTTGCCATTCAGCAAGCTGCGTCCAGCAGGGAATCTTTAGTTCGAATTCTCCACGAGATACAGTTTTGCCTGTATCTCAGACACGATTGCGATGTTTTGCTGAACTTGAACGAAGTTCAAGCTGTAGCACGCTAGAAAGCCCTGCTCGTCGTCACGCTACGCGCCTGGAAATCGTCGCGGACCAGGCGGAGCGACTGGAGCCGGCCAGGCCGGAATCGCTTGGAGCTCACGCGCCCTTCCGCGCAAGCCGCCTAATTCTCGTCACCTTCCATGGAATCTTTTCCAGAGACCATGGTGCGGGTTCCATGGTGCTTCACTCTTCGGCCTTCTGGGATCTTGCCGTACGTGTCGCGAAAAACAATGGATAAGCTGCATCCTGTTGCATCTTCTCCATGTTACACAACACGCTTCCGCAAAAGCCGAAGACCGCGCCTCTGGCAGGGCAGATGCTCTGCAGAGACACTGTTGCCCCGCAGGCACAACATAGAAATGTTCACCGTCGTCGCACAAAAAGAGAGGCAGCCTGATGCAGCGTCTTGTTGTTGAGGAGACTGGGGCAGGTCTTTTGCAAAATCCTCGAACACAACCGGGAACGAATAAGGTCTTGCACGTGCTCATCGTTGATGACGAAGAGGGCTTTTGCTGGGCGCTCACGAAGGTACTCGAAGATCTCAACTGCATGGTCCTTTCCGCGCACACTCCGGCCCAGGCTCTCAAGCACCTGCAAAGTGATTCGCAGATCGGGCTTGCCTTGTTGGACATGCGGCTTTCCGATGCCGGCGGGACCGAAGGTCTTACTCTCCTGAAGAAATTCAAAACACTTAGTCCTCGTATGCCGGTAATCCTCATGTCCGCATTTGGTACGCCAGAGCTCAAGAGTGAGGCAACGCGCCTCGGGGCCCTGGCGTTTCTGGATAAGCCCTTTCGCGTGGAAAAGTTGCTCCGGCTAATGCGCGAAGCCGTTGGCGGACCAATCGCCCCCGATCAAGGGAGCCACGAGTTCGTTGGTTAGCTTTGTGAGTAAAAATGATGACGAAGAAAGGAGGTGAACATACATGCCAGTAGAAAAGACTATCGCAGGTGCCAGCCTCGCGGAAGTTTTGGACCGCGTCCTGGACAAGGGTCTCGTGATCGATGCCTGGGTGAGGGCATCCTTGGTCGGGATCGAGTTCCTCGGTATCGAGGCTAGGGTCGTGGTTGCATCGGTGGAAACCTACCTGAAGTACGCCGAGGCTATCGGGCTCACCGCAGGCGCCGCTGCGTAAGTGGATGAGTCTGGTTTAACGCAGGTTGTGGCTCCGCGTGCCCTGAAACCGTTGTTACCAGGGTACGCGAGCCGGCCTGTTCCTGATTTTGTGATTGCCAGGATGGCTCCATCGAGAGCTTTACCGATGCGCCCATCAAGACGATCAGCCGGTGAGGAAGCAAGTTTTCCTCGGTGACTCCCCGCCAAAGACGGGCCAACGGAGGTGGATGACAATGAGTCTTGCGGAACAAATGCAGAATATGGCGGACAGCTTTTTGGTCGCTCATGATTTCCGCGCGAACGCTCTAAAGGAAATCGTGGAGGAAACCAACAGCGAACTTGGCGATACCCGGAAAATGATGCGCGATGTGCATGCCGAGCGCATGGAGAACACGGAGAACCTGCAGAAAACGCTGCGTCGCGTCGCGGACACTCTCAGCAAGGAAGTGGATCAGGCGATTAAAGGGTTCCGTACCGCACGCAGACATATGAGCTCCGAGCTCCATGGGGAACTCGCGAAACTAACGGAAACCCTGGCCAAAGAGACACGCGACACGCTGCGGCGCTTTCGTGCCACGCACCAAGCCCTGAGCGGCAAGCAGGGCGAAGAGCTTGCAAAGTTCGTGAAGTCCCTCGAGGCGGAGGCGGAAGGCTTGTGCAAGGGGGCGCAGGTCATGATGAAGGTTTTCCATAAGGACCAGCAGAAGATGAGCCGGGAGCTCCAGGAGTCTCTATCGAGCTTCGCCGGACAGAACCACAAACAGACGGCGCAATTCCTGAAGGGCTGCAACACGGAACGAAAACAGACGGCCGAGGCACAGAAGACCTCTCTGACGGATTACCTCGACACCAACGCCAAAGAAACCAAGCAGTTGCGCAAGCACGCCACCGCGGAACAAAAGAAAGGCATGGAGGCGCTGCAGGAACGCACCGGACTGTTCTTGAAGGGCATTCACCAAACAGTGCGCCAGATGAAGAAAGCTGCCCAGGAGATGACGGAAGGCTTTCATGATGACCACACCAAGGCCCGGCAAGCCTGGCAACGCATGGCTGTTTCCATGGCGAAGAAATGCGAAGGAGGGTCTGACGGGCCGGCCAGTGCATCCGAGGCTGGAAAGCGCGGGGAAAGAGAAGCCGCGGTCGTCAACCTGCTGACGGCGACGCCGGAGGGGATGACCCTGGCGGAGCTTTCTTACGCGATGGAGCTGCCCAGTGCCGCTGTTTCCAAGACGCTTAAGCCTATGCTGAAGCGCAAGGATGCCGCGATCCGCAAGAAGGGTCACCTGTACCTGGCCAGCTAGTCGCTTTTGGCCCGTAACGGCGCCGGGTTTTGGCGAAACGGCCCTATGGTCGGGAACCAGAAAGGCGGACCGAACCCTGGGTTTCGATGAATCCGCCGGAGAGCTCGCACAGCCGGGTGCGCTTCCGCACCCGGTGTGCTTTTGGCCGGCGCGATGAGACCACTGGGACCGCCGCTGGACCGCAACCCATGAACGTGGATGGCCCGGGAGGCTGTGGATGTGTTGAGTTTGGGGGAGGGCATACGGGATGAGGCGAGAAAGCTTCAATTATCTTCGCACCATGCGGCAGATCAAGACCGGGCTCGATTTAGCCCGGGAGCCGCAGCGCATGCAAACCACCAGCGGCCGCTTCCGCGCTCCCTTCGAGAAGGAGCTCAAGCCGCATATCAACGAAAAGGCGATTGCCGTTGAGCTTGAGGAAGAACAACGGAAGTTCATCCGGCAAAATCAAGCCCTGGCGCGCTCGCGCCAGAAGTTGAAGGCCACGCGAGGCCGGCTCTTTGCCACCAAGGCAAAAAACGAACGCGTCATGGTTCTGCGGCACAACTTGCAGAAGCAGCGCTGGCTCGACCTTACGGACGATCCCATTTCGCCCGCGGCCAAGCCCGGCGCTTCCGTGAAGTCGCGCGCCAAAGCGCACGCGCAAGTACCGCACCGTCAAGGTGAGAAGGCACTGAAGCCATGGAGAAACTATGTCAAGAGATCGCAAGCGCGCACGCGCAAAGGCAAGCTTCGCTCACCGCGCTGAAGTCGGAAACTCTGCGCTTGCGGGCAGAAACATCCCGTACCCTCAAGGGCTTCCGGAAGCAGTCCGCGGCGCTGCGCGGCGAACTGCAAGCAGCAAAAAGGGTTTGGCAGAAGGCATCCACGCTTCTGGCGAAAAAACGCCGCCACCCGAAGCGAGGCGTGGAATGATCTGCGCGGAGGAAACCACGGTACTGTCTCCGGATCCGGAGGAGAGCTTCGTCGAAACTCCACTGGTCCGCAATCTGACTGAGCGCGCCCTCTCCTATCTCGTGCCGGCTACCCTGTGCACTTTTCTGGTCTGGCGGGCACCGGCAAGACCACCTTGGCCATGCACGTGGCGCGGAAACTCGGACCAGCCGGCTATGCTGCTCTTCGGTGACGATGAGTTTGGCTCTTCCGATCTGATTGGCGGCGAGCATGGCTACCGCTCCCGAAAAGTCGTCGACCGCTTCATTTCCCGCGTCCTGAAGACGGAAGAAGATGTCTCGACGCGCTGGGTGGACAATCGCTTGACGCAGGCGTGCCGCGAAGGGTTCACGTTGATCTATGACGAATTCAATCGTTCCCGCCCCGAGGCCAATAATGTGCTGTTGTCGATTCTCGAAGAGCGCCTTTTGGCGCTTCCCATGGTCAGCGGTGAGGGCGATTGCCTCGAGGTGCATCCCAACTTCCGGGCGATCTTCACTTCCAACCCCGAGGAATACGCCGGAGTTCATAAGACCCAGGATGCGTTGCGCGATCGCATGGTGACGATCGAACTCGATCACTTCGATGAAGAGACGGAGGTGGCAATTACCGAAGCGCGCTCCGGAATTGCCCGCCAGGAAGCCGAGCGCATCGTCCGGCTGGTGCGTGCCTTACGTGAGCTGGGCGGCGGTTGCTACAACCCGACAGTGCGCGCCTGCGTCATGATCGGGAAAGTCTTGAAGATTCGCCGGGCCCACGCTGCCGCGCATGATCCGATCTTTCGTGAGATCTGCCTGGACGTCTTAACAGGTGAGAACAGCCGGCTCGCACGGGCGCAAACAGAAAAAGGAGGAGATGTTCGCTCGTTATCGAGGACCTCATCCGAACCCGGTGCAACCTGAATCTTGAACTGTGTAATGGGGAGCAACCTCCATGGCAAGGCAGGAGAAGCACGAAAAAGAGTCCAACAACAAGCGTGAAGAAGAACCGATCGAGCTGGACTTGGGCCTGGGCAAGTTGTCCTTCGGTGGGTTTTTTAAGGGGCTGGGCAATCTTATTGAACTGGCCGGCAAAGTCGCGGAAGACGGCGAGGAGTTCAAGAAAGAGCAGACTTTCACCGCGAAAGGGCCCGGCGGCAAGAATCTCAATGGCATTTTTGGCGTTTCGATCCGCACGTTGGACGGAGGCAAGTCGGTCTTTGAGACTTTCGGCAACATCAAAAAAACGCCCAAGGGCCAGTTGTTGAGGAAGTCCGGGAGCCGATCGTTGATCGTGTTCGACGAGCAGGGCCATGTCCGTTTGATTGCAGAGGTGCCAGGTGTGAGTGAAGAAGGGCTCTCCATTGAATTGAAAGGCGACATCCTCAGCCTCAATGCCGCCAGCAAGGAGCGGCAGTACGCCAAGGAAATTCTCTTGCCCTGTCCCGTTAAGAAGGAGACCCTCCAACTAAGTTTTCACAATGGAATCATCGAGATCACCATTGAAACAAGTCTGAACTGGCTTGGTCAGAGGGTGCGGGGTCGAATCGTTTGACGAGAGCTGTTTAGACCCCCGCAGCTTCGGGATCGTTCCCAAATGGGAATCTGACGATGTTCATTCCTCCGAGCACAGGGACCATCCTCTTTGGCATGCAACCCTTAAGGCCGGAATAAGTCGAGCGTTATGACGGCGAAGCCCAAGCCGCGGCTCTGGATTAAGCCTTGGAACCATCTCTAGCCGACGCAGACAGCCAGCGGAATGTGTCTTGCAACAGTGATGCCCACGGAGACAAAACACGCAACTTACTCTCAAGGTCGTGGAAGCGCAGGCCAAGGATGTGGGCCGGGCGATTGCCCGCATCGATCCGAAGGAGATGGAGCAGCTTGGGCTGGAGGTTGGCGGTTGTGTAGAGATCACGGGAAAGCGCAAGACCGTGGCCAAGGTCATGCCCGCCTATCCCGAAGATCGCGGAAAATCCACCATTCAAATCGACGGATTGATCCGAGAGAATGCCAAAGCCGGCCTGGATGAGAAGGTCACCCTCTCGAAAGTCATCGCCAAGCCGGCTGAAAAGGTGGTCCTTGCTCCGATTACTTTGATGCACAGCGCTCGCCGCGGCGGCGACCAGTACCTCGGAAAGCTCCTCGAAGGGATGGTGACGGTCACCGGCGACCGCATTCGCGCCTCCTTATTTGGAACTCAAAACTTCGAATTCACCGTGGTCAGTACATCTCCCAAAGACGGCCCCGTCGTCATCACTGCCAACACCACAATCCAACTCCAGTCCAATCAAGCTCCCGAGGGAAAGCGCGCCCTCACGATTTCCTATGAGGATATCGGCGGATTGCGTTCCCACATCCGGCGCATCAGGGAAATGATCGAGTTTCCCTTGAAATACCCCGAGGTCTTCGAGCGTCTGGGGATTGAGCCGCCCAAGGGAGTCTTTCTCTATGGCCCTCCCGGCTGTGGCAAGACTCTAATCGCGAAAGCTGTGGTCAACGAGACGGACGCCTACTTCCGGCACATCAGCGGCCCGGAAATTATGGGGAAATTCTATGGCGAGTCGGAGGCTCGGCTGAGGAAGGTCTTCGAAGATGCCCAGGCGCATGCGCCGGCAATCGTCTTCATCGATGAGATCGACGCCATCGCGCCGAAACGCGAAGAGATGGGCGGAGAAAAACAGGTCGAACGCCGCGTCGTGGCGCAACTCTTGGCGCTGATGGATGGCCTGGAGTCTCGCGGGCAGGTCATTGTGATTGCCGCAACGAATATCCCGAACGTTATTGATCCGGCGCTCCGGCGGCCTGGCCGGTTCGATCGTGAAATCGCCATTCCCATCCCGGATCGCAACTCGCGCCTGGAAATTCTCCACATCCACACTCGGGGAATGCCGCTTGGCAAAGGATGTTGACCTTGCCCGGCTCGCCGACATCACCCACGGCTTTGTGGGTGCGGATTTGGCCGCATCTGTGCCGGGAAGCGGCCATGGTGACACTGCGCCAGCTTTTTCCCGAGGTCGATTTTGATCTCGCGGAGATTCCCGTTGAGAAGCTGATGAAGCTGGAGGTTACCCAGGAAGCCTTTCTGGAGGCTTTGCGGGACATTGAGCCGTCGGCGATCCGCGAGGTTTTTGTGGAGATCCCCAACATCACCTGGAACGATGTCGGTGGCCTGGAGGAGATCAAGAAACGGCTCATCGAAGCAGTGGAATGGCCGCTCAAACATGCCGAGCTCTTTGCGCGAGCTAAAATCGGCCTCCCAAAGGCATTCTCATGACCGGACCGCCGGGTTGCGGAAAGACCTTCCTGGCAAAGGCCCTGGCCGACAGAGAGCGAGCTTAACTTCATCTCCATCAAGGGTCCCGAACTGATGAGCAAGTACGTTGGGGAGAGCGAGCGCGGCATCCGCGAGATTTTTCGCAAGGCCAAGCAAGCCGCTCCAGCCATCCTTTTTTTTGATGAGATCGATTCCGTCGTTCCTCATCGCAGCGCTGGGGGAATGGATTCGCTAAGTGGCCGAACGCGTCATCAGCCAGTTCCTGACAGAACTGGACGGCATCGAAGAGTTAAAGGGCGTGCTCGTGATCGCTGCGACGAACCGCCCGGACATCGGATTGACCCGGCTCTGCTTCGCCCGGGACGCTTTGACCTCGATTTTTGAACTGCCCGTGCCGGATGAGCAGGCCCGCCAAATGATCTTCCGCGTGCATACCAGAGAGAAACCCCTTGCGCGGGACGTGGACTTCCAGAAGCTCGCCAAAGAAACCGAGGGCTTTACCGGAGCCGAAATTGAGGCCGTCTGCCAGGAAGCCGCCATGAGGGCTATTCGCAAGGCCATTGAGTCCAAAGACTGATCCGGAGATCTACGTGACCATGCGCCACTTTCATGCGGCATTGGACTCGATGCAGGCCCGCAAGCGCCACGACGCTCCTGGCGAGGTTCCTGCCGAGTCCCGAGCACCGGCCGGCGAAAATCCAATGAGTTCCCCGATGAGCGCGGCGCAAAAGGAAGCGCAATTGCAAGTCGCCGATGAGCGGATTCATCGCGTGCTCTTGATTGAATCGGATCCGCGATTGCGGCGCTTCTGGGAAACAGCTCTTACCGACGGTGGCTTTCAGGTCGCTCATCGCCGCAACACCCAGATGACGCGCTGCAGCTGGCCGCCAACGCATCGCCCAATCTCGTCTTTTTGGGGACAGGCTTGGATGGGAGCAAGGCCGTCGGCCTCTTGGAAGCCTTGCGGCGGATGAGCCCGAACCTTTCCGTCCTGGCCCCCGCGAAAGTCGAAGCAAGTGCAGAGAAGAGCTAAATGCCATGGAGAGCCACGGGGCCGTTACGCCGGCCTCTCCCCTCAAGGTGGATCAAGTAAAGATTGCCGTCACAAACGCCCTGAGCTTCGAGCGGACCGACTCGAGAGAAGCAGGGAAGCGATGAGGCAGAAGTGCGGCCGCTCCGTTTGAGCGGATCGTCGGAACAAGCCCGCAGACCGATGCCCTTCGCCGGGCTATTGCCGAGGCCATTCAAGCCGATCCCGCCACTGTCTTGATCCTAGGCGAGACCGGCACAGGCAAGGCTGTCGTCGCGCGGGCGATTCATTACAACGGCCTTCGCCAGAAAAAACCTTTCGTCGTCGTGGAATGCACGGCGGTGCCTGCCGCATTGCTGGAAAGCGAGCTTTTCGGCTATGAGGCGGGAGCGTTTACAGATGCAAGGGCCTCCAAGAAAGGGCTGCTGGAAGTGGCCGAAGGTGGCACGGTATTCCTGGATGAAATTGGCGATCTCGAAATGCCCGTTCAGGCCAAACTCCTCCGCTTACTGGAAGACAAGCGCGCTCGCCGGTTAGGCGGCACGCAAGACTATGCGGCCAATGTGCGTTTTGTTGCCGCCACGAATCGCCCGCTGGAGACACTGGTCCGCGAAGGGCGATTCCGCCAGGATCTCTACTTCCGGATCAACGTCATTTCACATCTCTGTAGGCCCTTTGCGCGAGCGGAAAGACGACATGATTTCCTTGGCCCGGCATTTTGTCGAGCAGTTCAGCCGCGCATTCCATAAGCAAATTCACGGCCTCTCCTTTGCCGCCCAACAGCAGCTCGCCGCCTATGATTGGCCCGGAAACGTCAGAGAGCTGCGCAATATCATCGAACGCGCGGTGATTCTCGAACAAGGCGAACTCATTTCACCCCGCCATCTCGCTCTGGGCGCGACGGGCCTGCTGGCAGAAGACGCCATCCGCCTGCCGGAAGGCGGCATCGCCTTGGAGGAAGTGGAGAAGACCCTGGTGACCCAGGCCCTTGAGAGAACTGGCGGAAACCAGACCGAGGCCGCGAAGCTGCTGAAGATCACGCGTTTTGCCCTGCGGACACGCATGAAAAAGTTTGCGCTTCTGTGACTTCGCTCCGGCCATTCGGAATACTTTGTAGGCCGCCCGCGGAATACACCGCCTCATCCACTCAGGACGGCATCTGGTTGCGCGTTCATGATCGCACAGGAACTGTGCGGAGTCGCACAGGCCTCAAGCCTCTTTGAAGAGTTGGCTGGCACTCTCCAACTCGTAACTCGTTCTCATGTTTGGGGAGTGCCACTTCCGAGAATTCTGTGAGATCTTGGCATAGGAGTTGCCTTAGGAGAATGCGGTACCTTCACCCAGGCACCGATGACCACTGGCATTTGGCATGGGAAGAGATGAATACCATTTCCCCGAAGAGCTGCAACCTCCATGGCTTTCGGAGAAATGGCCCGTGAAATCCTGCAAGAACGAGGACAATCGTTTGCTCCAAACTGACAATCCTGTAAACCTCAGCGAGGCCGCAGTTCCTGAACGCGACACCTCACGCAGCGGACTGTATCTCTACGGGATCACTCCTAATAACCAGGCGCGCCGCTGGAAACTGCAGGGCATCAACGGCGCGCCACTGATCTACACCATCTCTCATGACGGTCTCAGCGCTATTGTCAGCAATGGGGCCGGTGAACTCCTGGATGCCACTCCAGAGGATCTCCTCACTCACAACCGGGTTCTGGAATACGTCATGCAATCCTGTTCGGTCGTCCTCCCACTGCGCGTGGGAACGGTGGCCAGAGACGCTGCGGACGTGCACGCATTGCTCCATACGTCGCAGCGCCCCCTGCGCAACGCGCTGAAACAAATCGAACGTAAAGTCGAATTCGACGTGGAAGCCGGGTGGAATGGCGGCGAGATCTTCAAGCTGATCGAGGAGCAGGACGATGAGGTTCGCCAGTTCAAGGGAAACGCCATCGCCGCTGGCAAGCCCCTAAAGCCCGAGGAACAAATGGCGGCCGGAATATTGGTTGCCAACGCCATGGCCCGGCAAAAGGCGCAGTTTGCCACGGCAGTCGAAGAGGAGCTTAAACCTTTGTCCGAACGCGTAAGCTCGCTGAAAAGCCGCAGCACCGAGATCGTCTTCAATGCAGCATTCTTGGTCCACGAGGAGCGCGCCAAAGCTTTTCGAGGCGGCCATCTATCGGCTGGGAGACTTGCATGGGCGAGTCCTGAAGTTCCGTTACGCGGGTCCATTGCCGTGCTACAGCTTCGTCAATCTCCACGTCATGAACGTCGAATTTCAGGCCGTCGATGAGGCTAGGCGGACACTTGGCCTTGGCAAGCAGACCACGCTTTCCCAGATTAAGCAGGCATTCCGAAAACTTGCGCCGCAAAGCCATCCGGACCGAAATTCCATCGACCCTGAGGCAACCTTTCGATTTGAGAAACTTGCGGCCAGCTATCAGACTCTTGCTGGGTCTCTGGGAGAACACCGGAGGCGATTCCTCTCAGCCAATTTCCCTCACCCAAGAGAGCGTTGGCAAGACCATGCTGGCGATTTCCAAGGAGCCGCGTCTGGCCTCTCAATCGGGCGAACTCTCCAAACCATACGCCCAACCGAGGGGAGCATCCATGCTGGGGAAACAGCAGACGGACAGGAGCTAAGGATGGCGGAGGGGTATTACCTGTACGGTGTGATCGAGGCCTCCGAACAGAAAACCTGGGGAGCCCGGGGGGTCGAGCGGCAAGACGTTCGTGCGCTGACATTCAAAGAGATCGCCGCGGTGGCCAGTCCCTGGACGTCCGACGTGGTTCCGGCCACTCCCGCGAACTGTCTAGCCCACGAACGCGTGCTTAGCGATGTGATCAAGACGAAAACGGTGCTGCCGTTCGAGTTTGGCACGATCGCTCCCGATCTCGAAGCCATCAACAAACTCCTGCACCGAAACTATTCGCGGTTCCAGCGGGCCCTGGTCAAGTTGAGCGGAGCCGTCGAAGTGAACGTAACGGCTCTGTGGCATGACATGAAGGCGATTTTTGAAGAGGTCGTAAAAGCACATCCGATGATCGCCACCTACAAGCGCGAAATCATGAGCAAGCCCTACGAGCAGACCTACCAGGATCGTTTGAGGATCGGGCAAGTTCGTGGCCGAGGCGTTGGACACCAAGACGACACATGGAAGGCGAGAAGCTTTACAAAGTCCTAAAAGAACAGCGCAGGTGGGGGCTTGCCAGGACCTGCATGGGAAACCCGTCGGGCGATAACGTGATCTTCATCGGGCGCCTTCTTGGTGAGGCGTCGAGGCCTACTCCGGGTTTGAGCAGCAGCCTCCTGGAACTCGGAAGCCGGCACGATGGCCGCGTCGATTTCAAGTACACCGACCCGCTGCCGCCCTACCACTTCGTCGATCTAAAGATCGCGGTGTAGCCATGGATGAGGGACGCTATCTCTATTGCATCATCGAGGAAGACGAGCCGAAGACCTTCGGCCCTTTGGGCATCGGCGGCCGCGGCGATGAATTGGTCACCGTAATCTGCGACGGCCTGGCCTGCGTGGTGAGCAGTTCGCCAATCACCAAATATCGCATCATGCGCGAGTACACCATGGCCCACTACCGGGCGATCGAGAGAGTGATGGAGAACTATGCGGTGCTGCCGATCCGCTTTTCGACCATCGCCGAAAGCGACCAGGAAATCATCGAGCAGGTCTTGCGGCCGCGCCACGAAGAATTTAAGCGGCTCCTGCATTGGATCTCCGGCAAGGAAAGCGTGGAAGTCGGGCTTCCTGGACCAACATGGATGCCGTGTATCCAGGAATTGGTGCAGGAGAGCCAATCGCTTCAGGTCCATCAAAGCCGAATTGCCGCAGCGAAGCCCGTGGCTGCCGCCTACTACGACCGCATCGAGATCGGCAGAGACCGTTCAAGGCCATGGTCAAAGAAAAGCGAAGGCCGACGGCCGCCCAGATCCTCGACGCGCTGAAGCCCCACGCCTGCGAGTTCCGGGATAGCAGCAGAAGCTCTATGCCGATCAGAGCATCTGTTATCTGGCTTTCCTGCTCGAAGGGCGGAAAACAACCGCGTTTGATCATGTGCTGGGCGAATTGCGTTCCACATTGGGAACCCAGGAATCAAATGGACTGTCAAACGCCAGGTGGCCCCTTTTGATTTTGTGACCATCGTCATCAACCTGCGCGAGGTGAGCCATGTTTCTGCTGGATGATCTGCTTCTTGGCGCCGGTGAAGGGGATCATGTGGCTGGCCGAGCAGGTCCAGAAGGAAACGAACAGCCAACTGTTCGACGCGGCAGCGATCAAGGCGCGCTTGGCGGAAATTCAGGAACTGTACGATTCGGGGATGATCAGCGAAACGGAATTTCTAAAAGCCGAGGAAACTCTGATGGCCAGGCTCAACGCGGCTAAGGAGCGGGAATGAGAAAAGACGACGGAGGAAGGACAGGAACGAAGGAGTCCTCGAAAGTCATCTATTTGTACGGTGTTGTGGAACATACGAAAGCTCCCGCTATCGCTCGCGGAGCCTACGGCACCTCCTGAAGTTCGTTGCCTCCCCATCGGAGATCTGGGCGCCTTGATCCGTGACGTCTCCGCGCAAGAGTTTGGAGAAGAAACGCTCTCAACGAACACATGAAGGACGCCCAGTGGCTGGAAGAGCAGGTCTGGAATCATGCGCGGGTGCTCGAAGCGGCCATGAGGCTCGGCACCGTGATCCCCATGAAGATTCCTCACGATTTTCAAAACGGAGGAAAGCCTGCAGGAAAGTCTTTCGGCTTTGGACGAGTCACTTCGTGCGCTCTTTGCCCGGCTTCAGGGCAAGGAAGAATGGGGAGTCAAAAGCTTCTGCGATCTCCCGGTCATCCAGGAGGTCGTCGAAGCTCAGGATGACGGCGTCCGTCAACTCAAAGCCCAGTTCGCGGGAAAACCTTCCGGCACGGCCTACCTGATGCAAAAGCAGTACGAGGAATTGGTCCGGCGAGAGAGTACTCTGCGGCTGGCCGTCCATCTCTCATCAATCTCCTCCCGGCTCTCGGCCGTGGCCCAGGAAGCGAAGTTCAACCCGCCGGCGCAAGAGTCCTCGCCCTATCCAATGGTGCTCAACGCATCGCTGCTCATCAACAAAACGGCCTTCAGCAGCTTGGAAAATGAAGTCAACTCTCTGCGTCAGGAATACCTACTTCGCGGTCTTGCATTTGAACTCGTGGGGCCATTTCCGCCCTATAGCTTCAGCGCATTGCTGCAAGGCTCCGGCCATCGCGAGGCCAGCAGTCCTGAGGGTGCGGCTCATGCGTGAAACGCTGCTCGAACCCGGGCGTGCAACTTTGCTCGATCTGCTCGACCGGTTGCTCGAGACCGGCGTGGCCGTGGACGGGGAGATCGACTTGTCCGTAGCAGACATCAACTTGGTGCACCTGGGGCTGAAGTTAGTGCTGGCATCATCGGCGACCTTGGAGCAGCACAACAACGGCGGTGCTATCGGCTTAGCCGAGAATATGGATGGTTCTCTCGCGTGCCTTGTCCGGAGAATGTTCTCTTGCGTCCGCTTCCTGCCCGAGTCTGCCCATGCTGATAGAAGCCGAGCCGCAGCCCGGTGCAGATGCGCTGCCTGTTCGATCCGCCGAAAGAACATCCCCAAGATTCGCCCCCGGCCCGTGTTGTCACCTTTGCCGGCGACGCATGGAACGCCCCGACTTGGAGACCTCGAAGATCGAGCACGGCCTGGCGAAGCTGGCACTGACCTTGGTCGAACTCATCCGCCGCTTGATGGAGCGGCAGGCCGTTCGAAAGATGGAACGTGGAACGCTCACAGAGACTCAGGTCGAGAGGCTCGGCGAGGCATTCCGGCTGCTGGAAAAGAAAATGGTGGAGTTGAAACACGTTTTTGGTCTCGACGACGAGGAACTCAATCTCGATCTGGGTCCATTGGGCGCTCTGATGTAGTGGGGGTTCAGATGACGGAGCAGATTGTCCAATCCGTGCAGGCCACGGGCCTGGCGGACATTCTCGAACGCATCCTCGACAAAGGGTTGGTAATCGTCGGGGATATCAAGGTCAACCTGACCGACATCGAGTTGTTGACCATCAAGATTCGTCTGTTGGTCGCTTCGGTGGAACGCGCCAAAGAAATCGGCATCGATTGGTGGGAGACGGACGCAAACCTATCTTCGAAGGCAAACCAGGTGAGGGCCGAGAACCGGCTGCTCAAAGAGCGCCTGGACCGCCTGGAAGCTAAGGTCGAATCGCAGGCAGCGCCAGCAGCGAACAGCTGAGAGGTAGCAATGGCGGAAGAAGAGTCTGTCAACCTTATTGGAACCGGACGTCGACGCCGGGTTTGTCGTCACGCCCTACGTCACGGATTTGGTGGATCACGCTTTGGCGTATCTCGAAGCGGATCTCCCGGTGCATTTCTGCGGGCCCGCGGGCACGGGCAAGACCGCGTTGGCGCTGCATGTGGCCGCCAAGCTGAATCGCCCCATCGTGCTCATCCATGGCGACGATGAATTCAAGACTCCCGATCTGGTTGGCGCCGAATACGGCTTTCGCCTCAAGCGCTTGCGGGATCAGTACATCCACTCGGTCACGAAACTGGAAGAGGACGTGGTCAAGCGCTGGACGGACAACCGCCTGACAGTGGCCTGCAAACACGGCTTAACCCTGGTTTACGATGAATTCACGCGCTCCAAGACCCGAGGCCAACAATACACTGCTGTCCATTTTGGAAGAGAAACTGCTGGACTTGCCCGCCGGCGGCACGGGAGGACAACTACCTTGCCGTGCACTCCAAAATTCCGCGCGATCTTCACGTCCAATCCCGAGGAATATGCCGGGATCCACAAGGCCCAAGACGCACTGAGAGACCGGTTGGTCACCATCCATGTGGGCTACTTCGACGGAGACACCGAGGTGGCCATCACCGCAAGCCGTTCCGGAATCGCGGAAAGCGATGCCAAGAGGCTGGTCAACTTGGTCCGCGCGTTTCGCGGAGTCGTGCCAGCGTAAGGAACTGCCTTCTGTTCGCGAATCGATCAAGATTGCCAAGGTTTTGAAGGCCAGGGGCATCCATCCGTCCAAGAAGGATGCGTTCTTCAGGAAATTGTGCCTCCACGTCCTGACCGCCCAGCAACACGTCGCGGACGCCCACACCATGCAGGCCACGCAACCCGGCCAATTGCTGGAAGAGTTGATCGAACGGTATTGTTGACATTTTATGCGATGGAGAAAATGCACACTCGCTCGGTTCCTGCAGGAGGAAGACTTCTACAGCACCGCCGTGCTCGCTTCCGAATCCGGCTGGGCGAGCCTGCGCTGCGCATTCTGCAAAGGTCAAGGCGCTAATCTCAGGACTTATGGCCAGTGTCCCTATTGCGGTGGGACGCAAAGTTGTCACTCTTCCCGAGCCCATCATCCGCTGCGCGTTTTGCGCCGGCAGCTGGCCGCATGCGCTCACAGCCGGCAATGGTCTGTATGGTCTGCCGCGGCAAAGGCGCCGTTAGCGTCATTGAGCCCCTGGAGTGCTGTCCTGTTTGCCAAGGCACCGGAAAGTCGAGAGGCGTGTGGCGATCTCCCCTGCAACCGATGTTCCGGTAAAGGGGTCGTTCCAGTGGCAAGCGAGGTGCGGGCCGAGCAACTCAAAGGGAAAGCAGGAGGCGGTTCCATGGAAGTAGCAGAGTTAGTAAATAAACTCGTGGCGGAATTTCCGTCGCTGATCAATCTCAAACCCTCCAGCGTCATGGGCATCTCCCGTAGCGAGGACGGTTGGATCGTCACCATTGAGATGATCGAGAAGAAGTCGATCCCCGACAGCATGGACATCCTGGGCTGCTACGAAGTCACCCTCGATGGCAGTGGCAGCATTCGTGACTTCAGCCGTGTGCGGCTTCGCAAGCGGGGCGATACCGCCGATCAATGAGGAGCGGGACGGGTGCCGGCGAATTTTTCCCGGCGGGTTCATCGCGTCGGGGGAGCAGGAAGGGTGCGCGTCTCAACCAGCCGCATTCGGAATGTCCGGTAGTTCACTGTCAAGGAGTTGAGCATTCATGGCTTCATTCAAATGTCCCAAATGCCAAGCAGCCGCGTCGGGAGAGTCGGACTTCTGTTCCCAATGCGGCGCCCCCTGGAACGTGGAGTGTTCGCAGTGCGGCAAGTCCTGGCGGTTCTTCTACCAATACAAATTCTGTCCAAGGTGCGGTGAACCTGTCTCGAAGCAAGGAGCGAAACCTGAAAGTGCCCAAGTCAAACACGGAAAGGCCTAGACGAATGTATGTCCGCATCGAAGCTTCATTCATTAAGGTCAAGTATGGCGCGGCCGGCGCAAGGATGGGGAAGATGGTTCGTGCAGCCAAGGATGTGGGCGGAGGCGGAATCCGGTTTCCCGTCAACAAGCGGTTGCCGCATGGCGCTAGGCTCGATCTGGAGTTGACTCTCCCTCAAGAAACCGAGCCCATTCAGGCGCAGGCCCAGGTCATCTGGATCGCTCGCATTCGTGGTCGCCGCACGTATGAGGTGGGTTGTCAGTTCACCAGGATTGACCCGCTGGACCGCGGCAAAATTATTCGTCGCGTCCATCAGGCGCTTAGAGACCGCAAACCCGCCTGATGCTCATCGAGCTGTGTTTTCGATCCGACCAAATGCAAGGAGGTGAAAATGCACCAAGTCGAATGCCCTCTTTGCCAGAGGGCGGAATCGGATTTTGAACGGATCAATGAAGGCATCAACCAGGCCGCGACTCTTACGGAGAAAGCTTCCCATGCTCGGGAGCTGATTCAGAAAGTCGATACCCTCCTGAAAGAACATGAAAACGTCGAGAGCGGTCTTGCCAAAGCGTGCCGCGCCGTGTTGAACCTCAGGAAAAAAGCCGCGGAGATGGTTCTGAAGCTGGAGAAAGTGAAAAGGTAATCCCGGGAACAAGCACCGGCCGGACGGTGTGATAACTTGCCTGCGTCCACGCGCGCCGCATCCATCGCTACGCCGGCGCCGCCCCGGTGCGATGCAACGCCGCAGCCACCTCCTGCGTGGTTTTGCCAAGCGCTTGCGATGCGGACCGAATGCGCTCAACCCCGCCGTCAGCCAGCGCGCGCTTGCATTGCTCGAGCGCCCCCTCGACCTTCGCGATATCGTCGTCACTCAACTTCCCACGGTTTTCCCTGAGCAGCTTCTCCACTTGATACACACGGGCGTCGCACAGGTTCCGCGCTTCGACTTCCGCCAGGCGCTTGCGATCCTCCCCAGCATGATGCTCCGCGTCGGCGCGCATGCGCTCCGCATCCTCTTCGCTCAGGCCGGTCGAAGCCGAGATCGTGACCTTCTGCTCCTGCTCGGTCTCCAGGTCTACGGCCGTTACGTTCAGGATACCGTTGGCATCGATGTCAAACGTCACTTCAATCCGCGGGGCTCCGCGCGGCGCAGGAGCAATGCCTTCCAGTTGGAACTTGCTCAGCGTGCGATTGTCCGCGGCCATCTTGCGTTCGCCTTGCAGAACGTGGATCTCCACCAAGGTTTGATCGTCTGCCGTGGTCGAATAGATTTCCGCCCAGTGCGTGGGGATGGTGGTATTGCGCGGGATCAGCACCGTCATCACTCCGCCCTGCGTCTCGATGCCCACCGAAAGCGGAATCACATCGAGCAGCAGGATCTCTTTCATCTCCCCGTCCAGCACGCCTCCTTGAATTGCCGCGCCCACCGCCACCACCTCGTCGGGATTAACTCCCGTGTGTTGTTCCTTTCCGTCGAACAATTCCTTCACGATCTGCACCACGCGCGGAATGCGCGTCGAACCGCCCACCAGCACTACCTCATCTATCCCGTCCGCGGTGAGACCCGCGTCAGCCAGCGCTTGCCTCACAGGTCCGGTCGAACGCTGTAGGATGTCTTCCATCAGTTCTTCGAGCTTTGATCGCGTCAGCTGCAACTGCAGGTGTTTCGGCCCCGAACTGCCCGCGGCAATAAATGGCAGCCGAATTTGCGTTTCATTCGCCTGGGAAAGCTCGATCTTGGCCTGTTCAGCGGCTTGCTTCAGCCGCTGAAGAGCGATCTTGTCCTTGCTCAGGTCGATGCCCTGATCTTGCTTGAACTCGCCGAGCAACCACTCGATCACGCGCTGGTCAATGTCGTCGCCGCCCAGGTGCGTGTCGCCGTTTGTGGCTTTGACCTCCACCACGCCCTCGCCGATTTCCAGGATGGAAATATCAAACGTGCCGCCGCCCAGGTCGTACACCGCGATGGTCTCGTCCTTCTTCTTGTCCAGTCCGTAGGCCAGCGCTGCCGCGGTGGGCTCATTGATAATCCGCACAACTTCCAGCCCGGCGATCTCGCCTGCTTGCTTGGTGGCTTGCCGCTGGCTGTCGTTGAAATAGGCCGGCACCGTGATCACGGCCTTGGCGACCTTTTCGCCCAGGAAATCTTCCGCCGCGCGTTTGAGTTCTTGCAAAATCATCGCGGAGATTTCCGGCGCGCTGTAGGCTCTGCTGAAAAGTTCCACCCGCGCGTCATCCTGTGGGCCCGGAGTGACTTTGTACAGCACGCGCCGAATCTCGTCCCCGGCCTCATCCACGCGCCGCCCCATGAACCGTTTGATGGAATAGACGGTGTTCTCCGGATTAGCTACAGCCTGCCTCTTGGCCACTTGGCCGACAAGACGCTCGCCGCTTTTCGTAATGCCCACCACGGAAGGGGTGGTGCGCGCACCTTCCTGGTCGGGGATCACCACGGGCTCGCCCCCTTGCACCACCGCGACGACGGAGTTCGTGGTGCCCAAGTCGATGCCGATAATCTTAGTCATAGCTAAGCTGGCTTCTCAGATGAACTCAGTAGCCGCGAGGCCCTGAACTCGCACGTTCACCGAAAAGTCATTATAACGGCCAACGTGATGTTTCGGTGACGATCCTCGACCTGAGCCTCCTGTTCGGCTTCCTTCTTCTCCTCGATTCGACTATTAGGAGATGGCAAGCTCGATGATTTCGGCGAAGCGCTTACCCTTGAACGCCTCGAATGCTACCTGGTCAATACGCCCATACCGCCAAACTTTCTTTGTCTCTGCAGTGATCCGCTTACACCAGTCTCCTATTGCCTCGTCCTTTGCCTCTGTGCCTTCCCACATCCGACCTTTCGTCTCAATGATCCAGTTAACCTCGCCAGCACCCGTCTTCTCCACGAGCACCCAATCCGGGTGATAGAACCTAGTCGCGCCACTGGGCTTCAGATAATCCACGCGAAACTGAGCTCCTGACTTGTTCGGTGGTACCCAACGAGGCAAAGCGGATCACATCGCGCGCTTCGTCTAGGAACTCCGCGAAGCGCCGCTCGAAGTCATTGTATGTGGCGACGTGGTTGAAAAGGCGTAGTGCTCGAGTACGGCAGGCGCAATGGTCAAAGGATCCATTTCCTGCCGGTGATTAATTGCTTGGTTATATGCCGCGGAGTTCTACCGCGTTTTGTAGTACTTCCCAGAGCAATTTGGAATTCACGAAGGGCATTCGCCTTTGGGTCAGAACACACCCAGAAGAAACAGGTCAATGTCGAAGGAGACTGTAACTCTCGAGCGTCGTACCAAAACACATGGTTTGATACGGTCAAATCTTCGAGGATCCGGCCCCGAGTTTTCTATGACTTGCAGCCACCAAGAAAACAGCCCTTTGATACACCGGCGTCGTACACGCCTTCTTGCGCTCTCGTTCCGCACTTCTCAGCAACATCGCCCGTGGACGTTCCAAAGGGCCACAGGAGGTTCTTTGGAACGCAAGGTCTCGGTTTCTACAGCCTTCCGCTTGCACCCGCCATGAGCTAGCCTGTGCTCACCGGAACAACCTGCCGCAATGTATTATTGTATGCTGCATAAATAATGCAATAGTTTAGCGCAAAAAAGAGGGCAATTCGGATTGCACGATGCAGCCGCGCAGTTTGGCCGGGGACTGCCGGATGCCGTTGATGGAGCGAATGATGTCTTCCATCAACTCATCGGCATGGTCCGGACAACTGTTGGCGAGTTCCCGTTTGGCCAGCGACCAGACTCCTTCGTCGGGATTGAGGTCCGGGGCGTAGGCGGGGAAATGCTCAATGTGCAGGCGGGGATGTCGCTGGAGCAGGTTCTGGAGCGGCTTCCCCTGGTGCGTGGAGGAATTATCCAGCAGAACGATGACCGGTCCCCGGAGATGCCGCAACAACTCACGCAGGAACCTGCAGACCTCCTCCTGCCCAATGTTGTCAAGAAAGAGGAGATAGTAGAGGCTCAAGTGATGCCGCCGAGGGCTCACCGAAATTCCGGAAATGACGGAGACCTTGTCGCGCCGTCCCTGGCGATGGCGATACACGGGAGTTTGGCCTTGCGGAGCCCAGGTTCTGACCACGTTGGGGATCAAGAGGAAGCCCGATTCATCGGCAAAGACGATGTGGGCACCCATCCGCGTAGCGTTTTTTTTATCCGCAGCCAGTTTTTTTGTTTCCAGCGCCCGATGGCTTTTTCATTCTGTTCCAGCGCCCGCCGTTCTGGCTTTTGAGGACTCCATTGCAGGCGGTGCATCAACCGGCCGACATGGTCGCGGTGATAGTGGACACCGAACTCCCGCCGGATCAGTTCCGCAATGCGGGCCGTGGTCCACAGGTTGGTTCGGTAGCCGTGCGCGAGCGGTCCTTGCAGAAGCACCTTCTCCAAACGCTTTCGTTCAGTGGATCCCAGTTTGAGCGGCCGTCCCGGAGAGAAGCGCACCCGCAAAGCCCTGGTGCCGCCTCGTCGCCGGGTATCCCGCCAGCGCATCACCGAACTGGCATGGCATCGGACGCGTCGTCCCACTTCGTTGAGAGAATGACCGGCATCCAGCAACGCTAAAGCTCGCTTGCGCCGGTCTTCCAGTAGGTCCGCGCTCCCCTTCAGCCTGGGCATGGGTGTTCTCCTCCCCACTGCCCATTATTGCATTATTTATGCAGATCTCAATAGTTGGCGCCGTAAGGGACGATGAACGCGAAATTTGGGAACTGTACAAGAAGCTTTCTGGAGTGCCGCTGCCCTCGATTCAGCGGTCGCTAGGGCATCGGTCCCTAAGCTCCACCGGCGTCTATTTGCAAGTCAACCGATGATTGGATTCACGCTTCACAATCTATTTCATTCGGGTAATTTCCGATCAGTTGGGAAGATGTGTTTTGCGGTTTCGACAGCGCCGTCAGAGTCAGGGAATAGGGATCGATCCAGCCTCACTTTCAAACATCAATTCTCTTCTGGAGTGTCCAATATTGTGCTTCTAACGTGCGACACAAACTTTGGATCTGTACGGCGTCCAAACTTAATCCCGAGCCAACGATGCAGAGAGTTAGTTGCCGCTCCTATTGACGGGGGCCTTGGCGACCGCGGCAGTAAAATGAACGATACGGTTGATTACTATTGCGAGCCTCTCACCGGACAAGCAAAAATTCCTTAAAACCACATCATTGCCGTAGAACGGCACAACTTCGTTGACGGCACCCTCGTACTGACTATCCTGTTCGAGCCGAGCCATCATTTCAGGTTGGACGCATAGCGCCTGGGCCAACTCTGGCCACCGTTCACAAAGAACCGCCCATTTTCCTATGTGTCGAGGCGAAAGGTTTGGCTCTCCCCCAAACATTTCTCTTTCATGTGCGATATAAATGAGGAGGCGAAGCCGGTTGAGTATCCGTTTGGCGTGTCGAGGCAGGGGCTCAACATACGTCATGACCTCAGCTTCTGCCTCCATCATCACTTCGGAATCGTTGCTGAGCCGACGCTGAATCCGTTCGCGGACCAAGTCTTCAGCCAGTGCTGCCTCGAGAGAACTCCCAAGGCTAGCAGTTACCGCGCGCTCAATGGAGGCAAAGTCTCTTCCAGCAACGGGTAGGCGCGCCTCGATTTCTTTGACAATGATCGAGCGCGTATGTTCAACATTCCGCGGTAGCACGGCACGCGGCGCCGACTGCCGAGTGTGTGGCTTTGCAGATGCCTCCAGCAAATCTTGCGTCAATGCTTTTATCCTATCCGTCGTTTGTGCGGGGAGGTCAAACTGAAGCTGGATGATCTTTTGCAAATAAGCGCGACCATAGCTGAGACCCAGTTTATCCGCACGTCCCTCTCCTGCAGGGGCGTAGCGCGGAGCTAACTCCCTATATTTAATGTCGGCACAAGCAGCCATAGCTGGAATGTCGCCGATGATCACCGTGACCACCCGTTCATGTCCGACCAACTGATTGACAGCCTCCAGAACCTCTACGACACGGGGCGGTCGGCAACGCTCTAGGTCATCTACGAAGATGACGAATCTACTCCCTTCAGGGGTACCCTCTTGGATTAATTCGTGGAGTTCTTTTCGAACTTCATCCATCGATGCAGTACTGGCGGCCCGCTTCGGGTCGCTTACGAAGCTCCAGATCGCCTGCGCGAACGGCGTGATTACACGCAAGTCCTGTATCGACATAGCTAGGGGCGCAATGGCTGGGGCGATGGCTGCCGCCACAGCAACGGTCTGGACCCACAGCGGAAGAAAGAAGTACTCTGCCAAGCACAAACAGAGAAGCGAAAGATCGATGACTACCAAGCAAGGAAGCACCCACCGGCGTTTCGAAGCCGGGCGTAACGCATTAGGTAGCGGAGCTCGGAAACGGCGCCACGGGGAGCGCGTAAGGTTGGCGGCCTGCGCCACCTCAGCGGCGAAAGCAGAGCCCAGGTTGGGGGCGTTATCGTGCATCCACGCATTGAACCAGCAGGTGACGTGCGGTTTTTCTCCTGCGGCAGACGGCTTTCGTCTGAGAATACGTTCAACCATCGACGCGAGCGTCGTCTTGCCGGCTCCCCACGGCGCATTTATTGCCTAAATCCAAGCCGGTCAGCCGCATCGTCTTGAAGCGCAACGTCAGCTAGCATTGCCAAACTTGGCCGCTGACCGGAGGTCGGGCTAGATACCAATGCGTCGACTGAATGCGTAGCCGATTTCTCCGGAACATTTGGTGGCGTGCCCGTAGCAGATTCGCGATTTACCTGCGTAGCCCAGTCCCGGATCTCGTCGGCTGCGATGTGCCAGTTGATAGCGACGGGGCTAAAGAGCATTGGAGCGTAGTTGTTGTAGAGGTCCAACAAATTAAGCTCTAATAGCCGAATACGCCATGGTTCGATTGCCTGACTGATTTCGTTCGGATTGGGCGTGCCCCTCCACAGAGGCTTTCTAAAGAAGGCCAGAGCTTTTTCTCGATTGGTCGAGCCCTCCATGTGGCCCTCCAAGTCACGAATGTCCGCGTTCAGTCTTACTGTAGCGTCAACACTGAGGCCCGCCCCAAATC
>CAWGNM010000009.1:0-190630 GCA_963823935.1 uncultured Acidobacteriota bacterium
GGCGGAACCTATAGGCTTCACTAACAGAGAACCGGGCGGGCTGGGGCGTGGCGCTCCTCAGAAATCCTAATGTTAGGGCAACACGCCATGAGGTCGGGGACAATACCGGGAATCCCTCGACGTTGTTGGGAACTCCTTGCATGACGCATGCTCAGCTGTTTTTGGCCGGTGCAAAACTGCTTGCGTCGGGAATACTTTGTCTCAGCCGCAAACTGTATCGGCGCAGGCATAAGCCCTGTAGGCGCAAGATAAGGCCCTTGAGTGTTGCTGCAACCCTCTTACCTTTAAGCATTTCAGAGGCCAACGAAAAGATTTGGCTTTTGGTCCTGCCGTTGCTCTGATTCTAAACAGGTCTGCGAGCCGCATGGCATCGCGGGAGCCCTGATTGGTATGGGAATTCCTGAATATCAGGCTAAGCGCGTATGAGGGCCGGATCAAAGAAGGGTGGAAGCCCAGGACCAGCCAAAGCCTGTAGGTCCCGTCTGTCGAGGAGGGTAGGATGCGGACAAAGCTAACAATCGCAGCACTAGCATTCGCAGCCAGCCTGCTTACGGTTTCCATGATTTCTGCGGCACCGCAGCCCAAGGGAGCGGTTACAGCTACTCCTAAGCCACACTTCGTAGGAATCGCTTCGTGGTATGGAAGCCAGCATCAGGGCCGAAAAATGGCAAACGGTCAAAGGTTTGATCGCCACAAGCTGACCGCAGCCTACTGGTACTTGCCTCTAGGCTCCGTGATTCGGGTAACCAACCTCGAAAATGGCAAATCCATCATTGTCACCGTAACGGATCGTGGACCCAATTTCCGTCTGCATCGAATCCTCGACCTCTCAGAGGCCGCGGCGAGCGAATTAGATTACATCCACAAGGGCCTGACGCGGGTTTTCGTGTCTCTTGTCGTCTCGTATGAGCCGCAGCATGCCGAGTTTGACGCCATTCTTGTCGAGCCGCGAGATGAAACTTTTGTAGCCTCAACCGCACAGCAGGGCATGCCTTAATGGCCTCCAAAACTGTTGGTGTTGCGGAACGCAGGGAATTTTTCCGAATCGCTTTCAAAGCGAGATCGTTAATCATATCAACATCAACTACGCCGATGCTGGGAACGAACCAATGCTTGATCAAGCCGCCTCTGCCGCCGTTGGCAGATAGCGCGATTCCACTTCCCAGGGACTTCTGATGCTCGTGGTAAGTGTTGCCGGGTTCTTTTTCTGGACCCTGTACGTGCGCATCATCCTCGAAACTCTGTTGGCCATCTTTAAGATCGCCGATGCCGCCTCGCCCCCATCCGAACAGCGCTAACCCCGCCCGGGAACTTCGTGGCCCCGAAACCACCTACCTATCAAGGTAACTGGATTCCTCGGGAAATGCCCCTCGCCAGTATGCTCTCACAGGCCTCCCTTTGTTTCTTATTGATTCGCTGTCCTGAGGACGGTTATGAGCCGACAACACCTGTACATCAGTACGCTTGAGACTAACACCCCATAATCTCAAGATGGCCATGCAAAGAACTAAGGAGGTTGCTGATGCCAAAGTACCTTCGTATCGTTCCCACGCCAACTGACGTTGAGTGGGTGGACAGTAAAGAAAAAGCGACTGCGGATTACCAAACCGTTGCGCAGGCGACCCAGCGGAGATTGAAAAATCTATTCGGCCTGGAAACAACACTTGAGGAAATCCCTGACCAGACTCGGCATCGAATGCAATCGAAGTGGGTCATTTGCAAAGTGGACTCCTAAAAACCGTCCGCCGGAGGACCTGCGACGCGACCGTAGCAGGTCTATCAATATGGTTAGGCGTGCTGCGTTGAGGAGTGGGATCGCACGACAGGAGGCACTCACGGACTGGGAACGGGCGGAATCTTGTGGGCTGCCGAGAACTCAGTAAGGCAGGCTTCAAGACGTTTCTTATCGTTTGGGTCAATCTCCGTAAACTCAATTCCGAGACCACGGCCGCTTTGGTCGCCAATGCAATTTACAACGCGACCCACGGTGGAAAAATGAGTTCCAGAATGTGTAATCTTGAGCGCGACTCTGCTGGCCTTCTTGACGGGCATCTCCGTCTTCACAAAACAGCCGTATAGGCTCAGGGCCCGAACCAAGGCTACATTCATTCGTCCTGATTCAAGATCACTGAGTTCGACGACGCCACCAAGATGGTATCGAGGTGCCCGACGTTTGCCGTGGATTTGGATTGGTTTCGACATTGTCACTATTCCCGTCTAATCATAATGGTCGCCAGAATTCTAGATTAGAGCACGGCTGCGGCCCGATAAAGCCGGCAACCATCGAAACTGCTAATACAGAATATGGGCACCGCCTCTTTGCCCTGCGAGCAGAGCCTCGTCAAGGAAGTGTCTCTGGCCTTGGCCGCAACGATTCTTACCGTGCCTGTGGCGCGTGATGCTTTCGGTGCAGAACCAGAAACGGGACCCCCATCATCACAACGAAAAACATAATCATAAATACAACAGCTGTTGCTGGCGTAGTGAGGGGTGGCATAGCGTCCTCCTTGTCACATCCTAATGGTCGGCCAATCTCCCAAAGGGCGCTGTGATCTGGGTCACCCTGTGCAGGCGTCACTTCCACGGACGGCAAACAGTCGTTGCTTCGTCCGATTCATTCGTTGCGCTCGCTATCCGCACCAAGCTGAGTGATGGCGGTCACTGCTGCTCCGATGCGTCAGTGGTTGAATAAAAAGAGGAGGAAAGAGCTTGAATACCACACCGATTTCTCTAGGGCACTTCCAAAGTAAGAACAAGAAAAAAGTGATTATCGTCCACAATGACGAAGCCATCCAACGGGTTCTCCAGGGGGCGCTCGAAGACGCTGGTTTCGACACGCGCACGATGTGGAGCGGTTATGAAGCGTTGGCTTTTCTCGAATCTCAACCATCGCATGTGCTCCTGGCCGATGACTACGTCCCCGACCTTCACTTCCACGATTTTCTCAAACGAGTTGGCCGCTTGCGTATTCAGCCACGGATCGTGGTTATGCAAACCCCAAGACCTACGGAAGACGACCTGCGTCAATATGCTTTGCTCGGTGCCTCAGCTGTAGTCAGCAAGCACGACATTGACCAAGTGTGTAGAGTAGTGTCCTCGTGCTGTATTGACGATTCCTTGGCCAAGATTCGCGTGAATTAGTTTGAGTACGACGGCCCAATCGGCTCAGCAGACCGCCGATTCGCAAGCTTTCCCACGGTCGGCACTTTGCAAAGGAGATATGGCTATGCGTTATCTAGTTCTCGCCAGTGCTCTGTTCTTCGTAATCTCGGCCGCCATTGCGAACGACGGCTCAGCCGCGAATCAAAGACAACTTCCCTCCAACTACATACCCTCGGGCCAGGAGATGTACCAACAGTTTTGTGCTGCATGCCACGGTGCGGACGCCAAAGGAAGCGGACCTGCCGCCTCAAGCCTCAAGACGCCACCGGCTGATCTGACCACACTCGCCAAACGGCACATGGGCAAATTTCCGTATGAGTACGTTTCAAGCATCCTGCGTTTTGGCCCAGGGCCTTCTGCTCACGGCTCATCGGACATGCCCACCTGGGGGCCCATTTTTGGAATTATAGAAAAGAGTAACGAACAAGCCGTGCGACAACGCATCAAGCGTCTTTGTGACTACCTGGCTTCTTTACAGGAAAAATAGCTCCCGCCTGGTCCCCTCTGTTGTAGCGGTGATGGATACCACCCACACCTGTGACCGTTGTCACGGAAATGACTTTTTCAACGGTCCATGTTGTGGCTGTGGGGTTTTGAAATGCTCAAGGACGAACGAGACGGGGTAGAAGTGCTCAAGTCCGAACTTGAGTACCTGAGAAGTGGGGCTTATTCCGAGCGGGAATCGTGGGGACCGCGATTTATTTTCGAGGATTCTCCTACGTGCCTGAATTTCGGTCATAGAGATAACCCGAGTCCCTGCAGTGGCTGCGTTTTGATGGACTTCGTGCCGCCGGAGTATCGCTCTCAAAAATTCCCGTGCCGCCATATCCCGCTGGACGCTTCGGGACAGACGTTAGATGGTCTTTATCGTCACTGCGATCAAGGAGAGGTTGAACAAGCGGTCTGCAATTGGTTGCAAGCAACAATCCAACGCTTGGAAGAGGAGCGCGAGGCTTATCATCAGAAAGACGAATATGCACCTTTCGAGTGGCCTCTGGTGGCGAAGCGCCCGTTGTGGTCCAGAAAGTAAAGGCGTTCCTCTTTGTGAGCGGTTCCACCCCAAGTGCGCAAACCCAGCGTGTCCGGCTGCATTTCATTGGCTTGCGGGAGGGAAGTTCTTCCGATTCCGACCCGGCGAGGACACCTCCTCAAGTGAGACTCATGGAAAGGGAGATTCCGCGACTGGGCATCAGGGCATAAAACATTACTGGCTATGCGAGCGCTGCTCCCATTTGTTCACACTCGTCTACGAGCCAAGAGAGGGAGTAGTTCTGAAAGCGCGGTGGTTGGGCCTGCCTATGGCCAGAGCATCAGGAAAAGGCCAATGAGAATACGCCTGACAATGATTTCCGTTGCAGTTCTGCTGGTATCCGTTGCAATGAGCGCTCAAGTGCCACCTAAGACCCAAGAGCAACTCGAAACGCTAATTTATTCGGTGAAGGGCTCAGACTTATTTCAGGCTCACTGTGCTGCTTGCCATGGAGAAGATGCCAGCGGGCGCGGACCGCTAGCTTCAGTTCTGAAGACCAAAGTTCCCGATCTGACGGTGTTAGCGAAGAGCAACAAGGGCGAATTTCCCTCTGCTCTTGTACGCAAAATCATAGTCGGCGAAGACGTTCTGGTTTCGCATGGGTCTAGAGAGATGCCGATCTGGGGGCCGATCTTTCATAAGATCGAATCGGATCAGGATTGGGGAAATGTGAGAGTGGAAAACTTGGTGAAGTATTTGCAAACCATTCAGCAGAAGTCGGACCCTCAAGATCGGTGACGGTAATGACAGCCAAGCACGAGCGGCGGTCACTTCGCATCATCGTATGGGGAAGTAGAGCGTTCGGATGGACCCTGATTGCCCTTGCAATCATCAATTCTCTGCAGGTTGGAGTTGTCACCCAAACGGGGAGCAGCGTGAAGCTGCTCGCTTCTCTGGCGCTGGGGCTGCTCGGCATTGCGTGGATTGTCGGCCTGGAAGTGTTTCTCAAGTTTTTCGATAGGTTCTTGTCGCGCAACTGAAGACCGGCACTACTCGCCGCATTCGAGCGGCGAGACAGTAGGTTGACCGACCACGCACGTTGCCACCAGATTCTTTTTCTTCGCGTGTGCCAGCAAACACCAGTCCGGCCAATCTAATTGACGCAGCGTCAACTCGTCCGTGAAAATCACAAAGGCAGCGCAGTGCCCGCAAATGGACGGCTCGTCGGGTTTCGGCTGCGTCGATCTATGAAGCGACCAGTACAACGAATGTCCACACTCGGGGCACTGCCAAATCGATTCGCTCCGGAATGGCATGTCAGGACTGTGTAACGCAAAGAGTCCTACTGGTCAATGTCGAGGTAATATCCTAGCTGATGGTTCCGTTCGTCACCCGGAAAAGACGGCAGCCCTGCCGTGGGAGAAGGGCGATGAAAGCAGTTGTGCTGCATGAGTATGGCGGCCCCGAGAAGTTGAAGTTTGAAGACAAGGTTCCCGATCCGCAGGTAAACGGAAACACGGTGTTGATCGCGGCGACCGCCGCAAGTGTGAATCCGATTGACTGGAAGGTTCGTTCTGGCGCGAGACAGAAGGATTTTCCGCTGGTGTTCCCGGCAATTCTTGGCCGCGATGTGAGTGGCGTGGTGCGCGTCGTCGGCGCGAACGTGAAGAACTTCAAGCCGGGTGATCGCGTGCTCGCATTTTCTAATAAGACTTATGCCGAACTTGTGGCCGTGCCCGAGTCGGAGGTTACTCACCTACCGGACGGGGTTGACCTGGTGGAATCGGCGGCGATTCCGCTGATTGCCTTGACTGGAGACCAGTTGGTACGCCGTGCAGCGAATCTGCAAAACGGAAACAGTGTATTGGTAACCGGCGCGCTGGGCAGCGTGGGACGAGCTGCAGTGCATACGGCAAAGAAGATGGGTGCGCGGGTGATTGCGGGTGTTCGCAAAAGGCAACTAGAGGCCGCTCGCTCTCTCGGTGTTGCTGACGTCCTAGCAATCGATGACGAGGAAGCAGTTGCAAAGCTCGGCACTGTGGATGCGATTGCTGATACGGTCGGCGGAGAAGTTGGAGCGAAGTTAGTTGCAAAAGTGACGCCAGGAGGATCATTTGGGTACGCCTCTTTTTTGCCGAACGGCACGGCGGAGTCGTACCCTACGGTGAAAATCTCGCGCGTATTCGCGCAGCCTGATCCGTCCAAGGTGCGCGAATTTGCCGATGACGTGCGCGATGGCAAGTTCGTTCTCCCGATTGGTCGCCGTCTTCTTCTGTGTCAAGCGGCTGAGGCACATGGATTAGCCGAAATGGGAGGCGTTGGCAAAATCATTCTGCTGGTGTCTGATCCGCAAAATTGAACTTCCTAGCCTACCGCAATCACGCGTCGGAAGTTGATCGCTTCGAGATAATATCCCGGCTTATAGATTGTCCGTGAGGAGACGCACATGGCATCGAAAGGTCCGAAAGTTAAAGCATCAGTCGAGACCATGGCCTACTACAACATGATCCTAACTGAAGCCATCTTTCAGTTGCTCGAAGAGAAGGGGCTGCTGACACGAGCGGAAGTTAAAGACCGGATTGAAAAGCTAAAAACTGAAACGAAGTTAAGCTTCCAAATGATTCAATGAGCTATTTGCAGCCCTGCCGCTCAACTTTATCCTTCGCTTTGGCGTCGGCAATGCTCTGCCACTGCATATTACTTGGGTCATCCGCGCCGCCGCACGCCAACGGCTTGACGTGATCGACAACATATCCAGGTCGGCCGTGAGGATAGCCGGTCTGGAGCTCGAATGCGTTCTTCGCAGCCTCACCCCTCTTGATTCTGCCATTCGAGTCCCGCAGCGCTGCGGTTGGCGATGAACTCCTTACCGTACCCTGCGGCGGACTAACTGACTCTTTTGACCCTGGAGGTCTGCGGTCATAGCTTTTGACGACAGTGCCGTTCTTCTTCGTGTAGGTGCGAACGTGAACTGTTTTGTCGGCGCTGTTTTTGCTACTGCTGTGCGCGTGGGAAGAAGAACCGCTTTTGTGCTGGGCAAAAGCAGAACCGCAAAGAGCTAGGTAAAGCGAAATGAGGAGCAGAAGGTAGCGGCTGGGGCGCAAATTTACTCCTGTTGCGGGAACGTGGGCGGATTATTGGCTAGTTATATTGTAGAGTCAAGAACCTCATAGCTTCCCGAAGGAAGGATGGGGCCGGATCAGTACCCGTGTCTCGGCTGGACCGTCCTCCACTTTGACGATCTGTGCGCTCAAAGTTGACACTCGCGTCTCTTTGCCAACCCGTTGTTCGATCATGAAGTCATGGAATACGTCCGGAGAAGATTTAAATGCCGCCAGGAAGGGAGACGCATCCTCAGTCTTGACGCGAAGCCAGAAGCCTGAGTCGTCGCCAAGATCGGGACGGGCTTTTGTGGTGTTCTGAGCCGATCAGACAGATCATAATGTATTGGGTGCGGGACACGATGAAAGCTCTATCGCACACCGGGCGTCAAGGCGGAGGCAATCATATAATGCCCATGTTTAGTGCGACCCAACAGACGTGATTCCAGGAAACATCAACACCATAGGCTCGGCAGATATAGAACGCCTCGTCGCCGACCAAGTCTCTGAAGGCAAAACCATTGAATATAAGTCCGTCCTTCCTGGCGGAACAGATAGCGACAAGAAAGAGTTTCTCGCTGACGTGTCATCGTTCGCAAACACAGCCGGGGGCGATCTGGTCTACGGAATAGGGGAGGGCCAAGGCATTCCCGAGCGCATGATGCCGCTTGTAATGGCCGATGCAGATTTGGAGCAACGTCGTTTGGACAATCTGATTCGGGATGGCATCAGGCCGAGGCTGACCTACGCGATCCGTCTGATTGATGTCCCAGGCGGCCGAATTCTGGTTATCAGAGTCGAACGAGGCTGGAGCGGACCTTATCGAGTGATCTTTCAGGGGCACGATAAGTTTTACGGCCGCACAACTGCGGGCAAATATCCGCTCGATGTGGATGAATTGCGTGCAGCCTTCACGCTGTCGCAATCCACGCTTGATAAGATCCGAGCCTTTCGAGTAGATCGAACCATTGCGTTATCGAACAACGTCACTCCCATACCATTTGAGCCGGGCGGAAAGATCGTTCTGCACTGCATGCCATTTGGCGCATTTGCAGGAGGCACTGGGAATTATGATGTCCTGCAGTACAAGAATCAGCCTCATTTGCTCCGGCCTTTCAGGAGTGGGAGCGGATGGAGTACAAGAATCACCTTGGAGGGAATCCTCTCAAAGAGCGGCAATCCAGCCATCAGTTATACACACCTATATCGAAACGGAATCGTCGAATCTGTGGAAGGCACCCTTCTAAACATCGAGCATAACGGAGTTCGGTCGCTCCCCTCGATTGCTTATGAGCAGGCAATCCTTCAATACTTGCCCATTTGTTTCTCGTTCCTAAGAACGTTAGGCGTCATTCCGCCAGTTGCAGTAGCTTTGACGCTAACCAACGTGCGTGGCGTCGAGATGAGTCATGATCCGTTGGGCTTTGACGAGTATCATCCAATTGAGGTGGATACTTTGTCGCTTCCAGAAACCGTGGTTGAGAACTTGGATGAAGATTCAGCAAAGATTCTAAAGCCAATGTTCGACCTCATTTGGAATGCGTGCGGACTGCCGGGTTCTCTGAATTTTGACGCCCAGGGCCGGTGGGTCCAACGGCGCTGACCGTTTTCGTAGCTTCTCCACCGACATGGTCTCTAAAATAAAGTCACCGCCCACCATGAGGGAAGGCGAGCCCCTTCGAATTGGACGAGAAGCGGTCTCTTTTGGCCGATACATACTTAACTTGAAAGAATCTCCATATCAACTTCAGCATCGTCTATTCGTAAACGATCCGTGGGAGTTGATTGCCGAAGCAATTCATCGGGCTCTACCCGAGGGTAAAACTAGAGAGATTGCTCATTCTTTTCGACGGCAAGCTGAGGATTACTTCCGGGCGGCTACGATTGGCCGCGAGTTGGCCGTGCGTCCGGTCCTGCTCTACTACGCTTTTCTTAATCTATCGAAAGCGTATGCGGTAGCGAAGGGCCAAATTGCATTGACGGGGAAGGCGTTTCATGGCGTCACTTCGAGCGTTAAGCCAACGGCGATTCCAGGATCACTGATTCGATTTGACGCGCCAAGTCCCAGCAAAACCGTGGTATTCCAAGAGCTACTGAAACTTTGTAATGGCAATCCTGCCGTGACCAGTTCTGACCTTCGGTTGGGCTATCTTTTGCCGCAGATTCTTCCTGGTCATCGGCTTTGGTGCTATGCGACAAACCGTCCGGAGCGTTTCCTGACAGTAGAGCGCTCTGACGTTCTGCATTTGCCAGCAACACGAGAAATTTGGCTCAACCTCTACATCAATAAGAACGACCTGGATCGCCTCGGCATTTCCGATAAAAAGGCACTCTCCCAATCGGACTTGCGGGGGGAGTTCGAGATCGTGCCCAAAACCTGGCACATTGATTGGATTGGTTTTCAGCAGCGGAAGACCACATCCTACAGTCTTGAGCCAGCTCAGGCGCTAGCTCATATCATCGAAGGGACGAAAAATAAGATTTGGGAAACTGTTAGGGTCGGTTCGCCATATCGGAAACCATACATATACTGTTGCCCATCCGCCGAACAAGCGGCACGGCTCCCGCAAATTCTCTCTATATATCTCTTGATGTTTTTCCTGGGATACGTCACCCGCTACTCGCCAGGATATTTTGAGTACCTTTTGGATTCCAAGTACGGACCTTTCATTGAGACCTTTATATCGGAATCCCCCATGCAGTTCCTCTATCTTATGGCTTCGGAAATCCTCGGCCGCGAAGTAACTAAACCGGCGATTATCTGAGGCCGCTGTTCAGATATGATCCGGCTGGATTTTCAACTGAGAGACGACCCGTGTAATAGATTGCCGCCGAACACGGTGACCTTCGGCACAAAGCAAGGCTGATCTGGCGGAGCCTATGCGTTCGACTTTGGCTTCTTCACGTTTTTCTTAGGCGGTTTCTTCGGCATCTTCGGTCACCTCCGTGGCGCGGATTCTACCACCAAGCCTTCAAAACTACGCTGCTGGTTCACGCGACACCCAGAATCCAACCCTCGATTTCCGCCGTTTTCCGATCTTCCGGCTGAAGCTCAGGACACAAGACCGTTTCGAGGCTGCCATCCGAATCTGCTCGCCGCATCCATTCGGCCGTCGCAAAAGCATCCTGCTGGTCACCTGTTCGTCCCGCGTTCGGAAATGATCGACTCCACAATGCAGGATAAACCTCAGCTACGATGGAACAATTAGACGGCACACTCCAACCGTCAAACGGCCAGAAGTGAACGCGACCTCTCGTTTGCTGGCGGATGTATCTCAGCCACGGAATGCCGGCATGTGTTGAATGTGCGACTGAACCTTGAACATTAAATTGGAACACTGATTTGGCACGTACTCGTATTTCCATCAACCGCCGCCATCGGGAATTGCCTGAGCGGGCGGCACCATTTCCGCTGCTGCCATCGCGGACGAAACAGACGTAGATATCCTCGTCGGTCGGCCAATGGCGTTGGAAATCATCAAGAAAAGAATTCCAGTCTAGCGGCAGTCGGTACCGCTCAAAATATGCCAGCGGGAAAGAAAAACCATGATCGATTCCGACTATCGCCTTACTGTTCTCTGAAAGCTTTGCGACCAGCCATTCCGCCAAGCCACGGCGGGTCCAATATTTACGTGGGCTAGATGGCGGCAGGACCTCTTGTGCCGCGGTCGAATGGTCGGCCTGATAAACCCGCAGGCCTTTTAAGCTCGACCTGGGCGTTTGTGCGCCAGAGTAGTCGATGCCGATGTAGCGTTCGAAGCGGGCCGCAGTTGTCACGTAGCTTCCTCTCGGCAATTATTAATCTTATGATGAGTGCGGATTCTACCGCCACATACGTGCCAATATTTTCGGTTGATCGAGGCAAAAATGAAAAAGAAGCCCGTCGTTTGGTATGTCGATGATTTGCCCGCCAACCTGGAACGATTCAGAACCAATCACGGGCAGGCATTTACGCTCAGAACTTTTGCCAGACCGGAAGAGGTCAGGGCGGCACTAGTCGAATCAACACCTGATGCCCTCCTCTGCGATATCTTCTTTTATGATAGCCCTGCAATTGCCGAAGATATGGAGAAGAGAGTCCAGGAAAAAGCCGCTGAACTTCGCAGATTTGGTGACGAAATTGGTGCCACCAGAGAGTCTAACCTGGCTGGTATTCAACTGATCCAATTGGTTTCAGCGCAGTTTGGAACCAGATTTCCGATTTACGCCTACACGTCCAAGGGTCCGTACCTTCTCGATCACCTCGGTTTCGACCGAATCGGCAACGCAGGAGCGAAATGGCTGTTTAAGGGCAAATACGGGGCATCGACTGAGGAGGCCATCATCCAACTAGACATTGAGGATTTTCGATTCAAGAGTTCCTTTGTGATGCGAGCAGCCCATTATTTTTGGCTATCGTTATTTGGAAGTGGAATTCTCGGAGGGCTGGTGGTCTGGCTCTTGACAGAGGAGCTTCCCAAACTCTTCAAGTGAGTTTAGGTCAGGCCGTCTGAAGCGATCACGTACTGAGCAGATTCCGTCACATTCGTTCTACAACGTGAAAGTGGCCGAGCTTGAGGCGTGGTTGAAGCGAATGGGCGGAGCGCCGAAAGACATAATCGCGAGGCAGAAGGTGAGGACTAAGTTAAGCAATCAAACGGTTAGGTAGCCTTGCTAGACCATCCGCTGTTACTGATCTTGTCTACGATTTGTTTTGCGAGATTCTTGCCAAATGAAGGCTTTTCCCCTTCCGCGTTTGTTGTGTCATAGAAACGGGCACGGAACTCCTCATAGGAGTTGTAGGCCTGCTTGGACTCGTCCTGAGGATGTTTCTCTTTCATTCTTCATCCCTCCTGTAATAGTTCTTAAAGAATGCCGGGTTTAGCTCCGGTTGAAAATAATGTTTTCTCTTGATCCAAATGAAGCCGTCACCCTTGGAAATTACGGCAACATCTATCGGCCCCCCAACAGTTTCCGCCTCGGCTGTGATCTTCCTCTTGAACGAGGTTAAGTTCACAAGCGATTCAGCCATAGCAGCGAGATCATCCTTTGGTAGTTCGCCCACGATTTCAAGCACTGGATCGATAAACTTCCGCCGCTCCCAATCGGACCACTGCGTATCGAACTCGGAGAGCACGCCTCTACCTAATTTAATCAATTCAGCTTGTGTGTTTCTCTTGTCCTCGTCAGACAGCCGCCCTTCAAATTGGTTCAACAGCTTGTTTGGATATTCGCTCGTCAACAGCCCCCGTAAGAATTGCGTGAACTCCTGTTTGTATTCTGGATCGATACCCCGAATGAAGCGATGCACAATTTCGGCCTGAGCAAATGGAATAATACTAGCAGCCCCCGACTCATTCATATCATTGCTATGGGCTGGCAAGTGCTCCAGCTTTAGGCGATTGTGCACAATTGATTCGACCGTGTAACTATGGACAACAGGCAGGATGTCATTTTTTCCAAAACCTGCTATCACTATGCCGCCTGCGTTTAGGCTCCACCACGCCTTCGTTATCCTGAGAGAGCAAATACGTAACAGTTTGTCGCGAAAATCCCCGATGGGAAGCTTCTCAAAAACCCTATCGATCAGAGGCCCCAGTTCCGCTCCATATTTGTCAACGATTTCCTTCTCGAACTCTTGCGGGAAACAATCAAGCCTACGATATCCTTCCCACTCTGTTAGGTTCTGATCAATCGTTGTTGCTACGATCCGCAAGATGCCAGCATCATTTATCGGCCCAAGCTCTAGAATTTCCTTTTTGACCGCAGCATCAATAGACTGCTGCATTTGGGACAGAATCCACTCGCACATCCCAGTGAGGACGGATGCCTGAAGCTTTTCGGGAAAAAGTGCACTGTTCTTTTCTAAGAAGACGATGAAATGCTCGGCGAACTCAATTAGCATTTTGAAATTCGTTTTGCGAAGTTCTTCCCTATAAATTTTGATTACTGTTTCCCACGGAATGCCCATCAGCTCGGCATTTCCATAGACCATGATTCCCACCGGGTGATACTTGGAAAGCATGAATAGCTTGTTCGCAGTATTATAAATAGTTTGGGTATTCGGCCTTTGAAGGGTCACTGCGCTATCGGCCGCCAGAGCGACCGCATTCTTGTTGAGAAGCGCAATCTCCGCAGTCATTGCAGCGGCTAAACTAACCTGATAACCGTTCCGTAAGCAACAACATCCGGTCCTCAGACTAATGGTCGAAACGTGCGGTAGAGCCCGGTCGCGAATCTTGGCAAGCCGCCAGGGGAGGCGTGCAGCCTGAGAGGAAGCCAGGGCGGAGTAGAAGCGGCTTAGAGACTTGACCTACCGACACGCGTTGAGATAAATAACGGGCCCCGGTTCAGCGAGGTCATATGCTAAACGAGCGCCTGTTGGAGGCCAAACGCACTGCACTGCAGCCTGGCAAGCCGCCCAAGCTGCCGAATCTGCCGAAAAGGGTTAGCGTCGATGATCTGCTCCAGACTAGGCTCGTCATGACTGTGAAGCGAGCCTGGCGAAAGCTGAGACGGCCAGCGGTCGCCTGACGAGTTGCCGATGCAGGAGGTGATTGGATGAAGACTGCCGTACTCGCATTGCTTGCTGTCGTTTTGGCTTACGGCCGCCCACAAGTCACGTCAGCCAGACCTACAGCCCAGGAATTCGTGGGTACCTGGCGGCTGGTCTCTATCGGAACAGTCCGGCCGAGCGGCGAGGTCGTGACCGACTGGATGGGGCCGAATCCGACCGGCATCCTTATATACGACCGCACGGGTCACATGAGCGTGCAGCTTATGCACGGCCCGCGAGCGATCTGGCCAAAACGATCCGCCGATCCAGTGGCGGTAGCCGATACTGCTTCGGTGCCGGAGAAGGTGGCTGCTTTCAGCGGCTACTACGCCTATTACGGCCGCTATGAGGTGAGCGAGAAGGATCATCTCATCCGGCATCACATCGAGGGCAGCTTGTGGCCGTCTGAGGTCGGCTTTACATACGAACGCCACTTCGAATTCTCGGGTAACCGAGTAACGCTGACGACTACTCCCTTCAGCGCCAAAGGAGAACGACGTTACAACCGGTTGATTTTCGAGCGTGTCGAATAGGCAGGCGCATAGCGCAAGGCGGGAATGCAGTGGTGACACCAGGATGCCCGGCCTGCCGGAAGCGGCTGTTCACGATGCAAAATTTTATGGACCATCTTGCGGATGAGGTGCTGCCTGCCTTCCTTTGATAGACTGGCCAACTGGAGCCCTGGGAAGGTCGCTGGGGAGATGACAGAGCCAAACCAATGGAAAGTTGTTCTATTCGCTGATGTGGGGTCTAGCGAACCTTTCGTCGCACGCACCCTCGGGCTGGCTGACATTCTGGATGCCACTTCCTTTGAGAAAAGAGATGAAATCAAAAACTCCATCATGGGAGTGTTGTTGGATTGCTTGATGGCAGCATTCATGTCGCTTCGAGAACTTCGCAAGATTGCCGCCGACGATAAAGTCCCCGTGCTCACGAAAAAGAAACACTGCGAGGACATGTACAAGTCTCTATGGGCTGCGTACAAAGATAGGATGAAAAGCACGGCGAGATTGATGGGCTATGAACTTGGTTTTCTGTTTCACAAGGATTCACAATTCGAAGATGGTTGTAAGCAGTTTGCGAGCGCCCATCCCGAAATACATTCCGATCTTATTGAGCTAATGAAATACAACCGAACGACTTGGCAATCAGAATTGGCGCGATTCAGAAATGATTATCTGGAACACCACAAGATTCAGCAGCAGGACGTTCTCAGCTTTTATTCCTTAGAACGCGCGGAATCAACTTTCGAGAATGTATGGATAACGATTGAAGAAACCTTGGCAATTCTTATGGCCTCCAAACTTCCAGTCGGCGTGCGCCTGCGCGAAATTCCTGAGGCCGAAAGGATTCCGGGTATGCCCAAACGTTTCGGCTTCGCGTGGATAAATCCACCAACCGCTATTCGCTAGCCCCGCCTTTGCTGGACAGGCTATCCACGGGAGCGTAGACTCGCGCGACTGGAGGACCAGCCCATGAACCCAGCTTCGAAAGCGTTCTTTGTGGTGGTCCTAGCGTTGCTGCCCGTTATTGTCCATGCCCAATCGAAGGCGGGCAAGATATGTAAATTGCGAATGGGGAAAGCTTTATTGGAACACTTGTCGTTGACTGTCCAACGTGCCTAGGGACTGCTTTGATAGTAAGTTTCGTCTGGGGTGATAGTGGCTGGTTCTATAAAGCGCCCGGAGGAAACGGTAAGCTTCTTATGCCCAAGGATATGTCTAAGAGCACAATCTCTCAGTTCATCGAACTCATAAACGCTACCGTTAAGCCAGAGGAAAGAACTCCGATTCTGAATATACAGTGACGTTCGAATCTGCTGCGCCCAGGACCTTGAGGGAATCGTGATCAAGGCAGCCCGGGGTCCGTACTCTGAGGCACCGCGATCATGGCTGAAGATCGTCAATCCAAAGTATTCGCAGCATCGCGGCAGGCGCGAAATGTTTGATCGATTCCGAGAGCATAGGCTTACTCCAGCTTGATTTTTGTCGTGTGATTGTCTTGTAAAAGCAGGCTTCTATCGTTTCTATGTGCTTCTATCGTGTGCTAAATTGCTGTGTTTGCTGTAACTTACTGATTCCACGAATTTGCTTGACCCGTAGAATGCGCACTTACAGATCATTAGAGTTAAAGTGGCGATCCGATCAGGATCGCCATCCCGAGCGAACAACGTGAGTCGAGGGATCTCGTTACGTAACTCACGTAGAATGTGCACTTACGGATCATTAGACTTAAAGTCGTTTAGAATACGCACTTACAGAAATACCCGAGGCGGGTCGGCCCCAAGAATTAGAACGAAGTCGCGGAATCTGACGGAGGGAGATACTCCGAGGAATCGGTAAGCATCCAAAATCGCGATAAAATCGACGCCATGACTTTCACCAACGACGAACTGCTCCTGGCTCTCGTGAGCCTCGTGCGCGCCACGCGGCCGGCCATGCTGCGCCAGGATGCCGACGGATTCAGCATAGATTTCGAGGCCATCGCCGCCTCGACGTCGCCCCGCGACTCCGATCGCTTGCTGCTGAAGCTCGGTGCCGCCATGCAGGGTCCGCCGCCAACAGAGGCGCCCAGTGCGGGGACAACCGCGGGAACAGAAGCCGCCGCTGCCGGCGCTCCGACGCCAGCGGAGCCGCGCGGCGGGAGAAGAGAAGAAGAGGGAAGCGCAACGCCAGGGACAGAAACAGAAGTCGCCGCTGACGGCGCTGTCTCCCTCGAGATCAGTGCCGCCGAAGCTCGCGAGATGGCTGACGCGCTCTCCAGGCTCGAGCAGCTTCAGGCCTGGCCCAAAGATGTTCTGCGCATGAGCCGCGCCCTCCGCGCCCGCCTAGCCTCCGCTTCCGCCGGGGGCCAAAAAGTATGAGTCGCGAGAGCTTGCACGTGAAATCAATTTTCGCCAGCTCGCACAGAGAGATACTGTCATTCCGAGGAGCTCATGGCGACGAGGAATCTGCTTTTTGCCTTTGTGAGCGAGGCTTTGGCGATTTGCAATCCCTCGTGCGGGTGGGCACACTAACTCCATGACCCCTTACGACGTCATCTGCATTGGCGCCGGCCCAACAGGCCTCGCCTGCGCCATCGAAGTCAAACGGGCGGGACTGCGCCCGCTGGTCATCGATAAAGGCGTGCTGTGCAATTCGCTCTACCACTATCCCGTGAATATGGTTTTCTTCACGACGCCCGAGTTGCTCGAAATCGGCGATCTGCCCTTCGTCTGTGCCGCCGAAAAGCCCACTCGCGCGGAGGCGCTGAAGTATTACCGCAAGTGCGTCGAGCACTACGAGCTCGACTTGCATCTGGGCGAATTGGTCACCCGAGTCGAAGGTTCTGACGGCGACTTCCGCGTGCATACCCGTACTGACGATCCCCTCAAGGCATTCCCCGGCGGGAGTGACACTCACGACGAACCTCCGCCTCAAAAGAGTGTCTATTCCTCCCGCAAGCTCATCGTTGCCACCGGCTACTACGATCTGCCCAACCGTCTCGGAATTCCCGGCGAGGACCTCCCGCACGTCTCGCACTATTACACCGAGCCTCACCCCTTCTGGCGTGAGGATGTCGTGGTGATTGGCGGAAAGAACTCTGCTGCCGAGGCGGCTCTCGATCTCTATCGCGCCGGCGCTCGCGTGACCCTGGTCCATCGCCGCGCCGAACTGGGTTCCACGATCAAGTATTGGGTGCGGCCGGACATCGAAAATCGCATCAAGGCCGGCCAGGTCACGGCGCTGTTCAATACTCACGTCGTGCGCATCGAGCCCGGATTTGTGCATGTAGCTTCCTCCGGCGACAGCGGCTCAGCAGCGCCCACGCCGCTTGTGGCGCATAAAAAAGTCCCGGCCGCACAGGTTTTCGTCCTCACCGGCTATCATCCCGACTTCGATTTCCTGCGCCAGCTTGGCGTGAATCTCGATCCGGAGACGAACAAGCCCGCTCTCGACCCGCGCACTCACGAAAGCAACGTCCCCGGTTTGTACCTCGCCGGCGTAATTATCGGCGGAAAACACACCAGCGAGATTTTTATCGAGAACGGCCGTTTTCACGGCAAGCAAATCATCGCCGCGCTCACCGGCGCTCCGATACCGGTGGCCCAGCCGGTCGATGTAGGGGCGCGGCACGGTTTCATTTCTTGAGCAAGTTGGCGATCCGCACTTTGGTACACTGGATTTGATGTAACTGGTTGTCGGGGATCACGGAGACTATGGCTTCTTTCCTGGAAGAGGTTGGCGGCACGATCACATCGCTGGCTAAGGGCTTTAGCATCACCTTTCGCAATCTGTGGCGAAAGACGACCACGGAGAACTACCCCGACGAGCCCGTCCATTTCCAGGCCCGCTACCGCGGCATCCATGTTTTGCAGCGCGACGAAAACGGGCTAGAGAAGTGCGTCGCGTGCTTCCTCTGCTCCGCGGCTTGCCCCGCCCACTGCATCTACATCGAGGCCGAGGAAAATACCGCGACCAAGCGGATCTCGGGCGCCGAGCGCTTCGCCAGCGTCTACAATATTGATTATTCGCGGTGCATCTTTTGCGGCTATTGCGTGGAAGCCTGCCCCACCGACGCGATCACCCATGGCCATGGATTCGAGCTCGCCACCTACGACATCAACTCCATGATCTTCCGCAAGGAGCAGCTTCTCGAAGCCGGAGCTCCCAAGCCGCCGGTCGAAAAGCGCCCGCGCCTTCTCGCTCCCTCGCCGTAAGACGCGGCCCTCGGCGCCGGGGCGCAAACATCGCGCATTGCAGTGTCCCGCCGCCCCCGGATCGCGCCTCTCTTGCGGATCGCGCTGCTATTGCGAATTGCGTCGCCGTTGCGGATCGTGCCGCTGTTGCGGATCGCCACTCGCCACGTCGCGACCTCAGCGATGCGATTGGCGTTTGAATGCGCCCCGGCCGGTACTGGGTCAGTTTGCAAACTGATTCACTTTCCCCCGCCGCGTCATAATGCCTGTTTCAAATTGCGCCGGCCCCCGCCGGCTCGCGCTGCTGCTGCAGTTGCGGCTGCTATTGCGGATTACGCCCCTCCGCCGCGATTTCGTCCTCGCTTCGCCATGTCCAATCGGGCCACACACAGCAGTCCCCCAACCTGCCGCACCCCGTCCCCGGTAATCTACCGGATAATATATAGGAAGATAGCGGAACATATCAGGGAGCAGAGTTCGACGGACGTGCAATAAGAAAAACATGGAATGACCAGAGTAGAGGCCCGATTCGGAAATAAAGGGACTTGGCGGGAAAGAGTTGGGAGTTGCAGATCGTTAACCGAATGACGCGAGTTGGGTGGAAAGTTGAGCAGCTGGAGGGGGATGTGAAGCTGGCCGAGGGGAGGAAAGGCCAGAAGGAAGCGCTAAACATAAGCGCTAAACATAAGCACTAAACATAAGCACTAAACATAAGCACAAGGAAAACCTGAAAGTGAAACCGGCTGGATAAAGCACGAAGGGCTGGCGAGAAAAGCGCAAACCAGAAGCAGAAGGAAAAGTCAAACGTGGGAGGCCGAGAGGAACCGTGAATCAGACTGGAGGACGAGGCTAGCAAAACGAAGGCGCCAGGAAAAGCCCCCAAAAAAGGCAGCTGCAAAGGCCGACTGAGGTCGTTTCCGAATCCGCGCATATGACTATTTAACTTGCGAAACAAAAACAGAGACAAAGCAAGAAAGAGAAAGAAGAGAAAGAGGGCATACGGAAAGCAAACGGCAGGGGAAAACAGGAAGCCACTCAGGACGGGTAAGGGGGGAAGTAAATCCCGAGGCAGACATGCCGGAGGGATAAGAAGCACAATAAATAAGCGGGAAAAGGAAAAAACAAAGGCAATAGAGGCAGGACAAGCAAAGAAGCACGGAAGCAAAGAGCGCAGAGGTACGAAAGACGCAGAGGGGTGCGAGGCAGAGCGCAGACGGCAGAGGGAAGCTCGGGAACCGGGAAAAATGGAAGCAAGGGACAGAAGATAAGCGGAGCAAGAGCGGGCGGCAGAGCAGAGCCTGGGACTCGAATCGACAAATGAAATCGATGATCGCCTTTGACCTATTAACTGATGGCTTAACTGGCGCGGGTTCCGATGCAGTCGGCGGGCGCATTGGGAACAAATCGGAAAGCAAGTCGCGTGAAGCAAGCAGCTACTCCGGACAGGCGGCGCGGCGACTCAAAAGCAACCCACCCTTGCCCGCTGTGGCGGGCGAAAGGGGGGCGGGCACGGTGCCCCACACGAACATCCCCCAGGGCCGCCAGCTTTTGTTTTTGCCGTGCGCTTTCGCGCCGGGCCGGCATGCCCTGGGCTACAAAAGATGCGGAGCCGGCGGGAGGGGCGGAGAGAGGCACGGGCGTTCGCAGAGAGAGCAGTCGGGCATCCGCCGCATCGAAACGGTCGAGTCTTTCGTGATGACAGCGTCGCGGAGCGGGCACGGTGCCCCACACGAACATCCCCAGGGCCGCCAGCTTTTGTTTTTGCCGTGCGCTTTCGCGCCGGGCCGGCATGCCCTGGGCTACAAAAGATGCGGAGCCGGCGGGAGGGGCGGAGAGAGGCACGGGCGTTCGCAGAGAGAGCAGTCGGGCATCCGCCGCATCGAAACGGTCGAGTCTTTCGTGATGACAGCGTCGCGGAGCGGGCACGGTGCCCCACACGAACATCCCCAGGGCCGCCAGCTTTTGTTTTTGCCGTGCGCTTTCGCGCCGGGCCGGCATGCCCTGGGCTACAAAAGATGCGGAGCCGGCGGGTGGGGCGAGGAGATGCACGGACGTCCGCAGAGAGATTCTTCGGGACTTTGTTGGCGCGCGAAAGCTCCTGTGTCCATGACTTTCGCTGCGACGAGCGGCGACCTCGGGATGACAACGGGCGGCGGCATGGGGTCTGGTGCGGCGATTGGCTTAACCCGGGGCGAAGAAAGAGCCGCTGGCGAGCGTGGGTTCGCGATACGGAGTGGGGCGATTGAGCTACGACAACGCCGCACGGAGAGCGATTGAGATGGGGGAGCGTAGAAACTTTGGAGGCGGCAATCCTACGGCGCTTCAAATGGCGGCGCTTCAAATGGCGGCGGGCGCTTCAATCCGCAGCGGAAGGGCGGCGCGCAGTCCGAATGCGACGCTCGGGCTGGCGTGGACGCACGGCCACGGGCTCCGCTGGAGGCGCTGTAACCGCGGAAGTTTGGATTTCCGGAAGAACATTGATTCGCTGGTTCGGTTGCTGGGGCAGTTTGTGGTTCTCGCGCAGCCAGCGCGCCAGGAGGGCCTCGGCCGCTTCCTCGATCCACTGTTCGAGCAGTGCCGCAATCTCTTTGCGCAAGTTGGCGGCATGGTTCAGACGAGAAAGCTCGAAGCTCTCGAGAGAGGGGCCCGAGGCCTCGTGCAAGTAATCCCAAGGCGGGGTGACGCGACGAGTGGCCATGGTCGATCTCCTGGAACTGTTCCTAGTCCCTTTATTTGCGGGAGTATTAACACAATCCGTACTACCGAGTCAGCTAGTACTAAATAAATTCCCTTAGGGCTGTGGAAAAGTTAGCAGAGAAACCCCGAGGGGGATTGAAGGAGCCGGCGAGCCGATGTGCAGCGGATGTTCGGGCGATTACGCGGGCGGTTTTGACTCGGATGATCCCGACGATCCGCTGGCCGACGCGGGAGACGGCGCCGCCTCCACGAGCTTCCTTGGAACGAGTGAGACGGACTTGGCGGAGGGCACGGGCGGCGGGACGGCCGGGTTGGAAGTTCCAGGCGACGCCTGGGAAAACTGCGAAATCCTGGTGACCTGCACGCATATCGTCGAAATCCGCGTGATTTCGGCGAATTCGCTGGGCCAGGGTCGATCCAGCGACCGATCCAGCGACCGATCCAGCGACCGGTCCAGCGACCGATCGATTGTGGAATACGCGAGAAGCCCTGCCGCCCCATACGCCGGGCAAGCATTCGAGTGAGGCGAGTGCCAAATATTATCAGACGCGTCACGGCAGTGAGAAAGCTCGGGGGTACGCCGCGCATTCTCTGCGGATCTCGCGATCGTTCGCGGGCGCCTGCAAAGCCAAGCTCAACGGATGGCTCCAGCAGACGCGGCGATTGGTGCGAAGATGCACACCGCAATCTAGTTGATGGCGGGTTCGAAGGAAGCGAGCAGACCGAGCGCACGAACGGCGGAGAGGAGAGCAGCACAGGATGCGTTACACAATTCGAGCGGCAAACGGCGGAGTGCTCGGGGCAAAGGCTCGTGGAGGAGCGGCACGTGGGATAGGGGCCCTTGGGATTGAGACAAGATCCCGTCGCCGGGAGGATGCTCGGCAATACGAGAGCCAGCTCGCAGCGATCCGCAAGCTGATGAGGCGCGCGGTCGTCCGTGGCGCCTGGCTTACGCTGAACGAAATCGCCAAGGCGACCGAGTTCGGAGAGGCTTCGATTTCGGCGCAGTTGCGGCATTTGCGCAAAAAGGAGCACGGGGGATACCGCGTCCAGAAGCGCCGCAGGAGGGGATTGTGTTTGCGCGACGCTATGGCACGCCGGCGACGCCGCGATGAGGAAAGAGCGCCGATCGTCTGGGAGTATCGTGTGCTGCCGCCGAGGTAGGCGGACCTGTACGGGAAATCGGGAGGCCGCGGCTCGAGACAGGCGGGCGAAATGAAACACGGGAGAAGGCCATGCCAAAACGCGTGATCGATTTCGACGCCCTGTGGGCCAGCGACAAGCTGGCCTCCTGCGCGGAATGGGCCCAGTGCGAATACGCCTGGCTCTACGGCCTGGCCGACGCGAGCGGCAGCTTCGAGATGGGGAACCTGCGCGTGATCTGGGGACGCGTGGCGGCGATTCGCAAAAACCTCTCACTCGAACGCCTCAGCGAAATCTTCGACGAATTCATCGCCCGCGGGCTGCTTTTTACCTGGGAGGAGAAGGGAAAGCGCTACGGGCATTGGACGGGCAGCGACGTGCCCGGGAGACTGCCGCCGCCCTCGTGGCGCATGCGTCTGGAAAAGCTCGCGCCGCCGGTGCCGCGCCAGGCTCTGGCGGCTTACAGCGCCGGATTTGGCGGCAGCAGGGAAGGCATCGTCCTGGGTCGAAACGCATGCGAGGCCGTGCCAGCACGTGCGATTGCGCCAGCCGCGATGGGCACCGCGCCCATGGCGTCCGCGAATTCGCAGGATGCACCAGCGAGCGGGCTCAAGGCGGAGGTTGAGGAGACTCAAGCGCAGGATTTGGATTTGAATTTGGATTTGGATTTGGATTTGGAAAAAGAGGTGTCAGCACCCCAACACGCCCAAGAGCGGGGCGCGTTGGGGACCCCGGTGTCTTTGCCGGCTACGCCACCCCAACAAATCCAAGAACGTGGCAACCGGGCGCCGCAAGCTTCTCCCTCGGAGACAGCGCCGGAGGAGTTGCTGGCGATTTACGAAGCCGAGCGCGGAGCCTTGCCGCCGGCGCGCATCCTCACCGCCGAGCGCCGCGGCAAATGCGCGCAGTGGCTTGCGGCGGGATTCACGGCGGACGATTTTCGCGAGGCGGTGCGGCGTGCGGCGACAGACGCCGTTCCTGGCGGGCGCGGGCGAGCGCGGGTGGCGAGCCAGTTTCGATTGGCTGATCGCCGATGCCGGTAACGCGCGCAAGGTTCTTCACGGCGAATACGCGCCCACGCAGCAGCTAAGCCAGCAGCTAAGCCATCGTTCGGCGACAAAATCGCGTGGCGAAAGACATGGGCTTGCCGATCTCTACGCGGGCACGGGCCCGCGTCCCGCCGATTGCGGCGTTCGCGTGAACCCGGCGGTGCTCGAGCGCATTCGCGTTCGCGAGGCGCGCCTGGCGGTTGGCGCGACAGATGCACTCGGCGGCGAGGCGGACAAAGAGTCGCCGCTGTATGTTTCGACGGCTCACGCGTCGTCCGGCGAAGCTCCGGACTCCGCGCCGCAGCGGGTCGCATGCATGGCGCAGCCGCGCGCCTCCCCGGCATCCCTGAAGTCCTGACGATTCGTCGAGCAAAACTCCCGGTAACCCACTGAAGAGAGGGAAGGCCCACGGGAGCGGTGTGTCCGCTCCGGAAGGAGAGGTGTGTATGGAGAGACGCCGGCCAAGGAACAAGCAACAGGCACAGTGCGGAGTGGATCGCAGCAGGCGCGCGCGGCGAGTGCGCGCTGCCGCGGCGCCGCGGCCCAGGCTGCCCGTTCACCACCGGGCGCCGGTACAAGGCGGGAGACGGCGGGCGCGTGCGGATGGCGCTACGGCTGCGGCGAGTCAAACCAACTCTGCAACGGGGCTGGCGGCCCAGGTTCACGAGAAGCCGCCGATGCGCTGCGCCTTTGGCGCCACGCGCGCCGGCGCATTGCTGGGGCGCTTGCGATTGCACTTGCAGACGGAACGCTTTCTCGCCGTGCGCCGCGACGACGCGATGTGGGAAGCGGCTTGCCTCCTCGCGAGCGTCGCGCTCGGGGATCTGGTCGCCGGGCTATCTGAAGACGAGATGCAGGCGCCGCTGTCACGGCCAGCACAACCAGCACAACCAGGGGTTTGCCGCAGCACGCCTCCCGGCGCTGGGCCGGGCGGCTCGCCTGGCGGCGCGGTGCCAAACACCGCGCCCTGCAGCGAGGGCGCTCGATGAGGGCGCGCGCCGCCTGCAACGACGCCTTCGTCATCTGTCACGAAATCTACCGGGCCGCGCGGGAACTGGTGGACTCGCGCGTGGCCACCACGCAGCTGCTCTCTTCCTCGAAGTTTTTGTGGCGGCCGGACCTGCGTCCGCGCCTGGTGGAGTACGTTGCGGACTTCGCGCGCGCCGGCGAACGCGCGCTTTCTGAGACTTCTTCAAGCGCCGCAAGCTCGCGCAGTGGCGGGATGTTGCAGCGCTCGACAATCCCAGAAATGCGGGGCAGGGCGGATCGGCACCGTCCCAGCGCGCCGCAATTCCCCCGCGCATCCCGCCTGATTCTTTTTCGCATGTACTACCTGGGCGGCGCGGAATACCGCGCCGCGCGGCGCGTCCTGGGTATATCCGAACGCACATGGTCGGATTGGGCCGAGGAGATTCGCCGCCGCGTGGGCGACGAACTGATCCGCGCCGGGATGTACCCGCCGGGACGCTACTTCAAGCAGGCGTCGCTCGTACCAGCGGCACCGGCGTCGACAAACGATGCGCCCGCGGCGAAAATAGAGCCCGGGGCCTATGAGCCGGATCTCGTCTGACGACGCTTACCTGATCTTCGACAAATGGCGCGAGGAACGCTCGCCGCTGCAGTTGGTGATGAAGCGGCCGCCGGGGCTGCGTTCGGTGAACTCCGCGTTTGTGACCAAGGTGCTGCCGCATACGTCGCAGCTGCTGATCTCCGCGCTGGTCGATGGCGAATACCTCGACGTGGCCGTGAACCTCACCAGCGCCGCAGTACGAATACGAGGACGCGACCGTGGTGCTGCCGGAATTTGCGGGCGACAAGTGGGTGTGTTTTCTGGCCGCCAATTTCCCCAACGGGAATCGCTACGTTTTCGGCGAAAAGGCGGCGGCGCCGGAAGCGTAGCGAAGGCGCGAAGTAGCGCGGCGTGAGCGACGTAAAGCGCTGATCGGCAAGTTGCGAGACGCGGCGCACGGCGTCGTTGAATTCGCCGCGCGCCAATGTCGCGCCCGGAAATCGGCGCGACGTCGTTCTATGGCCGCGCTAGGCTTGGTTGGGGCGAGGAATCGGGTTGTGCACGTGCAGCAGCTTCACGCCCACGCCGTAGGCCATCTTGGGCTTGGGCTCCACGCGCACCACCTCCGCGACGTACTCCATATTGAGCGAACCGAACGACGGAATCACGTTCAACAGCATGCCCGCGCGGTAGCAGTGCAGGTTGGTGACGAAGTAGAATCCGCCCCGGCTGTAGTTGCGCATCACTTGCACTTCCTCGACGTTGTCGCCGTTGGCGTCTGTGCCCTGGATCCACACCTGGCGCGGCCCGGGGAGGCGCCGTTCTTCCCGGCGGTCTTCGCGCTGTCCGGGGCGGCCGTCGGTGCGGCCATCGGGCGCCTCGTGTTGCGGCTCGGAGAACGCGTCCTGCGCGTGCTTTGCGGAGATCACAAAATCAAGCTCGGGCATTGGGACCCTCCTCGGCGCAAATTAGGGGCGAGCACGGAACAAAGGCAAGGGGGCATCGGAGGAGTCCATGCATCGCCAATGAACGGAGTTTAGGAGGGCGCCCCGGCGGAGTCGATAGAGCAGGGGTACCACGGCACTGGTCCTTTTGGCTATGTGGCTGGTTCTAAGGTGTTTTCTGCAGGGCTGCTTTTCCTTATTGCGATAGCTGCGCGGACCGCTTTGGCCGCACGAGAGGGTGTTCCCGCTTGCCGCGCGAGTCGGTGCGTGTGAGTCGAACTTCGGAGCGCACGCCCTCGGCCCGCTGCAAATAAGCGACGATTTCAAATAGATTTCGGGCCGTTGGGTTTCCTTTGGGGCCGAACATCCGGTGAAGCGTTTTCACGTGAATTCCGGTGCGCGCGGCAAGCTTAGGAAACCCTACCGTGGCATTGATGTAATCGCGCAACAGTTCCTTTCCTAGCCCAACCTCGCCCGAAAGAAGGCCTTCGATGGCCTCGCCGAGCAGACCCTCTCGAAAGCGAGGATCCCGCTTCGCTCGAGCCTGAACCGTCTCCCTAAAATCCGTCGTCAGCGCCATCTCATTGTCCTTTCTGTTGCTTCTTTCTCCTGGTGTAGTCGTGCCATCGGTCGTGCGCAAGGTTGATATCATTTTGTTGGCGCTGCTTCGTTCCGCCGCCCAGCAAAATGACGATCGTTTCACCATCCTTGCCAAAATAGATGCGATATCCGGGGCCAAAATTGATCCTGTATTCGTAAACGCCGGCACCGACGCTTTTGGTGTTCGAGAAATGTCCGAGGCCTAAGCGATACAGGGCCGTGGTCACCTTTCGCGCTGCCTCCGTATGCAGCAAATCAAACCACTTGCGAAAAGGGCTGCCGCCGCGCTCCTCGCGGTACTCGCGCAGATCGACCATCGGCCTGGGATGGTAACATATATTGTACCATTGTGGAAGTGCGCGTTACGAGACGAATTGGCGGCTAGTCGCCCTTGCAGTTGATGATTTGGCGCAGGGTGTGGTCGATGCGCACCAGGTCGCGCGCGTTCTCCATGACGTGGTCGATGTCCTTGTACGCGCCGGGGATTTCGTCGAGCAGCACTTTGGACTGGCGGAACTCGATCCCGGCCATGGCCGCTTCCAGATCCTTCATGGCGAAGGCGGCGCGCGCCTTGGTGCGCGACATTCTGCGCCCGGCGCCGTGCGGCGCGGAGTCGAACGACTGCGCGTTGCCCAGGCCGGTGACGATGTAGCTGCGCGTGCCCATCGAGCCCGGAATCATGCCGCGCATGCCGGCGCGCGCCTCGATGGCGCCTTTGCGCGTGACCCAGACGTCCTGCCCGAAGTGATGCTCCACCTGCGTGAAATTATGGTGGCAGTTGATGCGCTGGCGCTCGAGCTCGGCTTCGTGGCCGGCTTCGCCGTAGACGTGATGGCTCAGCTCGCCGAGCATGCGGTCCATCATCTCCTCGCGATTGAGCAGCGCGAAATGCTGCGCCCAATGCAGGTCGCGCAGGTAGTCGTCGAACTCCTCGGTGCCTTCGCTTAAGTAGGCCAGGTCGCGGTCGGGCAGGGCGATATTGCGCTTGCGGCAAATCTCCTGCGCGCGGCGAATATAGTGATTGCCGATGCGATTGCCCACGCCGCGCGATCCGGAATGCAGCGTGAGCCAGACGGCGTCGTTTTCGTCGACGCAAACCTCGGCGAAATGATTGCCGCCGCCGAGCGTGCCCAGCGCCGCTTCCCAGTCTTTGTCGAAATCGCTATAGCGCCCGCCGGTGGCGGACTCGATCTTCTTCAGTTCGGCGATGCGCGGCTGGGCCGTATCCGCGATCCTGGAGTTATTCCGTCCCGCGGACATGGGGATGCGCCGCTCGATGCCTTCGCGAAGGCGGTGCAGCTCCTGGAGATCGCCGCGAACGAGGCCCGTTTCGAGCGCGATCATGCCGCAGCCGATATCCACGCCCACGGCCGCCGGAACCACGGCGCCCTTGGTGGCGATCACCGTGCCCACCGTGGCGCCCTTGCCGTAGTGGCAATCGGGCATGACCGCGACCCACTTGAAGAGGAAGGGCAGCTCGGCCGTGTTCAGGATCTGCTTCTGCGCTTCCGGTTCGATCTCCGACCAGGGCAGAAACGTAGTGATCTTTTCGCTGACCCGCCCCATTTCGCTCGGTCTCCCTACCCCTCAGCCAAATTCTAGCAACCGAAAGCTTTTCCACGCATCAGATTCGCAGCCCGCGGATGATTTGGCGCTTCGGGCCGCAGGATGCTATTTTCTTGCACCTGTTTCGGGTGGCGTTTTTCGGGTGGAGGGAATCGGCTAGTGGGCCCTTGCCGCATGCTTGCGTTTTTGCGTTCGGCCGCGGTGCTTTGCGCCATGTGCGCATGCGCCGCGGGTCTGCAGCGCCCAGTCTAGTGCCCCGCAAGAGCCGCGGCAGGACAGCACCGAACTTCAGGTGTGGTCCGGCGCGGGGCACTCCGCGGACGGCGGGACGGACGGTACCGTCGCGTGGAATGCCGGCCTGCGCTACGGCTGGGTGCTCACGAACCCGCACGGCCCCAGCTTCCTGCGCGGCCGGTTCGAATACGCCATCGACGCGGTGCCTTTCTATCTAATCTTTCAGCCTCACAGCATGGCCTACGGCGCGGGCTTCAACCCCTTCGCCCTCAAATGGCTTTTTGACACGCGGGGCCGCGTCATGCCGTACTTCGATCTCGGCGGCGGCGTGCTCTTCACCTCGAGGCAGGTGCCCGACGGCATTTCGAACATCAATTTCGCGTCGGGGGCCGGGGCTGGCGTGAACGTCGGGCGCGGGAAGATGCATTGGAGCCTGGAGCTGCGCTGGCTGCACATCTCCGACGCCGGCCTCACCGCCGAGAATCCCGGCATCAACACGATTCAGCTGCGCGCCGGCCTGGGCTGGTTTCGCCACAAAGAGTGACGCGCGCATTGCGCCGCAGGCTGGCTGCGAAGCCTCGTGCTACGAATCGGCTTTCGCGGCGATTCTCCTGCCGGCCGCGCGCACGATCCACGGCGCGAATCGCTCCAGCACGACCAGCAGCTTTCCGTGACCGGTGATGAGCGCCTCGCGCTTGCCTCGGGCTATGGCCCGCAGCATCTGCCGCACGGCTTTATCCGTTCGCATCACCAGCCAGGGCGGAACGGACTCCTTCGCTCCGGGATGAAATTTGCCGCGGTTATCGACGCGCCGGATATTGCTGTCCACGAATCCGGGGCTGATCAGCGTAACTTTCACGCCGCGCAGCCGCAGCTCCGGCGTGATGGAATTCGCCAGCGCGCGCAGCGCAAACTTGCTCATCGAGTACGGCGAAGCGCCGGGAGTCGCTCCCCAGCCCGCTATGCTTCCCATGATGGCGATGTTGCCGCGGGTCTTTTCGATTTCGGGAAGCGCCGCATAGATGGTGCGCAGCACGCCGAAGACGTTGGTCTCGAACTGGCGGCGGTAGTCGTCGAGCGAAAGCTTTCGCAGCGGCCCGACCACGCCGAAGCCCGCGTTGGCGATGGCCACGTCCAGCTTGCCCCAATGGCGCACGCTTTCCGCCACGGCCCGCTCGAGGTCGCCGTCGCGCGTCACGTCGCAGGCCACCACCAAAGGTTTCGGCTTTTGCGCCGCGGCAATTCTCTCCGCCAACGCTTGCAGCAGTTCCGCGCGGCGCGCCGCGAGCGTCAGCTTCGCGCCCGCCTGGCTCAGTTGCCAGGCGAGCTCTTCGCCGATGCCCGAAGAGGCGCCGGTGATCAGAACAGCCTTATCGCGAAAGAAATTGATCGGTCCTGGACATGAGAAGCGAGAGCGCGAACGGCGCGGCAAGCGATCCTTCGCTCCGCCGCGCGTCCACGCTGGATGCCGTTAGTGGAGGCTCATGTACCAGGGCCGAAAGATCATCAGCGTCATCAGCAAAAAGCCGATCATGGCGATGTTCTTGCCGAAATGAACTTGCTCGTTCATGCGCGCCTGTGGATCGGAGATGGTCCAGAAATTATGAATCTTAAAGGTGACGCCGAGCAGGAAAAGGATCAGCAGGGCCGTGCCGATCGTGGGGTGGAAACCCAAGAGAAAGCTCGCGCCGCCCAGCACCAGCAGGATCCCGGTGCCCACGACGGCGGCTTCCGCCCCCGGCGTGCCCTTGCTTTTCGCGTAGCCCGCCATCATCTTCACATTGGCAAAATGGTTTAAGCCCGCCATCAGGAAATATCCGCCGACAATGATCCGTCCGATCAGGAAAAGAATTTGCAAGATCTGGAGCAAGTCCATCGCGCGACCTCCTTATCGCAGGTGTCCGAGTGGGAATGGTTCAGTTCAGCCGGACTTAAGACGCGCCGCCTTCTCGCGGCAGCGGCCCTATCTTAACCCTTTGCCGGCAATCGCCCTACTCGGCCGATGCATGAGGAGCGCGCGCGAGGCGACGAACCCTTTACAGCCAGCATCAAATAATTAGAAGGCAAGAGCCCGCAGCCGCAAACCTCGGCGGTTCCGTCGTAAAGGATTTCCACCTCGCGATCGCCGCAATTTCCGACTGGCTGAGAGGAGCGCACATGGAAGAGAAAAAGAGGCGCAGACCGCTCTGCCTGGTGTGCGGCGAGACCTTCCCTGCGGCCGATCTGCACTCTTTGCGCCGCACGCCTGAAGAGGGGAAGCGCTACACGAAGAGATCGAAGACGAGAAGCAGGGGAAGCGTTGCCCACACCTGGTTCAGGAGTGACGCCGTCGGGCAGCCGGCGCTGATCGATTCCCCGATCGGGCACCGGCCGGGCGCCGTCATTCGCGAAGCGCCTCAAACCCGTCCTGCAACATCGTAAGCATGGAGCCAAATCCATACGGCTCGGAGCCATCTGCACTATTAGAAGGCCGGGGGGCACGCGCGAAGTCCTGTTTCGCGTCGGGGTGATCCTAAAGGGCTTGGACGGCGTGCTGGAGATGGCCGGCGGGATCGCGCTTTGGCTGGTGAGTCCCGGACTGATTCTCCGCTGGGTGGGGCTGCTCACGCAGGACGAAATCGCGAGAAATCGTCACGACGTTATCCTCCACCATCTGCGCCTGGCTGTAGGCCACTTGGTTACGGGCAAGCACTTCCTGGCGCTCTACCTGCTCGCCCACGGCATGGTCAAAATTTTCGTGGTGGTGGCGCTGCTCAAAAACAGATTCTGGGCTTATCCCGTGGCCATCGGCGTCTTCAGCGCATTCATCGCCTATCAGCTGTACCGCTTCACGCTCGGTGGCAGCGCCGGGCTGATCGTGCTGAGCGCCTTCGACCTGATCGTGATCTGGCTCATCTGGATGGAGTACCGAGCCCGGAAGCCGAGCCCGCATCCACTTCGCGAGGCCGCATTGAAGTCAATTGAGCGTTCAGATGCGCGCGGTATCCGCCACCGGGTAGCGGCGGCGGTAATCGAAGGTGGGCAGCGCGGCTTGCAGCAAGCGTTCGAATTCGGCGCTGCGATTGCCCAGCGCGCGCTTGGGCACGATGCGATAGAGGCGCGGATTCAGATACAAAAGATACAGGTGCCGGCTCTCCAGATAGCCGGCCAGTTCGTTCCAGCGGCGCCGGCTTTGCGAAGCCGGGTCCACCACGTGGAATCCCTCCTCGCTGAAGTAGATGCACAGCGGCCCGTAGTAACGCTGCTGCGGACGCACCGTGAGCGCCAGAAAGAACGCGAAGCCGCCCAGCGCCACCGGCGCGATCCACGTGGGCGCTTGCCCCGACCGCGCGCCCACCACCGCCGCCGCGATGATGTACATAAACGCGGCGGCCGCAATCCCCAGCTTCGCCATCCGGCGCCAGCCTCCGCCTTTGCGCGCGTGCAGCAGCTTGGCACGCCAGAAGTCCGCGCGGGTGTGCGCGAATTCGATGGGGCAGGCGTTGAACGGCCGGTCGGTGTGCAATTTCTCCAGGATCAAGCGGCGAAATTCCGTCAGCTCTCCTTCGGTGGCGAAGGCGGAGCGGGGAATCGGGAAGGAGTCCGTGCGCGTGAGCGGGATCAGAAACGATTGCGTCTCGGTAAAGCCGGTCAGTTCGGTCCAGGGCTTGGCGACCAGGCCGCAATCGCAGCTCAGCGTCAGCGATTCGGCATCGGCCTCCAGCACCCTGGCATCGCGGCAATGGATGCGGTCGTAAGCCGCCAGCAGTTCCTGTTCGCGCCGGGCGTGCTTGCGCCGCTCGGAACGCCGGTCCAGCCAATACGCGCCCGCGCAGAGCAGCAGGCCCGCTGCGATCGAAGCCAGCGCCGCGGCGGGCGGGCGCTGCCCCTGGCTCAGCTCCTCCGCCACCACTCCCAGCCCCGGAGCGATCAGGAGCAGGCAGATCAGGCCCATGGTCACCGCCAGGCCCAGGGCGCCAATGCGCCGGTGCAAGGGCGGTTGGAGCGTGCGGAATTCGTCCAACGTAATTCCGTACGTGATTTTCACGGCCGCCTATTGTAAATCGGGAAGCCGCCGCAGTCGCGAACTTTGGTCGCGCCTGGCGGTGGAAAGAGTAACCGTGTGCCGGACTAGCCCGCACGTAGCTCTCATGTAGCCCCCGATGTAGCCCGCCCATATGTAGCCTTGACCCGCGAATTATCGTCCAACTTCTGAGGGCTCATCGGGCGGCGGTGGGAATCGACGCCGCATGCTCGGCACGCCCCTTGCGCCCGGGGGAACTTTGAATCACGGCCTGATCGCGCTTCTGGTGCTGGAATGGACGAGGCGGCTAATGGTCTGGGCGCGCCAAATTGGCGGCCCCGGGCTGATCGTGCTGGGAGTGGTGGATAACTCGGCGATCCCGCTTCCTGGCAGCCAGGATGTTCTGACGATCATCCTTGCTGCCAGCCAGAAAGCGCTGTGGCCCTACTATGCGTTCATGGCCACAGTCGGCGCGGTGATCGGCGGATATCTCACCTACCAGCTGGCTCATCGGGAGGGAAAGGCGCTTCTCGAACGGCGCCTGTCGGCCAGAAGAGCGCGGCAGGTGGGGGACGCCTTCGCGAAATGGGGCTTCGGCGCCGTGGTGATCCCCGCGATGCTGCCGCCGCCTCTGCCCATGACTCCATTCCTGCTGGCCGCCGGGGCCCTGCAATACTCGCGCGGCAACTTCCTCGCGGCGCTGGCCATCGGCCGCGCCATTCGCTATACGCTGCTCGCATTTCTGGCCGCAACGTACGGGCGGCAAATACTGCACTGGATCTTCGAGTATCGCGGCGCCATCCTCATCGCCGGGATCGCCGCGGGCGTGGGCGTGGCGCTTTACATCCTGCTGCGCTATAAGCTCGGCAAGCACCCCCGCCACAGCCATCAGACCTAGCTCATAGCGTTGCAACGGGCGCCTTGCACGCTCGTTCACCAAACTTTTCCTCCGGTGTAACCGCGCCGTAACGTTGGTCTCCCAAAGTGCCTGCGACCGAGCACGTCCGGCTCGTCCCCCGGCGCCCGGCAATTTCATTCGCAAAGGAAAGTGGCCAAATGAAGAAGACAGCAGGGCTTTTGTGTCTGCTCTTGGCGGGCATGGCGGGCACCGCCTCCGCGCAAGAAGGCTCCGTCCCGAAGGGCATCCCGCACCTCGATCACGTGTTTGTGATCATGATGGAAAACCACGGATACAACCAGCTTTACAACAATCCGAATGCGCCCTTTATCAATCACTTCGCCCGCTCGTCCAATTTCTCCACGAATTATTTCGCCGTGGGGCATCCCAGCCTGACCAACTATCTCGAAGTGGTCGGCGGGTCCAACTTCGGCGTTCGTTCCGACAACTCTCCCGATTGGCACGATTCTGCCTGCAAACCCAATATCGCCTTTCCGCCGACCACCTCGACCGATTTTCCGGCCACTCCGGCCATTTGCCCCATTTCGGGCGTGGGCATCGACGCCGCAACTCCTACCCTCGACTGCACCAACGAAACCCAGGCTCCTCCCTGCCTCTGGGATTTGGTCAGCCCGCTATCGGCCCCCATTCCGGCAGCTCCCACAATTGGCAAGACCATCGCGGACCAGCTGTCAGAGCGGGGCCGGAGCTGGAAGAGCTATCAGGAAGATCTGCCCCCGGGCGGCGCTAACCTGGTGAACACGAGCGATGGCTTCTTCACCAACAACACGGACTTCACTCCGTTTATCAACGACCATTCGTTCGCCACGTGGAGCACGCAGAACGTGACGATTCCCGCTGTTGCATCGCAAAGCGACGCACAGGGCGATATCGTTAGCCTCTACGCGGTCAAGCACAATCCGTTCGCATACTTCAAGGACGTGCAGGAGGGAGCCAATCCCCGCAACAGCCTGGCCAATATGGTTGGATTCATCGGAGCCGACGGCCTGTATGCGGACTTGGCTTCTGGGAACGTGCCCAATTTCTCGTTCATTGCTCCGAATCAGTGCAATGACCAGCACGGCCGCAGCAACGATGGCCCCTTCTGCAACTTTGATGCAGTGGATAACGGCACGCAATCGGGCCTGAACGAAAGCAATATCAAGCTCGGCGACATCACTGTGCAGCGCATCGTTTCGGCCATCCAAGCCTCCCAAGCATGGCGCGAAGGCAACAACGCCATCGTGCTTCTATGGGACGAAAATGATTACACCGCGACTCCTAACCAGGTCCTGTTTGTTGTGGATACGAACTATGGGGTCAAGGGCGTGCAGAGCGGAAAGTTTTACAACAGCTTCTCATTGCTCAAATCGCTCGAGTCGGGGTTCGGGCTGCCCTGCCTGAACCACGCCTGCGATGCCTCCACCAACGTCATGTCCGACCTGTTCGCCGGGGGCGGCCACAACGATGGTGACCATGACGGCGACGACTGGAAATAACGGCTCGTTCGCGTAGAGTCGTGTAAAACGAAAATGCCCCGGCTGCGGCCGGGGCATTTTTATTTTGTGCTTCGCGGCGCAGGCAATGCGCCGGTCTTTTTTTACCGTCCGTTCATTTTTCCCTTACGGCACGGCGTTCACCGCGATCCGCAGCGCGCTGCGGGCGCGCTCGATCGCGCCGGACACCGGCAAACGGTTCGCTTGGCGCCAAATCACACAATCACAACAGAGCGATTACATTGCCGAAACGATTCGCCGCTAGTCTGCGCCCGCGATTACCGCCAGAGGTAATCCAGCGAGGTGAAAGTCATCCATATGAGCACAGACCGCCGTTCGTTCCTTAAGCTTCTCACCGCTGCCGCAGCTTCCGCCACGTTTCCCGCGAGCATCAGCAAGGCGCTCGCGATTCCGGCGAATAACCGCAACCGCAGCATCGACGACGTCGAGCACATCGTCTTCATGATGCAGGAGAACCGCTCCTTCGATCACTACTTCGGCACATTGCGTGGCGTGCGCGGCTATGGCGACCCGCGGGCGATCAAGCTGCCCTCGGGCAAAAGCGTTTGGCATCAACCCGACGCGAGCAATCCCGACGGCTACGTCCTGCCGTTCCATCCCGGCGCACCCAATCTCGGTCTTCAGTTCCTCCAAGATTTGGCGCACGACTGGATTACCACGCACCAAGCCTGGAACGGCGGGAAATACGATCAATGGATACCGAACAAGGGCACCACGTCCATGGCCCACCTCACCCGCAGCGACATCCCATTTCAGTACGCTCTCGCCGACGCCTTCACCGTTTGCGATGCTTACCACTGCTCACTCCTGGGGCCCACCGATCCCAACCGCTATCACATGTGGACGGGCTGGGTGGGCAATGACGGAAGCGGCGGCGGCCCGGTGATCGACAATGCCGAAGCGGGATATGGCTGGTCCACCTATCCCGAACGGCTCGAGAAAGCCGGCGTCTCCTGGAAAATCTATCAGGATGTTGGCGACGGCCTCGACGCCGCCGATTACTGGGGCTGGACCGGTGACGCCTACATCGGAAACTACGGCGATAATTCGCTGCTCTATTTCTTCCAATATCAGGACGCGCCCGACGGAAGCCCGCTCGCGCTGAAAGCCAGAACGGGAACGAACATCCTGAAGAGCGGAACGCTCTTTGACATCTTCCGCAAGGACGTTATGTCCAATAATCTCCCGCAGGTTTCCTGGGTGGTCGCGCCCGAAGCGTACACCGAGCATCCCAACTGGCCCGCGAATTACGGCGCCTGGTACGTTTCGCAGGTGCTCGATGCGCTGACCGCGAATCCCGAGGTCTGGAGCAAGACGGTCTTCTTCCTGATGTATGACGAGAACGACGGCTTCTTCGACCACATGGTGCCTCCTACGCCGCCACGATCGCGCGCCGAAGGCATCTCCACCGTCGGCACGACGAATGAAATCTTCCCCGGCAACACCGAATATCCCACGGGACCTTACGGACTCGGCATGCGCGTCCCGATGGTCGTGATCTCGCCCTGGAGCAAGGGCGGTTGGGTGAACTCCCAGGTGTTTGACCATACTTCGCTGATCCGCTTCATCGAGCAGCGCTTCGGCAGGCAGCACCCGGGGATCATCGAGTCCAACATTACCGAGTGGCGGCGCGCCGTTGCCGGCGATCTGACTTCGGCCTTCGATTTCGAGACGCCCAACGATGCCACCGTTCCGCTGCCCAGCACCGTCGCCTATATTCCGCCCGATAACGTCCGTCATCCCGATTACGTTCCCACGCCGCCGGCCGATCAGTCGCTTCCGGCGCAGGAGGCAGGCACGCGGCCGGCCCGCGCCCTGCCGTATGAGTTGTGTGTCGACGAGGAGGGAAGCCCCTCGCCGGGCGCCATCCGGCTTCACTTCCGGAATACGGGCAGCGCTACGGCCGTGTTTCAGGTGCGTTCGGGAAACGATGCAATAGGGCCGTGGACCTACACCGTCGGCGCCGGCGACGAAACCTCAGACAGCTTCGGCCCCGCAGGAATGGATTCGTATGACCTTTCCGTCCTCGGGCCTAACGGCTTCCTGCGTACCTTCGCCGGCAGGTTCGGAACCGCTAGCGCCAACCTTGCAGTCAAAGCCGTTTACGAAACGCACGCCGAGGGCATCACGCTCGTGCTGCAAAACCAAGGCTGGAGCCTCGAGAAAGTGACCATCTTGGACGCTTACTCCGGCGAAGCAGTGGAGCTCCGGCTCTTGCCGCATGAAACGTTCACCTACTTTGCCCAGTTGCGCCACACCTTCGGCTGGTACGACCTCACCGTTCAGGCCGAATCCGATGCCACCTTCCGGCGGCAATTCGCCGGTCACCTCGAAACGGGAAAAGACAGCATTACCGATCCGGCCATCGGCGCCGTAAAACCAGCTGCCGTCCCGGCCTGACACCGTTGCCGCACCGAGCCTGGCCTTCGCGCGCACGCTGCGCTGCGTGAAGGCCGGGAGGTCCCTCCGCTTTGGTTAGAAAGGCCGCGCTTGGTCGACGTCATGGGCGGCGAATCGGCGGGACGGCGACGTGTGATATGCTCTTACCACTTCAATGGCAAGGGAGGCATCTGCTATGAACAAACTATGGGTTGGTCTTGGGCTCTCCGTGCTGCTTAGCTTGCCGCTTTTGGCTGCGCTCAAACCCGGCGAGAAGGCCCCCGATTTCTCGGCTAAAGGTTCACTGGCTGGAAAAGAGTTTTCGTTTTCTCTAGAAAATGCGCTGAAGAAAGGCCCGGTGGTCGTTTATTTCTTTCCCTCCGCCTTCACCAAGGGCTGCGATCTCGAAGCGCATACCTTCGCGGAGCAGAAAGCTAAATTCGACGCCGCCGGCGCCACGATTATCGGCGTCTCCGCCGACAGCATCGAGCGCCTCAATGCCTTCTCCTCCGACCCCCAATATTGCGCCGGAGCATTTCCGGTAGCCTCCGACGGCGACGGCAAAATCGCCGCCTCCTACAATCTGACCAAAACCGCCGCGAAGCCGGGCATGCAGGACGTGCGCGGTGTGGCCGTCGATCATGACCTGATCGAGCGCACCACCTTCGTCATCGGCAAAGACCACAAGATCGTCGCCACGCTTTCCTCGAAGGACGACGGCCTTTCACCCGATGCGCACGTCTCAGAAATCGCTGGAGATCGTGCAGCAGCTCCCGAAATAGTCGCGGCCAATAGCACAATTTGAGAGCCGGCGCCCGAGAGCCTCGGGCGCCATTCCGTTGCGGCCGCCGTGTTTTCGTTGGGAAGCGTGTTACGGTTTTACGTCGTTCGCCTTCACTTGCCCGTCGCCTTCGCCGCGTCTATCTTCTGGATTTCGCCCGGCTCCTCGTTGTGCGTGCAGAAAACCTCTCCCCATTCATCATGGGGATCCTGCGCGAGCGTCCACTTGCGCTGCGCCGAGGTCCAGGGCTTCGCGAGCACCACGGGGTCTTCGATCGTCACCTGGTAGGTGAGGTAGTTCTTTGAAGTGCGGGTAATGCGCTCGATTACATGTTCCTGATCGCTGGGAAACCATCCCGGCTGCGTTTCGCCGGGAACAAGGTTCCGCAGCCGGGTATCGATGCCGATCACATCGAGAACCAGCGTGTCTCCCTCCCAATGGGCGGTCGTGTCGCCATTGAACGTGGGATCGGGATCTTTTTCATGCTGGCGGTTCATGTAGACCATGCGAACGTTCAGCGGATATTCGTAGAGGAAGACCAGCCGCTGCGGGGTTTCGATCAGCTCGAGGGGAGCGTGTTGGCTGATCTGTTCCAGCGTGTCGCTGGGAGTGCCGGGCTGATCGCACACTCCGTAAGGATTTTTTCTGGTGTACTTGGGGTCCACGCCCGCCTTGAAGACGGCTTCTCCTCCGGCGTAGCCTTGGGATCGAACTGCTGGTAGACGGCCCGGGCGACCGGATAAGCCACCTGCAACATTCTTCCGCCCGTGTTCGGATACCAGCGCCCGGTCAGGTCCGGATGGCCGTCGGACATGCGCGGCGCCGGATCGCCGGGCGGCAAAGGCTTGACGTCAGCGAATCCGCCGACGATTGGCGTTGGGCCCGTCTTGGGCGCTACGTCGCGTGAGGTATCGCCCTGAGCAAAAGCAGGGGCGAAAGCTGCGCATACTGCTGCGGACAGCAGTACGGCGTGTCCAGCATAATAGCGGAACGTGTGCCTCATTTTTCCCACTCTCTCCCTTTTCGGTCTTCTTCTTCGATGTGGCCGGCGAATTCTCGCAGAACGGCTCGCTCGGCGCTTTGTCCACGTCTCTTAGTACGTCAGCTTCAAAGCGAACTGGATGTGCCGCGGCCCGCCCGAGCCCAGCACCGCATTGCCATTATCGGCCGTGGTTGTGGCCACGCCGAACGTGCTGGGGCTGGTCGGATTGCTGCTGCTCGGTCCGGCCAAATCGGTGCGGTTGAAAAGATTGAAAGACTCCACCCGGAACTGCGCGCTATAGCGTTCCCGGAATTTCCAGAGCTTGGCGACGGCGAAATCCACGTTGTAATAAGGCTGGCCACGGAAGATGCCGCGGGTGGCGTTGCCGTAAGTTCCGAACGCGGGAGGCGTTAACACGCCGCCGTTTTGAATAAAGCAAGTGCTGTTGGCGAGCGCCGCGAGCGCCAGCGTTTGCAGTTGCGCGTTTCCGGCGTAAGGGGCTTGCGCCGCGCTTTGGCAGGCGGCCGTGATGGATGCCGGCGCTGTGGTCGTTAGTTGCCCCAGGCAGCCTTTGGCCAGCGAACTCGAAGAGGATACGTTCGCGCCCGCGTAGCAGGGAATCGGGCTCAGGCCTTCGTTGAAGGCCGAGCCGGTCACCGGAGTAATTCCAATATTGAAACTGTCCGACCTGAGTCGAGAAAGCCTGGGCGAACTCGCCGGTTCCCAGCCAGTCGGTCTTGTTGTTATCGTCCGGGTACCAGCCTAATGCGCTTTGCACGATCAGGATGCCGTTCAGAGACCAGCCTTCCAGCATCTGCGCGGGCGCCTTCCTTCCCGGGATCGTGTAGGTCGGAGAAAACGTGAAGCGATGGCGAACGTCGTTATCGCTATTGCCGTAGTTGAGACGGAGATTATTTGGATTGGACGGCAGAATATTGCCCTGCGAAACCGAGCTGTAAAGATCCAGCGCGTGTGAGTACGTGTAGCCGGCCAGGAACGCCAGGCCGTGCGCAAGCCGCTGGTCCACCGTCACCTGCAGCCCGTCATAATTCGAGAAAGCCCCGTTTTGCGACTGCATGACGAAGTTGAGGTAAGGGAACTTGGCTCCGTACGGCGTTAGTGCGGCCTCGTTGTTTTTGTCGGGTGTGCAAGTTTTATACAGCGGCACCGACAACGGGTTGATACAAGTGTTGACCGCACTCGTATCCCAGCCGGCGCCCACTGGTGGCTCGTTGATGTCCTCCAGGAATTGTTCGCTCCAGCCGTGGTTTCCGACGTAGGCGACGTCGAGGGTCAGGCTGTTGGTGATCACGCGCTGAACATCGAGATTCCACTGCGCGGATCGCGGCACCGTGAAATTCGGCGCCAGAGCGCCGGTGGAGCACGGCACGGCGACGGTGCAGGAGACGCTGCTATAAGGGACGCCGCCCACCGTGAGAGGCAAATAGTTGGGAAAGATCGGGCCTGTGGTATTCCAGAGGCCTGCCAGTTGAGCTGCGTTCGTAAAGCTGAACGAGAGCGGCGTGTGGGCGTTGGCTTGCGTGCCGGAGTTATTGGCGATCAACACGGGAGCCGCGGCGGTGCCGCCAAAGAAATTCGCTCCGAACGGTTCGAATGGGACTCTGAGCTGCGGCATCGAGGGGGAACTGGTAAACAGGCCGGCTGCCGCGCGCACCACCGTTTTGCCGTCGCCGCGAACATCCCAGGCGAATCCTACGCGCGGCAGGAGGAGATCTTTTGGCGGATCTTGCCACATGGAAGGAATGGGCGCGCCGGGGCCCGCTTGTTCCACGGCGGGAGTCGTCAGCGGATTCACGTTGGGATTGAAGTTCCCGATGTAATTATTCCGTTCGATAGATCGACGTGTAGTATTCGTACCGCAGACCGAGGTTCACGGTCACGCGGCGAGCCACGCGCCAATCATCCTGTACGAAGCCCGCAAACCAGTGCTGCCGGATGGCGGAGGTGGGATTGCCCCCGAGAATGCTTCCGTTGTTCGGCGTGCCCTCCAGGAAACCCAGAATGCTCGGAAAGGTGATCGATCCCTGGGATTGCGAAAACCGGTTCTCGTCAAGGATCACGTCCGCATACTCAAAGCCGGCCTTGAACGCGTGGTTGCCGCGCAGATAGGAGACGCTGTCCTTGAAATCGAGCGTGCCGTCCGGTCCGCGGATGCCGGCCCTGCTGCCGTTGCCGAGAGAAGTGAAGCCGCCGGTGATCGCGATGGTAGGCAAGCCGCCGAATTGCGGGTTGGTCACGCCGGTGGGCAGGCCGTATCCATTGGGCCACGGGTTTGAAGCAAGCAGACTGGCGTCGCCGTAAAGCGTCTGGTCGTCGAGGTAGGCATAGCCGACCCTAAAGTCATTGACGATGGTGGAATTGGGAGTCCAGGTCCAGTTTCCGTCGTAGCTCTGGGTATCCAGAACGATATCCCCGTCCCAATTCGGTTCGAGAGAACCGTTAATTTGCGTGGCCTTGGAAACGTAATACATGCCATCGAGGTGGTTGCGCGAGTTGATCGCCCAGTCGCCCTTGATCATGCCGTTGTTCAGGGGAGTCGTGCTCGGCGTTCCCGGCGCGTAATTCGTGGAGTTTGTCGCGTTGGTCGGGAAAATATTTTCGACGCTCGAAGATGCGGGAGTTATGGCACAGGTCGCCGGGTTTTGAATGCCGGCCAGCTGCGCGCTGAGCGCGTTGAGTTTCCCCGCGGCGACGGCCGCTTTGCAGGCGTCCACCATGCTGGAGCTTGCTCCGCCCCCCGCGATATCTTCAGGCACCTGGTCCACCACGGTGCTGCCTACCACGGCCCGAAGGCCCTCGAAACCGGCGAAGAAGAAAATCTTGTCTTTGACGATGGGCCCGCCAACGGTGGCGCCAAACTGTTCCAGTGTTGCCGGCGTCTTTTGCGCGGTGAAAAAGTTGGCCGCATCGGTCGATGAGGCATCGCGGCCGAAGGCGTAGGCTGTGCCGTGCAAACTGTTGGTGCCCGATTTCACGCCAACGGTCACGATCGAGCCGTCCTTGAATCCGTATTCCGCCTTGGGATTCTGCACCGTGGCGAACTCCTGGATGGCATCGATGGGCAGGATCGACGCGGTATCTTCTCCGCTGGTCGTGTACGCGGCGTTCATCGAACTGCCGCCGAAAGCCTGGTCGATCTGTGGAATGCCCTCGACCAAAAGCAGGTCGCCTCCGGAACGCCGGCCGTTGGTGCTCGAGGAGCCCGAGCGGCTTCCCTGAGTGACGTAAACCACGCCGGGACGCAGTTCGAGCAGGCGCTGGAAGTTGCGGCCATTCAAGGGCAGGGAATTGATTTCGTTGTTGCTTACCGCTCCGCCCAGCGTCGCGTCGGTCGTATCGATGGCGGGCACCTCGCCGCTTACGGTGATGGTCTGCGTCTGTTCGCCCGGCTGCACCACCAGATCGACGCGAATATTCTCCGAGACCTGCACCAGCACGCCGCTGTGTTCCGAATTCCGGAATCCCTTGGCCGCCGCGCGCACCGTGTACGTGCCGGGAGTCAGATTGTTGGCCAGGTACTGTCCGGCATCGTCGGTGGTCAGAGTTCGCGTCGACGCCTCGGGCCACATCGGTGACCGTAACGGTTGCGCCGGCGATGGCGCCCCCGGTCTGATCCAAAACCGCGCCCCGGATGGTTCCGGAAACGTCCTGAGCAAACGTGGGCACGCAAAGCACCAGCGCCACGGTCGCAGTTGCCAGCGCACAGATTGTTTTTTTTGCAAGGCTTCGAAGCCACACCCCACGCGTCGAACTGAAACCCCTCATAGAGACACCTCACGATCGTGAAACATGACGAGATACAAAAGAAGAAACTGGCCGAGTGAAGTAACACGTGCGCTTAAGCGCTGTCAAGCAAGTTGAGCAAAAGCAGGTTGAAGAAGAGGGGCGGAACGCGCCCGATTTCAGGCGCTCCAGGGATTGAATACCGGAACGCCCGTGGCAGCAACGTCCTTGGTGTTGCGGGTCACGAGTGTCAGGTTGTGGTGCAGGGCGGTGGCCGCAAGCAGGCCGTCACTCACCGCCAAGCGCCGTCCCGCGGCCGCTGCCCGCGCCGTAAGCCGTCCCCAGCGGTCAGCCACAGCTTCATCAATAGGCAAAATGCGGTTTGCAAACCGTACCGCCAGCTCCCCGTCCAGCCACGCTCCGAGAGCCATGCGGCGGGACGGATTGGGCAAAGAGCCAATCCCCATGCGAATTTCACCCAGGGTAAGCACGCTCAAATGCAGCAGCGTTTCGTCCGTTGCTTCCACCCAGGCTGTCACCCTGGCCTCCGGCTTCCGCCGCACCAATTCGGAGATCACATTGGTGTCCAGCAGAAACCCGCTCACAGCTTGATCCTGCGGCCAAAGTCGGGCTTACGCTTCAGGTTCAATTTCACTCGCGCCAGGGGAGAGTCCGCGAAGAATTGCACCAGGCTTTGCGGTTGGCGCGCCCGCGCCAGCAATCGTTCAAACTCCTCCGCCGGCAGAATCACCACAGCCTCTTTCTCTTGCCGCGTGACGAGTTGCGGCCCTTCCGAACGCGCGCGGCGGAAGACCTCGCTGAATTGAGCCTTGGCTTTTTGCAGTTGCCATCTCGTCTTGGGCGCCAGCCCCGATTTCTTGGGTCGCTTCACTCTGCCCCCGATATGACTAGTCTGACTAGTCAGGGTAACGCTTTTTGGCCGCATTAGGCGACGATTGGGCAATCAGAGAGTGATCTTTCAAGCGAGGGATTACGCCAGGCGGCCGGGCGACTTCAGGTAGCGGCCGATGACGGCGTCGGCGGTGCGATAGGCGAACGCCAGCACGCTCGTGGTGGGATTGGCGGAGCCGTTTTGCGGGAACTGGAGGCGCCCATCACAAACAGGTTCGGCAGCTCCCAGTCTGGCCCCAGGGATTCACGACGGAGTGCTTCCGGCGATTTGCCCATGATCGTGCCGCCCTGCACGTGCGTGGATTGGTAGCGCCGCGCGTCGTAGCGCCGTAACTCGGCGCCGGGATGAACTCCTTCGCGCCCATGGCGCGGCGCCAGCTCAATGGCCTTGGCGATGGCGAACGTCGACCATGTTGCGCTCGTTGTCGTGCCAGTCGAGCGTGAGCCGCAGCAGCGGGTCGCCGAGATGGTCCTTGTAGCGCGGATCGAGATCCATGTAGTTGGTCTTTGTAGGCGATGTGCTCGCCGGCAAAGCCGATGGTGCCCACCTGGTCGTACCAATAGATCGCCGCCTTCTTCCATTCCGATCCCCAGCGCGCCTTCACCGAAGACGGCACCACGCCAAAGCTCACGATGGGCTGAAAGCCCGTGCCGGCCACGCGGAACGTTCCGCCGCGCAGGAACGGCAGATTGCTGTGATCGAAGGCGTCGCCGTCGAAATCGCTGATGCACATGCCCGTCGCCGCCGCGCCCATGAAGCGATTGAGCGGCTTATCGAGAAACGCCTGCGTCGGCGCGAAGCTCACTTGATGCGTGAGGTTGCGGCCGACGACGCCCTTGCCCGTGGCCGGATCGTAAGGCTCGCCGATGCCGGAGAGCAGCAGCAGGCGCGTGTTGTTGAGCGTCCAGGAGCCGAGGAAAACCACGTCGGCGGGCTGGAAGGACTCCTCGCCGCTCGCGTCGATGTAGTGCACGCCGCGTGGCGCGCTCTGGCGGTTTTATCGAACACGATGCGGCGCACCCAGCAGCCGTTGCGCAGCGAGACGCTCTTCTGCTTCTGCACCAGCGGCAGCAGCGTATTGGTCGGCTGCGCCTTCGCGCCGATCATGCAGCCGAAGCGGTCGCAGAATCCGCAGTACGCGCAGCCCGGGCGCGAAACGCCGTCGGGATTGATGTACGGCACGCTGGGGGTCGCGGCCGGATTGGGATACGGGTGATAGCCCAGCTTCTTCGCCGCATCGTCGAAGAGCGCCGAGACGTACGGCAGCTTCATCGGCGGCGTGGGATACTCCTCGCTGCGCGGGCCCTCGAAGGGATTGCCGCCCTCGATCAGCTTCCCGCGAATATTGCCGGCTTTGCCGGAGACGCCCAGCAGCTTGTCCCCGCGCGTGTAGTAAGGCTCGATCTCGTTCCAGGTAACGCCCCAGTCCACCACCGCGTGGTCTTCGGGCAGCCTCTTCGCGCCGTAGCGCTCCACCGTGTTGGTATACAGCTCGAAAAGGTCGGCCACGTACCGCGGGCACACCGCGCCCCAGTGTTCGCCCGCGCCGCCGGTGCCCTGTCCCGGCATGAAAGACCCCAGCTGGCGAATGGGCACGGCGCGGTCGCGCGCCGTGTAGCGCAGCGTGACGGTCTCCTGCGCATAGTCCTGCATCATGCGATAGCGCACGTTGTACTCGAGCTCGTCCATGCCGCCCGCGTAATCCGCCGTTTGGCGCGGGCCGCCGCGCTCCAGCACGGCCACGGAAAGCGGAGTGCGCGCCCCAAGTTCCTTGGCCATCAGCAGCCCAGTCCATCCGCCGCCAATGATTACGGCATCGACGTGTGGCAGGTTCTTCACGTGCCCTCTTCGCTCGGCCGCACCGGATTCGCCGTCACCTGCTTCAGGCTCACCGGCTTTGGCCGGAACGCCTCGCCGTTATGCTGTCGATGTCCGCGAAATTGCTCATGCGCGGGCCTGGGAAGCCGATCAGCTGCCAGCCCACCATGTCCGCATTGCCGCCGTGAATGGGATCGCAGAACATGCCCTCGACGGTGTTGCGGCGCAGCAGCGCGAAAAAGAGCGAACTCTCGATCTGCTTCAGCTTTTCATCCTGCTGCGCGGGGGAGAGCGCGTCGAAGCCAGCCAGCCCCTTCAGGCCCTGCCGGTAAATCTCGCGCGGGTTCGCTTTGCCCTGGTAACCGAACTCGGCCACCAGGCCATCGTCAAACGGCTCGTGCGTGTAGCGATGCGCGTCGCGTCCCCAGGGGCCGGCCAGCTGCCGGTCGATGTAGATCACCACGCCCGCTTCGCGCGCGCCGGGACCGCTCTCGTCGCTGGGGAAAATGCGTGACGCGGCCGCCGCGATGATGGCGGCTTCCGTCTCGGTGAAAAAGCGCAGCGGGATGCGCAGCGTTTGCGCCGTGGCGTTGCCGGATTTTACGGATTTGCCGGATTGATCTTGGGGCGAGCGATCTTGCGCGGAAAGCCGCGAGACCTTGCGGTCCAGCGAGTAGACCACCACTCCGCCCACGCTGGCCGCGGAAAGAACCAGAAAGTGACGGCGCCGCATGCGCGGAGTCTAACACAACCCTCGCCCGCCGGCGCAACCGCCCATCGCGAGACCACCCCTTATCGGGTGGCTCGTTCCACTAGCCAAGACTGTCTCGTTGGGCGCCGGATGTCACGCGCATATTCGCCTCTGTCCTGTCGCTACTTTTCTTTCCGTCGGCCCAGTCATCCTATGAAGGTGAAGGCGCTGGACCTTGGGACCTCTCGCTGTCTGATCCGGCTCTTTACTTGCTAACATCCTTTCAATCGCTTCACGGTTGATGCGGTTCCGGATGAGCCATAGCGCGAGTTCTTCCGTCAATGGCCGGCCAAATTCAGCCTCCATCTCTTCCAGCTCCGCAGCGTTGATTCGTGCATATTTTGGCGTTTCCATCGTCTGCCCCCATGCTCTGTAAGGATGCCCCTTGCGCATATTGGCCCAGCACCCACATGGAACCTGTGACCTGCGTCACGGCCCCTGCATGTGTGCCCATCCAGTAACAGCGCACAAGAATGTGTGCATGTGTGATGTGTGTCACAGCTTGAAATAGCGTCCTCCGTTATTAAAGTCCAAGCCGAGGCGCAATGCGCCTCGACGAAGGTTCACAAATTGAGGGAGGCCTATGATGATCGGCACAGAAATAGTGGAACTGGCAAACCCAGGCGAAGCTCTGCGGAATCAGACCGGAAAATTCCAAGTGACTTCGCCCAATGGATTCGTCTTCCAGGTCACCTGCCGCCAAGGGAAGAAGATTCGAATCCGGGAGATCGGCGAGGCAAAAGTGAATCCGTTTTCAAAATGGCAAATCGAGAAGATTGCCTGAATGATAATGGAGCCATCGGACATTTCCGCCGAGGATAGCGAGCTGGAACGATTGTTGCAACTTGCATCCGCGCACCAGAAGACTTCAGCGGCAGCGAAGAAGCCGGCAGAAGCGCTTTACGACACCGCGCGAACAACGGGAACCATCTAACCGCAAGTCTACGTAGGCCGCATACATCTTAGGCCGCTTTACCGGTTTTATCTGGAGAGGAGCGGTCTTGGTCGGAAAGCCGCGAGACCTTGCGGTCCAGCGAGTACACCACCACTCCGCCCACGCTGGCCGCGGATAGAACCAGGAAGTGACGGCGCCGCATGCGCGGAGTCTAACACAACCCTCGCGCGGCGGCGCAACCTGCCGCTCGCCATTCGACCGGCCAGTTTCCGTCTATAACGGCGTCGGCGTCGTCAAGAACTTTTTCAAGCACACCCTTACTTTTGCGAGCCGGGAGCGGCGTCAAGGGCGGTCCGACCGTTTTTGTCGGACCGTTCATCGCCAGACCCTTGACGCTGCGGACGGCTCGCTACCATGGCGTCTGGACGAAGCGAAGCTTCGTCCTTGCCCGGGATTCCTTTGCGGCGTCTGACCAAGACTCCTCTCTTTGAATCCTGCGGGGGAAGTCAGCTTCCCACCAACCATCTATGCGATCCTCAACCACGGACCATGATTCACCTGTTCGAACTCCTCCGTCTCTTTCCAGAGGAGGCAGGGCGCTCAATCAAAAACACGATAGGCTTTCGCCTACCACGGAAACTGCCGGGCTGCCCTGCATGGGAGCCGGCGGCACGGGCTGCGCTGCTTCCCGCAGCTTCCCATACAGCCGCACCGCCAACTTTCGTGCGATGGCTACCTTCGCCACCCCACTACCGCGGCGGAACTTCAATCGCTGATAGTCCCGCCGCAATTCCGGATCGTAGATCGAGGCCGTCTGGGCTGCTTCGACCAGCAAAAATCGCAGCATGGAGTTGCCTTGCTTGCTGATCGAACCCAAGCGTTGCCTGCCGCCACTGCTCTCTTCAGTAGGATTCAAACCCAGGTAACTCACCACCTGCTTGCTTCTCTGGAAACGGCTGACGGGCCCAATCGTCAGTACGAACGCCAGTGCCGTCACCGGCCCCACTCCTGGCTGTGTCATCAAGCGCACGGCCGCGGGACGCTTCTCTGCTTCCTGGATCACCGCTCGATCCAATTCATCGATTACAGGCTCGAACTGGTCCAGCATCTCTAAAAGTTGCTGTCTGCGACGACTGGCCCAGGGACCCAGGGACAGACCCTCTAGTTCCTTGCGCCCCACGGCCGTCCACAGCTTCTTTTTTCGGCAGATGCCCTGGCCCATGGCCATGGCATGCAATTGGTTCTTCAAGGAAGTTCGCATGCAGACCAATTTATATCGGTGCCGCAGCAGTTGTCGCACGTCCCGCTCCTCCGTGGACGGAATCCAGATCCGCGGAAACTTGTCTCTGAGCAGCAGGTCCAGAATATGGCAAGCATCACGCGAGTCCGTCTTCTGCTTCCGCACCATCGCCGCACGGATCTCCGCCGCATCTCCTACCCACAACTGATGCCCTTGCTCGGCGAGCATCCGTTCGAACCACTGCGCGTATCCGGTGGCCTCCATTCCTACTCGCGCCGGAATCGCAAGCCCGGCGTAAAACTTCCGAGCCTCACCGTTCTCGTGTTCTAACCGACGCTCAATCATTTCGCCGGTCTGTGGATCCAGCATCGCAATTTGCTGGAACCGCGAATGGAAATCGCATCCTATAATCAGCATGCTCGGCTCCTTTCCTTCCGAGTCTTGGTCAGTTGCCGCTACCAACTTTACTCGGCCGGGGGGAGCCGACGCCGTTATCTAATCAAGAAGGTGGAATACGGACTTCTCAGGAATAGCAATATGGCGACCGTGGGTGTAGGATGTCATCAGATCGTCCAATCGGAGCAATCGCATGAATGTCCGCCAGCTCGTGCCGTCCCTGAGCCGCCGGCTCCTCTCCACGGGATTCCTCATGTTGGCGGCCGGCCTGCAGCAGCCGGTTCACGCGTCAGGCGTAGACCTCTCGAAGTTCAAGCGCATCGAGCCGCAGTACATCGCGGCGTTGGGAGACCCCAAGGCCACCTCCGGCAACGGCGCGCAATCATGGGGCTACTGGAGCCAGGACCCGGGCCCGCGCGCTTGCAAGCTGGACCACTACGATCAATTGAAGGCGGCCGGCGGTGTGGCGCCGGCACAGTGGAAATTCGACCCTTCGGACTGGTGGCTGGAGGAACACGGTTTTATCATGGAGAAGCCGAGCTTTCCGCTGCCCCCTGGGAAATACCTCGTCACGGGCGACCGCAACGTGACGACCGTGCTGACAATTCAGCCCAAGGACAAGGACGGCAATCAGCGGTGGGAACTCGCCGACGGCGCGACCCTCTACGATGTTACCCATCTCGAATGCCGCTCCGCACGCTACACGCCGTCGACGGCTAACAACTCGTGCTCGCCCGCGAACGTTCAGACCAAGGGTTTTCCGGTGAATCCAGCAGCGGCCATGCCCGCCGTGAACGGCTGCCGCAAGCAGGAATATGCGGTTCTCATCGTTGTTGGGCTACCCGTCACTCACTGAGTGGCCGCACGCAGGGCGCGACCGCTCGCCACGTGACCACGCCGACACCCGAACGCTACTTCTCCAGCGAGTGGCCGGAGCACCTCTTGTCTTTCCGCTCTGCCAGTAAACAAGACTGACAAAGAGAAAGGACCATACTGGCAAACTGGTCCACAGAGTCTGCGGAGACCATTCGAGAAATTTTGTGAGGCTCATGTCGTAGCCCCCACCCAGAACGAAAACAGCACCCCATTTCAAGACCTTCTTCGTGACCTTTGACAGCGGCTGCCCACCCGCGACGGCTCTCGCCGCAGCGTAAGCCCCTCCGTACACAACGAGTGTCCCAATGGGAGGAAAAAGAAGACCGAAGATGAGGTCTGCTGCGTCGATGTTTGCCAGCGGCATTGGAACGAAGCTATCCGCAACAGTCCCAGATTGCGGGAAACGTCGATTATTTATAACGCGCCTATCGGTCTAGTTGCCAGGACTCGAAATGAGAGATGCAGAGTCCTGGTAAACGGTGTTCTCGCTAACTGGAAATGGGGGTTTCCCAGATGACGAGAAGGTGTGCCAGCTCAACCGATCGATGCAACACCACCTGGTATAAATCTTTTCCTAAAAGGTGGTGTTCGCGATGCAGAGACGATGGAAGCTTTCTGCCACCCAGCGGGCCGATATGTGGGGCCGTTGGAAGGCTGGACAGTCGTTAAATGCGATTGGTCGAGTACTCGGCAAGGATAAACAGGTCATCCATTTCCTGTTGGCGCGCCACGGGGGGATTGCTCCACCGGTCCGTCGTCGTTCACGGCGTGCGCTGACATTGGCCGAACGCGAAGACATCTCCCGCGGCATCGCCAGCGGCTGCTCGCTGCGGGTCATCGCCCAACATCTGAGTCGCACGGCATCTACGATCAGCCGAGAGCTGGCCCGCCATGGCGGGCGCGCGCAGTATCGAGCCAACCAAGCCGACCAGCAGGCCTGGGAATCGGCTTTGCGGCCCAAGGCTTGCCGCCTGGCCCTCCACGAGAAGCTCCGCACTCTCGTTGCCAGTAAACTGATGCAGGACTGGTCGCCGGAGCAAATTTCCGGATGGCTGAAACAGTCCTATCCGGACGACGAGAGCCTGCGCGTGTCTCACGAAACGATTTATCGCAGCCTGTTCATTCAAGCGCGCGGAGCGCTGAAAAAGGAGCTGATTCAGCACCTTCGCTCCAAGCGGCGGATCCGCCGCTCGCGGCACTCCAGCGTTCACGGACATTCGCAAGGCAAGATCGTCGATGCGATTTCTATCCGCGAACGGCCAGCGGAAGTGGAAGATCGTGCCATTCCCGGTCATTGGGAGGGAGACCTATTGCGTGGGGCAGGCAACACCCACGTGGTTACGTTGGTAGAGCGCAAATCGCGCTTTTGCGTGCTGGTGAAAGTGCCCGGCAAAGACACAGCTACGGTAGTGGCCGCCCTGATCCAGCACGTGGGCCAACTCCCGGCGGAGTTGCGTCGCTCGCTGACCTGGGACCGTGGACTGGAGATGGCCCAACACAAAACCTTCACGATGGCGACGGATATGCAGGTTTACTTCTGCGATCCGCAGAGTCCCTGGCAGCGGGGCTCAAACGAAAACACAAACGGCCTACTGCGGCAATACCTGCCAAAGAACGCCGACCTGTCCAGGTTCTCGCAATCAGAGCTGGACGAGATCGCTCTGCGACTCAATACCCGGCCACGACAAACCTTGGGATTTCGAACTCCAGCGGATAAACTGCAGGCCAGTGTTGCGTCGACCCCTTGAGACCACCTGACTTATCAGGACTTGGGAGGCTAGGCGAGGCAGCGGATGCAATCCACCGGGTTAAACGTCAATTCCTATTTGCGCAAGTTCAACTAAAGTTGCGAGCACGACTTGGAGGTTTTTCGGACGGAAGATTGCTGCACAAAAGAGCAGGGCACGGGGCTTTATCGGTTCGGTTAACCGGCGCGTCGACGCTTTGGCCGTGCCCCGCGCCCCCATTTACCTAGGTGGGTTGCTATCCCCACCTCCCAAGGTTTTTATACCTCTCTACCCGAATCTTAGTCAGTGATCTCAATCACACCTTTAGTTTGGCTAAGAGCCAGTTTCCGAAAAGGCACGACTTATGAGGGCTTGGCCGACGCGAGAGCGGACTCGTCGTAGTGACGACGCACATCGGCAATGATTCGGTTTGCCATCTGAACAACCGCTGGACTCTCTGTCTGCTGAATTTCGTGATAACGGCGCTGCACTTTGGCATTCGGCTCGGACTTGAAGACACAGACGTATTCGACAACTCGATGGCCGTGCATAATTAGCTCCAGAGGCCGCTTCCTAGTCGCCTCCGAATCAGACCTGCACGAATAAGACTGCCAAGGCGGAACCCAGTCCGGCGCTGTCCGTCCCTCAACAAGCACTAAGCCAAGAATCAAGTCCACCGTCGCAACTGCGGTGGGATTCTCGCGTTTGAAAGCCGCCAGAAACTCAGCGGCTCCCTTAACGTGACCCTCAAGGTACTCTTTGGCACTGATCGGGCTCACTGGCAACTCCGGCGGCCCGACACTACCACACAGCTATGCGACCTGTCTTCCACGTGAGGCAGCTCGGGCCGCAGCCTAGCAGCACGCTGTTCGGTACTCCTGGGGTACTAGTAGCCCACCTTCCGAGAAGGCCTTCACGGGACTTGGATCTATAATCCTGCGCGGTCGGGGGCGCTTGAGTGACAGCAAAGGAGCATCGTATTTGGTTACCAGCTGCAACTGTCGCTTTCATATCGCTTTCATTGACAAGGACTCAGCCGCGTAGTATATCCGTGCCACAATCGGGGCATCCAGCACATCACTAGCATTCTGGGTCGAATTGCCGGCCATGCCCCGCGCTAGCCATTCCGATCACGAGGGTATCACCGTGGGGAATACGCTTCGCCTGCTCTTCACACTTCTGCTCGTTCTCTTATTCGCGTCGGGTATCGCAACGCTCGTCACCGCACAGACTGCTACCGCGACAATTTTAGGGACGGTGACCGATTCGTCGGGGGCCGCCGTGCCGGATGCTGCCATCGACGCAAAGAATACAGAGACTGGCGTGGCGCAACAAATAACCAGCGATAGCCAGGGCCGCTATCACGTCGCCGATCTGGCTATCGGGACGTATGACGTTCAGGCGAAGAAGATGGGATTTGAAACCGTGCTCCATAAGGGCGTGGTGCTGAGCGTGGGCGCTCAAGTGGTGGTGGATTTTTCTCTCCCTGTAGGAGCATTAGCCCAATCGGTGACGGTGGAGAGCGCGGTGCCGATGGTGGAGACGACGTCAGCGCAAATTTCAACGCTCGTGGACCAGCAGCAGATACGAGAATTGCCGCTGAACGGCCGCAACTTCGAACAGCTGGTTTTGCTGGCGCCGGGCGTGACGGTGATGCAGGCGCAGACGCTTTCTCCCTACCTGGGGTTTGGGAATGAATTCTCGATCTCGGGAGCGCGGCCAAACGGGCAGGGCGAATACATGGACGGCACGGATATCCAGGATTTCCAGCAGCACGGCTCCGGCTCCGGCGTGCTGGGTACCACGCTGGGCGTGGATGCGATCGCCGAGTTCGAAGTACTGACGAATACGTATGGCGCGCAGTTTGGCGGCAACGGCGGAGTGGTCAATTCCGTGACACGGTCGGGGACGAACAGCTTCCACGGCTCGGCGTACGAGTTCCTCCGCAATAGCGCTCTCGACGCGCGGAACTTCTTTGATCCCGCGCAGATTCCTCCGTTCCGGAAGAATCAGTTCGGCGGCACTGCCGGCGGACCGATCAAGCGGGACAAAATGTTTTTCTTCGTGAATTACGAAGGTATCCGGCAAACGACCGGCATAACCAAGGTTGGGGTGGTGCCCGATGCGGCGGCGCACAGCGGGTTTGTGCCTAACAACGCCAGCGTCGAAACCTGCGTGAACAAAAATACGGTCGCCTATAACGGAGGCTCGCCCGCGGCTCTGGCTGCCTGTGCGGCGACCATTCCGGCAACGATTCAGCCGTATATCGACTTTTACAATAACTACCCTCTGCCCACGAACGAGCTGCTCAATCAGAGCGGCCTGCCTTCGGGCACCGGATCCATCACTCAGGTGGCCAATTCACCGGGGACGGAGAACTACGCGATGGCCCGCTATGACTGGGTGATATCGTCGAAGGATTCCGTCTTTGCCCGATATCTTTTTGATGGCGGCCAACTGGTGGATCCCTTCTACGGCGGAGGAACGGCACTGACGGGCTGGCTGGCGGACGACCGCACGCGAAATCAATTCATCACGCTGGAAGAGAAGCGCATCTGGAGCAATAACGTCATCGGGACGACGCGGTTTGGGGTTACGCGAACCCTGGTGAACAGCTTTACCACGCAGTCGTACCCGCTGATGCAGTTCTCCGGAGCGAATCTGTATGCGGCGCAAGGTTATCCGCCGATGGATGGATCGCTGAGCATCAGCGGCATCTCCGGACTCGGCGCGGGCCAGATTGATCCTTTCCTCTTTATCCAAAATAAGTACAGCTATGGCGAAGACATCTTCTGGACCAAGGGAGCGCACAGCATTCGCTTTGGCGGGGAGATCAAACGAGTTCAGAGCGATGCGAATCATCCCTTCCCAGGCGGCGGAACGTGGACTTTCCAGAGTCTTACGAATTTTCTTAGCGATACGGTGACTCAATACCAGGGGCCAGCGCTCGCGGTGAACACAATTACACAGAATAATTTCGATCCTTTCCCGAACCAGCCCTTCAGCGCGTATCACAAGTTCCGCGAGAACGATTACGCGCTTTACCTCCAGGATGACTGGAAGGTGTCGCCCACTCTCACGCTGAACCTCGGCGTGCGCTATGAGCCCACGACGAATCCGTTCGATTTGAATCCCGCGAGCGCCCTTCTGAATCCGCCGTTTGCGGAAGGCACGAATCCGAATATCCCGTTATCGACGGGCTTCTCGGCCGTGAAGACGGCTTTCGCAAAGAATATCTCGCTGCGCAACATCGACCCGCGCATCGGATTGGCGTGGGATCCATTCAAGGATCACAAGACTTCGGTGCGTGCCGGGTACGGCATCTTTCACATGATATACGAGCCGCGCGACTACATTCTCGGTTATTTCTTTGCGCCGCCAGCACAGATTCTCACGCAAAGCACTGGTTTCACGAACGGAACGCAAGTTCTGAACCCCGGACCATTCACAAACTCCATCACATGTTTCAATCAGGCAAACCCGACCCTAAGCAATTGCAAACCTACCCTGGGAACGGCGTTCAATACGCTGGTCGGCCATACGCCTTACCTGCAACAGTGGAATCTCACCGTGCAGCGGGAAGTGATGAGAAACACGATCGCGTCGATCTCCTACGTCGGGTCGCACGGCGTGCACCTGATCAACATGCTGGACGAAAACCCGCCGCTCTACAGCATCGATCCGGCGAACGGGCGGCCGGTGTTTTCGACTTTGCAGGGCGGAAGGATTGTCTCGAATCCGCTCATCAGTCAGTATTTTGGCTTCCTCGATGCGCAACAGACGCAGGGTTTCTCGAAATACAACGCGCTGCAAGCGGGGCTGGTGCGCCGGCTGACCAACAATTGGCAGATGCAGCTCTCGTATACGTATTCGGAGTGCACGGACATCGGGTCCGCCGCCGGCAGCCTGGACGGCGGCAATGTCAGCGAGAACCCATACGACCTGAGCTACGACAAGGGCTGGTGCATTTTCATGATCCGGCACAACGTGGTCTTCAACACGCTTTACATGCTGCCATTCAAGAAAAACCGGCTGGTGCAAGGGTGGCAGGTCGGCGCGGTCGAGACTTATCACACGGGCACTCCGATCATCGTGACGGACGGGATCATCTGGGCCTTCCAGAATGGAACGACCGCCAACAGGCCCGACCTCAACGCGGGTTGCAACCAGGTGAACTCTACCCCTGTGGAGCCCGGCGGTGTCTTCTGGTTGAATACCAACTGCTATTCGCTGCCGCCAATAGGAGAGCTTGGTAATCTCGGGAGGAATTCTGTTATGGGGCCCGATTCACAGGAACTCGATACGAGCCTGCAGAAGGACACGAGGATCAACGAGCGGTTCAATATTCAGTTCCGGGCGGAATTCTTTAACATCCTGAATCGCGCCAATTTCCGCAATCCGAGCGGCGCGATTTTCCAGTCAACGACGGTGAACGGCCTGCCCTCCGGCGTGCCGACGGCCAACGCGGGACAGATCACGCTGACCAACACGAGTGCGCGGCAAATTCAGTTTGGGTTGAAACTGCTGTTTTAGGAGCGAGCGGCAGATCGCATTTACGGGGACTCTCTGGCGCTTGCTCAGGCGCGACTGCAACCAAGATCGATTTTAGGAAAGCAGATCCCTCACCAACTCGGTGCTAAAGGTCTCCCCACATTTCCGACAGCGCGACACTGCCGGCCTAACAGCGGGATCAGATTCGTCGTCCCGCGATCGGGCCTTTCTCAGCCTTCGGCCGGAATCCTTTTCACTTCCGATTCATACTCACTCGGTGTTTTCCCGGGTTACTGCCGCTGCTCTTTGGCGTGGCCGGGTTCTCTTTGTTTCAGCTGCACCGTGGGAGAAAACCTCATTCAGGAACGCAGTGCACCGCCTAAGAATGGCGCTTGTCGCAAAAACCGCCAAAGCCTGAAAAACGGGGTAGTCTCAAGGGGTCGATGCAACACTGGCCTTCAGCCTCATGGGGCAGCGGGTTCTGTTAGACTCTAGGTCAATGCGAATCCCTCTTCCGGCAATCGTCGTTGTCACCATCTCTGTTCTTCTCTTTCTTTTTGTCCCGGGCCTCAAAGAACAGCCCTGGACGGCGCTCCGAATCGCCGGCGCAGTTCTCGCGATCGCCGGGTTCTGTGTGCTTGTCACGGCTCGCAAGCAATTGGGAAAGTCGTTCGCCGTCACGCCCCAGGCCAAGGAACTCGTCACCCTCGGTTTATATTCGCGGATTCGGAATCCCATCTACGTTTTCGCCGATGTCATGATTTTCGGCTTGATTCTCGCCCTGCGCCTCTATTGGCTCTACGCAATTTACCCGCTGTTGGTAGCGATGCACGTCTTTCGAGCCCACCAGGAAGCCAAGGTCCTGCGCAAGAAGTTCGGACAAACCTACATCGACTACTGCAACGAAACCTGGTTTTGAGCTTTCTGTGTAACTCAGGCCGGGACTGGCGAAATCCCGCTCTACGACTGCCAAGTCCCGTGAAGTCTTGTTCTCGCCATGTGGGAGCCAGTCCGAGAACACCGTTCTCGCGACTTCGGTGTATCTTTCACGTATGGCCGCCTTCGCTATCCGCGCTGAGCGCCTTGAAGATTTGGAGAGCATTCGAGAAGTGAATCGGCTGGCTTTTGGACAGGATGCCGAGTCACGTCTGGTTGATCGGCTGCGTGCGGATGGCTTGGTCGTGGGTTCCCTAGTCGCCGCTGAGGGACCCCGAGTGATCGGTCATTTATTGTTTAGCGAACTGCCGATTGAAACGAATTCCGCAGTTATCCGTGGAGCGGCTTTGGCCCCGATGTCGGTCATACCCTCGCGCCAGAGGCAAGGAATCGGTTCGTCTCTCGTGCGCGAAGGATTGGAAGAGTGCCGCAGGTACGGTGTGGCTGTTGTCGTAGTCCGCGGCCACCTGGACTATTACCCGCGCTTCGGATTCTCAGCGGAAACAGCCGAATGCCTACGCAGTCGGTATTCCGGACCCCACTTCATGGCTCTGGAACTTGTACCCCACACCCTCAAGGGAGTTCTCGGAACGGCGAGATACCCACCTGCCTTCGCCGAGGTCGATTAGAACCACCCGAGTCGTTACCATCCCACCGACGCAGTTTTGAAACGGGCCAAGTCCTGAAGTCCTCTTCTCGTCATCTGGCTTTCGCTCGATTCCCACATGACGAGAAGGCCCGCTCATCGAAACCTGGCCTTGTTGCGACGTAATCCGAAGCTCGGATGTACTGTATGATTTTCCTCTGTGAAGATCCTCAGCGAAATCGAAACCCGAGTCCTCGGCTCTCTGGTGGAAAAAGAACTCACCACCCCGGACTACTATCCGCTCTCGCTCAACGCCCTGGTCAATGCTTGCAATCAGAAATCCAACCGCGATCCGGCGATGAATTTGAACGAGGATGCCGTTCGCCAGGCGCTGCGCAGCCTGGAGAAAGAAGGCCTGGCCGGCCCCGCGGACGGCATGGACAACCGGGTGACCAAGTTCGAGCACCGGCTCCAGGAGGCTTTCAACTTCGATCGCCGCGAGATCGCCATCCTCTGTGAGCTGCTGTTACGAGGCCCGCAGACGCCCGGAGAGCTCCGCAGCCGTGCCGAGCGCATGTACCAGTTCGATGACCTGGCCCAAGTGCAATCCACGCTGCAACGGCTGGCCCAGCGCGAGCCGCCGGTGGCGAAGATGCTCCCGCGCCAGCCCGGCACCAAGGAGGCGCGCTACGCCCAACTGTTATCGGGCGATGTGCAGATCGATCTGCATAACGATGTGCGGAACGGTGTGCGGATCGAGGTGCAGACCAGTGCGCGCAGCGATGCGCCGAAGCAGGCGCCGCAGCCCATACGCGAAGCGGTCGTAACTCAAAGCGCCGCCGACGGTGCGCGCATCACGCGCCTCGAGAATGAGCTTTCCGCCCTTCAGAACGAAGTAGCCGACCTGAAGCAGCAGCTCGCCGCCTTCCGAAAACAGTTCGAGTAACCCGGCTCAGCCTATTCCGAACGATTCCGCTTGTGCCCTAATTCGTGGGCGCGCCTCTGAGGTCCCAAACACTTGCGGCCTTCAGCCACATGACGATAAGCGGCTTATTCTTCGCCGAACGGCTGGACTCGCTAGTCCTGCCTCTTACGAAGAGTTACCCGGCGGCCGTTTAGCCGGTACTGGAAATCCGTGCCAAGCAATAAAATCTGTTGGGCGTCCATCTCGCTGGGCTCATCCGCGGTGATCTCGATCCAATAGGCGGCATAGTCTTCCACCTCGATGCCCATTCCTTCATCCCGATCGGTCAGCAAACGGCCAACTGTTGCGCGAACCGTCGCTGCAGGGGCGTCTTCGTAGAAAAGTTCAATTCGATCGCCAGATTGAAGATTTAGCATTCCGCCTCCACATCCCCCCAGGCCATCGAATGGGTTCCCGTCGGCGACTATCTCGCCGCCGCTTGAGACTTCGACAACCATTCAAGCCTACGCGGCGCGAAACCGAGCTGGCGCTTGGCAAGTCCGTTGGAAGCGCCCCGCAGTCGCGTAGCGTAATAGACGGCGTCGGCGCCCGCCTTTTGAAGCGCATCTGGTTCGCTCCAGCGTGGCGGTTCTGGCGCACCCAGAAATCGCGCAAATGCGGGTAGCCACACGCTCATCTCCGAAGGATCGTCGTCCACAACGTTGTAAACGCCAGGATCGCTTTCCAGCGCGGCCATCGTCGCAGCCGCCGCGTCCTCAACGTGCACAAACGAGAATACGCCGCGGCCCGAGCCAATCACTGGATAGGCCTGTTCGCGGACCTGCTCGGACACGCTTCCGTGAATCGGGTCGTGGTAGGTTCCCGGCCCGTAGAAAAATCCATAGCGCAAAGCCACTCCCGGCAGATCGCGCGCGCCCAGCACCCGCTCTTCGATCTGCATATAGGTTCGCACGCTGCCGGCGATTCCGGGCGAGGCGTTCACCGCCAGGGCATCCTTCTCCGTCGCCAGCCCTTCGCCGGGTCCGTAGAAAAATCCCGTGGACTGCACGATGTAACGCCTCGCGCCGGCGGCGCGCGCCGCATTGTGCACGTTGCGCCCGCCCATCAGCCTCAAGTTGCGATCTCGATCCGCGGCAGCCCTCATCTCTTCGGGTGTGTAGCGCTTTGGCAACGACGTCAGCTCCTCGATCACGGCATCGGGCTTCACTCTTTTCGCCAGAGCCAGCACGGCATTTTCGTCCAACGCGTTGGCCACTTCGCCGTCCGCGCCCTTTTCGCGCAGGCTGAGAGCTCCGTTTTCGGAGCTGCTCATCCCGATCACTTCGTGCCCCGCCGCCATGAGCGCGGCAACCAAGGGACGTCCAATCGCGCCGGTGGCGCCGGCAACCAGCACTTTCATATATCTCCCCCTCGCTTTGTGAGTTCGCGAACCTCCGCGGCTGCGGGCAGGCCCGACAGGCGAACCCGCAGCCCATCCAGCGCATTCGGAGTTTTTCTTTCTCCAAGTCTCACTTAAGCACAATTCGCCATCTGCCATGAGTCTCAGGTTCGTTTCCCCGCAGTCGCGGACGCCGCGGACGCCGACTTTGCCTTCGGGGGTTGAGACGCGGAGCTCTTGAGCCAGTCCGCAAAACGCGTTTCGGCCAGCCAGGCGTCCTTGCCGGGGAGCAGCGTTCGCTCGCCGACCTCCGCGCCGTCGTATCGCGCGTGTGGGTCGGCGACGACTTCGCGGGGATCTTTGAGGGCGGCCAAGCGCCGCCGGACGAGTTCATCCACGCGAAACTGTTCCGGCCCCGCTATTTCGACGATGCCATCTATGGGCGGGCCGGCAGCCACTCTGGCTACACCCGTCGCGACATCATCGGCGGCCATCGGCTGGAAAAGCACAGGCGGCAAATGCACCTTGTCGCCCTCGACGGAAATATCCGCAAGCCCCTTGAGGAACTCGAAGAACTGCGTCGCGTGCACGATGGAGTAGGGGATTGAGGACTCTTCGATCAGTTTCTCCTGAGCGATCTTGGCGCGGAAGTAGCCGCTTTCCGACAGCCGGTCGGTTCCCACAACCGATAACGCAACGTGATGTCTTACCCCTGCGGCCGCTTCAGAGGTCAGCAGGTTACGAGTGGACGTTTCGAAGAAATTCAGCACTGCTGCGTCCTCCCAGGAGGGAGAGTTCGATACGTCCACGACCACGGAAGCGCCTTTCAGCACCTCCGCCAGTCCCTTACCGGTCAGGGTGTTGACGCCCGAATCCGGCGATGCCGCCACGGCCTGATGGCCCTGCTCGCCGAGCTTCTTCACGAGTCTTGAGCCGATGAGCCCCGTTCCGCCAATCACTACGATCTTCATATCGTTCCTTCCTTTCCTAATCGATCGAGGTTTTCGAGTCTCCGGTCGCGTTTGCGTCTGAGTCAGAGTCCGAGCTTGCGCCATTCAGGTGGCGAAGCTGCTAAGCCCTTGCTGCCGCCACGCCCTTGATAAAAGCGAACAACTGAGCGTTGATCTGATCCTTGAGAGTCGAACACATGCCGTGAGGCGCGCCGGGAATGATTTTCAGTGTCGCTCCCTTGATCATTTTGGACGAGATCAGGCTGGTTATGCCGATCGGTACGATCTGATCGTCATCGCCGTGGAGGATAAGAGTGGGCACATCGAACCGCTTGAGGTCTTCGGTGAAATCCGTCTCCGAGAAGGCCTTGACGCACTCGTAGATGGCTTTGTGCCCCCCGAGCGTCGCCTGGAGCCAAAAGGAGTCGCGCAGACCTTGAGAAACCTTCGCGCCGGGCCGATTGGCGCCATAGAACGGCGCGCTAAAATCTCTCCAGAATTGAGCCCGGTCGGCAAGGATCGCGGCCCGAAGTTGGTCAAACTCTTCCATGGGCAAACCACCGGGTTTGCCAGTGACTAATAGCGGGGGAACCGCGCTAATGAGTACCGTCTTGGCGACGCGCTTTGTCCCGTGGCGGCCGATGTACCGGGCCACTTCTCCGCCGCCCGTAGAATGGCCTACGTGAATGGCGTCCCTTACGTCGAGCTCTTCGACGAGGGCTGCCAGATCGTCGGCGTAGGTGTCCATGTCGTTGCCGTTCGACGGTTGGCTCGACCGGCCATGCCCGCGCCGGTCGTGGGCAATGCAGCGATATCCACGGTCCGCCAGAAAAAGCATCTGGTCCTCAAAGGCGTCTGCGCTGAGCGGCCAGCCATGGCTGAAAACAACGGATGGTCCCTTGCCCCAGTCCTTGTAGTAGATTGTCGTGCCATCTTTCACCGTAATCGTGCTCATGATCGTCTCCTTCGTTTGCGACCGAGCATTTTGACCTGGTAGTTAAAAGCCGCGGAAGCAAACCTCTTGGGCTGGAACGAAGCAAGTTGGAAGCAAAACGGTCGCGGGCGCAACCGGGTAAAAGCTGTAAGGTCGCTGAAAAGCCGAGGCTTTTCCACAAGCACCAAAAAGAGGAGCGATACTGGAAGAGTTGATTCTTTCCTTGAAATAAACTATCGCTTCAGAATTGTGCGGCAGCTATTTGGCCGTTTGTTCGCTGCCGCACCGCGCTCGAAATAGAAGATTCTACGGGAGCCTCGATGGCAAATTACATGGCGAGAGTTGAACTGCATCAGGCAGGTCCGGAGGATTACGAACGCCTCCAGGCCAGCATGCAACAGAGGGGCTACCTGCGAGAGATGGCCGGAGAGGACGGAGCGATTTATCGATTGCCCGCAGGCACCTACTTCGTAACGAATACAAGCGCGATGCTACACGTTGCGCTGAGCGCCGCGGTAGACGCAGCGAAGGAGACCGGCAAGAGCGCCGCGGTCATGGTCACGGATTGGACCATGGCTCGATGGGCTGGCTTGGCGGAAAGTAAGCCTTGAGCTGGATAGTTACGACGCCTGCTGAGCGCCTTCGGGTCGAAGGGCGGTTTTTTGGGCCAGAGCCACACTCCGAGAACGGGGACTTATCAGGGCACATCCGGCATGCGAGCGTCGTCACGAACATTCAAGCGGCAACCGGCGCCGTTCGTGATGAATCCCCAATAGCGGAGTAGAGCGCGTCTCTCAGCGCCACGTCCCGTGGGTCTCCGGTCAAGCGCGCCCCCATCTGACTCGTCACATAGGCGTAGCCGACGACGGGAGCCGGATCCGCAAAGCCAAGCGAGCCTCCAGCTCCAGGTGAACCGAACGCCTTAATGCTGCCGAACGGCCAGACCCGGCTCGACTTCATGAAACCCAGCGAGAACTGCGCCCCAGCCACTTTCAGGCATTCGTCATAGAATCCGCGCGTCGGCGGAATCGCCGGTGCAGCGAAGAGATCCAGCGTCTCTTTGCGCAAACCCAATTCGTGTCCGTCGCCGGCGAAAACACTATAGGCATGAGCCATGCCTCGAGCGGTGGCGACGCCGTTGCCCGACGGCACTTCGAGATTGCGCGCGTAGATACGTTGCGCGTCTTGATAAATCCCGGTGCCTGGGTTCACGCTTAACGCGCGGTGGATGTTGGAGCGCGGGTTCATCAACTCCATTGCGAAGCCAAGCCCGTGCAGCATTTCGATCAGGCTCGGCGCCGCCAGTGTGGCCAGACGCGAGTTCGGGATCGCCTCGGGCAACCGAAGGTAGACGTCCTCCCCGAGCCGCGACGCGATCTCGTCCTGGAAGAACTGTCCCAGGCTCCGATGTTGCGGATCCACCCGGCGGAGCAACTCACCTTCATAGAAGCCGAGTGTGAGAGCGTGATAGGCCTGCCTGGTTCCCGGCTCCCACGCTGGCCTCTGACGCGCCAATACGGTCGCCAGGCGATCCAGATCGGCGACGACGGTTCGATCCACGGGCTCGTCGATCGCGAACAACCCAGCCTGGTGCGCCAGAAGTTGGCGTACGGTGATTCGTTCCTTGCCGTTCTGCGCGAATTCCGGCCAATACGTGCACACCCGTTCTTCGTAGTCCAGCCATCCGCGAGAGTGCGCGATGGCCAGCGTCATCGCCGCCAGGCCTTTCGTTGTGGAATGGACCACCACCATGGTGTTTTCTTCCCAGGGCTCCCCGCTGTGCTTGTTCCGAATGCCGCCCCAGAGGTCGACAACCTTCTCGCCACGCACGTAGACGCAGCAAGCTCCTCCCAATTCGCCTCGCCGCACAAAGTTTTGCTCGAATGCCTCGCGTACGTCCTCAAAGCCGCGGTGGACATACCCTTGAATGTCAAACCAGTCGCGCGCTGTGGGGAATCGGACAAAATTCTTGTCGAACATAGGCGTTTCCTCTTGGACCTCTTATATGCCAAGGGGGGCGATTTCTCTGTGACGCGGGTCACTGGCTTTCTCGCTGCGAAGCGCCGGCATATACGGCCGCCATCGAAACGGGAATGATCAACGCGTCCCGGCGCCCTCACAAGCGCCGCCAATCATAAAGCGCGCCCCGCGGAGGCGCCCGACGCCCAGGCCCACTGGAAGTTATGGCCGCCCAGGTGGCCGGTGACGTCCACAACTTCGCCGATAAAAAACAGTCCCGGCACTTTCCGGCTTTCCATCGTCTTACTCGACAACTCATCGGTATCCACGCCGCCCGCCGTCACCTCGGCTTTTTCGTAGCCCTCGGTCTTTTCGGGGACGAGAAGCCATTCATGCGTCTGCCGATCCAGCGCCGCCAATGCCGGATTGTTCCACGCGGCAGGCGTATGCAACTCCACCCAGCGCTTGGCAAAACGATGCGGAAGGAATCCCTGCAAGGCGAGCCGGACGGCGGCCGCATTCCTGGTCTTATTCTTAGTCGGGCCTTCGCCAATTGCCGCTGCGAGATCGCGGCCAGGCGCCAGGTCGATACGGATCGGCTCGCCTGCATTCCAATACGACGAGATTTGCAGGATTGCCGGTCCGCTCAGCCCGCGGTGGGTGAAGAGCATCTTGTCCCGGAACGCATGATCGTCGCTGGAGGTGGAGACGGCGACTTCCGCCGAGACGCCCGCCAAATCGCAATACTGGTTTCGATCGTTTGCTCCCAGCACGAACGGCACCAGAGCGGGCCTCGTTTGCGCGGATTTTCAAGCCGAATTTGCGCGCCACGCCGTAACCAAACCCGCTGGCGCCCATTTTAGGGATCGACAGTCCGCCCGTCGCGACGACCAGCGCCGGCGCGCGAAACACGCCGGATTCGGCGCGAACTACGAACTCCGTCGTGCGCTCGACTTCATGAATCTTGGTCCCCGGGAATATTTGCACGCCGGCTGCCGCGCATTCGGCTTCCAGCATCGTCAGAATATCGTCCGCCGAACGGTCGCAGAAAAGCTGTCCCGCCGCCTTCTCGTGATAGGGGATGCGATGCTTTTCGACCAGAGCGATGAAGTCCGCGGGCGTATACCTGGCGAGCGCCGATTTTACGAAGTGTGGATTCGCGGAGAGGAAATTTTCCGGCTGGCAGTGAGTATTGGTGAAGTTACATCGGCCGCCGCCGGAGATGAGTATCTTCTTGCCCGGGCGATCGGCATGCTCGATCACCGCGACGCGGCGTCCACGCTTGCCTGCCTCCGCCGCGCACATCAGCCCTGCGGCGCCGCCGCCAAGAATCAAGGCATCGAACTTGTGGTCCAGCGGCGGGTGTCCAGGAAGGTTTTGCTGCACCGCTCGGCTGCTGGCGGCTCGCGCTCTAAACACCATTAGCGAGAGCCTGAGCAGCCGGCGCAACGTCACGCTGTTCACGCCGTCTGGCGCTTCAGCTTTGGGGCACGTTCTCAGGAGGTCTCGGCGACGGCGTCGGCGCCGGTCGGGGCGGAGTGGGTTCCCACCGTGACTTCGCAGGCCCACGCTGCTCCTTGGCTTTCTTTGGCTTCTTCGGTTCCCGGCCTCGCCTATCTCGGTTGCCCATGGCTCTCTCCTTCGATGTCTGACGTAAGGTGGCCGCTCAGGATACTTCAGAATGCTCTCGCTTTAAGATACTTTCTCCCGATCCTGCATGGAAGACAAATACTCCGAGTAAACGCCCTTGAAGTCCTCGATGCGCCCGTCCTCGAAGTGCCAGATGCGCGTGGCGACTTCGTCGATCACGTCGTAGTCGTGCGTCACCAGCAGGACGGTGCCTTTATAGTTCTGCAGGGCAATGTTCAGCGCGTTGATGGATTCCAGGTCCAGGTGATTGGTGGGTTCGTCGAGCACCAGGAAATTCGGCTTCTGCAGCATCAGCCGGCAGAAGATCAGCCGCGCGGACTCGCCGCCGGAAAGCGCGCTGGTGGGCTTCAAGGCGTCTTCGCCGCTGAAGAGCATCCGGCCCAGCAGGCCGCGCAGCTCCTCATGCGTCGCCTGCGGATCGAACTGCTGCAGCCATTCGATGGCCGTGGTGCCCTTGGCGATGGAATCGCTGTGGTCCTGCGCGAAGTAGCCCACGCTCACTTCGTGGCCCCCAGGTCGACCGTGCCGCCATCGATCGGGAACTCCCTGTCCGCGTCGTCGACGTAGCCCGGCGCCGTTGCGAATCAGCGACTTCAGCAGCGTGGTCTTGCCCGCGCCGTTGCGGCCCATCAGCGCGATCTTTTCCCGCGCGTGACGCTGGCCGAGAAGCGCTGAATCACCTTCTGGCCGTCGTATGACTTCGCGAGGTCTTTGAACTCCAGCGGATGGCGCCCCGAAGGCCGCTTCATCTCAAAGCGCATGTAAGGCCGCTGGATGTTGGACCTGGCCAGCTCCGTGGTCTGTATGCGCTCGACTTCCTTCTTGCGCGACATCACCTGCGAGGACCGCGTGCCGGCCGAGAAGCGCGCGATGAACTGATTCAATTGCGCGATCTTCTTTTCGCGCACGGCATTGTCCGCTTCGATGCGCGAGCGGATCTGCGTCTTCGCGAGGACCATATCGTCGTACCCGCCCGTGTACATGATCACGGTCTGGTAGTCGATATCGGCGATGTGCGTGCACACGCTATTCAGGAAATGGCGGTCGTGCGAGATCACGATCAGCACGCCCTTGTAGTCGCAGAGATACTCCTGCAGCCAGTGCACCGAATCGAGGTCCAGGTGGTTGGTGGGCTCGTCGAGCAGCAGCGCCGGCGGATTGCCAAACAGCGCCTGCGCCAGCAGCACGCGAACCTTCTGGCCGCCCTGCAATTCGCTCATCTTGCGCTCGTGCAGCGCGGCTTCCACGCCCAATCCGTCGAGCAGCACCGCGGCATCGGCCTCCGCCGTGTAGCCGCCCTCTTCGCCGACGATTCCTTCGAGCTCGCCCAGGCGCATGCCGTCTTCATCGGTGAAGCGAGTCGTGCGGCTTGGCGTAAAGCGCGTCGCGCTCCTCCAGCGCTTTCCACAGCGGGGCATTGCCCATGATGACGGTGTCGATCACGCGGAATTTGTCGAAGGCAAACTGGTCCTGGCGCAGAACGCCCACTTTCTTCGGCCGGGTGACCGAGCCTTTGCGAAGGCTCGATCTCGCGGGTCAGAATCTTCATCAGCGTGGATTTGCCCGCGCCATTCGGCCCGGTGATGGCGTAGCGGCGCCCGGCGAGAAAGCGTGCAGGTGACGTCCTCGAAGAGACGCCGTTCGCCAAAGCGCATGGAGACGTTATCTAGTGAAAGCAATGGACAAGTATTATACCGTGCGATTTGCGCTTGCGCTCGCCCATCGCCTCATGATCGCTCGGCGGTCGCCCCAGAGCTCCGAAAAACGGGCCTTCCTGAAACGCGAGGTTATCAAGCACAATACCGAAAAACTGCAACGCGCGTGTCGTGATAATGTCATTGACCACTTCGAAAGTTCTTTTCATGCGACCGAAAATTGGTGTTGCACTCGGCAGCGGCGCGGCGCGCGGATGGGCCCAGATTGGCGTGTTGGAGGGACTCGCAGCGCTGGGAGTCGTGCCGGAGGTTGTTTCAGGCACTTCTATTGGCGCGTTGGTCGGAGCCGCCTTCGTGACCGGCAAACTTGCCGCGCTTAAGACCCGGATGGAGAATTTCGGCCGGCGCGATGTTGCTGCAATGCTCGACGTGCATCTCACGACCGGTGGTCTGATTGAAGGCAGGCGTGTAGAAAATTTTCTCGATAGCTTGGGAATCGCTGGCTCGATCGAAACGCAGGGTCCCCGTTATGCTGCGGTGGCAACCGATCTTGCGTCGGGACGAGAGATTTGGCTTCAGCAGGGACCGATCGGGCGCGCGGTACGCGCGTCAATCGGTATGCCGGGAATCTTCAGTCCGACGAGGCATGACGATCGGTGGTTGATCGACGGCGGTCTGGTCAATCCCGTACCGGTGTCGCTCGCGCGTGCTTTGGGTGCCGACATTGTCATCGCTGTGGACCTGAACTCGGAATTGGTCGGGCGGCGCTTCAGCGGATCCGATATTGACCTGACCGCGTCAACCACCGCGCCTGCCGTTCCGGCCCAGGCGCCTCAGTGGCTGATGGACGCGGTCGGTCCAATTCTTCAACGCGTGCTCCAGGCCGGACTCGACTATCCAAGTTACTTCGAAGTATTGGCGAATTCTTTGAACATCATGCAGGATCGTATTACCCGGACGCGACTGGCTGGCGATCCTCCCGATGTGCTTCTATGCCCAAGACTAGGGGAATTTTCCTGGCTCGATTTTCATCGCGCAAATGAAGCCATTGCCGAAGGATTGGCATGCGTGCAGGCTGCGGAGCCGATGATACGGCGAGCATGCCGGGACGCGATAGCCGATTTGTAATGTACATCCCAAAAGAGTGGATGGTCGCCAATAGCGATAGGTCCCGAAAACGGGATTTCGGGAACATGGGGGGCCACTTTCCGAAGATTACACTGGCCAACGTTAGCCGTTTGTATTCCCGTCCCCACGCGGCGTAACCTTCAAAAAACGGGATTTTCGAGACGCCGCCTTCGCGCTATACTGAACCCGATCTTGCGAACGAATGGAGTGGCCCGTGAGCAATATCATTCCCATCAGACAGCTTTCCCGCGCGGATGCCGACGAAACCGCCATCGTCGAACAGGTGGAGCAAATTCCAGGCGAAGTGGATGTGGACCGAGTCATCAAGGCCCAAGCGTCCGCTCCTCATATCGCCGAGCGCGTGCGCGAATTGGAAGATTGCCTCTGGGCGGTGGCCCGCGAGCTTCTCGAAGCACGACCCAACGTCGGCGGCAGCCGAAAGAGCCAAGCTGCTCCTCAAGAATCGCCTGGAAATCGATATCAGGCGCTGAACCTGATATCGGACGCTGAACCTGATATTAGACGCGCCCGTCGAGGGCCTTCGGGAGGTGACCATTGAAAGTTCTGAAGATCGCGGGAGCAATCGTAGTCTGCTTGATCGTGCTGCTGGTGGTGCTGCGCTTCACCGGCTTCGAACCGAAGAACTGCGTCAACGCTTCCACTTTGGCGTGCCGGGCGCCCGGGCTTTGGCTTCGGGGGCAGCCCGTCGCTACCCCGGCCGATTGGTCGTTCACGGACAAGATTCCGGCCGTCAAGGTTCAAACCGAAACACCCTTCTTGCTTCCTTACTCGGTGTCGGCCTGGTGCGCGGTATACAACGGCAATCTCTATCTCACCTCTTATCGCGGCAGGCGCTGGGTTGAAAACATCGTCCGCGATCCTCACGTGCGCTTGAAGATCGGAGACCAGGTGTTCGACAGTACCTTTGCGCTGGTCGACGATCCCGCCGAAAAGGCAGCCGTCCTCGAGGCTAAAGGCAAAAAATATCCGCAATGGAAGGTGCCGCCGGTCTCCACAGCCACTGTCTTTCGCGTGATGCCGGACTAGCGCCGCCGGCAGGGAATGCCCATCTGTGCGCCCGAGAGGTCCTGAAGACGGGAGTCTCGGAAAGCGAGAGCTACCCATCACCACTCCCTCATTCGCAATTCTTGCCCTGATGAAGTGCGATTTGCTTGACGCGCAATGCACTCCGGCATACCCTGCCTCCTAACCGAAATCCTGTGGGATCTCTAGTTCAGGAGGATCGTTAGATGAAATTCAACGCACTGCTAACGTTTATTGCATTTCTTGGCCTGGCGGTTTGCTGCAGTCCCCTCTTGGCGCATCACGGAAATGCGGCTTTCGCGGAGAAGCCGATCACATTAAAGCAAGTGAAGGTGACGAGCTTCTCCTGGGCGAACCCGCACAGCCTGATTGAGTTCGATGCCAAGGATGACCAGGGCAAAATGCAGCATTGGGTGGTGGAGACGGCTGCTCCTCAGGCGCTTGTGCTGATCGGGTGGAGCAAGACATCCCTGCAACCGGGCGATGTAATTACCGTCACCACGTACCAAGCCAAGACAGGAGCCCCTGCGGGCCGCCTGCAGAAAATCGTACTCGCTGACGGCACCGAGTTGCACGATACCCAGCTCGGTGCTGACGGTGGCGGCAAGGCGCGATACAACAACCCGGAAGGCGAGACACCCGGCGCCAGAATAGCAAGAAATAGTAAGACTGCCTTTCGAGCGATTCGGCGGTCTATTTCGGGCAGCGGGTACCAGCGGGTATCGAAGCTGCTCTTCGAGCCAGGCGCAGCCCTTCGCGTGTGGATGCTTTTGTTTTACGGGGTCTATTTGGCCACCTGTCCAGACCCCCGGGAGGACAGACTGACATGCGCAATTTGGTCGGCTTAGGAATCGTTGCTGTTTTGGCAGTGCTGGCGCTTTCGAGCGTGGCTGCGGCCCAGCAACCGTGGCCTACAGGCGTGCCGAGCACCAGCAGTGCCGGCTACATCAAGGAGGGCGTTCCCAAGATGCCGAACCCGCCGGGACCCGCCCCAAAGCGTGAGCTCACCGGCGCCTGGGTAGGACCCCAAAATGCCATGCAGGACCCGGTCCCTCCCATGACCCCAGCCGGCGAAGCTGCATTCCAGCTGCATAAACCCAAGACGCTGGCCCAGCCGTGGGGCGGAAACGATCCTTACCAGGTTTGCGATCCACTCGGTTTTCCCCGTAATCTTTTCGCCCAAGCAGTAAGCGCCCGAGGGCAAATGTGGTTCGAACCGGTTCCCAATCGCATGGTCGTTCTCTATGGACAGCAGCGAGTCTGGCGCGATGTTTGGATGGACGGCCGGCAACTTCCGGCCAAGGTGGACGCCCGGGGCTATCCGGACTCGCGGTTCTACGGCTACTCCATAGGCCACTGGGAAGACGACTCCACATTTGTAATCGATACCACGGGCGTGGATGAGCGCACCTGGCTCGATGAACGCGCCCACCCTCACAGCACCGAGGCCCATTTTCAGGAACGTTATACCCGCGTGGATCAGTACAACCTGCGCCTCGCTGTTACGGTGGACGATCCCAAGTTCTATACCAAGCCCTGGGCAGTGCTGAAAGCCAACTACTACTGGATGAAAGACCAGGATTTTACAGAGACATTTTGTGTGCCGAGCGAGGCTCTCGCCTATCGGGATAAACTGGCCAATCCGTCTGGGAACATAACCGGCGTCAAGTAAATTAAGTGCGGCCAGAGCCGGACAGGTCGTTCTCCGTGCCTCCATTAGCCCTGTTTTCCACCTGCTGAAGCCCTAAGTCGTCTCCGGATATCTCCAGGCACCTATATCGTTACACGATACATCTATATCGTTACGCTGCTCATCTTACCTACGAATCTCAGGGGTTTTTCTTCTCGTTCCCGCCGTCATTCTTACTCTTGCCCCCTGTGCTGTCCCGGCGTTGTTGCTGCTGAGCCTTGGGCTCACTCACAGGCGAGGGCCGTGCTGCAGCTGGGGCTGCCGGTCTGGCCTGGGGAGGCTGCGGCGCTGTCTGGGTAGGCTGTTCAGGCCGCGCCGACGGCTGATTGCGGGCGCCGAAGTCGTTTCCTCTGCCGTTTCCGTTATTCACTCTTTCATTCGCAGGTTGAGGCCGCGGTTGCTGCACGTTAGGCGGAGCCTGATTGGCGCGCCCAAAACTCGCATCGTTGGGACGTTGTGGGGGACGTTGTGGAGCAGGTTGCGGCGCTGTCTGAGCGGGCTGTTCAGGCCGCGCCGACGGCTGATTGCGGGCGCCGAAGTCATTTCCTCTGCCGTTTCCGTCATTCCCTCTATCACTCGCAGGCTGAGGCCGCGGTTGCTGCACGGTAGGCGGAGCCTGGTTGGAGCGTCCAAAACTCGCATCGTTCGGACGTTGTATAGGAGGCTGCGGCGCTGTCTGGGTAGGCTGCTCAGGCCTCGCCGACGGCTGATTGCGGGCGCCGAAGTCATTTCCTCTGCCGTTTCCGTCATTCCCTCGATCACTCGCAGGTTGAGGCTGCGGTTGCTGCACGTTAGGCGGAACCTGGTTGGCGCGACCAAAACCCGTCTCGTTGGGACGTTGTGGAATAGGTTGCGGCGCTGTCTGGGCAGGCTGTTCAGGCCGCGCCGACGGCTGATTGCGAGCGCCGAAGTCATTTCCTCTGCCGTTTCCTTTGTCGTTCCCGCGGGCTCCCGGCTCATTTCCTCTGTCGTTCCTCTACCCGCTCATTTACAGGTCGCGGCTGTGGTTGTTCGCCGGCGCGCGGTGGTTCATTCCGGGTGCGGTCGGACTCTATTCGCGCACGGTTTTCGTAGGTGACGTCGCGGTGCACGCTGTTGTAGCGCTCGACGTTGCCGTAGTCCACATGGTGATCCACGACGTTTCGGTTCACGTTTACCTGCTCGTACCGCCTATCAACGTAAGCGTTCGTGACCTGAACGTAGGGCCGGGACCGCTGCCGCCATCCGCTACTGCGCTCGTCCCAACCGTCATAAACAACGCGACGGGAGCCCCAGTCCAGGTCGTAATTAAGCCAGGCCCCAATCGCATAACCTGTGCCGAAGCTGAAGAAACTGTCGAAGCCGCCCCCGGGTCTATAGACGGGCCGCGCATAAATTACTCCGGGATCGTACACGGGCACAAAAATCATCCGCGGTTGCGCGGGAACGATCCGAATGTAACCCCGGTCGACGATCACCTCCTGTTGCGGCGTCGTCACTAGATTACCCTGGGAATACGCCATGTTACGGAGCCTCTGTACCGACGCCATGACATCGTTGGATTGGTATACGTAGGCTTGCCCGAGCGCGGTGGTCCAATCCAGCCGGTCACTCAACATGGTTAGAACCGTTGGATAATGCGCCACGGCTTTCACGCTGACGTCCCAAGGTCGATCGTCGATTTCATAGGGGCTCCTTGCGGGAACCCACTGAGCCGCGTCTTGGATCTGATCCGGGAACGTCGCTGCCACCAGCACTTGAGCCAACAGCGGATCCGAATAGAGCGCTACCGGCGCCAGCAAGTTATCCAGTTGCTCCGGTGCATAAGGTTCATAGTCGGGGGAAAGCTGAGGTTCGTCCTGGGGTTGGCTCTGCGGTTGAGTCACGCCGCTCACCTCAGGAGCCGGGCTTGCAGCCTGCGGCTGTACTGGAGCGTTAGCGGCGACGACGAAACGGACCGAAGTTTCCGCGCGCAGCACAATCTCCTGCTTGCCAGTCGCAGCCGCCGTTGCCGTGCCTGCGCCAGCGCCCGCCGCCGCACCGATCGCCGCTCCCTTTCCGCCACCGGCAATGCCGCCAATGAGGGCGCCCAGAGCACCGACGCCGCCAATCAAGGCAGCGTTGCGGCCGGCGTGGGATTTCCCGTCAATTTGCTCTTTCTCAGTTTCAATGGGGGAGTTGCCAATTTGAGTGAGTTGAAGGGCGATCGAAGCGGGCCGGCTGAGTCGGCCCGAACTCACAACCTCAATGACTCTGCCTTTGACCAGTGTGCCTTTCGGCCAAGCCATCCCATTGTCCAAAGCAACAGGTTCGGCGAGAGTGGCCGAAAATTCCTGGCCTGGTTGAGTCTTGCCGGTATCCAGCTGATCTAACAGCTGCACCTGGATTTCCGTGCCCGGCTTGATCGATTGTGCTGAGCCCGTCGGTGCTAGAGACGAGGAAAGAAACAAGAGGCCCGAGAATAGCGAGAATAGTTTTTTCATGCTTGCCCCTCCGATAGCGGCTGGCCGAGAGACGCACGTGTCCGCATGCCCGCGCGGGCACAACCTGGTCGGCTTTAGCAGACACTACGCGGCAGGATTGACAACTGGAATAGTCTCAAAGGACAGGTAGTTTCCACCGGGTACCTGTCCGCTAGAACAGGCGATTGATCGCCCCGTGATCACTTGATGCTTGCCCCATAGCTCCGGATAACGGACAGTTTCCGGATGCCGGCTCATTAGGACTTGGATCCGTTCCCCTGTCATGGCTCGCGGAATTGTTCCCTATCTGCGGATACCTATATCGTTACACGATACATCTATATCGTCAGGCGACACATCTTACCTGAGTCAAGGTGTGCCGCCGGGGTGACGCAGGGGTGTAGCGCCTCGGGGAAACCGGTAGAAATCGGCGATGAATATTTCGGCTCCTTTCATCCAGCGCCCCATCGCCACCTCGCTGCTCACGGCCGGCCTGCTTTTGGCTGGCGCGCTGGCCTACCGCATGCTTCCGGTCGCCTCGCTCCCGGAAGTGACCTATCCCGTCATTCAAGTGAACGCCCAATTGCCTTCCTGCGCAGCGTTTGGGCCACAGCCATTCCCAGCATCGCCGTCCCGCTCTCCCTGGTGGGCACTTTCGGCGTCATGTACCTGGCCGGCTACACCATCGATAACCTGTCCCTGATGGCTTTGACCATCTCCACCGGATTCGTGGTGGACGATGCCATCGTGGTGATCGAAAACATCACGCGTTATCTCGAAAAGGAGATGCCGCCGCTGGAAGCGGCTCTCGAAGGCTCGCACGAGATCGGCTTCACCGTGCTCTCCATGAGCACCTCGCTGATCGCCGTTTTCATCCCCATTCTCCTGATGGGCGGCATTGTTGGCCGCATGTTCCGCGAGTTCGCCATCACTCTGAGCGCCGCCGTGGCCATCTCCATGGTGGTCTCCTTGACCACCACTCCCATGATGTGCGCCCGGCTGCTCAAGTCGAAGAAGGAAGGCGGAAGGCACAACCGTCTTTACGAAGCCAGCGAGCGTGCATTCCAAGCGCTTCACGACGCCTACGCCGCCAGCTTGCGACGGGTCCTCGAGCATCAGCGCCTGGTGCTAGGAGTTTTCCTGGGGATGGTGTGTTTGGCGGTTTACCTCTATGTGATCGTTCCCAAGGGATTCTTCCCGGCGCAGGATACGGGTCGCTTGAACGGAGCCGCCCTGGGCCCCGAGGATATCTCCTTCCAGTCCATGCGCCAGAAGATGATGCAATACGTGGCCATCGTGCAGAAGGATCCGGCCGTGGATGTCGTGGCCGGCTACGTCTTCCGGCAGAATATGGCCAACCTCAACATCACCCTGAAGCCTCTCTCGGAACGAACGGCCAGTGCCGACCAGGTGATCAACCGTTTGCGGCCCCAGTTGGCCCGCGTTCCCGGCGCCAACCTCTACCTGCAGGCGGTGCGCGACGTGCAAATCGGCGGACGCATGGGCAACAGCGAATTCCAATACACGTTGCAGGGCGATAATCTGCAGCACCTTCTGAAGTATTCGCCTCTGATGTTGCAGAAGCTGAAGGCGCTCCCCCAGCTTCGCGATGTGAATACGGACCTGCAAAATCGCGGCCTGGAGGCGGGTCTGATGATCGACCGCGAAACGGCGGGCCGCCTGGGGATATCCGCCAGCACCATCGATAACACGCTATACGACTCTTTTGGCCAGCGGGAAGTGTCCACCATTTACAAGGGCATCAACCAATATCACGTGGTCATGGAGGTCGATCCCAAATTTCAGCGCAGCCCGGCGGGGCTCAATAATATCTACGTCCCTTCCTCCACCGGATCGCCTGTGCCGCTCAGCGCCTTCACGCATTACGAACCTTCCACCACCTCGCTGGCCGTAGCCCACCAGGGGCAGTTTCCCGCGGTCACCTTCACATTTAACCTGGCCGCAAACGTTCCCCTCGGCGATGCCGTCACCGCCATTCAGAATGTGGAGCGCCAGATCGGTTTGCCCGCCACCATCCATCCAGGGTTTCAAGGCACTGCGCAGGCCTTCCAGGACTCGCTCTCCACCGAGCCGCTCCTGATCCTCGCCGCCCTGGCCACCGTCTACATCGTCTTGGGCATCCTCTATGAGAATTACATTCATCCCATCACCATTCTTTCCACTCTGCCTTCCGCCGGAGTGGGCGCCCTCTTGGCCGTTTTGGTCACGCACAGCGAGCTCGATATCATCGCCTTGATCGGCATCATTCTGCTGATCGGCATCGTCAAGAAAAATGCCATTCTCATGATCGATTTCGCCATTCAAGCCGAGCGCAACGAAGGCAATAGCCCGCAACAATCGATCTACGACGCCTGCCTGCTGCGTTTTCGGCCCATCATCATGACCACGATGGCCGCGCTCTTTGGAGGGATTCCCATTGCCTTGAGCAGAGGCAATGGGTCGGAGTTGCGCCGCCCGCTGGGCATTGCCATTGTCGGAGGGCTGATCGTCAGCCAGATGCTTACCTTGTAAACGACTCCCGTGGTCTATCTATATATGGATCGGCTCCGCGCCTGGGTGAGCGGCGGGAAGAAGCTGCAGCAACTCCACGGTGTGCCGCCGGTTGCACACGCTGCCGATTCTACTGCCTCCGATTAGCGCCTGGCAGCGCCTACTGGCTATCGCCCATGATCTTCAAATATTCGATCACCCGCGAGGGAATGCACAGCTGCTCGCCAAGGTTCTGACTAGGCAGCCACTTGTACTGAACCGTCGCCAGAGTCCACGATTTGGTGTAAAGCTTCGGATCGTCCACGGTAATCGTGAGCGTCAGATCGTTGTGGTCCGCGCGGGTGTAGCGCTCGTGCAGCACGGCTCCCATCGTATGCGGATAGCCCACCCTGCTCAGCCAGGTACTGTCGTCGATGCCGGTGGTATCGACGACAAAAATATTGTCCGCTTCCCAATGCCCAACCGAATATCCGTAATAACGCGGGTCGGGCGCGTCCGTTCCCGTGCTGCCGGCGTTCTTGGGGAGCCCTCTGCCGTCGGTCCAGATTTCCCGATAGACCTGCTGGAACTGAGTCAGCAAAAAAGTGCGGTCGGGCAGCGACACGAAGGTCATCCCCAGGAGCTCTCCAATGGGCACTCCCCTCATTTCAAAAAGCATGTTGCGCGGAAATCCCAGCGGGTCGCAGGTCCTCACAAAGGGGTCATTCGTGCCCGAGACGTTAAACTTCGCCTCGGGCTTGTTTTGGCTAAGCAGCTGTTTGCCTAAGGGAGTCAACTCCGGAACGTCGCCGGGTAAAACGCCCTTGGCTCCGATCGGCCCCACCCAGGTGCCGTTCAGATCGTGAACCGGCGCGGGACCTCCCGGTCCAACCGGAAGTTTGTCGGCGAAAACATTCTTATTTTGCGTATAGTTTTGATTTTGCACATAGCCCTGGCCGGCGGCAATCGCCGCAAACGCCAGTAAGGACAGAAAAGCCATCGCCGACCGCCTGAGCACAGTTCGCATGTTCCCGTCTCTCCCGTTCCTACCCCGGATTTCCGTTTCGACGCCCGTTTCCACGCTCGCAGGAACAGCCAAGCTTATAGCACCCGAGGCCCCGTGAGTGAACCCCAATTCTTCGTGCCAATTCTTCGTGAACGCCCCCGCTAGGTTAGACTATTGCGGCCATGAGCGTCATCGACGAAGTCATCGCCGCAAACCAGATTTACTCGCGCAACCATGAATTGCGCGAGCTGACCCCGCGCCCGCAGCGCAGGCTCGCGGTCCTCACCTGCATGGATACGCGTCTTTCGATTCGCACCTTGGGGCTAAAAACGGGCGACGCGCATATCCTCCGCAATGCCGGCGGCATCGTCACGGAAGACGCCGTGCGCTCCCTCGTCGTTTCGCACTATCTCTTGGGCACGAAGAGATCATGGTCATCAACCACACCGATTGCGGCTTGATGCACACCAGCGAAGAGGATTTGCGCGCGCGAGTCGAGAGCCGCGCCGGAACCGCCGTCGTCTCCCCAGCCTTCTTCTACGCCTTCCAAAACGTCGAAGAGAATGTCCGCAAACAGTTGCAAAAGCTTCGCGCCCACCCGTGGATCCCCAAAACCGTAGCCATCCGCGGCTTCGTCTACGACGTCACCACCGGCCTGCTCCGCGAAGTCCAGGACGTCTGACCGTCGCCGCGCGTACTCCGTCGCCTCGCATACTCCTCGTCCATCCTCATCTGGGGTCTTGGGGGGATTTGAACGCGAATCGAGCCGCCGAATCCGCTCGACACCGGCGTCAACCCGGCTTACGATATCGGCATGGACAACCAACGAAATGCTGGAGATCACGACGCCAAGCCGCGCGTGAAGATCGAACCGAAATCGATGGCGCAAGCCTGGGCCGACTACCTCGCCCTGGACCATGCTCCCAAGCAAGAGTTCAACCCGGCTCGTACCGCGCCAATGCCGCAGGATCGCGACCGTGGAGATCGCGGCGACCGCGGCGACCGCGGCCGCTAGGTCCTTCGCGGCCTCTCGACTCGACTAACTCTTTCGCCCCACGAAGCCCACGAAGATCGTGTGGTGAGGACCGCCGTTCTTCGAGCGTCCGCGTACGCGCTCCACTTGAACCGCGAACCCGCCCTGCCGCAGCCGCTTCTCGAATTTGCGGTCTTCTCGCGCGGACCACACGGCCAGCACCCCATCCTTCTTGAGCGCGCCCAGAGCGGCGGCGATTCCCTGATCGTCATACAGCCAGTCGTTGTCTGATGACGTAAGCGCCGCCGGGCCGTTGTCCACGTCCAGCAGCACGGCGTCGAACTTGCCCGCGCTGGACCGGAGCGTGATCGCCACGTCCCGTGTCTCGATCCGCACGCGCTTGTCTTTGAGCGGATTTCCCGCCAGCGGCCCCAGCGGGCCGTGGTTCCACTGCACCACTTCCGGCACCAGTTCGGCCACCACCACAGTCGCATCCGGGGGCAGGGAATCGAGCGTCGCGCGCAGCGTGAAGCCCATTCCCAGGCCGCCGACGAGCACGCAGGGCCGCTCCAGCGCTTGCGCCCGCCTGCACGCGAACGTGGCCAGCGCCTCCTCCGAGCCATACATGCCGCTGGACATCAGGCTCTTGCCGTCGGCGAGTATCACGTACTCGTCGTCTCGGCGCGCCAGCTTCAGTACGGTGCCGTCCGGGGCCAGCGTCTCACCGATTACCTTCAAATGCCTCACGCGCCCAATCTCCTACTGACCTCCTACCGAGCTCCCGCCGCTGGAAGCTGAGCTGGCTGCGAGAGTTTAGCTAGGCGTCCCCGCTTGTGCCTCTTGCGCCCCTTCTGTCTCGACAGCCTTGGTCGATATCTCCAGCCCATTCTTGTTCATGTCGAATCTCTGTTTGCGGTCCAGCTTCTTCACAAAATCCCGCGCCGCCTTGCCCACGGCTCCGGGAAGACTCGAAGCATCCACCTTCACCGTAGACTCCACAGCTCCCTGACTTCGATCCTGATAGCGAAATCGCACCTCGAATGTTTTCATGCTCTAGCCCCCATGTTTTTCGCGTATGCCATCTTTGCTGCATAGCCCATCTTCGTCATTTAGCAATTATGCTGGGATATCGGAATTGTAGTACAGAAGAGAGCTGCGAACCCCCTCCGCGTGACACTGGAAGCACGGCCAATCGGTGCACGAACCAGAAAAAAGGACCGGAAGCGGCTTCCCGCTCCCGGTCCTTTTTGAGCCTTTCTTGACGACGAACCCAACGATTTGGTGAATGGCCCTACTGCGCCGCTCTCGCCGGTGCCTTCGATTCCGGCTTCGCGAATTTAGAACTCTCGATCGGAGCGTTGTCCTCCACCTTCGTGACGTAAATGGTGGCCGTCCCGTTCAATACCGTCCGCTCGTTGGCGGGAGACATCGTGATCGTATAGGGAAACTTCACTCCGCTGCCCGTGTCCCGATAGTCGTCGTAATCCACGTGGAAGGGACTCAGGCCCGCTTGCGTCGGCAACGCAGTTTGCTTCCGAATCAGCAAGCCGGTTACCACATCGAAGTAAAGCCGCTCTTCGGTATCCCCCTGCGGGGTCGCCACTACTTCATAAGCCTCGTGGCCGTTCACGCTGGCCACTTCGCGCACTTCCATTTTCGTGTACGTCTGCTTCAGGTCCAGCGGCAGGTAAAAATCCGCATCTCGCTTGGCGCGCCCCTGGTCGATGGCCATAGGTTCGGTCACGCGCCCCCTCATATCCTGAGCCCAGGCTTGCGAGCCATCGAAGCCCTCGGAGATCGTATAGGTCGGCGTGTGATAGGTGGTCACAACCAGATTGGGCGCTTTTTGGTCGCGCTCGATCGCCGCCGGCACCAGCGTCCCGCCTCCGGGACCGGTGGGAATGTACTGCGTCCCGGTGACCACGCGGCTGGTGACCTTGCGAACCGCCTGCTCGCCCCCCAGCGCCGCCACAAACTTGGCCAGGATTTGATCCACGGACGGGAATGTCTCCTTGGTCTCCAGTTCTTCCACCGGGGTTGGAACCGGCACCATCGGGACCGCGCTCGGCACCGGGCTGCCATGATGGCAGGTGTAGCAGGTCACCACCTGTTTCCCGTCGAACGAATTCTTGTTGAGATCGATCACCATCTGCATCATCTTGCGCGCCGTGGCCTTGGGCGGTTTATCGTCCTTATCGAACGCGCCCTCCACGTGGCAAACCGTGCAGTTCATTCCCGTCGCGCCTTCGATCAGGTGCATGGCCTGGTTCAGTTGGTTGGCGGGAGTTCCCACCAGGACTTTAATATTCTTGTAAGCTTGCTCCGCTGTCTTGCCGTCCAGAGCCGGTCCTTGCGCGTGTGCCAGCAGGGTGGCGCCCAAGATCAAGCCCGCCGCCAAGCCGATCGCTTTGGGACAAAGTCGTGAGTTACGCATAATTAGGACAATCCTCCTTACGACTATTAGAACAAACCCATTCTCGAAATCTATTCTCGGGTGACGGTAGCATACACGTTCATTGATTCGGTTGGAAGCTCTGCCGCTATTCCTTAGGACTTGGCCTTAGTATACTTTCGCCCATGAGGCACCGCTGGCGGAATGTCGAATGCTTGTGTTTCCTGTTTGGTTTGTTTTTGCTCGCAATTCTCACCTCATCCGGCCAATCGGGCTTCAAGGTCTCAGGCAGGGTCACGGAGATTTCAGGCGGGTTCGTCGCCCGTGCAAAAGTGCGGCTGTTTTCGGCTGATCGTGTTCGGGAAACGATAACAAACGATCACGGAGATTTCGAATTCGTCGGTGTGCCTCAGGGCATCTACGACTTAGAAGCTGGCGGCGATGGTTTTCGAACCGTAACCGCTGAAGGTGTTCGGGTTAAGGATGAAGACGTGCCGGAATTATCGTTTAGCCTCCAACCCGGAAGCGGCAACGGTCGCTGCGTTATTGGAATTAGCGGAAGCGCAGCGAGAGCCTCAGGTCTTTTCTACGATCAACGCGCTAATGAGACGAACTTGATTGGCATGGCCCTGGACCCATCTGGCGCACCGCTTTCAGGCACTTCGTTCACACTATCGGGCTTAGGCGGTAGTAGTTGGACGGCGACCTCCGACGACAAAGGGGTTGCTCGATTCGTCGGTTTACAGCCAGGGAAATACACGGTGAACTTGTCACACGAAGGCTATCTGGGCGAATCGCGGTCCGTACGAATCGCACGTGAGAATCTAACCAGAATCACCACCGTGTTGGAACCGACCGGAGCATGCGGGTCTGAAGGTCCAATAAGTCAGGCTAGATGGGTTTCTCGGAAGGTGGCTTTGGCCGCCGAGTGGACTCAACGTTCAGTTCTAGAGGGCCACCTTGCGCAACAGGCTACGCGTCACAGGCCTCTCCTATCGACCTCACTCTTGCTCGTAGAACTTGAGCGCCATGGCGCCGTGCGTCGCGGCCCCGCCGGCACGCAAAGCCGCGGCCAGGAACGAGCTTTCCGTCACCTCTTCACGCGAAGCCCCGGCGGCCTTGGCTGCCTTCACATGGACTTCTATGCAGTAAGGGCATTGCGTCGTGCAGGCCACCGCCAAAGCGATCAGTTCGCGATATTTCCTGGGAATGGCTCCGTCCTCGCGAGCAACGATTTTGTCCAGATTCAGCCAGGCAGTGAACTCGTTCGGCGCCAGCTTGCTCATCTGCTTCAGGAAACGCAAATCGGCGGGATCGTGATAGTGTTCGCTCATCTTTCTTCTTCTCCTGTGAACTTGGTATGGAACGCATTGGCCCCGCCGCCCTGCGCTGGATTCTGAAAACGAAGACCGGGAGACCTGGCATCGCTTCGTTCAAAATAGTGCAGAAGCCAACGCCCTGTCTATTGCTCGGCTTTGACCGCCTGCGGCCGCCGTCTTTGCGCGTGGGGTTTTGTGCTTTTCCGTAGTCTGCGAGGTTTCCGTATTCTCCTACCACCCATCCCTGCGCGTTGACACTGGCAAATGTGCGGTGATATGGTCGCCTCACTGTTATGGGAGAGTCGGTGCGGAACCGGGCCGCTGCTCACAGGAATCCCCGCGGGAATTCCCGCAGGAATCCCGCAGGAATCTGAGAGTGGGAGAGACGGAGACCACGATGAGAACTAGGGCCGGAATTGTTTCGCTGATGATGCTTGCCTCCTTGGCCGCGTCCATTCCGCTGTTTGCGCACCACGGGAATGCCTCGTTCGACACCAAACTGACCACGGTGACGGGAACGGTGACCGAGTTTATTTGGTCCAATCCTCACGTTTGGCTAAAAATGGACGCCAAGGACGCCAGCGGCAATGTCCAGCATTGGATTGTCGAAGCTCAGAACACCGTGTCCATGAGAGCCATCGGCTGGAGGCCGGATACATTCAAGCCCGGCGATGTCGTCAGCGTGGACGTCAACCAAGCCAAGAATGGCCGCCCCATCGGATCGACCGGCGGCTCCAGCCCCACCTCGGCCAAGCGCCGCATCATCATCAATGGCAAACAGTTCCAGTAGAAATGCCGAGTGAGGATCAGCGCCTCTTGCGCCCGCCTTGGTCGCGGGCCAATTCTAAAATCGCGGTTTTTAGCTGCATGAGGGATTCCGAAAATGTTTAAGCGCCTGCTGCTTCCGGCCGTTGCCCCGCTCTTTCTGACGTTCTCTCTGGCGTTCTCGCCCGCCGTGCGCGCTCAAACCGCGGCGGACAACGTGGCCCAGGACAAATGGAATAACGTCTCGCCCCTGCGATCCACGTACGCGGGGAAAAAGTCGGGCCCCGCTCCCGTCCGCGACATTTCCGGAATCTGGGATGCGGCCTACGAAGACGGCGGACGCCAGACCAGCGGCGCGAAAGAGCATCCCGCGGTTCTCCCGCAAGGAGGCGGTACCCGAGGAGGACAGCGGACGAGACCGGTATTACTCATCCTTTGCCTTATACTCCCGCGGGGCTTGCGGCGCTCAAGCGCAACCTGCCTTCGGGGCCCAGCGTGAGGCAAGTCCCCTCCGCAAAATCAAACGATCCGATCAACCGGTGCGATCCGCTCGGATTCCCCTACATGGAGCTTTTCGAGCTGAGGACCTTGGACGTCGTGCAGACGAAAAACCAGGTGCTGATCATCAGTCCGTTTTACGGCAATTACCGCATCATCTGGACCGACGGCCGCGAGCTTCCCAAGAATGAAGAGGCCCGCTGGAACGGCTACTCGGTGGGCAAATGGCTGAACGATTCCGACTTCTTCATCGAGACCAACGGGCTGATGCCGGGGAGCTGGATCGACCACGCCGGCCGTCCGCATAGCGATGCCCTGCGCGTCGAGGAAACCTGGCACCGCGTGGACCGCGACAATATGCAGCTCACGCTGAAGATTATCGACCCCAAGTACTACACCGAACCGTGGCTGGCCCTCGACAAGTTTCCTCTGCATCTGCAGCCAGCCGACTTCGATATTCAGGAGCTGCGCTGCGCCCCATCGGAGATGGACAAGTACAACGACAACGTGGGCGACGTAGTCCTCGACCCCAAGAAGAAATAAGTTTCGCTACATCTTTCGGCTCGCCGCCCCGAACTCGAGTTCGGCGTACTCACCGTTACTCAGGGGAGTACGCCGTCGAACTCCTAGTTGATCGAGCTGTACCCCTGCCCCTGCATGAGCCCGTTCGGAGGAACCAGCGTCGCCCCGTTCAACGTTCCGGGAACGAACTCAACATTGGTCGTTCCGATGTTCGACCCGTCCTGGAAATTGAAGTAGTGGTCGACTTTTCCGTTGGTCACGGCAATGTTGATGTTCAAGAAATGGATATTGCCCTGCGCCACCGTGCCTCCGCCTCCGCGAATCACGTCAACCGCGCCGCTATCTCCATACGAGGGATCGGGACCGTTGACGTGAGGATTCGTGACGGTCAGATTTTGGAACGTGAGGCTCGCTCCATTGCCGGCATAGAACCGTCCCGCCGCGCCATAGCTCCCGCTTTGATCGCTGAACGAATCCTGGATCAGGATCGTGCCGGGCGCGTTCGAGGGATCGTTGTTAGTCCCCACGTAACCGTACCGCTGGTTCCCGGTCGAATGGTGCCGCAGCACCGTGACTCCCACGGGCTGTGAAGCCGAGGTCATCAGCCACAGGCTGATCATCAGTCCGTCGCCCGCGTTTGTGTTCGTGTAACAGTCCTCGATGTTGACGTCCAGCAGGAAATCGCCCGGCGCATTCGGCTCGATGTCGATGCCGCTCTGCGGCGCGGTGCCGCTGGTATTGGTGAAGTAGTCGCGCAAATAGTAGATGTGATTCACCTGGCCGGTAATGCTGGAGCCTTGCCTGCGGTTGTTGTTGAAGATCGAGTCTTCGATCGTGACGTTGGTGCTGGCGCGCACGTAAGCGCCGTCTCCGCCCGAGTCGTTGCAGGAGATCCCGCTGACGGTCACGTTCGTGGCATTCTCGATATCCAGGCAATGCCTCCATTCGCCGCTGGTGTATTGCGCCTTGAGCATGTGGAATACAGACGTGGCCGCTCCCGCGCCGATGATGGTGATGTTCTGCGCGTTCACGTTGAGCAGGTGGTCGTTCGTGCCATACCCCGGGTTAGCCGTGACGGTCACGTTCGCGTCCACAATCAGATAAGAGTTGGCCGGGAACGAGACCGGCGAGATGTTGTAACTTCCGGCCGGAATCTCCAATGCCGCCGCGTTTGCCGCGGTGTAGGTGAGCGCGGTCTGAAACACGTTCGTGTCGTCGCCCCCAAATCCCGCATTGCCAAAATGCAGCAGATTGTAGGTAATCGCGGGCCGGCCCGGTAACGCAGGTAGCGAAGAACCGCCGATGGCCAGCGCCAGTGAAGCGGACGCGGTCGTGCCGGTGGAATCTTGTATCGTCACCGCCGCGTTCTGTGTTCCGGCGGCAGTGGGCGTGCCGCTGATCGTTCCTGCGCCGCTCATCGAGAGGCCGCTCGGCAAACCGCTCGCCGACCACGTGTACGGCGAAACTCCTCCCGAGCCGCCAACGTCGCAGAGTACGCCGTTCCCACGGTACCGGCGGGCAGAGTGGTCGTCGAGATCGCCAGCGGCGCCGGTGAGTTGGGACCAGACGGAGCGGGAGCCGGAGCCGACCCCTGAGGCAGACGACGCGCCCTCGAACGCGATGATCTCCATGGCGTAATTGAAAGCGCTGCTCGGCGTAACCGCTGCCTGATACGACCCCGCCGTCGAAATCGTTCGATCCAGCAGGCACAGCGTGGCCCCGGACGTATTCTGCGTTACCGTCCAGCCCGAAGCGGGATTCGAGCACGATGGGCTGTTCCACTCATCGGCCGCCCAGGAGAAAAGATATTCGTTCGCCGTGGCAGTCGTGAGCGCAGCCGAAGACCACGGGCTGGCGGAACTCAGAGACTCTTTGTATGCCGCGGTATCCAGGGGAGCGGAGGAATCGAGCCCGGAGACTTCGGCCACGGCGGCCACCACATAGGTGCTGCCGCCGCTGAATTTCAGGGTGATGCTCGTGGCGCCGCCCGCCGTGCTCTTGGCGTAATAGAAGTTGGTGTACATCGCGCCTTGCGAAACGTTGTGATAGATCGATGTGCGTGATGCCGCGCGTGAACGAGTCTCCCGAACTGTCGGTCACGCTGCTGACGATCGAGCGGCCAGAAGCTGACGCCGACGATCAGCGCGTCTCCCGCGCCGGTCGCTTTGGGCAGAGCCAGAGTCACCGTTCCGCTCGAAGAAGGCTGCTGGTTCAGCGTAGCCCTCTGGATCACGGTGATGGAACTGCTCACCGGCGGTGGCGCCGGCGCCGAAGCGACGCTTATCGTCTCGCTCGCACTGGCGTTGGCGTTCGTGGAATCCAGAACGGTGATCGACGCAGAAAAGCTTCCCGATGCGGTCGGCGTCCCGCTGATGGTCCCCGCGCTGCTGATGGAGAGGCCGCCCGGCAAACCGCTCGCAGACCACGTGTACGGCGAAACTCCTCCGGTAGCTGCCAGCGTCGTGGAGTATGCCGTTCCCACGGTACCGGCCGGCAGGGAAGTCGTCGAGATCGTCAGTGGCGCGGGCGGCGGAGCAGACTCCGCGCCCTTGAACGCCACAATCTCCATGCCGTAGTTGAAAGCGCTGCTCGGCGTCACCGCCGCCTGATACGAGCCCGCCGTCGAGATCGTTCGATCCAGCATGCAGACCGTAGCCCCGGAATTATTCTGCGTTTCCGTCCATCCGGAAGTGGGGTTCGAGCACGATGGGTTGTTCCACTCATCCGCCGCCCAGGAGAAAAGATATTCGTTCGCCGTAGCGGTAGTGAGCGCAGCCGAAGACCACGGGCTGGCCGAACTCAGCGACTCCTTATATGCCGCCGCATCCAGCGGAGCGGATGAATTGAGCCCGGCCACTTCGGCCACGGCCGCCACCATGTAGGTTTTGCCGCCGCTGAATTTCAGCGTGATGCTACTGGCGCCGCCCGCGGTGCTCTTGGCGTAGTAGAAGTTGGTGTACATCACGCCCTGGGAGACGTTGTGATAGATCGATGTCGTGACGCCGCGCGTGAAGGTGTCTCCCGAACTGTCGGTCACGCTGCTCAGATCGAGCGGCCAGAAGCTGACGCCGACGATGAGCGCATTCCCCGCGCCGGTCGCTTTGGGCAGAGCAAGAGTGACCGTTCCGCTCGAGGAGGGCTGCTGGTTGAACGTCACCCTCTGAACCACGCTAATGGACTGCGCGCAAGCTTGAGCTGGATAAAGAGCGGCAACGAGAGCGGCAACAAGAACGAGGAGGGGGAAGAGAACGGGAGCGAGCCGGAAGCTTACGTGCGTGTTGTGCCAATTTGCTTTCTTGCGAGTACTCCTTTGACCACAAAGCCGGTTGCTTCCCAAGTGGATTACCCCCCGTTTTCGCAATCAGGGCGCGCTTGGGCTGGGTTTAAAGATTCTTACAGCGAATCCTGTAGGAGGAGTAATAACAGCTAAGGTAAAGCATGTACAGATGTCTTGAGGTACAGGAGTTGCGTTGCCCTTGGGTGCAATCGTTCCAAAGCGGCACAGTAGCCGGAGCGACTCGCGGAGCCTCGTAGCCCAGGGCGCGCTCACGTTCTTTGTGAGCGGCCCTGGGGTTTGTACTTTGCGCGCGCCTCGCCGTTTGCCGAAATCCGAGGTGGCACAGCCACTCTTGGCTGTGCGGCTTGTACCTCACGTCGCCGTGCGGTTTTGTAGCTCAGGTCGCCGGGCGCGAACTATAGAAGTGCGGGAGACCTGAGGCTTTTCGCTCTTACCCGCCGGCGCCGCTACGTCCGCCGCATCTTGTAGAGCATCTGCCGCAGCATGCCGATCCACGCCTCGGCGTCCTCGGTGGAAAGCTTCAGCCGCCGCACCCGCCGGCGTATTTTCGCTTCCGTGTATGTGGAGGTCTTCGGTTTCAAATATCCGCTGGCGCGCAGCGCCTCGAACAGCATCGTGGTGAGTTGCTCGATCAGTTCGCCGGACGGCCCCGCCGTCGCTTCCGCCTCGCGATTCGATTGAGATTGCGGTGCGGCTGCGCCATCGCGAACGATTTCGTAGAGGCACACCGCCACCGCCTGTCCCAGGTTCATGGAGATGTTCGCTTCGCACGTGGGAATGCGCATCAACCAGTGGCAATGGCTGAAGTCTTTGTTGCTGAGGCCGGTCCTTTCCGAACCGAAGAGCAGCGCCACATTCCCCGCCGCGAGTCCTTTGCGAAGCTGCTCCGCGCCGCGCTCCGAGGCGCGCGATATCGTGCTGGATGCTGCGCTTGCCCACCGCCGTCGTGCCCACCACCAGCGCGCAGTCGCCCACGGCCTCGGCCACGCTGCCATACTCCTCCGCGGTAGCCAGCACATCCGCCGCGCCCACCGCCGAGCGCGCTTCCCGAAACGCCGGCCCATAGGGAGTCACCACGCGCAGATGCGCGAACCCGAAGTTGCTCATGGCCCGCGCCGCCGCGCCGATGTTCAGCGGATTCCGCGACCGCACCAGCACCACGCGCAAGCGGTCGAATTCCGGGCGAATCGCGGGGCTGAACTCGTCGCGCATGCGCATCGCCGATAACGTTACAAAATCTCGCCCACCGCGTCTACGCACGGCCTGCTTGTGTTTCTCCTCGATATTTAACGGTTCCGGGCAAAACAAAACCCTCTCATTGAAGTGGTCTTTAAGCTAATGCGGTGGGGTGGTTTCCGAACACCCGACTTCTCAGGGCTTGGCCTTGCTAAGGAATTAGGAATCTGGCATCGTTAGCGCGTCTGGAGGCATGACATGGCGAAGAAAAATCGATTGAGAGATGCTGCCGTCGAAATTGGTTCGGCAGTTGGTAGGATTGATAGCAAAGCTCGCAAAGCACAGAAAGCAGCTCTCCAAGCCGCCCAAATAGCTGGAGAGGAATTCAACGATTTAAGTAAGCAGGTGGGGGCCCTCAAAAAGCAGTTGGAGAAGAGCACTAAACGGCTGAAGAGTGCGTTGAAATAGCCGGCTGTGCGTTCTCAGTCACGCTAGCCGAAGATCTTCAAAACCTGTTCTTGCCGCATCCTCGTTGAAACATTCTCACGCAACGCAATATCCCGTCGCGCGCTGAGACATTCGGATCGCACGAGTCGCCTTCGGCGGCACGTTTATCCTTGTTCAGCAGTACGCAGTGAACTCTCGAACAATCGTGCCGTGGCAACCCCGAAGATGAGGCCGCCAACGTGAGCGAGATAGGCCACCCCGCCTGTCTGCACGGTTGCCACCTGGCCGGCATTTATCAGCTGCATGACAAACCAAACGCCAATCAGGAGGGCCGCCGGGATAAACGTGATGCGCACATAAAAGAAGATGACGAGAAGGGAGCGAATCTGATCTTGCGGATAGGTGACCAGGAATGCCCCCATCACGGCGGCAATCGCTCCGCTCGCGCCCAAGCTTGGCACTGTGGAGGCAGGACTCGCCGCAACCTGAGCAAGCATTGCCACCGCGCCGCCGATGAACATCGCAGTGAGAATCGTGATCCAGTCGTGACCCGCAACGATGTGAGCGGGGACCGCCGCCCACTTGATGCGGCCTGAGTTTGTTCCGCTTTGGAACAAGTCTGTGACGCCGGTCACACGTGGCGGTGCTGGAGATCGCGGTGGCGCGCGCGATGAGGCTAGAATGGCAGGCGGTTTTCCCGGAGGCGGAACATGTTAAAGACGGTGATCGCGTTGCTCTTAGGCCTGTCCATTGGCGTGTTTTGCCGATGGTTCGATGTTCCCGTTCCGAGCCCGCCCAAGCTCATCGGCGCTCTGCTCGTCGTGGCCATGACCATCGGCTACATCACCACGGACAAGTTGCTTGCCAACAAGTCCAGCGGAACGCGAACGGCTGCAGACCAAGCCCAAATCCACGCCCGCAACTAGGGTTTCGAGGCACACCCGCAGCAATGGCGCGGCCCCCGTCTGCACGCTTATTCCCGGATTCAGGGCTCGGCCGGACTGTTATTCTTTGCTGGATTATGGCGAAGGCTAGGCGTCAGTTTGCGGACCACGAATTCCTGAAAGATATTGGTGACAGCGGTTTCGCCGATCCCGATCCCCGTGTTTTCAAACGTCAACGATAAGCCGCTCCGATCGCTGGCCGGGTAATAAAGATTGGAGATCGCTCCTCCCGCCAGGCTCCCGAGGACGCCGGAGTAATTCGGTTCCCAGCGTTGATTATCGCCCTTGCAAATCACGGAGTTGGCGATGGCATACAACACACGCGATCGAACGCTGCCCCTGCCCTTATAGAAATAGCGCGGATCCTGCCGCAGCAGCGCTGGCAGTATGGCGCCGCCAATGAAGGTGCCCGTCACCGTGTCGGCATAGGCCGCCCCAAAGCGCTTTCCATAACCTCGCGCGCCTTGCCCATACCCGCTGAACGTGTTATCCGCCTGCTCGATTCCCGCCAGCGCCCCGGTGAGCGCGAAGGTAATGGGATCGATCGACGACCTCCAGGCCAGCTCGAATTTCTGCTTCGCGTCCAGGGGAGCCGCATCGGGAATGTAGCTCACGTAGAAATTGGGAATCACGCCCGAGCAGCCGCTGTTTCTCTTGCGCTTTGATCTCGTCTTCCGCCACTTCCCATTGTGGCGCTACCACTCGCACCGAAGTGTTTGCCGCGGCAAGAATCAATGTGACCGGCGCGAGAGTGTCCGTCTCTCCCGAATGCAGAGTTCCCGATAACAGTTGCGTTGCGAAGCCCTCCGAGGTGACGGTCAATTGGAAAGCGCCTGGGGCAACGCCGCCGAAGAAGAACGTCCCATCTGAGCTTGTCAGCGTCTCCTGATTTTGGGCCTGATTCTGAGCCTGATCTTCGGGCGGAGTTTGAGATCGTTCGTCGCGGGCAAGCTTTACCCGAACTCCCATCACGGCGGTTCCCGATTCATCCAGAACCCTTCCGCTGATGCTTCCCGGGAATTGCCGATCGGGCTGCTGATCGTTGGCCGCTGTTCCGGGGGCCGACATTCCTGCTCCCGGTTCCTGGGAGAGACCGAGCTGCTGGTCCTGCGATAGAGCTGCAACGCCGTTGGAGAGCGCCATCGCGAAACACATCAGGCACAAGTATCCCCACCACAGAAAAGCCCGGATTCCGCCCGGCCGCCTTATCCCACCCTCACGATTCCTACATTCGTCCAAAGCCACCACCTGGCGCGAGTCCACAAAGCTCACATAGTAGATGCCCCCCAGCCGCCCACAGATGGCCAGCGGGACCTGAAGCCCCTGTAGGAATAACCCTAAAAAATCCGCCGAGTTGCGTATCCCGCGGCGTATAAGTGACCGTTTTGGACCTGGTGGAAGGTTTTCAGCGTTTGTGTGCATTTCCGCCAGTGGCACAGCCACTCAGTCTGTGCGGGTTGTAGCTCAGGTCGCCCGCGCCCGGCGCGTCAGCGCACGTAATAAGGAAGCCGCGGGAGACCTGAGGCCTTTCGCTGTCAGTGGCACAGCCACTCCTGGCTGTGCATCCTACCGGACATCGGGGACATCATGGAGATGGTTGCCAAGGTCCAGGATCAGCCTTTGTGTCGTCCTAAGTACCTAACAACAACAAGGCTTAGCGTCCATTGTGTAGCCCGCCCCAGCACAACTTTTTCCCGCCCGTAGGGTTAAATAGGTATGCAGGTAGTAGGGTATAATCCTACTACTGAGACGCTCGGAGGTTCCCCGGCCTCTGGATCGTCCCCCGCAGCTATCGGTGCTGAAGGTGGGACCAATGAGATCAGCCAAAGCCACATCATCCAAAGCGGGAAGATTCACTTTCACTGCGTTCGCCGCAATCATGTTGGCCAGCGCGCCATCTTTCGTCTTTGCCCAACACGGCGGGGGTCATGGCGGTGGGGGTGGCTCCCATGGGGGAGGCGGCGGCGTCCATAGCGCCGGCGGATTCTCAGGATCGAGTGGGCATTCGTCAGGCGGCGGCCCTTCCGCAAGATCGTCTGCCGCCAGATCCTACCGCGCGGCGCCTTCTGCACCCAGCTACTCGCGTCCCAGCTCTTCCTATGCGCGCCCGAGCGGAAATGCCTATCGCTCGGCAGCGCCATACAACCAAGGAAGAGACGCCTATCGAGCGCCATCCGGAAATCGCGGGACCTATGCCAATGGGGGCTATGCCGGAGGCGGCGCATCGGGGGCAAATGCCTCGCGTGCAGCCCCATCCGATGGCCAGTGGCATTCCTTCGTGCCGCGCACCTCGACGCAGGCTTCCGGCTCCGGTTCGACGAGCGCCGGAGCCACCAGAACTTTTGTCGGTCAAGGCCATGACCTCTACGAGGAGGGCCCTCGGACCGGAGGAACTTCCGCCGCCGCACGCTCCGCAACCGTGGGCAGCGCCAACCGGACAGTCTCGGGCAGTCTAAGAGCTTCCTCGCCGGTAGCGTCCACCGCTTTTGCTCGCACAGCCTGCTGGCGGGTAACGCCTCGTTCGGTGCGCGCAGCTTCGCCGCCCGTGGAATCGCCGGCGCAGCCCCCGGAATCGCCGGTGCCGGAAGATTCGGCTTTGGATGGCGTCCCGTCGCTCCTCTGTTTCCGCGTCCGGGCTTTGGATTTGGCTTCGGCCTGCGTCCGGGCTTTGGATTCGGCGGTCTCGGCCCTGCATTCCGGCCGTTTGGGTTTGGGTTTGGCCGCTTTGGCTTGGGCTTTGGTCTCGGATTCGGCTGGAATCCTTGCTGGGGCTCGGCTTGGGCTTGGGATGATCCCTTCTGCTTCGGCGGATTCTCCGGACCGGCCTACGATTACAACGCGGATCCGTCCTACGATCAGCCCTACGATCCAAACGCGTACCCGCCGCAGTCATTTGGGACCGATCCGAACTACGATCCCGGCAACCAAGCGGGCGGCCCAGCACCCGATTCACAATCCGCCGAGCCCTCGGAGCCTGTGAATCCCAACTGGGATACCACCGTTAACGCCGGCATTGCGGCCACGCCGGGTTCGGTGATTATTTACTTGAAGGACGGCACGTCGCTTTCTCCCAGCGACTACTGGATCACTGACGACCAGCTTCATTACACCTCTGGCCGGCGGTGAAAATACCGTGGGGTTGGACCACGTGGACCTGCGGCGCACCAACGACGAGAACGCCAAGCGCGGCGTGAGATTCTGGCTGAAGTCGGAACCGGAAAAGAGCCCCGCTGCGTCGAGCGACGCTCCCGCGGCGTCTCCCGCTCCCGAACCGGACGGCGACGCTACTCCCGGTCCGGCTTCGGAGCCGCCAGCTTCCGCGCCATCAAGCCCATACGGCGCGCCTTCTTCCGAGCCGCTCTAGCGCTGCTATAGCGCCCCCGAGCGCCCTTGGAGCGAAGACAAGCTACGGCAAGCCTTAGCCGTTTTTTACGCGGCCACCGACGGAATGCTGGCGCGATCCCTTGCCTCTAGAGGACTCCTCGGCGCCGTGCTGTACCAATTTCTTTCCGCCCAGGCGATCCAGGCTTCCGAGAAACGCATTCTTCTGAGGTTTCTTGCCGCTCTTTTTCTTAGCCATCGCTGCACATTACTCGAATGCCAATGGCCCGTCAATCCGCCGGCCTTCTACGTGGCACAGCCACTCCTGGCTGTGCTCCTGCCTCGTCAGCTCGGTGCTCAGGGGCGCCCAGCGTCGCTTGTCATCCTGAGCGAAGTGGCCGCGCGCCTTTCGCACCGAACCGCATTTTGGTCCGCGCGGTCACGGAGTCGAAGGACCCTCCAGGTAAGTGGCGGCCTTTTCGGCAGCGGGTCGGTTTGAATTTTATCGATCGTCACGCCTGATCGATTGGTGTTAGTGGTGCGCTAGGAACACGAGAAGGACTACGCCCACAGCCGTTCCGACGAAGACGACAGGCATCAAGAGCCAGGGCAGCAAAGGATTCTTCGGCTTCCATCGGGTCATCATGTGCACCCCAAAAAGCAGGGGCACTCCGCCGGTCAGCGCCAATTGGTAGATGGCCGTCAAGCCGTCGAGTCCGTCCCGCACATCGCCCGACCGAAGCGCCCGCCACCCCAACATCCGAAACGTGATCACCAGCCAGTGGCTGCCGTGGATATACCATGCTCCCGGCGCCACGATCAGTGCCGCAAACGCGACTTTCACCGCGGGATGCCAGCGAGCCATGGCCAGAAAATCCAGCACGTTCCTGTAAACGCCGCGCGGAGCCGAAGGCAGCGCCAGGCAGGCGCGCAGCACGAAAAAAAGGATAGCCACCGTGAGCAAGCTGCCAACTTCGGCGGCCAGCGGCAACAGTTGGTATGCGCCGTCAACCAACCGCAGGATTTGCAGCGAAAAAACAAGGGCTACCGAACCCGCCGCGGGAATCCCGACCAGCGCCATCAACGAGAGCAGAGGCCAATACCTCTCGACAAGAGATCGTTCCGCGCGTTGCGTTGTCATCGTCGTCGCCATTTTGAAGCTCCCAGTCGCGCTCTAGCTAAATTGTAGTCCGGCACATGGCGGCCGTGCGTCGCACGCAGCGGGATGTTTCCAGAACGACAGGAATTGTTTGCCTGCCCGCTTTTGTGCTAAATAGAGTGTACTTCTCGGGAGGCAACCATGAACTTCAAGATCCCGGCATTTGCGGCTTTGGCTGTAGCGCTTTCCGTTTCTTGCGCGCCGCTCTTCGCCCATCACGGCACCGGCGTGGCCTACGACACCGAGAAAACCGTAACGGTGAAGGGTGTCGTGACGGAATGGATTTGGGCCAATCCCCACTGCGGTCTTTTGTTCGACGCCACCGACGATAAGGGCAGCGTCGTGCACTGGGGCGTCGAGCTGGGCAACCCCCACCAGGAGTCCGGCGCGGGCTTCAGCAAAGACGTCTTCAAGCCCGGGGACAAGATCACCGTAAGCGGCCATCCCGCGAAATCCGGTGCCCCGCGCATGACCGGCTCTCGCTTCGTCTTCGACGATGGCCGCGTCCTGCCCGAAAAGCATACGAAAGGGAACGGCGAGGAAGCTCCCGATTCCCAAAATTAGTCTTGAGAGGCGCCGCGCCCCAGCGGCCTATGCCGGCGTTGTAAGCCTTTTCAGCGACGGGTCTGTCCCGCCCCTCGACAGAAAGAGAGAGCTTTTCACGAAAAACCGTCGCTTTATTGTGCCCATCGGTATCCTGCTCTTCGCCGTCTCCGGCGCCTTCGCGCAGCAGCCTCAAGCCCAGGGGCAAGCTCAGGCCCGTCCCGCGCCCCCGCCGCCTCCCTTGTTTTTCAAGGAAGTCTGGAAAACCACCCCGCAGGGCGGCCAGCATTCGGTCACTCCCGATTCGCTGGCCAGCACGAATCTGGAGCTTAAGCTCTACGGCGATAGCCAGAATATTCTGATGAACGAGCGCAACCCGCCTTTGCATCTCTTCACGGGCGCCTGCGAGACCAACTGCGCCGTCGCTTTCCGCGAAAAGAATAACTACGTCGACCTCACCGGCCATGCGCGAATCCGCTGGGTCACGCGCACCTCCGGCTTCCATTTTGTCCACCCCATCGTGAAGCTCGCCGACGGCACTTGGCTGGTAGGCGATTAGTCCGACGGCTCCAATGGCTACACCCGCGATTACCACACCAGCGAGTTCTTCCTCGACGAAGTTCACTGGATCAAACTCGATATGGGCAGGATCGTCACCCGCGGCGAGATTGTCGATCATCCCAATTTGAGCAAGGTCGACGAGATCGGCTTTACCGACCTGATGCCCGGCAGCGGCATGGGCTTCGGCGGATTCACCTGCTTGGGCGCGATCGAGGTCTACGGCAAGCCCGTCCCCCGCGACGCCGTGCAGACTTCCGCAAACTGACCCTCGTAACCTTTCATCCAGCGATGGAAGTCCCAGTTATGGAGGTCAAGGACGCGACTTTCGCCGACCTTCCTGCGATCGTCAGGATCTATAACCAGACGATCCCATCCCGCATGGTCACCGCCGATACGGAACCTGTATCGGTCGAGAGCCGTCGCATTTGGTTTGAGCAGCATTCACCCCAGCGCAGGCCTTTATGGGTCGCCTGGGAACGGGGCGAAATCGTAGGATGGAGCAGCTATTCGAGTTTCTACGGGCGTCCCGCTTACGATCGTACCTGCGAGCTGAGCATTTACCTTGCCCCGGAATATCAAAGGCGCGGCTTCGGCAGCGAGTTGTTGCGCCGTTCCATCGCGCACGCGCCCGCCATCGGCGTGTCCACTCTTCTCGGCTTCATTTTTAGCCACAATGAACCAAGCATGCGGCTCGTGCGGAAACACGGTTTCACGCAGTGGGGCTATCTTCCGCGAGTCGCCACGTTAGACGGCGTGGACCGCGACGTGGTGATCGTAGGGCGCCGCGTCGAAGCCGCGGGCTGAGCAGCTTGTAGCTCAGGTCGCCCGCGAATACCGGGGTCCCCGATGCGCGCCGCTTTTGCGTGCATTGGGGTGGTTGTGCGGGAGACCTGGGGCTTTTCGCTGGCTTTGCGGTCTAACTAAATGTGCGGGCGGCGCGGCGAATGGCGCGGTCGATGCGCGCCAGCGGAAACTGCACCACGCGGCCATGCCCCGGCGCCAGGCACGTGGGATTCAAATCGCGCAGCAGCTGCGCGCTTTCGAGCGCCAGCGGCTTATTCCAGGTAAAGAGCGCCGGCAAAGGAAACAGGAGCCGCAGGTCGCCCGCCACGGCCACGCCGCCGGCGGTCTGCATCGCGTCGCCCACCAGCAGCGCTCCGTTGCGTTCATCGAAAAACGACACATGGCCCGGCGTGTGCCCCGGCGTGGCCAGCACGCGCAGCGAGCCCACATGATCTCCGGGATCGAGCAGGCTAGGCTTGGTCTTGACTCTCAGAAAGCGCCCCCGCAATTTCGTCTTCGGCTCCAGCGGATCGAGCGAGAAATCCTGCTCCATCAGCCGCGATTCCCGCGCGCCGATGAAAACCTCGGCGTTGGGAACCAGCTCGCAGATGGCGTCGAGCGAGCCCACGTGGTCCATATGCGCGTGCGTGAGCGCGATGCGCTTGATCGGCAGCTCCATGCGCAGCGCCGTCTCCACGATCTTCTCCGCGCGCCCCGGCAGATTGGCATCCACCAGCGTCAGCCCATCGTCCTCGCGCACAAAATAGGAGTTCACCGGCGCGAAGCGCACCAGCCGAAACAGGTCCGGCATCTCGCGGATCAGCTTCATGCCGCTCTTCCCATGCGTCCCCTAACCAAAACCTTCCCTGCAAAGTGACTCCCGCGATTTTAGCTTAGCTACAAGTGGCACAGCCACTTTTGGCTGTGCAGCGTTTGTAGCCCAGGGCGCCCGCCGGCCCGGCGCGAAGCGCAAGCCAAAGCAGAAGTCGGCGGGGCCCTGGTGCGCTTGCTCTGCGTCGTGCAACGAGCTGTGCAGAACTGTAGCTCCGGACGCCCGAGATGCCGCCAACTCATCATTGCGCGAAACGCCACCTTCCGGCCCTTTCCAGACCGAGCCGCGCCCTCCTCCCAATAAAATACATGTGACGGCAGTATGGGGATTGTAGAGCCGAAAAAGGCCGTTGCCATAACGGCGCTTTTTCGGCCTAAAAAAAGTCATGCCGCGCGCCCTCAAGGGACTGCTCCAATTCGTCATCGGCCTGGCGCTGATGTTCGCCTTCATGTACCCGCGCATGGCGCCAATCATCCGCCGCTCCCGCGCCATGCAGCGCGCCGCGGCCCAGCCGCCACGCTCGGCCAAGCCAGGGGACGACCGCATCCTTTCTTTCACCTCCGACGTGACGCTGCGCGCCAACGCCACGCTCGAAGTGCGCGAAGAGTTCGTCGTGCACAACGTGGGCGACAGTTTTCGCTACGGAATGGTCCGCGATCTCCCCATCGATTCCGAAGCCCGCTGGGACCGGCGCCTCGTCGGCCCCTACGCCAAGGACACCGGCATTCGCGTCAAAATTGTGGAAGCCACCGAGGATGGCGCGCCCGTCTCCTACGAGCAGGGGAGTGACGCTTCCTACGAGCAGTTGCGCATAGGCGAGCCGCTCGCGCCGCTCGCGCCCGGCGATCATCGCTTCGTACTCCGCTACGAAGCCGATGGCATGGTGCAATTCCTCTCCGATCACGATCAGCTTTACTGGAACGCGGTGGGCCACTACTGGCGCGTGCCGGTGGATGAAGCCGTCGTGCGCCTGCATCTGCCAGAAGAACTTCCCGCGAACGTGGTCGCCGCCGACGCCTACGCGGGCCACCGCGGCGCCACCCCGGAGCGCGGCGCCGTAGCCCCCATCGAGCGCACCGCCATCCCCGATGGTTTCGAGTTTCGCGTTGCGAACCTCCCCGCGTCGCAAAGTCCCAGCGTGTGGTTCACTTGGCCCAAAGGATTTTTGGCCCCGCCCGCCCTGGGCCCCCTGTCTCACGACGCCACCCTGCTGATCGCTCCGGCGCTTCTGCTTCTTTACTATCTCGTGGTGTGGCTCGCGCTCGGCCCCGAGCCGCAACGCGGCGTCATCGCCACGCAATATCAGGCCCCGCAGGGCCTCTCGCCCGCCGCGGTGCGTTACATTCGCACCACCGGCTGCGACGGCCGCACCTTCGCCGCCACCCTCGCGCAGCTTGCCGCGCGCGGCTGCATCGCCATCGAGCCGCAGCCCGATGGCAAATATCGTCTCACTCGCCTCACCGCCGCCGATCCCGCGAAGTTGCAGCCGCCGCTCGCCCCGGAAGAAGCCCAGGTGTTCAACGTGCTCTTCGAAGACGGCCCCACCGCCACCCTCGATCCGAGAAACGGCAACGAACTCAGTCGCTACGTCAACTACATCAATCTGGAGATGCAAAGAGCCAGCGGCAATCTTTACTTCACGCGCAACGCGCGCTGGCTCGTGCTCGGCACCTTCGCTTCTTTTCTCATCGCCATGGGCATGGCTCTCACCGCCCATGGACGCGCCGGCGACCGCATGACGCTGGTCTTTCTCACCTGGTGGTTTTTCTTCTGCTTCTTCTTCCTCGGCCTGATCGCCGTGATGACCCTCCTGCCCGCCTGGAGCCGCATGCTGCGCGGGCTGGGCGGCGCGAAAACAGTGCTCATCGGCAGCGCCGCCGTGGCCGCCTTTGGCGCAGGAGGCATCGCCGTTCTCTGGCAACTGAAGTCCGGCGTCTCGCTGGCCTATGCGCTCTCGTTGCTGGCCCTGGTCGGTATCAACATCGCCGCCTTTCCGGCGCTTCGCCGCACCACGCCGCGCGGCCGCCAGGTGCTCGACCAGATCGAAGGCTTCCGCCAATTCCTACAAAAAGTGGAGCAAGACCGCATGCGCCGCGTCGCCGTGGACGACCCGCACGCCGCCTCCGAGTTCTTTGCCCTACGCCATCGCCCTCGAGCTGCGCGAGCCCTGGGGCGACCACCTCGCCGAAGCCTGCGTCGCCACCACCACCACGCGCTAGCCGAGCGTTTCGCCTTTCCTATCCTGCACTTGGTGTCATTCTGAGAGGAGGGAAGATGGTGCCGAGGGTGACGGTGGCGCCGCCGGATTGGACCTGGACATCACGCTGCGTAAAGCACGCCGCGCACACCGCGCTTACGGCCGCAGCACCACCAGTTCGTGCGGTTGCGGCGCCGCCGCCGGCACCTGCAAGCTTTGCGGCGTGCAGCACGCCGACGCCAGCCGCGAAACGTCCCTCCGCATGGCCGGAATGGCTGCCAATCGCCGCAGCACTTCGCGCAGCACCGCGGCCGTACCCTCGTCCGCGGGCATCCGCAGCCGGTAGTGCATCCATTTGCCTTCCCGCCGCGAAGCCACCATCCCGGCGCGCCGCAGGTACGCCAGATGCCGCGAGACTTTCGGCTGGCTCGATGCGCAGAATCTCCACCAGGTAGCACACGCAAATTTCCCGATCGGCAATCAGGTTCAGCAGGCGCAGCCGCGTGGGATCGGCCAGCGCGCCGAACAGCAGATCGAGCGAAAGCGTCGGACTCTTTCCTGTCATAATCTTAAATTAACATATACGCCTTGACATATGCAACGCCAGCGCCGCATACTCTACACATACGCGAATCCGTATGTATTGGAGGAACGCCATGACAGAAACCAAATTCGTCGCACCGAAGGCCCACGTGGCCCTGCATGTCCGCGATCTCGCCCGCAGCGTCGACTTCTACCGCAAGCTCTTTGCCGCCGAGCCCGTGAAGCTGCGCCCCGGCTACGCGAAATTCGATATCGCCCAGCCGCCGCTGAACTTCACGCTGAACGAGTCTCCGTCGAACGCGCCGCCCGCGCCCGGCTCGCTCTCACATCTCGGCATTCAGGTCGCCTCCACCGAGCAAGTCCTTGAGATCCGCGACCGCTGGAGCAGGGCAGGGCTCGACACGCGCGACGAAATGCACACGGAATGTTGTTTCGCTTTGCAGGACAAGACCTGGATCCGCGATCCCGACGGCAACGAGTGGGAAGCCTTCACCGTTTTGGAAGACCTGCCGGCAGAAAAACTGGTCGAAGACACGTCGCGCGCCGCCGCTTGCTGCGAACCAACTTGTTGCACTGCTGATGCAGCGAAGAAGGGATGACCATGAATCGCCGCTACAACGTCCTCTTCCTGTGCACCGGAAACTCGGCTCGGTCCATCATGGCCGAGGCCATCCTCAACTACAAAGGCGTGCCCAACTTCAAAGCCTACAGCGCCGGCAGCCATCCGACCGGGTCTGTGCGGCCCGAGGCCCTGAAGCTGATTGAAACGGCCCGCATGCCAATTGCGGGCTTGCGCAGCAAGGATTGGGACGAATTCGCCAAGCCTGGCGCGCCCAAGCTCGATTTCGTCTTCACCGTTTGCGACAACGCCGCGAAAGAAGTGTGCCCCGTATGGCCGGGCCAGCCCATGACGGCCCACTGGGGCGTTCCCGATCCCGCCACCGTAAACGGCACGCCGCAGGAAATCGATAAGGCATTCCGCGACGCTTTCATGATTCTGGATCGCAGGATCGGCTTGTTTCTTTGCTTGCCTCTATCGAGCCTCGACAAGCTCGCGATCCAGAAGAATATCGACGACATCGGAAGGCAAAAATGAGCGCAGACGCCAGTTACTCTCTCAAGGCAAATGTGTGTTCACCTCTCACCAGAAAGCGCCTGGGTTTTCTCGACCGTTATCTGACGCTCTGGATTTTCCTGGCAATGGTTATTGGCGTGGCTCTTGGCCACTACGTACCCGGCACAGCCGCCTTCATTGAAAAGTTTCAATCGGGAACCACGAACATCCCGATCGCCATCGGATTGATTTTGATGATGTACCCGCCTCTCGCAAAAGTTCAATACGAGCGGCTGGGCCAGGTCTTCCGCAATCGCAAAGTGCTGGGCTTCTCTTTGCTCCAGAACTGGGTGATTGGGCCGATCCTGATGTTCTTGCTGGCGATCACTTTTCTGCGTGGATATCCCGAGTACATGACCGGGCTCATCATGATTGGCCTCGCTCGTTGCATTGCCATGGTGATCGTCTGGAACGAGCTGGCCAATGGCGACCACGACTATGCGGCGGGTTTGGTGGCCTTTAATAGCGTTTTCCAGGTTCTCTTCTACAGCGTCTACTCCTGGATATTTATTACCGTTCTTCCTCCACTCCTGGGGCTAAAGGGAAGCGTTGTCGAAGTAACCATCGGCCAGATTGCCAAAAGCGTGTTCCTCTATCTTGGCGTTCCATTCCTCGCCGGAATGCTCACGCGTTTCGTTCTCCTGAAGGCTAAGGGCCGCGAGTGGTACAGCACGCGTTTTATTCCGTTGATCAGCCCGCTCACATTGGCGGCGCTCTTATTCACGATTGTGGTGATGTTCAGTCTCAAAGGGAACCTCATCGTGCAGCTTCCGCTGGACGTGCTTCGAATTGCCGTCCCCTTGCTGATCTATTTCGTGGTGATGTTCTTTGTGAGCTTCTGGATGGGCCGCAAGGTCGGCGCCGATTACAGCAAGACCACCACTCTGGCGTTTACCGCCGCCAGCAATAATTTTGAGCTGGCCATCGCCGTTGCGGTCGCTGTATTCGGAGTAAATTCGGGAGCCGCTTTTGCCGCTGTGATAGGACCTCTCGTTGAGGTTCCCGTGATGATTGCGCTCGTGAACGTGGCGCTCCGTTTGCAGCGGCGCTATTTCGCGCAGGATTCCGGCGCGATCTGCGCCAGCCTGTCTGACGGGTCGCCTGGAGAATTGCCGCTACGCGGATTTCGTCGCCGCCGGCGCGATCGGCAGCTCTACCTCGACCACCATCCCGGGCCGCGCGTCGTACATCTTGAAGACGCCGCCCAGCCCCTGCACGCGTTCCCGCATTCCGCTGACGCCTACGCCCGCCCGTTCCGCGCCCGCCTTTTCCGCCGCAGGCTTCTCGCCGTAATCGCGGATCTTCACGCGCACCGTGTCGCCCTTGCGCTCCAGTTCGATCTCCGCCGTCTTGCTGCTGGAGTGCCGGTAAATATTCGTCAGTGATTCCTGCACCACCCGAAAGATGGCCGCCTCCATCTCGAAGGGCAGCCGCTGCAGCTCCTCCGGCAGCTTGGCTTTTACCTGGATGCCCGTGCGCTGGCTTACGCCCTCGATGTAGTAACGCACCGCCGTCAGCAGGCCCATGTCCTCCGCGAACGGCGGATGCAGCAGATAGGAAAGGCTGCGCACCTGTTGCAGCGCGCGATCCACGGCCCCCACCGCCTCTTTCACGAACCCCGACCATTGCGCCTCCGCGAAGGAATGTTCCGGAATGCGCTTGAGGTAAAGTTTCGCGGCGGTAAGCTCCTGGCCCAGGCTGTCGTGCACCTCCCGCCCGATGCGCCGGCGCTCTTCGTCCTGCAGCCGGGCCATCTCGATCTCCGCGCCCGCGAGGGCCCCCACCGTGGAGATCAGGGTGATCTCGCGCTTGTTGTAGTTGTGCGGCTTGCGGTTTTGCAGGTTGATGACCCCCACCAGCCGCCCCCGGCACATGATCGGCACCGAAAGGAAAGACTCGAAGGCGTCCTCCGGCAGGTCGTTGAAGAATTTGAACCGCGGGTCCTTCATGGCGTTCAGCGCCACGGCCACCGGCTCGCGGTGCTCGGCCACCCAGCCGGTGATGCCTTCGCCGATCTTCAGCTTCAGCCGGTCGATGATCTCGGGATGCGGATTCTTCGAGGCCCGCAGCACCAGTTCGTCCTTCTCCAGCACGTAGACGAAGCAGGAGTCGCACTGCACCACCGCCGCCGCGAAGCGCATCACTTCCCGCAGCACTTCGTGCAGCGGAGGCGCCAGCGACATGCGCGAAGCGATCTCGTGCAGGAAGTCGAAGTCCAGATCGCCGTCCATCCACGGATTGGGACTCGGTTTTCGCATCACTAGAAGGTCGCTTCTCCTCGCCATCGCCGCTGCTCGCCCAATGGCCCCACCAATTACTTGTCCCGCCGCTTGCCGAATTGCCCGCCCCGGTGCTCGTCCGGCGGGACCGCTCTGCGGGCGCTGCCCGCCGCGCTCGCCGATCGTTCGCGCCTGGCGCGAATGGTGGCTGTTCTCGCTCTCGTTCTTGTAACTAATGCTGCGCCGAGCCATTCCCAAAAGTAAAGCGCCCCCGCCCCAATGTCCAACTCGTAATTTGAATCGAGGTCATCCAAAATTGCCGCCGCCCCTCCGGCCCGCTCCCGCATCGTCCCTCACCTCGCGCGTCCTCTCCCCCCGGTGTCATCCCGAGGAGCGCATTTGCTTTTCTGCGACGAGGGATCTGCTTTTCTCGTTCCGCCGCGGCGCTTTGGCTTTTGGTTTTCATTCCGACCGCCACACGTCCCCCCCTCGCCGGCTTCGATCTTATTTGGAAACGCCCCGGATGGTGTTATCGTCTACAGGCTCACAGGCCTTACTCATGGAGGAGGAGATCGAAATGCGTAGAGTTGCATTCACATTGTTCGCAATAGCCGTGGGAGGAGCCCTGGGCTTCTTCATCGCCTTGCGGACCATCACCGTTCGTGGCGCGTCCAAACCCGGCACCGGCGCCATAGCCATTCCGGGACAGATCGGCGGCCAGGATATGTTCGGCGCCTACGACGTCGTGAAGGGCTGGCCGAAGGACATCAGCACGCTGCCCGGAAACGAGAAGTGGACCTGTGGCGCGGGGCAGGGCATCTATGCCGAGAGCCCCAACCGCGTCTATCATGCTTTTCCGCGGCGAGCTGCCCAACATCAAAGCGCCCCAAGCAGACGCTGCTTCCGCAGTTGGGCCCGAGCATCTCATTCCCCATCGGCCGCCTGCCTTGGCGCGATGCCACGGCCGCTGCCATGCCCGGCGCCGGCGGCACCGGACAGGATCCCGAGGATGGCCCGCGGCTATGGCGCGGCGCGGAGCCGCCGTACCGCGAGATCGGCGTGGACGCCAAGTGGGAGAACTGCTTCATCGTGGTCGACGCGAACGGCAACATCGTCGAGACCTGGACCCAGTGGGACAAGATCTTCAAGCGCCCGCACTTCGTCACGATCAATCCCTACGATCCCGAGAAGCACGTCTGGATCGTCGACGATCACATGCACGCGATCTACAAGTTCACCCACGACGGCAAGCAGCTGGTGCAGACCATCGGCACGCCCACCGTCAAGGGCGCCGACGGCACGCATTTCAACCGCCCGACTTACATCGCGTGGCTGCCCGACAGCACCATGTTCGTCGCCGACGGCTACAACGGCACGCGCGTCGCCAAGTTCGATAAGAACGGCAAGTTCCTGCTGGACTGGGGCAGAAGGGCACGAACGGCAAACGACACGCGCCCGGGCTACTTCAACAACGTGCACGGCATCGCCGTCGATCCGCAGACCCGGCACGTCTTCGTCAACGACCGCGGCAACCACCGCATCCAGGTCTTCGACGAAAACGGCAAGTATCTCTACGAGTGGAGCATCGGCGACGATCCCTCCGACATCCACCTGATCTACATCGGCGCGGACCGCACTCTGTGGGCCTTCGACCGCGGCACCTCCAAGATGCTGAAGTACGATCTGGAAGGCCACTTCCTCTACTCCTGGGGCACCTGGGGCGATTTCCCCGGCGGCTTCTGGGGCGTGCACGGCTTCAGCGTGGATCAGGAAGGCAACTTCTACGTGGCCGAAGTCGATAGCGGCCGCGTGCAGAAGTTCACGCCCGCGCGCCGGCGCGAACCCGGCGTTCCTGGTCAGCAAGCCGGTCTACTCGGCGTGGAAGTAAGCCCGAGCCCAACTCCCCGGTGCAGTAGCGCCCGAGGCCTCGGCAAAGAGGCGCTCGGCGCGTTAAACAAGTCGAGCTTTGGCGTAAAGAAGCCGCAAGCCAGTCTACTCGGCCTGGAAATAACGAGCCCACGGCTCGTTATCTCCATCCGCAACTTGTAGCCCAGGGCGCCCGCCGTCCGGCGCGAAAGCGCACGTTAAAAACAAAGTCGGCGGGGCCCTGGGGCTTTCGCCCCGGGTCTTGCCTCTCAACGCACGCTAGATTGGAAGGTTTACACTAGTGGCACAGCCACTCTTGGCTGTGCACCTGCCGCTCGTAGCTCAGGTCGCCCGACGAAGTGTGTCGCCCGGCGCGAAGCGCACGTCAAACAGAAGACCTCAGGCCTTTCGGTTTGTAGCCCAGGGCGCCCGCTGCACTTGGCGGGGCCCTGGGGCCTTCGCCCCGCGTCTTGCTACACTCCTCCCGGCGCAGAGTAAACCCGTTGTCATTCCGAGGCCCGCAGGCCGAGGTCCGGTATCGGGACTCCGGTGGAGTCCACCGGACTCCAGAAACCGGAGAATCTGCTTTTGCTTTTCCACTGCCCCGCTCGCCCGCCATTTCCCCCAATTAATTTTCATCCCTCCGCAACAGGAACTCCGGTAGAATCCTCACTTCCGTTTAGCTGCGTGGCTCCCCAAAAAGAGCGCCAGCATCGAGGCACACGAGGATAGCCAACCATGACCAAGCCGCGATCGCACAAACACAAATCCAGCTCTAGAACGCGAACCAGGCGCGCCCGCTTCCTCCAGAAACCCGGCTGCACCACCTGCACCAAGGCGCGCAAGCTCCTGGAGCGCCGCGGCGTTCACCTCCAATTTCGCGACCTCTGGGAAGAGCCCCTCAGCGCCGCGGAACTCGAAAAGCTGATCGGTCCCCGCGACCACACCGAGTTCCTGAACACCCACAGCGGCGTCTATCGCGAGAAAAATCTGGCCGAGAACCCGCCCACCCGCCGCGAAGCCATTCGCATGATGGCCAAGGAGCCCAGCCTGATCCGCCGGCCCGTAGTCATCGCCGGCGGCCGCGTGGTCCTCGGCTTCGACGAAAAAGGCCTGGCCCACTTCTAGCTGCGCTTCATCTGTATACCTAGCGCACACTCACAGCGATTGCCCCGCGCCGCCCGTGCTAGAATTGCTTCGCCCTCTTCCGCGACTCATTTGCGGCAAAACGTCAGGTCGCCGCGGGCGGCTGACATCAGCGCTGTGAAACTTTCTTTCGGAGGCACCAGAATGAAAATCACCCCGGGCAAACAGAAGGGCCTGGAGGCAGTTTCCAATCAGCAGGGCGTGATCGGCGCCGCGGCCATGGACCAGCGCGGTTCGCTGAAAAGCGCCATCGCCAAGGAAAAAGGCGTCGATAAAAAAGCCGTCACCGACCACATGATGGCCGAGTTCAAGGAAGCCGTCACCCGCGTGCTCACCCCGCACGCCACCGCCATCCTGCTCGATCCCGAGTACGGCCTTTCCGCCGCCAAGGTGCGCTCGCGCAACGCCGGCCTGCTGCTCGCTTACGAAAAGTCCGGCTACGACAATAACCAGCCCGGCCGCCTGCCCGACCTGCTCGACCACTATTCCGTGCGCCGCCTCTGCTCCGCCGGAGCCGATTGCGTGAAAATCCTGCTCTACTACACGCCCTTCGATCCCGCGAATATCAACGAAACCAAGCACGCCTGGGTCGAGCGCATCGGCGCCGAGTGCATCGCGCTCGACGTGCCGTTCTTCCTCGAATTCGTCGGCTACGAAGAGGGCGCCGACGAGAAGTCCGCGGACTTCGCCCGCAAGAAGCCCGAGATCGTGGCCCGCAGCATGGAGGAGTTCTCCAAGCCGCAATACGCCGTCGATGTCCTCAAGGTGGAAGTGCCGGTGAACATGGCCTACGTCAAGGGCGCGCGCGCCTCCAAGGGCGAGTCCGCCTATTCGCGCGACGAGGCCAAGGAACATTTCCGCCGCGCCGCCTCCATGGCCAAGAAGCCTTTCATCTATCTTTCCGCCGGCGTCAGCAACGACACCTTCAACGAATCGCTCGAGCTCGCCGCCGAAGCCGGCACCAACTTCTCCGGCGTCCTCTGCGGCCGCGCCACCTGGAAAGACGGCATCCCCGTCTACGCCAAGCAGGGCCTCAAGGCCTTCGAGGAGTGGCTCGGCAAGCAGGGCGTCGAGAACATCAACAACGTCAACAAGCGCCTGGCCGCCGCCAAGCCCTGGTTCAGCTTCTACGGCGCCGCCTCCGCCACCGTCCTGCAGTAACCGTCGCCTTACGTTGTCATTCCGAGGGCGATCAAGTCGCGCGAAGGAATCTGCCTTGTATCGGCTCGCCGATTCTTTCTAGCTCAGGTCTCGCCTGCGTTTTTCGCAGGCGAGACCTGAGGCTTCCACGCGCGTCTTGCGGGTTCGCCTTTTGTAGCCCAGGGCGCCCGCCGCAGTTCGCGGGGCCCTGGGCTTTTCCTCCGCGTCTTGCAGCCAGCGCGCCGCGCCGCGCAAACCCGTTGTCATTCCGAGGGTGACTCCGAAGTCGCCCGAGGAATCTGCTTTTGCTTGCTCGTTGAATTGCGGATGCCGACGCGACCTCTCAGGCGCGAGCATCCGCCTCAGGAAATTGCGCTTACGACCAGAATACGGGCCAGTTTAGCCAAGACCGCATGTCAGATAGAACCGCTAGCGACGAAATTTCAGGCAAGACCAACGCCAGCGAATAGGCCGCATCGCCAGAAGTATCGTTCTGGACTGCATGGCTCCCCTTCAAAGGTCATGTATCCGAAACCCAGGCAGGCGAAGAACAGCAAGAGGGAAGCACGCCGGTAACTTCCAGCCCGCGCCGCTGGAAAGCGATAGCGGCAGAAAGATGCTGCATACGCACATCGCGCCGCAGACGATCAGCAGGATGTAGAGAACGTAGTACCCCACCGGGCCGCGAATGCTTTTGAGCTCGGAGAGGAATCTGCTATTGCGATATTCGTACGCTGCCGGCTTGTAATACTCGAAGAAGAATGGGGCGTCATCGGAAACGGTGTCAATGCGGAATTGATACCCCTGTAAGAAAGACAAGCGTTCGGCGAGCGGAGAGGTCGGCTAGCGATAGTAGACCTCATGCGCGAGTTTCAGCGCATTTTCGTGCGGTACGGCTATACTGCTCCATTTCAGCGTAAGTCTCCAGGCGAAAATACAGAGGGCACGTACACGATGGAAAGCCGAGGACTGCTGTCCACTTCATCGGCAACTAGCTGCATCGCTGACACCGTGAACTGCTCCTGCGTAGAAAAAGTATCCGAGCACGGCGATAATGCGACCAGCGCATGTCTTCCGACACCACGATATTGAGCTGTTCCGGATGCGGTATCCCCAGCGCTCGCTGGCGGTAAGAGAAGAGCCCGCCAGCGGCAGGGTTTAGCCGTAGCCCTCGGAAGAAGAACCAGCGATAGATGGCCATGGTGCGTTGTATTTGAGAGCCCGCAGCCACACCAGCAACGCCTCCACCGAGTACAGAAAATTATCAGAATGCACATAAGGCGCCCAATTCAGTGCAGAAAGCTTATCCACGCCTCTCATCAGAAAGGTGTCGTAGCTTCCCGGCTTGGAACGAAGAGAGTTCCAACGTTCCGCGCCCAGGTTCACGCCATCCCACTTGGGCCATCGCAGGTAATCGCGCTAAGGACACTTCTCCAGGGCTACGGTCGCTTCGTTGATCTCTACCCCGGTGACGTCTTTTGCCCATACGCCCTGTCTTCGGCCATATCCGCGCCGCCGCCCACTCCGATCACCAGCGCATCGCTGGGCTCTTCATTCAACAAGTACGTGAGGAAAGCGCGTTGGTCCATTTCTTGTTGCTGGCGTCCCGGACATATTCGCAACGTGGTGCGGCCCGAAGAGCACGGTGAAGGCGTCCGCATCCTGGGTGATCATCTTCAGATCGGCGGGGTTGGTGAAGGCGTGCCGAATACCAGGTCCCGTTTCGTGTCCGATGACACATCGATGCGGGTGATCGGCGTCCATTGCGTGGCCTCTATGCTCGCTGGTGGGAGAATTCGCCCGGGCCAGAGTCTTGTAGGGCTCGGTCTTTGTGCCGATGAGGTTCTTATTCACGAGCACCAGAAAAACCAGGCACACTGCAACCGCACCCAGCCGCCACCCCGCTCCGAGAATTTCGGCCGAACGCCAGGAATCCCACCAGCGCGATCCCGCTGCACAGCCACACAAACCAGGCCCCGCCCAGCGGCCACAGCAACAGCAAAAACGCCACCACCGCGCCGCTGCTGCACGCCAGATCGATCGCGTACAGCCGGCTGATGGATTTCGCCCGAATCATGAACACCCATCCCAGCACCGCCCCGGAAATAGAAACGGCATCGTCAGCGCGATGTAAGACATCACCAGCTTGAACGTCGTCGGCTCGTTTACGAAGTACCCCGGAATGCGACAGACTCTTGCCATTCAGGCAAAGGACGACACCACGAAGCCCGCCGCTAACAAAGAGATCGCTCGCTCGGGATGGGCATACTTCCATGCAAACAGGCTTACGAATACCCGGAGATACCGAAGCCCAGCAAGGTGATTGTTGCCGTCAGATAAACGATGTGGCTGTAGTACGTGAAGGACTTATGCGGGTACTGCATGAAGCCTGTGAAGTAATCTAGGTCTGATACTCTCGCTTTGCCGCAATGGGAGCCCTGCCGCTTTATTGCGCCGCTATGATCCGGCATAATGAGCCATGAACTCGTCCCAAATCCTCCCACTCCCGCACCGGCGAAATCTCCGTCCGCACCGAGCGCCGCACCCAATTGCTCGACGTCACCGCCGCCATCGCCAAACTCGTGCAAGATGCCGCCGTCCACTCCGGCATCTGCTACCTCTACGTCCCGCACACCACCGCCGGCATCATCATCAACGAAAACGCCGACCCCGACGTCGCCGCCGATATCGAAGCCGCCCTCGCGCGCCTCGTTCCCCAACCAGCGAATATCAGCACGCCGAAGGCAACTCCGACTCCCACATCAAGACCGCGCTCGTAGGCACTTCCGCCACCATCTTCATCTCCGAAGGCCAGACTCGAGCTCGGCCGCTGGCAGGGCATCTTCTTCTGCGAATTCGACGGCCCCCGCACCCGCCTCCTCCGCGTAAAAATCGTCCCCGATTAGCGTTGCCCCTACCAACCGTTGTCATCCCGAACCCGGTCGCGCTTTGCGCGAAAGGCGGTGAGGTCCGCTTCGTGGCTCCGGTGGCGTCCAGAGGACGCTCGTAACCGGAGGATCTGCTTTTGCTTTCGAATTTGTGGGTGCCCCGCGCTACAAAGTTGCGCGCCTAGGTCCGATCTTTGTAGCCCAGGGCGCGGCGCTTTCCAGCCGGCCCGGGGCTTTTCTGGGTGGCCCATGCACCCCCCGGCCTCGCCCCAGTTGCTCCTTCCAGCCAAAATAGGCGTACAATCCCGGCAGCCTCTTACCTTTCCCGAGTGGGGCTCGAACTTTGGCTTTTCGGCTTGCATTGACGGCACCCGTCCACTGCGCCTGCGAAGGAGGATTAACCCCATGCGACATCCTCGCGATCATCAGCGTTTTATCATGCGCGACGCTGCTAATCCTCGCGCTCCTGATCCTCTCTCCCGCCCTCGCGCAGCAGGGCGCCGCGGGCCAAGCCAATCCCCCGCGCCCCGGCTTCGAAGTCCCCTTGGTCACTCCCGGCCCCGGCTGGAAGGCCTGCCCGCACTGCGAGAACGAAGCCTACAAGAAGGAAGACCGCAAGAAGGCCAACGTGGATACGCGCCCCTTCGACGCCCACGATCTCTCCGGAATCTGGAGCGGCAATCCCAACGACCTCGAGGTCAACGGCACGCCGCTCGATACCAAATCGGTTCCCGCCTTCACTCCTTACGGCCAAAAGTTGTGGGAAGCCAACCAAAGCACCACCGCGGAGTGGAATTCGAAAGACCCCGTGAACATGTGCGATCCCATGGGCTGGCCCCGCTGGATCGCTTACAACTTCGGCTTTCAGTTCGTCGTCTTGCCGGACCGCGTCCTGCAATTCATCGAGTGGGGCCACACCTGGCGCGACATCTGGACCGACGGCCGCAAGCTCCCCGCGGATCCGCCCGATCCCGCGTTACCTGGGATACGCCGTCGGCCACTGGGAGGGCGACACCTTCGTCGTCGAGTCCAATGGCTACGACGACCGCTCCTGGCTCGCCGGCTCGGGGGCCAATGGCGCCAGGAAGCCCAGCGGCTATCCTCATAGCGACCAGATGCGCGTCGAGGAGCGCTACAAGCGCGTCAACTACGGCCTGCTCCAATTCACGCTCACGATCACCGACCCCAAAGTCTATACCGCGCCCTGGACCACCACCGGCCGCATCACGCTGCTCCCCAACGTCGAGCTGGCCGAACATTTCTGCGTTCCATCGGAGACCATTCAGTTCAATAATGAAAGCACCATACCCTCGCTTTCCAAGCAATGAGGTTTGTCTGTCCTGGGCTCTTCGGTGTCACTTTAGAGGAGGAGGGCGTATGTACACAGGAAAGTATGTTGCGAACTGGGCTCCTGCTTGCTCTTGCTTCCATCGTTCTATCGGTGATATTCTGCGCCCCGGTTCTGGCGCATCACGGCAACGCCGCCTGGTCGGCCAACGAAGTCACCGTAAAGGGCACGCTGGTGGACTACGTCTGGCGAAATCCCCACGTCTTGCTCCTCTGGACCGCCAAGGACGATAGCGGCAAGTCCGTGCAGTGGACCGGCGAAGTCGCTTCTCCCGAAGCCATGATGGCCGACGATGGCTGGACCAGGGAGACATTCAAGACCGGCGAGGAACTGGTTTTCGTCATCCGCCCGGCGAAATCCGGCGCGCTCAATAGCGTCATCGACCAGATCAAGCGGCCCGACGGCACGCTGGTGATGCGCTACTCGCGCCAGGCGGGTTCCGGCAACTACGCCGCTCCCTTGTCCAAGGAAGAACAGGAGCGCCGCGACAAAGCTGCCGCCGCAGCCGACAAGTCCAAGAATTGATGCCGTGCCGTCGTATTGCGGGTGCCCCATCCTTCGCGTCGTGTGCGAAGGGTGGGTTCTTTCTCTTGTAGCTCAGGTCGCGGCCGCTACCCATCGCAAAGCGGCACTGCGTTTAGGGATTGTCGAGCCGAAAAAAGCCGTGGAGATCACGGCGTTTTTTCGGCTTAAGAAAGTCGAGACCTGAGGTCTTTCGAGTTAAGCTATCGCGCAAAAGGAGCGCACATGAAATCTCATCGCAGTTTGTCTCTTAGCTTCGCCCTCATCGCGGCCGCGACCGCGTTCGCCTTCGCCCCTCGCGCCAACGCCCAAGGCGGCGCGCCCCTCACCATCAAGCAGGTCCGGGACAACGTCTATTTCGCCGACGCAGGTGGCGGCGGAAATGCCGGCTTCATTGTCGGCAAGGACGGCGTCATCGTCGTGGATACGACCACAAATCAGGGAAAGCAGCTCCTGGACGGAATCGCCAAGGTCACCGATAAGCCGGTCACCACCGTGATCCTCTCGCATAGCGACATCGATCACGTCGGCGGCCTCAAGTCTTTTCCGCAGGGCCTCACCATCATCGCCCACGAAGACTGCAAGAAGGATATGGAAGCCACCGCCAATACCCCGAATCCTTCTCCGCAGGATCATCTGCCGAATAAAACTTTGACCAAGAGCCAGAACTTCACCATCAACGGCGTTAAGCTCGAAGTCCTGCACTTTGCTCCAGGACACACCAGCGGCGATCTGCAGGTCTATCTCCCCGACGAGAAGCTCGTCTTCACCGGAGACGTCATCGCCACCAGTTGCTGCGGCAACGTCCGCTCGCCGCAGATGTACACCATGATCAAGAAGCAGAAGGGCGGCTCCTCGGAAGGTTGGGTGAAAACGGTGAAGGGAATTCTCGCCCTCGACGCCGATATCTATCTCCCCGGCCATGGCGTACCGCAAACCCGATCCGACGTGCAGGAGAGGCTCACCCGCATCGAGACCCGCCGCGCCGAGGTCAAGAAGATGGTCGCCCAGGGCAAGACCCTCGAGCAGGTCAAGGACGCCCTCGGCGAAAAAGGCCAGGCCCCCGGCTACGACGTCTCCCAGTTCCCAGACTTCACCACCGTCGTCTACACCGAGTACAGCAAAAAGAAGAGCTAATGAACCGGCGCCGCCGCGCAGCCGGCAACGTTGTCATTCCGAGGCCGCCGTCGTCCGCGTGGTTTGCGGACGACGTTCCGGCGGCGGCCGAGGAATCTGCTTTTGGTTTGCTTTTGAATTTGACGGGTGCCCCGTCCTTCGCGTCCGCGAAGGGCGGGTTTCCCTTGTAGTTTTTCTTCGATGCGCCGGTGTTGCGCGTGCGTCCGGGTGGCACAGCCACTCCTGGCTGTGCGTCTCACGTATCGGTTGCGGCGGGCGTGAAGGGCCCTGAGGCCGTCGCGTAACGCGAATGCTGTCATCCCGAGGCCCAAGGCCCAGCGCGCGACCCCAGCGCGAGCATTGCTCGCGCGGAAAAGCAGGTCGCGCGTGTGGGGTAGGAAGGCCGAGGGATCTGCTTTTGCTTTGCTTTCGAATTGTCGGCCGCCCCGTCCTTCGCGTCCTCGCGAAGGGTGGGTTCGGCCCTTGTAGCCCAGGGCGCCCGCCGCACTTTGGCGGGGCCCTGGGGCTTTTCCTCCGCGTCTAGCAGCTCATCGTGCGCCAGGTGGCACAGCGCGGGTGCCCCATCCTTCGCACTTTGTGCGAAGGGTGGGGCTGCGCCTGTGTAACGGCCACGAGTGTCGCATCCTCCGCGCCAACTCGCATGACAATCGCCCCTTTTTCCCGCACAATCTTCACCCTATGCAAGCCTCTCGCGAAGAAGCCATTCTGGTCCTGAAAAAATGGCGCAGCGCCTCCGTCGACATCCGTTGTAGCGTGATCCACGACCCCGATTTCCAGGTCAGCCTCTCCCTCCGCGTCCTTTCGGTTGACGACGTCGGCGTCATCCTCGCCGGCCCCAACGACAATCGCGTTCTCATCGACCTCACCCGCGCCGAGTTCGAATTTCTCGACTCCCTGGGCATTTCGCATCCCGGCTTCGCCGAAGTTGCCGAAAAATAAACGAAACCTCTCGCAGCCTCACCTAAGCAGCTTCGTCCGGATTAGGCGTGGGACCGGACGGCGATTCTGTTAGGCGTGTAAAGTACAACCAGCGCAGCAGGCCATACCAAATCAATAGGAGTACAAGGAATCCGACTATTTGGGGAAGCGCAGCTTGAAAAGGGAAACCAGCGGGAGCACTGGGACGAGGTGCGATGCTCTGGAATATACTTTGCGTACTCCACTGGGTAAGGGGACTTGTAAAGATACTCACCATAGACATAACAGCTTGTGCGAGCAGGTAGCCAAGACCGATGGCACCGATGAAGCTTTTCACCAGAACGCGCTTCAGTCGATCAAGCATCATTTCTCCTTGTGAGCCTGCTGCGACAGTCGCTCAGGCTGTGGAATGGACCACAGCACAGACCGACCGACAAGAAGCCATGCTGCGACTAGGGCGATAACAGCGCCTGAGAGTTGTGTGATGCCGGGCGCCGAACGCTACGTGGAAAGCATCCTGGGCATCTTCTTCCGCGACATTGCGTTAAACTTTATCCTTGCTGCCCGCAAATAAATCCGGCCCAGTTCAAAGCGGCCTCGATCCCGCGCAGGCCATGAAGCCAGCCACCGGCATTTCGGCTTCGCTCGCCGCGATTGTCAGTTCGATCGCGGTCATCGGCTGTTGTCTCCCCTTCGGATTCGCCGTCGCGCTCGGCGCCGGCGCCGCCAGCACTTTTCTCACGACTCTGCGTCCCTGGCTTCTGGGATTGTCCGTCACGCTGCTTGGCGTGGGATTCTGGCAGCAGCGTCGCGCCAAACAATGCGCCCTGCGCGCCCGATGGGTTCAAAAGTTAGGCAACGTGATGCTGTTCCTGGCCGCCGCCGTCGTCGTGGGAATGATCCTGTTTCCCCAGGAGATCGCCGGCTTCATTGCCGATCGGTTCTAAAAGCGTCCATGACCAAAAAACAAATCGCTATCCTGGTCCTCGCCGCCTTCGTACTCTTCGCCGCCGACTATTTCTTGCAACCCGGCGTAGCGCCGCCCGGCCAGCCAGCGGTGGTCTCTTTGTCCACTCAGAATTTCGCCACGTTCCAGCAAGCCTTCGACGCCGATCCCGCCGTTCCTCGCCTGGTCTTGCTGCTATCGCCCACGTGACCCACCTGCTTGCGGGGGTCCTCCGCAATCCGCCAGATCTTGGCCGACCATCGGGATGAAAAGTTGCGCGTCCTCGTCGTCTGGGAACCCATCCTCACCACCGATTGGCGCTCGCCCACGCGCAGCACCCTGGCCCGCCTGCCCGATCCGCGCGTGCGCCAGTTCTGGGATAAGAACCACGTCGTCTCCGCCGCGCTAACCGCCATCGCCGCGGGCCATCCTCCTCAGCCGCGCCCCGACTGCTGCATCGACAAGGGGTTCTACTGGGACGAAGCCATTCTCTTTCCGCCAGGATCGCGCTGGAACGACTCCGCCTCCTCCGCGTTTTGGAACGGCCCCGTCGTCAAAGCCGCTCCCGGCGTAGAAAAATCCCTCGAAGCCGCCGAACTTCCCGCCGCCGCAGTTCCCGCGAACGCGCCCCAAACCCGGCGCTGACCGGCGACTCCTGCCCCCGGCAACGAATTCCTAAGCGCCAATTCTGCATTGGTCACTTGCACGGAACTAGATCGGCGCGCATCCGGCGGCAAGGTAAAATCGAAACACCTCATGCCGTTCTACGCCTTTCATATCGATGTGCCCGCGCAGCCCGATGTCGTCGCGGAACGAGTTCGCGCGGCGGTCGCCAGCGTCCCCACGCTCTGGCAAAGCTTTAAATCCTCGTGGAAAGGCCCCAGGCCTTCCGGCCGCCCGTTCCTGGGCAAGGTTGAGGGCCGGTCCTTCCGCATCCGTCGCGACATTCAATATCGCAATTCGTTCCTGCCCTTGATCCGTGGCAGGATCGTGCCCACTCCTACCGGCTCGCGCGTGAACGTATTCATGTTCATGCACCCGTTTTCTTTCCTCTTCATGGTCGGCTGGTTCGGGTTCCTCGTCGCCACACTCTGGAAAGTTCTCGACGCCAATATCGCCCGGTCTTTCATTCCTCTGGCGATGATCGCTCTTGGTTTGCTGATGAGCGTGGGCGGGTTTTTCTACGAAGCCTTGAAGGTGATGCCGCTGCTCTCCGAGGCCGTCTTCAATCCTGCCATAGCCGCGGTGCCGGAGCGCGATCCCCAATCGGTTTTGAGGGAAAAGACCGCCGCTCCGGGAACGGAGAAGTCGCCGCGAGCGGCCATAGCCATCGCCTGCGTCGCCTTGCTGCTCGTTGCCGTCATGGCCGTAATCAATTTTTACCAGTACCGCTTGCGATCCTCTCCCGCCTTCGCCGCGGCGGTGAACCTCGTTTGCGGATCGCCCTCGGCCCAATCCGCCTTGGGTGAACCGATAAAGCCCGGGCGCGCCGTGCAAGGCATGGTGCACGAAGATCGGCTGTCCGGCTACGCCACTCTGGCCATTCCCGTCAGCGGGTCGCTCGGCAAAGGCACGTTGTACGCGATCGCCAACCGCCTGCCCCGCGGCTGGAATATTAAACGCGCCGTCTTGCAAATGAGCGCCGGCTCGGGATCGTCCCAGCGGCCTCCCGAGAGAATCGACCTGTCGCCCGCCACGCAGCGGGAAAGCTTCGACTATCCCTCTCCCGGCCGCGTTTATCTCCTGCCGCTGGACGCCGCGGCCGCCGCCGACGTCAAGGACCTTCCCGCCTACTACCAGGCGCGTCTCGGCTTGGACGTAACCCTGCTTCCGGCGCAGCAGCTTGATTCCGATACCGTGGATGCCAAACGCACGCAGTTGCTCGCTGAGAAGGCTCTCGCCGCCATCGAACGCAACCACCAGGAGATTGCCGGCGATTTGGATTCCGTAATTCTCGCCGTCACCAGCCAGGATCTGAACATCCAAACCTCCGGTTGGGACTTCGCCACCAACTATCGCTCCGGCCGCTTCGGAATTTTCTCCACGGCTCGCCTGCACGGCCTGCCTTGGTACGCGGGCAAGAATCCGGAAATATATGCGCTGCGCGTCCGCAAGATGGCCACGAAGAATCTCGCCCTTTTGCACTACCCGCTGGCCCTCAGCCCGGACTTCACCAGCGCCTTGGCCACCTCCACGTTCAGCACCGCCGACGTGGACGAGATGGGCGAAAGCTTCGGCGGCGTCTTGGGACTTACCTATTCGGTAGGGGAGTATCCCTGCGTCTCGATCACCCAGGGGCCGGGAGGGAAGCAGAGCGTGCGCCTCGATTGCTCCGATAATCCTCCCGCGGACAGCCGCTTTGAAAGGTTTGTCACCTACCAGGGCATTCCCTCCTTCATCATGTCGCATACCGATTTTTCTTTCGCCGGCCAGCCTTCCTTTCCTTTCGTTCGGAAGTATCGCGTGCAAGACGACGCCTCGCGCGCTTTTGGCATCGGCGCCTCGGACACCTTTGACATTTTTCCCGTTGGGGATTCGCGGACTTTTGCCACCATGCAGCTGGTCGAGGCCGATGGCTCGCCCGTGGAGTACACGCGCTTCTCCAGGGGTACCAGTTGGACCGACGCCCGCCTGCGCACCGGCCAGCACATGGGAGATCCCTTCAGCTTCTCAACCGTTGCCTGGCAGGGTAACGGCTGGGATTTAGACACACTGGACGGCTGGATCTACCATTTCCCATCCTCCGGGCCGGGAAGAACCTGGCAACAGGGCGCCCTGACCGGCATACGTTCCGCCTCAGGCGAGGGGTTCGCCGTTCAGCGGGATAGCAAGAGCGACCTGCGCGTGGTGCGCTTGACCAATGGCCAGTCGATCGAATTTACCCGCGACGCCATGGATCGCATTACCTCCGCCAAGGCAAGCTCCGGGCGCGAGGTTTCCTACGAATACGACGAGGCCGGCAGGCTCGCGCACGTGCGCGACAACCAGGATGGCGAGGAGTACTACGAATACGATCGCACCAGCCGCCTCACTTCCGTCCTCGACGCGCAACATCGCCCTTTGCTCGTGAACACCTACGGCTACGTTGGCGAGGTCCTCTCGCAAACATTGGCCGACGGCAGAAAGCTCACCTACGATAGCCATTTCGACGCCAGCCGCCTGGCGAATTACGTCAAGCTCACTCTGCCGGACGGCTACACCATCGTATGGGATCTCACGCGGGACGGATTGACTCGCTCCTGGCCGCAAGCTCCGCCCTCCTTGAACGCTACGCTCCCTCGCTGAGCTGTTTCTCCTTCGCTACATTCCGAGTCGCCGCTCGTGAGTAATTCCCGCCGCGCCGGCTCGCTCGCAACTATTCTGATGTTGGATCTTTCGAGCTTGGACTTTCGGATGTTGGATCGATGAGCAGCCGAAGGGCACTGAGGGTATCGAGCGCTTCCAGCGCATACATCAAAGCGGCTGTTTCGGAGGCATCGGGAGGGGGCTGGTCTTTGAGCCGGTCGGCGATAGCTTGTTTCGCAGTCCCTATCTTTGCCGCCACGGTTTCAGGAGCCGCGGTAAAGGCGTTCAGCACGGCTGGCTCCCACGAATAACGGCCGTCGTCCAGTGCTATTCGATCCGTCATTTTCCCGCGCCCTCTGCCTGCCGTTGCCACCAGCTCCATGCCGCCAGGCAGCGCCGCACTTTAGGACACACATCATCTGGATAGCAATGTATAAGTACACATGTAAAACTAGCCATCTATAACTATGTTTACGAACTGCTTAGTTTTAGAAACAATGACCCCGGCAGAAAACTGAACACGTCACCGCGGCCAGGTCCCCATCACTGCAATCGTTTCAGCGTGCTTACAAATTGTCTTGTGAAGAAAGGGCCCGATTGACCAAAACCGCGAAGAAGCGCACAAGCGAGGGTGCTGCCATCAGACGCCTCCGTATCGAAGCTGGAATGAGCCAGGAGCATCTCGCCCGGCGCGTGGGCGTTACCACACACACGATTTGGACGCTTGAAAACGATCCCCGCGCCAATCCGTGTCTGGAAACCCTGCGTGCCATTGCGCGGGCACTGGGCGTGCCTGTTTGCAGTGTCGTCGGCGACTAGCACTCGCTTAACGCGAGTGCTGTCATCCCGAGGCCCAACCGGGGTCCCCGGCGCGCGCCGTTTTTGCGCGTGCTGCGGTGGGGAGGACGATGGGTTTGCTCTTGCTTTGCCTTTGAATTTGCGTGTTTGCCTTGTAGCCCAGGGCGCGCCGGTTTGTGGCGGCCCTGGGGCTCTTGCCCCGCAGGATAAAATAGATGTACGCGTTCGGTAAGGCGCAGACCTGTCCGTCACGAGCGAAGCAGTCCGGCGGGAGCCCTATCCTTAAGTAATGGCGCGACAGTGCTGGTAGGGAGCGAATCCGACAAAAGGCGAGAGAGCACATTCTCTAAGTCCAATGGAATGACACCGTTCTCCAGCCCGTCGGCCTAAGTTCCATAGAATGACAACGTTTACAAAAAACCGGGGGGTAGGGGGTGTTCGCGCGAAAGTCATCTTCCGCGAAAAGGCTACCAACTGGATGCGCTTTTCGCGGGCCACAAAGTCATCAGGAGCTTTCGCGCGTCAACAAAGGCAACTCTGCTAGAATTTGCGCCATGGATGCGCCCAGCACCGTTGCCGAGAATCTCGCGGCCATTCAGGAACGCGTCGAGGTCGCAGCGTCGCGCGCAGGACGCAAGGCCTCCGATGTCACCATCGTCGGGGTCTCGAAGACCTTTCCCGCCGAACGCATCCGCGAAGCCTTCGATCTGGGCGTTCGGCACTTCGGCGAAAGTCGTGTGCAGGAGTGGGAGTCCAAGGCGCCCGTTGTCGAAGGTCTGGGCGCGACGTGGCATCTGGTGGGGCATTTGCAGCGCAACAAGGCGGCGCGCGCGATTCTCCTGTTTCACACCATCGATTCGCTCGATAGCCTGCCGCTGGCCGAAAAACTCAATAAGGCCGCCGGAGACGGACGTCGCTTGCCCGTGCTCCTTGAGGTGCGGCTCGATCCCACCACCACCAAAACGGGATGCGATCCAGCCGACCTCCCGCGCCTGGCCGAAGGCGTGCTCCTGATGCCGCGGCTGGAATTGCGCGGATTGATGACCGTACCGGAGTTGAAGTCGGACGTGCAGTCGGTTCGCCCCGTCTTCCGGCAGCTGCGGGAGATGCGCGATCGAATTTCCGAGCGACCTCGATTGGCCTTTGCCGGAGCTCTCCATGGGCATGTCGCGCGATTTCGACGTGGCCATCGAAGAGGGCGCCACGCAGATTCGCGTCGGAACGGCTCTTTTCGGCACTCGGCCGGCCGCCGATGATCGCCCATTGATCGAGGTGCGCGAGGGTCCGCGCGGCGTGAGCTTTCTCGTTCGCGTGCAGCCGCGGGCCAGCCGCGATGAGATCGATGGCGAATGGCAAGGCGCTCTGCGCGTTCGGCTGCATGCTCCTCCCGTCGATGACCGCGCCAACGAAGCTCTGAGACGCTTCTTGGCCGAGCGTTTGAATGTGCCGGTAGCCGCTGTTAGAATCGCTTCGGGCCAGAGGGGTCGCCTGAAGCGCGTGGAAGTTCAGGGCGCAAGGGCGGACCAGGTCCGCGCGATGGCGTCTTTTTCCGACGCGCGCGAAAAAGCTCGAACGTAATCTCGCGCCTTCCGGAGACGCCGCCCGCAAATCGGCCGCAATCGAAACGGAATGCCATCAATCGGAAACATTCAGAAAGAGTTGCGATCCGCCGGCCTGGACGGCTGGCTCTTCTACGATTTTCATCATCGCGATCCCATTGCCGCTCGCGTCCTGGGGCTGAACGGCGGCATGGGCACGCGCCGCTGGTTTTACCTCATTCCCAGCCGAGGGACTCCGCGCAAGCTGGTGCATCGCATCGAATCCGGCGCGCTCGATACTTTGCCCGGCCAGAAGCTGGTCTACTCCAGCCTGGACGAGCTGAACAAGAATCTTCCGCGCCTCATCGGCCGCGCGCGCAAAGTCGCCATGCAATATTCGCCGCGCAACGCCATTCCTTATGTTTCCATGGTCGATGCCGGCACGGTGGAGATGGTGCGCGCGAGCGGCTGCTCGGTGGTGAGTTCGGCCGATCTGGTGCAGCAATTCGAGGCCTCCTGGAGCCCGGAGCAATTCGAGTCGCATTTGGAAGCGGGACGGGCCATCGACCGCATCGTGCGCGAAGCCTTCGAGCACGCCGCCGCGCAGGTTCGGGCGAAAGCCAATCTTACGGAGTATGACTTGCAGCAGTGGATTCTCGCCAAGTTCCGGGCGAGCTCCGTCATTTCCGATGAGCCGCCCATCGTGGCCGTAGGTCCGCATAGCGGCAACCCGCACTACGAGCCTACCGCGGCGAGTTCATCGCCGATTCGCGAAGGCGATCTGCTCTTGCTGGACGTGTGGGGAAAGCTGCAGCGGCCCGCGCAGCGTCTATTACGACATCACCTGGGTCGGTTATCTGGGCGCGGAGGTTCCGCGCCAGTATCGCGCAGTTTTCGAGATCGTTCGCGCCGCGCGCGACGGCGCGATTGCCTTCGTGCAGGAGTCGGTCAGGAAGGGCCGCGAAGATCAAAGGATGGCAAGTGGATGCCGTCGCGCGGCGCGTCATCGCCGACGCGGGCTACGCCAAGAATTTCGTGCATCGCACCGGCCACAGCATCGGCCAGGAAGTTCACGGCAATGGCGCCAATATGGACGGCCTGGAGACGCACGACTCGCGCGCGATTCTGCCGCACACCTGCTTTTCCATCGAGCCGGGCATTTATCTGAAAGAGTTTGGAATTCGCAGCGAAGTAGACGTTTATACTGAGGGAAGGGAAGCGCGGGTTACGGGAGCGGTGCAGACGGAGATTCTTCCTCTGCTGGCGAAATAAAATGGCTGAAACGCAGAAACATCCCATCAATCCGGCGCTTGGCGCTGGTTGCCGCCGTCGCCGGATGGTTCGTGCCCGGACTGGGCCAGGCCCTGCTGGGCAAGTGGGGCAAGGCCGTGGTGTACTTCTTCGCCGTGGCCGTCCTGGCGGTCGTGGGCTTGCGCATGCGAGGCAATGTTTTCACCTCCAACGGCGCCGACGCTTTTGACATGCTCGGTTTCTTTGCCGACATCGGAAACGGAATCTTCTACTTCCTGGCGGGCGCCATCAATCCGGCCGGCCCTAACGTGGGCATCGCCGCCGGGGATTACGGCACCAGGCTTTTTGCCACAGCCGGCGTTTTGAATTTTCTCTGCGTCCTGGAAGTTTTGCAGATCGGGTTTGGATCGAGGGAGGAGGGGCAAGCGGCGCGATGATTGTGACTCACTTTCAAGCCATGGTTATTTTTGCGCTGTGCGTCTCCCTGGCCTTCGCGTTTCTCTCCAAGGAGAAGACGGACGAGCGCATTCGCTATGCCATCTGGGCGTTTGTGGCCTTCCTGGTGGTGGCCATCGGAATCGGCTGGCTGACGTATCCCTTCTCCCGCTGAAGTCTGCCGTTGAAGTCCGCCCGTCACAGCGCCGGAATTCGCAGGGTGCTTGCGTGTGAACCCGTTCTTCACTTCTTCCCGCCTCATTTTTCTTCGTCTCATTTCTGCTCGTCGATCACAACCAGGTTCTTCGGAGGCGGCAGCTTGATCTCCAGTTTCTTGCTGCTGGGCTCGGCCGGCAGGATCACTTGTTGAATCACCTCGGTCCCATCCCAGGCCAATACCACGGTGAAATTTCCCGCGGGTAGATCCTGAAAGAGGAACGTGCCCGATGCATTGGTCGTAGTTTGTCGCGAGAGCCCCCGAAGTTCCACGGTAACTCCCGCGGCCGGCACGTATTGTCCCATCTTCGCGTTGTACACGGTCACGTGGCCGGTTAAGGACCGCAGCGCCCGTACGCGAAAATCCAGTCGGTTGGGGACTCCGTCGGCGAGGCTGATCTCTTGGGGCTTCAGATCTTCCAGGAAATAGCCCTCCGGGAGGCTGTCGGGATCCACGCTGACCTGATAGTCTCCCGCGCCGAGTGCGGGAACGGAGAATCTGCCCTGGGCATCCGAGTGGACCTCGAGCCGCTGGTTTGTCCCGGTGATAACGATCCGTGCGCCTTCAAGGCCGGCATCGGCGTCGTTCTTGAGGTAGCCGATCAGTTCAGCGGATGCGAAGCGGATGCCGAGATTGGCCGGTATGTTGATGGTCGCATTTCTCTTGGAGGGGCCCGTAAACCAGAAAGGCTTCGTGGACTGAAAATTAAATTCGATAAAGTGGCCGCCGGCGGCAACGTGCGGAAACGAGTAGAACCCGTTGCCATCCGTGGTGGCGCGCTGGGAGCCATCCAGAACGACTTCCACGCCGGCGAGCGGGGGCAGCCCCTTGCGAAATGCGCCGCGCCCCTCGTCGTCCTGGAAGACGGTGCCGCTGATGGTTCCGAACTTGTGACTGGAAAGAAACGAAGGCAGCGAGGAGAAGCCGCGGCGCAGGCCGATTTGCAAGACGGGATATTGTTGCTGCTGGCCGTCGACGGTAAGGCGCAGCAGAGAAGCGGAAACCGAGAGATTGTAGTCCCGGCCGAGTTGCCGCATGTAAGTCCCATTCAGATTCCAGTTTTGCGACGTGGTGAGCAAGGACTTGTCCTCGGTGTAAACGGCTCCCACGTTCAACTGCTGATTTCCAGTTCCCCGGAAATTCCAATTCAGATTTCCGCCGATTTGATTTTGCGAAGGCACCAAGTTGAGTTGGGAGCCGGAGGAGAGGCCCAGGGCCTGGAGAACATTCGTATCCTGGAGCAGGGATTGGAGCTGTTCCGGCGTGGATAGCGTGAGGCCGAGCGCATCCAATTCAGCCTGCAGGGTCGGATTGCCCGAAAAGATCGATTCGACGGTGGTGGCCTGAGTTTGTTTCTCCACATAAGCCGATGCCGAGAAGGTTCCAAAGCTGGCGCGAACACTGGGCCGGAAGTCCTGACCCGCGGAAACGCCTTGGGAATTTTTGGTGTATTGATACTGAAAACCGGCTCCAAAGTGGGGCAGATCGAAATTGATGTTTTGCGGCAGAGCGATGGAGCCAAGCGAGTATGCCCCGGCGGCGCCGGTCTGGCTGAAGGAGGCATAGACAGCGCCCGTGCCCGCGGACCAGTGTTTCGAGAGTATGGCGTGCAGATTGTCAGCGGCGGTGAGATTGTTTTGCAGGCTCTCCGGCAACAGCAAGCGGTTGTCGTCGAAATTCACGCTGTTGAATAAGGCCGGGTTGAACTGCCGGTTCCACACCACCTCGGACTGCAAGCCCGGAACATTATCGAAGCTCAAGGAATGGAAGGAACTAGGCTTGTCTCGAAAATTGACGGTGAAATCATTGCGCGATGTCGAGTAGTGCAATCGAAGCGCGCTGCCCAGGCCATTGCCCGCCGCCAGCTCCGCTAGCAGGTCCAAATCACCCTCACGCTGGAGCGGGAATCCCCCCGACGCTCGCTTGTATTCATAAACCAGGGATGGGACGGCGCCAGGACGAGCGGTGGTGTCGGTTTGGTCCGAGGCGAAGAAGTAATACGCATTGGCAGTGAGCCGCGAATAGGAGCTCAACGGCAGGACGTAGCCCGCGCCCACAACCTCCTCGGGCTGAACCGGGAAAATGAACCCGTCGAAAGTGGCGAGCGATGCGTAGCCCGCGTGGAATAGCCAGCGGTCGGATTTGAAATGCACCCCTCGCAGGACAGCCCCGTCCACGGTGAGGGGCGAATTCGTGACCGTTTGATCGAGGGCTGTAAATTCCCAGCGCGGAGTCTTCACGTCGTAAAAAGCGGACGGCAGGAACAAGTGCGCTTCGCCAGGCTGTGGGGCGAGCAAGTCGCTCACCAGCACATGCAGCTGGGTGGAGCGGTCGGGACCCTGCGTGGTGGTGATATCCAGGATGTTTTGAATTTGAGGTTGTTCCGAGAGGTAGCGGAACTCATAGCTTCCGACCACGGGGCCCTCCGCCGCAGGCTGCGGCATAACGAAACCCGGAGGGTAAATGGGAGCGGCTGGAGTTACATCGATCGGAAGGTTTCTGACGCCGGCGTTGGTGACGAAAATAATTTCGGTGTGCCCGGCAAATTTGCCCAAAATCTGGGCAAAGCCCTCGCCCAGAGTGACCTCGACGAACAGAGGATCGATGGGATAGGCGGCGGTGGCATCGGCCGCAGCTAATTCAATTGTTTGGCCGGCCTTGAGAGAGATCGCCGCGGTCCCACTGGACGACCAGGTGTTGGAAGGCGTCGTTTACCGGAGGCGGCTGCGGATCGGCAGTGGTTACACTCACGGATACCGGGCGCTGGTCTTTGTTCTGGTCTTCGCTTTGATATTGGGCGTTGATCCGGAGACGACTGGCCATAGGCCGGAGCCGTCAGAAAAAGGATCAACGCTAACCATCTCATGGGATCTCAAAGGCGGAGGAGGTCGTAAGCACAGTGCCGTCGTGCTCGAGGGTCATCAGTGCGCGGTATTTTCCCGATTGCAGAGCAGAGGGATATTCCGCCTTGAACTCCAACCGTTCTCCCGGGAGCAGTCTCATGGCTTCCACCGGAACTTTACCTACCAACTTGCCGGTGGAATTGAGAATAGCGACAACGCCGTTGGGGATGACGGGCTCGTTGCCGGTGTTGGTGACCGATTCGGATACAACCAGGTTGTTGCCTTGGGAGACGCCGTCGAAATGGAGCGGGGAACCTTCGATCTGGAGCGTCTTGGACAAGGTAAAGGTCATCAGGGCGCCTAGCGAGGCGGTCATGGCAAAGCCGTTGGGCGACTGCACTTTGGTATTGCTGCGAAATACCGCGACGATGGCGCGCATGGCCGGATTTTCCGGAATGGTTACGGTAACGTGCACCGTGGCCGAGCTTCCCGGCGGGACGACGACGGAAGCAGGCGAAAAAACGGCGGTTCGGGCAATGCTTCCCGGCATCTCTCCCGCGGGCACAAACACTCGTTTGCCGTCGCGCACGGCCACGTCCATCGCTTCCAGGTCGAATTTGAATTCCACGGGAGTGAGGTTGGAGATGGAAACATCCTGCGTGGTGCCTTGCCCCGGCTGAGCCTGCACCATGATGACCCCGGGAGAGATCGTGAGAGAAGGAGCGGGCTCTGCGGGAGGCGCATCCAGCTGTTGTCCGGGCCGTGCCGGCCTGTCCAGCGGCGAAGAGCGGGGCGCGCGGTCGCCGTCGTCACGGCAAGAGCGGCCACGGCCAAAAGCACAACGAGCCAGGTTTGCCGGATCGAGCCTAAGACGGCTCGAACATGCGATGTCGTGAAATTGATGTTATTCGTCTTCATCTTTGTGCTCAATTGGCGGTGACAAGGATGTCCAGCGTGTTGTTCACCGTTCCCGCCGCCGCGGAAAAAGGGATCGTCAAGCTGAATGTGTAAGCGGTCTTGCTGCCATAGACGCCTGCCGCGGTAACCGTAGCGGGGAAGGCGCTGGTCAGCGTTGCCGACCCGAGTTTCCAGGTGTATGCGAGCCCCGAAGTTTGCAGCTGGGCGGTCATCGTATAGTTCGCGCTGGTTCCTAATCCACTTTTAGTCACCTTCACATCGATGGGCGTGCTCAGTGTCCAGCTGGTGGTGCCATTTATGGACTTGGTTACGCCCGCCGGAACAGCGCCTCCGTATGCGTCGAACGCTGCCGAAAGAGATGGTTGAGTGAGCGTTCCGCTCCCGCCCAACGAGATCCCGCTGGCATCGGAACTGAAAATCAACGTAAGGGATGCCGCGCTTGCGGATGTCTACGGAGAGGAGGGCGAGGGTAAGGAGCATGGCGATGATCCAAAAGTGTTTGAGCATTTGGTGCGACGACAAAAGAACAGTTGCGTCGTGACCGATTCTGTTTTGACGCAACTGTTCTTTCATGGACGTCACCTAGTTCGCGGTAGCGACGAAGTTGATGGTATTGGAGATGGCCCCAGCCGCCTTGCTAAACGGAATCGTCAATCCCAGGGTATATGCCGTGCTGCCATAAGCCCCGGCGGCGGTCAGAGTTGTCGCACTGGCACTCGTGATCGTCGAGGCCCCGATCTTCCAAGTGTTCAGTGGCATCGGCTGCGTTCAGTTGTGCCGTCAGCGTGTAATTGGGGCTAACCTGGTTCGCAACCGCAACGACCACATCGAACGGCGTGCTCAGCGTCCAGTTGTCATGCCGTTGACCGTTTTCGTGACGTTTGCGGGAACGACTCCGCCATAAGCTTGCACGTTTCCAAACGCAACGGTGGCGGCTGACGTACCGGTTCCGCCCAGCGTAATGCCGGCCGGGTCAGTCACAAACGTTAGGCTCACAGAACTGGCAACCGTCGCCGTCACAGCAACCGTGCCGGAAGCGGTTGTGGCAGCAAAAACCGGGCTGCTCACGAGAGTAGCGAGACCGAGAATCGTTAAACCTGCAACTAGCTTGAGCTTCATCTTTCATCTCCTTTAGTATGAGGACCAAATCTGTTGTTTCAACACGGTACACAAGTACTTATGCAGCTTCCGTGCCACAGAACCGTTAATAGCGCGTTGCAAACAAAGGACATACGGTCGGGCTCTTCGTTGTCAAAATTACCGGGTGTTCAGACTGCGGTGCGCTGTCCACGACAGCTACATCTACCCGGATCGTTCCGGGACCCAGTTCCCGATCGGTTCACCTCCAATGAGTGGGAACGAAGTTCTAACCAGCCCGATATGACAAAATGCCGATTCGGCCCGTTCAGGGACCTGATCCGAGGCCTTGAAACCAAGGCTTCATTAGCCGCATGTCAGTATTACGAAACGATGAATGCTCCATAACGGTACAGACGGACAGGTCAGGCGAATCCTATATTGAGGGCGGAATGACTGAACTAAGTGATAACGCGGACGTTCGTGTCTTGCGGACTAGCGAATGATGACTGAGGCAGTCGGGCAGCAGCGTCAGGCGACGGCGAGTCTCTTCAATTCGGTTTCGCGTCGCTTCAAGATGCGGATGTCTTCGAGCAGCCATTCGAGGCGATTGCGGTCCAGCGCCGCGACGATCTCCCTTTCGACCGGGTTAATGGAGTTCGGCACGGGAAAGGCATCCTCGATCCAGTCGATCGACCACTTCCAGGGTTCCTGCTGGAGCCGGACGCCCAACTCCATCAGACAATCTCCGATGCGTTCGGCTTCGGAGAGCTTGCGGGAAAGCTCGGTCTGAACATCCTCGAGCTGCTGGGAGAGGCGCACGGTCATGGCACGCTCCGGCATTTTGTGGCAGCAATCATTTTTTGAGTGCGAAGGAAAAGCAACGATTCATTGAAACCGGAACTGTGGAAATCCGTCAATCCTGTGGAAAATGTAGGAAAACTAATGCGTATACAGTAGTTCTATTAAAGTACAGAGTTGAAGTCCGCCCACGACGGCCTGTCTGTTAGGGTTTAGGTTTTCATATTAAAGTTATTGACAATAAAGGGCAAAGTGGGTAATTTGCGCCCCTGCCCCCAGGGTTGTACCTGCCGAGGGCGTAGGGTTTCTACCTTAGCCCCCTGCATCGGCCCAAAACTTCCAGCGAGGTTTGTCATGACAGCCCAGCGCAAGGTTCCAGGCGCAGGACTTCCTCGAAGGATCAGGAATTCGAGCGGTTGCTGCGCCGCGCCGCGCTTTATGCCAAAAGGCATCCAGCGCCGGCGGCGGTTGTGAGCATCACACGCAGGAAACGCGTCAAGGCTGCATAGTCGGCAGCGCGCAGAAAAAGCTTCTTCGCAACGCTCCTGCCGACAAGATTCCCCTGTAGTTCGTGTGTGTGCGTACCTCTGGGATCGGACCGTCCCTAATTTCGCGCACGCCCTTGTCCCTTATCGTTTAGTGTTTCCTTTATCTTCTTCAGCTTGCACGCCGGCGTCCAGGTTTGCGCTGGCCGCGTCCAGGTTGCACTGGCGCGCGTGGGCGGCTAATCGGCAATAACTGATCGAGCATGGTAGAGCCCGAGTACTATGGCCTTGCCGGAGGCCACGGGAGAATGGTACCTGCGTGGGGGGTCACTTCCCGGGCCGCCGTGCTCGCAGCGGGCACCAGGCCGGATAGACGCACGCTTTTACTGAAATGCGTCGCCAGGGGCTATGGACAAGCAGAGCACGGTTCTAGAACTCACCAACGATTCCCGGAACGATATTCAGATGACCATGCGCCGGATGGACCGGCGCGAATGGTGGCTGTGGTCGTACGCAATGATGGTCACCATGCTCTTGCTGGTGGCGATGGCTTCCTTTGCGTTTCCGGCGTTGCTTTCGGGCGCGGACAGATTCTATTCGTTCTTCGTCAATCAGGCTGTGCGCGGGCTGGTGGGGTTGGTGCTGATCTTCAACGTCTACCTGATCTATCAGCAATTGCAGATCACCCGCATTCGCCGGCAGCTGACCGACCAGGTGTGCGCGGTGGACAAAGTGGAGGAGCTGGCGCAGGAGGTCTACAAAATGGCCCTTCTGGACCCGCTCACCGGCCTCTTCAATCGCCGCTATATCGAGCAGCGCCTGGAAAGCGAAATCGCGCGCTCGAAACGCCACGGGCGGCCGCTGGCCGTGATCCTTTTTGACCTGGACGAATTCAAGCAGGTGAACGACACCTACGGCCACGCGGCCGGAGACGCTTTGCTGAAGGCGTTTGCGGAAAGGCTGAGCAAGGCCACGCGCGGCTCGGACGCCGCGGCACGGTATGGCGGAGACGAATTTCTGGTGGTGCTGCCGGAATGCAAGCCGGAGAACGTGCAGCACGTTCTGAAGCGGCTGCAAGGAATTCGCGCTGAGATCGACAACCATTCGAGCTTGCCGATCGCATTTTCGTCGGGCTGGTCCGCTTCGGTGCAGGGAGAATCGGCGAAGGAGTTGCTGCTTCGGGCCGACGCCGAGCTTTATGCCAGCAAGCGCAGAAAAAACTCAGCGCAACCTCAGCCCGTAGCGATCTAGTCTCTCGATCTGATCTCTTGATCTGGGCTGGCGATCTGGGTTGGCCCCGCGCGCACTTCTCGCTCAGAATGATCCCAGTTTGACACGCCAGTTTCCTTAGATCTGCTCCAAGCCTAATCCCTTCAACAGAAAGACCATGGGGCACCGTCCTCACGCGGTTACCGCGTTCGGCGTATGGCACCCATCCGGCCTGCGGGGCTAAGGTGAGTGTGGAAATGCGTGTTGCTCATCAAGGTCAACGATCAACCAACTGCTCTCGGCCGGGAGAGTTCTCCGGCCAGGCAACGGCCTGCGGCCGGGCAGACCGAGGTTCCAGGGCCCAAAAGTCCCACTGTTCCGTCTTCCGCTAACAGCGGAAATTGCGGGATCGGGACGCTTTGAGTCCGGGAAAGTCGGAAATGTCCGGCCGCAGCTTTCGATGTCCCCAGAGATGGCGGCTCGGAACGAGCAATGGTGCGTGAGAGTTCCTTGAGCAGCCGAGGAGGAAGATAAATGCTTTACTACGCGCTGGTGTTCTTCATTATCGCCGTGATCGCCGGACTGCTGGGATTTGGCGTGATTGCCTCGGCTGCGGCGGGAATCGCCAAGATTTTGTTCTTCGTTTTCCTGGTGCTCTTTATCGTGACCCTAATCGGCCACGCTTCGCGCGGCAGAACGGTTTAGGACTGCGTTAAGGGACCAGGGCCCCCACCCAAACTTTCCTTACTCACCCCCCATTCCGAAGGCCCGGCGATGCCCACCGGGTCTTCGGAACCCGCCCTCTTTCCTTTGAATACGACCGGTGCACTCCGCGGTGCGGTGCGCGTGGATGGCGTCCCGAAGCTTAGCCATAATCCGGAAGGGCAATATTGTCGAGGAGACCTCGTTTGGCGACGATGTTCGCTATCCAGTCGAATGCTAGAAGCTTGAAAATCTGATTGCGCAGAAACAGTCCGGCCTTCGATTTGGGCGCAAACGCGCCCGCGAATCCTAATGCCGCTTCCTGTTTAGCGAGCACGAAAGGCCCCATCGCGTCCTGATAGCGAGCGAAAGCCTTGGCGTAATCGCCGTTGGCGCGATGCAGTTCGCCGGCGAGGATGTAGGCGGCGACCATGGCCAACGCGGAGCCCTGGCCGGCGAGCAAGGAGACGCAGAAAGCCGCATCGCCCGCGAGGGTCACGCGCCCTCGCGTCCAGAGTCCCTGGCGCGGGTCGATGTGATTGCATCGGGGCGATTCATGCGGATTTGGCTGACGCGGTCGAAATACAGATCGCTCGGCGGAATCGAGCGCGTCCAGAATCTGTGGACACTCCCAGCCGCTTTTTCCGAAACGATCTCGCAGCCGAGCCTTTTGGGCCTGACGTCTGCCGGCACGGCTCGGTCCTCATCCGCAAAAATAAAAAGAAACATGGTGCGGTCGCCGCGCATGGTAAAGCGGCTCACCTGGCCGCCCACCTCTGTATACATCACGTAGACGAGTTCGTCTCGCGGGCGATAGCCCGGCACTTCAAATGCGGCGACCTTATACCCGAGATATTTTTCAAACTGGCTCTCGGGGCCAAAAACCAGTTCGCGCACGCGCGAATGGAGTCCGTCCGCGCCGACGACGAGATCGAAATCGCGGGCCGACCCACTCTGAAAAGAGACGCGCACGGCCGTTTCCGTTTGCTCGATGACACGAACGCTATCGCCGAAAATAGTTTCGACGCGGCCCTCGACTTTGGCGAAGATGGCGGCGGCCAAGTCTCCCCGCGGGAGGCTGACATAGCGGCCTTCGGTGATGCGGGAGAAGACCTCGACGGAAAACCCGCTCACGCGCTTGCCGCGTTCGTTTACAGCGACGACTTCCCGGACCATGTATCCCTTGCGGCGGATCTCCGGCAATAGACCCATGCGATCGGCAACGTCGAAACCGGCGCCCCAGAAATCGATGACGTAGCCGCCGGTTCGCAAGGCAGGAGCCGATTCGAGGAGGGTTGGCTCGAATCCATAATGGGCGAGCCAGTATGCGAGCGTGGGGCCGGCGATTCCCGCTCCAGAGATCAGGACTCTCATAGCGCGTTCAGAAGAAGAATTACAGCAGGAATTAAGTTTTGGGGCTAGCGGGCTGCGGCGAGGACGAGGGAGCGGGTGGCGGCGTGGCAGGCTCGGGCAGACCTGCGCGGACGCGCTTCACCACTTCGGCGGCAGCGGGTTTGCTCACGGGGCACTCGGTGTCGTTGACGCGGCATTCCGCCAAGGTCAGATTGCAACCGCAGGTGCAGGTCTCGGCGTTGAGGCGATGCAGCGCGTCTTTTCTCTGCGCCGGCGTAAGGCCGGAGAGATCGACGTCGGGAAGCTCGGTGGCATTGGCGGCGTTCTTGAGGAAGACCTGGCCCTCGTCGGTGAATGTCTCGATGCGCGCGTCGACTGTCATGCCGGCGAGGGCGCGGACGTCGCGTTCGTAGACGGCGTATTCGTATAGGCCGGTATGCTTCTGCACCACACGGCCCTGCTGGTCGATGATGAAGGAAGTGGGCAACGCGGGCACGCCACCGTAATTATCGGCAAGCTCCTTGGTGGCCATGACCACGGGATAGTTCATGCCCTCTTGCTGCACGAATTCGCGCACCTTCTGCGGCGGATCCTCATCTTCGGAGGCGCCCACGATCTGGAGCTTATCCTTGTAAGCGGCCTGCAGGCGAATGAACTCGGGAATCTCCTGGCGGCAGGGCGGACACCAGGTGGCCCAGAAATTCAGGATGACCACTTTGCCCTTCCAATCCTCCGTGGAGACGATCTTGCCGTCGAGGTCGCGCAGCACAAAGGGCGGCGCCGGCTCTGGATTGGAGACGAAGCGAATCACATTGGATTTCGACGCCGGGTTCTCCGCCGAGGCCCGCGAGTGGCGCAGGGCGTAGATGGAAGTTCCCACGCCGAAGGCGCTGACAACGACGAGCGCGACGACTAACAGGAGAAGTCTGCGATTATTCATGACGGCGGCAAAGCCTCGCAAGCGCTCCATTCATTATGGATAGTCCGAGGAAGCAATACAAGGCCGCAGGTATAGGATGCCGCACGGTGCGACGAAGGTGCTTCCCGCCGGCACCAGTTGGCGAGCGGAGAAGTCAGTTTGGCGGATGGAAGTCGATGGGGATGATGACCTCGGATTCCACCGGCTGGCCGTCGATCGTGGCCGGCTGATAGCGCCAGAGCGAGATCGCGTCCATGGCGATCTGCGCGAGCGTGGGGTCGCCACTCACGCGGGCGAGCCCGCGCGGAGAGCCGTCGGTTCCGATGACGGCGCGGATGCGCACGGTTCCCTGGAGATGGCGCGCGCTGGCAGCAGTGGAATAACGCGGTTCCACGCGCTCGAGGACGATCGCCGGCGCGTAACCGGAGAGCGAATTCGATTCGTCGTCGAAGGCGCGCTGGGTGAAGCCGGCGGCATTGGCAACGGGCCGGGTGGCATGCGAAGCGAACGCGCCCGTGGTCGCAGAGGTACTCGGAACCGCCGCGGCTGCGCCGGCCGAATCGGCCGCGAAGCCGGCGCTGGCGAGCGCGTCGCCCATGCCCACCAGGACGGTGCGCACGGCAAAAAGTCCGGCAAAGAAAAGCAGGCAGCCGAGGACAAAGCCCGCGGCCAGGAGCGAGGGCGCGGGCCGTTGAGCCGGGCGACGCAAGTGGCGCGGAGGCAGCGGCGCGGGACGCGCGGCACGCGGGGCGGCCTCGGTCTTGCGGCGAAGCGTTCTAGCGCGAACGCCGCCGCGCAGGCCATCGCGCTGGGCGGTCTGCTGCGAGAGGAACGATTCCAGCCTGGTTTCGTTGGAACGAAGCTCGTAGGCGCGCTGCAAGGACAGGCGGAGCTGGGACATGTTCAGGGGCGCGGTCAAGTTGTCGTAGGCGCCGTGGAGCATCACTTCGCGGGCAAAGTCATAGCCATCGGCGTCGCACAAGGCAACGATGGGCGGATGCGACACGCTTTGCCGGACGGCGTCGACGAAGGCCAGGCCTTCCTGCGGGTCGGCTTCGAGGCCGGCGGCGCGCAGGTCCACGAAGAGCACGTCGCAATACTGCTGGAAATCGGGATGATTGCTTTCAAAATCGTAGCCGCTGCGCGTGAGGAAGCCCACCAGAAGATCGTTGTGAACTTCTTCGGTCAGCGCGGGATCGCGGCTTACGACGCAGACGCGTATGAGAGTTTCTCGAGGAGTTGCTTCGGACCTCTTTCGCGAGCGGAGCCAGGCCATCGGGCGTACACCCCATCCTAACGAAGGATTGCAAAGTAAGCCCCCGAACCGCATAGGGGAGCCTGTTAATCGGATGCGCGGAGGGATACTTTGGTGTCTGCCCATCGTCTGCAGTGTTTGCTTTAGAGGGCCCGAGCCCGCGGGCGGCGAACCCGGCGTTGCGCCGTGCGGGCCATGCGGATATCCTTTGGCGCGAATTTCAGAGCGATGGCCCAGGCGCTTGGACCCGGCAAGCGGGCCGATCATGAAGTTGAGAGTCAAGTGGGGCGAAAACACGTGAAAAAGACGCGGAAGGTGAGCGCAAAGGCGAAGCGCAGCGCCGTTAATGCGATGCCGAAAGAAAAGCCCAAGGGTAAGGCGGCAGGGAAGCCAAAAGAAAAGTCCGGCGCAAAAAACGGCGGGCGGATGGACGCCGCGCTGGCCGCCATCTGCCTGCGGCAGTGGCGCTCGCGGCTCGAAGAGCAGTTCTTGCCGCCGCTTCTCGATTGCCTGGAACAGCTTTCCGAAGACGAGATTTGGTGGCGGCCGAACGAGGCGTCCAACAGCGCCGGCAATCTGGTGCTGCATCTTTGCGGAAACATGCGGCAGTGGATCGTCTCCGGCCTGGGCGGGGCCAAGGACATTCGCGAGCGGGACAAGGAGTTTTCCGAACGCGGGCCGATGGCGCGAAGCGCGCTCGGCGAGCGGTTCCGGCAAACGGTGAAGGAGTCCTGCGCGGTGCTGGAGCGGCTGAAGCCGGAGGACCTGACGCGGAGGTATCGCATCCAGGCGTTCGACGTCACAGGGCTATGAGGCCGCGGCGCAGGTGACCCAGCACGTGGCGTATCACCTGGGGCAGATCATCTATCTCACCAAGCTGAAGCGAGCCCAGGACCTGGGCTTCACGCGGCTGCCCTCGGCGTCCTCGAAGGCCAGCGAACGGAAGCTGTAACGTCGCCGGATAGAATTTCCACGCCGTTTCCCAAACGATCCAAACCGGAGCGTCGCCACGCGTGTGCCGCATCCGCGTGGCGTCCGCTCCGGGGCGCCGAATGTTGGAGACTGCTGTATCAGCTAGAACGTCAATTTCAAGCCGAACTGGATATGATGCGGGCGGCACGCGCGGTAGCGGCGCTGACTCGACGCCCTACTGTTTGGGAATAAGATCGGGAAGGCCGGCGGGATGCTCGATCAAATCGTCGTACCGGCGGGCCGTGTCACACACGTTTTCTTCCAGGCTGTCGGTTTTGGAATCGAGCTTGAAGGATTTCTTCCAGCCGGTCCAGGGCTTGTCGCCCCAGGCCTTGGGGTCGTAATAGGTCATTTCCAAATCTAAATGGGTAGCGTCGGTGAGCGTGTACCGCTCGACCATGCGAAACTCGTCGCTCATGTAGTGGCCGACGTTTTCGCTGATCCAGCGATGTCCTTCTTTTCCGTTGTAGCCGATGGTGTCCACCACCAGCGTGTTTCCATCCCACTTGCCGATGGAATCTCCGAAATAGCTCGGGAGCAGGTCCTTGGGATGGTCGCGATTCAGCCAGATGGTTCGCCATTCGCGATGGTACTCGAACAGCTGATAGATGCGATCCGGCAGCATGATGAACAGCACGGGATAGGCGTTGATGTAGTTGAACGCTACCGGCGTGCCCTGGGGCTCGCAGTATTCACCCGGATAGTGACCCTCGGAGACGTTGGCCGGGGCGCCATTTTCATCCACGGAGTTTTCGCCCGCTGTGGTCTGCGCCGAGGAGTTGCCTTTTGCCGTGGCGTTCAAGCCGGCATGCGAAATGTTTTTCAGGAGCAAGTTTTGCTTGGCCCAGTCCGTTAAAGGCGGCTCGGGGACGGGATTGTTATCGCCGTAGATCCGGCCGGTGCCAATCCACGAGCCATTCAGGTCTTTCGGATCGAACTTCGAATTGGCCGCCGCTGCGCCAGTTGAAGATGTCTTTTGCGCAAACAGCGCCGGCGCGAACGCTACGACTGCGAGCAGAACTACAAGCTGGACGCCGGATCGCTTGTGGGTGGTCATTGGCAACTCTCCATGTAGACTTGCCGAAAGCTTTGAGGCATCATTTGGCACTGGAAAAAGTGCCGAGACTATTCGCATAGCTTGGGCCGAGTGTCAAGTAAATCCGTGCTCGACGCCGGGCGAAGGGCTCGCTAGAATCTCGGGGCTCTTTGGTGTGAGAATATCGGCGTTCGGATAGGTCTTCCAACGCTCGGCAGGGTGTGTGCATGTCAACACCTTGGGGGCGAGAAACCCGGATCGCCCGCGATACGTCAAATCCGCAACCAGCTGGGATGAGTGGGAAATCTAACGTTGGTACGAGTGGGAGTGTGTGATGGCAAATAGTGGACGCGTGTTTTTGCTGGCTCTGTTGGGGTGGATCGGTTTCGCATCACCCGCATTCGCGCACCATGGCTATGCGGCCTACGATATAGACCCAGACTCTGACGCTGACGGGAACCGTTACGGAAGTGGTCTTGGCCAACCCGCATTCCTCGCTGGCCTTCGATGTGAAAGACGACAAAGGCAATGTCACCCACTGGGCGATCGAGTTTGGGCAGTTACGGGCCGTGGTGGCACAGGGATGGACCAGGGAAACGCTGAAGCCTGGCGATGAAATCAAGGTCTCCCTGCGTCCCGCAAAGAACGGGGCTCACGTGGGTGTTCTTGCTGGAAAAATTATGTTCGCGGATGGCCGGCCGTTGACGTTGAAATCTTCTCAAGAGCAGTAGTCTTGGCTTGCGGTGAAGTGAAAACGAGTGGAAATCAGGTCCGGGCAGGAAAACAATTCAGGCCCGAGCAACTTCGGATAAAAAAAAGGGGAGTGTGATGAGAGGATTCGAGTGGCGGTTCGGGAAGTGTGTTCTGACGGCTGGGGTCTGCTGCTGGCTTTGGGGATCCTTGTGACACCCACTTTTGCCCAGGCGCCTCCCCCGGGATCGGTGGGTAAACCAACGGAACGTACCTCGGCCGGGTCCGAGAACTGGCACGTAGTTCCGGAAGGCGGGCCTGCGCCGCGCACGGCAGACGGCCATCCGGACTTGAGTGGGGTATGGTTTCCAAACAGCGCTGGACGAGAGGTGCAGAGGGCTTATCCCATCGACCCAGCGGCACGCAGGCAATTCGATCCCAAGGTGACGCCGGAAGAAAAGCCCGTGGTGATCGCCGGCTCACAAGAAAACTATAAGAGGCCGGCCCGCTATGGCGACTGCGCCCTGCCCAGCACGCCCGGCACTTTGCTCGAGGAAAACGTCCTGACCTGGCCGATCCAACTGGTTCAGACCAAGGACCGGCTGGTGATGATGGTCGAATATCCCATGGACTTCCGCATCATCCACACCGACGGACGCCCGCACCAGAAAGATCCCGATCCCACGTTCAATGGCGACTCCGTGGCTCACTGGGAAGGAGATACGCTGGTCATCGACACGATCGCGCTCGATACCAGGGCGAATTTCGGCGGGTTCTTTCACAGCGAGCAGGAGCACGTGATCGAGCGTTTTACTCGTACCTCGAAGAACTACCTTGTCCAGGAAGACATTGTCGAGGACCCGGTGGTTTTGGCGAAGCCGTGGAAGTCGGCGCCTCGGAAGTGGTCCCTGTCGGTTGTCCCCGATGACGACCTGGAAGAATTCTTCTGCACGACCAATGAAGAGCCCCAGGAATGGCAGAAGGAAGGGCGTCCGTCGAACGTGCAACTGGGAACGCCGCCCGCTGGCAAGTAAGCGAAGCTCCTCATGCCCCGGCGGGCCGATTGCCGTCCGCCGGTTCGGTCGCGGTAAATCAGGAATACGGTGCGGATGTGAAACGCGGTTGCTCTTCGCCTCAGCCGTCAGCTTAGAAGGATGCCGTGCTCGATTTTCCGGTGTTTCCAGGCCGGCGAAGCACTTTGTGCGTCACTTCGGGCCAGAACTCCTGCAGTAGGTTCACCGGCACCGTGAGCGCTATCTGCTCGGTGCTATTCGCTAGCGTATACCGCGCCACGTTATATTTGCCCGGAAGCCATAGCGTGGTGACGGCCGTCGATGCGTAGTACGCGCCGAGGTTGGCAATGTTCGGCGTGGGATGCCCTTGGTCGTTGAAAGTTAAGAAGCTGTACGCCACGGCATGCAGGGCGCGCCGTTTGGCGCGGCGATCATTGCTTGCGACGTACCGAACGTCCTCGTGCAGAATCGCCGCGAGCGGCGCCTGAACCGTTCCCTGGATGATCGCGCTTCCCGTGCGCGAAGCGAGCCGCCTTCCATATCCCTCAAGGCCGCCTCCCCATTGCGGAGGCGAGCCGGTGGCTTGATCGAGAACCAATGCCGTGAAAACGGGACCGAAATATGCGCCGATGGAGAAATAGTTTTGTTTCCAGTAGAGCTTCCAGCGCTCTCTGCCGGTTAGAGGACGATAATTCGCAGCCGCGGTCGTAACGACGCCGGTTACCGGATTAACAGCCAGGCGCCCCTTGTCATTATCGGCTGCGCCCTGCGGAGTGCTCCGCTGGGGAACACTCGATTCCGGGTTGCCGTTTGCAGAACCGTTTTGAGGGACTGCATCCCTTCGTTCCATGGCAGGCGCTTCTGCTGTGGTCGCGGAGGGCGCCTGCCCAAGTGACGCTGCCGTCGCGGCAAGCTTCTTGACGACCACCGGCAGCGCATATGCAGCCAACCTCCGCCGTGCCGGCGTTCCCCCACTGAACTCGCCCCGAACTCCACAATCCTCCAGTTGCGGCACACTCTCGCGGCCGCCTTGAATCATTGCCGCTATTTTATGATGGATGCTGGCATCCAAACAATGGCACGCTCTTTATCTTCCTGTTCCCAAAGCCGATTTCGGCGAACTCCCGCTTTGGTTGCCGCCAGGCAATGCCGGGCGGCAGCTCCGGATGATTTGACAGGAGTGTTCCCCGGAAAGTAGGCTGCTGCGCTGGCCGAGAGCGCGGGTTAAATTCCAGACGGAGCGGGAAAGGGAGCGGAGATGATCGTCGAGATGCGCACGACGCGGGTGAAGTCTCAGACACAGAAGAAGGCCGAGGAACGGTTCGCGCAGGGGTTGGCGGAGCGGCAGAAGCTCTCGCCGCTGGGCGGATATTTTCACACCGACGTGGGGCACATCGACAACCTCGTCGAGCTCTGGCCCTACGAAAATATGGCGCAGCGCGAAGAAGTGCAGGAGCGCGCGGCAAAGATGGGCTGGCGGCCGGACGCGACCGAATTGATCGTCGAGCAGGACACGAAAATTCTGAAGCCGGCGCCGTTTTCGCCGCCCTTCAAGACCGGGAAGTTCGGCAACGTGTACGAAATCCGCCAGTACATCTACCAGGCCGGGACGATTCCCAAGGTGATCGAGGCGTGGCTGCCGCTGATCGAAGCGCGGCTGAAGGTGTCGCCGCTGGTGGGCTGCTGGTACACGGATATCGGGCCGCTGCATCAATGGGTGCACATCTGGCCGTATCAGGACGCGGCGGAACGGCAGCGCATTCGCGCGGAGACGGTGGAGCGCAAGATGTGGCCGCCGGTGACGGCGGAATGGCTGGTGAAGATGGAGAATAGCCTGGCGCTGCCTGCGTCGTTTTCGCCGCTGCGGTGAAACAGCGTATGCGACACGGAGTTGGCGCGAGAGTTTCGGTTTAGGGTTGCCGGAAAGCGGGGGAGGGGCTATAAACGCAGCTTAGGGAGCCGTGATGGAGGGAGGAGGAAGGCAGATGGCCCAGCATGGTTCGCGGATTTTCGCGGCGAGGATGGCGGCGGCGTTCGCGGCGGCGGCGCTGATGGCATTGGCGGCCGGGATGACTGCGGCGGCGCAAGACAAGCCCGATCCGCAATCGGAGATCGGCGGCCTTCATTCCAAGTATGTGGATGTGAACGGCGTCAAGGCGCGCTACTACGAAGCGGGCGCTGGCGAGCCGATGGTGATGATCCACGGCGGGTTCACGGCGGGATCGTCGACGGCCAACGTCTTCTCGCGCAATATCGCGGGCCTGGCCAAGCGCTTCCACGTGTTTGCCGTGGACCGGCTGGCCAGCGGGATGAGCGGAAATCCGCTGAAGGACGACGACTACACCTATCAGGGCGACGTCGACTTCATCTACGGCTTCATTCAGGCGCTGAAGCTGGGGCCGGTGCATCTGGTGGGGCATTCGGCGGGCGGAGCGATTGCGCTTTATCTGGCGATCGAACATCCGGAGGTGGCCAAGACGCTGACGATCATGGCCATGGGGCCGGAGAATCCTGCGGCGTCGGCGGACGGCAAGACCCGGCTGGACCTGAGCAAGTGCCCGGACCAATCGCAGTACGAAGGCTTGCAATGCCGCGTGGCCATGCTGGCCTGGCTGCCGACCACGTTCGACGAGGAGTATTGGAGCGCGGACCGGTTCATGGCCAACCTGCCGAAATCGCAAGCGGCGCGGGCGCGGCTGAACGCGGGCGCGGGGAAGTCCTTCGATTTCCCGGCGTTCAAGCAGAAGATGCTGGATAAGGTGCGAGCCGAGGGCACGCTGCAGATGCCGGTGTTGCTGGTGGCAGGGAAGAACGACGTGCTCGATTGGGGTCCGGAGGACCAGACGGCGCAACTGCGCGGCCAGAGGGCGCTTTTCGACATTATCGCGGCGAAGAACACCAAAGTGCAGATGATCGTCATCACCAATGGCGGCCACTTCATGTACCGCGAGCATCCCGACGAGTTCAACGCGTATCTGACCACGTTCATCGATACCTGGGAGAAATATCCCACGGCGCCGCCGCAGGGAAATTTCCCGACGCCGCCGACGAGTTCGGATGTTCCGCGAAGGCGCGAGACGCAGCCCGCGATGCAGCCGGGAGTGATCCCGGGACGGCCGCAGATCGGGACGCCCGGAGCATAGCAGCGCCATAGGAACGAAAGATTGCTGTCAGGGGCCATATCTGTCAGGGCCATATATGATTGTCCGCGCGTAGGAGCAAGCACGACGCGCCATCCGAAGGAGGAGTTCATGAATCCGAAGAGGGGAAGATTAGGCATCGCGGTTTCGGCCTTCTTGACCGTGGGCGCGTTTTTAGGAGTCCTCGCGCTCGGAAGGCAAACGCAGAGCGCGGCGGCGCAGACCCCGGCGGCAGTTCCAGGCGCCGGAAAGGCGGCGGAACTTGCGGCGAGCGTGGAGATGGAGCCGGAAGCGCTGGCCAAGTTATTGCAGGATTCCAAGGGCGAAAAGCCGGTGGTGCTGCACGTGGGCTTCAAGAACTTCTACGATCAGGCGCGCATTCCCGGTTCCGATTACGCGGGGCCTGGGTCGACGGCGGACGGACTGGCGTTGCTGCGAAAGAGAGTGGAGGCGTTGAAGCACGGCCAGTTGATCGTGTTGTATTGCGGCTGCTGCCCGTGGGACAAGTGCCCCAATGCCAAGCCCGCATATGAGGCGCTGCACTCGATGGGCTTCACGAACGTGAAGGTGGTGCACATCGCCAACAATTTTGGCACGAACTGGGTGGACGCGGGTTTGCCGACGACCAAGGCGCAGTAGGCAGTCCTCGAAATCCAGAAGGCCGCGCTATGCCGAGAGCACAGCCAGGAGTGGCTGTGCCACCGGCCCCGGGGCCCCGCCGACTCCTGTTTCGATCTGCGCTTTCGCGCAGGGCGGCGGGCGCCCTGGGCTACAAGATGCCAGCCCGTTAATCCTCGAAGCTTAGGGTGCGGCCGCCGCGGAAGCGGTTCACGGCCATCTGCGACCACAGCCACTTGATGACCCGGGCGTCGTTGTAGCAATAGGCCAGGTTGTGGTTGAGCGTGGAGAAGCAGTGGCGCTGGCAGGTGCTCTTCATGGCATCCAGCCGTTTGGTATCGAAATTAAATTTATCGATGTTGCCCCAGTCGTAGGTGGCGGCGTACATGGGGAAGCAGGGCGCGACGGTGCCGTCGGTGCGGACGATGACGTTGTTCTGTCCCGCGCGGCAACTCCATTCGCTGAAGTGCATGTCGCCGTCTTCGCCCTGCACGATGCCGGGCATGGAGGCGAGCATCTTGGAAGTTTCGCCATTGGTTCCCGTGCCGTCGCCATTCCAGCCATATTTTTTGAGGTCCACGCCGGAAGCCATGCGCAGGAAAGCCTTCATCTCCTGCAGGCGGCGCACGGAATTCACCATCTGATAGCCGGCCTTATTGCGGTCGATGATCCAATCGATCAGGGCATCCACTTCGCGCCAATCCTCGGGACGGATGTAGGTGGGATTTTCGGCCAGGTGCCGGAAATGATCGTCCTGCTCGATCATGGGGGTTTCGTTGATGTGGTAATCGGTGGCCACGCGGCGCTCGCGGGCAAACTCGGTGATCTTGCGCACGTCTTCCAGATTATTGCGGCAGATGTTGAGATTGAAAAAAACCATGTAGCCGTAGGCGTACTGCTTGCGCAGGAGATACTCGAGGTTTTCGCGCGCGGGTTCCACGGCCTTGGGCAGACTGGGCTGCAAATTCCAGGAGTCCAGCGCGAAATTGAAAATGGCGGTTCCGGCATCGGCCAGCCGGTCGGCCACTTCGGGGCGCAACAGGCGGCCATTGGTGCCGATATAGATCCAGAAGCCTTTTTTCGCGGCGTAGTAGACGACTTTGTGGGCGAACTGCGGGCGCAACAAAGGCTCGCCGCCCATGAGGGCCAGAACGCGGCAGCCGTGGTCGTGCAGCCAGTCGATGGAGCGGCGGGCCACGTCTTCGGTCATTCCCTTGACTTTATTGTTGAAGGCCCAGCAGTACCAGCAATCGACGTTGCATTTATATTCCAGGAAGAGATAGGCGGTGATGGGATGAAAATCGCCGGGAAGCACGCGGGAGCGAATGTAAGGGACCAGCCATCCGCGCATCTTGCGAACGATCTCCTCTCGAGTCCATTGGCGGCGCTCCGGAGGAGTTTCCGGACCGGGATCGGCGAGCTTTTCGGGATATTGCGGGAAAACAGGTTCGGGAAGCACGGCTCCCTTGACGAGAGCAGGAGCGGGTCCCTGAGGATTGGAGTTCATCAGGAGATCGTGAATGGCGACGTCGATTCGGAATTTGGCCGCAGTAGCCACTGATTCCCCCTTCGTTCAGATCTAAAGTGCGACGAGCAAGCAAGAGTTTGTTGAGTTTTCCAGCCCATCGGGGCGCAGGCCGTCACGACTTCTTCTCGAGAAAGGACCCTGCGGAGACGAACCGCTCTCCGCCCTGCTCACGCCCCCAGGCTCGCTTAGATGGGAGCGTTTGCCAAAAAGGTTATATGAGTGTCGCATAGCGTCTATCCATGCGGAACGGGAGAAAAAAGCGCGAAGCGTGGGCCGCCGGCTTACGCGCGAACGGCTGGCCGAGTTCGGCGGAACCCTGGCCGTGGAGACGTCGCGCAGCGGGACGATGGTGCTGGCCAGCGTCCCGGGGTGAAGCCTCAACTTTTGCCGGGAACGGAGCCGCTTTCATCGGCGATCAGCGAGGCCGAACTCGGAGGTCCGCAGGGATGATGGCGGCGTCAGTGGGCTTCGGGCGAATCGCTTTGCAGGAAGGCCCGCAACGACGGATTCACGGTAACGCCGGGGCCGCCCGCGTATTGAATCCAACCCATTTTGCGAAACTTGTTCATGAAGTAGTTCACGCGGGGCCGCGTGGTGCCCACGATGGCGGCCAAAGTGTCCTGATCGATTTGTTCGAGGATGGAGGGCAGCTTGCCTTCCGGTCCGTGGTTGGCGAGCGACAGCAGGGCGCGGGCTAGACGCTGTTCGCTGGAGTTGAAAATATGGTCCAGCAGGTCTTGCTCGATGCGGCGGTTGCGCTCGAGCAAATGCTTCACAAAGTGGGCGGCGACGGCGGGCTCGCGCTCGATCAAGCGCTTCATGGCCCGCGATTTGATGAAAATCACGGAGGAGGGAGCGAGAGCTTCGGCGGCGATTTCATGGCGGTCCCTTCCCGTCAGGCAAGTTTCGCCGAAGAAGTCGCCGCTCCAGAGAAAGCCCAGAACGGCCAGGCGTCCCCGCTTGGAGACCGTGGTGAGCTTGACGAGTCCCTCCTCGATGTAATGAACGCCGCTGCAGGGGTCGCCCTGAGCGCAGACCGATTGGCCCGGCTGGTAATGCGAGCGGCTTCCGGCGCGGCGCAGGATTTGAAAAGCGTCTTCGGAGTGTTCGTGGTGGAGGCGCCCTAGGTGGGTTGTGGCCATCGCGCCTCACCTCCTTTCGGCGGCTTTTCGCACGGCTGGTGCGCGCGCCGCTCTCACTTCAAAGATTGTCTTCGGGAGGGAATCGAACTTCCCAGGAACCCTAGGACGGATCGGAACGAATGTGTACGTTCGGCAAGCTTGCAAGGGTACGCGTAAGTGATTGTTGATGCGGGGATTGCCGGGCCGCGGAGAGACGGTCGCGTCAACGGGCCGCAGAAATTTCAGTTAGGAGCGGGGCCGCCGGGAGATGGCGATATGGAATCTACGGAATCTTCGAAGCGGATTTAAGGGCAACCTTTGGGCAGGGTGGTGAGACGCCGAGGCCTACCGGAGTGTTGGCGAATGCGGCGGTTCGCTCAATCCTGCAGGACGCTTTGCAGCGAGCCGTAAATTTTCAGCCCGCCGTTGTAGCGGATGAAGCCTAGCTTGCGGAATTCATTCATGAAGAAGTTCACGCGCGAGCGCGTGGTACCCACCATATCGGCGAGAGTATCCTGGCTGATGCGCTCCAGGATGTAAGGGCTGTTGGTGCGCTTGCCGTGTTCGTTGAGCAAGAGGAGAGTGCGGGCCAGCCGCTTCTCGCTGGAGTTGAAGACGCGGTCGATCAGGGCTTCTTCGATGCGGCGATTGCGCTGGAGCAAGTAGCCGATGATCTGCGCCGCGGCGGAGCGGTCCTGTTCGATCAGGCGCAGCATGGTTCTGCGCTTGATCACCACAATCGAGCAGGGAACCAGGGCGACTGCAGAGGATTGGCGCGCCGCTTCGCCCGTCAAGCATTCCTCGCCGGCAAAATCGCCGGCTCCCAGAATGGCCAGCACGGCTCCGCGCCCGCGTTTGGAGACCGTGGTGAGCTTGACCAGGCCTTCCTGGATGTAGCTCACGTCCCCGCAAGTATCGCCCTGAGAAAAGATCACTTCACCTGCTCGGAGCTTGACGATCTTCTTTGCGGGCAAGAAGCCGAGAAATGGATGGTCCGCAACGGCCGACTGTGCGTCTCTAGATTTCACTGGGTGCGATCCCTAAGTGTAGTGTGTGCTCAGCGTGCCAGGGCCGAAAGACCCTTCGCCTTAGCTTTTCCCCTAAAGCGAAAGCCTAGTTTGCTGAAAGAGTTGCAGTGCGTCTGTACAAAATTGAACAGAAACGTTAGCTCGCCTAAGGCTTGCGGAATGGCTTTTTGAAGATGTTCGAGGGCCCCCGCGAGATTCGCTGCCGCGTGACCTCCGTGCCGGCTTTTCGGGCGGTTGCCGAGGCCGATGGGCTGCTGTAGAGTGCCAAGCCATGACCGAGCCGATATCCCAACGTGCCCGGACGGCTGTTGCAGGGAATCGATCGGTACAACTCTCCCCGGGCGCAGATCTATAAGCAGGGCGCCGAATGGCAGGCGTTTACGGCGGCGGAGATGTTGCGCCGCATTGCGGGGCTTTCCGAACGGCTGGCCAAGATGGGCGTGGCGCGCGGCGACCGCGTGGCGCTCTTCGCGCCGAACTGCCCGGAGTGGCACGTGGCGGACTTTGCCATTCAGGGGCTGGGCGCGATCGTTGTGCCCATCTATTTCCGCGAATCGCGAGACCGCATGGCCTACATCCTGGGGCATTCGGAAGCCAAGGTCATATTCATCGCGGGCGAGGAACAGGCCCAGCACTGGAGAGAGATTGCCGACTGGAAGTCCAGCATCGAGAAAGTCATTTTCGCCGGCGGCGGTTCGGGGACTTCTCCGAGCGGCTCGGAGGCTTCTGGCATAGTGGAGTTCGCTTACGAAGAACTGATCGCGGGGGCGGGCGAGGCTGAGGTCGAGGCTTACCGGCGGCGGGCCGCGGCCGTGGGCTCGGATTGCCTGGCGTCCATCATCTACACGTCGGGCACCACGGGCGAGCCGAAGGGCGTGATGCTCTCTCATGCGAACTTTACGTCGAATAGCCAGGCTTCCTTCGAGCGCTTCGGGTTGCAGGCGGGAATCGTGGCGCTTTCGTTTTTGCCGCTGGCGCACGTGTACGAGCGGCTGGTGGACTACGGCTATCTATTCAACGGCGTATCGGTCGCGTACGTGCCGCGCATGGAGGACGTTCCGCAGGCGCTGCTGGAAGTGCGGCCGCAGGTGTGCGCCGCGGTGCCGCGCTTCTTTGAAAAGCTCTACGGCAATATTCTCGAGCGCGGCCACAAGACCAAGGGAGTTCAGCGCGGCATTTTCGATTGGGCCATGCGCGTGGCGCGCGAGGCCGTGCCCTGGAAGGCGTACGGGCGGCCGGTTTCGCTGGGAGTGCGCTGGCAATGGGCGGTGGCCAACCGGCTGGTGTACAAGAAATTTCGCGCAGGCGTGGGCGGGCGGCTGATCGAATTTATTTCCGGAGGAGCGCCGCTGGCGCCCGAACTGGCCGAATTCTTTACCGCCGTGGACATGCCGCTCTATCAGGGCTATGGCCTGACCGAGAGTTCGCCGGTGATTGCCACCAATCTGCCGGGCGAGAACCACATCGGGACGGTGGGGCGGCCGATTCCCGGCGTGGAGACGCGCATCGCGGAAGACGGCGAACTGCTGGTGCGCGGGCCGTGCGTGATGCAGGGTTATTACCGGAAGCCCGAGGAGACGCGGGCCACGATTTCGCCGGACGGCTGGCTGGCCACCGGCGATATCGGGCGGCTCGACGCGGACGGTTATTTGACCATCACCGATCGCAAGAAGGAGCTGCTGAAGACCGCCGGCGGAAAGCTGATCGCTCCCGCGCCCATCGAGAATGCGCTGAAGTCGAGCCCGTACATCTTGAACGCGGTTGTCGTGGGCGACCGGCGGCCGTACCTCGCCGCGTTGATCGTGCCGAATTTTGCCACCGTGCAGGCGCGGGCGCAGCAATCGGGGGTGACGATCTCTTCGGCGAAGCAGATGGTCGTCTAGCGCCTGGGTGCACCAGCTGATCGAAGGCGAGATCAAGCGGCTGACTCTGAACCTGGCGCAGTTCGAGACCATCAAGCGCTTTGCGCTGCTGGAGCGCGAATTCACGTTCGATGGCGGCGAGCTGACCTTCACGCTGAAGCTCAAGCGGCGCGTGATCGACGAGCGCTACCGCGAGGAGATCGAGCGGCTGTACGCGCAGCCGTCGCCACCACCCCACCACGCGTAAACCCGACGCGTGGCGGGGACCCCGGCGCCGGCGCGCCAATGAGCGGACTTCGTTTAGCGGACTTCGCGTAGTGAGGATTGCGGCAGTACAATAACTCGCGGGAGAACGGGATGATGAACGATGCACTGGTGATTGCCGGCCGCGCTTTTGGTTCGCGGCTGATCGTGGGTACCGGGAAATATCGCAGCTTCGCCGAGATGCGCCGGGCGCATGAGGCTTCCGGCGCGGAGATGGTGACGGTGGCGGTGCGGCGGGTGAACTTGACCGACCGCAGCAAGGAGTCGCTGCTGGACTACGTGGACCGCGACAAATATTTCCTGCTGCCCAATACGGCCGGCTGCTACAACGCCGAGGAGGCCATCCGCGCGGCGCGGCTGGGCCGCGAAGTGGGGCTCTCGAATTGGGTGAAGCTGGAAGTGATCGGCGACCAGCAGACGCTCTTTCCCGACACGGCGGAGCTGCTGAAAGCCACCGAGGTGCTGGTGCGCGAAGGGTTCGTGGTGCTGCCGTATACCAACGACGACCTGGTGGTGGCGCGGCGGCTCGTCGACGCGGGCGCGGCGGCCGTGATGCCGCTGGGCGCGCCCATCGGGTCCGGCATGGGCATTCAGAATCACGCCAACCTGCGCATCCTGCGCGAACGCATCACCGAAGTGCCGCTGATCGTGGATGCGGGCGTGGGCACCGCTTCCGACGCCGCGGTGGCCATGGAACTGGGCGCCGACGGCGTGCTGATGAATACCGCGATTGCCGAAGCGCAGGATGCGGTGCTGATGGCCGAAGCCATGCGGCACGCCGTGGAAGCGGGCCGGCAGGCTTTTCTTGCCGGGCGCATGCCCAAGAAGCTCTACGCCAGCGCGTCCAGTCCGCTGGCCGGAGTGGTGCGGTAAGCGCGCTCGGAGCGTGGCCGAAACCAAGCAGCGCCTCGCCTTCCTCGACTGGGTCCGCGGCTTTGCCTGCCTCTTGATGTTCCAGACGCACGGCTACGACTCGTGGCTGAGCGAGAGCGCGCGCCGCACGCACTTCTTCAAGCTCTCACAATTGGGCGGAACGCTCCCGGCGCCTATCTTCCTCTTTTCCTCCGGAATTTCGCTGGCGCTGGTGGTGGGGCGCGCGCTGCAAAAGGGCGCGACGGCGGCCCACGTGGGCCGCGGCGCGATTCGGCGCGGCGCGGAGATCTTCGGATTCGGGCTGCTGTTTCGCGTGCAGGAGTTCCTGCTGGGGCAGCCCGGCGCTCCGTGGACCGACCTGCTGCGCGTGGACATCCTCAACATCATCGGCATCGCCATCATGCTCATGGGGCTCGATGTGCTGGCTGGCGGGGCTGCGCGCGAGCGATGCCGGCAAAATCGCCGAGCGCGGGGATGCCGGCGCCGCGCGCCCTGCCGCGAAAGCGTTACGTGATTTCGGCTGCCGCAATCGCGGCGGCGATTGCGCTGGCCACGCCGCCGCTCTGGACCACGCACCAGCCGCGCTGGCTGCCGTGGCCCCTGGAGTCGTACATAAACGGCGTGCACAACCTGGGCGTCCCGCAGCCCTGGCTTTTCCCCATATTTCCGTGGGTGGCGTTCGCATTCGCGGGGCTGGCGGTGGGATTTCTGCTCTTCTCGCCTTGGGCGCGCGCTCATGAGGGCGGAGCGTTCGCGTTAGCGGGCGTCGCCGGCGCGCTGCTCTTTGCGCTCGGCGAATGGCTGGACGCGCGGCCCATGCAGCTCTATGCCGTCTACGATTTCTGGCATACCAGCCCGAATTTCTTCCTGATGCGCACGGGCGTGCTCTTGGGAATTATGTTTCGGGGCTTATGCCTGGTGCCGCTGGGGACCGCTGGGCAAGGTTTTCGGCGGTTTTAGTCCCGTGATCGAGATGGGGCGCACCTCTTTATTCGTATATTGGGTGCACATCGAATTCGTCTACGGGCGCTTTTCGATTCTGAGCGAAGAGGCAGCAGAGCATTCTCTCCGCGACGGCTCGGGATTTTAATCATTTTTACGGCGATGGTTTTGCTGGCGACGATTCGCAATCGCATGAAGGGCCGCGGGCTGCGCTCGCTGGCGTTCTGGCGGCGGCCCGAGGGCGTCCCGGCGTGACTCTGATCGGGGAAAGATCGACTACGGCTTCTTGGCGGCGTCGCCGGAGTTTTGCGGGCTGTCTGGGATTTTGAAGATCATTTCGCCGGGGCGAGCTAGACCCATCTCTTCGCGGGCGATGCGCTCCACGGCCTTGGGATCGCTGCGCAGCGCCTGCACTTCGCCGCTCAAATTCGTGTTTTCCTTGTTCAGCCGATCGATCTCGCCGTGCAAATCCTGGATCTGCTTTTGCGTGCGGCGCATGGCCAGCAAGCCGTGGCTTCCGAAAACGTCGTGAATGGCGAGCAGGAAAATGGCCAGGCCGAGAATGGTGCGGGCGTGGCGGCTCCAAAAAGAGGGGGACGCGGGCGAACTCATTATCTAGATCCTCCGGCTGCGGCGGCAAAGACCCAGGCGCGAGCCTCTTCGGCGAGCCGCGCGGATTCCGCCTGCGAGGGTGTTTCCGTATAAATGCGCATCAGGGGCTCGGTGCCGGAGAGGCGCAGCAAAATCCAGGAGCCGTCGTCGAAAATGAGCTTGAGCCCGTCGGTGCGATCTTCTCGCGCGACGCGGCGGCCGAGGAACTCCGAGAAATCGCTCTTGAGCCGCTCCACGGCGCGAGTCTTGACGTCCTCCGGCAGATGCAGATTCGTGCGCAGCGGCCAGTATTCGCGGCCCACGCGGCGAAAGAGCGCGCGCAATTGTTCGTCGAGCGGGCGCCTGGCGCGCGGCGACCATCTCTGCGACCAGCAAGCAGGCCAGAATGCCGTCTTTCTCCGGAACATGGCCGCGAATGGAGAGGCCGGCGCTCTCCTCGCCTCCGAGCGCGATGGCGTCTTTCAGAATCAGCTGGCCGATGTACTTGAATCCGACCGGCGTCTCGTGAACTTTGCGGCCGTGTTTGGCGGCCACGGCGTCGAGCAGATGCGAAGTGGCCACGCTGCGCGCGGCATCCAGCTTCCAGCCGCGGCTTTCGATGAGGTAGTCGTAGAGCAGGCCGAGAATGTGATTGGGCGAAATCCAGGTGCCGTCCGCGTCGACGATGCCGAAGCGGTCGGCGTCGCCATCGGTGGCCAGGCCGATCTTCGACTTATGCGCCTTGTGCGCGATCACGGTTTCCGAGAGCAGCTTCAGATTGCTCTCGGAGACGTCCGGGCCGGAGCCCTCGAAGAGAACATCGCGCTGGGCGCGAATGGTTTCGCAGCCGCAGACGCCGTGTTCGGCGAGCGCGCGATCGAGATAGCCGGCGCCGCAGCCGTGCAGCGCGTCGTAGACGATGTGCGGCGCGGTTTTCGTTTTTAATTCGGAGAAGCGCACGAGTTCGGCGAGCTGGGCAAGATACGGCGGAGCGATATCCACCTGCTCGAATGCTGCCGCATCGTGCGGCGAAGGGAAAGCCGAGGCTTTTCTCTCGGCCGTGCGCGCATACAGGCGCGCGGCGCGGGCTTCGATATCGTGGGTCACTTCGGGCAGGGCCGGGCCGCCGTCGGCGGCGGAAAACTTCAGGCCGTGATACTCCGCCGGATTATGGCTGGCGGTGAAATTGATGGCGCCGTCGATCTTGCGGCGGCGAATCTCGCAGGCCACGGCCGGCGTGGGCGTGGCCCCGGCGCAAAGCAGAAGGCTCCACGCCGCGGGTCGAGAGTTCCACGGCGGCGGTGCGCGCGAACTCCTCGGAAAAGAAACGCGTGTCGTGGGCCACCAGCAACGTGGGAGTTCGCTTGCGGCTCAGGACGTGTTCGGCGATGGCGGCGACGGCGATGCGCACGTTGGAAAAGGTAAAGTCGTCGGCGATGATGCCGCGCCAGCCGGAGGTGCCGAACTTGATGGGAGAGCCCGCCATTGGTTTCGTTCGCGACGTATTGTATCTTGGCCGCGCGATGCACTCCAGAAAAGCGCGACGATAGAGAGCAAAAAGTTAAGAGGCTGCCGGCCCTCGATTCCGAAGAGAATGAAGATTGCGAAGAAAATGAAGATGCCGAAGAAAACAGAAAGAGGAGTATGCGGTGGTGCTGGTGACGTGCGGTTCGCGCGCCGAGGCGCGGCGAATCGCGCGGGCGGTGGTGACGCGGCGGCTGGCCGCCTGCGCCAATCTCTTGGAGACCCGCGTCGAGTCTATTTACCGTTGGAAAGGGAAGGTGGAGGAGGCGCGGGAGTTTCTGCTGCTGATTAAAACTTCGAGGGCGCGGTTGGCCGCGCTCGAGGCCGAGGTCAAGCGGCTGCACAGTTACGAGGTGCCGGAGTTCATCGCGCTGCCGGTCGTCGAGGGCTCGCCGGCGTATTTGCGTTGGCTGGGGGAGTGTCTGGGGCGCATGCCGTAACGCGCTGCTGAAGGAAGCGGCGCTCCATGGGATTGCGCGCGCAGGCGAGGGCCGCGCGGAAATGCTCTGCCGCGATTTCAGGCCGGCCGCTGCGAAACTCAAATTCGCCGAGCGCGGCGTGATAGAAGGGGTAGGCGGCCAGGCGATCCGCATTGGCGATGGCGCGGATCTCCTCGATCCCGCGCTGGGGACCTTCCCGCTGCGCGATGGCGATGGCCCGGTTGAGCGCCACCACCGGGGACGGGCGAAGGGCCAGCAGCCTGTCGTAGAGCTCCACGATCATCTCCCAATTGGTCTCCTCGGCGCTGGGCGCGGCGGCGTGTACCCAGGCGATGGACGCCTCGAGGTGATATTCGGTGAGCTCGGTGCCGGTAGCCGAAAGCGCGAGCAGATTCTCTCCCTCTTCGGCGAGCCGCGCATCCCAGCGCGAGCGATCCTGATCCAGCAGCGCGCGCAAGTCGCCCGAGGAGTCCAGCCGTGCCGGGCAGGCGCGCCGCGTGGAGAGCACATGAGCGCGGAGAGCGCGTAGGTCGCGGGCGTTGCGCCCAGGGGATGCGCCCGGAGCAGGGCCATGAGGCGCATGGCTTCCTGGCAGAGTTCCACGCGCACGGCCGATTCGGACGACGCGCCGTGGTAGCCTTCGTTGAAAAGCAGGTAGAGCGCGCGATGAACGGCGGGAAGGCGCGCGGCGAAGTCGCGCGGCGTCCGCGATGTCGAATAGCCTCTTGGAGCTGGCGAGGATCTTCTTGGCGCGGGTGATGCGCTTTTCGATCGCGGCGTGGGTGCTGACGAATGCGGCGGCCACTTCGTCCACGCTGAAGCCGCACAGGATGTGCAGCATCAGCGCGACCTGGGCCTCCTCGGGCAGCCGCGGAGGGCAGCAGGAGAACATCATGCGCAGCTGATCGTCCTGGATCTCCTTCGAGGAGAAAAACTCCTCGACCGCCGGGGCCAGCGTCCATTCGCTTTCGAGCAGCCGGCCCAGTTCGGGCGCGAAGGTGCGCGCCGTGCGCTCGCGCCGCAGGACGTCGAGCGCACGGTTTTTCGCGGTCGTCATCAGCCAGGCCGAGGGATTCTCGGGCACGCCGCGGAATTTCCAGACCTCCAGCGCGCGGCAGAAGGCGTCTTGCACCACGTCTTCCGCCAGCGCGAGGTTGTGGACTCCGAAGATGCGCGTGAGCGTGGCCACCATGCGCCCCGCTTCATGCCGGAATAGATGATCGCTCGGCTCCATCACATGTTCATGATTCTGACGGGCCGCACTTCCACCGCGCCTTCCGCCTCGAAGATGGGGCAGCCCTTGGAGAGTTCCACGGCTTGATCCAGGTCGCGAGCTTGGATCAGCGTGTAGCCGCCGATGACGTCCTTGGCCTCGGCGAACGGGCCGTCCGTCACGGTCTTCTGACTGCCCTTGACGACCTTGCCCCCGCCCTCGAGCGGATGGCCGATATCCTTGATGTGCCCCTTTTCTCCGAGTTCCTTGAACCAGGCCATCCACCTCTGCATCTGCTGCTGCATCCTCTCAGGAGATCTTCCGGCTTCGCCGCCGCGATAAAGATATACAAACTCGCTCATGGTAATTCCTCCTTGTTTTGTTACTGCTAACCTTAATACGTTCGAGAAGGGCGGCGGCGGACATTTTTCTTCGATCAAGGGAATTGAGATACACGAACGCGAACGCACCTCGCCATGATCAAGAAGGCTACGCCGTTCGGGAACGAACCAGCCGGCGTTTTTGCGCGTCTAGACGTTCTTGAGCGCGGAGTCGAGGTCGGCGATCAAGTCTTCGCAGTCCTCGATGCCTACCGAGAGGCGCACCAGGCCGTCGGTGATGCCGATCTGCTGGCGGACGTTCGCCGGAATCGAGGCGTGGGTCATGGTGGCGGGATGGCAGATGAGCGTCTCCACGCCGCCGAGGCTCTCCGCGAGCGAACACAGCTTCACGTGATTGAGCAGGCCTCGGGCCGCTTCCAGCGTTCCCAGGTCGAAAGAGAGCATGGCCCCGAAGCCGCGCTGCTGGCGGCGGGCGAGATCGTGCTGCGGATGCGAAACCAAACCGGGGTAGTGCACGCGCTTCACCTTGGGATGATTTTCGAGATAGCGCGCGACTTGCATGCCGTTGGCGTCGTGCTGGGCCATGCGCACGGCCAGCGTCTTGATGCCGCGCGAGACCAGGAAGCAATCCATCGGCGCGAGGCCCGCGCCGGTGGAGCGCTGCAGGAAATAGATCTTCTCCGCGTCGGCCGGGCGGGTGAGGACCACCGCGCCGCCGAGGGCGTCGCTATGGCCATTGAGATACTTGGTCATGGAGTGCACCACGATGTGCGCGCCGAGCTCGATGGGGCGCTGCAGGTAAGGGCTGAGGAAGGTGTTGTCCACGGTGACGGTGACGCCGCGCTCGTTGGCGATGGCGGCCACGGCGGCGATATCGGTGAGGATCATGGTGGGATTGGTGGGCGTTTCCACGTAGATCATTCGCGTATTCGGGCGCAGGGCGGCGCGAACCACCTCGGGATTGGACATGTCCACAAAACTGAACTCGATGCCGAACTGGCAAAGAAATTGCGTCGTCAGCCGATAGACGCCGCCGTAGACGGCATGGGAAAGAATGGCGTGGTCGCCGGGACGCAACAGCCGAAACATGGCGTCGATGGCCGCCATGCCTGAACTAAAGGCGTAAGCCGCGTGGCCTCCCTCGAGGCGCGCCACGCAGCGTTCCAGCGCGCGCCGGTTGGGATGCTCGGTGCGGGCGTATTCGTAGCCTTTATTTTTTCCGAGCGCCTCCTGCACGTACGTGGAGGTCTGAAAAATCGGCGCGACGATGGCGCCCGTGGCGGGCTCCGGTTCCTGGCCGATATGGATCGCGTCGGTGGCGAATCCCATGAATGTTCCTCCTCGAATCGCTCAATATGGCGTGCGTCAAAGCTACGCCGCAGCTAGGAAAAAATTGCCTCACGATTATACAGGCGATACTTTTGGAACCGTGCCTTTGCTCGTCCGTCCTTGTTCAATCCAGGATTGCGGGGCCGCCGACCCTCGTGCTAAGGTCTTGTCCCTTTATTTATGCTAGCGCCCTTTGACATTTTCAGGGTTGAACCCAACGGAGAGGTGCTCTGGATAAAGGCCGCGGAGGATTGGAAATCGGCTCGAATCGCGGTGCAGGAGCTGATGGCATCTTCCCCAAACGAGTATCTCATTTTCAGTCACCGCACCAACAACCGCCTGCTGGTTAAGCCCCGACCGGCCACTCAGCGCACAACGAAGCCGGTCATCTTCCAGATCGCCTACGATGAGGTATTGATGGCAACCAGGGCTGACCTGCTAAAAGCGGACGGTTTCACCGTTGTCTCTGTGATCGGTAACGAAGCCGCCCAAACTGCATTGGCTGACGGGCTCGAGTGTTCGTTATTCATCATTGGGCACGCCGAGACGCCGAAGCGACGAAAGGAGATGGCGGATTGGCTTAAGGACAAATTTCCAAAAGTTCCCATCCTCGCTCTGAATCCTCCCGATCAGCAAGAATTGAAACCCGCCGATTACAACCTCGTGTTGAATGACCCGGAGGAATGGCTGTTTGTCGTCAAGGCGTCGACGTCTTAGACGCGCTTGCGAGTCAGGCCTCCCTTGCGAAATCCGCGCCGGAGGAGTAAAGAGTTACGAAGAGCTTTGAGCGGGGCAGCGTGTGCCCCCGCTGGTTGCGTGACGCTATTCGATGTCGGAGAAGAAGAGATGCTGAGACGAGATTCTTCTCGCCGAGCGCCGGCGGCACGGGTCGCGGTCATCTGGCTGGCTGTTTTTGCGGCCGTCGCGTTTGTGCCCGCGCTGACGACGGCTCTGGCGGGCCAATCGGACAAGCCCGCAAAGCCCGATAAGAATGCCACCACCAGGCTTCGCATCGAGGTAACCGGGGGCGACGCCAACAAGCCCGTCGCCGATGCCAGCGTTTACGTGCGCTATTCGGACGATAAGAAATTCGAGCTGGATCTGAAGACCAATCTGGAAGGCATCGCGCGCTCGCCGGAAATTCGCCAGGGGAAAATTCTGATTCAGATCGTGGCGCCGGGCTGGAAGACCTATGGCGAATATCACGATATTTCCGAAGCCGAGCCGACCATCCAGGTTCATCTGGTAAAGCCGACGACCCACTGGTACTGAGGGAGCTTTTCAGGTGGACCGCGCCGCCGCAGTGTCTTCGCTGCAAAAAGTGTCAGGAATGTCCCCGGTCTAAAGTGTCAGACATCTCCCCGGCCGCACAAAGGCTGCACAGCCGAGAGTGGCTGTGCCACTCTTCCCGCAACGAAGGCTGGCTGTGCCACTTGAAAGCCCCCATCCGTTACCAGCAATTCATGAACCGCCGAACCAGATGGTGCTACATTGAACGCGGGAGGGCAGAACGATGGCGCAATGCACGCACATGAGCGAGATTCGCAAGGTCAAGCCGCACACGCCACAAGGATGCGAAGAGTGCCTGAAAATGGGCGACACCTGGGTGCACCTGCGTTTATGCCTGATCTGCGGGCACGTGGGCTGCTGCGATTCCTCCAAGAACAAGCACGCCACCAAGCATTTCCATTCCACCAAGCACCCCATCGTCAAATCCTTCGAGCCCGGCGAGGATTGGGGCTGGTGCTATATCGACGAGGTCGAGCTTGATCTCCCTTGAGTGGCCGGCGCTGCCGTTCTCCGAATGGGAGAGCACCTGCGACACCCTGCACATGTGGACGCAGATCGTGGGGAAGACGCGCGCGGCCCTCACGCCGCTCGAAAATCAGTGGTGGAACGTGACGCTATACGTCACGCCGCGCGGCCTGCGGACCGGCACCATCCCCTTTGCCCGCGACACCTTCGACGAAGAGTTCGACTTCATCGGCCACAAGCTGGTGATTCGCACCAGCCGGGGCGAAGAGCGCTACATCGCGCTCGCGCCGCGCAGCGTGGCGGATTTTTACGCCGAATATATGGCTTGCCTGAAAAGCCTCGGGAATCGAGGTCACGATTCACACCATGCCGGATGAGTTCGACGACAAGACTCCCTTCGAGCAGGACCGCCATCACGCCTCCTACGATCGCCAGTACGTCGAGCGCTTCCATCGCATTTTGATGAATGCCGATCGCTTGTTCCATGAGTTCCGGTCGCACTTCATCGGCAAGTGCAGCCCGGTGCAATTTTTCTGGGGATCGTTCGATTTGGCGGTGACGCGATTTTCGGGGCGGCGCGCCCCGCTAGCCGCAAAATGCGGACAGCATCACGCGCGAGGCCTACTCGCACGAGGAGATCAGCTGCGGCTTCTGGCCCGGCGACCGGCGGTACAAGCAACCGGCATTCTATGCCTATACGGCGCCGGCTCCCGCGGGTCTCGATAACGAGAAGATTCGTCCGGCAGCGGCATATTGGGATAGCAAGATGGGCGAATTTCTCCTCAAGTACGAAGATGTGCGCGCCGCGAATTCGCCCGAGCAGGCCATCCTGGATTTTTGCCAGAGCACCTACGAGGCCGGCGCCAAGCTGGCGAATTGGGATCGGCAGGCGCTGGAGCGCTGAGCCGACCGCAGGCGGGCGAGCGCGGAATAAGAGAGGTCCCTCGCTCGCGATGCTCGCTCGGGACGCGCATCCTGATCGGATGCGCGATTTCCACAGGGGCCGTTACAACCTCGGCGTGGGGCGCGAATCTATAGCTACTAGAACACCAACGGGTGCTAAGAGGATATCAACCGGTTCTACGAGAATATCAAGAGGTATTACGACAATACGAACGCGGCGGGGACGATCCGCCAAGGAGGACTGCATGTACGTTGTGATCGGCGCCACAGGGCACACAGGAAGAGTCGTTGCCGAGAAATTGCTCGCCAAGGGGGAGAAGGTCCGCGTGGTCGGACGGGACGAGCGGAAGCTGGAGCAGTTCAGGCAGAAGGGCGCGGAAGCATTCGTGGGAGATGCGACCGATGCCGAGCGCGATGGAGCGGGCGTTCGCGGGAGCCGACGCGGCTTACGTATTGATCCCGCCGAATATGGCCGCGCCGAACGTGCTTGCGTATGACGATCGCGTCATCGATGTGCTGGCTTCGGCGCTACAGAAGAACGGCACAAAGCAAGCCGTGATGCTCAGCAGCGTCGGCGCGGACAAGCCGGAGAAGACCGGCCCCGTGCTGGGCCTGCACCGCATGGAAGAGAAGCTCGAATCCATCGCCGGGCTGAACGTGCTTTTTCTGCGCCCCGGCTACTTCATGGAAAATATACTGCCGCAGGTGGGTGTGATTCAGGCGTTCGGAAACATGGCTGGACCGCTGCGCGCGGATCTGGCTGTGCCGATGATCGCCACGCGCGATATCGGCGCGGCGGCGGCCGAGGCTCTGGCGCGGCGCGATATTCAGGGCAAGCAGCGGCGCGAACTGCTGGGCGCGCGAGACGTGAGCTATGCGCAACTGGCGAAAATCGTTGGTGCGGCCATCGACAAGCCCAACTTGCAGTATCAGCAGATCGGCGGGGCGCAGCTCAAGCCCGCGATGATGCAAATGGGAATGGGCGCGAATTTGGTCGACCTTCTGCTGGAGATGAGCGACGCGCTCAATTCGGGCTACATGCGCCCGCTCGAACCGCGTTCCGCGCAAAACACCACGCCCACAACGATCGAGACGTTTGTGGCTGAAGTGTTTGTGCCGGCGCTCAGGGCGCAAGCGGCGCGCGCATAGATCCGCCCGTGAAGCTGCCGTTAAGCGCCGCATTACCAAAGGGCGGAGCGTAGCCCGATTCGACCAATTCGATTCGGCCCGCTCCGCCCATGCCTTAGGGCCCGCTTCCGGAATGCTGTAAGTCTTACCTCCTAGATTCCCCACTTTTTCTAAATAAGAACACTTACGCCCTTCTTTCGCTTACAGGAAACAAAGGCCTTATCGAGCCTTGTTCTTGGCGCGCTGCGTGCGATAGCACAGGCGCACTGAGTCATTCCGGGCGCTGCCGTGCCGCGCTCTTTCGCTGCGGAGGCCGGGATAAGGTCCATCCTTATCCCCAGACAAACTCACATGCTCAAGGAGGGGACACGCGAAATGCCGAGACTAGCCGCGGATAGAAGAGAGGATCGAAGGATGGACCGGGCCTTCCTGGAAGCCGTCGCTCGAACCATGCAGACGCTCGACGCGCACGTAAATGAGTACATCGCGAAACGTCTGGCCGAAAGCAATATCTCCACCAACGCGACCTTTCAGCTTTCGCCGCGGGAGCGCGATGTGTTCGCGCTTCTGCTGGAAGGGCTTTCCAACAAGGAGATCGCCGGGCACCTCTGTATCAGCGAAAGCACGGCCAAATTTCACGTGAGCGCGATCCTGAAGAAATGCGGCGTCAGCAGCAGGCTGGAGCTGATGCGCGAGCACAAGATTGCGCCCAATCTTGAGCTGGTCGCGAGCTAAGGAAGGGAAGCGGTTCGCGGCCCGCGGCGCGGCATCGATTCTTGACGTAGAAGGACGCCCTAAAATCTCGCGTCTGAACCGGGCCGCCGGGTGTAGACTCTCGTTTGCGGCGCAATCTACGCGCGCGGAGGGTTGCCGTCATGAAGATACGCCACATCAGCAACACAGTGGTTGCGCTTTTGCTTTTGGCCGTGGCGGTTCCCGCCATTCATGCCCAGAGCGCGCCGAAGGCGGCCGACTCGGCGGCGATCAAGGCGTTGCTTTCCAAATTCACCGATGGCTTCAATAGTCACGACGCGGCGGCCATGGGCGCGCTGTTTGCCGACAATGCCGATTTCACCAATCTTCGCGGCGCCAGCACGCACGGGCGCGACAAGATCCAGGCGAACTTCGTGACGCTCTTCAAGACTCTTTTGAAAGACGCCAAGCGAACCGATTCGCCGCGCGAAATCCGTCTTTTGACGCCCACGCTTGCGGCCATCGATTCCGAGGCCACGATCGAGGGTTCGCTGGCGCCTGACGGCAAGGCGAACCCGCTGCGCAAGGGCCTGATGAGCTGGATCGTCTCGAAGCAGGGCGGCGCGTGGCATATCCTTATCTTCCACGAGCAGGATTTCCCGCCGGCCCCTGCCGTGACCACCTCATCCCGATAGCCTCGCCCATCTGCACGTAAGTGCTAGCAGGGAAGGCGTTTGCGGCCAAACGCCGCCGCGCGCCCGCACGCTGGCCCCAGGGACAGTTTCCACCTCGGAAAACCTGCCACAAAGCTCAATTGTCCGGCTGGCGATCCCTTCGCTAAAGTCACCCATGAACGTTCGTTACGACGCTTTGGCGCCGAGGGCCGGCCCAACCCCGCCCAGCCTTTCGTGCCGAAAGGCCCGGCCGAAACCGCCAGTGCGGATAACTTGCGCCATTGCACCTTTTGGCGCGGCACTTCTTTTACTTTGCACCCTGAGAGCTATGGCCATGGATCTGGAAATCATCAAGAGCGATAAACCCGCGCCACGAAGCAAAGCCGCGCGCCCGGCGAAAGTCGAGCTGGAGCTGCTGCTCGAGACGCACCGCGAGTGGGTGCAGTCAGGCGGGCGCAAGGGCCGGCAGGCCGATCTTTCCCGCCTCAATCTCGAGGGTGCCGACCTCACCGATACGAATCTGCGCAATGCGCGATTGAACGACACGGTTTTGAAAGGCGCGGACCTGCTGCTCAGCGATCTCGAAGGCGCCAGCCTGCTGCAAGCCAATCTGGAAGGCGCGAACCTTTTGGGAGCGCGATTGCGCGAGGCCAATCTTCAGGGCGCGAATCTGAAGGGCGCCACGGGATTGCTGGCCGCCGAACTTTCGGGAACGAATCTCACCTTCGCCAAATTGCCGGCGGAAATATCCACCGCCGAGGACCTGAAATACCTGGCTCGCCGCGGCTGGCATGCCAACTGGCTGATCCTTTGCTTACTGCTGCTCAACGTGCTGGCGTGCTGGCGAATTCTCACCGTTTCGGACGCGCAAATTCTGAGAAACGCCTCCTCGCTGCCCTTGGCTTCCCGGAGGAACGAGCTGCCGCTGGTGCAATTCTTTCTCTTCTGCCCCGTTCTGCTCGGCGGGCTCTATTTGTGGCTGCACGTATATCTGCAGCGGCTATGGGAGGCCACGGCGGCGCTTCCGGCGATTTTCGAGAACGGCCGGCGGCTCGACGCCAGCCTGCCTTGGCTGGTGCGTTGGCCCGCGCATAGCTATTTCCGATGGCTGCGCGAACGGCGCTCGGCGCTGGCGGGAGTCGAAAAAGCGACCTGCATGATTTTGCTTTACTGGGCCACCCCGGCAACGATGTTGCTCTTCTGGGCCCGCTATCTCACGCTGCAGGACGTGCGCGGCACGATCCTGCACATCCTGCTGATTGCGGCGGCGGTAAGCGCGGCGATTCATTTTCCGCGTTCCACGGCGCGCGCTTTTGGAAGCAACGATTCCGGGTGGCCGGCGGCGGACTCCGGTGCAGCGGATGCGGGCGAGGCGCCGTCACGACGGCGCAGCGATTCCGTGCGCGGCTCGATGTCGGAAGCGGGGCAGCCTGGCTGGCTGGAGGCGGAGCCCGGCGAGATTTCAGCGGACGAGTCGGCCGTAGCGGTGGCCGCGGTGCCGGGCGTCTCGCTGCGTTCCTCCGTTCCTGTGGACGAGGCCGTGGCGGAACTTTTGCAAAGCGCGGAGGAGCATTTGCCGGAGCCTTTGGCAGCGCAGCCGCGCAGCGCTGCCGCCGCGAAACCAACCGGCGTCTGGCGCAAAATTCCGGTGGGCGTGGCATTTGGTTTTATCTTGCTCCTGCTGGCGATCGGCACGATTGGCGGCGCTCCCCACAACGGCAATGCGGCGCAGGGCATTGGCCCTGCCAGCCCGAGGACCTGGGCCGCGGACGCCTTTTGGCTGATTGGCTACGATCCCTTCGCGCAGGTAAACGAAACCGAGATTTCGCGCAAGCCCGAGGGCTGGACGGGCAGCGACGACCAGTTGGGCCGCGCGGAAGGCGCGGGCATGAACGGCATCCGCCTTCGATACTTGCAGGGCTATGGCGCGTTTCTCGCCAAAGCGCGCTTGCGGCAGGCGGACCTGCGTTACGCCTATCTTTCGGAAGCGGATTTGCGCCAGGCCAATCTGCGCAACGCAAGCCTGCGATTCGCCGTGCTGGAGCGCGCTCGCCTCGATAACGCCTCGTTGCAATCGGCCGATCTGGCCCACGCGAATTTGATCCGCGCTTCGCTGGAGAAAGCCGATCTGTCGTTCGCTTCCCTGGCCGGCACGCTGCTGCTGGACGCCAAGGCCGATGGCGCGGTGCTCTACGGCGCGGACCTGCATGGTGCTTCGCTCGAACGAGCCGCCCTGGGGCAAGCCGATTTGCGCGAAGCCGTTCTGGAAGGCGCCAATCTCAGTGGAAGCGATTTGCATGGGGCCTACCTTTCGTCGGCGAAAATGGCCGGCGCCAAGCTCGATCAGGCCCGCCTGGGCGGCGCCATCCTGATGAGCGCCGATCTGCGGCGCGTGGATTTGAGCGCCTCCAATTTCCAGAGCGCCGTGCTCACCGGCGCCGATCTCACCGGCTCCAATCTGCAGAATGCCGACCTGCGCGGCGTGGTGGGGCTGCGGGCCGCGCAACTCTGTTCGGCGGCGAATATCCGCGGCGCTCAGCTGGACGACGCGCTGGCGGCCGACGTGGCCGTGCAGTGTCCCGCGAGCCGCTAGCCTTCCTTTAATCTGGCGCTCGTTGGCGTTCATTCGGCACCAATCTGCTGCTAATCTGCTGCTAATCTGGCGCGAATCTGGCGCTATTCCTCCGCGAATCTTTTCCGGCGACGCGAGCTACTCGGCTCATCAATATCGACTCCCAACATTAACTCGCAACATTGACTCCCATCGCGCCGCCCCGCCGCTTGTCATCCCGAGGCCCGCTGTTCGGGCCGAGGGATCTGCAGTTCGGCCCCGCTCATCGCCAGCGCTGCGATAAAGGCTGCCCCCAGGCGTCGGCTAGAGGTATAAAAGATGCGATGCACTAAAAACGGGGAGCCGCGGTGCGAGAGACGGAGAGCACGATAAGCGTGGACGGGCGGGACGTGAAGATCACGCGGCCCGAGAAAGTGCTTTTCCCCGATGACGGGATCACCAAGCAGGACCTGGTCGACTACTACCGCCGTATCGCCCGCTGGATTCTGCCGCAGCTTCGAGAACGGCCGCTCACGCTGGAGCGCTTTCCCGACGGAATCCGGGGCGCGCGAATCATCCAGAAATCGGCGGCGCGTTATTTCCCGCGTTGGATCAAGACGGTCAGCGTGGCCAAGGCCGGCGGATCGGTGCGGCATGTCGTCTGCGACGACGAAGCCACACTGGTCTATCTGGCGAACCTCGCCTGCATCACTCCGCATATCTGGCTGAGCCGAATCGACAAGCGCGATTATCCCGATCAGATGGTGTTCGACCTCGATCCTTCGGGCGAAAACTTTGCGCTGGTGGTGAAGACGGCCAAAGCCGCTCGGGAGTTGCTCGAGCAACTGGGGCTGCCGGTCTACGTCAAGACCACGGGTTCCCGCGGCCTGCACGTGGTGGTGCCGCTGAAGCGCCAGGAAGATTTCGATGCGGTGCGCGGGTTCGCGCGGCAAGTGGCGGAGCTGCTCGTGAAGCAGTCCCCCAGCGAGCGAACGCTGGAGCAGCGCAAAGACAAGCGCGGCGACCGCGTGTTCCTGGACATAAACCGGGATGCCTACGCGCAGACGATTGCCCCGGCCTATGCCGTGCGGCCTCGGCCGGGAGCGCCCGTCTCGACCCCGCTCGACTGGCGCGAGCTCGATGACAAAACTCTGCGCCCCGATGGCGTCACCATCCGGAACATCTTCACGCGCCTCGAAAAAAGAAAAGACCCCTGGAAGGATTTTCGGGCTCGCGCCGCCGGCTTGAAACAGGCGGCTCAAAAGCTGCGCCGGCTATAAGCGGGCTGGATTTCAGGCTCCCTGCATCCCTTGGCATCCCTCGGCTCTAGCCTTTGTGCGGAATTTCAAAGGTGAACGTGCTGCCCTTGCCTTCTTGCGAGTCGCACCATATCCTGCCGCCCGAATTCTTCAGGATCAGCCGCACGATGTAGAGGCCCAGGCCGGTGCCTTCCGTTGCGATGGCGTTGGCATTGTCGGCGCGAAAAAACTTCTCGAACAGCTGCGGCTGTGCCCGTTTGGGAATGCCAATCCCGCTATCGCGTATCGACCAATGGATCAGGCCGTTGCGTTGGCCCATGTCGATGGAGATTTTGCCTCCGGGCGGAGTGTATTTGATGGCGTTGGAGACCAGGTTGAGGATCACTTGCCTGAACAGTTGCGTATCGACGTAAACGGAGGGGAGGTTTTCGCCGCCGCCGACGGAGAGATCGTGCTTCTGGGTCTGCAAGCGGGGATGCACATCTTTCAGCACGGTTTGCGTGAGTTCGCGCAAATTGGTCGGAGTAGGGGAGAGGACCAGCTTTCCGCTTTCCAGTTCGGAAGCGTCAAGCAACTCGTTCACCATGCCGATCAGGCGCTCGGTGGATTCACGAGCCCCCTGGATCAGCGCAGCGGTTTCGCCGGAACTCTTTTTATCCTGGGCCGCAACTTCCAACTGCCGCTTGATTCCCGCCAGCGGGTTTCGAAGCTGGTGAGCGGCGAAGGAGATGAAGTCCGATTTCATCTGCAGAGCGGACTTCAGTTCTTCCTCGGCGCGCTTTCGTTGCGTAACGTCCTGGTACAGCGCGCATAAGCCGATGGGTTTGCCATTCAGGCCCAAGGGCACGGCGTGAACCTCGACCGCGATGGGGACGCCATCCTTGCGGCGGCGCGTGGTGATCGCGTGGACCGTATTGCCCATTTCGGCGAAGCGCTGGAATCCGACCATTTCATTGGCCAGCTCCTCGATCCCGAGCAGTTCGTTGATCCGCTTTCCGAGGATCTCCTGCCGGTTATAAAGGAAGAGGCGCTCGAAGGCCAGATTGCAGGTTTGAACCCGGTGTTGGGGGTCCACCACCACGAAAGCCAGGGGGCTTTCTTCAATCAACGCCTTGAGATATGCGTCTTGCTCTTCCAGTTCGGAGGTTCTGAGACTCAAGAGCTTGCTTTGGATCAGTTTGTCCCAGTAGGTTTGCGATTGGACTCTGGCCTGCATCCATAAGTAGCTGCCGTAGATGCACACCACCGCCGCCACGGAATAGCTGCTCGCGCCGCCCCTGAATAACTCCACGCCCACGGTTGGCCCCAGCAGGAGCGCCATGTAAACGCTGCCCACGGCGATATCCGGCGAGAATGCGCTGCTCGATCCGGCGGCGATGCCGGTGGTGATCAGGAGCACCAGCCAGCTGATCCACTGCTGCCCGTAAAGCGCCATGGTCAGGCAGCAGAAGCCTCCCCACGTCAAAGCGGCTGTCCAGGCGACCACGCAGAACAATTGCTTCCAGAAGATCGGATCTTCCTGGTACCGCTCCGCGAACAAGGAGGATAAGAACAGGCGCGCTATCCCCAGGCCGAGTAAGACCGACCCTGCCGCAATAATGATGATCGGATGCTCGCGGAAGTAAGGCGAGAAGAGAACCACGATCAGCAGAAGAGCAAAATGGATCAAGCTGCCGGCACGAGAGCGCCGGTTCAGTTCCATATCCGCCTGAACGGACAGTTCTTTCTTGCTCGATGGATCTAACTGTTGCATTCCGCTCCCGTGAACCGTGCGCCCTCTGTGGCGGAAGCTGCGCAGTCCGGCGAACGCAGGTGCAGCTTGGCGACTCCGTCGCGTCTGCGTCGGTGCGCATTTACTGTGTTACTAAGTAGCGTATTTAGCAATCGGTGAGGTGCCGGAGGGATGCTTAGTAGTCACCGACCCGGGATCGGCGGGTGCGGTTCGGGTGGGCGGATGCAGGAAGACTTGCCAATCGGTCATTCGGAAGCGGAGGAAAGTCTGCGGCGGGCCTGCTCAAGCGAAATCGGTTCAACCCTTCCCGAGTCAATTTCTTCCATGCGCCGCGCGATTTCCTGTTTCCAGGCGGCTTCGACGCCCTCATCTTCAGCGCCCTCGAGACTCACGGACTTGGCCTTTGGGAAAGAGGGCCAGTCATACTTGAGACTCTGACGCAGTCTGATATACCGCCCAAATCAACAAAAGAAGAACGAGAATGAAAAGTGCTAAAGCCGGTATGTGAGGCGCAATAGCTATTGCCCCCCACACGAATAGTCCAGTTACCGCCAGGGCGATTACTATTGCGATGAGCGCTGTGGCTATTGGTGAGTTCATCGTTGTCCTCCAGTGCAAGGTTTTGGAATTTGCGGCGAGCTGTCCATGCCTGCCCTATTTTCGACTCCAATGTTTGCCCATGTGGCTGCCAAACCGCCAGTGCAATTGAGTGTACTCCCACTGAGAAACGGGAGGGGCATGGTTTCCTACAGGTCTTGTTCTCGATGCCGTCCAAGCCGGCCAACATCGAGGACATGGCAGGCTTCGTGCCCCGTGCCCCTTGGAAACCAGCAGTTGGGCTAAAGCTCGGGGAAGCTGATCATCCACCAGGGACTTCACGCGGATTGCAGAACGATATGGTCGGTTTGCAGCGCCGCATATTCAATTGCGGCAAGGATGTCTTCCCGCTCCAGAAACGGGTAGTCGGCCAGGATCTCCTCAAACGGAGCGCCCGCGCTGAGCAGTTGCAGAATATCCACCACGCGGATGCGCTTGCCGCGAATGCAGGGGCGCCCGCCGCATTTATCCGCTTCAATGGTGATCCGCCGCAGGAGTTCGGAGTTCATAAGAGCATTCTAACGCCGGATGCAGGAAGACTTGCAAATCGGTCATTCGGTAGCGGAAGAAAGTCTTCGGCGGGCTTGCTCGAGCGAAATCGGTTCAACCCTTCCCGAGTCAATCTCTTCCATGCGCCGCGCGATCTCCCGATCCCAGGCGGCTTCGACGCCCTCATCTTCAGCGCCGTCGAGGCTCTCGATCAGGGAGCTTGCCAGGTCGGCGCGTTCCGGGACAGGCAACGTGAGTGCCTTTCTTAGAAGTTCAGTTGTTTCTCGGGTCATAGCGGAATTGTACTCCCAGAAAGGCAAAAAAGGCCCACGGGAGTTGAATTCCGTGGGCCTTTCTGCAACTTCCGTCCGATCTAAATGTTGTACCTCTCGATCTAATCCTTCCGGCTCCGAAGTGGTTTACGAGTTATGTAATCCACTTTCTCTTTTTCGGCAGGCTTAATACGTTCCGCCTTTAAAAAATGGCCGTCTTGTCGTGTAAGAGCACGAAGATAACGAGGGAACATTCGGAGCATAAGCACTTCAATGTCATGCATCATCTTCGCGTCTTTCACGGCATACCAACTGAACCGGTCCCAAAGTTGTCGTTTTCTCTTGGAGCGCCGGTGGTCTGTGATTCGCCAACGGATGTTGCCTTTGCCGACGTACACTGGCATGGAACCATCAAAGAGAATGTAAACGCCGATTCCCCCCTCTTTGACCGTTGGAATTTTGTGGATGTTCTCCGTGTTTCGCGCCCACATCGTTCCGTATGCGGTAACAATTTGCATTATTTTAGCTCCCGCTGAACGTTTCTGACATACGCCCATTTTCCGAGAGGACTGTGCGGGGAAGGACTGCTGGTTACGACACAACGTTCCTGAGGGTTACTGCGTTGTAGATAGCCTATCGAGCAGCGGTGGCAACACATCATCCGCAAGGTGATCCAGAAACTGCGCCATCGTATTTACCCGTTTTCGGCAGGCTGGACAGCCTGGGACGACGACGCCTTTGCCACCTTTGGCCATGGGCGGCGGATTCTCGGCAGAGTAGTCGACTTTCAGCATGGTGAAGCGCAAGTTCCGCGGCAAAGAGCTAACAACGCAACAAGAAGAACTAACCGCTTAGACATTTACGCTCTATTGATAGGGATTATTTCTTTTATCTTCACCACCGTGCTCCCCTTGCTCGGGATACGTTCATAATCCCCAATTGCCTGTATTGCGTCATTTTCTGAATCTCCCACCGTAGTTAGCTGGACTCTTACTGTGGAATGGCTACCAATTCTGGGGCACTCCAATCTCCATCGGAAAAAATAGTTAAGTCCCGTCAGCATGTCTTGCGAATCCAGCGTAATGTGGTCGCGTTCACTGAGACCGCCAATGACTACCCTCGAATCTGGAAGAGGAACAGGATTGAATCTGCAAGCATCTGCGTCAGTAGGCAACTGAGAGATGCTTCTGATTAGATGAGGCGACACCACTTTTATTATCAAGTCTAGATTTTGGATAGCATCTTCGCTTGGGTTATGTATATCCATATCCACGTCCACCATTTGTTTGGTTGGTCCATATGTTCCAGTGGGAAATGCGTGCATAGCCAAAACCGACTTAGGAGTCATCCTCTGGAATAGAGCTGACCAAGGTTTATCGCCCTTTTTTGCTACTGTGATAGGCCAAGAAGCGACCATTCCGAACGCAGCGGTCATAATCCACACCCAACGCAGAATGCTAGTCGTTTTCGGCCAACGATTTATCCCCGTCCAATGAAACCCTCGGATAAGAAGAACAAAACAACCAGAAACAAATAGAACAAGAGCCGCGCCGTACTCATCCCATTGGGCCACAGCTATCCCAGCGGCGACGAGTCCCCAGCCAAGCTGCCGAGCAATCCATTTAGAAGCTCGGTGCTGTAAGATGCTGGAGTGAATAAAGTTAATAGAACCGCTGACAAAGGAAGTTGCTTGACTCCAAATGTCTGCGAGGAACAGACGAACTGTATTCTCCGCCATTGCTCGGGATTATACCCGCCTTCTGGCGTGAAGTACGTCCTGTCTCGGCGAGCAACAGGACACGACGCTAATTGTCACACCGGACGGAAATTCGAGTGAAATGTGCTGCGCGCCGGGTGCTGATATCATCACCGATGTTACATTCTCGACGCACTGAAGCGCATCAGTGACCGCACCATGATTCCTCAAGCGAATTTGATCCGGCTCGGGATTAAGAAAATTGTCGAAGAGTATTCGAACAAACTTCGTTAGGGGGATCTGTCCTCAAAGGCCCACTGGAGTTTGAATCCAGTGGGCCTTTCTACAAAGGGCCGGAACCATGCGGCCCCGGCCTTTGCAGGAGAGATTCTTCGCTGCGCTCAGAATGACAGCAGCGGCTAAATATCGTAGTACAGGTGGAATTCGTAAGGGTGCGGACGCATGCGCACTGGGTCCGCTTCGTTTTTGGTTTTGTATTCGATCCACAGGTTGATGAGCTCTTCGGTGAAGACGCCGCCCTTGGTGAGGTATTTGTGGTCGTCCGCGAGAGCCTTGAGGGCTTCGTCGAGCGAACCGGGCATGGTCGGCACCTTCTTGGCTTCTTCCGCTTCCAGTTCGAAGATGTCCACGTCCAGCGGCTTGCCGGGATCGATCTTGTTCTCGATGCCGTCGAGGCCGGCCATGAGCATGGCCGCGAACGTGAGATAGACGTTGCACGAAGGATCGGGCGGCCGGAACTCCAGCCGCTTCGCTTTCGGGCTGTCCGAATACATCGGGATGCGCACCGCAGCCGAACGATTGCGGCTGGAGTAGGCCAGGTTCACCGGAGCTTCGTAGCCGGGCACCAGGCGCTTGTAGGAGTTCGTCGTGGGCGCGGAGAAGGCCGAGATGCTGCGGCCATGCTTGAGCAGGCCGCCGGCGTACCACAGCGCCAGCTGCGAAAGGCCGGCGTATTTGTCGCCGGCAAAGAGCGGCTTGTTCTTGGTCCAGAGCGATTGGTGGGTGTGCATGCCGGAGCCGTTGTCGCCAAAGATCGGCTTGGGCATGAACGTCACCGTCTTGCCGTACTGCTGGGCCACGCTCTTGATCGCGAACTTGTACTTCATCATGTTGTCGGCGGATTTCAGCAGCGTGCTGAAGCGCTGGTCGATTTCGCACTGCCCGGCGGTGGCCACTTCATGGTGATGGCACTCGATGTCCAGGCCGATCTCCATCATGCGCATCACCATCTCCGTGCGTAAGTCTTGGAAATGATCGATGGGCGGGGCGGGGAAGTAGCCTTCCTTGAAGCGCGGGCGATAGCCCAGGTTGTGCTCGGCGCGGCCGCTGTTCCAGCGCCCTTCGTCGGAATCGATATAGAAGAAGCTGTGCTGCGGCGCGGTATCGAAGCGAATGCTGTCGAAGATGAAAAACTCCGCCTCGGCCCCGAAGAAAGCCTGGTCGGCGATGCCGGTCTCTTTCAGGTGCGCCTCGGCGCGGATGGCGATCTGCCGGGGATCGCGCGGGTAGGGCTTGTGCGTGATGGGGTCGCCAATGTTGCAGATCAGCACCAGCGTGGGCGTGTCGCGGAAAGGATCCATGAAGGCGGTGTTGGGATCGGGCAGCAGCAGCATGTCCGATTCGTTGATCGATTGCCATCCGCGGATGGAACTGCCGTCGAAGCCGAATCCTTCCTTGAAGGAGCTCTCTTCCAGTTCGCCGATGGGATAACTCACGTGCTGCCAAAGGCCCGGAAGGTCGGTGAATCGCAGATCGAGAATTTTGGCGTTGTGCTTACTGGCAAATTCTAGAACACCTTTTGGATCCATCCTCGCTCCTTAAAATGAAGATTGGCTAACAGAGAAAATCGGCGCGCCCTGGGTCACACCTCTGCCAAGGACCGGCGACAATAACGCACGAAAGCGGGCGGCGTCAAGGAAAGCATGGCGGCCGTCGAGCGCGGCACTGGGCCTCCTTTCCACTGCGTTCCTTATGACTTCCTAATGTCCCTGGAGACGGCTACGCGTTGGAAAAATCCCCTACATCGGATTCCCGCGCCAAAATACCGGCGCCCGCGGCCGGTGTAAAACGAAAAGTTTCAATCGGACGAATCGAGCTTTTCGATGCGCGGCGCCACCAGCAGTCCTTCAACCGCGCCATATCTTTGCTTAACGCCGACGATTCTCTTTGTGTCTAGTGTTCACGGGGCGACGTCACCCGGCGCAGCACCGGCGTACCAGGGCGCGCTCACTGTGAAGACGCGGTTATTGCCGCGCGCGAGCAGCACCCATTCCAGAAGCCGCCCGCGCTGATTGTGGAGGAAGTATTCATACCAGCGGTCCTCCACCAGCTCCGGTATCACCACGATGATGCTGCGGTCGGGATGCTCTCGCGAGAGATCGAGCACGAACTGCACGATGGGAATGATGATGAAGCGGTACGGCGAAGGCAGCACTTGCAGCGTGGGCGGCTGCTTGCCCGCTGCGCGGAAGGGTGCCTCCACGTAGCGTTCCCAATCCTCCTGCAGCAATTCGGAGTGCTCGCCGGGCTCCACGTGCAACGCGATCACTTCCGGCGAGAGCCGCGCGGCAAATTCCACTCCTTGCCGGGTGACATTGCTCCAGCGGTCGATGGGGATCACCACGATAGGATCTCCGCAGGGCGCTGCCGCCTGCACCGGAACTTTGCACGTGGTGAGGACCCTTACGAAATGGTAGTGGCGGCGCACCATTACGAAGAAAAAAATCGTCAGCGGAATAAAAAGCAGCGTAATCCAGGCGCCTTCGGCGAACTTCGCCACCAGCACGACGATTACGGTAATGCCGGTGACCAGCGCGCCCAACCCGTTGACCATCGCGCTCTTCACCCAATGCGGCCCCCGATTCTTGAACCAGTGCGCCACCATTCCGGATTGTGAAAGCGTGAAGGCCAGAAAAGCGCCGACGGCAAACAGCGGAATCAGCCGGTCGGTGACGCCTCCAAAAAGAATCAGCAGGCTCCCGGATAGCACCGCCAGCACCACGATGCCGTAGCTATAGACCAGCCGCCGCCCGCGGTACCCGAAGGCGTGCGGCAGATAGTTGTTTTGCGCGATGGCCCGGCACAGGCGCGGAAAATCGGCGAACGCCGTGTTGGCGGAGAGCGAAAGCACGAAGAGGATGGACGCGACGGTCAGGTAGTAGAAAGCGCCTTTGCCGAAAACGGCGGCCACCAGCATGGAGAGCAAGCTCTGGTAGCCGGGCTGGCCCGGATCGGTGGCCGTGATCCCGTAAGCCTTCACCAGATACGAAATCCCCGCCAGCATCGCCGCCAGCAGAACAATAATCACCGTGAGGGTTTTCTGCGCGTTTTTTACCGCGGGCTCGCGGAAAGCCTTCACTCCGTTGCTCACGGCTTCCACGCCGGTCAATGCCGTGCAGCCGCTGGCGAAAGCTCTCATCAGCAGCCAGGCGCTCACGGCCGCGACTGCGGGAGGCGGAGCCGGAAGGGAAGTTGCCGGCGTGGGATGCCCGCCGCTGAGGAGCACGCGGAAAACGCCTGCGACCAGGGTAATCAGCAGCGTTCCCACAAAAAGATAGGTGGGTACCGCGAAGACCAGGCCCGCGTCGCGCACCCCGCGCAGATTCACGATGGTGATCACGATCAGGATGCCCACGCACAGAGACGCCGTGTGCGGCAGCAATGACGGAACGGCCGACACCAGCGCGCCCACTCCCGCCGATATGCCCACCGCCGCCGTCAGGATGTAGTCGGCCAGCAGCGCCGCCGCGGCCAGCAGGCTCGCCGACGCGCCCAGGTTGAAGCGCGCCACGGTGTAGGAGCCGCCGCCGGAGGGATAAGCGGCGATCGTCTGGCGATAGGAGAAGTACACGATGACCAGCAGCGTGATGATGGCGGCGCTGATCGGAATCAGGTACCGAACGCCCATGAGGCCGAGAGGAATCAGAAGGCTGAGCGCCGCTTCCGGGCCGTATGCGGCGGAGCTGAGCGCGTCGAGGCCAAAGATGGGGATGCCCTGCGCGGCGCCGATCTGCTCGGCGCGTTCGTCGCTGGTCTTGATGGGCTTGCCGACAACGACGTCGAGTATGTTCATGCGCGATTCGCGTTCCAGGTGCCGGCGAGCTTAGGTAAGAACTGACGTGTTGGCAGGGAAGTGGGCCGGGAGGGCGGACGCATGACCGTCAGAGTATGCCGTCACTCGCAAGCAGTCGGCAAGTTGACTTTGCCGGCGGCAATCAGGCGGCGAACGCCTTAGTCGTAGTATTCCGAGCCCAGGTGGGTGATCAACTCTTCGCCCATCATCCAGCGCAGCGTATTCTTCAGCTTCATCAGCTGAATGAAAAGGTCGTGCTCGGGATAGAGTTGCGGCGCGCACATGGGCGACTTGAAAAAGAAGCTCAGCCACTCCTGAATGCCGCGCATGCCCGCGCGCTTGGCCAGATCCAGGAAGAGCACGAGGTCGAGCACGATGGGCGCGGCCAGGATCGAATCGCGGCAGAGAAAATCCACCTTGATCTGCATGGGGTAGTTCAGCCAGCCGAAGATGTCGATATTGTCCCAGCCTTCTTTATTGTCGCCGCGCGGCGGGTAGTAGTTGATGCGCACTTTGTGGCAGATATTGCCGTAGAGCTTGGGATAAAGCTTGGGCTGGAGAATATATTCCAGGACTCCCAGCTTGGACTCTTCCTTGGTCTTGAACGATTCCGGATCGTCCAGCACTTCGCCGTCGCGATTGCCCAGAATATTGGTGGAAAACCAGCCGTTCAGCCCGAGCATGCGGGCCTTGAAGCCCGGCGCCAGGATGGTTTTCAGCAGCGTCTGGCCGGTCTTGAAGTCCTTGCCGCAGATGGGCACGCCGTGCTCGCGCGCCAGCTCCTGCATGGCGGGAATATCCACGGTGAGGTTGGGCGCGCCGTTGGCGAAGGGCACGCCCGAAGTGATGGCCGCCCAGGCGTACAGCATCGACGGCGCGATGGCCGGATGATTTTTCTTCATGGCCGCTTCGAACTTCGCCGGCGTGGAATGCACTTCGTGCGGGGTGAGGAAAATTTCCGTCGAGCCGCACCAGATCACCACCAGGCGCGAGACCTTGGACTTCTTGCGAAAGCGCTCGATGTCGTCCTTGATCTCCAGCGCCAGGTCGTATTTGTTTTTCGTCTTCTTTACGTGCGGGCCGTCCAGCCGCTTCACGTAGTCGCGGTCGAACGCCGCCTTCATGGGCTTGATCCCGCTCAGGAATTTTTTGGCTTGCGTCAGGTCTTCCGGCGAAAGCACGGCCGCGTTGGCGGCGGCTTCGTAGGCCGAATCGGGGAAAACGTCCCAGCCGCCGAATGCCAGGTCGTCCAGCGACGCCAGCGGAACGAAATCCTTGATCAGCGGCGAACGCCCCTCGGTGCGTTTGCCCAGGCGAATGGCGCCCATCTGCGTCACCGAACCCACGGGCTGCGCGCCCTTATTGCGAATGAGGTCCACGCCGGCCATGAACGTGGTGGCCACCGCGCCCATGCCACAGGTGAGCACCCCCAGTTTTCCTTGTGGCGCTGCAATATTTGTGGGCCGGCGCATGAATTCGTTTTCCCCCTAAGTCTGAAGTGAGCTGCCTTTGCTGGCACAGCCATTCTGGCTGTGCGTGTACAGCAATGGTGGCACAGCCACTCTTGGCTGTGCAGGTACAGCTGCAAGCCGCGAGCTTGTAGCTCAGGTCGCCCGCGATTTTTGCGGGAGACCTGAGGCTTTTCGCTCCGTGGCACAGCCACCAGAGCTGTGCAGAACAAGTGGCACAGCCACTCTTGGCTGTGCGGGTACAGCGATAAGCCTCGCGCCGCCGCTCCCTAAGCGCGGCCTGCAAGCAAAGTTCAATATCATCCGCAAAGCGCGCGCGAATTGCAAATTTTGAGGCAATTTTTATTTTGCGCATCCAGGACGAAATGCCGGAACGGCAGCCAGTGGCGCAGCCACTCTGGGCTGTGCGGATGAAGGGACAGAGCCGCGGCCGCCCGTTGATGTAGTGTTCGCGGCGAACGTGGTACTATCCCGCCGCTCTGGGCCCGCGGAGAAGCAACTCACCATCCACTACGAATATGAAGCACACAAGAGGAGGCAAAGATGGCCCTCGGTAAGCGCGCAACAGCTGAATTCTTCGGTACATTTTGGTTGGTTTTCGGCGGATGCGGAGCCGCAGTGCTTGATGCTGCGTTTCCCGGCCTCGGAATCGGTTTCTTGGGGGTGGCGTTCGCGTTTGGTCTTACTGTGCTGACCATGGTCTATGCCATCGGCCACATTTCCGGCTGCCACCTCAATCCCGCCGTTTCGCTCGGCTTGGTTGTCGGCAAACGATTCCCCGCTTCGGAGCTGCTTGCTTATTGGGTCGCGCAGGTGTGCGGGGCAGTGGCCGCGGCCGGAGTCCTCTACATCATCGCGTCCGGGAAAGAAGGATTTTCCCTGGCTGGGGGCTTTGCTTCCAACGGTTACGCGGAGCATTCACCCGGAAATTATTCGCTCCTCGCCTGCCTGGTCGCGGAAATCGTTCTCACCATGTTCTTTTTGTTTATCATCATGGGCGCCACCGATCGCCGCGCTCCCCAAGGCTTTGCGGCAGTGGCCATCGGCCTGGGGCTCACACTCATCCACTTGATTGGCATCCCGGTGACCAATCTTTCGGTGAATCCGGCCCGCAGTACAGGACCGGCTCTCTTCGTCGGAGGCTGGGCGATCCATCAGCTTTGGCTGTTCTGGGTCGCGCCATTGATCGGCGGCGCTTTAGGAGGGGTTATCTACGCGACGCTATTCGGAGAGGCCAGCCCCGAGCGGCTTCCTGCTCAGAAGCTAGCCCCTGAGGCGGGCAGCGCGCGCTGAAACGGCGGATCGCGATCCGTATCGACCCATTTTGTAGTGATTGCCGATGGGGCAACGCCAGTAAATGGCTTGATCGTCGCCGAGCAATGCACGAGATAATCAGATAGTCCCTTGCGCATCTTGGTGACATCGGGCCGCCGTGCAGTCCTCCTCCTGTTGTTGATCGTGGCGGGGTGTGGCAGAGCGCGCTCGGCAAACGTGTGCCCAATAGATGGAGCGCCCGCCGAGTTTGTTAAGCGCATCGACGAGAAGTCTTGTGAGTATTCTCACTACAGTGAAGTCGAGCGCAAGCTGCACTCATGGGTAGCTAATTGTGAGAAGTGACAAACTCCTGTTCGAGATGCAGCGGGACGAGTCTCTTGACCCTTTTCAGTTGCGCGAGCCAGACGCGGCGTGCTTCAACGCCATCGCGCCCGATCCGATGCGACGGGCGCTGTCTATCTGGAAACGCCCATCAACTCCCAGTAATACAGCGGCAGAGTCGTCTTCAGCCGCTCGGGATGCGTGTAGTTCGCGAACTCCGCGGGCACCTGGAATCCATTGATGATCTGGTCGAGGCTCTTTCCCTGCGCCATCATGGTGGCCACGGCGTCTCGCATGACGATGAAATAGCGTTGCGCTTCCTCCAGGTCCTTCACGCCGCGCCCCGGATGCACCGTGCCATGGCCGGGCACGTAGGTATCCACCGGAAGCCGCCGGTCCATGATGTTGCCCAGCACCTTGATCCAATTATCGGGATCGGATCCGTCCCCCGGAACCAGCGATCCGCCTCCCGCGTGCATGTCGCTGTTGAAGAGGTCGCCCATCAGGAAGACGCGCTTCTGCGGAATGTAGAGCGTAACGTCTCCGGTGCTGTGCGCGGCCCCTTCCATCGTCGCTTCGAAGGTGATGCCTCCCTCGCGCAGCGTGAGGCTCTTTTCAAACACCACGTCGGGCAGGATCAAATCCTTTCCGTGATACACGGCGTCGCGCGGATCGTTGGACTCTTCCACTTTCCGGTAAATCTCGCCCCGCTCGCCGAGCATGTCCCGCAATTGGTTCTTGCTGGCGATGTAAACGGGATGATCTTCGCGAAACCACCACGCGCCGCTCGAGTGATCGATGGCCGAATGGGAAGAAAATAGATACTTCACCTTTTTGTCCGTGAGCTTCCGAATCGCCGCCAGCGTCTGGTCGGATTCGGTCATGTAGTGGTCGAAAACCACCACGGCGTCCGAGGTGATGACGAAGGTGGAGTTGCTCCCTCCGTTGGCTTCCTGCATGGTGTAAACATCGTCGGCCAGCTTGATCATGCTCATCTTGGGCTTTTCCTGAGCGGCCAGCCCCGCCGTCATAAGGCTCAACAAAAGAAGCAGCCCTGCTTTTGTTTTCGCCGCGCGCTTCCCAGTGGATTTCATATGCTCCTCCTAAATTGCGGTGTCTCCTGGCCATTCACGCCGGCCATGCACACCGGCCGTGCAGGCCGTCGTGCCGTCAGCCATGCAGAAGCCATACAGGTCCAACGTTCAGCGTGGCGAACGCTACCACTCTTTCCGCCCCGCTTCAAATCTGATCTTTACGGTTTCAGTGGCACAGCTTGTAGCCGAGGGCGCGCCGCTTTGTGGCGGCCCTGGGGCCTTGGTGGGTGCCCACGCGCCTTTTGAGCACGACCATCCGCGCCATAAAAGAAGTTGCGCGTGGGATGCCGTGCACGATGGATGCCGCATCTTTCGGGGCGACGCGCACGGCCGGCTGTCAGCCCGAACCCGGCCGCACTTTTGGACGGGGGTGAGGGATCTGCCTTTCGCATGATTCGCAGCGCCGTCGTTGCGTGCATTGGGGTGGTTACCGCGGGGCCGCCGCGGCGCGCTTCGCCGAAGCCGCGCCCGGCTTGGGACGCAGCGCGGCCAGCATCTTCTCGAGCGGCAGCGCGTTCAGCACGTCTTTCTTCTCGATCCAGCCGCGCCGCGCCATCTGCACGCCGTAGCGCATGAGGTCGAGGTTGCGAGATGGAGTGCGCGTCGGTGGAGATCACCACGCGCACGCCGCGATCCTTGGCCATGCGCAGGTAGGTGTCCTTCAAATCCAGCCGGTCCGGCGCCGCATTGCACTCCATGACGATCCCGTTGCGCCGCGCCGAGTCCAGGATCTGCTCCATGTCGTAAGCCATGGCGTCGCGCCGAAGCAGCAGCCGCCCCGTGGGATGCCCGATGATCTGCACGTAGGGATTCTCCATGGCCGCCAGCATGCGCTCGGTGATGGCTTCGCGCTCCAGGCTCATGAAGGAGTGCACCGACGCGACCACCACGTCGAGTTCGGCCAGCACTTCGTCGGCCAGATCGAGCTTTCCGTCTTTGAGAATATCGACTTCGATCCCGGCGAGAATGCGAATGCCCTTGCTCTTGGCGCTGGCGGCGCGGATGGCGCGCATGTGCTCGAGCGTGCGCGCTTCGTCCATGCCGTTGGCCACGGTGACGGCTTTGCTGTGATCGGTGATGGCGATGTACTCGTAGCCCTTCTTGCGCGCCGCTTGCGCCATCTCTTCGATGGACGTGCGGCCATCGCTCGCGGTGGTGTGCATCTGCAAATCGCCGCGCAGGTCCGTTAGCTCGATGAGCTTGGGCAGGCGATGCTCGGCGGCGGCCTCGATTTCGCCGCAATTTTCGCGCAGCTCCGGCGGAATGAAGTCCAGCTTCAGCTTGGCGTACACCTCTTCTTCGCTCGCGCCGGCCACGCGCCGTTCGCTTTTCAGCGTCGCCAGGGCGTATTCGTTGAGCGTGTAGCCCATCTTCAGGGCCCGGCCGCGCAGCGAGACGTTGTGCTCCTTCGAGCCCGTAAAGTAGATGCAGCGCGGCGCCATAGTTTTCCGGCAGCAGCAGGCGCACATCCACCTGCATGCCCTTGGCCACGCGAAAGCTCACTTTATTTTCGCCGCGCGCCAGCACCTGCTCGAGTTCGCCGTAGCCGAGGATGTGCTCCTTGAGCGCTTCGAGCTCCTCGGCGGTGGTTCCCGGCTCGTAGGTCAGCAGCAGGTCCAGATCGCCGATGGTCTCTTTCCAGCGCCGCAGCGAGCCCGCCGGCGTCACCGAGAGAATCGCCTTGCCGTAACGGCTGATGTATTCGACAAGCTTGGCCACTTCGTGCTCGGCGGTGGTGATCAGGAAGCGGCCCGCCGTCTTCTTGAAGACCTCCACCGCCTTGAGGATGTTTTGTTCCGTCTTCTCGCCGAAGCCGGCCAGGTCGCGCAGCTTGCCCTCGCGCGCCAGTTGCTCCACCTGCTCGACCGTGCAGCATTTGAACTCGCGCCAGAGAATCAGCGCCTTCTTGGGACCCAGCGATTGCAGGTTGAGCACTTCGAGAATCGTCAGCGGATATTTCTTGAGCAGCTTCTTGCGCAGCGCGTAATCGCCGGTGGAGAGAATTTCGCGGATGTGCTCGGCTAGGCGCTCGCCGATGCCGGGCAGCTCTCCGAGCTTATCGGGATCGCGGGCGATGACTCTCGATCGATTCGGCCAGGCTGGCGATCAGTTCGGCGGCCTTTTCGTAGCTGCGATAGCGCCCGATCAGCGCGCCGTCGATCTCCAGCAGTTGCGCGGTCTCGCGCAGGATGCGCGCGACCTCTCGATTTTCCATAGGCTTGTTATTCGCCGAGCTGCTATTCGCCCAGCCTATCGCCCAGCCCTAGTCTCCGAGAACGTAGGCGAACATGAGGGGCGCGACGATCGACGCGTCCGATTCGATCACGAATCGCGGCGTGTTGCGGTCCAGTTTGCCCCAGGTGATTTTTTCGTTGGGCACGGCGCCGCTGTAGGAGCCGTAGGACGTGGTGCTGTCGGAGATCTGGCAGAAGTAGCCCCACAGCCGGCACTGCTCGCGCAGATCCTGAATGATCAGCGGCACCACGCAGATGGGAAAATCGCCGGCGATGCCGCCGCCGATCTGGAAAAATCCGATGGATGCGTCCTTGCTCGTCTTGCGGTACCAATCGATCAGCGCGGCCATCTGCTCGAGGCCGGACTTCACCACTTGAATGCTGGAGACGTCGCCGCGCACGCAATTGGCCACGAAAATATTGCCCAGCGTGGAATCTTCCCAGCCCGGCGTGAAGATCGGCAGATTCTTCTGGCAAGCGGCGTACACCCAGGAGTCCTTCGGATCGATCTCGTAAAACTCCCGGATGTTGCAATTGCGGATCAGCTGGTACATGAATTCGTACGGGAAGTAGCGCTTGCCCTTCGCGGTCCGCCTCCTGCCAGTACTTCAGCACCTGGCGCTCGATGCGGCGCATGGCCTCTTCCTCGGGAATGCAGGTGTCGGTCACGCGGTTCAGGCCGCTTCTCGCGCAGGGCCAGCTCTTCGTCATCGGTCAGATTGCGGTAGTTGGGGACGCGGCGGTAATGATTGTGGGCGACGAGATTAAAAATATCTTCTTCCAGATTCGCGCCCGTGGTGCAGATGGCGTGAACTTTATCCTGCCGGATCATCTCGGCCAGGGACAATCCCAGTTCCGCTGTGCTCATCGCGCCGGCCATGGCCAGCAGCATTTTTCCGCCCTGCTCCAAGTGGCGGCGATAGGCTTCGGAGGCATCGACGAGGACGGCGGCGTTGAAGTGCCGGATAGTGGTGCTTGATGAACTCTTGCACGCTCATCTTCGCGGATTGTGTTTTCAGTCAGTCACCTCCTCACTGCATTTTATTGCTGCATCGTAGAACACACACGAACGAGTTTGCAAGCAACTATCGCGCCAAAAACATTTTTCTGAAAACAAATCCGCCGCGCTCCGATTTTCTCGCCGCGCGGAATTTGTAGCTCGGGTCGCGCCCGCGCCTCGCGCGTCAGCGCAGGTAATAAGAAAGTCGCGGGCGAGACCTGAGGTTTTTCTGCGCTTATTTCGAGTGTAAGAATCGGGAGTAGAAAAGAATCGCGGATACGGATTTGCCGTCGTGCAAACTTCCGCGCCGGATCATTTTCTCGACCGCGGCCAGCGGAAATTTTCGGGCGGTGATTCTCTCGTCCTCTTCCGGCTGCGCCGCGCCTTCGCGCAGGCCGGTGGCCGCGAAGATCCACATGCGCTCGGTGCAGAATCCCGGGGAAGGGACGATCTCCAGGATCTCTTTCACGCTCCTCGCCGTGTAGCCGGTCTCCTCCAGCAGTTCGCGCCGCGCCGATGCCGGCCGCGATTCGCCCTCTTCCACGCGCCCCGCCACCAGCTCCCAAAGAAAATCGCCCACCGCGTGCCGGTATTGGCGGATCAGCAGAATATCGCCGTCGGGAAAAACCGGAAGGACCACCACCGAGCCGCGATGCTCCACGATGTCCCGCGTCACCTCAACGCCGCCCGGCTCGATCACGCGATCCTCGCGCACGCTGAAGACTTTGCCTTTGTAAATTATTTTGGTAGCGAGGACTTTTGGCTTATCGGCGGCTGTATGGAGTGCGCGCCTGGACTGAGCGCCTTTGGAGGAAGTGCGTTGGATCGAGGAACGACTGGGCATGTGTGCGCCGCGCCTTTGTCGCGGCAGCACAATACTATGGTTTGCGGGAAGGAAATGCCAGACGACTTGGCCGGGCAGCTTTGCCGGAAGCTTCGTCGGCAACCAGAAGATCGGCTTGCCCCAGCGCGAAAGCTCCCACCAGCCAGCCGCCTGCTTGAGGACGCAGCCACGCCACCTGAAACAGAACCTGCGAAGCTCCTTTGGGAAGGGAAGCGCCGCCCGGCGCCTCGCGCAGCGCCAGCGCCGAATCGGCCAGCGGACAGGTGTGCAGCCACAGGCAGCAGCCCGAATGGCTCACGTTGACGGTGGAAGAAAACTCCACGAAAAATCGTCCGCTCGAGGCCAGGCCGCACACCGCGAAGCTGAGTGCCATCTCGGAACGCGGCTCCCGGCGCGCCGTCCGGACGGGGCCGGCCCCGAGATCGCCCCCAAGATCGCCAGTATCGCCGGCATCGCCGCGGCCGGCATTGGCTCTGCCCGCGTCCCCATTTTCGCCCGGCTCATCGCTCAACCAGACGTTGCGGAGCTGGGGCAACCAGCCGATACCTTGGAACGGACGATCCAATGAGCCTCCCGGCTATTGCTAGCTGGTAAATCGATCACGCAAAAGGAAGTCCGCAACTGCACCCAAATTGTGCAGTCGCGATCTCTTTGCCGCTGAGCGACTTAGGGGGAATCGCGGGAGGCCGTTTCGGGAAGGGAAGCCCGCTTCCTATGAATTTTCTATGCAACCCCCGCATTTTTGACCGTTCGCGCCTGGAACGTAACAGAATGTGTGCAACCGTTTTTATCCGTCACCAAAACGGCGCCTTCCGCCATTTTTGCGGCGAATCGCGCGCGTAGCGAGTCAGCGCAGTGGCAGCTCCTGGCTGTGCTCCCGGCGCAGTCTAAAATAAATCCCGGGAGTTGGCCCCGCACCGAACCGCGCCGTATACTCGTGCGGGTACCAGAACGCGGAGCGAATCGCGAATGCAGATCAACACGCTGATTGTGGACGACGAAAAGCCGGCGCGGGACGAGTTGGCGTTTCTGCTGAAGAGCTTTCCGGAGGTGAACGTGGTCGGCCAGGGCAAGAACGGCCTGGAGGCCGTCGCGCTGATCAAGGAGCACAATCCCGATCTGGTTTTTCTCGACGTGCAGATGCCCGGCCTGGACGGCTTCGGCGTGATTCAGAAGTTGATGGACCGCAAGGTGCAGCCTGCCGCACATCGTCTTCGCCACGGCCTACGAGTCATTACGCGGTGCAGGCCTTCGAGGTGAACGCGGTCGACTACATCCTGAAGCCGTTCGATAAGCAGCGACTGGCGCGCGCGGTGCAGCGGGCCAAGCGCGTCCTGGGAGCGGACTCCCCGGCGGAGCGCCTGGAGACGCTGGTGCAGCAGTTGGGCACGCGCAACGGCCAGCCGGTGAAGCTGCTGGTGAAGTCGCAGGGCCGGCTGCTGCTGGTGGACGCGGCGGAGATGGTCTGCGCCTCGATCGAGGACGGCACCATCACCATCTCCACGCGCGAGTTCGAGGGCACCTCGAACTACCGCACCATCGAGGAACTGGCGGACACGCTCGATTCCGAGCGCTTCTGGCGCCCGCATCGCTCCCATCTGGTGAACATCGACCACATCAAGGAAGTGCTGCCCTGGTTCAAATCGAGCTACATGCTGAAGATGGCCGATAAGCGCCAGTCGGAAATTCCCGTCAGCCGCGCGCAAACCAAGCGCCTCCGCGAACTGCTGAAGATGTAGCGCGCAGCTTGCTGGCTGTCCGCAGTCGCGCCGACTCCTCGCGCAAGTTCGCGCAGGATAATGATGTCCGCGGCGTGCTAGCATGCTGCGTCGCATGCCGGACCCGTGACTACGCATTCCTGCCGCCTCATGGATTTTTCCTTCACCGACGACCAGCGCCTGATTCGAGACACCGTGCGCCGCTTCATGGAATCCGAAGTGCGCCCGAACGTCCGCCAGCACGACCGCGAGGAAAAATTCGCCGGCGGCGGAGATGCGCCGCCTGGGCGAACTGGGCTGCTGCGGCATGCTGATTCCCGAAGAGTGGGGCGGCGCGGGCCTGGACACGCTCTCCTACGTGCTGATGCTGGAAGAAGTGGCGCGCGTGGACGCCTCCATGGCCGTGGCGCTCAGCGTCACCAACTCCGTCGTCGCCTGGCCGCTCTGGCGGCATGGCAACGACGAGCAGCGGCGCAAATATCTGCCGCGCCTCGCGCGCGGCGAAATTCTCGGCGCGTTCTGCCTCACCGAGCCGCAGGCCGGCTCGGATGCCGCCGCGCTCGAAACCCGCGCCGAGCGCAGCGCGACGGCAAGACCTATCGGCTCAACGGCACGAAGAGCTGGGTCACCAACGGCGGCGCAGAGCGGCGTCTATCTCGTTTTTGCCGAAGACCGCGACTCCGCCGGCCGGCGCGCGCCGGCAAAGAATCACCGCTTTTCTCGTCGAACCCGGCTTCTCCGGCTTTCGCGTGAGCCGTTACGAGGATAAAATGGGCCTGCGCTCTTCGCGCTCGGCGGAAATCGTTTTCGCCGATTGCCAGGTGCCGGCGGAAAATCGCCTCGGGCGAGGAAGGGCAGGGGCTGAAGATCGCGCTCGAAGCGCTGGACGGCGGACGCGTGGGCATCGCCGCGCAGGCCGTGGGCATCGCGCAGGGCGCGCTCGAAGCGGCGGTGCGTTACGCGAAGCAGCGGCGCGCCTTCGGCAAAACGATCGGCGAATTTCAGGCCATTCAGTTGATGCTTGCGGATATGCAAACGGAGATCGAAGCGGCGCGCGCGCTGGTGTGGCAGGCCGCCTGGCTGCGCGACAAGATGTCGCGCACGACGCGTGAGACGCCGCGCCCGGCGCTTCACGCGGCCGTCTCGGCGCTTACGCCTCGCGCGCCAAGCTCTATGCCGGCGAGATGGTGAATCGCGTGGCCTACAAGGCCGTGCAGATTCACGGCAGCATGGGCTATTCCCGCGAAAGCGACGTCGAGCGCATCTATCGCGATGCCCGCGTGCTCTCCATCTACGAAGGCACCAGCGAAATTCAGCGCATGATCATCGCGCGCGACCTCTCGGCTCCGGTCGATCTCGCACCGGAGACCACGCATGAATCGGCGCCAATGTGACAGCCACTCGGCGCCCATGCTGTCATTCCGAGCCCGCCTTCGGCGGGCGAGGAATCTGCTGTTTCCTTCGCCGCGCAACCTCGCCTCCCGTGAGGCCCTCTAGAGTGTCCCCCGCCGAGAACGCCCCCGAAAACCGCAAGCGCGTCCTGAGCGGCATGCGTCCCACCGGACGCCTGCACATCGGCCACTACTTCGGCGCGCTGCAAAACTGGATTCGCCTGCAAAACGATCCGCAGTACGAATGCTTCTTCTTCATCGCCGATTGGCACGCCCTCACCACCGATTACGCCGACACCTCGTTCGTCGCCCAGAACACCATCGAAATCGCCACCGATTGGCTGGCCGCCGGCCTCGATCCCGAGAAATGCACGTTCTTCGTGCAGTCCTCCGTGCCCGAGCACGCCGAGCTGTATCTGCTGCTCTCCATGATCACGCCGCTCGGCTGGCTCGAGCGCGTGCCCACCTATAAGGAAGCCCTCGAAAACATCACCAACAAAGACCTGCACACCTACGGCTTTCTCGGCTACCCGGTTCTGCAGACGGCGGACATCGTGATGTACGGCGAGCCGGAAACGCGAACTGGTCGTCCCCGTCGGCGAGGACCAGGCCGCCCACGTCGAGCTCGGCCGCGAAATCGTCCGCCGGTTCAATATCTTCTATGGTCTCGACATTGATGTCGAACGCATCTTTCGCAACGAGAACGAGCACGCTGTGTTGGAGATCGCGAGGCACTCCGGTGCTCGATCTCAGCGCCGAATTTCAATATGCACCGTTGCCATCCGATCGATGCAGACTGAGCTGATCGGGTATTTTCGTTCCGCGGCTGCTAGAGATGGACATCTGCGCAATTTCCTGAGCAGGCCGTAGTCAAAGTTCGGTAAGATTCTTTCGGTGATCGAGCGTATCTGCGCGAGCCCGAGGTCCTGCTCACCCATACGCCCCGCATCCCCGGCCTCGACGGCCGCAAAATGTCCAAGTCCTACGGCAACGCCATCATGCTCAGCGAATCCGACGACGACATTCGCAAGAAAACCAAAGTGATGGTCACCGACCCGGCCCGCAAGCGCCGCACCGATCCCGGCAATCCCGACGTTTGTCCCGTCTTCGACTGGCACAAATTATTCTCGCCGCCCGAAACGCAGGCCTGGGCCGCGCACGGCTGCCGCACCGCCGGAATCGGCTGCATCGAGTGCAAAGCGGCCATGGCCGAAAATTTGATCAAGTGGATCGAGCCGGTCCGCCAGCGCCGCCTGGATTTCGAGCGCGATCCCGCGGCAGGTGCTGGAATATCTGGATACCGGCTCGACGCGCGCGCGCATGGTCGCGCAGCAGACCATGGACCGCGTCCGCGAAGCCGTCTTCCACTGGACCGAGAAGCGCAACGAAATCACCGGCGGGCGGGCGAGCCTCTGGCCCCGCTGGGCGATAGCGGATGCCGTTGCCTTGTGGGCTCGCGGCTTTAGTCGGACAATGTGGCACAGCCACTCCTGGCTGTGCTCTCGTCGACATCGGCCCCGGCGCCGCAAAAGACGCCCCGGCCGGGAGGTGGCAGAATTGGTGTCATCCCGAGGCCCGCTGTTGGGGCCGAGGGATCTGCTTTTTGCTTGAGCAGTTCCCGGTCGACATTGACCCTGCTGTTAAAATAGAAAGAAAAAGGGGAAGAACGAAGGGCAACGGTAGCCGTCCAAGAATGTTTTCAGGCGCAGCGGCGGCGATGCAATTGGCGACGAAGGAATTTGCCCATCACTGGCTCCGAAGGCGTGAGCGCGAAGCGAAAGGGCACTGCGGCGCGCTATAGCGAGGAAAAATGGGGGCTAACTTATTTAGTTTGATATTCTTGCATTGTGGCGCGTTTTAAGTCCCGTGTTTTGATATCCTTGATGAAAAAATAGGGGGGTACCCCCTGCGAATCTAATGCACCACTTGAGATTCTTGGCAAAAAGTGAGACAAGCACTCGGTGTCATCCCGAGATCGTCCGCCGGGGCGGACGACCGAGGGATCTGCTTTGTCTTCTCGTGGAGGTGACCTTGGCGACTCCATATAAAATTCACATCGATGCCTACGACGGGCCGCTCGACCTGCTGCTGGACCTGATCCGCAAGCAGGAGATGGATATCCACAACATCCCCATCGCCAAAATCACCGGCCAATACCTCGAATATCTGCACAAGCTCGAGGATCTGGATATCGACGTCTCCGCCGACTTCATCTACATGGCCGCCACGCTGATCCTGATCAAATCGAAAATGCTTTTGCCGGCCGGACCCGCTGGCGGGTCCCGAGGAGCAGATCGATCCCCGCGCGGACCTGGTGCATCGCCTCGTCGAGCACGAGCAGTTCAAGAGCGCCGCGCAATTGCTCCATCAGAAGCAGCAGCTCGAGGCGCACGTGTGGTCCAAGCCCGATCTTTCGCTCTACGACGACGAAGGCACTCAGGGCGAGCTGGCGGTTTCGCTGGTCGATCTGGTGCGCGTCTTCCAGCAGGTGCTGGAGCGGCGCAAGCAAGTCACCAAGATCGAGCTGCGCCACGATACCTGGACCGTGGAGCGCATGATGGAGGTGCTCCGCGCGCAGCTGCTCACGACCGAGGAGGGCGTCGAGCTGGCCGCGTTTTTCGAGTCTTGCCCCTCGCGCTCGGCCATGATCTGCGCGCTGCTGGCCGTGCTGGAGCTGGTGCGCTTGCAGGCCATCGTGCTTACGCAGACGGAGATTTTCGGCTCCATCGCCATCCGTAAGCATAAAATGTTCGACGTGGTCTTTGCCGGCGGCGAACTTTCCGCCACCGTCAGAACGCCGCACAGCATCGACGGCGGCACCGAGTCCGGCGAGTCGAACGCCACCGCCGCCGGTGAGGCGGCCGAACCAGGCACCGCCGATGACAATGCTGAACCTGGGGCGCGCAGTGAGATCGTCGAGTCGAGGAGGTTAAGGTTAAACGTAGCGCCGCGGCCTTCAGCGCGGCGCGCCTTGAGATTTCGGGCGCAAAAAGGCTTGGCGATCAAGCCGTTTTTCGCGCATAACTAAAGTCCATGAACCCCATTGAACTAAAAAGCGCGCTCGAAGCCATCATCTACGCCGCCGACGAGCCGGCCACCGTCGAGCAGCTCGCCGCCGCCGTGGGCGAAGAGAAGCACATCGTGCGCTCGGCGCTCGATGAACTCGTCGCCAGCTATGCCGCCGACGAGCGCGGCGTGGAGATTCGCGCCGTGGCCGGCGGCTATCGCGTGTACACCAAGCCGCAGCACCACGATCTGGTGCGCCGGTTCATCAAGAGCCTGCGCCCGCCCCTGCGGCTCACCATGCCGGCGCTCGAAACGCTGGCCGTGATCGCCTACAAGCAGCCCGTGACCCAGCCGGAGATTCAGGAGATTCGCGGCGTGAATTGCGCGGGCGTGATCGAGACGCTGCTGGAGAGGCGTCTGGTCACCACGGCAGGGCGCAAGCAGGTGATCGGCCGGCCGATTCTGTATCGCACCTCCAAGGATTTTCTGATGCGCTTCGGCCTGAGCGACGTGGACGAGCTGCCCAGCCTGAAGGAGTTCGAGGCGCTGGCCCGCGAAGCTTTGGGCGCCGACGACGGCATCGCCGCATCGCAGGAAGAAGTGGACGCTGCCGAGGGCGAGGCTCTTGAGACTGGCGCATTGCAGGAAGACGCAGCGCCGGGCCGAGCCAGGCCGAAATGGATTCGGCTGCTGCATCGCCGAGCGAATCCGCGCCGGATCAAGAATCGGCTGTCGTGGAATCGCAAAGTGAAGCAGAGACGCAGGAGGCCGGAACAGCGAACGCCGTGGCGCCTGAGCAGCCTCAAGAGTCCGAGACTTCCGCTTGGGACACGCTCGGCGAGCCTGTTGACCGCAGTGCCAAAAAGGCCGCGCCGGGCGGCGTGGACTAGCTTGTAGCCCAGGGCGCGCTCACGCCCGGCGCCACCGTGCGCGTGGAAAAAAAGCGTGAGTGGCCCTGGGGATTTTTCTCTGCGGTTGAAAAGGGCACGCCGCTTTTGCCGCTTAACAAAATCGCTGGATAGGGGATTCATGCTCGAACGCTTGCAAAAAATTATCGCCCGCGCGGGCATCGCCTCCCGCCGCCACGCGGAAGAACTGATCCGCGCCGGACAGGTGCGCGTGAATGGCGTGGTGGTCACCGAACTGGGCGCCAAGGCCGATCCCGAGCACGACCGCGTGGAAGCGGCCGGGCGCGTCGCCGAACGGCCCGCCGAGCCGGGCTACTATCTTCTGCACAAACCCAGCCACGTGGTTGCCACCATGTCCGATCCCGAGGGGCGAGCCACGCTGCGCCACGTCTTGCGCGGACTTTCCGGCGGCGTTTTTCCCGTCGGCCGTCTCGATTACGCGGCTTCCGGCTTGATCCTGCTCACCAGCGATGGCGCATTGGCCGATCGCATCCTCAAGAATTCGGCGCGCATGCCCAAGGTCTATTGGCTGAAGGTCGCTGGCCGCTTGACCGACGACGAGATGCGGCAGGTCGGCCAGAAGGCCCAGGCGCGTTTGCGGCGGCTGCGCGCTCCCGGCGCGGCGGCTTCGCATTCCGCCAATCCCTGGTATGAAGCGGAGCTCGCCGACGCGCGCAGCGATTCGCTGCGGCAGGCCCTGTTCGCCATCGAGCATCCCGTGGAAAAATTGAAGCGCGTAAAGTTCGGACCGGTCGAACTCGGCGATCTCGCCGAAGGGCACTACCGGGCCCTCGATCCGCACGAGGTGGCGCAGTTGCGCCGCATGGTGGAGCAGGCAGGCAATGCGCCTGCGGCGGTGCAAACGAAGGGCTTCGCGTTCGCAGGCCAAGCGAAACCCGCGTGGCAACCGAAACGCAGAACGTGGCAAGCGAAACGCGCCGCAGCCGCGGGGCAAGCAAAGATCGCCCCACGCGCGGGTGAAATGAAGGCCGGCGCACCGGCGTGGCAAAGCAATACCGGCGCGAGCGCGGGACAAACCCGTAGCGCCGCGACCCCGTGGCAAAACAAGAGTGGAGCGCCCGCGTGGCAAAGCAGGGCCGGCGCGAGCGCGGGCCAACCGACGAACGCGACGGGCGCAGGACCAACCCGGAGCCCCGCGACTCCGTGGCAAAACAAGAGCGGAGCGCCCGCGTGGCAAGGCAAGAGCGGCGCGAGCGCGGGACAAAGCCGGAGCGCCCCGGCCCCGTGGCAAAGAAACGAGCGCCGCAGGCGAGGGTGAAAGAAAGGTCGGCGGGAACGCGTGGCAAAAGAAGACCGGCGGGAGCGTGGGACAAAACAAGAGCGGCGCGCCCGCGTGGCGAGGAATGAACGCCAGAGGCGCGGGACAAACGCGGAGCGCTGCGCCTCCGTGGCAAACGAAAAGCGGTGGGAACGCGGGACGAAGCAAGGGCGGCGCGCCCCCGTGGAAAAAGAGGAGTGGCGCGCCCGCGTGGCAAAGCAAGAGCGGCGCGGGTGCGTGGCAAGGAAAGAGTGCCGCAGGCGGGGGACAAGCGAAGACTGGCGCGGGCGCGTGGCGAGGAAAGAGCGCCAGAGGCGCGGGACAAACAACGAGCGCGAAAGGCGCGTGGCAAAAGAAGACCGGCGCGAGCGCGGGGTACCCGAAAGGCGGCGCCCGCAAGGAGTATCGTCCTGGGACTCGCGGGCCTAGCGGGACTCCCCACCAGGGCGGGCATGGACGCGAAGGCCATGGCGGCCGCGACCGTCATCATGGCCACGACGCTCGTAACGGTCGTGGCGGCCGTAACGGCCATGAAAAAAATCCGCGGCATCCGGCCCAATGAATCCCCGCTCGACGAATCGTTCGACGATGCCTTCCGCCGCGTCTTCGCCCGTGCCCTCCGACTACGAACTGAAAAAAGTTCTGCGCGACGCGCATACCATCGCCGTGGTGGGTCTTTCCTCCAGCAAATTTCGGCCCAGCTACGGCGTTTCGCAATACATGCAGTCGGCGGGTTATCGCATCATTCCCGTGAACCCCAACGAGCGCGAAGCCTTGGGGGAAAAAGCTTACGCGCGGCTCGAGGACGTGCCGGAAAAGATTGACATCGTGGACATCTTTCGCAGGTCGGAGTTTGTCGGCGAGATTGTGGACGCCGCGATTCGCGTGGGCGCTCGCGCCATCTGGATGCAGGAAGGAGTCTCCGACGAAGCGGCGGCCCGCCGCGCCCGCGATGCCGGTCTCTTCGTAATCATGGACTCTTGCATCCTGAAAGAACACCGCCGCCTGCAGCGGTGAGCGGTTGTCATTCTGAGCGCAGCGAAGAATCTCTCTTGTTGTTGGGGCTTGTCGTTGCGCTAGTCGTGGTCGCGATGCTCGCCGTTTTCGTTCTGCTCGACTGACGTTTTGCGGGATTTGATCCTGCGGATCTCTTCCATGCGCTGGCGCAGGCGCTGCTCGAGTCCCTGGTCGGTGGGCTGATAATATCGCGGCCGGCGAGGCTTGGCGGCAGGCAGGCCATGTCCGCGACTTTTTCCGGCTCGTCGTGCGCGTACTGGTAGCCCTTGCCGTAGCCTTCGTGCTTCATCAGTCCGGTGACGGCGTTGCGCAGGTGCAGCGGCACGGGCTCGGCGGCGGTCTTCTGCAGATCGCTGCTGCACCTGCGCCGTAGCCGGTGTAGAGCGCGTTGGATTTCGGCGCCAGCGCCAAGATAGACGGCGGCTTGCGCCAGCGCCAGATTGCCTTCGGGCATGCCGACGAAATCGGCGGCCTGCATGGCGGCGACGGCGATGCCCAGCGCGGCGGGATCGGCGAGGCCGATGTCCTCGCTGGCCATGCGCACCAGGCGGCGCGCGATGTAGAGCGGGTCTTCGCCGGATTCCAGCATGCGCGCCAGCCAGTAGAGCGCGGCGTCGGCGTCGGAGTTGCGCACCGATTTGTGCAGCGCGGAGATCAGGTTGTAGTGCTCTTCGCCGGACTTGTCGTAGAGCAGGAATTTGCGCTGCAGCGCGCTGGAGAGCAGTTCTTCGGTGATGCGCGCGGCGTGCCGTCCGCTGCCGGGCGCGGCGGCGCGCACCAGGGCTTCCAGCGTGTTGTAGGCGGCGCGCGCGTCGCCGTTGGCGAAGATGGCGATGCGTTCGAGCGACGCTCGTCGCCGACGTCGAGCTTTTCCGCGCCCAGGCCGCGTTCCTTGTCGGCCAGCGCGCGGCGCAGCAAGCCCGGCGATTTCTCGGTTCGGTGAGCGCCTGCAGCACGTAGACGCGCGTGCGCGAGAGCAGCGGCGCGATGACCTCGAAGGAAGGATTCTCCGTGGTCGCGCCGATCAGGATGATGTCGCCGGCCTCGACGTGGGGCAGAAAGGCGTCCTGCTGCGCCTTGTTGAAGCGATGCACTTCGTCGACGAAGACGATGGTGCGGCGTCCGGAGCGGCGCGCGCGTTCGGCCGCGGCCATCACGTCCTTGATTTCGCGGATGCCGCTGAGCACCGCGCTGAAGGCGACGAATTCGGAATGCGTGCGCCGCGCGATCAGCCGCGCCAGCGTGGTCTTGCCGCAGCCCGGCGGTCCCCAGAGAATCATCGAGCCGAGGTCGTCGCGCTCGATGGCCACGCGCAGCGGCTTGCCCGGGCCCGAGCAGCGCCTGCTGGCCGACGAACTCCTCGAGCGTGCGCGGGCGCATGCGCTCGGCGAGCGGGGCCGTGCCGGCGGCCGCTTCGGCCTCGAGTTTGGCGAAAAGGCTCATGCCGGCTTTGCTCGGTGGAATGAGGTGCTGCCCATTACATAAAGCATAACGCGACTTTGTTAAGCGTCAAAAGCGGCGCGATTCGCGCGCCCTTCTGCCGCCCGACGCACAGCCAAGAGTGACTGTGCGACTGATTGCGAGTGCCAGCGGCAAGCGGTGGCGGGGGGAATACACTCGGCCGGAGGAGAGATGGAGATAAAGTCAAAATCCGCACCCTTGGAAACGAAGGTTGCGGCACCCGCCGCGAGGACGAAGATCGCCGGAGGCGATATTCGAGTTGTTCTGCACA